>NZ_CAXXSJ010000029.1:0-187564 GCF_963675095.2 uncultured Roseibium sp. | reverse complement strand
TTGTCCCTGCGTCTGCTGCAGCTTTGCAACTCGGCCTATTTCAAGCAACCCTTGAAAACATGCAACGTCGGCGAAAGCGATTGCCTATTTGGGAGCCGAACGTCTTCGCGACCTGATGGCCGTCGGCCGGCTCGGTCAGGGAGGCAAAACTGACGGCCAGCGGGAGATCAGGCCTGAGGAGGCCTATTGGCTCGCAAGGGCGTCCAGGAACCAGTGCGAGGATTTGACGGACGATCAAGAAACACTGACGGCCGCCTATGTGTTGGGTCTGAGCCTGCGCTCCGGTGCGGTCGAGGCGACCGGAACGCTTGGCCAGGTCGCCAAGCGCGCCGCTTTTCTGGCCGTGCTGTTCGGTTTGCCGGATATTCTCGCCGCGACCCTCCTGAGGCCTCGCGGCATCGAATGCTTCAGCCCCCTTTGAACAGTGGCCAAGGCTGATCGCCAACGCCGTTGTCCTTCAAAAGGCGGAGGGGCAAACGCGCGAGGTCGCAGCATGATTGGAAAACAGAAAAGTCCTTCTCGTCGATGATGAGGTGCATGTCTTGCAGGCGGCCCACCGCGTGCTGCGAAAGGCTGTTGATGTCACGACTGCCGACAGCCCGCAGAAGGCATTGGAATTGCTGAAGACTTCGGGCCCATTCGCTGTGGTCGTCAGCGATCAGAGCATGCCCGGGATGGACGGCATCAAGTTGCTCGGTCTCATAGCGAAAAAAGCCCCCATCGACGACCCGGATCATGTTGACCGGCAACAACGATCAGCAAACGGCCGTCAATGCCGTCAACGACGGGCGAATATTCCGTTTTGTCGGAAAACCGTGCAACTCCGATATACTGTTGAAAGTGATCGAGGATGGCATAACGCATCATCAGGCTTTGGCTGCAGAGCGGGAACTTCTCGAACAAACCCTGTCAGGCAGTGTCAAGATGCTGGTTGACATCGTCGCCATCTCCCGGCCGCGTGCATATGTCCGCGCATCGTTGATCCAGCGTTGGGTGCGGAAAGTCGCCAAGATCCGCGAATCAAAACCTTCGCTTGAACTCAGTATTTCGGCCATGCTTTGCACGCTCGGTTATCTCACGCTGCCCGACGCGTTGGCGGATCGGTATTTAAGTGGAGAGGCACTGTCGCCAGATGAAAAGCGTCAGGTCAACGCCGCAGCGGCACAGGCGCGCGATCTGGTCTCGAATATTCCACGCATGAACGGGATAGCCGAGGCTATCTACTACTGCCGAAAGGGTTACGACGGCAGTGGCTTTCCCGACGACGACACCGAGGGAGAAAACCTCCCCGAAGCCTCCAGACTCCTATGTGCATTGATTGACCTGGCCGAAATAGCGATCGGCGATCAGCCGGACTTCGAGGTCTGCATGGCCGAACTGGAGCGCAATGCTCCGAGATATGATCCCCAGATCCTGGAAAGCATGCGCCAGGCGCTGGGGGGGGGGACCAGGTCTTTGCCGGAACACAGGATGCCGTTCGCAAAAAAGGTGCCCGCGGCGCAGCTCTTTGCAGGCGACACCTTGGCCTCGGATATTCGGGATGGCGAAGGCCGGCTGTTGTTGGCCGCAGGTAGTCAATTGAGCCAAATTACGATCAAGCGACTGCATGCCGTACACGAACTCAATACGCCGGACACGGTCATTGATGTTTGGCGCCCGGCAAAATCCGCCTTGGCATCTGCTTGATTTCTAGAATAAATTTCCTTGTTGTTTACCAGACGAAGATTTTCTGAAAATTGTCCCTAAATGGGGATCGTTGCTTAGCGATATTACTTGCATCATTGGTGAAAACCCGAGGTGGACACCATGAAGATGCCTTTCGCTTTTTATCGGAACACGGTCGAAATTTCGCCGACGCACGCTGACACCCTTTGTACTGTTCGGCGCCGCCGCTTTTGTCTTATGCGGAGCCCGGCAGGTCTCAGCGGAGAAAGTCTATTCGTTTGGCGTGGTCCCCCAGCAGTCTGCAACGCGGCTTGCCGAGGTCTGGGTGCCGTTTCTGGACAAGCTCGGAGAAAAAGCCGGCTTCAAGCTCAAGTTCACAACCGCCAAGGACATTCCGACCTTTGAGGCCTGCCTGGCCGCGCAGGCTTACGATTTCGCCTACATGAATCCCTACCATTTCGTTGTGGTGCATGAAACAGCCGGTTATCAGGCGTTCGCGCATGAGGCGGGAAGAAAACTCAGAGGGATCCTGGTCACCCAGGCCGATAGCGCGGTCCAAGAGTTGAATGACCTGAACAATCAGGAAGTCGCATTTCCCTCTCCCGCCGCATTTGGGGCAAGCGTCATTCCGAGAGCCGAATTGATGAAACAAGGCGTTTCATTCACCCCGCGCTACGTCAAGTCCCACGACTCGGTCTATCGCGCAGTCGCGCTCGGGGCTGGTTCCTGCCGGAGGGGGGGGTGCAGCGCACCTTCGGAAATATTACCCGAAGAGCTGAGGGCCCAGCTCCGCGTCTTCTACAGGACGGACGAATATACGCCGCATGCCTTTGCGGCATCGCCTGGTGTGCCTGCGGATGTGCGCGCAAACATTTCGATTCGCGATGCGTGAGATGAGCGATCCACAGGTTCTTGCTCCGCTTTGGAATGTCAGGTTTCACAGAAGCGGACAGCGATGCCTGGGACGATGTTCGTGCCCTGGGCCTTACCTCACGCCAGACCGATATCGCTTCCGAGGGAGATCAGGCATGTTCATTCAAACTGAAGACGATACTGGGTATCGCAGTCATTGAGATCGTCGTTCTCGGCATTCTTGTGTTCACGAGCCTCCAGGACCCTTCGGTCTTCGAACGAACAGGAGCTACGCACCCGGGCGCAGACCTCGGTAAAGCTGCTGGCTACCATGACGAGCGATGCGGTTGTCGCCCTCGATCTGGCTACTCTGGATGCCCTGATCGATCAGGCCTTTGACGAACGAAGGTCTCCTTTATGTTCGGATCTCCAACTCAAATGGGCTTACCCTGGCCGAAGGCGGCACAATTCCGGCGAAGACTCTGCAATATGGCAACGGGTTCTGACGATAATGACTTGAGCGACGAATACATTGATGTCGCCGCGCCCATCCTGGCAGGTGGAACCAAGTTCGGGAGAGGTGCAAATCGGTCTGTCCGCGTCGTTGCTCAATGACGTGATTGCCGGCGGCGCGCGGCGGATGCTGACCATCGCCGGTCTGGAAGTCATTCTTGTTGCTGTTTTCGGCTATCTCCTGGGTTCCATACTTACCCGGCAACTACACCCAGCTTCGCGACGGCGCGGCCCGGGTTGCCAAAGGTGAGTTCGGCTACCAGACCGCCGGTCAACGGGAATGACGAGCTGGCCCATACCGCCCGATCCTTTATAACCAGATGTCGATCGCACTTGCAGAGTACGCGCGTATTGCCAACAGCAAGCGCGAAGAGGCTGAGGCAGGTCGAAAAATCGCCGAGACAATGCTTCACAACGCGATCAACAGCGTATCGCAGGCCATATTCATCGTGGGAGAAAGTGGGCAGCTTCGGTTCGTCAACCGCGCGGCGCTGGACCTTTACGGTCTGACCCCCCCCCCCCCCCCCCCCCCCCCAAAGACGACTTCTCCAGGAATACGCTGTTTCAGGACGTATTGCTTAAGGCGTATGCGACGGCACCGGCCAAGGATGCCGAAGCCCAGATGGAAGCCGTGCAGGACCGTCTTGATCGACTCGATTCGAAAGTCGTTCAGACATGGCAAAGCAATTGGACGGACGAACGCGTTCTCCTGCATACGCAGCGGTCGATGGTGACCGGAGGTTTTGTTCTAGTCGACACGGATATCACTGAATTGTGCGAGGCGAACGAGAAAAACCGAAGGCTTGAATTGGAGCTTCTGGAAACGCACAAGCTGGAATCGCTTGGTACATTGGCAAGTGGCGTGGCCCATGAGATCAATACGCCAACCCAGTTCATCGGCGACAATCTCAAGTTCCTGCGCGAAGCCTTTTCCGACTTGAACGGCTTTATTGAGAACAGTTCGGACAGCTCCAAAGCCGACAAGATGGACCAGCTCCGGGATATGGATTGGGAGTTCTTGAAGGAAGAAATCCCCTCCGCGCTTTCCGAAGCCGCCGCAGGCGTCGAGTCCATTGGCAAGATCGTCCGTTCGATCAAGGAATTCGCTCATCCGGACGATAGCGAGACGACAGAGACAGATATGGTCAAGCTCGTCGAAAACGCAATTACGGTCTCAAGGTCCCCAGTGGCGCCATAATGCCGATCTGACGTTCGAAACCGACGGATACCGAAATCATGGTGCCCTGTTATCCGGGGGACGTGTCGCAGGTCGTCATCAATCTGGTTGTCAACGCCGCCGATGCGATCGCCGAACACTCTCAGTCGCAGGATTATTCAGGAGGAAAGGGCGAAATAAAGGTGAGTGTCGAGCGCAGCGAGAATGCATGCATCTTGAAGATTGCCGACAACGGACCGGGAATCCAACGGCAAGCGCTACGTCGTATCTTCGACATGTTTTATACGACCAAGCCTCCCGGGAAGGGAACCGGCCAGGGTCTTGCGATCTGCAAGTCGATCGTGGAAATCAAACACACCAGGGCAAGATAAACCGTCCAGTCGAACGTCGGAAAAGGCAGCACATTCGTTGTGCGACTTCCCCTCCAGCCAATGCTGGAAAAGAGGCTTCCCCCTTATGGATCGAGGGCGGCTTGATAAGGCGGCTGTTCCAGGGATCAGATCACCGTATCAGAAAGATTCGGCGGTCTGATCCTTCCCTTTCGGTCTCTTGCAGCCGGGGCCTTCCACATGAGCTTCGGCCAGCGTCAGGTCGAAGTCCCCAAGACCTGACACATGGTTCATGGCTTGCGAAAGAAGGTCGCATCGTCAACAAACGATCCAAACTGATCGGACATCGCTCTATGCGCCGGCTGCCGCAAGCAAGGATGCATTGCCGCCGGAGGCGGTGGTGTCGATGCAGACGTGGCGCTCCAGATGGCAATAGCCGGCCATATCGCGATCCGTCACCAGCGGAACAAGCGGTCCGTTCCGTTTCGCAAGCGCCATGCGGGCGGTCCGTAGATCGGCCTCATCGCTCCACAACGCGACCACAGCGATCCCGGACAGTCCGGAAAGATCGTCCCGGTTCAGGAAGCCCGCGATGGCCGAGCCGTCGTTCATGCCCGGGCAGACGACAAGGGACGGACAGCCGTTCTCATGGGCGATCTGCGCCTGTTCCGAGGCATCCTCCGGTGTTGGCCCAAGGCACAGAACCTTGCCCGCGCGGATAGAAGGAGAGCCTATTAGATTCTCCGGTGGGTCCAGGCATTTCCAGCGTTTTCAGGATCGTGCGTCCGGTGTCGGGCAATTGGTCCAGGGCCCCCTGAAACGGTCTTCATCTCCACCGGAGCGGAGGGGTCGGTTTTTGGAGGCGAGCTGTTCTGGCAACCGTGTAAAGCGGGGGACATAGTTCGGTTCCGCCGGCCTTGGGTCCGGTTCCCGACAAGCCCTCGCCGCCGAACGGCTGAGACCCGACGATCGCGCCGATCTGGTTCCGGTTGACGTAGATATTCCCGACATTGAGGCTGGTCGTCACATGCTCGACCCGATCGTCGATCCGCGTGTGCAGACCGAACGTCAGGCCATAGCCGCTGGCATTGACATCCGCGAGGATACGGTCGACATCCTGAGACTTGAACGTGGCGATGTGCAGGACAGGCCCGAAGATTTCGCGGTGCATGTCCTTCATGCTGTCAACGCGGATGGCGGCGGGGCCGACGAACGTGCCCTCCTTGGGGGGCTTCAGCTGTTTGAGCAGCCGGCCTTCCGATCTGGCCGTTTCGATATGTGCCTCGATCTCCTTGGCGCGCCGTCTCGGTGATGACCGGGCCGATGTCGGTGCCATAGTCCCAGGGATTGCCGAGGACCAGTTCATCCATTGCGCCATAGAGCATATCGAGGAAGGCGGGGGCGACGTCCTCCTGCAGGAACAGGATGCGCAGCGCCGAGCATCGCTGACCGGCGGAGCGGAAAGCGGAATTGACGATATCGCGAATGGCCTGCTCGGGCAGAGCGGTGGAGTCGACGATCATGGCGTTCAGGCCGCCGGTTTCCGCAATCAGCGGCGCATCCGGCGCGGCGCGCTTTGCCATGGAGCGGTTGATCATCTGCGCCGTGCCGGTCGAGCCGGTGAAACAGACGCCGCAGATGCGCGGGTCGGAGACGATCTTCGCGCCGATGACCGATCCGCGCCCTGGAAGCAACTGGAGAACGCTGCGCGGAACACCGGCCTGATGAAGCAGCTTCACCGCAATCGTTGCAATGATCGGAGACGGCTCGGCCGGTTTGGCCAGCACGCCGTTGCCGGCGGCCAGGGCGGCCGCGATCTGTCCGGTGAAGATGGCGAGCGGGAAATTCCAGGGAGAGATGCAGGGCGAATAGGCCGCGCTGTTCGCGTTCGCCGAGCCCGGGGATCCGGGCCGCATAATAGCGCAGGAAGTCGACCGCTTCGCGCAGTTCCGCGATCGCGTCCGGCGGGGTCTTGCCTGCTTCTCGTGTCAGGGCGGCGAAGATCTCGCCGAAATTCTGCTCGTAGAGTGCGGCGGCCCGGTTGAGGATTTCCGCCCGTTGCGGAACCGGGGCAGTCGCTCCAGTCGCTCGCGGCATCAAGGGCGGCTTCGGCGTCCTCTAGAGTGGCCTCCGTCAGCGTTCCGAGCAGATCGCTTTGATTGGAGGGGCTGTGGACCTGTCTGGGCGCGACCCCCCTGAACTCTGACGCCAGAATGGGCGCAGCGACCCATGTGGCCTTGAGAAAGGGTTTGCGGTTGCTGTCGATGTCGCTCAGGTCCCGATCGTCGTGGAGGTCCCAGCCCTTCGAATTCATCCGCTCAGGCGCGAAGAGATCGCTCGGGCGTTGGACATGGGCGGCGGGTTTGTCCAGGTCCGCGGGCAGGGCCTCGAACGGGTCTGCGGCGACTTGTGCCGCGGGCACGTTTTCGTCGACGATTCTGGTTGACGAAGGAGGAATTGGCACCATTTTCGAGCAGGCGCCTGACCAGAATAAGCGAGAAGATCGCGGTGAGCGCCGACCGGTGCATAGATGCGGCAGCGCGTTCCCTCGGTCTGCTTGACCTGGCGATGCAGCACTTCGCCCATGCCGTGCAGGCGCTGGAACTCGAAGGCGGACTTATTCTTCCGCCAGTTTCGAGAATGGCCGACACCGTATGCGCATTGTGCGTGGCGAATTGCGGATAGATGCGGTCGGTCATGCCGAGCAGTTTGGCGGCACAACAGATATAGGAGACATCGGTCGCGGACTTGCGGGAAAAGACCGGGAAGCCGTCCAGGCCTTCCACCTGCGCGCGCTTGATCTCGCTGTCCCAATAAGCGCCCTTGACGAGACGGACGGTGATCTTGCGGTCAAGCTTTTCCGCCAGCGCATGGAGCCAGTCGAGCACGGGGGCCGCCCGCTTGCCATAGGCCTGGACGACCACGACCGAAACCGTCCCAACCTGCCAGGCGCTTGTCGCGCAGAACCGCTGCGATCACATCAAGGGACAGGTCCAGGCGATCGGCTTCCTCCGCATCGATGTTGAGCCCGATGTTATGCTCGCGCGCCAACAGGGTCAGTGCCAGCGTGCTGTGCACCAGTTCGCTCATCACGCGGTCGCGTTGGCCGACCTCGTAGCGCGGATGCAGGGCCGACAGCTTGATCGAGATGCCGGGATTGTCGCGGATGTCGTCCGATTTGGCCTGCTTGCCGATCGTCTTGATGGCGTCGCTGTAGGCGTTGAAGAACTTCCGGGCATCGCGGGCGGTCAACGCGGCCTCGCCCAGCATGTCGTAGGAATAGGTGTAGCCCTTCTTGACCATGCCTTTTCCGCGGGACAGCGCGCTTTCGATGCTTTCCCCCCAGAACGAACTGATTTCCCAGCTCCTTCATGGCCGCCTTGACCGCCATGCGGATCACCGGTTCGCCGACCCGCTTGACGGCACCATGCAGCACCTGCGCCACGCCCCTGGACTTTTCATCATCCAGAACCTTACCGGTCAGCATCAGTGCCCAGGTGGAGGCATTGACCAGGGAGGAGGACGACTTGCCCAGATGGCGACCCCAGGACGACGGTGCGATCTTGTCCTCGATCAGATCGTCGATGGTCTCGGCATCGGGAACCCGCAAAAGGGCCTCCGCAAGGCACATCAGGGCGATGCCTTCGTCGGTCGACAAACCGTATTCGGCGAGAAAGACTTCCATCAGACCGGGCGCCGCATCCGCGCGGATGGCCTCGACGAGGGATTGGGCCCTTGCCGTAATCGCCCGCCTTTGGTCGAGGCCGGGCTGAAACTTCGCCGTCAGGCGCTCAAGGACGACGCTGTCCTCCGCCAGATGGAGTTCGGACATGTCTTTTCGCGGCGCGCTCAGCTCGTTCATGGCAGGACCTCGTATCAGGAGGTTTCAGTATCGCATGCTTTCAAAAGGCATATTTCCCTGTTATCAGTCAAAATAGAAGGTCAGAAACTTAAATTTCGATATTCTTGAGGTCATATGGCTAAGTTAGTTGATGATGTAAGGCAACTTGACCGATATGATCGGCAAATCCTTGAAATTCTTTCATCGGACGGGCGACTGCCGGTCACGGACCTGGCGCGGCGCGTCGGCTTGTCGAAGACCCCCTGCCAGACGCGGCTGAAACGGTTGCAGGATGAGGGCTATATCCAGGGCTTCCGGGCTGTGCTCAATCCGCAAAAACTCGGCAAGGAGCATGTCGCCTTCACCGAGGTGACCCTGTCGGATACGCGGGAAGCGGCGCTGAAGGCCTTCAACGCCGCGGTCCAGAAAATTCCGGAGATCGAACAGTGCCACATGATCGCCGGCTCGTTCGATTATCTCCTGAAGGTCCGCACCGCGAACATGCAAAGCTATCGCAAGATCCTGGGCGAAACGATCACCGCCCTGCCGCATGTCTCCAACACGTCGACCTACGTGACTATGGAGGCGGTCAAGGATTTCGCCTTTTAGTCAGCCTGGCGGGTCGATGGGCGCTCCTGGCGATATCGGCCAGGTTATGTTGGACGGCCGCGGAAGACTTGCCGCGACCGTCAAGTTTTTTGAAGTGCGCCTTTATGGCAGCGTCACCATCGAAGGCGCCACGGCCTTGAGCGGTCCATCCACCAGGTAGGGGCGGATGCTTTCCATTGTCGGCGCTTCGGCCTTGACGACACCCTTGGAGACGATCCAGCTTCCTTCCGAGACGAGGAGCGACTGCAGGTCCTCGTTCAGGGTCAGGCCGATATCGACGTTCTTCCACATGGCCTTGAGACCGTCCGCGCCCATGGCGCCCTTCAGGTTTGCCGCCACAGCTTCCATTGCCGCTTCCGGGTCGGCTTTCACATCAGCATCCGCCTTGGCGAGCGCGCCGAGAAAGGCCTCGATCATCTTCTCTTTGCCGTCGATCGCGCCCTGGGACGCAGCGATGATGAAGTGGACATTGTAACCCGGGGCAACCAGTTCCCGGTAATCGTCGCCGAGCGCCTTTTTGGCCTGGCTGTAGAAGGTCGGGAACATCACGGCCGCCTGGATGTCGCCGCGGACCAGGGCCGGAGCGAGATCCGCCGGTGCCGCGTTCACGACCTCGGCCGTGACGCCCGCGCCCTTCAGCACTTCACTCAGGTAGTAGTCGACATTGGTGCCGAGCGTCGTGCCGATCTTCAGCCCGGCAAGGTCGGCGGGAGACTTCAATTCGCTGTATTTGGCGGAGCCGATGATGCGCGATCCGGTGAAGCGGGCCAGATCCGCCACAACACCGAATTTCTGACCGGTCAGCGCTCCGGTCGCCGCAGGAAACTCGGCCATGAAGGTAAAGTCTACCTGTCCGCCGAGCAGGGCTTCAAAACCCTCGCGGCCGGACTGGAACGAAACGATGTTCAGGTCGATGCCGGCGTCCTTGAAGTAGCCTTTCGCGATGGCGACATCCACCTGCGGCGTCTGCGGGTTGGGTGTCCAAGCGAAATTGACCGTTTCGGCCGATGACGGCGTTGACAGGGCAAAAGCGCCGAGCGCGAAGGCCGCGCCGATGAGTTGGGTGAATTTCAATTTCTTCATCATGGTTGCTCCTGAGTTCTGGATTGTTTCTGCTGGCAGTTGGATTGGTCAGGCGGCCTCTGCTTCGTTCTCTGGGGAAGTGGGTTTGAGCAGGGCCAGGATTTCCTCCCTGATGTCGAGAAGGTCGGGGTAGTCGCGGGAGATCGCGCGTGGCCGCGCCTCTTCCAGGTCGTAGCTGCGGATGATGCGGCCAGGCCCGCGCGACATCACGTGAACATGGTCGGCAAGCAGCAGCGCCTCATCCACATCGTGGGTGACGAACAGCACGGTTGCCTTGTGCTTGCCCCAAACGCGCAGCAGCAGCTCATGCATGACGCGGCGGGTCTGGGCGTCGAGCGCGCCGAAGGGCTCGTCCATCAACAGGACCTTAGGTTCGTAGGCAAGCGTCCGGGCGATGCCGACGCGCTGCTTCATGCCGCCGGAAAGCTGGCCCGGATACCTTGTCCGCCTGGGTTTCGAGACCGACCTCGGCAAGGGCCGCCATGGCGCGTTCGTGCCGCTCGGATTTCGAGAGCCTGAACCGCTGCAGCGCGAACTTGACGTTGCCGAGCGCCGTGAACCAGGGAAACAGGGCGTATTGCTGGAACACGACGCCGACTTTCGGGCTTGGACCGTCGACGGGCGTCTGGTCGATCCTGATCTGTCCGCCTGTCGGCTCGACGAAGCCGGCGACAGCGTTCAAAAGCGTGGACTTGCCGCAGCCGGACGGACCGATCAGCGCGGTGAAGGTGCCCGGTTCCAGCCGCAGGGCGGTTTCGGCAAGCGCGAGGTGGTCTCCCTTGGCGCTGGAGAAACGAATGCTTACATGGTCGATATCAACCAGGCCGTTGCCCTGGACCGCGGTCGCATTGGAAGACATGGTCTTTCTCCCCTAGCTCTGTTCCCAGTGCACCAGTCGTTTCCCGATGCGATGCACGATGGTGTCGATGACGGCGCCGAGCACGCCCAGTTCGATCAGCAGGGCGAACATCCGGTCGGTGCGGATGTACTGACGCGATTCCTGGAGGCGATAGCCGATCCCTGAGGAGGCGCCGGACAGTTCGGCGGCCACGAGGCTGAGGAAGGCGAGGGCGACGCCGAGCCGGATGCCGGCGAAAATATGCGGTGCGGCGGCCGGGATGATCACGGCGAAGAACTCCCGCAACCGTCCGGTTCCGAGCGATCGCGACGCCCTCAGATAGATCTCCGGGATATATTCCATCCCATGGTGGGTGTTGAACCAGACGGTGAGAAAGACGGTGTAGGAGATGACGAAATACTTCGATCCCTCGCCGATCCCGAACCAGACGATGGCGACGGGGACAAGGGCGATGGCCGGGATCGGGCGCAATAGGGTCATGAAGGGATTGAGGACCGTTCGGATCGCGGTCACGCGCCCGGTCAGAACCCCGAGTGCGACGCCCAGGGATGCGCCGATGACAAAGCCGATCGCGGCCCGGCTGAGCGACACCGACAGATCGCTCACAAAGACTCCGTTTTGCACCATTTCCCCGAAAGCCAGGGCAACCGACCAGGGCGAGGGGAAGATGGCTTCCGGAACGACCTGGAATGCGGCGACCAGGCTCCAGATTGCCAGAACGATAGCCAGCGAGATCAGCGGGCTGAAGACACCTGTCGCCAGTTGTGTGAGCCGTGCCATGGCACCCGGGCGGTACGAGGCAGGCCGCTTTTCGTCACTTGCTTCCGACATCTCAAAGGTTCCCGTGGCTTGCATGGATGAGGAGCCTCACAGCCAGCCGATTTGTTCGGCCGCATAGCGGTGTGCCCGGAACAGGCTGTTGTGCTCGCCGGTGATGTAGGGGCCGACGACCGGCGGGTATGGCGCGAAATAGGGAACGACGTATTCCCATACCGTTTGACCCGTGGGGGTGACTTCGAAAAGCCGGCCGAAGGCGGATTCGCAAATGAAGGTGTTGCCGTTTTCCAGCCGCTGGGCGCTGCCCATATAAGGCGAGAAGAAATACGGCGCGCAGGGGTCGGTATAGTGCCAGGTGATTTCGCCGGTGCCGGGCACAAATTCAAGCGCGCGCGAATGCGGCGAGGTCACGCCCTTGCGCACATTGCCGTTGTCGAAGACGAGGATGTTGCCTTCCGGCGTTTCCACCGGCGTGTGCTGCTGGGCGACGACGTCCGGGCCGACGTGCCAGACCACCTTGCCCGTTGCCTTGTCGACCGCAATGATCCCGGAGGTCACGCGAAGGCTCATCAGGACCAGGCCGTCCCGGGTGACCGACAGGCCGTTGATCATGGGCCAGTGGCGCCGGTCGAAGATGTCGTGGACCGGGAAGTCCTCTGGCCGCAGATGTTCCCATGCCCGCCATTCCCAGACGGTTTCGCCCTTGCGGTTGACCTCGGTGATCACATCACTCTGGACGATACCGTCCGCGCCGCCCTTGCTTTCATCGCCTCCCGTGATGCGGTCCGAAATATCCTTCGGCATGGGTTCGGCGGCGGTGTAGAGCAAGTTGCCGTTTTCGAGCCACTGGCAATCGTGGTGGTGGCGCGGGTCTTCGTGGCGCCAGACGATCTCCCCGTCGGGCGTGGCCTCGTAGAAATCGCCGCCATGCCACAGGTTCCACGCGGGGTAGAGGCCGAGGGAGGTGTCGTGGCTGCCGTTGTAGCCGAGATTGCCGTTTTTCAGGATCACGGCATCGCGGCCCGGCCGCACCGGCATTTGCCACTGGTGGACGGGGTTGCCCTCGATGTCGACGAGATAGACGCTTCCACCTGCCGTCTGGGGTGCGAACAGGGTGTAGCCGCCTGCGCTCAGCTCGCGATTGAAAAGGGTCAGGCCGGTGCGGCGACGGCGTAGGGTGACCTGGTCATCTACCGGGATCTGTGAGGGGGATTTGGCATCGAGCATCTCGACCTCTTGTTAAAACGTTTTACTATCGATTTATGGCTTCCATTTTGCCTAGTAAAACGTTTTACTAAATTGCGAGTCAAGAACGGGATGCGTGAAAATGCCTAATTGTTTATCTTTTTTGCAGGTGCATAAAAAATGAACAGACCTCTCCATCCCTTCAGCAGGAAAGTGTCCGCATGAAGAAGCCCGTGAGGGTTACCGTGGTCGATGTCGCCCGGCGCGCCGAGGTTTCACCGGCGACGGTCTCAAATGCAATCAACAACACCCGCTACGTCGATGCCGACACGAAGAAGCGGATAGATCGCGCGATCAAGGAACTCGGCTATGTTCCGAACCTCAAGGCCCGCCGGCTGAGGACGGGCAAGGCCAATGCGATCGCCGTGGTCTCCTCCATGCCGTTTTCCATTTCGGCCGGCCAGTCACGGCTCGGTTTCATGATGGAGATCGCAGCTTCCGCCGCCGTCGCAGCGCTTGAACAACGCCTGTCGCTGGTTCTTGTGCCGCCCCTTCCGGCGGGGGACCCCGGTTTCGATCATCTTGAGGTCGATGGCGTTCTGGTCATCGAACCTTCTGCGGACGATCCGCATCTGGAGGACCTTAAGCGGCGCGGCGTTCCGGTCGTTGCCATCGGCCGGCCGGGGTGGGGCGCATCCGCGGAGGCGCCTTATGTGGATCTTCAGTCGAAAGCGGTGACCGAGAAGGTGTTCGCACATTTTCTCGAGCAAGGCGCACGTGCGCCAGCCCTGTTCGTCGGCATGACGGACCGAAGCGCCTTCCACGAAACGGAGACGGCTTACCGGCGTCTGGCGCAGAGCGCCGGATTTGAGCCTGTCGTCCTTTACCTCGACGAAAGGGCGGGCGAACAGGCGGGCTATGAAGCCGGGCGACGGCTGGTGGAACATCATCCGGAGGTCGACGCGCTGTTCGTCCTGATCGACACGTTTGCGACGGGGGCGGTGCGCGCCTTCGCCGAAATGGGCATCGACGTGCCTGGATCCATGCGGATCGCCACCCGTTATGACGGCCTCCGGGCCCGCGAAAGCACACCGAAACTCACCGCGTTCAATCTCCATCTTGACGAGATCGCTAGGCTCGCCCTTGAACGACTGCTTCAGGAGATGGACGGCAAATCCGGTCCGCAACAGATGACGGGTCTCGAACCTGAACTCGTTGTTCGCGAATCCTCCTCCTCAACGGTTTGAATATTTCCATTCGGGCGGTCCGAAGGCGGAGCATTCCCGTCACAGGCCAGACAGCGTTTCGGGCATCCAGTGGGTGGACTTGCGGTCAGTCTCGAAGACGTTGCTCCCGTGCTAACAGTGGGTCGTCTGATTCATCCGCATCTCAGCGCGTCGGCGTGCTGTATGTGAGACCGATTGGCTTCCACATAAGCGATCATGCCGGCAAAGATGCTGGGTTGTCCGCCAAACCCGTTCCATGGCTTGAAATGCGGGATATGGAGGAACGTGGTTGAATCCCGCTTCAGCAAGTTCGCGAATACGGAAGCAACGATGCGGCCGCCTGCTCCGGTCAATTTGCCCGAACCGTGCGTCTCTGCTTCTTGCAAGCTATAGAACCAGAGCGGTGTTTTGGTGAAGCCCTTCTCAGCGAGTTGCGGAGGAACGGGAACGCCTGGCGTGCCAAGCCGGGCGGCAACGTGTTGACCGCTCGCCAATTGATACGTGTAGCGATCACGGATCATGTTTCGCAATGCCAGGTTCCGCGCTTGATCCACCGTCAAGGTTTCGTCGATGTCGGCCAGCTTGATTCCGTCATGGACAAACGGGAGATTCAACAAAGGTGAACCCAACTTGGGTCCGACCGGCCGGGCCTTTTGCGACGTCGAGCCTCCGTTCATGGAAAAGAACATGTCATAATCGATATTGCCATCGACGGGACGTGGTCCGAAGCCAGGTAGCGCAAAAAGTCCCTTTGGGGCTTCGCCTTGGCGCAGGGCATATTTGAACTGGGTCGTGGCATGGCCAAAGCGATAACACGCGCCACTGAATTCAACGGGCATCACCGGAGCATTCCAGCCGAACCCTGTGCTTTCCAGCGCCCACTTCAGACATTCTTCCGCAACGAACGAAGGCAGCAATTCGTTCCAGACAACCCATTGGTAATGCAAACGAATAAAGCGCCGAACTTCTTCAAAACTGCGGAGCTTCGGATGAACATGTGCATGCCAGGTATGCTCAGCCATACCCTCATGGGCGCAGGCGTGAATATCCTTGGCGGTGTCCCCGTCTTCAACCCGCTTGCTCATCAGCAAATTGTGTAATTCGATGAAGATCGCCTGGATTTGTGCGACAATGATATTCTCGTCATTACGGGGGTCGCCAATGAGAGCCTTGCCTGCACACGTGCGGGCCAAATCGCGAGGGTTCTCCGCTCGCCCGAATACAAGAAACTGTTCGGCTTCATCTGCACCATAAAGGTGAGGGGATGCTTCCGGTCCGGCCCCATATACGCAGTCCAGGTCAAGGCTCGGGGTGCGCACGTTTGGTATCATTGCCGGGTCGATACGGGTTCCCAAGGCTGACGTCGCATCCAGAGTGATGTCGTGGTCTATGAATTGACCAAGGAATGTCATTCCCGCATCAGCCGGCCCGTCCGTATTCTCTGTTGCCGCCATATCGGATGCCAGATTATCCAGTGCCTGGATAACGTCTGCGTGGGTAATGTTTTTTATTTGCACCGGGTTTGCCGGGAACAATCGCCCGAACGTCTGCGCGAAAGGACGTGTAGGCCCTTCACCTTCGATGCAGGATTTAACGAGTTGGTCGAGCCGGGTAAGGCCATGATGGGTGCCGGTCATAATACCCCCTAAAGGTAGTAAAATAATATTCTAAACGCATAGAGGGTGGCGCTGGAGTTGACGTAAAGTCAAGCATGATTCAATTATTCAGTTCTCGGTTTGTCATTCTTTGCATGGTGGAGAGACCTCTTCCCGGATTTTCCACTCTGATTTCAGTCGGTTGATTTCTCCGCAGAAGCCGCGTTTGGAGATCGCCCGGAAAAGCGGCCGGGGCCGAAGCCCCGGCATGGCATCAAAAGTCCGACAGCGCTTCGGGCATCCAGTGCGTGGACTTGCGGTCGGCCTTGAAGAAGCAATGCCCGTATTTGGCCAGAACTTCGGAATCGATCTCGAAGCCTAAGCCAGGTGTCTGAGGCATGACGTACCAGCCGTTTTCATGCAGGAACGGCTGGGTGAAAATCAGGTCGCGGCCTTCGGGGATCCAGCCGGGAGGCGAGACCGGATATTCGAAAAGCGCCTCGCCGGCAAAGCCGCTGGCGGCAAAGACATGGGCATTGACGATGAAGCCGAAGCCGTTCGACCAGCAATGGGGCGTGAACTTCACACCCTGTTCGCGGCAAAGGGCTGCGACCTTGAGGCCCTGCGAAACCCCGCCGGCCCACATGGCATCCGGCTGATAGATATTGTAGCAACCCATCTTCAGCATCCGGGCGAGTTCGCGGTACCCCATCACGTGCAGCTCGCCGCCGGCAACGGGCACGCGGGAATGGGTCGTCAGCCGGGCGATTTCCTCGTGCCATTCGCCGAACAGCGGCTCCTCCACCCAGGCCAGCCCGACGTCGGCTGCCGCATCCACGAAGCGCTTGGCCCGTTCCAGTGACCACAGCGGCGCATCGCCGTTCTGGGTCAGGCGGAAGGCCTGGTTGCAGTCGACCGAAATCTTCATCCGTCCCTGCATATGGGTGGCGATATCGGAAATGTGCTCGATATCGACAGCTTCATCGAAGTCGTGGACACGGATTTTCATCGTGTCGAAGCCTTCGGCGAGCCGGGCTTCGGCTTCCTCGCGCCGCGCAGCAGGGTCGCGAAGTTCCCCGGAGGAGGCGTAGAGCCTGATGCGGTCGTCGGTTCCGCCGAGCAGCTTGTAGAGCGGCAGACCGGCGGTTTTCGCCTTGATGTCCCAGAAGGCCGGCTCCAGCCACCAGTTGAAATTGCCGCCGGCTGCCATGATCTGGATGCGCTCTGCCAGATTGTCGATATCGCCGGCGTCCTGCCCGAGAAAGAGACCGGCCAGCAGGTCGCCTAGCCCGGCGCGTTCCCGTCCGGCGGCGGGAAAGCCGCTCCACCCCTCGACGCCGTCATCGGTGATGAACCGGACCACGCACATGGAGACATGGGTCCTGATCGTGCCGGGGATCCAGGACGGCGCATGCGGTGCCGGTAGCGGCGTTTTCACGAAATAGAGTTCGACGCGGTCAAGCACTTGCATGGTCGGTCCTTTGAAAGAGGGGCTACAGCCTGGAGGGCAATCTGGACATCTCGGCCATGGTCGGCCATTGGGTGAAAACTATGAAGGAAATGGACTGGTCGATATATCCAATTTGGCAAATTTAAGAGACCAATTTGGGTCCGGAGCGGGCAGGCCACATCCATTGTCCCTGGGCTTGCATCTTTCCTTAGGCCGCGTGCCAACACCGGAAACCATCATCCCGGTGGACCAATACCCGGTCGGGCATTAACAATCAGATCGAACCATCCCCATGGGCTCGATCCGGCTCTTCCGATAGGAACACCAGTATGTCCTTGACCATTCTCTTCATTGGAGGAACAGGCGAGCTCTCGCTTGCCTGTGTGCATGAGGCGGTCGCGGCCGGGCACAAGGTGTCCGTCTTCAATCGGGGCCGATATTGGGAAGACTTGCCCCCGGCTGTTGAGCTTATTGCGGGTGACCTGGAAAGCGGCGATGTCTACGACAAAATGGGGGAGCGCCATTTCGATGTGGTCTGTCAGTTTCTGGCACTGGCTCCCGAACGGATCAGACGCGACATGGCGCTTTTTACGGGCAAAGCCGGGCAGTATGTCTTCGTTTCCTCAGCCTGTGTCTATGACCGGCGGTCGGTCACATCCGCACTGACCGAAGACGCAGTTAGGGCCAATCCGGTTTGGGACTATGCGCAAGGCAAGATCGCCTGCGAGGATTTGCTAATGGCGCAAACCGGACTGGATTTTACCATTGTCCGACCTGCCCATACGCTCAGAACACGCCTGCCCACGATGATGTTTGAAGGCGATGTGGTCGGCCGGCGGATGCTTCAGAACCGTCCCGTGATTGTCGCGGGGGAAGGCAAAGTTCCCTGGACGCTGACGCGCGCGGCGGACTTCGCGGTGCCCTTTGTCCGGCTTCTGGGAAACAACACGGCTTTGGGCAAAGCCGTGCACATCGCGTCGGATCAGGGGCACAGCTGGGCGGATATCTACCGCGCGCTGGGAGACGCGCTTGGCCGCGAGGCGCAGATCGTTCCTATACCGGCTGAAACGCTTGCCCAAGTCCATCCCGCCTGGCGCGGGCCGCTTCTGGGCGACAAGATCTGGCCGACCACCTTCGACAACAGCGCGCTTCGCCGGATCGTGGGTTACGTTGAAATGGCAGGTGATCTGGATGTGATCCTGAAAGAGCCGGTCCGCCATTTCCTGGAGCGAACGCGCGGGCTTCGAGGCCAGGATGATCCGCTCGACCGTCTGATCGATCGCATCATCGAAGGCGTCAACGCATCAGCTCCGGGATGAACAACGTGATTGCCGGCACATAGGCGATCACCAGCACGATGGCGACCAGCATCGCCAGGAATGGCAGCAGGGACTTCAGGGATTGTTCCACGGTGATTCCGCCAATGCTGGCGCTTAAAAGCAGGGTCAGGCCGACCGGCGGTGTCACATGCCCGAGCGCGAGCCCCGAGACGAGCATCAGGCCGAAATGCACCGGATCGATGCCGAAGCTCTGGGCCGCCGGAAAAAGGATCGGTGTCAGAATGATGGTGGCGATGGCAGGTGTCAGGAACAGGCCGACCACAAGGCAGATGAGGATGACGTTCAGCGCGAACAGCTGGGTCGACGGCAGCGCTTCGAACAGGGTCTGCGACAGTTTCAACGGGACTTGCTCGATGGTCATGACATAGGCGAAGACCTTGGCCGTGCCGAGCAGGAACATGACCTGACCGATGGTCTTGGCCGCATCCGTGAACAGGGCCGGAAAGTCCGAGAGTTTGAGTTCCCGATAATAGAGCGATGTGATCAAAAGGCCGTAGATGACGGCCGCTGCCGCCGCTTCCGTAACGGTAAAGATACCGCCCAGAATGCCGCCGATGATAATGAGCGGCATCATCAAGGCGGGAAACGTATCGCCCGTCTTGCGCGCGAGTTCCGGCAGGGAGAACGGCTGGCGGACGCCATAGCCCTTCTGGCTGGAGATGACATAGGCCACCACCATCAGGGCCGCGCCGATCAGGACGCCCGGCAGCAATCCGCCGGCGAAGAGTTCGTCCATCGGCGTGTCGGTCAGCCAGCCGTAGAGGATGAGGTCGACGCTCGGCGGGATGATGATGCCGATGATCGAGGAGGTTGCAGTCACGGCAACAGAGAAGGGGGCCGGATAGCCGCCGCGTTTCATTGCCGGGATCAGGACCGAGCCTATGGCTGCACTGTCGGCGGTGGCCGATCCGGAAATGCCGCCGAAGAACATGCTGGCGGTGATGTTCGCATGGGCCAGCCCGCCCCTGAAGGACCCGACCAGAGCCTGGGAGAAATCAACGATGCGCCGCCCGATGCCACCCTTGTTGACGACCTCGCCGAAGACGATGAACAACGGAATTGCCAGCAGCGGATAGGAATCGATGCCGGACACAAGTTTGTGCGGCACGATGGTCAGCGGGAGCGCTCCACCCCACAAAATGGCGGCGATACTCGCAACCAGCAGGGAAAACACCACCGGCACGGACAGGATGAGACAGGCCGCGAAGGTCAGGAACAGAACCTCAGCCATTGGCTTGCGCTCCGCTGTCGTCACCGAGATAGACACGCCAGTCGAGAAGCGTCGACACCAGCATCAGTCCGGCCGAAATCGGCAGGGCCGTATAGATGTAGGACATGTTGATTTTCAAAATGGAGGATTTCTGGAAATGAACGACGCCGAGAAGCTTCAGCCCGTAGAAGATGAGTAGGGATAGGGCCGCAAGGATCACCGCGTAAACGAGCGCGAGAACCAGCCGGCGGGGCAGCTGTGGCAACAGTCTGACGAATACGTCGATCCGGTGGGCTCCGCCGGTATTGATCACCAGCGCTGCTCCCATCAAGGAAGCCCAGATGAAGGAAAACATGGCAACTTCATCGGTCCAGGACAGGCCGGTGTTGAATGCAAAGCGGGCCACGACCTGCAGAACCGTGCAGCTGACCATGACAGTCAGCATGATGGCGGCAACGGTCGCCTCTACAAGGCTCAGGCCTTGACGGATACGCATCGATAAACCGGGGATTTTGTCAGTTGCCGTCATGGGGCGTCCATCAGGAAGGGGAAGGACCACGGGCAGTGTGCCCGTCCGTGGTGAGGGTCGGATGGGACCGGTGCCGGTTCTTAGTAGTTCTGGATGGCCTCGATGCGCTCCAGGCCGCCGATTTCGTCGGCGTTGTTCGCGTAGACATCCTTGATCCTGGCGATCCAGTCGGCGCGGTCTTCCGGCGTGATGATGTCGGCACCCTTCTCGCTCAGGTCCTTGAACAGGGCTGCTTCCTGATCGAGGAAGGTGACGCGTTCGTAGGTCTCGGCAATCTTGGCAGAATCGAGGACGGCTTTTTGCTGTGCCTCGGTCAGTCCGTCGAAGGTGATTTTCGACATCATCAGATTGTGCCAGCTGAAGATATAGGCGAGCCGGGTGAAATGCTTGGTGTCTTTATAGAACGCCATCGAACGGTAGCTGACGCCGGTGCCTTCGCCGCCGTCGATCAGTCCCTGCTTGAGGCTGACCGGCACGTCCGACCAGGCAACCGGGGTGGCGATGGCGCCGAGTGCATTCCAGGTATCGATGATCGCGGTGTTCTTCATTGTGCGGATCTTCAGGCCTTTCAGGTCGTCCAGATTGTGAACGGCCTTGCTGGTGTAGAGATCGCGGGTGCCGCCGTAGCCGTAGCCGAGCTTGACCAGACCGGCTTCCTGCATCTTCGCGGCCATTTCATCGCCGATTTCGCCGTCCATGACGCGGAACAGGTGGCCGGCATCGCGAAAGATGAACGGCAGGCTGAACACCTGGAAATCAGGAACGAAGTTGGACGTGACCGCGGAGGTGATCGTGGCGATGTCGACGCTGCCGAGCTGCAGGCCGCTGATCAGTTCGCTTTCGTTGCCGAGCTGAGCTGCCGGGAAGATCTCGACGGACAGACCGACATTGCGGGCTTCCAGCTCTTCCTTAAACTTCAGCGCCATGTCGTGATAGGGGTGATTGGTCTGCAGGACATGCGCGAATTTCAGCACCTTGTCCTGGGCGGACGCCAGGGAGACCGAGGCAAGGCCTGTCGCGGCGGCGAGAGTGGCGGCGATCAGGCCGCGGGCGGCGATGGCCGCGATTTTCGTTTTCATGTCGATATCCAATCGTGGTGAGGGACTTGGGAGGGAGTTTTTCCAAAAACAAAGGTATCGGCTGACGAATGTAGGCATAGAGGCAGGAGGCTTCTCGCTCAAACGATTAATCTTTATAGTAATTGATAAGAAAATATTTTTGTTTCGCGCTCTGTGATTTGGCGCATGTTGTCAAATATGAAGTATTTATGACATGAAGTCTTTTTTCTCTCGATTGGCCACTTCCTTCGAGAGGTCGACGATCGCCTCGGTGAGAGCGTTCGGCAGATCCGATGGGTAGTAGGCAAAATATTGAAGGTCGGCCGATTGGGCGTCCGTTTCGATCATGTGCAGTCGACCGAGACGCAGGTCCTCCTGGATGGAAACCTTGGGCAGAAAACCTATTCCGCCGGCATTGGCGACCAGGTTGATCGAAGCCGTCACCGAACCGGACGCGTTTATTCGCGGCGCCTGCAGGTTGGCCGCCTTCATCTGCTCCTTGACGATGGCGTAGGGCCTGGAGGACTTGGGAAAGGTGATGATGGGCTTTTCGGAAATTTCCTCGAGGCTGACCTGACGGCCGGCAAGGTTCATGCGCGGACTTGCCACCCAGGCGAACTCGTAGGTGCAAAGGTAGCGTGCCTTCATGTCCGCGTCCGCGAGCGGTCCCACCAGGAAGGCCATGTCGAGCGACCCACTCAGGACGGCCTCCCTGAGCGCCGAAGATGTATCCACCCTGAGTTCCAGCGTTACATGAGGGTGTTGCTTCTGCAGCTGCTCCAGCAGCGTCGTCAGCCAGACATGGACGATCGTGTCGACAACGCCCAAGCGGATCACACCGCGGAAGGCATCCACATTGGCGACCCGGTCAAGCATTTCTGACGTGAGTTCCAGAATGCGCTCGGCATAGGGGATGATCTCCCGGCCTTCCGCCGTCAGCTTGCACTTGCGCTTCTTGCGCTCGAACAGCGTGACGCCGAGCTGGCTCTCAACGGACGCGACCCGCTGCGAAATGGCTTCCTGTGTCGTGTTGAGTTTTTCAGCCACGGCCCGGAAGTTCTGTAGCCTCGCCAGCCAAACAAGCGTTTCGAGCTTTTGTTGCCGCATTGATTTCTTTCGGTTTCGCCGAGGATCGCGCCCGCAATGATCTCTGCCGCTGGCGCAACGAGGGACCGTTTGAGGAAGGGAGGCGAGAAGGTGGTTACATCCTCACTCTCTACCGCCGAAAAAACGCAGTTTTTTGACGGCTTAGTCTGATCGCTTGCGAAACGTGGAAGGAATGGCGGACAATCTATCCCTGAGGGTTAATCAGCGGTGCTATTTTCCAGATCGTGCGTAGATGAAACAGTCAGGCGGATGGAAGGGGAAAGTGCGGATCCATGACGCGAAGAGCCTGACAAACCTGACGCGCTAATTCGGTCGTTCTTCCGGACATCTCGCAGGGCGATCCAAAGACAGTGCGCTCTTCAGAAGGTGACTGGTGTGCACTTTTAAATGAGGATGCTCAGGGAAGCATGTCGTTATCAAGCTTCTCGCGCATCAGTACGCGGAAGAATGAGAAAACCAGATATAGAGTTCCTGCTATCAGGGCGTATAGCATTTTAGGAAGATATTTCGATTCGAATTCATAGTATTTAAAAATAAAAATATTATCCAGCCAATTATAAGGGCTATGACGAGGTCTCCATAAAAGAACCAGTATTCGCCAATTCTACGTTTTAACCTGGGCGTAGATTCTTCGTCCGTCATGCAGTGCCCCACTCGCGGGAACAAGTGCAGGCGCTGGATGGTGTCGGCCAACCTTTCATTTTGGACGTCATCCTGCCGTCTTTCGATCAATTTCGATGAGCAGGATAGCACATGCACTTTCCGGACTTTACCCGAACCAGCGCTTGAGCCAGCGGCGGAAGTCGGAGGTTGCGGTCGTGACGTTCTCTTTGACCCTTGAATGGGCCTGATCGGCGTTCTCGCCTACGTCGTCGATGAAGGTGTCGATGTTATCGACGATGGGGTCGACGCGTAAGCGTTTGAACATGGCGAGCGCGCGAACCGCGACAAACAGGATGGCGGCGACCACGATGAAGAACAGGATATTGAACCAGGGGATGAGGAACACATCCGGTCCTGCGACTTGCCTGATCGAGATGGCGTTCGGAAAAATCGTGAACAGCTTGATCCGCCAGCCATAGTGGGTCACGGCGACCCAGACATCGCCGTCCTTCTTGGCGAGATCCTGGGCCTGTGCGGTGATGTTGCTGCTGTCGAACTTGAAATAGGGCGGCCAGCCCCAGTCGGTGTCCTCGTTCCGGTAGACGCTTGGTTTTCCGTCCGGCCAGACCGTGTTGATGAAGCGGACGTCGCGGGTCCAGTTGGTGTTGGTGCCCGCGTCCGGTGCCGCCCAGAACCACGAGGACGATCCGATATCCATGCGCTTCACGTCCGTCCCGACGATGCGGACGATGTCCCGGCTGGGCAGCGTGTAATGGGCAAAGGCGAGAAGGATCAGGACGAGCGGGATGCCGATAATCCACTTGATCACTTTCATCGATCGCCCTCCTCATCGTCATAGCGGTCCTGATCCCCGTCGCTCGGGATCCGGCCCCAGGGGCCGACATTCCGGCCAAGGCCGAGGTCGACATAATCGGCGTCCATCGCCGGTTCGGGACCGAACAGTTCTGCGCGCGTGCCGACCTTGTCGACCATGTATTCCTCGGCCAGGAACCTGGCGACATAGGTCCTCTTCTGGTCCTGCCAGGTCTTGTAGGCAGCGTAGAACGCATCCTTGTGGCAGATGAACAGCTGGCGGAAATCGAGTGGTGTCAGTTGCGCGAGCAGCATGTTCACCAGATCCCGGTCCGCATGGTTCTGAGATCTCAGCAAATAGAAATAGGCCGGATCGGTCACCGGCACCTTCGGCAGCTTTCCGCCCGCTTTCAGGCCCAGCCAGACCTGTCTGAGCGAATGGTATTCGTCCGGCATCCGATCATGATACTTGCGCGTCAGGTTGCGCAGGTCGCGGCGTGAGACATGGGAAAGGTCCTCGCCTGCATTTGCCGCCGTATCTATGGCGATGAAGTCGAGCTTCTGCTTGATGATGCTCAGGCTGTTCGGGACCCACTTGTTCGTCAGGGGTTCGACCAGTCCGTTGACGGACAGGAAAGCGGCAACGGCCACTGGATCCGTCAGACTGAAGGTTTCGTTGACGGGGAGGTCGTCTCCGGGCTTGTCTGCCCACACGGAAATGCAGGCCGGCTGGCTGACGTCCTGGAAGACGTAGAGCCCGCCGAAATGACTGGTGTAGAAGTTTTTCTGGGTGAAGCTCTGGGGTGTCAGCTTGATCGGCGAGCGAACGATATCGCCGGTCTGCCGGGCGAGCTGAATCATTTCAGAGATTAATACATCGTCCCACCAGGCGTCCTCTTCTTCCATGAAGCGGTCGATCTTGCCCGTCAATTCGCTGCTTGCCTCGGCATGTCCCCCGAGTGTGTCCGCCTCGACAACGATATCGCGAATGTAAAACAGGTTTTTCGGCTCCTTCAGGACGAGAACCGAATTGACCAGCTCGCCGACCACCACGTCCCGGGCCGTCAGGACAAACAGCTGCTCTTCGTTCTGGTCGATGTAGCCGCGGATGATCGTGCGGGAGGTCGAGAACCGCGCATTCAGAAGAGGGCCGGTCTTCTGCTCCGGCGACAGCAGGATGAACTGACGATTGCAGCCATTCGGGTTGAGGTAATGGATGTCGTCCAGCTCATCGCCGATTTCCGGCGAGAACCCGGAAATGTCGATGTGGAATTCGGTCAGTTCGGTGCGGCGGCCCGTAAGGTGTTCCATGGCCCGGTTGTACCGCTCCACCATGGCCGGCGAACTGACCCGATAGAGGTTGCCGTACATCAGGCCATTTTTGACAAGCCTCATCATGAGCGGCCGGCTTCCATGTAGCGGCGCTTGGCTTCTTCCATCCGCCGCATTTCGCGAACGGCGTTTTCAATGGCCACTTCGTCCGACTTGTCGGCATAGCGGAACTCGCTGTCCGCATAGCGGTTGATTTCCTGAATGACCATGTCCACCGTGATCGGCCGGGCAAGATCCGCGATCATGGCCTTCTTGGTGTCGTAATCCTTGAACAGGAACAGGTCCGGGTCTTCCATCCACGCGTCGGGAAGTTCGAAGTCCATCGCGCGGACCTTGACGGCATCGGTGATGTTCTTGATGGCGCGTCCGGTAAAGCGCTCGTCCGCTTCCTGAATGGCCTTCAGATAGGTGCCGAGCTTCGCGATCGTGTCGAGGTCGCCGATGTCTGCGCGCACCTTCTCGAACACCCGGATCAGGCCGTCTTCCTGGGGGCGGGCGTGTTTGTCATAGGAGGCCGCGACGGCCTTCTTGATGGCCTGCGCTTCGAAGAGATCATGATCGCCGACCGGGATCGAATGGTTCTTGCCCATGAGCAGGTGCAGGATGTCGATATAGTCCTCGCGCGACTGCGGACCGTCGACAAGGAACCGGGCGCCGGCGCGCTGGCGCAGGGCGTCGTCCACATTCTCCGGATAGTTGGAGAACATGCCGAAGGTGCAGTTGCCGCGCACGACGGTGTTGGCGCCGGCAAAGCTCTCCATCAGGACGGCGGTGATTTCCAGCTGGCCCGCGGAGGACTGCCGGTCGCCGCGCTTGCCTGCCAACTGGTCGATATCGTCGATCGTGCCGAAGCCGATGACATTGGGATCGATGATGTTGCGGATGAAGGCCTTGGCATTCTGTCCGGATTTGCCCTGATAGCTGTCGATGTTGTCCGTCGACAGGTTCTGGTAGCGGAAGGCGTAACCGGCGTTGTTGCAATACTCGCTGATCAGGCCCGCCATCATCTGGATCAGGGTGGTCTTGCCCGTCCCGGGCTTGCCGTCGCCCATGAAGGTGAAGATGAAGCCGCCAAGCTCGGCAAACGGGTTCAGCTTGCGCTGGAAATCATAGGCCATCAGCATCTTGGCCAGCTTCATGGCCTGATACTTGGCAATGTGGTTGCCGACCACTTCCTCCGGCTTCTTGAACGCCATGGTCAGCGTCGTCGACTTCGCCCGTGCTGCCGGCGTGAACCCGGTGATGTCGAAGTTGTCGGCCTCGACCCTATAATGAGCCGCGTTGAATGCATCGAGATGGGCCGCACTTTCCGCCCTGAGGGCGACCTTTTCCATGATCTGCTCGCAGGCGGAGCGGATCACGGCCACCAGTTCGGCGTCATTGGACACGCCGGCGGCAATTTCCTGATCCAGTTCCCACAGGACGCCGTGAAGGGCGAGCTGGTCGTTGTCGATCAGGATTTCCTCGATGTCGCCGCTTTGCGTTTCCGTTTCGTGTGTTTCGCTGACAAGCTCGGCCAGAAGGAAGTCGCTCATGTTGGCAAAGACATGCAGCACGATCAGTGCGGAGGCTTTCAGGAGATCCTGAAACCGGGTCTTCTCGGACGGGTCCAGCGTTCGGGCGAGGTTCTTGCGCTTGAGATCGGCCAGTCCGGACTGTTCGGCAAACTGGTCGGAGGCAACCTGCGCGACCGAAAGGGAGCGCCGCAGCGCCCGCAGCACACTGGCCTGAACGGGCGTGGTCAGGACATCCTCATCGCTCTCCAGAATGCGGTTCGCCAGCTGCACGCCTTCCGGCCGTGCCGTGGAGCGCGTGACCAGGCCCGGCGTCGTCGAGCGGAACCGCCGCCGGGTTCCAAGCCCGGGTGAGCGTTCCTCAACGCGGTCCGGCTCCGTCTTGCGGGCAATGCGGGGCGTGTGGTCGAATCCTTCCAGCATGGCCTCGGCCTGCGCATATTGCGCGCGGATCCGGTCTTCCTTCAGTTCCATGAGATCGGTGGAAAGTGTCACGTGCTGAAACCTACTTGTAACTGATAATCTTGCCGGCAGGGCTCACGGCATATTTGCGGATGTTGGAAAACCCTGCAGGACTGCGCTCCGCCAGGATCTGATAGGGGCGCTGGGGCAGGATGATCGAGCGCTGCTGGTGGCTGTGGCCGGCGGCATCCTGCGGATTGTCGGCCTGCACGGCAAACGGGTCCAATTGATAGACCTGCCGTTCCACGGTGCTGAAAAATCCGGCGGATTCCTGGGTGACCGAAGCCGAATGAAGGGTTTCCGTCGTCCAGGCCAGGGCCCAGTCCTCGCCCGGCGTACCGGCCGCCTGGGCCAGGACATCGCGTAGCGGGCCCGACTGCCGGGTATAGGCATGGCTGTACATCGGGCCGACGTAGAACCGTCTCAGACGCTTGGGATGCAGGTCGTCGAAATCCCGGTCGAAGCCGCCGGCAATCGACACGAGTTTCAGCCCGGCGGAGGATTGCGCCATCAGATGGCTTTGCGCCCGGGGCCAGCGGCGGTGGTCATGGGCCAAGGGGGTCCTGCCGCTGTCTTCCACATCCATTACGTAGATCAGCGGGATGTTCTGCTGGCTGTCATAGACCGCCCAGTGAATGCGGTAGCTTCGCCGGTCGGGATTGTCGTCTTCCGCCCAGATGATCCGCGGGTCGTTCCTGGCCCAGAAAATCGGACCGCTTGCGATCTTCTGGTAGTAGCGGCGCTGTGAGGCCGCGAACTGCAGGTTCAGCGGTACGGTCTGTTCCCGCAGGATATGGTTGACCATGGCCTGCTTGAGGTCCTTCATGGAGGGAAGGGACATCATGTGGTTGGGAACCTGCATGGCGTCATTCGCCATTTGCAGGATTTCCTGAAAGATCGGGAAACCGCTTTCATGCAGGTCGATGGTCAGCTGATCGGGCATCATGCCCGATACCCGGCTGGCCAGCAGATACTTGAAGGACAGTGCCGAAAACGTTCCGGCAAGCGCCGTCAGATACTCCTGCAGGATCGGGATTTCGCTTTCCAGCGCGGTGTCTTCCGATACCACGCTGTCCGCGACCGCCCGAAGATGAGAGATGATGCGCTCGAACTTGGTGAAGTAGCGCCGTGTTTCATGCGCTTCTTCCAGCTTGCGATGGTCCAGGGTCAGGTCCAAGGCTTACCCCTCAAGAGCCGTAGGCGTTCTTGTCGTGCTTTTCGACGATCTTCTCGAAGCGGCGGGCAAAGCGTTCGTCTGACTTGGCCTTTTCTTCCAGGACCTTTCGGGCAAAGACCATGTGGTCTTCATGAGCTTCCATCATGTCGGCCATGCGCTGGTTCGTGGCAGAGCCGATCGCGGCCATGGCGGACTGGGCTTCCTTGTCCGTTGCGACACCGATCTCGTTGATCTTGTGCGCGACGTCCTGCTGCTGGGCGGTCTTCAGCGACTTGACGAGGGCATCGTAGAGAACGACGCGCTGCTTGGTGTCCGTCTGCAGCTTGTTGATCAGCACCATCTGGGTTGCGGCCTGGTTCTGCAGGCTGTCGACCCAGGTCTTGCCCTTTTCGATATAGCGCTCCAGCGTCTGGCTTTCGGCGAGCTTGACCTGCTCTTCCTGGGCGAGGCGATTGTAGTCCGCATTCTTTGCCGCCAGTTCGCTTTCCAGCTTGGTGCGGGCCGCGGCATCCGTTTCCATCGAGATCTTGTTTTCCAGGGCGATGATTTCCGGATCCATCGCCACGAGCTGCTGCTTGATGCCTTCCAGGGTTGCCACGGCCTGTTCGCGTTGGGTCAGGGTATCCGAAAGATTGCCTTCCACACGCTTGCTGTGGTCGTTCAGCGTCGCAAGCTGCTCCTGCAGCAACTGGCCGATGACGTTCGACTTGGAAATCAGGTCCTGCAGCTTGTCGTCGATGCTGGCGGCGCGCATGCGTTCCTGGCGAATGCTGTCGGAGCGCGCTTTCGAGAAGATGCCGATAAAGGATTCCCAGCCGGTCTTCGACCGCATGGCGTCGAAATCCTTGGAGAAATCGGCGGTGACATCGTCGAGGCCCATGATCAATTCGGCAATGTTCGCGCCCATCAGCTCGGTGTGTGCGTGCACATCCTCAAGGGTCGCATTCTCGATGTCGACCGAGATATCCTGGCCGGTCTTGAGCTTGGTATGCGCCGCCTCGATCTTGCCGGTCAGCTCGTCAATTTTCTGCCGGGCAGCAGCAACGTCTTGCTTCGATTTTTCGATTTGCGCATTGAAATTGGTCATTGAGAGATCCTGAAAGTCCTTGAACCATGTATAGAAAATTTAGCGGTGATTTCGTGAATTACAACTGTTATGCGGCGAATATGGAAGATGTAGAGAATGGGTTGTCGGGTGGTTGAGGGGCGTCCTTTTAAGGGCCCCGCTCCGACTTTGCCGTATATCCAGGTATCGTCAGATATGACAGGCCTGCGTGTCTGAATCGTGTCCAAGGCCAAAAGTAAATTGGGAGGCTGCAAGTGCAGCAAGCGTCTTCATACGAAAATGGACGTGCCGAAAACTTTGTCGGGCGCAGGCTGACGATGCAAAGCCGGTTGACGCGGCCATCAGCCTGCCAAGCCAATCGTTCAAGGCGTTGCGAAATTCTGGCTGCGGAGGGGGCGACCCACCGCCAACCCGGACAATGAGGCCGCCGGGATTGCACGATGCCTTCGGCGAGCAGAGCAGCGGATAGATGATCCGACTGCAGCCGGATGCTCCTACCAATGCTTCTGCATCAGAATGATCAATCAGCTTTGAGCGCAATAATGTCCGCTTCGCGTTAGGAAGACGCGAATGTGACCTTCACGCCGCGCTGGCGGAAGTAGGCCTGCAGCAGCTTTCGGCCGGAGCGGTTGTTCTGGGCGAGCCTGGTCGGGTCGAGGACAGCCTCTTTCATGCCCTCGCGCTTCAAGGCGTCCTTGAGCTCCGCGATATGCAGATCAATGTCCTGATTGTCCGCCTCGAGGGATTGATAAATGCGGTTCGTTGCATCCGCTACGGTCAGTTCGCTCACTGGTGACTTCCTGATGATGTTTTGCTGGCGCTTATCACATTTTCAGGCCGGATAGCAAAAAGTGTCGATGCGGACACACCGGATCGGCTTTGAAGGCCTTACAGACTTGTGCACCGTCGCTCGAAATCAGCGATAGCTGTTTTCCAGAGGCACGGAATGATGCGGGGGTTCAGCGAGACCGGACTGCTGCTGAAAGGCGCGACCCGCCAATATTGGGAGCGCTAAGGCAGCATGCTTGGGTCAACGAGGACAATATTCCGGTGTTCAGACCGGTACGGTCACCGGGTCGTATTTGAGCAATCCCCGGTCGACCGCGGTCCTTCGAGGAATTCTGGGATCTTGCAGCGCCCGGCCTTCTTCCAGGGACATCAACTGCACGCCGTTGCCGCGCTCCTTTCGCGCGCCTTCGTAGCGCACGAGCGCTTCTTTTACGCTGTTGGAGGCCGCGAAGGCGCGTGCCAGCAGCATGCTGTCCTCGATAGCGAGGCAGGCGCCCTGTCCGAGGAAGGGGGTCATGGGGTGGGCCGCGTCGCCGAGCATTCCCACCCGGTCCGTCGTCCATGTCGCCAGCGGTTCGCGGTCCCTGAGCCCCCATTTGAAAAGCCCGCCCTCGGGAATGTTCCCGATCATCTCCATGAGGTGGGGCGCGAAGTCAGCATAGGCGTTCGCGAATTCTTCATTCGTTGCGGGGATCGCCCAGCCTTCTTCCTCCCATTCCGTCGCCTGCCCGCATCCGATGATGTTCATGATGCGGCCGCCGCGCAACGGGTAGTGAAGGATGTATCGCTGCGGACCGGCATACATGCCCTGTCCGATTTCGTTGACGCGGTCCGGCACTTCGCTCGCCGGGAGGAGGGCGCGGAAGGCAACCTGCCCGTTGAACGTCGTTGCCACGCCAGGGAACAGGAGCGCGCGAATGGCCGAGGCGTTCCCGTCCGCGCCGATGAGCGCATCGCCGCTGTCTTCCGCTCCGTTTGCGAAGCGGACCGTGACACCGGTTTCGGTCTCGTCTAGGCCGACGAATTCATGTCCGGGGTGAAGCGCTTCCGCGTCATTCGCCGCCACGGCGTTCATGAGGAGGGAATGCAGATCCGCGCGGTGGACCTGTAGCGTGGCGAACCCGTATTTTTCGCGAATCCCGGCATTCGGGTGTTCCCGAAGGATCTCGCCGGTCGTGTAGTTGCAGGTGTACATGATCGGGACGCAGGATGAACGTTGCTCGAGTTCCTCATCGACGCCCAGATCGTGGAGCGCGCGGCGCGCGTTGGCGGTGACGATCAGGCCCGCTCCGAGTTCGCGAATTTCCTGCGCGCGCTCGTAGACGACGACCTTGAACCCCCTGCGTTGAAGACCCAGAGCCGCCGCGAGCCCGCCGATCCCGGCGCCGATGACAATGATTTTGTTCGCGTACACGTCTTTCTCCACCCGGTCGATGCAGGAGGGCCAGTCGTAAGTCACCTCATATTATCATTGCGGAGACCGGCGTCTTTTCACCGGCTGCAAGGGTTTGCGCCTCAGTGCAATCGAAGGACGGCTCGTGAAACGTTCGGCAGGAGCCGCTTCCGTTTCGTGCCTTGGACCGAAGATCAGCCTGCCGCGTCGTCGCAAGAAATGGCCTTGGAACGCACAGCACGCCGCGTGGTTTCTGTCGGTGTCTCGCGAAAACGAATGCGGTAATCGCGGGAAAACTGGCTCGGGTTTTCATAGCCGCAATCGAGGGCAATCCCGGTGACAGGCATGGCTTTGTTCGCCGGTGCCTGAAGCAGCGCCTGGCGCGCGAGGTTGAGGCGGATCTCCTTCAGATAGGCCATCGGTGTCGTATCCCGGAACTTTCGAAACCCGAGATAGACGGACCTTGCACTCACGCCTGCCGCCCGGACCATGTCCTGGATGTCGATCTGTTCCCGGGCGTGGTCTCGGATGAAAGTCTCGACCCGGCGAACATAATATGGAGCGGCGGATCGGGCGGGCACGGGCAATTGCCTGCCGCTGTGACTGTTCGGAATGGACTGAAGCAGTAGATGCAGGAGAATTTGCTCGGCATGGTCCGCACTTGGACCTGTCAGAAACGGTGTCGGCTCCTGCAGATCGTTGTAGATCATCAGAATGTGGTGCCAGAGCGTCGGCACGCGTTCCAGGTCGATCACCTGGATCGTGTCGAAGTCCAGGGGACGAGCTCCCAAGGCGCCCATCGTCTGGGCGGCCAGGCGCTCAAGAGCGCGGCGGCTGAGCCGGAAGGCCATGAGCTGGGTCGGCCCGCCCCAGTCCTTGCGCGTTACCGCGCGCGCCTCCTGCAGAACCAACTGGGCGCTTCGCACCTCGACCCGCGTGGTGCACTGCTGGTACAGGGCGGAGCCTTGCAAGAGGACCTGGACATAGATCAGGTCCGGGTCGGCGTTCATCTCGATCCGGTATCCGGCTTCGCTGTCGATGTTGACGGCGGTGACGAGGCTCTCACCAAGCAGCCGTGCTTTCGAACTGTACCGGCGAAACCGCTCGTTGTGGGGAACCGACAGCTGAAAGAGCCCCTTGCTCGATTTCTCAAGGTGGTCTTGAGCGATGCGATAATCGCCGGTTACGAAGTGCGGTTTCGAAAACGGGCTCCAGCCCGAGCGGCCGAAGCCCGCAAGATCGATATCTCCCGATGCGGCCACGGCGGTTCCCTCCCATGTGTCGCACTTTTTCCCACACTATAGGATCGGTTCTGATAGCCGATCAACCGCGCGCTAAAGACCCGCGATCGTCATGTCATGAAGAGCTTGAGGAAGGAGGCGTCAGGCCTTCGGAATTGAACAGCTAATGGCAGCGGGCGACGGAAATCGGCTGATGCTAAGGCGGCGTGATCAGTGAGGGATTGGACGTCAGCAGGGACATGAAGGCATCCACAACAGGGGAGCGGTGATGGTTTGCCCGGGCGTAGATGTAGAATTCTCGCTCGATCCGGGTGCCGGTCACCTCCCGGAATTTCACCGAAAACTGGTCTTCGAAGATCCGTGCGTATTTCGGGGCCGCCGTGATGCCCATGCCGTTGCCGACAAAGGCGAGGGCGGTCGTCAGGTAGCGGACGCTGGTCATGCGGGTCTTGGGGATGGGCAGGCTGGTCCAGATCGAACGCTCGAGATAAAGCGTGAAATCGTCCGAATACTGGATCCAGTTCTCGCGGGTGAGCTGGTCCCAGGTGATCTCCCCGGCATTGGCGAGCCCGAGGGAGCGCGGCAGGACAACCTGGATCGGCTCCTTCCACAGAAGCTCTGACGAAATGCCTTCCGGTGTCGGGCGCTGAGGCCCGATCCCGATCTCCGCTTCATTGTCGGTGATGGCGCTGACGATGCGATCGCCTGTCGTGTCCATGACCCGAAGGCTGACATCCGGATAGAGCTGGGTGAATCTGGCAATGACGGGCGGCAGCCAGGAGCAGGCCAGCATTTGCGGAACGGCGATGCGCAGCGTTCCGCGCTTCAGCGCCTTCAGGTCCGCGGCACCTTCGTAAACCTGTTGCAGGTCCTCCAGGATGCGCGCCGTGACGGGAAGCATGTGCTTTCCGACCTCCGTCAGCCGGGCGCTGCGCTGAACCCGGTCGAACAGAGCCATGCCGTATTCCGTTTCAAGCTGACGGATCAGCATGCTGACGGCCGACTGTGTCAGGCCCATGTTTTGGGCGGCAAGCGTGAAGCTCTGCGTTTTGGCGACCTCATGAAAAGCGCGGAGCTGGCGCAGTGTGACATTCATAAGATAACCTGATGCAATTAGCAGAAAAATTCATTTGTCTGATATCATGTGCTGAAACAGAATGCACATAGGGAAAATGCTTACAAAATAGATTTTGGCGGGTGTCTTGCATATAGCAGTTATCGGAACCGGGGTGGTGGGAGCCTGCACGGCAGCATGGCTCCAGCGGGACGGTCACAGGATTACCTTCATCGATCCGCTCGAGGCCGGTGAGGCCTGTTCCTTCGGCAATGCGGGCTCCTTGTCACCCAGCGCCTGCCTGCCGGTCGGAATGCCGGGCATGTGGCGCAATGTGCCCAAATGGTTGCTCGATCCGGAAGGTCCGCTGGTCATCAGGGCCCATTACCTGCCGCGTATTCTGCCCTGGCTGATGCATTTCATGCGGGCTTCGACCGAAAAGGAAGTGACCCGGATCGCCGGCGCGGTCCGTGATCTTCTGCGCCCGGTCTTTGAGTGTTACGAGCCACTCCTTCAGCGGGCAGGGGGATCGTCCCTGATCCGCCGAAACGGCTGTCTTTATGTCTATTCCTCCAGGGAAGCGGCGCAGCGCTGGAAGTGGGGCATGGACCTGAGACGCAGCCTCGGGGTCGAGATGCAGGAGGTCGACAGCGACGAGCTGGCAGACCTGGAACCGGCTTTGAAGGGCCTGTTCCGGTTCGGACAGTTCGCGCCGGACAATGGCTCCACACCGGATCCCTCGGCCCTTGTCAAAGCGATCTACAATCAGGCGATCAAGGACGGCGCCACGCACAAGAAGACCCTGGTTACGGACTTTGAGATCAAGGACGGATGCGTCGACAGGATCGTGCTCGACAATGGCGAGCGGCTCGAGGTCGACGGCGTGGTCGTGGCCGCGGGCGCGTGGTCGGCGAAACTCTCCAGAAAACTGGGGGCGCGGGTGCCGCTGGAAAGCCAGCGCGGTTACCACGTCACGGTCAAGGACCCGAACGTTCATCTTGAGCGCAACGTGATGGCGGTCGAGCACAACATGATGGTCAATCCGATGACGTCCGGTCTGCGGCTTGCCGGCACCGTGGAGTTTGCCGGTTTGACCGCAGAGCCGCGCTATAGCCGGTCTGAGGCCCTGTTCCGCAAGGGGCAGGAACTGTTTCCCGGTCTTGAAGGGTCCGAAAAGTCCTACTGGATGGGGCACCGGCCCTGTCTTCCGGACAGCCTTCCGGTCATCGGCAAGGCGCCCAGGGCGGAAAACGTCTTTCTCGGTTTCGGTCACGGGCATGTCGGCATGTGTGGCGGCGCCAGCACGGGCCGGGAAATTGCGCATCTTGTCTCCGGCCGGGAGACAGAGATCGATCTCAGCCCCTTCAGTCCCACCAGATTTCAATAAGAAACCTAGAATCCATAGGCCAGAATCCAGAGGAAGGTGTACTCATGAAATATGGAATTGATCGCAGAAATCTCTGCAAGGCGGGTCTCGGTCTCGTGGCCGCCGCCGGTCTGGCAAGCGGTCTCGTAGCGCCTGCGCTCGCGGCCGATGCCTATCCCGACAAGCCGATCACACTCGTGGTGCCGTTCCCTCCGGGCGGTTCTACGGACCTTCTGGCGCGTCAGATCGGCGAAGCGATTTCCGGTCCGCTCGGTCAACCGGTCGTCGTTGAAAACCGCGGCGGTGCCGGCGGTACTGTAGGCGCGAACTATGTCGCCAAGTCCGATCCCGATGGCTACACGCTGCTGATGGGCGTGACAGGCTCCAACGCCATCAGTGCGGCCTTGCGCAATGACCTGCCTTACGATCCGGTAACCGACTTCGATCCGGTCTCTATCGTGATCGCAGCGCCGCTGGCGCTGGTCGTGAACGCCGACAGCGACTACACCTCGGTCGAGGATGTGATCGTCTACGCCAAGGAAAATCCGGAAACCTTCACGCACGGAACGCCCGGCGTCGGCACTTCCATGCACATGACCGGTGAGCTCTTCGGCCTGGAAACGGACACCAAGCTCCTGCATGTGCCTTACAAGGGCAGTGCCCAGGCGCTTCAGGATCTGCTCGGCGGACAGCTCGACGGCATGTTCGGCGACATTCTGGTGACCTCCGAATACGTCAAGACGGGACGGCTTCGTGCCCTCGGCGTAACCTCGACCCAGCGTCATTACCTGCTGCCGGATGTTCCGACCATTGCCGAAGCCGGTGTCCCGGGGTTCGCCGCCTTCTCCTGGCAGGGTGTTTTCGCCTCGGCAGGTACGCCGAAGCCGATTCTGGAGACGCTTTATGCCGAAATCAACACGGCGCTCCAGTCCGACAAGCTTCAGGCCTTCTTCAAGGAAAAGGGCTTCCTCGTAGAAAGCAAGACGCCGGAAGACTCCAAAGCCTTCATCGCAAGCGAAGTGAAGAAGTGGAAGGGCGTGGTCGACGCTGCCGGCCTCGCCCCGAAATGATTTTGTTGCAGCCTGGCGTGCTCTACAGACCCACCTGATGGCATGCCCTGCCGGTGAGCGGTCCGTTCAGGACCGCTCACTTCAGATTTTCGAGTGAAATATGACACTTCACACACCGACAAGAGACTATTCGGCGGCTGCAGTCGTGACGGCCTTCGGCGTTGGACTGGCGGCACTTTCGAGCACCTATCCGCTCGGCAGCATGCTGCGGCCCGGGCCGGGGTTCTTTCCGTTGGTGGTGGGACTACTGATCGCCGGTCTTGGCATCGTGATCGCGGTCGAGACATGGTTCGGTACACGATATGCGGACGAAGGTCCCCCGGATGAGGGAACGCCCGCTCCGGCCCGGTTCGCCATTCGTCCCGTTCTTGCGGTCTTTGTCGGCATGATTGCCTTCGCGCTTCTTGTGGATCGCGCCGGCTATGTGGCTGCCAGCATCGCACTTGTCTTCATTTCGGCGCTGGGCGAGCCACGGAGCAACTGGTTGACCGTGGCCGCTGTCGCGGCCTTCATGGCGCTTTTCGGTGTTCTTCTCTTCATTTGGGGGCTTGGTCTCCCAGTCAACGCATTCGGTCCGAGATGAGTGATTTCGCCGCCAATATCATGATCGGTCTGGGCAAGGCGCTGAGTGGCGAGTCCCTGCTCTTCTGCTTCATCGGCGTGACCGTGGGTACGGTCGTCGGGGTCTTGCCGGGGATCGGTCCCCTGGCGGCGATCTCGCTGGCGCTGCCGATGACCTATTATCTCGATCCCACAGCCGCGCTGATCATGCTGGCCGGGATCTTTTACGGAGCTCAGTACGGTGGCTCCACGGCGTCGATCCTGTTGAACCTGCCTGGCACGGCCACGGCGGCGATCACCTGCCTTGACGGCTATCCGCTGGCGCAGAAAGGGAAGGCGCCGCTTGCGCTGTTCGTGACGGCGATCAACTCCTTCATCGGCTCGTCCTTCGCCATTGTCCTGGTCATGGGGTTTGCTCCGCTGATTGCGGAACTGGCGCTGGAATTCTCATCGGCTGAGTATTTCTCCGTCATGCTGCTTGGCCTGATCGCAGCGTCGACGATGACCGCAGGCTCTCCCTTCAAGGGGCTTGCCATGGTCATCTTCGGCATTGCGCTTGGTCTTGTCGGTACCGACGTGAACACGGGCATGTTCCGCTTCAATTTCGGTATTCTGGAACTGGCAGACGGCTTCAGCCTCGTCGCGCTCGCCATGGGTCTTTTCGGTGTGGCCGAGATCATCGGCAACATCGGCAGCCCGCAGGGAACGCCCATGAAGCTGGGGCATATCCGTTTCAAGGAGATGTGGCCGAGCAAGCCGGAGTGGAAAAAGATCTGGGCTCCGACCTTGCGGGGTTCGGTCATCGGTTCTTTTGTCGGCGCGCTTCCCGGAACGGGTCCGGGGATTGCGTCCCTGATGGCCTATGCGACCGAAAAACGGCTTTCAAAAAACCCGGAGGAATTCGGCAAGGGCGCGCTGGAAGGCATATCCGCGCCGGAAGCGGCCAATAACGCCTCGGTCCAGGCCGCCTTCATTCCAACCCTCAGCCTCGGCATTCCGGGCGATGCGGTGGTCGCCGTCCTGCTCGGTGCCATGATCCTGCATGGCATCACGCCGGGCCCGAACCTGATCAACGAGCAGCCTGAAATGTTCTGGGGGCTGATCATCAGTTTCTGGGTCGGCAACCTGATGCTGCTGGTTCTGAACATTCCCCTGATCGGGCTTTGGGTGAAGCTGCTCTCGATCCCTTACAACATCCTGTATCCGGCGATCCTGGTGTTCATCTGCGTCGGCGTCTATTCCTCCGACAACAACGCCTTCGACGTCTTCGTCGTGCTCGGCTTCGGGGTCGTGGGCTACCTGATGCGGATCTTCGACTATCCGGCCATGCCGGTGCTGCTGGGGTTCATTCTGGGACCGCTTCTGGAAGAGCATTTCCGGCGTGCGTTGCTGCTCTCCCGGGGCCATTTGACGACGTTCGTCGACAGGCCGATCAGCCTGGCCTTTCTGTTGCTGGGCTTTGCATTCCTCGCCGCAGCCTTCCTGCCGAGCCTGCGTAAAAAGGTGACCGGGGACTAAGCCCGGTCGCCATGCATTCTTTGCAAAGATATCAGTCTGCGGTGCCGTAACCGGCGCCGCCGCAGCTTTCCACGATCAGCCGGTCACCGGAATTCAGCGTGAAGGCGGAGCGGGCGGTGAGGGAAATGGTCTCGCCATCCGCGCGCAGGATCGTTGCCGCCGACGGCTCAGGACTGCCGCCGCCCAAAAGGCCTTGCGGGACGCGGGCAAAGCGTTCACCACGAAGGGAAACTGAAACACCGTCGGTCAGGGCAAGATATTCCCGCCGGATGCCATTGCCGCCCGGATATTTGCCGGAGCCGCCGGAGCCTTCGCGGATGCGCGCGGACAGAAGCCGGATCGGGGCGATCTCTTCGAGCGCTTCCCCTGGCATGTTCATGGCGTTGCCGACGTCGGTCGACACGGCATCCGCTCCTTTCGAGAAAGGTCCGCCGCCTGCTCCGCCTGCGATGATTTCCGTCGTCACGAAGCGGTTGCCGTCCGGCCAGCTACCTGAAAAGGCAAGCACATAGGACATGCCGGAATTGGCTGCGGGCATCTTGTCCGGGGCGGCTTTTGACAGGGCCTGCAGCACGGCGGAGGTGATGCAGCGCACCATGTTCATGCGGGCATTCACCGGCGCAGGCACGGACGCATTGACGACGCTTGCCTCGGGAAGATGAAGCTCGATCCGGCGGAGCACGCCACCGTTGCGGAACAGCGTTGACGGCGCAAGGCTCAAGACCGCGTAAAGCAAGGCCGACAGCGGGCCGGAACGCACACAGTTGATCGGCGCGTTCACCTGGGCCGACGACCCTGCAAAGTCCGCTTTGAGGTGTCCGGCGTCGAAGGATACGGACACGTGGGCCTCGATCGGCGGCAGGTTTGGCGTCGGGTCCAATCCGTCAATGCCCTGATACGGACCGGGGGGGATGGATTGAAACAATCGGCTGATCTGCTCTTCACCATGATCGAGGCAGGCATGGGTGGCCGTGATGAAGGCCTCAGTTCCGAGTTCGCCGGCGATCGTCTGGAGAGAGCGGGCGGCGTGTCCGGCGGACGCGATCTGGGCGGCGATGTCTCCGAGGACGGTGTCCGGCGCGCGGGAGTTCAGACGGATCAGGTCTTCCGCTTCCCGAAGGATCTTTCCGTCCTGCGCCAGGCGGCTTGGCGGGAAACGCAAGCCTTCCTGGTAGATGTCGGTTGCGTCCGGCGGCACGGAGCCGGGGCGCATGCCGCCCACATCCTGGTGATGCAGAATGCTGGCGGCAAAGGCGATCCGCTGGCCTTTAAAGAAGACGGGAACCAGAACCGTGATGTCGGGAAGGTGCGTGCCGCCGGCGAAGGGGTCGTTCATGAAGAACATGTCGCCTTCGTTCATGTCCTCTGCCGGGTAGCGCGCAAGAATGGCTTTTACCGATCCCGGAAGGGCGCCCAGAAGAAGAGGGATGGCATCGGAGAGCGCAAGCAATTCCCCCTTGGCGGTAAACAGGGCACAGGAGGCATCGGCGCCTTCGCGCACCACCGGCGAAACGGCCGTCCGAAACAGGATTTCCTGCATGCCCTGTGCGACGGCATCGAAACGCATCTGCAGGGTTTCAAGCCTGGATCGGGCGATGGTTCGATCCGCGTTCATGCCTCAGCCCTCGTCATTGCGTAGCCACCCTGGACGGCCGAGAGAACCCAGCCTTCCGGAATCCACAGCGTTCCGCCGTCGGAGGCAATCATGCCGGAGGATGCCTCGGGAAGCGCCGGCTCCGGCCGCTGGGTGAACAGATCGGCCGGAACATGAGAGAGCGTCATGGCAAAGACATGTCCGCTTCCCGGCGGGGCGATGCCGAACCGGTCTGCGTATTGTGTGGCAAAAGCCGAAACGAGGACCTGCGGGTCGTCGCTCGGTTGGGTAAGGGTGACTTCGAACGGGTGCATGAAGGGCGTTGCCGCCATCTCCACGCTTAAGCTCTCGGTAAAGCGCGCGCTGTCGAGCGGAGGCAAGGCATCGCGTAATGTGTTCAACCGGTCAGCCAGGCCGGATTGCCCCAGAGCCAAGGCAGTGGCACCGACCCTAAGTCGGCTTGATACATTGGGTCCCATGGTGAGCATGCCGAGTGCACCTGCGACCGCCGGTGCTTCAGGCGCCAGTATCTTCGTGATGCCAAGTCGTTCGGCAATGCCCGCCCCAAGAACCGCGCCGAGGCCGCCCATCCCGACGAATACCGCTCTCGACGGATCGACATTGCGTTTCACGGAGAACTTCAGAAGCGCGGACGCAACCTGCTGCTCCGCGGCGGCAACAATGGCATCGGCCGTGGCGTCGGTTGAGAGACCGAGACCTTCTCCGAGGGTGTCGAGAAAGATCTTCGTATCCGGCGCGGCACGCACCGGTATCCGCTCCAGCCAGGCCAGACAATCGCGCAGGGTCAGGGAAGGGGTTTCTGAGGGGCGATCAAAAACGATACCGCCGATGCCGTCAAGGACGGGGCAGGCAAGGCCGCCAAGATCGAGGTTGTGCACATCGGTCATGGCTTGGCGGATCGGCACGCCGGCGAATTCGGACTGCCGAGTGAATGTGGGGGCGCCATCTTTGATGAGCGTCATGTCCGTCGTCGTGGAGCCGATGTCCACGGCAAGGGCAAGCGGTGTTTTGGACGCGTCTGAAAGCCAGGCCGCATGGCGGGCTGCCGCCGCCGGTCCGCTGATCAGGAGTGCGCTGGATCGGGTTTTTGCGACCGCAGGCGTCAGAAGCCTGCCCGTGCCGTCGGCAAACTGCAGCTTTTCGGTGAAGCCACGCTGTGCAAGGCCGGTCTCGAGGGCCGCCATCGTTCGTGCCTCCATCGGCCTGAGGCAGGCTTCCAGGCAGGTGGAAACGGTGCGCTCGAACTCGCGCGGGTTCGGGTCAATCTCGTGAGACAGGATGACCGGGACATCCGGCAGCGCCTTTTCGATACATTCCCTCAGGCGGAGTTCATGATCGGGATTGAGGTAGGAATAGAGCAGGCAGACGGCGACTGCGTCATAGCCTTTAGGCCCAAGCGTTCTCACAAGCTCGGAAGCGCCGTTTTCCGGCAGTGGGTCGATCTCCTTCCCCTCAGCATCCAAGCGCCCGGCAATCTCATGAATATCCAGGCGGTCAACCAGGAACGTCGGTGAGGCGAGCCTTGCGATCGGATCGTAAAGGTCGCGCCGGTTCTGGCGCCCGAGATAGAGCGTATCCGCGAAGCCCGTGGTGGTCACAAGGGCGATACGGCCACAACGCCTTGCAAGCAGCGCATTGATCGCGCCGGTCGAGCCGATGCGGATGTCGCTCAGATCCGGGACGGGAATGCCTGCGCTCTGGGAGAAGTCGTCGATGGCGGACAGAATGGCCCGGGCAGGATCGCTTGACCCGACGGGGCGCTTCAACGTCTTGAGGGTGTCTTCCCCTTCGAAAGCAAGGTCGACGAACTCGGATCCGATATCGATGGCAAGACCGCTCATGCCGCTCGTTCCGGCCAGGTGACCCCGATCGGCGCTTCAAGCGGCAGAAAGACAGCATCTTCCTCGCCATCCACCGTGCGCCACATGGCGGAGGCAAACAGCGTCTGCCGGTCAAGGGCGACGATGCCGTGATGCCAGACACCCGGATTGTAGATGACGATATCCGTTCCCGAGGCAATGAACGCTTTCGGTGGAATATGAGGCGCCGGCTTTTCCGGCCAGACGACGACGAGATAACGGTCCGCTGCAAAAGGCATGAACAGCTGGCTTGAATGGGGGTGGTGTTCGGCCTGCGTCATGTGCAAGCGTCCCTGTTCCGGCGCGACATCGTAAAAGTCGAGAGCGTAACTGACCGCCTTTTCATCATGGTCGCATTGCACCGGCGTCTTCGTCAGCAGCACGGAGCCATCGCGGATGGACTTGGTCACTCCTTGGCCGCTGCGGGCGAGGTGACCGTATGGCGCAAAGGCCTCTGCGGAAATCGGCACGGCCTCGATCATGACTGAGGAGCCTTCTGCTTCACCCGCTTCTTGTAGGCCAGGGCATTCATGTCCCTGATATCGACGCTGATGGCATCTATCTCCGGGAACAGCTCGACCAGCGCGGCCCGGCAGGCAATCCCCAGCGCTTCCTTCTGGTTCGGTGTCCGGCCTTCCAGAAGGGAAACGGTCAGATGCAGAAAGCTGTCAGAGCCGTCGTTGAGCTGGAAGTCGCGGTAAGGAACCGCGCGCAGTTTGATGTCCTCGCGTTTCATGACGCCGGCACCGACGGCAGCCCTGCACAAGGCCTCGAAGGTTTCGGAGAAGCCGGTGGAGGGTGCTGCCGGTTCGGAATACTCGATGACGAAATGAGGCATGGTTCAGAATAGGGGGCTTAGAACAGAGAGAAATATTCGCGCTGTTCCCACTCCGAGACCGTCATCAGGTAACGGTCCCATTCGGCGTGCTTGATGCGCGAGATATAGGCGGACAGCTCGGGACCCAGTGTCTTGGGGTAGAAATCACTGGCATCGAAGCGTTCCAGAGCGGCGATCAGGCTTTTCGGCAGGTTGGCAGCGTCGCTGGTGTAGGGATTCTCGACGGGCGCGGGAGCCTGGAGGTTCCGCTTGATGCCGTCCTGACCGCTCAGGATCTGAGACGCCATGAAGAGATACGGGTTGGCGGTCGGTTCCGCAACGCGGTTCTCGATACGCGAGGCCTTGTCGTCCGGAGCCATCAGACCCCGGATCATGGCGCCCTTGTTGTCGCGGCCCCACTGAATCCGGTCGGGGGCGAGCTGGAACGGCTGGTAGCGCTTGTAGCCATTGACCGTCGGCGTGGTCAGCAGGCAGCTCTCGGGCGCATGTTCCAGCAGACCGGCGATCCAGTTGCCGGCAATCGGCGACAGACCGTCGACGGTCTCCGGCATCATCAGGTTCTCGCCGGTCTTGATGTCGACGATGGACTGGTGCATGTGCCAGCCGCTCGGAACGATGCCTTCCAGCTTCGGCCGGCACATGAAGGTGGCGTGCAGGCCCTTGCGGGCGCAGATCTGCTTGACGGCGGAGCGGAACAGGACGGTGTCGTCCGCCTGGGAAAGCGGCGAGGCCGGCTCGAAGGTGAACTCGCACTGGCTCGGGCCGAATTCCGCTTCCATCGAACGCACCGGCAGACCCAGTTTCTGGCAATCACGGCGCAGATCGTCCATGACGTCTTCCAGTGCGTCGTACCGTGCTTCGGTCAGATACTGGTAGCCGTGGGAAATCAGGCTGGTTTCCGGCGGTGTTGCCGGCATGCCGGAATCGGCGTGGCTGAGATGAGCGTTTTCCATGCGGAAGACGTAGAACTCGAATTCCAGGCCGCACATCATGGCGTAGCCGTCATTCGCCAGGCTTGCGACGGAATCCTTGAGGGCGGTGCGGACGCAGAACGGCATCTTGCTGCCGTCCTTGTATCGGACGTCACACAGCATCCAGCCGCTGTGCGGCGACCAGGGCAGGACCTTGAAGGTCGAGGGATCGGGAACGATCAGAACGTCGCCGGCCCCGGTCAGGTTGCCGGCGCCAAAGCCGATGTTGTCTTCCCATACGGGGAACACGGTGCGGTGGGAGGTGTCCTTCAGGAGCAGGGTCGAGGTCATCGCAAGACCGCTGCGGAAGGCCGAGGCCAGACCGTCGGCGACGATCGTCTTGCCACGCAAGACGCCGTGCTGGTCGGCAAAGGCCAGGCGGATGGTTTCAAGTCCTTCCGTCTTCACCCTGTTCACGACTTCCGCCGCGAGGCGCAGTTGCTCGTCGTCCAGCAACTCCTTGTCCGACCTCAGGTCGGCCGCTTCAATGGACCCGTCCGCCATACCCTCAAATCTCCTTTTGGCGTCCACTACTATTAACCGGCCGATGCTCCCATGGAAGCGCCGGCCGGTTGCATCCGAGCACTATCAGAGCTCGGCAGGCCACTCGCAGGCGGCACGACGCTTGGTATCGGCTTCCTTCCAGGCGTCCTGCCAGGTGTCGGTGTCGCCGATGGCGTCGATGGACAGCGGTCCGCGGATCTCTTCGACATTGAGGGCGCCGGTCCACATCGGCAGCTCATTGTCGTTGTTTTCCTCGATGGCCTTGATCGCCTTCATCAGCATGCGGCGGTAGCGGCTGATGGCAACGTCCGACTTGCCAAGATGTTCCTGGGTGCGGTCCTGGATCGCGCCCATGGATTCCACCGCCCACTGGTCGTGAACGTTGATATCGAGGCCCATGCCGGTGTAGGTCAGCTTCTTCTGTTCGTCCGGATCGTAGCCGTAGTTGTTCTGCTTGTTCTTGAGCGGAGCGTAGTCCGGAAGACGGTGCTCCTGCAGGCGCTGTTCGCGCATCAGGCTCTTGTTCACCGGATTGCCGAAGCTGGTGAACATGGAATACCAGTAGCAGTTCTCGTCATCGATCGGCACATGCCACTGGGTGATGGTCATCTCGTTGGACATCGGGATGCAGATGGCTTCCGGGAACACCTGGTTGGTGATGCGTACGTGCGTGCGGCCATTGTCCAGGTGACGCAGAGTGATGATGCGCAGGCCGTATTCGGTTTCCTCGACGTTGATATCCGGGCGCGGGTATTCGCGCAGGACCTGGGTCATCGGAATGTCGGTATCGGCCGCCTTGTCGCGGAACTGCTTGCCATAGCCTTCACTCGGATCTTCATCCTGCAGGAAGCGGTGCAGGAAGGAGGCGTGGACCGGGTCGATGCCGACTTCCATGGCCTGCAGCCAGTTGCACTCCCAGAGACCCTTGAACGCAAAGACATGCGAGTCCGGGGCCGCGAAGCAGTCGAAGTTCGGCATTGCCGGCGGCAGGCCCGGGCCCATGTAGGCGAAGATCATGCCGTTCTTTTCGACGACCGGATAGGACTTGGCCTTGATGTTCTTGTACATCTGGCTGCCTTCCGGCTCGCCCGGCTGTTCGACGCACTGGCCGTTGCGGTCGAAATGCCAGCCGTGGAACGGGCAGCGCAGGCCGTTGTCCTCGCAGCGGCCAAATGCCATGTCGGCACCGCGGTGCGGGCACTGGCGGGAGATCAGGCCGAGTTCGCCTTCGTTGTCGCGGAAGAGGACCAGGTCTTCGCCCAGCAGGCGGACCGGTACGACCGGCCGGGCGCCAACCAGTTCTTCGGCAAGAGCCGCAGGCTGCCAGTAGCGACGCAGGACTTCTCCCGCGGCAGTCCCCGGTCCGACGCGGGTGATTAGATCGTTTTGTTCCTGGCTCATCATGGCTGGGTTTCTCCTGAAGGCTGAAAAGAAGGATGGAACTTAAAGGACTGCCTTGGGAAGCGGTGTCTGCGCATCCCGGCAAAGTTGGGTATCCAGCGGCGTGGCCGCGGCGATGAATTTGCGGGCAGCCATGTGGTCTGCCGGCTTGTTGACGGAGAAGAGGGCGCGCAAGGCTCCGTTCTTCATCAAGAGAATGGAAAAGGCGCCGGTGTCCGGATCGCCCCGGACGATTTCCTCGCAGCCCGGTTCCAGGAGGCCTGCCATCTGGAACTTCAGATCGTATTGATCTGTCCAGAACCAGTTGGCACCAGGGGCCGGAATGGGCTTGTCGGTGAGGAGGGCAGCCAGGACACGTGCCTGATCGCTGGCGTTTTGAACGGACTCGACGCGCATGATTTCGTGGGCAAAAACGTTATACTGGCTGGCACAGTCGCCGATGGCGAAAATGTCGAGCGCACTCGTCCGGCAGACATCGTCGACCTTGATGCCGCCTGCCTGGCATTCGAGACCGATCTGCTCGGCCAGCTGCAGGTTAGCGAGCGATCCGATGCCGACCAGCGCCAGTTCCGTCGAAAGCCGTTCCCCGCTTTTCAGGCGAACGCCGGTCAGCTTTCCATTTTCCCCTTCGAAGGTGTCGAAGGGTTCCGCGAGACGGATGTCGACGCCCTTTGCCCTGTGATAGCCGGCAATCCAGTCGGACAGCATGGGAGGAAGGGCGCGGGCCAGAAGGCGGTCCTGAACCTCAATGACGGTGACATGCTTGCCGGCCTTGGCAGCGCTCGCCGCCACTTCGAGGCCGATGAACCCGCCACCGATGATGACGAGCCGGTCAACGGCCTCGAAGGCCGTCTTCAGCTTCCGGGCGTCGGCCATATCGCGCAACATGTGAATGCCGTCTAGGTCGGCCCCTTCCACAGGAAGCGGCCTGGCCGAGGCTCCTGTCGCAAGGACGAGCTGGGAATAGGGCAGGTCACCGCCGGTCGAGCGGAGTTTGTGCTCTTGGGTTGAAACCTCTTCGACCTTTACGCCCAACTGCAGGTCGATGTCCTGCGCGGCATAAAAGTCTTCGGCACGCAGGAGGATCTGGTCAGCCGTCTTTTCTCCGGACAGATAGGCTTTGGAGAGCGGTGGACGGTGATAAGGCAGATCCGTTTCGGAAGAAATCAGCGTTATCGGTTCCTGCCAACCGGACTGGCGCAGGGAAACGGCCGCCTGAACCCCGGCATGTGAGGCGCCAACGATCACCAGCGGCGCGCTCACGGCTGGACCTCAACCAGACTGTCAATCGCATCGTCCTTGCGATAGGATGTTCGGGAGGTGTCCGCCAGTTGAGTATTCGACAATAAGCTGGCTGCGCCGGCCCTTAAGCGGGCAGACGGTTTCTGTCCCCGGTCAAGGGCAGAGTTTACAATCGCATTCTCAGGCACAGATACTCTCTGAGGTTCTCTGGATGTTATTTTATTTATCAATTGTGCGATTATCGCACGAATTGTTTGATATATATCATTGAAGCTGTTTTTGGAGCCCCTGTCAATAACGCTGAATATGTTGTAGCAAGGGTCAGGACCCATTAATTTTGCTCATTCTGTTTGTCAGGGAAGGTTGGAATGAGCGTAAGAGCGAGTGCAGGACAGGTTTTTCCCTATCCAAGCTCGATTTTGCGGTCAGGCCGGCCTTCCCTGACAAACCCGAAGGGCGGGGCGTCTTTGCCTTCTGACGGCGTTAGAGACCCTTGAAAACCGAATGGTTTCCTGCGGCCCTCTGCCTTGTCAGCAGACAAAGCCACTCCCGCAGAATGTGCAAAATTAATGAGTCCTGACCCTGGGTCCGGTTGGAGGAAATATGCGTGCCGGATAGCGATGAGACGGGCCGTGCCAATGGGCGGCGTGAAATAACGGATCGGGACATCTCCCTGACTTTTGCCAAGGGAATGAGTGTGCTCCGGGCGTTTGACGCCGCGCAGACGCACCTGACCCTGCCGCAGATTGCCCGTGCCACCGGACTGGACCGCGCCATCGCGCGCCGTCTTGTGCTCACCCTCGTTCATCTCGGCTATGTGAAACAGGATGACCGGGTCTTTTCCCTGACGCCGAAAATCCTGGTTCTGGCCGGAGGCTTTCTGCAGGGGCGGCAATTCGGCAAGACCATTGAACCGGTCATGCGCAGCTTTTCCAGCCAGATTTCCGAAGCGATTTCCATGGCGATGATCGATGGCTATCAGGCCGTCTATGTGGCCCATGCCGGCGCCAAGGCGAATTCCGTCAGCATCGGCTTTACCGTCGGCTCCAAGGTGCCGCTGCTCAGCAGTGCCATTGGCCGGGCCCTGGTTGCGGCCTGTTCCTGCGATGTGGCGGAGGAGTTGATCGCCAACGCGCCGCTGGAACAATACACCGACGTGACCGAGATGGACCGCGCCGCCATTGCAGCGGATATCGCCGAGACGGCGAAGCGCGGGTATGCCTATGTCGACGGGGAGTTCGAGGCGGGGGTTGCCGCCATTGCCATTCCGGTCCGTCCGGATCAGGCGGAGCCTGCGGCAATCGGGGTCTCTGGGGATGTCTCTCGTTTCGAGGATCCTGCCGTAAGGCAGCACATCGTCGACACCCTCAGAGAATGCGCCAAGGTGGTTGCCGGGTTGCTCTGACCCCTTTTTGCAACCTATCTGCACATATATTCAGCATGATAAATTTTTTCGCATTAAATGCGACGTTTCATTTGACTCCCTCTTTTTGCCTGATAACGTTTGGGCTATAAAATAATATTTGTGCGATTATCGCATAAATTACGCGAATAGGTACCACAACCCAAAGCGGGGCTTTCCATGAGATCCAAACTTCTGTCCGCCACCCTTCTTGCGCTTGGCGTAACGGTTTCTGCCGCCAAGGCAGAGACGCTGCGCTATGCCCACTTCATGCCGGCCCAGAGCTGGCAGAACGAGAAAATGTTCCTGGATTGGGCCAAGGCGGTCAATGAAGCCTCCGACGGCGAGCTGGATGTCAAGATCTTCCCGGCGCAGACCCTGGGCAAGGCGCCTGCCGGGTACGACAACGCCAAGAACGGTGTCGCCGACATCGCCTGGACGGTGCAGGGTTACACGGCCGGCCGTTTCCCGCTGAGCCAGATCATGGAACTGCCGGGTCTGTTCAAGAAGGCCGAGGTCGGGTCCTGCGCCTTCCAGAAACTCTATGATTCCGGTGCTCTGGACGAGGAATACAAGGACACGCACGTCCTCTTCGTTCATACCCATGGTCCCGGCCAGCTGCACATGGGGCAGAAGCCGGTCAAAACCCTTGCCGACCTGAAGGGTATGAAGCTGCGCCGTCCGACGGCCGTGATCGGCACGCTCCTGGATGAGCTTGGTGCCGAGCCTGTCGGTCTGCCGGCTCCGGCGATCTACGAAAACCTCGAGCGCGGTGTGATCGATGGCTACATGATCACCTGGGAATCCGTGGTTGCCTTCCGTCTTGCCGAGCTGACCAAGTACCACACCGACTTCGGTTTCTACTCGCTTTCCTTCGTGACGACGATGAACAAGCGCAAGTATGACGCCCTGTCGGAAAAGGCCAAGGCCGCCATCGATGCCAACTCCGGCATGAAGTGGTCCCTGGTTGCCGGCAAAGGCTACGACGAAGCCGATGCGGCCGCCATCGAGGAACTGAAGTCCAATTCGGAAACCTACGAAATTCCGTCAGCGGAACTGGCCGAATGGCAGGCCGCCGCGGACCGTGCCAAGGAAATCTATCTCACCGAGCTGGATTCCAAGGGCCTGCCGGGCACCGAGACCTACGGCAAGATCCAGGGCTACGTGGAAGAGTGCCGGTCGGAACTGAACTGACCGTCTTGTTCTGATACCTTCAAATCATAGGTCCGGCGGGTCACTCGCCGGACCGTCTCTTTTTTCCGGAAAACGAACTCATAGGACGCGGGATGAGCTTTTCGGCACGTCATAAAGGCTTGATGTCCAGAGTGGCCAGGGGAGCCGTTCTGGGCTGTGAGGCCATCGCAATCACGGCCATTCTCGGCCTCTTTCTCGTGGTTGCGGTCAATATCTTCATGCGGGCGCTGTTCGACGCAACCGGTTCCGAGATCAATCTGATGATCCCGGGTGCCGTCGAACTCGCCAGTTACGCCTTGCTGATCGCCGTCTTCGCGGCCCTGCCGGCCGGCCTGGAAAACGGGCTCATCCGTGTGGATGTGCTCACCGGCCTGATGCCGGACGCACTTCAGTCCTTCCTGAACCGTTTCTGGTTCGTGGTCCTGTTCCTGTTCGCGCTTTCTCTTGCGTGGCTGTTTGCCGATCAGGTGATGGTCACCAGAGAGCAGGGGGAGGTGACCCAGGACTGGGGCATCCCGTTGTGGATCATCTATCTGGTGATCACGCTGGAATGCATTGCCTTTGCCATCGTCTCCCTTGCGGAGGTCATTGACCCGGTCATCAGTGCAGCGGAGCTCGGCTAATGGATCCGTTGACGATTGGCCTCATTTCCATTGCCTTGCTGTTTGTCATCGTCCTGATCGGGGCCCCGGTCGGACTTGCGATGGTGCTCGTTGGCGTGGGCGGTTTCGGCATGATTGTCGGCTTCGATCCGGCCTTCAGTGTGCTGCAGACCGCCGCCTTCGAAACCGCATCAAACTATTCCTTCACGCTCGTGCCGCTGTTCATGCTGATGGGGAACCTGATTTCCCAGTCCGGCATGGCCGCCGATCTTTTCCGCGGGGCAGAGATGCTGACACGCGGTCAAAAAGGCGGGCTGGGGGCGGCCGGTGTCACCGCCAGCGCGGTCTTCTCCACCGTGTCGGGCTCATCTCTTGCCACGGCCTCGACCATGACCAAGGTCGCCTATCCGGAAATGATCAAGCGGGGCTACGACCCGAGGCTGGCGGCAGGCTCACTTGCCGCCGGCGGCACGCTCGGCATCATGATCCCGCCCTCGATCGCGCTGCTTCTCTATGCGCTGATCACGGAGCAGTCGGTCAGCGACATGTTCCTCGCCGGCATCCTTCCCGGGATCCTCGCCTATGTGCTCTACGTGGTGACGGTCTTCATCATGGCCCGGATCTGGAAGGGCGAAAGCGCACTGGATCAGGACGAGATGTCATCGGGCTTGAGTGCCTGGATCGAAGCGGCGCGGCTGTTCGCTCCGGCCTTCTGCCTCTTCGGTCTGGTCATGGGCGGTCTTTACGGCGGCTTCTTCACGCCGACCGAGGCCGGTGGGGCAGGGGCGGCCTTTGCCCTTGTCTATGCGGTCTGGAAAGGCATGCGCTGGCCGGAGTTTCTGGCGGCACTCCGGGCGACGGTTGAGACCACCGCGACCATCTTCTTCATCCTGATCGGCGCGGAGGTCCTGGGCTTTCTGATTTCGACCTCGCAGATCTCCTTCGCCATGGTCGACTTCATGCGCGACATGGGGCTCGGCCCGTGGCAGGTGCTCATCGCCATCATGGTCTTCTACGTGGTGCTCGGCTGCTTCATGGAAAGCCTGGCCATGATTCTGCTGACCGTGCCGATCTTCTTTCCCGTCATCGTCGATGCCGGCTTCGACCCGGTCTGGTTCGGCATCATCGCGGTGGTCACGGTGGAGCTCGGCCTGATTTCGCCCCCGGTCGGCATGAACCTCTTCATGGTGAAGTCGGTGGCAACCGAGGTGCCCTTGAAGACCATCATGGCCGGCGTGATCCCGTTCATCCTGAGCGACATCGTCCGCCTGGCCATCCTGATCGCCTTCCCCGCGATCGTGCTTTTGTTGCCAGGGCGATTGTGAGGGAAGGGGCGATCGTGAGGGCATGATCGTTGACCGGTTGCTGCTGTCAGCAATGCCTTGGCATCTGACTGATCAACTGGCGGCTCATAACCCTTTTCGGGGCCGGGGTCCCAAAGAGAGCTGATTGGGACTTGTTCTCCGGCTTGCAATGGCGCGTGACCCTTGCCCGCAAATCCGTGCTCTTCAGTCCGAATATCGCTGATTGACGTACTGGGCTCCCTGACGTCATTTCATGTGATTATTGGAAAACCTCTGCCTCAGGAAGCTCCGTGTACTTCATGAGCTCAATCCGGGCGTCAGCGCAGCTTTTGCCGGCAAGGTCGGATTTTGCCTTCTCATGCAGGGCGTCCGCTATGTCCAGAGCCTCGGAATACTCCTCGTCTGAAAGGAAGTCGTTGTCGGAAAAAGCGCCGTTCCTGGCGCCCAGCTCGACTTTGACATCGGGACACTTGGCTTCAAGTGCCTCGGCCAAAGCATAGAAATATCCAAAGGTTTCAACCGATCGCAAATGTTCTTTATCCGCGGCAATTACGCTTCCCGCGTTCAGACCGGCCAGCACCATAAGAACCACTCGAAACTGCATTCGCTTCTCCATCGCTTTCGGAGTTCGAGATCTTAATTCGAGAAACAAGAAGGCACCGTAATCCGCCGGCAATGCGTATGGAACGCGCAATTTCAGTTGGCATTAAGGGCTTGAACAGGACTGTCCGGGAACTGGCGCTTGGTAACAACGATCGACAGCAATGGGGGCGATGTGGTCCTTCAACGTGACCGGAGGAAGGTCTATATGGGATGTCGCATGATTACCCCCCCCTCAACCCAGGCATGCTCCATGGCTTCAATCACCCAAAAGGAAATCACGGCGGCAAACCGGGCCGCATGGAACGCTTCGGCGCCTTTGCACGCAGAAGGGGAACAGTGGGAGCAGCTTCTTGAAAGAGCGGCTCGCCCGGGTTTCTCGGTGCTCGATCCAGTCCTGACCGCCATTCTGGATGGACTGGGCCTGAAGGGGAAATCCGCCGTACAAATCGGCTGCAACAATGCGCGTGAGTTGATTTCGCTCGCATCCTTTGGCATCCGCCCTGAAATGGGGATCGATCAGGCGAGCGGTTTCCTTGCTCAAGCCAGGCAACTCGCTGATGCCGCTGGTCTCGATATCCGCCTGCTTGAGGCGGATATATACGACCTGCCTTCGGATGTCGGTCCGTTCGACCTCGCACTCATTACAATCGGCGTTCTTAACTGGATGCCCGACCTGCCGGAGTTTTTTCGTGTGACTTCCGGGATGCTCGCACCTGGCGGACGGTTGGTCATCTACGAAACGCACCCGTTTCTTGAGGTTTTCGACCCGGCAAGCTCCACGCCATTCGAGCCTGCCTTCAGCTATTTCGAGCGCCGCCCGCAGGAAGTAACCGAAGCGATTACCTATGACGGCAAGGACCACGGTGAAGGTGAGACGGGATACTGGTTCATTCACCCGCTCGGCGAGATCGTTACGGCCTGTGCCCAGGCAAGGCTGGGTATCGTCGAGTTGAGGGAATACGGGCACACCATCCGTGAGCCGGAGTATGATCTTTATGAAGGCCGTCCTGCACAGATTCCGATGAGCTACAGCCTCGTGGCTCAAAAGCTGATGAGTGCCAAAGGGTGACAGCCGCCACGCGTGGCCAGCGCGGCATTGAACACTGCGGGCTCGAAGTGGGGTCTCGCCGCATCTGAAACCTAGACCAAAACGGGCGCGGATTACTCCGCGCCCGACTTGAGTAAGTATCTTTGGACAATCAGGCGGCGGCGCTGGCCTTGGTCGGCACTTCCGAGATCGTCTTCAGCACCTGCGAGGCGATCGCATAGGGGTCGCCCTGGGAGTTGGGGCGGCGATCCTCGAGATAGCCCTTGTAATCGTTCTGGACGAACGAGTGCGGCACGCGGATCGATGCGCCGCGGTCGGCCACGCCGTAGCTGAACTTGTTCCACGGCGCCGTTTCGTGCTTGCCGGTCAGGCGCATGTGGTTGTCCGGACCATAGACATCGATATGGTCATGCAGGTTCTTCTCGAACTGCGCCATCAGCTTTTCGAAATAGTCCTTGCCGCCGACGGTGCGCATGTACTCGGTCGAGAAGTTGCAATGCATGCCCGAGCCGTTCCAGTCGGTATCGCCGAGCGGCTTGCAGTGGAACTCGATGTCGATACCGTACTTCTCGGTCAGGCGCAGCAGCAGGTAGCGGGCCATCCACATCTCGTCGGCCGCCCTCTTGGAGCCCTTGCCGAAGACCTGGAATTCCCACTGGCCCTTGGCCACCTCCGCATTGATGCCCTCGTGATTGATGCCGGCCTCAAGGCACAGTTCGAGGTGCTCCTCGACGATCTCGCGCGCGACATCGCCGACATTCTTGAAGCCGACGCCGGTATAATAAGGACCCTGCGGCGAGGGGTAGCCGTGTTCGGGAAAGCCGAGCGGGCGGCCATCCTTGTAGAAGAAGTATTCCTGCTCGAAACCGAACCAGGCGGTATCATCGTCGAGGATCGTGGCGCGCGTGTTGGACGGATGCGGGGTGACGCCATCGGGCATCATCACTTCGCACATCACCAGTACACCGTTCTTTCGGGCCGGGTCGGGATAAACCGCGACGGGCATGAGAACGCAATCGGAGTTGGAACCTTCCGCCTGCAGGGTGGAGCTGCCGTCGAAGCCCCAGAGCGGCAAATCGTTGAGTGTGGGGAAGTGTTCGAATTCCTTGATTTGCGTCTTGCCGCGCAGGTTCGGCACCGGCGTGTAGCCGTCGAGCCAGATATACTCCAGTTTGTACTTTGTCATCGAAGGTTCTCTCGTCAATGTAAGTTTCGATTACGAGTCCGACATGGCCCCGCCGGCGCTCTACGCTCCGTTCGCAGTCAGTGCCTGCGTGGAGCCCGGCAATAAACGTGCCAGCTTGCAAGCGTCACGCGGAATTAATGTGCAACATGCAAGTCGAGAGTAGAAATTAAGTAATATTATCAAGGAATATGAGTATCAATTCCGAAATTTCTGCCTTAATTCCAGTCAGGTTGAAATATTAAGCAATAGAGCGATCGCATCTGCAAAACATTTCGGCATCGTCTGGCGGGCAATAAAAGTGATTATAATTTATGCAAAAATGCGTTTTTTGCAGTTTTTTTGTGCAGCGGGTATTTGGATTGCCCCGAAGCAGCGTTATTTTGGGGTGGCGCGTCAAAGCGCGGGATCGAAGGAGAATAACAATGACAACAGCAAAGATCTTGCAGTTCCCCATCGGTGGTCGTGCCGCAAAGGCCAGCCAGCGCTCGTATTCATCTGAGTTCGAACGAAAAGCGTCGTTCGCTGTCGAAATGCCACGCATCGCCGCTGCCGCCCTGGATGGCGCCTGGTATCACGAACAGGCGGTGAGCGAGAACGACACCGAGAGAAAACACTAGAAAATTCGATTGGTTGCCGGTTGGACCTGACCGGCCCATTGGATCCGTATCTGTCGCATGAGAAATGCGAGCCGGGCTCACGCGGCCGGTTTTTTGTTCGTCGGCATTGCGTGACAGGATTGCACGCAGCGCCGCGCTTGACAGTCAGGGCGAGTGACAACGCTGTCAGACGAATTCGGACTCGTCTCAAACAGGGCGATAAGATGGCCGCTTGTGCCGCGCAGAGGTCAGGCCACTCGTATAACGCGTAAGTACAGTTGGCACTTAGGGCTTGAGTGGGAATATCCGGGATTGTCCGGCAATTGGCTGTATTCTGCCGGTCGTAGCCGGATCAGACCAAAACTAGCGCGCAACTTCATTTGGCACAAAGCAGGGCATTTTGAGGTGACGCATTTTGTGGCGCCGAAACAGACCTTGAACTTTGTAAAGGCAAGCGGCGGCAATGCGGCCAGAACTGCCGTTCGTTTCGTTATCCCGATGGTCTGATTTCAGGCGCTTTGCTTCACTAGCCTTCTCTGGAGATAGTCGGAAAATTTCCCAGCATAACGTTGCTGGAGTTCAGGGATCTTCCAATCCCTTCCGGTCACCTGACCCCGGCAGCGAGGTGCGCCGCAGGCGCAATCCATTTCCCAGTCATCGTCATCGCCAGTCGCGTAGTCAAAGGTGAGCTCTTCGCCGGGATCAATATCGCGCATGGCACGAAACGCAATTTGCCCGACGATCTGCACGTTGGGGTCGCATGAGTGATTGAGACACATCATCGACGCTTCCCGCTCTTCCTGCGTCACAGGCCCGATGAACAAATGATCGTCGATCTGGATTTCAGCAGGACCAAGCGTCTTGGCGAGCTCGTCCCTCTTCTTCCGGTCAAAGACGTGACCGCCTTTCACGACTACGGTTTCGCCCGCCTGTATTGATGCGACGCAGAATAAGCCCCGTCCTTCAATTTCACTTCCGCGTTTTTCGATCTTATCCGAAAACCAGGTTGTCAAAGCCTACCTCCTTTCACATCGTGCAGCCGCCCCTATCGTTATTATGCGACAGCCGCGTGACAGGGAGCTTCTGGCACGGCCGTGCAACAAATATTCTCACAAGCAGACGTCCATGCTGCGTTTAGCATCCGTCACTCTGGGCTCAAATCAGGCTTTCGCTGCATCTGAACCCAAGGTCAGCAATCAAATTTTCCGGAAATGTAACGCGCAAGAACAATTGGCATTAAGGGCTTAAGCGGGACTATCCGGGATTATCCGGTAATTGGCGGTTTTCTGCCGGTTGTGGCGGGGTCAGGCCAAAATGGGCGCGCAACTTCATTTGGCACAAATGGGGCAGTCTGCGGTGGCGCTGTTTATGCTATCTGAAATTGCTCAATGAAATCAACCATCGCGCAAATTCAAGGAGGCAACTAACTCCAGCCTGGAACAATGAATTGCCACCTTGTCATTATTTGGCGGAAAACAGCCGCTAATGCTAACTGTTTTGCTGAGCACCGTCTTTGAGAGGTGGCAACTTTCACAGCACCGAAGCAGACGTTGCGCTTTGCAACACTGATCGGCGGCTATGCGGACAAAACGGACGTCCAGCCAATTGTAGAATTAGTTTAACCTCGTCTGGAACCAAATTTTGAAGTATGGCAATTTAGATTTCATACTAAGGCCGATTGAGTTCGTGCAGCCGCAAATCTAGCCCGAGCGTGGTGGTCAGGAACTTGCTGAGGCCGGGGTTGCGGGCCCCCGCCAATTTCGTTTCGGCACGAAGGAAGCCCGGCTTCCATCTGTACCCGTAAGTCACCTCATCCATGTTGAATGCCAAAAGAAGGGGAGTCGTGGGCAATTGAGCGGTCACATCTGTGACACGGTATGCTTCGTGCAGAATGCCGTTTGTTCTCACGTGCAGTTGGGTCCGCTTTGCTGAAATCGTGTCTGCAAGCAGGCTGAAACCGACTTCCGAATTCTCCAGGCCCTGCTTCACCAAGCCATTACTAATGACGACGTCGGCCTCGGACAGAGTGACTTCCTTTGTGACGATACAAAATCCTTCATTCGCCGCGCGCTTTGCCAATTCTTCGTTCTTGATACGGTTCCGCCGTGGCTCGCCCCTGATTTGGATCCAGCGTGCCTCGGAAATTCGAACCTCGGGACAATCCTCTTGCCGGACCAGTCGATAGAGCGTTCCGGTCGAGGAAAGATTGGGAGTTTCCGGAAGTAAGCGCGTTGTGAATAGTGCAACACCGTCTGCAATGTCGTTCAGAAGAACCCGCAGACAAAAATCCCCACAACCGTGAAGGCTGCTGACTTCAGCATCACTTCGGCTGGCCACCACCAATGCCAGGATTTCCGGTTTAACGGGTCGTGGCTGATGTGGATTATCACCGGACACGAAGTCACGCGACTGTTCTTCAAAATGAAATCTAACCCACTGCGGGATCGCATTTAGGAGGATGAGTGTCAGAAGCAAGCCGATGATCCTGCGAGCCCAGCGAGGCAGAAGTATAAACGGCCTTGATACCAGCCAATACACAACAAGTGTAAAAAACAGCGGCGGAGCCCAGAGCAATAGAAGGGCAGGCAAGGCCAGAAAGATCCACACAAACCAAGAGAACGGACTGAGCACGAAGAAATACAACAGAACGTAGGCAATCAGAGACCCCGCCCCCGATACGGCCAGGAGGACGTTGAAGAGTTTTGAATTCGCGCTCAGCAATCTGTCAAACATTTCGCCAATAGATTGCAACCCGCTTAAATTGCAGTTAAATCCGCGAGGCAAATGGAGGACTACACAACTTCCGCTTTGGGCTCGAAGTGGGTTTTCGCCGCATCTGAAACCAATGGCAGCAACCGCAATTTTCCGGAAATGTTTCACAATGTCGACTATGCGAATGCAGCACCGTTAAACTCACGGACTACCCACGCGTAGACGCACTCGTAAAGAACGAGATGTCACTGCAAAAAATTTTCAGGAAAATGGTAGCGGAGGACCGCTACCGCCGATCCCCACACCTACCGAACATATGCTATCGCCTCCGATTGTTCTCTCGGAACTTGGAGGCTTAGCGATCCCCCGATTGAAGTGATCCGCCTTAATGTTCAGGAGGCAGGGGATCGGAAATTCTGTGAAGCAATCAACCCTGGAGGAAATTGTCTCCGCGGCTACGTTTTCTCCTGCCGAATTCCATTAAAGGCCCGAGTTTCAGGCGACCGTCTCACCGGAAATTGGATTAACTAGCGTTCCAATCCCCTCGATCTCCACCTCGCATACATCGCCGGGGCGCATATAAAGCGGAGGTTTGCGGGAAGCGCCTACGCCGGACGGAGTTCCCGTTACAATCAGGTCACCGGGTTCAAGGGTCATGCTTGCGCTGAGAAGTGAAACAAGGTCGGCGACACCGAACACCATGTCGTCAATCCTGGCGCGTTGCACCACGTTGCCGTTGAGCCTGGTTTCGAGCGTCAGCCCGAGGCAGCCTTCGGGAAGTTCGTCCGCAGTAACGAAGGCTGGGCCGAAACCGCCGGTGGCGTCGAAGTTCTTGCCGACAGTCCACTGGGGCGTCAAATGCTGATATTCCCTGACGGACCCATCGTTGAAGATCGAATAACCGGCGACATAATCGAAGGCATCCTGCCTGTCGACTTTGAAGCAGCTCTTACCGATGACCGCGACAAGCTCACCTTCGAAATCGAGCGTATCGGACATGTCCGGGCGGACAATCGCCGCCTGATGGCCGATGAGGCTGCTTGTGAAGCGCGCGAAGACCGTGGGGTACGTCGGCTGCTCATAGCCCGATTCCGCCGAATGCTCGCGATAGTTAAGACCAACGCAGATAATTTTCCCGGAGGCGGCGAACGGCGGCAGATATTGAATATCGCCTCCGATACGACCGCCTTTCGACAAGGCGTCCGCCAGGCGCTTCAATCCGTCTGATCCCTCGGCAATCGCCCTGTCCAGATTGCAGGTGTAGCGAGGATCGGAAGCCGTAAAGCCGACCAGTTCGCCCTTGTTGTCCAAGGCAAGGCCTTCTTCCCCATTTAGCAAAAAACGTACGAACCTCACCTTTGCGTCTCCTTATGTCTTTCGAAACTCGATGGCGGCATATTAGATCTAAAAATATATTTGTAAATAATAAATATATTTTTTTGTTTTGTAGTGTTCCGCCGGTTTCCGGTCGGAAGATAAACCCCGGCCGGTATATCCTTTGCGGCACTGGTGCACCGTCGGGCTGTTGCGAATTTCCGTTCGTCTAGGACGGCCGGGGGCGCGCAAAGGCACGCCGCAGGTTTATGAGACGCCGTTCAAGGTCAGTGCTGTCGAGAAGCCCGACCATGGCAAGCACGAAGCCAACGGTGATGCCGTGAACATACGGTTCGACGTTCAGGGCCGAGAGACCCGACCGCAGAAGACAAAGAACCAGAACGCCGCCTGCAATACCAATCGGGTGTCCGCGCCCGCCGGAAAGGGATACTCCGCCAATGATCGCGGCGGCCGCTGCCGGTACCAGAACATCGGCAAGCGCGGTAGGGGATGCAGTCGTCAGGCTGAAACTGAGCAAGCCGCCGGCAAGCGCCGCAGCCGCCCCGGAAAAGGTCATCACCAGTATGGTGATCGATTTCACCGGGACACCGGCGATAGCCGCAGCCGCCGGATCGCTGCCCGAGGCGATAATGTCCCGGCCCAGGCGGGTCCGCGACATCACAAGGCCAATGACGGCGAAGATGGCAATGGCCACAAGGGCGCGAAACGAAAGGACATCGCCAAGGGTGGCATCGATAAATTGAGCCACATCGGGACGCGGGTAGCCCAGTTCCCGATTTCCGGTGATCACATAGGCGAGACCGTTCAGGATCAGCAGGCCGCCGAGCGTCACTCCGATCGAACTCAGGCGCAATGTCGTTATGATCGCGCCTTGAAGCGCTCCGAAAACGGCTCCGAATCCGACGGCCAGCGCGATCCCGAAAAGAGGATTTCCGGCCCCGCAGAGCACGGCTATGCAGCCTGCGAGACCCAGCATGCCCGCAACCGAAAGATCGAAGTGACGGATCACCATCGTCAGTCCCAGCGCCAGGGCGACCGGCCCCAGAACCGCGAACTGCTGCAGAATGCTGAACATCGTTCTTCCGCTGAAAATCTGCGGACCACCCAAAATGCCAAGCGCCAACGCGATGACAGCAAGAAGCAGAAATGCCCGGGCATTTCTGTTTTTCAAAAATGCGCTCATTTTAAATCTCCCGCGCGCCACTGCAGCATGATGACGAGAAGTACGACGACGCCGATGAGCAGTTGCTGAAGTTCGATCGAAAACCCGCGCAGGATCAGAACCGCCTTAAAAATGGCGATCAGCATCGTTCCGATGAAGGTACGCAGCACCGACCCGTTTCCGCCCTGGATGGCAGTTCCGCCGACCAGAACGGCACTGATTGCCTGGTATTCAAAACCCGTTCCGTGCTGAAGGTCGCCCGAACCGTAGCGGGAGGCGATCAAAACGGCGGTTACGGTGGTAAACAGGCCGGCAAGAGCGTAGGCCCATGTGACAGTACGCCATGGTTCCATTCCCGCTGCCAGCGCCGCGCGCGGATTGCTGCCGAGCAGGAAAACCTGGCGACCGAAGCGGGTAAACCGCAGGATCGCCTGTCCGACGAGGGCACAGGCGGCAAAGGCCATCAGCGGTCCCGGCACGAAGCTGAAATTGGTATTGAAGATTTCGGCGTCGTTGGTCGTGATGTAGATGCCCCGCCCACCCGTCAGCATGGTGAACACGCCAAGGATCAGTGCGAAGGCCGCCATGCTGACGATGATGGGATTGGCCCGAAAATAGCCAATGACAAGCCCCTGCACCGCATTGATGCCGGCACCGAACAACAAGGCACCGGTCACGGCGGCCGCCGCGCCATAAGGCAGGAGCCAAACGAAAACGACGGTCGTTGCGGAAAGGCTCGCGCCAAGACTGAACGACATGATGTTGCCGCTCATGGTGACAAATGTCATGCCGACGGCAACGCACCCCACCAGAGACGCTGTCGACAGCAGCGACCGGAGGCTTGTCGGTGACAAAAAGCCGGGGGTGGTGACCGCGAAGACGGCAAGTGCCACGACAATGCACCAGCGAAACAAGGTAGAAGGGGAAGGCCAGAGCCAGTCGAGTTGGCTAGTCATTCTGCCGGGATCCGATTGCAAGGCATTTGGCGCCTGTGTGTTATCTGTCATGACATCACCGGATGGGTTACGTCGGCGACGATCTGGGGCATGGTGACTTGCCCTGCGTGATAGGTTTGAACGACTTTTCCCCGATAGAGGGTGACGATCCGGTCGCCGATGCCCAGAACCTCGGAAAAGTCGGTAGATGCGATGAGCAGCCCGTAGCCCTGATCGCAGAAATCGCGCATGAGCTGATAGATTTCCGCCCGCGCGCCGACGTCTATGCCGCGGGTCGGTTCAATCATCACGATGACCCCGGGCTTGCCATGGTCTATGCAACGGCCGAAAGCGAGCTTCTGCTGATTGCCACCGCTCAAGGTGGACGCAACCGAAGCGAGGCGCCTCCGGTCGAACCTGATTTTCTCGGCCAGCCGGGCGGCTTCTTTTTTAAGCGCCCCCGGCGACAGCACACCGGCAAGGCCGCGTGCATCCAGGCGGGTCGCCACCAGATTGTCGGTGACACTCAATCCGATGAAAATCCCTTCTTCCGCCCGGTCGCCCGAAACGAAACGGATCCCGAGTTTCTTTGCCTTTTCCGGAAACCCGGGCTGAAGGCGGCGGCCGTTGACCGAAATGTCTCCTTCGGCTTCGACAAGCATTCCGGCGACAGCGTGCACCACGTCTTCGGCCCCGGACCCGACCTGTCCTGTCAGGCAGACGATTTGGCCGCGCGGCACAACCAGGTTCAGCTTGTCGACAGCCCCAGGGATATTCAGATTGGCAATCCGTAGTGCCGCCGCTTCACCGGAAGCCGGCTTGTGCGTGGGGTACATTTCCTCGAACGGTCTGCCGAGCATTGCTTCGATCAATGCCTTCCGGTCGAGATCGGAGACGTTTGCCGCCAGGACTTCGCGACCATTGCGCATCACGGTGACGGTGTCGCAGATCTCGAAAACCTCTGACAGCCGGTGGGTGATATAGAGGATCGCGTGACCTTCCCGTTTCAGTGCCTTCAAGGCCTGCATGACCCGCTCGATTTCGGAGTCGGAAAGTGTTGCGGTGGGTTCGTCGAGAATAAGTATCCGCGTGTCGCGCCCGAGCATTCTTGCGATCTCGACGATCTGCCGTTCGCCCGTGCTCAGCTTCGCCGCCGGCTGGTCCAGATCGATATGCGCCGCGCCGAGCATCTCCAGCGTTTTCCGCGCCCGGTTGCGAAACGCCTTCTTGCGGTGGAACATCGGCACTTCGATCGACCCCAGCCAGATGTTGTCCAGGACCGACAGATCGGGGCAGATGCTGAGCTCTTGAGAAACCAGATTGAGGCCGACTTCCTGTGAGTCTCTCGGACTTTTGATGTGGACGGCGCGACCGTCTATTTCGATGTTTCCCGTGTCGGACTGGAGAATGCCGGTCAGGATTTTGACCAGCGTACTCTTGCCGGCACCGTTTTCCCCGCAGACCGCGCGGATCTCGCCGGCCTCGAGTTCGATGGCCGCATTCTCCAGTGCCTGAATGTGTCCGAAACGCTTACTCAAATTTCGGGCATTCAGGACTTTGGGTGGCACTGCCGGCGTTTGCATTTCATTCAAGGCTGCAGTCGCGGCGATCATCGGCGCCTCCATGCCGCTGTGTGTCGCCTGGGCTGCCGGTATTTTGCGGCGCCTGCGGAACCCGCTTTCCGGCCGGGTTCGGGCTCAAGGTCAAACCGGCTTATTCCCTCCGATGAACGGCAAGGCATTCTTTTTCCTCCCTTTTGCTTTGGTCCCGATCCGCTCCCGTCGGCCCGGACAAACAGAATTCTATCTTCAATTCTAAAATTGATATTATCATAAAAAATATATTTTAGAATAAAAAATCTTATGCTAGCTTCCCCTTCATTCCGAAACCGACCGGCGCCAGGAGCATCAGGGAGAGGTGTTCTTTGGGGAGGCGCCGCATTCGCCGGTTTTCCAATCAAGGGAGGAACAAGATGACGAAATTGAAGAAGATGCTTGCCGCCGCCGGCCTGCTGGTGGCCGGATTGTCGTTCACAAGCGTGCCGGCTCTTGCCGAAGGACGTGTCGCGCTGCTGGTCGGGCCGACACAGGACGCCTTTATCGGGACCTGGGCGCAGGCCTTTGAAAAGAAGGCGAGCGAGAACGCGTTTTCGGTCAGCGTTTTCTCCAGCCCCTTCGATCCGGCCCTGCAGGCACGGCAGATCGATGACGCCGTAGGGCAGAAATTCGACCTTCTTGTCATTCAGCCCATCAGTCAGAAGGCGATCGTGCCGGCGGCGACCCGCGCGCATGACGCCAATATTCCGGTTGTGACGATCGTATCGGAACCCCAAGGGGCCATGGTTCCGCTTTCAGCCAGCTATATCGGCGAGAATTCCTATGTGCTCGGGCAGCAGGCCGGTGTCGCGATGGCACAGGCATTACGCGAGGCTGGCAAGGAAAATGGCAAGGTCGCCGCGATAACCGGTTCGATGGCTGAAGGTATCGCACCCGTTCGGATGCAGGGTTTCACCGATGCCCTGAAGGACAAATTACCGGACGCTGAAATCGTCGCGATCGAGGACGTCAGCTGGAATCCGGTTGCCGGAGAGCAGGCAGCCGGCCAGCTACTTGCGCGTTTTGCCGCTCAAGGCGGGATCGACGGCATCTACGGTATGAATGACACGCTGGCGAATTCGGCGATACAAGCTGCGCGGACGGCCGGTGTCTCCCTGGGCGGAGGCAAGGGGGAACTGACCGTCGTTGGAGGCAATTGCCAGGCGCCGGGAATGAGAAACCTGCAGCGCGGCGCTATGGCCGCTACGGTTCTGATGCTCCCGGTCGCTTCCGCGGAACGGGCGGCCGATGTTGCCAGGGCCGTGCTGGCGGGCGAAAGCGTCGACGCAAAATATTATGAAGACCACAAAATCATCAGCACCGAAAACGCCGATCAGTACGCCGAAGCGTGCTCCTACTGAGTTCTGACCGGTGACGGGAAAACGCCGGCGTTCATTGCCGGCGTTTTTCTTCCGGCTCTGAAGAAGGTGACCGGTTTTCCCGCAGCCGTTTCGGCCGCCCGTCCGAAGAGGCTACTTCGATTCATTTCGCCGCCAGGTTTCAGGCCCGGCCGGCGTCGAAGAAGCCTCTTCGGTTTTGCGACAGCATTTTTTTCCAAAAGACGATGCCAGACAGATCTGGCCGATGGGAGGAACATATGAAACCTAAGGTTTTTGATATTATCATCATCGGCCGTGGCCCGGTCGGGCTCACGATGGCAGCGACTGCATCGCAACTCGGATTGAGTGTCGCGATCGTCGAAAAGCATCGCGATCTTTATGGTCTGCCGAGGGCCGGACACCTCGATCATGAAATTGTCCGCCTGCTGCAATCGATTGATTGCGCCAAGGAAATGCTCGCCGACAGCTATCCGACAACCGAATATGTCTGGGTCAATGCCGACGGGGAACTCCTTCTGGAGTTCGACTGGGGGGAAAAAGGCATATCGGGATACAATTCCGACTACATGCAGTTCCAGCCCGTCTTCGAAAACGCGATCAGCAAGCGTCTCGACGACGACCCGAACGTCACACAGTTTCTCGAATTCGAAGCCCAGGATTTCAAAGATGACGGCGACAAGGTCACCCTGACGATTGCGAAGACGCGGCTTCAGGCCGGCAATCCCCGCCCGGTTTCGACCAATGAAAAGCAGGTCATCACAGGTCTCTATATTGTGGCCGCCGACGGGGCCAACAGCGGCATGCGCAATCACCTGGGAATAGAACGCGAGGATCTGTTCTTTAACGAGAAATGGCTTGTTGTGGATGCACGCAAGAAGCGGGATATCAGCTTCGAGTTCGACTGCGGTCAGATCTGTGATCCGCGCCGGCCTGTCACCGTGTTGCCGCTCGGCAAACGGCATCGACGCTGGGAATGGGCGCTGCTGCCAGGCGAGAATCCGGCGAATATGGAAAAGCCGGAAAAGGCGTGGGAACTGTTGGCGGAACGGGGAATTACCCCCGATGATGTCGAGATCGTTCGCCAGCTCGTCTATACATTCGAGGCGCGCCATGCGCTCGAATGGCGGCGCGGACGCGTTTTTCTGATGGGCGACGCGGCTCATACCACACCGCCTTTCATGGGGCAGGGCATGTGTTCGGGCATGCGGGACGCCAAGAACCTGGCCTGGAAACTGGATCTGGTCGGACGCGGGGTGGCCGATGAAGGGCTGCTGGAAACCTATGAACAAGAGCGTTCGCCGCACACCAGGGACTGGACGCTCATCTCCCTGGAAGCGGGCAAGGTGCCTTGTACCCTCGATCTGGAAGAAGCGCGGATTCGCGATCAGAAATTCCGCGACGGCTGGATGCCGCCCATGCCGGACTTTCCAAAGCTGGAATCCGGCGTTCTTGCGCTCGGCGGCGATGGCAAACCTTCAGGCTTGGCTGGAACGCTTGGTCTTCAGGCCGTGGTGGAAAAGGACGGCCGGCGTGAGCTGTTCGACGAATTCTATCCGAGCACCAAGTTTGTGGTCATCAGCACAAAGGCAGATCCATCGTCAGTGCTTTCGCCGGAGCAAAAGGCGGCACTGGAGCGGCTCGGGGTTCATTTCGTACATGTTGCCGGATCCGGCCCGGCGGACGTTGTCGATGTCGACGGCACCTATACGGACTATTTTGCCGCCAACAGCATCGAGGCGATCATCCACCGGCCCGACTTCTACGTCTTTGGCGGTGTGCCGAAGCTTGAAGATCTGGGCTTGCTGGTCGACGAACTGCTGGGCCGGCTGCATTTCATTCCGCATGAAATGGAGATCGCCTGATGCCCGGTTCGGGACGGCTGGAAGCTTTTGCCTCCGGCCTCGCGTGGCCGGAGGCCCCGCGATGGAGAAATGGCAGGCTATGGATTTCCGATGTCTGGAATTTCAGGCTGGTTTCGATTAGCGAAAGCGGCGCGGTTCATCAGGTTGCAGAAATTGACGGGCGGCCTTCGGGCATGGATTTCGACGCCGGTGGCCGGATCTGTCTGGCGACCGGCGCGGGGCGGCAGATCCTGTCGGTCGATCCGGAAACGGGCAAAGCGTCCGTTATTCACGATATCGGTGCCAATTCGACCGGCTTTCTCAATGACATGATCCTGGGACCGGACGGATGGGGCTGGGTCGGTGACACCGGCTTCCTCTTCGGCCAGGACGAACCGGTGCGCACCGGCAAGATCTTCGCCCATCATCCCGACCACGGCTTCAAGGTCGCCGCACCAGACCTGTTCTTTCCCAACGGCATGGTGATCGCGCCGGATGGAAAGACACTCTATGTCTGCGAGACGTTCGGCAAGTCGATCCTCAAATTCGAGATCGCCGCCGATGGCGGATTGACCAACCGCAGCGTTCATGCCGTGTTGCCGGGATCGCCGGATGGTCTGTGTATGGATGATGCCGGCTGCCTTTGGGTGCCGCTGCTGTTTGAGCATGCCTTTGTCCGCCTTTCGCCGGAGGGAAAGGTCATCGAGCGGCTGGAATTTCCGGGAAAGAATCCCATCGCATGCGTCTTTGGCGGAGAAGATCGCAAGGATCTCTATTTATGCTTGGCCGCGATCGATAAATCCGATCCGGACCACATCAAGCGTTTCGGGGAGATTTACCGGTTGCGGCCGGGTGTGGCGGGGGCAGGGCGGCCGTAAGTTCAAAGGAACTCACGGCCTTTGCCTGAAAGCCGTCCCAAAGCGGTGTTCCGGTTGCCTTGTTGTTATTCCGCCGTCCAGCCCCCATCCAGCATCACCGCGCTGCCGGTCATCAGACCGGAGGCGTCGGACGCCAGGAATACGGCCGCTCCGGTGACATCGGACACCTGGCCGATGCGTCCCAGCTTGATCTTCGACAGGACCGAGTTCTTGAAGGTTTCATCCTCAAAATATGGCTTCGTCATCGGGGTCTCGATGAAGGTCGGACAGATCGTGTTGACGCGGATCTTGTGCGGACCGAGCTCACATGCGAGCGCCTTGGTAAAGCCTTCGATCGCCCATTTCGACGCACAATAGATTGTCCGGTTGGCGGCACCGACATGGCCCATCTGGGAAGACAGGGTCATGATCGAGCCGCCGCGTCCCGCGACGATCATCGATTTGGCGACCGCCTTCGTGGCGAAATAGACGGCGCGCACATTGAGGTTCATGACGGCGTCGTAGTCTTCTTCCGTGACCTCGCTGAGCGGCTTGGGCCGGTTGGTGCCGGCGTTGTTGACCAGGATGTCGAAGGGAGCCTCGTTTTCGATCAGGTTCGAAAAGCCCGCAACGTCCATGACGTCGCAAACCTGGGCGGTCGCCGCCAGTCCCCTGGCCCTGAGAAAGTCGGCGGCTTCTTCGATTTCACTTCGGGTACGGGCGCAAAGAACGACCTCTGCTCCGCATTCGGCAAAGGCCTCGGCGATAGCCCGGCCTATGCCGCGGCCCGCCCCGGTGACAAGCGCGCGCTTGCCATCGAGGCGGAAAGTCCGTGAAACGCTCATTCCGCGGCCGTGCCGTAGGGGATGTTGCGGCCGCCATAGCGGCGCACGCGCAGATTGGCCTGTTCGGCATGGCCGACGAAACCCTCCAGCATGCACAGCCGCGAGCAATATTCGCCCATCTTTGCGGCGGCCTCGTCGGTGGTCACCTTCTGATAGCTGTGGGTCTTGAGATATTTGCCGACCCACAGGCCTCCGGTATACCGGCCGGCTTTCTTGGTCGGGAGGGTATGATTGGTGCCGATCACCTTGTCGCCGTTGGCGACATTTGTGCGCGGGCCGAGGAACAAGGCGCCGTAACAGGTCATGTTTTCCAGGAACCAGTCGTCGCGATCGGTCATGACCTGGACATGCTCGGATGCAATGTCATTGGCCACCTGGAGCATTTCCTCATAGGTGTCGCAGACGATGACTTCGCCGTAGTTTTCCCAACTCTTCGATGCGGTTTCCCGGGTCGGCAGGATCTGCAGAATACGGTCGATTTCCGCCAGCGTGTCCTTGGCGAGCTTCTCGGAATTGGTGACCAGGACGGCCGGCGAATTGTAGCCGTGCTCGGCCTGGCCCAGCAGATCCGTGGCACACATTTCCGCGTCCACGGTCTCATCGGCGATGACCATGGTTTCGGTGGGACCGGCAAACAGGTCTATGCCAACGCGCCCGAAAAGCTGACGTTTGGCTTCGGCGACAAAGGCGTTGCCCGGGCCGACGAGCATATGCACCGGATCAATGGATTCCGTACCGATGGCCATGGCGCCAATCGCCTGTATGCCGCCGAGGACATAAATCTCGTGGGCGCCGCCCAGATGCATGGCGGCGATCACCGCAGGGTTGGGTTCGCCTTTAAAGGGCGGCGTGGCGGCAGCGATGCGCGGTACACCTGCCACCGTCGCGGTTGCAACGGACATATGCGCAGACGCGACCATCGGAAACTTGCCGCCCGGAACGTAACAGCCGACCGACTGCACTGGGATGTTTTTGTGGCCCAGAATGACGCCGGGCATGGTTTCGATTTCGATGTCCAGCATGGAGTCGCGCTGAGCCTGGGCAAAATTGCGCACCTGGGTTTGCGCGAACTTGATGTCCTCCATATCGCGCGCGGAGACACGATTCATCAGAGCGTCAATCTCGCTTTGCGACAGGCGGAAGGACGGGGGGCTGAACTTGTCGAACTTCTCGGACAGTTCCCTTACGGCAGCATCCCCGCGCGCTTCAATATCCTTCAATGTTGTTTCAACAACCGCGCGGGTTTTCTCGTCGTCCTGCGAGCGTTCCAGTTCCGATTTGCCGCGCTTCAAATAGGCAATAGTCATGTGGCGTCTCCTTGTCCTGCCGACCAAGCTAACGCGAATGAAAATCAATGCAATAAAATATGAAAAATTGAAATTTTTTCATTCTTTATTGAGACGGACCCAACCTGGCGAAAGCCGTATTCGGCATCGGGACGGATCGCACAGGCAGCAGATCAAAAGGGACAGCTAACCGCTGTCGCGCGGTATCAGCCGCACCGGGGAGGTTCTGACGGTGCCTTCGATTGAACGATCCGAGAGCTGCGCGTCGATAAGCTCGAGCGCATCGGTCACCATGCGTTCGGTTGGTTGGCGAACGGTGGTCAGCCGGTAAGATTCCCAGCTCGCCATCGGAATATCGTCAAAGCCAATGATGGCAAGTTCGTCCGGAACTGACAGGCCGAGGGTCCTGGCGACATCGATCGTCGCCAGCGCCATAACATCGTTCGCGGCGAAGATCGCATCGGGACGCTGTGGCCGGCGGAGCAGTTCCAGTGCCGCGCTCTGCCCGCCCTGATAAGAGAAATAACCGCTAGTTTGCGCGAATACGGATACGCCGGCTTCGGCAAGTGCGTCGCTGAACCCCCGCAGGCGCTCCCGATGGGTTGAGGTGTCCTGCACACCGCCGATAACGGCAATCCGGCTACGGCCCTGCTCCAGGAAGCGGCGGGCGATCATGCGGCCGCCGGCATAGTTGTCACAGACCACAGCCGTTGCATTCGGGTCGTGCTGCGTGCGGTTGAAAAGTATGATGGGCATGCCCTGGCGCCGGCAGGCGGCCACGACGGACGACGATAAGGTTGCCGATGCGACGATTGCCGCCTCGGGTTTGAACTTCAGGACATTCCGTAAAACGTCGTCAACGGTCTGGCCTTGCGGAACCGTGTAAAGGATCAGGTGCCGTCCGCGCCGGAAAAGAGCCTTTGCCAGTGTGTCCGCGGCAACCGGGTAAAACGGGTTGTCGAGGTCAGCGGCAATCAGCGCGATCGCGCCGGTTCCCGCTTCGGTCAGGGATCTCAATGCCGGAGGCTCGTACCCCATCTCACGGGCCACCTTCAGGATCATCTCCCGCTTTTTCTGCTTTATGGAAGCTGCCGGATTAAAGGCGCGGGAAACCGCCGCCTGCGAAACCCCGGCGGCATGAGCGATGTCTTTTGCAGTAATTTCGGGCACAAACTGTTTCCTGTCGACCAAATGAAATTATTGCAATAATTTTCAATTTCATTCAACCGAGAGGAACGTGATTTTTTCATCGCTGTTGGGCTGCGTTCGATCCCTTGAAAGGTTGGAATCGGCCTGATAAATATATTTCTTCATTGATAAAGGATTTTTCCATGACCAAACCGGCCGGCGGTACGCAAACGGAAGCGGCGTATCAGCAGATCAAGGATGAAATCCTCACAGGCCGTCTTGAGCCCGGGAAACGTCTTCGCATCAATGAAATTGCAGCTGACCTGAAGATCAGCCTCGGCGCCGTAAGGGAGGCGCTTGCCCGGCTTGCCGCGGAGGAAATGGCAGTGGCCACGGCGCAAAAAGGCTATACTGTTCCGAAAGTCTCCGTTGAGGACCTGGCAGATATCACGGAAACGCGTGTTCTCGTTGAAGGCGAGTGCCTGGAGAACTCGATCAAACACGCCGATCTCGATTCCGAGACGAAGCTCGTGGCGGCGTACCACCGCCTGGCAAATCTGCCGGAACGCGATCCGGAAAACCGCCGGGTTGCCAACCCGGCCTGGCTGGACGCTCACTCCGTGTTTCACGAGGCGCTGGTCACCAACTGCATGAGCCCGTGGCTCCTGAGAATTCGGAAGATGCTGTTTAACCAGAGCGAACGGTATCGCCGGTTATCCGTTTCCCTTGCCCGGACGGAACGCGATGTGAATGCGGAACACAAGGCGATTTTCGATGCCGTCATGGCCAAGGATATACCGTTGGCGCGAAAGCTGATGGCCGAACACATTAGGAGGACGACGGAAATCCTGTTGTCGTCCGACAAACTCTCGCAACCATAACCCCCTGGAAACGAGCGTCCGCGAACGGATCGCCAGCGGAGGTCGGCCCGCTCTTTTCCATGGGAACGGCCTCCGCCTTGTTTGCGCGCCGCGCCGGTCAAAGCATGATGTTGATTGCCTTGGTCTCCAGATAGCTTCGGATTTCCTCGACGCCTTCTTCCCGCTCGATCCCGCTGTCCCTGAAGCCGCCCCAAGGCATGCCGACGAAATGCGTGTTTGAGCCATTGATAAAGATGCTGCCTGCGCGCAAACGTCTGGCCGTCTTCATCGCGACGGTGATGTCATTCGTCCAGATGGCGGCCGAAAGCCCGTAGGTTGTATCGTTCGCCTCGCCGACCATGGTTTCGTAATCGTCCCAGGGGGCAACTGCCATGATGGGCCCGAAAACCTCTTCGCGCCAAACCCGCATGGACGGTGATACATCGGCGAACACGGTCGGCTCGACCCAGTACCCCTTTGCGAATTCAGGGCCGCCGGGGCGTTTGCCTCCGGTCATCGTCCGTGCGCCCGATGTCTGATCCCGATCGAGGAAGCTTGTGACATGCGCATAGCTCCTGGCGTTGTTGATCGGCCCCATGTCGGTCTCAAGGGACAACGGATCACCAAGGCGCAGTGCTGAAACCTTTGCAGTAATACGCGCCAGCACGTCCTCGTAGATATCCCGGTGCACAAGGACGCGGGAGTTCGAGCCGCAGGACTGACCCTGCCAGGAAAAATTCATGCCCTTGACGGCACTTGTCGCAGCCTTCTCCGGATCGGCATCGGGGAAGATGATCATCGGGTTCTTGCCGCCGAGTTCCAGGGTAATGTGCTTGACGGCGACGTCCGCGGCCGCGCGTTGAATCGCGCGCCCGGTCACAACGGAGCCGATCAGAGCGAGACGTTTGACTTCCGGATGACGGACCAGGGCGTCGCCGACTTCGGAACCCGGGCCGTTGACGATGTTGAACACCCCTGCCGGCAGGGTTTCCCGCGCGACCTCTCCAAGCACAAGAACGGACAGGGGAGAGGTCTCCGGCGGTTTGACAACAATGGCATTGCCCGCAGCCAGGGCAGCGACCGTTCTTGCAACAGAAAACAGGGCCGGATGATTATAGGCTGCGATCCGGCCGACGACACCATAGGGCTCCAACACCGTCATGTGCATGTGCCGGGTCGAAGCGGGAATGGTTTCGCCGCGGATCATCGGCGCGATCCCGGCATAGAACTTGATCGTCTTGGAGATCTCGTCCATCGCGTGAAGTGTCGGCTTCAGCGTGTTTCCGCTATCGATCACCTCGATTTTCGCCAGTTCCTCGAAACGTTCCGACAGCTTCTCTCCGAATTTGAGAAGGATGTCGGCCCGCTCGCTTGCATCGGTTTCAAACCAGGCCGGCCATGCGGCCTGAGCCGCATCGACAGCGCGGCTGACGTCTTCGCGTGTTCCCACCGGTGCCGCACCGATGACGGTTTCGTCTGCGGGATTGATACAGTCTTTCCACCGGCCGCTGACGCTTTCGACAAGCTCGCCGCCAATTAGCATTCGACCCTTGATAGATTTCATCATGACGCACCCGAATTGAGTTGAAGTTGGAAAAAGAGGCTCAGCGCGCTGCCAGCGAGGGCAGGAACAGGACGATGTCCGGGACCAGGGTAATCAGCACGACCAACAGCAGAGAACAGGCGAGATAAGGAGCAACGGCGCGGGTCAAGTCGATGATGGACTTTCCAGGTGCCGACGCCAGCATCACGTAAAGCGCGAGACCGAATGGCGGTGTGGCAAGCCCCAGTTCGATGAAGATGAGGATGAAGACCCCCATCCAAAGCGGATCCACGCCATAACTCTGTACCAGGGGCATGAACACCGGGATGGTCAGCATCATGATGCCGACGGGCTCAAGAAACGCACCGAGCACGATCAGAACCAGGGCCATCGTCGCTAATACGGCCGTCAGGCTGAAATCGACCGATTGAACCCAATCCACCAGTCCGCGTGTCGCCCCGGAGAGGGACAGGATCTGGCTGAACGTCGTCGATGCCAGAATGATCATGAAGATCATGCCGCTGATCTTCATGGCGCTCGAAGCGGCCTGGACGATCGCCTTGGCGGTTAGCTGGCGGAACAATGCGGCGACCAGCATGACGGAAACGACTCCGAAAGCGGCGGCTTCCGTCGGCGTGGCGATGCCGAAAATGATGAGCCCCATCACAACGATGATGACGAGAGCCATCGGCACGAGATTGACCGCGATCAGGGACAGTTTCTCCGCAAAGGAGATTTGGGCGGTCTCATATTGCGGCGCGGCTTCCGGGCGCAGAAACGAGATCACGAAAACCAGAGCCGCAAAGGAAAAGGCGAGAAGCAGTCCGGGTACCAGTCCGGCAAGCAGCAACCTCCCGACATCCATCCCGGCCAGGCTTCCAAGGACGACGGCGAGGCCCGAGGGCGGAATGATGGCGGCCAGGCCGCCGGTCGCAATGATCGGGCCGATGGACAATGTGTCGGAGTAACCCTTCCTGTGCATCTCCGGATACATCGTCGACCCCATCATGGCCACGTTGCCCAGGCTTGAGCCTGACAGGGCGCTGAATATTGTTCCGCCGCCGATTGAGACATAGGCAAGCCGCCCGCGAACGCTTCCCAGCAATTGATCCACGACGACGAATACCCTCTGGGCGACGCCGGTGTGAAAAAACAGTTCGCCCATCAGGATGAAAAGCGGGATCGGCACCAGGGAATAATTGGCAAGAGCCTCGGAGGCATTGGCGGCGAGCTGCACCAGCCCAAAATGGCCCCCCATGAAAATGGACACGCCAATGACATTCACGATCAGAAACGCAAAAGCCACCGGGATCCGTAACGCCATCAGCGCAAGGATCACGCCGATCATCATCAGAAAGGCCTGATACCAGGGCATCATGATCTTCCTCCGGCATCGGGTCGGTGAGCGAACGCCAGAGCCCGCACAGCAAGGACGGCGTGGCGGATAAATTCGATCGCACACAACAGGAGGCCCGTTGCCAGAACCGCGTAAAGGATCCAGCGGGGCACGTCGATTGCAAGAACCACGACTTCGCTGCGGCTCCAGCTGTCATAGCCGCCGATCCATGCGTAACAAGCCACCAAGAGCGAGACGCCTGCGGCGGCAATGTCGGTTAGGAAAACGAGCAGCCGTTTTGCGCTGTCATTAAGCGCACCATCGATTAGCTCCATCGCGACATGTGCGCGCTGGCGGACGAGATAGGGCGCTGCGAACATCGTGCAGACGGGCAGTGCGAACTCGACGAACGTGCTCAGCCAGATCGGCGCATAAAATCCCGCATTTCTGGCGGCGACATCCCAAATGGTGACCGCAACAATCAGCAGCAGGCAGGCCGCGCCGCAGCCAAACAGGACGCGGATGAAGCCGGCCCACGCAGAACCGAGAATGATTTTCTGCATGTCTGATCCTTAGTGCGGTGCCGCTGCAAAAATGCGGCGGCACCTGCGCAATAGGGGTTTTCAGTTTTCAGGATAAAGCAGGGGGCGGATCTCGGCGGCGAATGCCGGAACCACTTCATTCAACTTGTCCCAGACCACGGACTGAGCAAGTTTCACGTGCTGCCTGGCGGCGGCGGGTTCAAGTTCGACGAGTTCCACGCCGTCGGCCTTCAGCCTTTCGGCTTCGTGGGCATTCCGCTCCGGCATTTTTGCCGCCATTTTCGCTTCCAACTCGATGGACGCGTCCTGCAGGATCTTTTGTGCTTCCGGCGACAGGGCATCGTAGCGTTCGGCATTCATCATGATGACCGGCGACCCCTGCCAAACGGCGGGGCCGATGCGTGCCTTGAGAAGGCTGTTCACACCAATATCCGACACAAAGGTAATCCAGCCGAAACCATCGACAACGCCCCGCTCAAGCGCGGTAAACACTTCCGACTGCTGCAGCATGATATTCTGCGCGCCAAGGGCATCGAACCAGTCGCGGTATGTGCCGACCGACCGCAGCTTCACGCCTTTGAGGTCGAGATTGCCGGCTTCGTCGAGGCGGGGTTTTGTCGCGAGGTAGATGTAATATCGGATCCCGGCGCCGTTCCAGGCCAGCAGCTCCGCCCCCAGGCGATCGCGCCAGGCCTTTTTCATCATGTTGAATGCGCCGTTTTCCCTTGCTTCGGCCGCAGTCACGGTCGCGCCCGTAAAAGCCTCGCTTTCCGGCAAGACGCCGGAATAATAGCCAGCCGGTCCGCTTTGTATGTCGATCACGCCATTTCGAAGCGCGGTGTCTTGCTGATTGGCCGGCAAGGCCTCCGGTCCGCCGACGACATCGATACGAACGATACCCTTCCCGGCCGCATTCACCATTTCGACATAGTCGAGAAAGCTTTGCGTCACGATGTTGTTCTTCGGCAATGCGGAGACGCCTCGCAGCGTCTCCTCGGCAAATGCGCCGGTTGTGCAGAGAAGACCTGCGGCGAGAAGTGCTGAGCCTAATACGCGTTTCATGAGATCGATTTCCTCCCTAACCAGACACCGGTCCATGGCATCCATAATTTCTCTGAATTATCTAATAATGATAAAATGGTCAATTACTGAATGGGGAAAATATTGATTGAATTACCCCTGTCGTTTCATGTCCTCGAGGAAATGTTTGGAAAATGTGGCTGTTTTTATTGGATAATTCGGATATGGAGAGAATTTTTTCCGATCTTTCGGGCCTCTGTCTAAAATCTCATATATTTTCATATTTTGATAAAAAAACGGATAATCATTGTGCCTCTCCGACAATCCCGTTATTGTTGCCTGCAATGACAGAGCAGCCGCGCCTAGCCGGGGGCGGAGTCGGAGGAAGCAAACACGCAGGAACAGGCAGCCGTCAGCGACCGAATGATGCGCGGCGCCGGGCTTGGGACCGGTGCTCCGGGGGTAGGGGACACCGGCAGCGGAAAGGCAGTTTGCCCGGCCTTATCCGATCCAGCCAGGCGCCGGTCGGCTGATGAAAGAGCATTAAGCCGCTCAGACTGTTCGCAGCCGCCCCGGACGAGCAGCCCGGTTTGACGGCAATGGAACCAAAGATACCGGTCAATTTACGGAGCTATTCAATGCCGTTACGTCTTACTATGGCAATCAGCGATTACGCACATACCCGGGACCTTGTAACCGGCCGCGTCCGGCCGGAGGGAATTGATCTCAATATCCTGACCTATCCTTTCGAGCAGGTCGGTTTGCGTTTTGCCATGGGAAAAGAATTCGATGTATCCGAGTATTCCTTCGCCGGATATTGCGCCCACATCGACGGTTGTGCGCGTCCGGAAATGGTGGCGATTCCGGTCTTCCCTTCCCGGGTGTTCCGGCAAAGCGCTTTCTACGTGAACTCGGACGCCGGTATCGCCCATGTAGGTGATCTGCGGGGAAAACGCGTGGGCATTGCCCAATGGTCCCAAACCGCGGCCGTCTATGCCAAGGGGTATCTCGTTCACCAGGCGAATGTTCCCCTGCACGAAATCGATTGGGTTCAGGCAGGTGTCAACCGCCCGGGACGGAAGGAGGGGCTGAAGCTCTCCCTGCCCAAGGGCGTCAGACTTCACACGGCGGCAGATCGCAGCTTGAGCGACATGATTGCCACCGGCGACATCGACGCGGTCATTTCGGCCCGGCCGCCGGACAGTTTCCTCGCCGGCCATCCAAAGGTGCGGCGGCTCTTTACCGACGTCCAGGCGGCCGAAAAATCCTATTTCGACGAGACCGGGATTTTCCCCATCATGCATGTGATGGTCGTCCGCAAGGAACTCTACGATGCAAACCGCTGGATTTTGCGAAATATTGTCGACGCGTTTGACGAGGCCAAGCGCCGAACGGTCAACGCCTTGACGGATATTACAACGTCCTATTTCCCGGTCGCCTGGGGAGCTGACTATATGATCGCGATGAGTGACTTGCTGTTTCCGGACGGGAATGTGTGGCCTTACGGCGTCGAGGCAAACCGGAAGACTTTGAACGCGTTTCTTCGCTATTGCCATGAGCAGGGCGTCACGACCCGGCTGCTGACGCCGGAAGATCTTTTTCCACCCGAATGCGCCTATCAGGTAATCGTTTGACGCGAAAATCTGCGGCAGTAGTCTGCGCGGTCGGGCCAGTCCGGCAACACACGGATTCGGGGCCGGGTGAACGATCGCGCAAGAGGGGCCGGTAGTGGCTGGTTTTGACCGATATCAGAATATCCTCCGGCTGTTTCTCGATCAGAGCAGTCTATGGACGGTGGCGGATATGTCTGAGGCATTGCAGACATCCTCCAGCAACGTTTACCGCACCGTACGTGAGCTCGTCGCTGCAGGCTTTCTGGAAAGTGCGGCAGACTCCCAATATCGGCTTGGACCGATCTTTCTGGAATTCGAACACAAATTGAGAGAAACCGATCCGCTTGTGCGGTCCGGCAGAACTTTCCTGATGCCTCTGGTCGAACAGGCGGGCGTCCCCTGCTGTGTCGTGCTCGCCAGGCTTTACGGTGACAAGGTCATGTGTGTTGCCGATGCCCGTTCGGCCCGCTTTGGTGAACAGACGAGCTATGAACGCGGCCGGCCCATGCCAATCATGCGGGGCGCCACATCGAAAGCCGTTCTGGCGGGCCTGTCCCCGCGCAGGCGTGACAAGCTGCTGCGAAGACTGTCCGACAAAGGCGAATTGATTACCGACGACTTTCGCGCCGACCTTGAGTCCATTCGCAAGGCCGGGGTCGTAACGGCATCCGGCGAGGTGGATGAAGGTCTGGCGGGAATAGCGGTTCCCATGAATTTCAAGGCTTTGGCGGTCCACGCGTCCCTCAGTTTCGTCGTGAAGCAGTCGGATTTGACGGAGGATACGGGTCGCCGCCTGGATACAATCTTGAGATCGCAGGCCAAAGTGATCGAGAATTTCATCGAGTTTCAGTGAAAAGCTCGAGACGCGCTGCGCTCGCTACCGTCCGCATGCTGGTCTGCAAATGGCCTAAAGTGATCGGAAAACACGCTAGTCCAGCATGAACAGCTCTGCGCTCGTCATCGAAATCGCCGGAATGTAGGTGATCAGCACAAGGGCGGCCAAGAATACCAGCAGGAAGGGCAAGACGCCTCGGTAAACATCGATGGTTCGCATTTTCAATGCGGACTGGGCGACAAAGATGTTGATTCCGAATGGCGGAGTGAAGAGCCCCACGGCCAGGTTCAGGGTCAAGATGATCCCGAAATGGACCTTGTCGATCCCGAGGGCGTCAACGAGCGGGATGAGCACCGGCGTCAGCAGGAGGATGGCCGACATCGGCTCCATGACACATCCCCAAACGAGCAGCAAGACGTTTACAATCAGTAGAAACTGCCAGGGCTGAACATTCGCGGACGCAATCCAGGTGACGAGGTGCTGGGGGACCTGGTTGACCGTAAGGATCCAGGAAAAGAGCCCTGCCGTCGCTACGATCACCAGGATCTGCGCCGAGAAGAGAGCCGTGTTCATCGCGCAGTCCAGGATATCTTTCCAGGTCAGCTCGCGAAAAATCAGGCGGGTGACAACGATGGCATAGAGACTGGCGACCGCAGCCGCCTCGGTCGGCGAAAAGACGCCGCCGTAAATGCCACCAAGGACAATGACCGGCGCCCCGAGCGCCCAGAATGCCTTGCCTGTCGCCTTCAGGATATTTGAAAAGGACAGACGTTCGGCGACCTCGAAGCGTGAGCCGCTCGCCCGGATCACAATGTAAAGGGCGAGCATCGCGGCAAGCAGCAAACCGGGAAGGATACCTGCGGCATAGAGCCGGGGGATCGAGGTCTCTGAAGACGCTCCGTAGACAATCATCGGAATCGATGGCGGGATAATGATGCCGATCGCACTCACCGAAGTGATCATCCCCGCGGAAATCGTTTTCGGATAGCCTGCAGCATCCATTGCCGGATACATGACCTTGCCCACCGAAGCGACCGCAGCTGCACTGGAGCCGGAAATCGCTCCGAAGATGCTTGCTGTACCGACTGTCGTCACGCCGAGGGCGCCGGGCAGAGGTCCGACAAAGGAGCGGACGAAATTCACGAGGCGGACCGAAACCGTTCCACGGGACATCAGTTCGCCTGCGAAAATGAAATAGGGAATAGCGAGAAGACCGACGGTGTTGATGGAGCCGAACAGGTTCTGCTGAACCGCCGTCAGCGGGACCGACATGTAGACGCTGAGCGCGATCATGGACGCCGCCAACAGGACGATGAAGATCGGAAACCCGGCGAGCAGAAGGCCGGCAGGTAAAATGCCAAGTGCGAAACTCATGTTTCCAGGCCCTTCGGTTGCTTGCTCGGACCCGATCCCCTGATGCCGGCGAAAACGGCCTGAAGCACCCGGGAGAAAGCAATGAGGCCCACTGCCGTCAGACTGACGGTTACGGCGGCGTGAAAATACCAGATCGGTATACCGGCGCTGTCGCTTGTCATGCCGAACCTGAAAACCCTGGCGACGTAGCCAAAGGACAGCCAGGTTGCCCAGAAACAAAACACCGTGATCGTGGCCTGCTGGACAGCCCTGGTCACGTTTTGCAGCGGAAGCGGGAGCGCCGAGACGACGATCTCCATTCGAATTTCCATGTTGCGCCACGCACAAATGATCAGACCGAGCCAGGCGATCACGATCATCGCCAGAACGGCGATTTCATCGGCCCAAAGCAGCGCCTTGTCGAAAATGTAGCGGCTTATGACGTTGACGACGCTCAAAAGCACCATCGCAATCAACGTCATGCCGAGCACCTTAAGGATGCCGTTCATGATCCGGTCGGTCAGGCGAAACATCCCGCTCTCCCTTCACCTCTTGCCGGAGGCTGGCGCCTCCGGCCGGCAGGTTGATCAGCGCGCCGCGTCGGCGGCTGCCTTGAGGATGTTATAGTCGGCTTGCATCTGCGGGTTGCCGGAGACGACCTTTTCGACGGCAGCGGTGACTACGTCGGTGTAAGCCTTTTTCTGTTCCGCGTCGAAAGTGTGCAGGTGTCCTCCCTGCTTGGCCCAAACGCCCTCAAGAAACGCCGGGCCGCTCTTGAGCTTTTCAGCGTAGGCTTTCTTAGCGTTTTCCGCCTCTTCACGTACGATCGCTTCAAGGTCCGGTCCGATCAAAGCCAGAAAGTCCTTGCTGACGATCCCGCCGATCACCGTGAAGCTGCCGGGAAGATACGTCGCTTCCTTGGCCACATCGGCGAATTTGAACCCGATTGCGACCGGCATGTTGATGGCTGCCGCATCGATGGTGCCGACTTGAAGGGCCGGAGCGGCTTCGCCCAGAGGCAAGGCGACGGGGGCGGCGCCCAGGGCCTGCATCGGTTCGTTCAACAGCGGCGTTGCTCCCCCGGTACGCAGTTTCACACCGGAGAACTTGTCGGGATCGTTGATTGGAGACCGTGAGATGACAACGCTTTGGCCGCTCGTGAGGACGACAAGCGGCTCGACGTTTGCCGACGCTCCAAACTCTGAAAGCATTTTACGGACACTCGGATCCGACAGCGTCCTCAACGCATGTTCTTCGTTATCGAACAGACCGGCTGCATCGAGCACCTGGAAGCGCGGATCGAGCTTGGACAGAAAGCCGATAATAGGCGCCGTCATTTCGATGGTACCCAACGCCACACCCTCTACCGTTGAGGGGATGGGGCCAAGTTGGCTCGACGGGTAGAGCTGCACATCGATCCGGCCGTCTGAATGCTCTTCCAGTCCATTTTCAAACGCCCTGAACCAGGCCGACAGCGCATCATTGTCGCTCAGGGGCGCAGGGGACGAAATTTTCAGAATGAAATCGGCTGCGTCTGCTTCCCGAATGCCGCCAAGCCAGGCGGTCATGGCGAATGCGGCAAGTGTAGTCCCTAGAATCTTAAGCATTTATTCCTCCCAGAAGTCGCTTTTCGGCAGCAGGGAGATGGGCGATATCCGACCGCATCCGGCCCGCGCATTCCAAGCTATGAATTATGATTTATCCCGGGCGGGTGCTTCATGTTAGATATCAAATAAATCGAACTGATAATGAATTGTGATCGGAGCAGCGGATGAAATTCAATCAGCTTCGCGATTTTGTGGCTGTAGCCGAAAACGGAAGCCTGCGCGCGGCGGCGCGCGTGCTTGGACTGGCGCAGCCGGCCATCACACGCAGTATTCAGGAGCTCGAACATTCCCTTGGCGCGCAATTGTTCGTGCGCGAAGCCCGCGGCGTGAAGCTGACGCCGATCGGGCAGGAGTTCCTGGTCCGGGCGATGCTAATTCTCGGTGAGATACGCAGGGCACGCGAAGCTGTAAACCAGCGGCAAGGCGAGGTGGACGGCGAACTTGTCGTCGGTTTTTCTTCCGCGGCTCATCTCGGTATCCTCGCGAAGATTTTGCGCTCCTTTCAGACCCGCTATCCGAATGTTCGGCTGCGCATCATTGAAGGGTTCCTTCCAACGCTTGAAGCGGAGTTGCGCAACGGTCAGGTCGATCTTTATGTCGGACCCGTGACCGAGCGGGTGCAACCGGCGGACCTGCAAATCACGAAGTTGTTTGACAACACGCGCGTCGTCGCCTGCCGCCGGGGTCACCCGCTGATCAACGCAAGGTCAGTCCACGACCTGGCGGATGCGGCATGGCTGACCACGTCAATCACGCGCAATGCGGAGGATGAACTCAAGCAGGTGTTCGCAGAGCACGGACTGGGAGCACCGCACCTTGTTTGCCAGTGCCAATCCGCATTTTCAGTCCTGACCGTTATCATCAATACGGACCTGTTAGCCATGATGCCGGTTCAGTGGATTGAATCGCCAACCGTGAGCGGATTCGTGGAGCAGATCAAACTGGAAAAGGCTTTCGCGGCGCCGCCGATCATGATGGTGCACAGGCCCGGAATAGGACTGACACCGGCGGCGGAGTATTTTTCGCATCTCGTCCAAAGAGTTGCGAAGTCGGATGAGATCATGACCGATAGCAATCATTTATCGGTCAGACAATTTTGAAATCTATTGTCAATCGCTTTTGATGCTTAACACTCCTCTCCCTATCCACGAGGGAGGAGCAGGTCATGACGTCGGCCAAAGCAAGTGTTGTTATCGTTGGAGCGGGACCGTGCGGTCTCATGCTGGCCAACGAACTGGGCCGCAGGGGTGTCTCGACCATTGTCGTGGACAGGGAAGACGGGGTTGCAACCGCACCGCAGGCGAATGCCACGCAGGCGCGTTCGATGGAACACTATCGCCGCCTCGGGTTTGCCGACGAGATCCGAAAGCTCGGCCTGCCTGGCGATTATCCGACGGATGTCGCCTATTTCACGACTTATGCCGGGTATGAGCTGGCCCGCCACAGCATGCCGAGTTCCGGCGACGCCGCACGTTTCGTGAGGGAAAACGAGCAGGTGTGGAACGGTCCGGAATTGCCGCACCGCGTACCGCAAAGCCTCGTGGAGCAAACCCTGTTTCGCAAAGCCGAGGCGCTGGATGACGTGAGCATCCGTTTCAACTGCGAGCTGTCCGGTTTCGTAGAGGACGAAACCGGTATCGTCGCAGACGTCAAGAACCTGGCCGACGGAACCCGGAAACTGATCCGTGCGAGCTATCTTTTTGGCGCGGATGGAGCCCAGAGCCAGGTCCGCAAGCAGCTTGGAATACGCTACGCCGGTGCCGACGCGTCGCAACGCGATTTCATGGGCGGGCGAATGCTGTCCATCTATATCGACGCACCGGCGTTCTACACGGACCTCCGGAATCCCAAAGCCTGGATGTACTGGACATTCAACAAACGCCGGCGCGCGCTTCTGGCTGCGGTCGACGGACGCGGCAAGTTCGTTCTCCAGACCCAGTTGAAAGATCATGAGCACGCCGAAACGATGACGGAGGAGGATGCCGGCCAGCTGTTCCTCCAGGCCGTCGGCGCGGACATTCCCTTCAAGGTGACAGGTATCGCATCCTGGCTGGCCGGGCGCGCGCTCGTCGCCGAACGGTTCGGCGAAGGGCGGGTCTTGCTCGGCGGCGATGCCGTTCATCTTTTCACGCCGACCGGCGGGATGGGTTACAACACCGCAATCGAGGATGCCGTCAATATCGGTTGGAAACTTGCGGCCGTTGTCAAAGGCCATGCCGATCCTGCCCTTCTGTCGACCTATGAGGCGGAACGCCGCCCGGTTGCGCTTCGCAACACCCGGTTTGCGATCGGCTTCGCCGATTCCATCGGTCTTTATGTTCCGTCTCCCGCGATTGAGGATAAGGGGCCAGCGGGAGAAGCGGCCCGAAGCCGCGCGGGCGCCTATCTGGAGCAGCACGCCCGCAAGGAATTCACCATTCCGGGCTTCACGCTGGGCGCGCGCTACGACGGGTCGCCGGCCGTCTTCCGCGATGGCACGCCCATCCCTCCCGATGCGCCATCGGTCTATGTGCCGAGCGCCAAGCCCGGCGGGCGCGCTCCCCATGCCTGGCTCAAGGATGGCAGTTCGCTGTTCGACCGGTTCGGATTTGAATGGACCCTTCTTGTTTTCAATCCCGCTTCGCCGGCCGCGCAGTTCTTTGCCGAAGAAGCGGCCAGGCGCGGTCTGGATCTTGAAATTGTCGATCTGAGTGGCGAACCGGTCGCTGCGGATCTCTACGAAGCTCAGTTCGCGATTGTCAGGCCGGACCAGGTGGTGGGCTGGCGCGGTTCGATTGCGGACAGCTCCAGCGTCGCCACCATCTTCGACACACTTACCGGCCGTTCCATGGCGGACAAGATCAATCGCAACCCTGCGCAACCTGTCGAAGAAGTCAGAAAAAGCGCCTGAGATTCAGGGCCTTCGTACTGCAGGGGTGCCTGCGTCGGCTGCACGGCCCAATTCAGTTGACGGATAACGGGAGGATCCAGAAATGACAGCGATAACCGGCAAGATCGGCATTACCAAGCGTCCCGGAGAATTGGGAATTCACTCAATGGACGCTTTCAACATGATTGTGCCAGACCTGACCGAAGCGGAGACGTTCTATCGAACCTTCGGTCTGGACGTGCGCGAAGAAGGGGACGGGCTCGGGCTTTATACTTTCGGTTCTCAGCATCGTTGGGCGATCTTGTCAGAAGGAAGCCGGAAGAAGCTGAACTTCCTCTCGTTCGGCCTGTTCGAGGAAGATTTCGACGCCATGAAGAAACGTATCGAAGCCGACGGCGTGAAGCTTCTGGACGCGCCGAAGGGCTTCGATTCCAACGGGATGTGGCTTCACGATCCACACGGCTTGCTGATCGAGATCAAGGTCGCGGGAAAAAGTTCGCCGTCGGAAAAGGTGGACTTTCTCACCACGTCGGTCGCGCCCGGACAGATGGGATCGATGCAGCGCTCAAAAGCCCCGCAGGTCAGGCCGCGACGCCTTGCGCATATCCTGGTGTTTACACCGGACGTGTTGGAAAGCATCCGCTTTTACTGCCGTATCCTTGGCTTGCGGCTTTCCGATCAGTCGGGCGACGGCATTTGTTTTATGCACGGCATTCACGGGTCAGACCATCATCTCGTCGCCTTTGCGAAATCGCCGGCTCCAGGTCTGCATCACTGCAGCTGGGATGTCGGGGGGATCAACGAAATCGGTCTTGGTGCCATGCAAATGGCAGACAAGGGGTTCGACGAGGGATGGGGACTGGGGCGCCACGTGCTGGGATCGAACTATTTCCACTATGTCAAAGATCCGTGGGGCAGCTATTCGGAATATTCCGCCGACATCGATTATATCCCGCTCACGCAGGACTGGGAGGCGGGCGACTATCCGGCAGAGGATTCAATCTATTTGTGGGGACCGGATATTCCGAACGATTTCGTCCATAATTACGAGGCGGACGGATAAAGCGTCGGCGCATGGCGTGTGCGGGTCGGACGGATGCGAGTGGAGCGGAAGGCGCGCAGTTACCAGCGGCCTTCAACCCGGCCGGAACGTGCTGCGAACTGACCGGACGCCCATTCGAGACAGACGCGAACACGCGGCGATAACTGCCGGTTTCGCGGATAGAGGAGTGAAACCGGTGTGGGCTCCGGCGGAAATTCCTCAAGGACCTGTACGAGCGTTCCGGTCTTGATAAACTCTTCTGCGCGGTAATGAGGAATCTGGATCAGGCCCAGTCCCTGAATGGCTGCCGCAATGTAGCAATCCGCGCCTTCAACCGTTATCCGGGACGGGAGGGTCTGTTTTCGGGTTTTTCCGTCGACCTTTAATTCCAGCGGCAGCAGTGTTCCGGTTGCGGACGATTGGAAAGCGACCATCCTGTGTCCCTGAGCGAGTTCGTCGGGATGACTGGGGACACCGTGCTTTTCCAGATAGGCGGGAGAAGCCAGCGTCACCTCGTCAAGGAGGGCGATCTGGCGCGCGATGAGGTCGCTGTCCTGGGGAACGCCTGCCCTGATCGCGCAATCGTAGCCTTCGCGGATCAGGTCGGCCAGACGGTCACCTTCGCCCAGGTGGAGTTCGATATCGGGATATAGCGAGAAGAATTTCGGCAAGCCGGGAAAAAGAAAATTCCGGGCAAGGCTGCTATGCGCCGTGACGCGCAGTATTCCGTGCGGCCTGGTTCCGAAAAACGCACTTTCCGCATCTTCCACATCCGACAGAATGGCGAGGCAGCGCTGATAGTAGGCTTCCCCGTCGAGGGTGGGCCGCACCACACGCGTCGTTCGTTCAAGAAGTTTAACGCCGAGCCGCCGCTCCAGCTCCTTTATCGCGTCGGTGACCGTCGAACGCGGCAGGCCGAGATCAAGCGCGGCTCGGGTGAAACTGCGTCTTTCGGCGACCCGCGTAAACACGCGCATGGCATCGAAACGATCCAAAACATTGTTCCCAATATTCGAATAGTGAAGTCGAAAAATGCATGATTATCCGGCTATGGGCAATGACTATGTTCGTGTCACCAAGATCGTCGGATGGCGAGAAGACACAGGAACAGGATTATTGAAAATGGCAGGGACACGAAAAAAGGTTGCTATCGTGACGGGAGCATCCCGCGGGATCGGTGCGGCAATCGCGGAGCGTCTGGCCTCTGACGGATTTGCCGTCGTGATCAATTATGCGGGCAATGCAAAAGCTGCAGCGGACCTTGCGGGGAAGATTGAAAATGCCGGCGGGACGGCCGTCACCGCTCAGGCGGATGTCAGTAACCCGGAGGAAGTCGCACGCCTGTTTGACTCCGCCGAAACGGCATTCGGGGGTGTCGACGTGATTGTAAACAACGCCGGCATCATGAAACTGGCGCCGATCGCCGGAAGTGACGATGCGCTGTTCGACAGCACCGTCGCGATCAATCTCAAAGGCAGCTTCAACGTGATGCGCGAAGCAGCGCGGCGGGTGCGCAGCGGTGGCCGGATCATCAACATGTCCACAACGGTCATTGCCGTTTCGTTGCCGACATACGGGGTTTACGGGGCAACGAAGGCCGGTGTCGAAGCCATGACCCGCATCCTGGCGAAGGAAATGCGGGGACGGGATGTGTGTGTCAATGCAGTTGCCCCCGGACCGACCGGAACCGACCTGTTCCTGAACGGCAAGACCGATGAACAGGTCGCCGCCTTGTCGAAGATGAATCCGCTCGAACGTCTCGGCGCGCCTGACGATATAGCCAATGCCGTGTCCTTTCTGGCTGGACCCGAAGGCGGTTGGATCAACGGCCAGATTCTGCGAGCCAACGGCGGAATGGCCTGATCGATTGAACTCGCTTGAAGCGCTTCGGTCGATCCGAAAGCACCGGCCGAGGGACTTTTGTATGATTCTTTAAATAAAATATATTTTTAGCTTGATAATAGATTAAATATGCAAAAATATCATATAATGGAAATTGTAGGGGCTGACGCAACAGACCGGTCAATGGCAAGGAGAACTTGATGTCAGAAGTCGTATTGATTACCGGCGCGGCCACGGGAATTGGCCGTCTGACGGCGGAGACCCTCGCTCATGGCGGCTACACGGTCTACGCGTCAATGCGCGATGTGAACGGGCGGAACAAGGACCATGGCGACACATTGACGGCGCTGGCCGCCGCAGAGAACCTGTCGCTGAAAATTGTCGAACTGGACATCCTGTCGGACATCTCTGTCGCTGCGGCAATCGAGGAGATCATCGGGCAAGAGGGACGTATCGACATTCTCGTGCATAATGCGGGTCATCTGGTGATGGGACCGACCGAGGCGTTCAGTCCTGAGGAGATCGCCCGGAACTACGCAGTGAATGTGCTCGGGGCGCATCGCGTGAACCGGGCAGTTCTGCCGCATATGCGTGCGCGGGAACACGGCACCTTGCTGTGGATCAGTTCCACCACGGTGCATGGCGGCTTCCCGCCTTTTTTAGGACCCTATGCAGCGGCCAAGTCGGCGATGGATTCTCTGGCCGGCTCGCTTGCTCTTGAGGTGTCGCGCTTCGGCATTGAAACGGTGATGGTGTCACCCGGCGCGTTCACTGCAGGCACGGAGCATTTCCCCAAGGCTTCGCATCCTGCGGATTACGAGCGCGCCGCCGCCTATGCCCGGTATGACGATGTCACCGGGTCGGTCGGAGCGCGGCTGTCGGCATTGATGCCGCCCGAGGCGCACCCGCAGGTCGTCGCCGACGAAGTGTTGCGCATTCTCAATCTCGACCATGGGACGCGGCCGTTTCGAACCGTCGTCGACCTGCTTGGCGATGGTGCCGAAGAAGTTGCCGAGGTCGCCGGAAAGATCAGGACCGAGTTTTTCGGCCGGATTGCGCTCGACGATCTGCTGATACCGGCGGCGAAGCACGAATGAGCGAAGCGCCGGGCGCCTGAAACGAGTGACATGCTCCGGGGAGGGGCATGTTCCGTCTCGCGGGGCACCGCATCGCAGACTGAAATACTGAACGGGAGGAGGAAACAGATGTTCAGAAACGTAATAAGGAATGCGGCGCTGGCCGCGACTTTATTGGCAGGTGTCGCAGGAGCAACGGGTGCAAACGCCGAGCAGTTGACGGTCGGAAGTTTCTTGCCGGGACCGCACCACCTGCACACGCGGGTGCTGTCCTGGTTCGCGGAGGAACTTGAAAAACAGTCAGGCGGATCGCTGACGGTCCAGGTTTTCCCTGGCGGCCAGCTTGGTTCAGGACCGGTGCAGCAATACAAGCGTGCGCTGGAGGGCGTTGCCGATATGACATTGGGCGTCAGCGCATATACCCCAACCGTATTTCCGAAGACGATGCTGGCGATCCTGCCGGGAAGCTCAAAGACGGCGGTCGAGTCGACCGCGCGGGTGTGGGACGCCCACGACGAGTATCTGGCCGACGAATACAAAGATGTGAAGCTGATTGGCCTGTTTACCGTCGCCGGTAATGTGATCTCGTCGACCCGGGACATGTCGACGCTCGATGCATGGGAGGGCGCCAAGCTGGTTCCCTATGCATCGATGACGCAGCCGATCCTCGAAGCACTTGACGCAGTGCCGGTGCAGATGCCCATCACCGATGTCTACACCGGATTGTCCACCGGCACGATCGATGCGGCCTATACCGCTTACAGCAACATTACGCCACCTTGGAATTTCTGGGACGTGTCGCCGTATTTCGTGGAGAACGTGCCGGTCCATTTCGCCGTTTTGTTCGTGGTGATGAACAAGGAGCGCTACGAAGGGCTTTCCTCCGAACACAAGGCTTTGATCGACACCCTGGCGGGACGGCCCTTCTCGATGCGGGCTGCGGAATCCTTCGACGAGGCGGACACCAGGGCCAGGGCCGAGATGGCTGCCAATCCCGGCAAGATGTCCGAGAGCAAGATGGTTCAGGTCTCTGACGGAGAGCTGGCCAGAATGAACGAGCGCTCCGAGGCCGGACTCAAGGCGATCTTTGCGCAGTATCAGGACAACGGTATCGACGATGCCGAAGAGATCTACAAGGCACTCAACCCTTGATCGCCGGTCTCCGGCCGGTTGAGAAAAGGATCTCGATATGAACGTCTCGGAAAACAAGCCCCAATCGGCCGCCAGCAAGGCGGCCGGTCCGGGCAGGTTTGATAAATGGTTCGCCAATATTGCGCTCGCAACGGGCTGTACCATTCTGGTGTTGATGACGCTGCTTTGCGTCTTCAACGTCCTTATCATGCGCAAGCTCCTGAACGCGCCGATCACGGGAGCCGAGGATGTCCTCATCCTGTGCCTTGTCGGTTTCGTCGCCCTTTCGATCCCGTTCGGCGCCAGGACCGGCGCGCATATCGAGATCGAGGTGGTCAGCGAATTACTGCCGTGCGCCATGGCTCGATGGATGCAGGCATTTGCCCGTCTGGCTGGGGGCGCGTTCCTCGTGCTGATGGCCTGGCAGTTGGGAATGGCGGGGACACAAGCGGCGCGCTTTGGTGAGGTCACGCAGCAGCTCGCAATTTCCTATGAGCCTTTCTACTACCTGCTGTCGGTCTGCTTCATGCTCTTTGCCGCTATTCAGTTTTTCGATGCGTGCAGGATCATCCGCAAGGGACGGTCCGCCCCCATGTCACTGGGAGGGGGCGAATGAGCGTTGAAATCATCGGGCTTATCGGACTTGTCTGTCTTTTCGCTCTGCTGGCGCTGCGTTTTCCCGTGGCACTGAGCATGATCATCATAGGTTTCTTCGGAACGCTCTTTGCGACCGAACAAAAAATGATCGAACTGGGTCTACCGGTCGATCGAGCCTGGGCGCAAGGATGGAAGACAGCCTTGTCGAACCTCTCGGGAGAAACCTTCGAAGCTGCGTCCAATTACAATCTGCTTGTCATCCCGCTCTTCATCCTGATGGGCAACCTTGCAGGTGTGTCAGGCATGTCGAACAGCCTGTTCGGGGCGGCCTATGCGTTTCTCGGGCACCTGCGCGGCGGGCTGGCCTCGGCCACAATTGCCGGCTGCGCGGGGTTTGCGGCGCTTTCAGGATCTTCTCTGGCCGCCGCTGTGACGATGGGCCGGGTAGCGCTGCCGGAAATGCGCCGGTTTCGCTACGATGATTCACTCGCCACCGGTGCAGTGGCTGCAGGGGGTACCCTTGGCTTCCTGATCCCGCCTTCCGGTGGAATGATTATCTATGCGATCCTGACCGAGCAGAGTATCGGTCAGCTTTTCATGGCAGGGATCATCCCTGGCATTCTGCTGACGCTGCTGTTCATCCTGGTCATCTCGCTTCAGGTCTGGTGGCGACCGGATCTCGGGCCGGCGGGCGAGCGTTCCAGCGCGACTGAGAAGTTCCGGGCGTTGATGAAAGCGGTACCGATTACCAGCATCATCTTTCTGACGATTGCCGGCATGTATACCGGTTTCTTCACACCGGTCGAGGCTTCGGCCGTGGGGGCGATACTGACTTTTATCATCGCGGTTGTCCGCGGCTCGCTTAGCTTGCGGCAATTACGGTTGGTCGGCCTCCAGACGATGAGCGCGACCTCGACGGTCTTTCTGATCCTGATCGGCGCTTTCGTTTTCATCCCATTTATGTCGCTGACCGAAATCCCGGTCCGGCTGGTGGGCTTTCTAACCGCGCTTCCGATCGGAGACCTGGGCATCCTGCTGGTGGTCATCGCGGTTTATGTCTTTCTTGGAACATTTCTGGAGGGGATCGCTATGATGGTTTTGACCTTGCCGGTGGTCTTGCCTGTCGCAGCAACTCTCGGATGGGATCTGGTCTGGTTCGGCATCATTGTCGTGATCGTGCTGGAAATGGGCATGATCTCCCCGCCGATCGGCATCAACGTCTTTGTTGTGAAATCCATCGCACCTGACGTACCAATGACGCGAATCTTTACAGGAATCTGGCCTTTCTGGTTCGCCATGATCGTCATGCTGGCGCTGCTGGTGGCATTTCCGCAGATAGCGCTCTTCCTGCCGCAAACCATGTTCTAAGCGGGAGGACGCGCCTTGGAAAAGCCTCACGGCCGGTTCGGTCGTGTGGCTTGCTGACGGTTTTACGGATACCAAGTTGAGCTACCAGATTGTTTTCAAATTCCATCGGGTGAGATAACCCAACGTAGAAGAACGGCGCTTCAGACGCTTTTCCCCTCTGCCTCAGCTAAATGCCCAGTTCATTTTGGATCCGCTGTTCCAAAGCGGCATGGCCGGGTCGATGCGACTTGCAACGATATGCGGTCGGATCGAGTAGGGTCACCGCGCATGCACGGCGAACGGACACCGATTAGTCAGACCTAATCCCGTCAACCAGTGTTCTTTTCCGGGTAACCATTTCACACATGCGCATAGTGAGCAGGACACTATCGATGTTGGTTGGAAAAGCTACTTGGCTGAATTTTACTCGTCTGACCGGAAAACAAATGGTAGCGCTTCGCATTGCACCCACAAATTGAATTTTCTTTTTAAGTCAGATGTTTATTTGTTTTTGAACATGGCTAAAACAATATTGCGATATAGGAAAATTACAAATGATAAGATAAATCAATAGTTTAATTGGGAAATTTGGTAGCGGAGGAGGGACTCGAACCCCCGACACGCGGATTATGATTCCGCTGCTCTAACCGGCTGAGCTACTCCGCCACAGGTCTTCGCGTTCGCGAATGTGCGCTGCTTATAGTGAGGCAGGGGGCGGGCTGTCAAGCGGTCTCGTGCCGGGAAACGGTGGACTTCTCTCTGGCCGGGAAACGGGGCAGATTTCCGCGTGGAGCGGGGCGTTTGCGATCCTTGCCGGTCACGCGCCAGGGGCGGGCGGTTCCGGTTTTCTGAAGGTCAGCATCGTGAACAGGCGGAAGGGCGCCAGGGTGATTTCCTTTTCCAGCCGCATGTTGGTGCGGGTGAGGATGCGCGACTTGGGGAAATCGGCGTTCCAACCCAGGCGGTCCGCGAACCGCTCCATCGAGCGTTCGATCTGGGCGCGGATTCCGCCGTCGGCGGAAAAGTGGTTGACCAGGATGACCGTGCCGCCGGGTTTGGTCACCCGTTCCAGTTCCCGCATGACCCGTGCCGGATCGGGAACCACGGTAATCACATACATGGCGACGACCACGTCGAAATGTTCGTCGGGAAAGGCGAGGTCGCCGGCGTCCATGGTCGCCAGCTCGCGGACGTTCGGAAGGTTACGGGCCCGGATGCGGGCGCGCTCCAGCATTTCTTCCGACAGGTCGATGCCGGTGATTTCCAGGTCCTCCCTGTATCGCGGCAGGGAGATGCCGGTGCCCACGCCCGCTTCAAGCACATGGCCGGAAAGCGTGTTGATATGCTTCACCGCTTCCTGGCGGCCCTTGTGGAAGGGCGCGCGGAAGATGATGTCGTAATAGGGCGCCCAGCGGGCATAGGCGGCGCGGACTGCGGTTTCGTCGAGTTTAGCCACCTCCCGGCGCAGGTTTTTCAGGCGGGATCTGACCTGGTCTGCCAGGAACCGCATGCGCTCGGGAAATGTCTCGCTTCTGCTCATGCGGTCAGGGGCTCCTTCGCCGTATTGTCCAGGGTCCAGCTTCCGGCGCGTTCCGCCCGGTCGATCCAGCCGCCGCCGAGCACGCGGGCCTCTTCGGTGTCGCTGTCGAAGAAGACACAGGCCTGACCCGGGGCGACGCCGGTTTCGCCGGTGACGAGCTCGACCGAGACCACATCGCCCTCGCGCCGCAGGATGGCGGGCGCGGGCGGCCGGGTGGAGCGGACCTTGGCGAACAGGTCGATTTCAGCACCGTCCTCCAGCGGCAGGTCGCCGATCCAGTTGACTTCGCGCAGGTAGATCTTGCGCGTGGCCAGCGCTTCGCGCGGGCCGACGACGACCCGGCGCTGGTCCGCGTCGAGGCGCACCACATAGAGCGGCTCGCCGGTGGCGACGCCGATGCCGCGGCGCTGGCCGATGGTGAAGTGGATGATGCCGTCATGGCTGCCGAGCATCCGCCCGTCCATATGAACGATCTCGCCCGGTTCGGCCGCATTGGGGCGAAGCTTGCGGATCACGTCGGCATAATTGCCGTTCGGCACGAAGCAGATGTCCTGGCTGTCCGGCTTGTCGGCAATGGCAAGGCCGTACTTGCGGGCAAGTTCACGCACCTCCGACTTCGGCAGGCCGCCGAGCGGAAAGCGCAGGAAGTCCAGCTGTTCCTGGGTGGTGGCGAACAGGAAATAGCTCTGGTCCCGGTCCAGGTCGGCTGGGCGGTAGAGGCTGCGCTTGTTGCCCGAGGCGCGCGAACGCACATAGTGGCCGGTCGCCAGAACGTCGGCGCCCAGGTCCTTGGCGGTCTTCAAGAGGTCGTGGAACTTGACCGTCTGGTTGCAGGAGACGCAGGGGATCGGCGTTTCGCCGGCAATGTAGCTGTCGGCGAACCGGTCCATGACCGCTTCCTTGAAGCGGCTTTCATAGTCGAGCACGTAATGGGGAATGCCGATCTTTTCCGCCGCCCGGCGGGCGTCGTGAATGTCCTGGCCCGCACAGCAGGACTTGGCGCGGTGCACGGCAGCGCCATGGTCGTAAAGCTGCAGTGTGACGCCGATGACATCATAGCCTTCGTCCTTCAGCATGGCGGCCACGACCGAACTGTCGACGCCGCCGGACATGGCGACGACGACCCGCGTGTCTTCGGGGCGGCCGGGAAGATCCAGACTGTTGCGCATTTATAAGGTCACTCAGAGTTCGTTCTGTCGTTCAAAAGGGCGGAGAGGTTTCGGCCGATTTCCGCCGGCGCTTTCTTCGTCGCACTGATATCCGCCGCGCAAGCCGTTGATTCCGCGGTCGGACCGGTCTCGCTCAGGCGTGTTGCGAAAGTTGGCGCACTATACAGATAGTCATTGCCAATGCCAATTCCACCGGGGTGGACCCGGCAAGCTTTGCCGGTTGGGCAAGGGATTCCGGGTGGGGCTTGTCACGATGATTCAGGCGCCTTTCTCAGGCCATTGAAATATATAGATAAAATTCCCCCTCCAAATTGGCGCGCCGATTGCTTTCTGTTCGGGTGACGTAGTTTGCCCATGTGGGCTTGAGCATTGGGGGCGAGTTTGCTGCCTTTCGGATTGATAACAGACGTTTCTGCCGGCGCGCTCGGCGTTGGTGCCGGGGCGGCCGGCTTTGGCGCTGCTGGACCGTTTCCTGCTTTGCCTGGAGACGCTTCCGCTTTTGCAGCGGCTTTGGGCGCTTTGGGCGGTTCGGCGCAGGGGGGCGTTCTGCCCGACGGTGCGTCCGTTCCGGGTCTGGATCCAAAGGCTCAGAAAGCATCGGCCGATGGAACGCAAGTTGCTCCGACCGGACTGGAGGCATTGCTGCAGGCCGTTCCGGTTGCACAGCCTCCTGTCGCGAACGGATTGGATCTGGGCGGGGAAGGTGCCGTTGTGGATGTAGATGGCGCTGGAAGCGCATCGGCGTCGGCAGATGTCGGCGGCAAAGCCGCTGCTGCGAATGGCGTAGCGGCTTCCGGGACGCCGGCCGCAGGCGGTTTTGTTCCTCAGGTTCCCCCGGTCGCTGCCGGCGAGGGCTCTCCTCAGGCTCCGGCCGATCCCGCTCAGGCTGGTAAAGGTCCGGCTGAACCGGCTGGTCAGCCGGCTGCGCCGGTCGCGGACCCGTCCGGTGCAGTGTCTGCTCCCGAGGTTGTTCCTGCGGATGGTGCTGCACCCGTTTCCGAGGGCGCAGGTCAACAGACTGAAAGTGCTGCGGCCGACGAGGCTGTGACCGATGCAGCGCTCCAAAAAGGCGTTTCGCCGGATGCGCAGCCGTCGGCCGATACGGTGCCGACCGGGAAGGAAGCAGCGGTTGCGGCAGTCGAGACCGCGTCCTCAAAAGAGCCGGTTCAGCAAGCTGCCGACCCCCAGCGCAAGCGCCGTTGGCAGTCGGAGCTTCCGGAAGATACCCGTTCCACGCGGCTGCAGCAGTCGCTCGCCGCCGATGCGGCGCCGGCGCAGCAGGCCGACAGCAGCACGAATAACGATGCCGCTGGCGTGGACGTTTCGAAAAAGCCCGCGACTGCGGTCGGCGAACTCCCGGTGGTGCCGGCTACGGCCAAGGACAAGCCGTCCGCCGCATCCACGCAGAGCGCGAACAGCCAGGCACAGGTTGCCGCCGGGGCTGTCACCGTACCTGCCGCCGACCCGGTTGAGAGCGGCGAGGGCGATCCCGATGCCGGCAATCCGAAACCGGCCGCGGCCGGGCCGGATACCCTCCAGTCCCGAAAGCCGGCTTCGATCACGGCAGTCGCTGACGCGGGTCAGGCATCCGCAAATCCTGCTGTCGAGGCTCTGGACAAGCAGATCGCGAAAAAGGTGGCCGATCAGGCTATCTCCGATCAAGCCGCGGCCGATGAGGCTGCCCTCGATGATCCGAATGCGGTCGATCCTGGCGAGCCGGTGCCGGCTACCAACAAAACCGCAAAGGGAACGTCGGCGGCGGATGCGGCTGACGGAAAGGCTGTGGCGACGTCCGGTGATGCGGCGTCTCGTGCCGCCGAGCGCACTGCGCTTGCGGCTGCGGCGAATTCAGGAGCGACCAATCAGCCTGTCGATGCCGATGCCGATGTCGATCCGGATGGCCAGCTGACCCTTTCGCTCAATCTGAGAGCGGATGGCAGCAATGGTCCGATTACCACCGGGCGGGCCGACATGCAGCAGGTCCCGACACAATCGCAGGCCTCTCACGTGGCGACGCAGGTTGCCTCGGGCATCGTCCGTCATCTTCAAAACGGTCAGACCCAGTTCCAGATGCGCCTCGATCCGCCTGAACTCGGGCGGATCGACGTCGACCTCAAGGTCGCGCACGACGGCAGGGTCCATGCTCATCTCATCGTGGACCGGCCGGAAACCCTGGATCTTTTCATGCGCGACCAGCGCGGCCTGGAGCGCGCGCTGCAGAACGCCGGTCTCGATACGAATGCCGACAATCTGTCGTTTTCACTGAATGACAACGGCAGCCAGCAATCCGGCTTTTCCCGTGATGACAGCGAACAGGCCTATTCCGGCGACACCGCCGGACCGGCGGCCGATGACGTGCCGGATATAAGTGACAGTCAGACCATCCAGATGGCTGTCCGCGCACAACAAGGCGGTCTGGATATCAGAATTTAATACCGGCCCGAATGCCCTTCGGGGCAGCCGGTGAATTAAGGAGTATGCGTAATGACCTCGGTTAGCTCTGCAACATCTGCCAGCGGCACCTCTGCTTCCTCGGCAGCGTCCGATTCCCTGATGGGCAACTACGATCTGTTCCTGTCGATCCTGACCACACAGGTTCAGAACCAGGATCCGCTCAACCCTATGGATTCGTCGGAATACACCACGCAACTCGTGCAGTATTCTTCCGTGGAACAGTCGATCCAGACCAACAAGTACCTGGAACAGCTGGTTTCGAGCATGGCGGCAAACCAGGCTTCGAGCTACGTCAACTATCTGGGCTCCACGGTGACGGCCAGCGGCAGCACGGCCATGCTGGAAGACGGCAACGCGAACTGGTCCTATAATGTCGCGGAGGATGCAACCGGGACCGTGACCATCAAGAACTCCAACGGCGCGACCGTCTACTCGGGCGACGTCAGCCTTGCCAAGGGGACGGGGACTTATTCCTGGGATGGTCTCGGCAGCTCCGGCAACTCTCCGGACGGTGCCTATACGATCAGCTTTGATCTCAAGAACAGTGCCGGGAATTCCATTCTGGCGAAAACCGAAGTGTCCGGCAAAGTCGATGAAGTCGATCTCTCCGGCGATACGCCTTATCTGAAGGTCGGCAACGTCAGCATTCCGGTTACTTCGGTGCAATCCGTATCCAGCTGAATTATTTTATCGCTGCCGGTGCGTCCCGGCTTGGACGGCCGTGCGCGTTCGCGAGCTTGAATCGCAATTTGCATTGAAAAATCGGTATGGTTAACAAAATCAAATAATTTGTTTAAGTTTTTAAAGATTCTGCAACGTTGAATCTTAAATACCATTCATGAATTCGGCTTTTCTTAGTTAACAATATCTCTATGGTGGCTTAGGTAAATTTTAAGCAGCTGCCTGTATTCTCATAATCAACCTTGGTCATGGTTAGTGTGAGAGTACAATGACCGAACAGATTCGTTCGCGTGTAAAATATGTAATCGGTCCCGACGGAAGCCCGTTGACGATCTCGGATCTTCCACCCACTTCGACGAAGCGTTGGGTGATCCGCAGGAAGGCCGAAGTCGTTGCCGCTGTTCGCGGTGGGCTCCTGTCTCTGGAGGAGGCTTGTCAGCGGTATACCCTGACGGTCGAAGAATTCCTCTCCTGGCAAAGTTCCATCGAGAAGCATGGCCTTGCCGGTCTGCGGGCGACGCGCATTCAGCAGTATCGCAACTAGACTCCGTCACATGATGGTTCCGGGCGCCTTGAAGGCGTCCCTTGAAGGTCGGCTCGAGCCGGCCTTTTTGCTTTTTGTCCGCCGGCAAAATCGTCCCGGTCCCGCAAACCGCATTGATCGCCAGCCGCTCCAATCTTATCGTGGATAAATGGTTAACGCGGTGGGCAGTTTTTCCCCACCTGAATTGCAAATTGCATAAGCAAGTTTGGCGGAAGTCCGCCGATTTCTGTACCGCGCACCCGTTCCGTTAACTTCTTGTTAACCTTCTGCGCGGCAAATTTTGCCTATTGGCTGTGGCTGGATGCAGGCAAGATCGGATCCGCGCGAGATTCGATTTCGGGCAAAAGTGCGAACGGGGCATTCGTGAACGGATTAATCGAATTCATCAGGACATTGGGACCGGCGCGTATTGCGGCAATGGGGGCCGTTGCCGCGATCCTGATCGGGGTCTTTGCGTTCATCATTTTCAGGGTTACCTCCCCGCAGATGACGACGCTTTATTCCGAGCTGTCTCTTGATGATTCCGGAGCCATCGTCAATCAGCTGGAATCCCTTGGGACGCCTTATCAATTGGCGCGGGACGGCAGTACGATCCTGGTGCCCAAGGATCAGGTCGCGCGGCTCAGGATGCGCCTTGCCGAGGACGGGCTGCCGACCGGCGGGTCGATCGGTTACGAAATCTTCGACCGGACCGACACGCTCGGGGCTACAAGTTTCGTTCAGAATATCAATCACCTGCGTGCCCTGGAAGGGGAACTGTCGCGGACCATCACCGCCATCGACCGGATCAAGGCGGCACGCGTGCATCTGGTGATCCCGGAGCGGCAGCTGTTTCAGCGCGATCGCCGTCCGCCGTCCGCGTCGATCGTGTTGAAGGTGCGTGGCTCCCTCGGTCCGGGCGAGATCCGGGCCGTCCAGCATCTTGTGGCAACGGCTGTCGAGGGGTTGAAGCCTGAACGGGTTTCGATTGTCGACGAGGCGGGCCGTCTTCTGGCTGACGGTGTTGATGGCGACGCGGAAGGCATGGTGTCCTCGAACCTGCAGGAACGGATCAACGGGGTCGAGGCCCGGTTGCGCAACCAGGTGGAGGAGATCCTCAACAGCGTCGTCGGGCCGGGCCGTGCGAGGGTGCGCGTGGCGGCCGACGTGGATTTCAACCGGACGACGGAAACGAAAGAGATCTACGATCCGGACGGGCAGGTTGTCCGCTCGACCCAGACCAAGGAAGAGGCCTCTTCCAGCACCGACCAGCAGGGTCAGGTCACCGTCGGCAACGAGTTGCCGAATGCGCAGGCGAACGAAAACAACGGCGGACAACGGGACGATTCCAGTTCGACGGAAGAAATCGTCAACTACGAGATTTCCAAATCGACCAAGACGGAAATCGTCGAGGCCGGCCGGGTCAAGCGCCTGTCCGTAGCTGTTCTGGTCGACGGAACCTATGCTCCGAATGCGGACGGCGACGTTGTCTATACGCCGCGCAGCCAGGAAGAACTGGACCGGATTGCGGTCCTGGTGCGCTCTGCCGTCGGCTATGACGAACAGCGCGGCGATGTGGTCGAGGTGATCAACCTGCAGTTTGCGGTTCCGCCGCAGAGCGATCTGACGGCCGAAGACGGCGGGCTGTTCGAGTTCACCAAGGACGACATCCTGCGCTTCTCCGAGCTGGGTGTGCTGCTTCTGATTTCCCTTCTCCTGCTGCTCTTCGTTGTCCGCCCGCTGCTGCGCCGGATCGTGACGCCGGAAGAAACCCTTCCCCAGGAACTGGTGATCGGCCCGGACGGCACCCTGGTCGCGGAGACCGAAGTGCCGGCGGACGAGAAGGATGACGAGGATGAGTTCCAGATCGAGTGGCTCGAAGAGGCAAAGCAGCAGGGCGCGCTGCAGGCAAGTTCCATCGCCAAGGTGGGCGAAATGATCGCGGACCATCCGTCGGAGGCCGTCACGATCGTGCGTGGCTGGCTGGATGAGGCGGCTTGATCATGGCAGCGGACCAACTTCAAAGACAACTGACAGTCAGTGCCGATGAGAAAGAGCGCGAGCTGAAAGGCGCCGAGCGGGCGGCTGTATTGCTGCTGGCGCTCGGAGAAAGCCACGGCAAGCCGATCTGGGACAAGCTCGACGAGATCGAAGTCCGGCAGGTCTCGGCAGCCATGGCCAATCTCGGTCCGGTTACGCCGGGAATGCTGGAGGCCCTGTTCGTCGATTTCGTCCGCAAGATCAGTTCCAAGGGGGCGCTGACCGGGAATGTGGATGCGACCGAACGTCTGCTGAGTTCCTTCCTGCCCGGTGATCGCGTCAACATCATCATGGAAGAAATCCGCGGTCCCGCCGGCCGCAACATGTGGGAAAAGCTGTCGAACGTTCAGGAGAACGTTCTGGCGAACTACCTGAAGAACGAATACCCGCAGACAGTCGCGGTGGTGCTTTCGAAGATCAACTCCGACCATGCCGCGCGTGTCCTGGGCATTCTGCCGGAAGAGCTGGCGCTCGAGGTCGTCAGCCGTATGCTGCGCATGGATGCGGTTCAGAAGGAAGTGCTGGAGAAGGTCGAGCAGACGCTGCGCGTGGAGTTCATGTCGAACCTGACCAACACGTCGCGGCGGGACAGCCACGAGATGATGGCGGAGATCTTCAACAACTTCGACCGTCAGACCGAAGCCCGTTTCCTTGCCGCACTGGAAGAGGAAAACCGGGAAGCCGCGGATCGCATCAAGACCCTGATGTTCACCTTCGACGACCTGATCAAGCTGGATGCGGCCAGTGCCCAGACCCTTCTGCGCAACGTGGAAAAGGACCGTCTGGCAATCGCGCTCAAGGGGTCGACGGATGCTGCGCGGGAATTCTTCTTCGGCAACATGTCGTCGCGGGCGGCGAAATTGCTCAAGGACGATATGGATGCGCTTGGGCCGGTCCGCTTGCGCGACGTGGACGAGGCGCAGACCGGCATGGTCAACACGGCCAAGGATCTCGCGGCCAAGGGCGAGATCATGATCTCCAAGTCCAAGAGCGATGACGAAATCATCTACTGATGCAGGGGGCTAGCACTTACAATCCGATGGGCAACATGACAAACCCGTCCAAATTCCTGTTCAACCGCGACTTCTCCACTCCGGAGGAGCCGAAGGTGGTCGCGCGGTGGAACCGGAAATTCCGATGATGCCGGTCAGTGACCATGAGCGGTTGCTGGCCGAGGCCCGGGCACAGGCTTTCGAGGAAGGTCGGACCAAGGCCGCGCAGGAGCACCTGGACGCGCAGGAGACACGGCTGACCGAAGAGGTCGGGCGCCTGGTCGACGCGGTCGGGACGGTCCTGAGCGGACTGGAAGAGCAACAGGTTGCGCAGGAAAAAGACGCGACCAGTCTTGCCTTTCTGATTGCCCGCAGGCTGTGCGCGCATCTGATTGCCCGCCAGCCGCTGGCGGAAACGGTTGCCCTCGTTACCCAGTGTCTCGGTCCGTTGCGGCGCGCACCGCATCTGGTGATACGGGTCGCCGAAAAGGACGTGGAAGGCCTGAAGAAGAGGGTCGATCCGATTGTCCATGAAAAAGGTTTTGAGGGGCGTCTGGTCATTCTCGGAGAACCCGAGATCGTACGTGGTGACTGCCATATCGAGTGGGCGGACGGAGGTATTCTTCGGGATCGCAAGGCGCTCGAACGGCAGATCGATGCCAGCATCAGAGCATATTTGCAGGCCCGGGTAGACGGCGCGAAGGCGCACAAGGCGCAGGCTAAGCCCGGCCTCGGAAAGGAAACCGACGCATGAGCGACGAACAAGACACAGGCATTCCGCTGGACGAGCTGGAAGCTCCGGATCGTCACGGCAGTCTCGATGAGGAAGCCAGCGGGCCGCAATCGGCCGCCGATCTGGAGGCGGTGTTTGATGTTCCGGTTCGCATTTCGGCCGTCCTCGGACATTCCAAGATGCATGTGTCCGACCTTCTGAAACTGGCATCGGGAACGGTGCTGGAACTCGACCGGAAGGTCGGCGAGGCCATAGATATCTACGTAAACGACCGTCTGGTTGCCCGCGGCGAAGTCGTGCTTGTCGAGGACAAGCTGGGCGTGACCATGACTGAAATCATCAAAACCGATCGCTAGAGGAGACAGTCATGCGGCTCTTGATTGTTGGTACGTTAGGCGGTCAGCTGACGGTGGCATCCCAGATCGCCATGAAGCGGGGGGGGCCAAGGTCACCCAGGCGAATGATATCGAAAGCGCGCTGAAGGTGCTTCGCGCCGGACAAGGCGCCGATCTCCTCATGGTCGATGTCCATCTGGACATCGCCGGCCTTCTGCTGAAACTGCAGAACGAACGGCTGCATGTGCCGCTTGTTGCCTGCGGCGTCGAGACGGATGCGCAGGCGGCCGTTTCCGCCATCCGGGCGGGGGCGAAGGAATACATCCCCCTGCCGCCGGATCCGGAACTGATCGCAGCCGTGCTCGCGGCCGTCGCCCAGGAACGGGGCGAGATGATCTACCGGGACGACACCATGGCGGCGGTGGTGAAACTCGCCGAGCAGGTGGCGCCTTCCGATGCATCCGTGCTGATCACCGGCGAATCCGGGACGGGCAAGGAAGTGATCGCCCGGCACGTGCACAAAAGTTCCAACCGTGCGTCGAAACCGTTCATCTCGATCAACTGCGCGGCGATCCCCGAGCACCTTCTGGAATCGGAACTCTTTGGTCACGAGAAGGGCGCCTTCACCGGCGCCGTGGCGCGGCGGGTCGGCAAGTTCGAGGAAGCCGACGGCGGCACGCTGCTTCTGGACGAGATTTCGGAGATGGACGTCCGGCTTCAGGCGAAGCTGTTGCGGGCCATCCAGGAGCGGGTGATCGACCGGGTCGGCGGCACGCGGCCGGTTCCGGTCAATATCCGTATTCTGGCGACGTCCAACCGGGACTTGGCCGAGTCCGTGCGTCAGGGGACGTTCCGCGAGGACCTTCTGTTCCGGCTGAACGTGGTCAATCTGAAAATCCCGCCCCTGCGGGAGCGGCCGGCTGACATCCTGGAGCTGGCGAAGTTCTTTATCGACCATTATTCCAAGGCGAACGGTGTTCCCGTCCGGGAGTTGTCCCGCGAGGCCCGGCAGGCGCTGATGGTCAACCCGTGGCCGGGCAATGTCCGCGAGCTGGAAAACACCATGCATCGCGCGGTGCTTCTGGCGAGCGGCGACGAGATCGGGGCGGAAGCGATCCGGATGCCGGACGGCAGCCCGATTGCCGTTTCAAAAGGCCCGGCGGAACGTGCCGCACAGGCGGCGGAAGCGGTGACACGCGCCTTTGTCGGGCGGACCGTTGCCGATGTCGAACGCGACCTGATCCTGGACACGCTGGATCATTGCCTGGGCAACCGGACCCATGCGGCAAAGATCCTTGGGATCTCCATCAGAACCCTGCGCAACAAACTCAATCAGTATACCGACGAGGGGGTCAGGGTCCCCGGTCCGGGGGAAATGCGCGCGTGACGGGCGCGGCAAGACACTTCCGGTTCGAAGACGATCACCCGCAGCAGTAACGGTTTGGCCAAGAGCGGATAATGGCAGACACAACAGCAGACGAAGGAATGCCGGCGGCAGCAGCGGCCCAGGGTGGCGCGGGCGCGGGTCAAGGCGCGCCGGAAACGTCCGGCTCCGCTTTCTCGTTTGCAGGCATCGTGCAGTCGCTGAAACGCGGCGACGTCGGTCTCGGCGTTGGTATCCTCGTGATCCTGACGCTGCTGATCCTGCCCATTCCGCCGATGATGCTGGACGTCTTCCTGGCGATTTCCATCATCTTCTCGGTTCTGGTCCTGATGACCGGGCTTTTCATCCAGAAGCCTCTGGAATTTTCCTCCTTTCCGACGGTTCTCCTGATCGCGACCATGTTGCGCCTCGGTCTCAACCTGGGCTCGACGAGGCTTATCCTGGCCAATGGCCACGAGGGGACGGCCGCCGCCGGCCAGGTGATCCAGACCTTCGGCAATCTGGTGATGGGCGGCAATTTCGTCATCGGGATCATCGTCTTCGCGATCCTGGTGATCGTGAACTTCGTGGTCATCACCAAGGGTTCGGGCCGTATCGCGGAAGTGGCGGCGCGCTTTACCCTGGATGCGATGCCCGGCAAGCAGATGGCGATCGACGCGGACCTGTCCGCCGGCCTGATCGACGAGGGGGAGGCACGGACGCGCCGGCGGGACCTGGAAAACGAAAGCTCCTTCTTCGGCGCCATGGACGGTGCGTCCAAGTTCGTGCGCGGTGACGCCATCGCCGGTCTGCTGATCACCTTCATCAACATTCTGGGCGGCATTTTCATTGGCGTGGCCCAGATGGAGCTGTCCTTCTCCGAGGCGGCCAACAATTACACGCTGCTGACCATCGGCGACGGGCTCGTCTCGCAGATCCCGGCGCTGATCGTTTCGACCGCCGCCGGCCTTCTGGTGTCGAAGGCCGGTGTGCAAGGTGCGGCCGACAAGGCGTTGGTGAGCCAGTTCACCGGCTATCCCAAGGCGCTCGGCATGTCGGCTGCGGTGATGGCGATCCTGTCGCTGCTGCCCGGCATGCCAATGATCCCGTTCCTGGGTCTGGCGGGCCTCGCCGGCTATCTCGCCTACAAGGTCGGGTCGCAGAAAAAGCAGGCGGAACATAAGGAAGCCGTCAAAAAGGCGATCGCGACTGCGCCCGCTCCGCCGCCCGAACCGCCGATTACCGATGCGCTCAAGATGGACGAGCTGCGGATCGAACTCGGCTATGCGCTGCTGCCGCTTATCAACGGCAAGGACCAGACGGGCGGCGACCAGCTGACCGAACAGATCAAGGCGCTGCGCCGGCAGATTGCAGGTGACATGGGCGTGATCATGCCGCCGGTCCGGATCCTGGATAATATCCAGCTCGGCGCGAACGATTACGTGATCAAGGTGAAGGAGGTCGAGGCCGGGCGCGGGTTGCTTTATCCGAACCATTTCATGGTGATGGATCCGGCCGGCGGACAGGTGAAGCTGCCTGGAACCCATACGACGGAACCGACCTTCGGCCTGCCGGCGACCTGGGTGGAGGCCCAGTACCGGGAAGATGCCTCCTTGCGTGGCTACACGGTCGTCGACCCGGCGACGGTGCTGTCCACCCATCTCACCGAAACCATCAAGAACAACATCAGCGAGCTTCTCACCTATGGCGACGTGCAGAAACTTCTGAAGGAGCTGCAAGGCGAACAGGCCAAGCTGGTCGACGACCTCATTCCGGGCCAGATCACGGTTTCCGGTATCCAGCGGATCCTGCAGACGTTGCTCAGCGAGCGGGTCTCCGTGCGCGATCTTGGCACGATCCTGGAAGGCGTTTCGGAGGCCGTCGGCATGACGCGCAACACCAACACGATCGCCGAGCATGTGCGCACGCGTCTCGGCCGGCAGATCTGCGCGGCCAATCTGTCGCATGGCGGCTATCTGCCGTTGATCGCCCTGTCGCCCCAGTGGGAACAGGCTTTCCTGGAATCGGTCGTGGGAGAAGGGGAAGACCGCCAGTTGGCGATGCAGCCGTCGAAGCTGCAGGAATTTGTCGGGCTGGTGCGCGACCGTTTCGAGGCGGCCGCCCAGGACGGCGAAGTGCCGGTCCTGCTGACATCGCCGCAGAACCGTCCGTTCGTGCGTTCCATCGTTGAACGCTTCCGCGCGCATACGACGGTCATGAGCCAGAGCGAGATTCACCCGCGCGTGAAGCTCAAGACAATCAGTTCGATCTAAGAGAGAAAGCCGGTTTCGGGCTCAGACGAGAATATTGACACGCGCCATGGCGCTGGCCATGGTTGAATAGCCGCCACCCTGGATGGCGGTGGCCGTCTGCCGTTGCGAGACCAGAACACTTGTCGTGAAAATGGTCGATGAAAACTGCGAGCGGATGTTTTGTGACTGCTGGATCGCCTTGCGCCGCTGGTTCGACCAAGCCTTGTTGATGTCCTTGCGGGAAGGAGCTTCGTGTCGCTTCGCGTAGTTGTTTCCAATAGCAGCCATGCCCGTGATATTGATCCGCCATGGTTAACAGCTGCTTAATTTTCGCAATTTGAGGCGATGATCCGTTCTGGACTATTGAGCCTTCGTGCTCGGGCTGGTAACCGGCTGGGAAAACAGGAGTACCCATGTCATCCGTTACGCTCGACCTGAACGGCTACACAGACCTTCCCGACGAAAAAGTCGCCCTGGTCGTCACCTTTCTTGAGATGACGGCACCGCCGGTCGCTCCGTTGGCAGGCGAGCGGCAGGACGTGACGCTGGAACGATGGGTTGCGCCCGATGCAGTCGATTACAAACGTCTTTTTCGGGAAATCGGTGAGGATTGGCTCTGGTGCGGCAGGCTTATGCTTGGTGACGACAGGCTGAAGACTGTCCTGGCGGCGCCCGGCAATGAAATCTACACGCCCGTTATCAATGGGCGCCAGATGGGTCTTCTGGAAATCGACTATGCGGATCCGGAAAACCCGGAGCTTGCCTATTTCGGTCTGGTGCCTTCCGCGGTCGGTACGGGCCTCGGCCGTTGGCTGATGCAGCAGGCCATGGCGATGGTCTGGTCACGCCCACAGACAAAGCGCTTCTGGTTGCACACCTGTACCAGCGATAGTCCACAGGCAATTGGTTTTTATTGTTCCTGCGGCTTCAAGCCCTACAAGCGGGCCATCGAGGTCATGGACGATCCGCGGGCGACCGGGCTGTTGGGCAAGGACAAGGGGCCGCACGTACCCTATCTCGCGAGCCCGAACCAGGCGTGACGCCGCCAACCGTTATTTGTCACCTCGACAATGGGGCGTGTGCGGACCGACACGCGGCATCAGGTTCAGAACCGTGCCGAGAACCGGGCGTTGAAGCCGTGATCCTGTGAGGTGGCACCAATGTCGCCCTGGTAGGTAAGAGAGACATTGGCGCCGTCGCCGAGACCGAGTTTGAACCCGGTCTCGATGAGCGCAGTGTCGCGGTCGAGCGGGGTGCCGGAGATCGCGAATGCATTGCCGGTGGCAAAGCGCATGGTCGAGGTGGCGTCGATATCGCCAAAGGCGTGACGCCAGGCGAGCGTGCCGGTGAGTGACGCATCCAAGCCGGCGACCTCGGCGAAACGCCGTTCGGCGCGCAGACCCAGTGTGGCGAGCCCGAGCGTCTGCGAGGACGACGAGACGGTGAGGGCCGCCGGACCGCCGGTTTCGGAAAAGCCGTCGCTGTGCTGGTGGATCAGAGCGGCGCCCGCGAAGGGTTCCAGATGGGCGAGCGGGGTGTTGAACGTATAGCCGACTTCGCCGAAGGCCTGGGCCGTGGAGGCGGCATAGTCGACACTCAGGCTGTTGCTGAGCGTGCCCGCCGTCACGTTGCGCGACGTCGAAACATCGTTCCAGGTGTAGGTGGTGCCGAAGCGAAGTCCGATCGCGTCGAACCGGCGGCCCGCATAGGCGCCCAGCGTATAGCTGTCCGCATCGCCCGAAGACGCGCGGGCATCGACATCGAAGCGGCTGTTGCCGTAGCCGGCCACGAGACCGGCGCGCCAGCCGCTGGAGATCTCCATATCGGCTCCGACGAAAAAGCCGCCGCTGGTGTGGTCCATAGCGGCTGCGGTGTGGGTGCCGCCGGTCTTGCCCCAGCCGCCATAGGCCTGGCCCCAGGCCGCTGCTCCACCTGTGCCGTCCGGTGCTTCGCCGGCGCCGTGGAGGGCAATCATCGGCATTTCGGCCGCGGCAAGCCCGTCGAAGGCGCCGCGGATACGGGCGCCCACCGCATCGCGTGACCGGCTGCTTTCCTGGATCAGCAGCGTATTGGTGGAGGCATGCACTTCGCCGGACAGGCTGTCGAAGGCGGTGCGGGCTCCGGCCTCGCTGAGGACGACCACCGCGTCATAGACCGCATTGCCGGCACTGAGGTTGCTGACGCCGTTTGCGGCGGCGCGCTGGTTTGCGGTCTCTGCGGCGGAGGCCAGGCCGGTGGCGTTGCGGGTCAGCGTCAGGGTGACATTGTTGGCGTTATAGCCGAGCGATGCGTCCAGAAAGGCGAAGTTTTCGCTGACGGAACCGAAGGTGCCGGTCACGCCGCCGTCCGCGGTCAGGATCGTATAGGTGGTGGAGGCGGCGTAGGTGGAGCCGTTGTCGGTGCCGTTTTCCGCCGAGACGGTGACGGTGGCGCCGCTGTCGATGGCCGCGGTTCCGGTGGCGGCGATCTTGTCGGAGTTGCCCGTGTCGTCGACTTCGACCGCATAGGTCGAGCCGGAACTGAAGGTGACATTGCCGGAGACGTTCAACGTGCCGATGGAATTGCCCGGTGCAACGCGCGCGCCGGAGTTGGCCGTCACGGTGCCGACCGTGCCCGAGCCGCCGAGCGTGCCGCCGTTCAGAAGAACATCCCCGGTGCTGCCGTTCACGGTCAGCAATCCGCCGGTGACGGTGGTACCGCCTGCAAACGTGTTGGCCCCGGTCAGGGTCAGCGTACCGGCGCCCGTCTTGGTCACGCTTCCCGTGCCGGAGATGTCGCCCTCGAAGGTCATCGCATCGGAGCGGTTGAAGGCGAGGGCGCCGTTGTTGACGATATCGCCGGTCAGGCTGCCCGTGGTGCCGCCGTCGCCGATCTGCAGCGTGCCTGCCGAGATGGTCGTTCCGCCGGAAAAGGTGTTGTCCCCGGTCAGGGTGAGGGTCCCTGCGCCGGATTTGGTGAGCGACCCGGTGCCGGAGATGTCACCGCTGAAGGTCAGCGCGTCGGAGCGGTTGAAGGCGAGGGCGCCGTTGTTGACGATATCGCCGGACACGCTACCCGTTGTGCCGCCATTTCCGACTTGCAGGGTGCCGCCGGATATCGTCGCGCCGCCTGAATAGGTGTTGGTGCCGGAGAGTATCAAGGAGCCGGCACCGGCCTTGGCAAGGTTGCCCGCTCCGGAAATCTGTCCGGAAAGGGTTACGGTCGCGCTGTTTGTGATCGTGGCGTTGGCGGATAGCGCCAATGCGTTGTCAATGGTGGTGGCACCGGTGATTGTCAGATTGCCACCGTTGAACGTGAGCGGGCCGGCTGAAAGGTTGCTGTCGGCCGCGACCGACAGGGTGCCGGCATCGATCCTCATGGTTCCGGAAGCTGTGTTCGTCCCACTCAACGTTAGGGTGCCGGAACCGGACTTTATCACGCTTCCCGTTCCGGAGATGTCACCGTTGAAGGTCACCGCATCGGAGCGGTTGAAGGCAAGCGCGCCGTTGTTGACGATATTGCCGGAGAGGCTGCCCGAGGTGCCGCCGTCGCCGACCTGCAGTGTGCCGCCGGAAATCGTGGTGCCGCCGGTAAAGGTATTGGCCCCAGTCAGGGTCAGGGTTTCTGCACCGGATTTGGTCATCGACCCTGTGCCGGAGATGTCGCCGTTGAAGGTCACCGCATCGGAACGGTTGAAGGCAAGCGCGCCGTTGTTGGTGATATCGCCGGACACGCTGCCCGTTGTACCGCCGTTGCCGACTTGCAGGGTACCGCCGGAAATCGTGGTGGTGCCGGTAAAGGTGTTGGCGCCCGTCAGGGTCAGGGTTTCCGCACCGGATTTTGTCAGCGACCCGGTCCCGGAGATGCCGCCGTTGAAGGTCACCGCATCGGAGCGGTTGAAGGCAAGCGCGCCGTTGTTGACGATATCGCCGGTCAGGCTGCCCGTGGTGCCGCCGTTGCCGACTTGCAGGGTGCCGCCGGAAATCGTGGTGCCGCCGGTAAAGGTGTTGGTGCCGGTCAGGGTCAGGGTTTCTGCACCGGATTTGGTCATCGACCCTGTGCCGGAGATGTCGCCGTTGAAGGTCACCGCATCGGAACGGTTGAAGGCAAGCGCGCCGTTGTTGACGATATTGCCCGTCACGCTGCCCGTTGTGCCGCCGTTGCCGATCTGCAGTGTCCCTGCCGAGATCGTCGTGCCGCCGGTGTAGCTGTTGGCGCTGGTCAGGGTGAGGGTCCCTGCACCCGATTTGATGAGCGACCCGGTGCCGGAAATGTCGTCGCTGAAGGTCACCGCGTCGGAGCGGTTAAAGGCAAGCGCGCCGTTGTTGACGATATCGCCGGACACGCTGCCCGTTGTACCGCCGTTGCCGATCTGCAGTGTGCCGCCGGAAATCGTCGTGCCGCCTGAATAGGTGTTGGTGCCGGAGAGGGTCAAGGTACTGGCACCGGCCTTGGTGAGGTTGCCGGTTCCGGAGATCATGCCGGAAAGGATTACGTCCGCGCTGTTTGTGATCGTGGCGTTGGCGGCGAGCGCCATGGCGTTGTCGATGGTGGTGGCACCAGTGATGGCAAGGTTGCCGCCATTGAACGTCAAGGTGCCGGCTGAAAGATTGCCGTCAGAGGCGACTGAGAGGGTGCCTGCGTCGATCCGCATCGTTCCGGAAGCCGTGTTCGTCCCGCTTAGCGTCAGGGTGCCGCTGCCGGTCTTCACCAGAGTGTTCGTGCCGGCATCGGTTACCGGGCCGCTGATGGTGACATTGAAGGTGCCGGTGTCGATCGTGGCGGTGTTTTCGATTTCAAGATTGGAGGAGTAAGTGCCAGCCGTAGCGAACCTGAGTGTACCGCCGGAATTGATGCCAAACTTGGTGGGGGCCGTCGTCGTTCCAATCACCGCGGTGCCATTGGACGCAACCTGAAGGAGGCCGACATCGGAAATGTCGCCGTTGAAGGTGACGGTTCCTCCTTGCACGAGAGCGATGTCTCCGGTGCCCGTAAAGTTGAGGTCGGAGTTGAGCGTCAGGTCGTAGGAATTGTTGTTGAGCTGGAAATAAAGGTGGTTGGCCGCAGAGATGGTATCGCCGCCAATGGTCACCGATGTCGTGGTTCCGCCGAACCGAAGGGCAACCGCAAATGCGTGCGTGAAGGTGAGCGGACCGACAAGGTTGATCGTCGCGGCAGATCCCAGGTTTTGTAAGATGAAGATCTGATAATCAGAGGGATCTTGTGCAGCACCTCTGATAGACCCGGCACTGGTATCGCCCGCTGTCGTGGTGACATTGGTGCTGCCGGCAGCCAAAACCGGTGTTGTCAGGATCGGAGCCAGGACGAAACTGCCTGTGAGCGCTGTCGCGAGGAACAGTGCGGCGCGGCGGGTCTTCCGCACGGGTGGGTAAGGGATGATTGCATCTAAGGGGAAGTCTTGCGGACGTAATACCTGTGACCGGTGCATGTTATTCCGTAAACGCTCAAATTATTCGGCCCCAAAGCCTGGATTCGGTGGCGAGCGCAGCAGAGCGGACGCCCAAGGCATTCAGGCCTGTGGCTGCAACTTAAAAATGTGAGAAGCGGCCCGCTATCCGATTTCGGCAAAACGACGGGAATTCAGGCGTTTTCAGAAATAAATCAAAGAAATATGTCAGGTGTTGAGCGTCACCGAGGGCATTTCGCCGAACATTCGCTTGTAGTCGCCCGCAAATCGGCCGAGATGGAGAAACCCGAAGCGCATTGCAACCTGCGTGATCGTGGTTTCCTGCGGATCGGACGCCGCGAGCACGGCCCGAACGCGGTTCAGCCGGCAAGCGCGCAGATAGGCAACCGGAGACAGTCCGACATACTCCCGGAACGCATAGCGCAGCGTTCGCTCCGAGACGCCGAGCGCCGTGCAGATATCGACAACCGAAGGCAGCGCGTCTGCGGCCAGCCGGTCGTCGACAAAGCTTCTCGCCCTGCGTCCGATCCGCAGGGCCCGCACACGTTCGTTGAACGACGGCGCGATGTCGTCTTGCGAAACCGCGGCGATTTGCAGGACAGTTTGCAGCAGATGACTGCGCAGGACGGCCGGATCCAGCGGTTCGCCGCGCAGGGATGCCTCCTGCGCGGTCTTCAGCCAGAGGTCGACGGCCTCCTGGAAATCGTTCCGCCGCCGAGTGGTCAGCGGGAGGATGCCCGGCGGAGGGCGCTCCCAGAAGACCGGGTTGAGGGCTCGGGCCCCGCGCATGAATTCCTTTTGGCTGAAGCCGACGTAGGCGGTCTCGCCGCCGGCGGGGATGTGGATGTCGAACTCGGCATTGCCGGGCAGGAAAAACACCGTGTCGGCCTGTTCGCCGCAATGCTCGGAGACGCGGGTCGCCGGCCCCTGCGTACAGATCGAAACGGTGCAGAAGTCGGCGGGTGTGCCGCCAAGCTTCTGGACCGATGTTTGCTGACGTTCGCGGACGATCTGCAGGTTGCCCAGATCCAGACTGTCCAGCTGCGCCACCTTGCGGCCGTCGCTGAGCTGGACGCACTCGATCTCGACCCAGGGCTGTAGCAACGCCTGGGTCGAAGAAGCCTCAATCAGTTCCGTTTGCAGGGCATATCCCTTGCCGGGATCCGGAGCATTTCCGGTCACTTCTTTCGGAAAGAATGGCGGCACGATGTGCTTTCGGGCAAAGGTTTCCAGTCGGGGGCAGCAATTCCCTTGTGTCTTGCGATCCTGAGGCGCGCAATTGGCATCATGATTGTCGAAAATCACGAGATCCGTCAAATCGGCGTGTGGAGAACTGTTTCCACAGTTTCCCCGCGCATGGCACCGCATTCATCACGCGGGCCAATCGGCGAAGGCTTGCGGGTCCTAACCTTAGGCTGCCGGCCGGACCCGCTCGGGAAAGGCGTTTGCGATGGCCTTGCGGTCGGCCTCCAGGACGCCGCGCTCCGTGATCAGTCCGGTGACGAGCCGCGCCGGCGTGACGTCGAAGGCCGGATTGGCCACGTCCGATCCTTCCGCGACGATCTCGATGGTCTCGATCGCGCCGTTCTCGGACCGTCCGGTCATCCGGTTGACTTCGGCCGCAGACCGTTCCTCGATCGGGATTTCGCGGATGCCGTCGGACAGGGTGAAGTCGATGGTGGGCGAGGGCAGGGCCACATAGAAGGGAACGCCGTTATCCTTGGCGGCCAGCGCCTTCAGATAGGTGCCGATCTTGTTGCAGACATCGCCGGAAGCCGTGGTGCGGTCCGTGCCGACGATGACCATGTCCACCTGGCCGTGCTGCATCAGATGGCCACCGGCATTGTCGACGATGACCGTATGCGGCACGCCATGGTGTCCCAGTTCCCAGGCCGTCAGGAAGGCGCCCTGGTTGCGCGGGCGGGTTTCGTCCACCCAGACATGAACCGGAATGCCCGAATCATGGGACATGTAGATCGGGGCCGTCGCCGTGCCCCAGTCGACGGTGGCAAGCCAGCCGGCGTTGCAATGGGTGAGAATGTTCACCGGCTCGCCCGGCGCCTTCGTCTTGGCGATTTCGGTGATCAGATCCATGCCGTGCATGCCGATCGCCATGTTGATCGCGATGTCCTCATCGCACACCTGGGCGGCCAGCTTGTAGGCGGTTTCCCTGCGGTTTTCCGGCGGGACCTGAATGAGCGTCCTGCGGGCGAGGTCCAGAGCCCAGCGGAGATTGACGGCGGTCGGCCGGGTTTGCAGCAGCGCCTGACAGGCTGCGTCGAGCCCATCGTCCGATGGATCCGCGCGCATCGCCAGGGCGACGCCGTAGGCGGCGGTCGCGCCGATCAGGGGCGCTCCGCGCACCTGCATGACCCGGATGGCATGCGCGGCGTCTTCCATCGTCCGCAGAAGGGTCGTCTCGAATGCATACGGAAACCTGGTCTGGTCGATGATCTCGACGCTCTCGCCGTCTTCGGCGACCCAGATGGTCCGGTATTTTTCCCCGTTTACATTCATGGCGTCGGCCTCCGGTGAATCTGCAGTTTGACCTGCATAACGTATCACCGGCAGGTTCGCCAGCATCTGCGATCTGGCAAATTCGACCGAAATAGCTTAATTGTTGTTAACCATTATTGCTGCAATGCCGGTGGAAGACGGTGATAGCCGGTCTTGCGTCTGTTTTCCCGCGGTAAGAATTGGTTAAGACTGATCGTGTGAGGGCGACGAGTAGAGGATGGAGCCGGATAACCATGTCTGAAATGCAGGATAACGTGGTGCCGCACACGCGGGTCAGGTCTTTGCGCGATGCCATCCGCAAGGTTCAGCTTGGAGAAGTCGAGCGCTCCGACGTGGTCGTCGAGCTGCAGGATAGCGAACGGGCCCGGCTGGAAATGCTGGCCGACGAAATGAAGGATGTCTTCAAGGAAATCCCTGAAGACGACGATCAGTTCACGTTGCAGATCGTCGCCGGATCCACGCCGCGGTTCTGGATCGACGTGACCGGTCATGTGGTGATGGCGGGCGATCGGCGCACCTACCGGTTCGTGAAGGATACGCGGCTCGGACGAGTCGTCATTCTGGAAACGGCCGAAATAGACGATATGGCCGACTGCCTGACGGAATATATCGCGGAGCGGATCCTCGAACGGGAGAAGGCTCTGGAAGGCGACTGGCTGAACAACCGCCTTCGCCAGGTTGCCGTCGAGGCGTCGGGTGTGGAAGGGTCGAAGTCCCGGATTTCCTGGGGCGCCGCATTCGGGGCATTTGTCGTCGGACTTGCTGCCGGTGCTGCCGGCCTGGTGACTTACGCCTGGTTTGCCAATCCGCTTTAAGGAATTTTCAGGTCGGCCCTGAACAGTTCCCCGATCGGCTCGCCGGGGTTGCTGAAGCCGCGTTCGGTGAAGGCGCAGGTCCAGCCGTCTCCGTTTCGGGAAATCGAAAACAGATTGTAGCGCGCGGCCGGTTTCTTGCCGCCCGGCGCATTCGTGGCCGAAGGCACGCCAATCACCGGAATCGGCCCGGCCGGGCCTTCGACTTCGGCTCTGCTGTCGACATGTGTATGGCCGTGCAGGACGAGCTCGGCACCGGCGCGCTTCAACACGGCCCGGACACGGGAGGCATCGGAGAGGCGTTTGTGCCAGTGGGTTGCGTTCTTGAACGGCGGGTGATGAATGAGGACAACCCGGAACAGGCCTTCCTTGCCGATGTCGGTCAGGATCCGGCGCAGTTCGCGCGCCTGGCGACTGCCGACCCTGCCGGTGGCGAACCACGGTCCGGTAGCACGGGCGGTCGAAACGCCGATGATGGCGACATCGCCGCGGCGGCGCACATAGGGAAAGCCGGTCTCTTTCGGCTCTTCGGAGCCGGTATCCGCCATCATGTAGGGCTTCCAGGCTTCCCTGGCTTTCTTCAGGGCGCCGGGGACATAGGCGTCATGATTGCCCGGAATGACGGAAACCTCGTCCGGAGGACCGACCTCTTCGAGCCAGTGCCGCGCGCCGATGATTTCCAGCGGCAGGGCAATGTTGACCAGATCACCAGTGATCGCGATGTGGTCGGGCTGTTGGGCCTGCATGTCGGCAATAAGCTGGTCGAGCGCGTTTCCGCCCATCACCTTGGAGCGGTGGGTCCGCCAGTTCAGGTAGCCGAGAATCCGCTTCGAGAAAAGCTGGAGCAGTTTCGGGTCGGGGAGAGGGCCCAGGTGCGGGTCGGACAGGTGAGCGAGTTTCAGCATCGTGCGCATCATCAAAGCAAACGGCGCCGCGTCAAGGAAAAACGCGGCGCCGTTTTGAAGACAATGCTTTTTCAGACGCCGATGCTCCGTTTAGAGGAGACCGGCGTTCCGAGCGTCAGTTGCTCGGGAACGTCATCAGGATCGCTGCAATCCGGGGATTGGTGAGATCGACGGACGGCTTCCAGTGGAAGGACCGCGGACGGCGGCGACGGGAAAAGAATGTGCTCAGCATGATCGGTTCTCTTGTGTTGATGCGGCAGTTTTGTCGATGGGGACGCGCCGCATTTTTCCGGCAGTTGCCTGCTTCGTAATCAATCTGCTGCTCAAATAGTCATCTTCCTGCCTATTGTGTAGTGCAATATTTAGCTTGGCAGCCCTGCATTGCTTGCATGGGTTAACAGTGGGTATACGCTTTTGGAGCCTTGGTTCTTGCGCGCTGTGGACCCATGTTGAAACTGCTTTCCTTCCTGCCCCGGTCTTTGACCAAACGCCTGATCTACGGTCAGGCGTTGTTGCGCAATCCGTTCTCCCTCGGTGTGCGGGTAATCGTGCGGGATACCCGCAATCACGTTCTTCTGGTTCACCACTCCTATTTGCCGGGCTGGTATCTGCCGGGGGGAGGTGTGGATGCGGGAGAAATGCTGGTGGATGCTGCGAAGCGGGAATTACACGAGGAAGTGGGGATTTCCACGACGGTGGAACCACACCTGCTCGGATTTTATCTCAACCGGGAAAGCTTCGGCCGCGATCACATCGGTCTATTCGAGGTGACCGGATGGAAAGCGGGCGAAACCTATCTGAAGCCGAATGCCGAGATCAGGGACGCGCGTTTCTTCGATCCTCAGGCATTGCCCCCGGACACGACGCGGGCAAGCCGGGCGCGGATCACGGAGTTCTGTCTCGGCGACCGCCCCGCGGACGGGATTGCCAGCGGTTACTGGTAAGGGAAAGATCTTCGGAAACTGAAGGATCAGGCGACTTCGAGCCGTCCCCGGTCATGAGGGGCATCGAAATCGAGGTCAGGGCCAGCCGGGATGATCCCGTTCGGATTGATCGAACTATGCGAGCCGTAATAGTGCTGCTTGATGGTCGCCATATCGACTGTCTCGGCAACACCCGACGTCTGGTAGAGATCGCGGAGATAGTTCGACAGGTTGGGATAGTCGGCGATGCGGCGGCGATTGCACTTGAAGTGGCCGACATAGACGGCGTCGAACCGGACAAGGGTGGTGAATAGACGCCAGTCGGCCTCTGTCATAATGTCTCCAGCAAGATAGCGTTGGCTTCCGAGACGGTCTTCCAGCCAGTCGAGCGTGTCGAAAACCTCTCCGACGGCTTCTTCGTATGCCTGCTGCGTGGTTGCAAACCCGGCCCTGTAGACACCATTGTTCACGCCGTCGTAGACCCGGTCGTTGATCCGGTCGATTTCGCCGCGCAGATCGGCCGGATAATAGTCGGAACGCAACCCGGTCAGTCCGTCGAAGGCGCTGTTGAACATGCGAATGATTTCGGCGGACTCGTTGCTGACGATCGTGCCGGTTTTCCTGTCCCAGAGAATGGGAACGGTGGCCCGGCCGTTATAGTGCGGGTCGGCTTTCACATAGACTTGCCAGGCATAATCGGAACCGGTGACCGGATCCGGTGTGCCGAAGGTCCAGCCGTTTTCCAACATCAGCGGCTCGACGGCCGTGACCGGTATCAGATCCTCCAGGCCCTTCAGCTTGCGGAATATCAGGGTGCGATGGGCCCAGGGGCAGGCCAGCGAGACGAACAGGTGATAGCGGTCGGCCTCCGCCTTGAAGCCACCGGTTCCAGACGGTCCGGCGCTGCCATCCGCGGTGATCCAGTTCCGGAAAGCGGAGTCCTTGCGGACGAAGCGCCCGCCGCTGGACTTCGTATCGTACCATTGGTCTTTCCAGACGCCGTCGACCAATAAACCCATGATAAACCTCAATTCTCTTGCGTTTCCTTCAGGATGTGGCGCGAAACACCTGAAAATCAACGGCTTGAATGCTGTGTTTCCCACAGGTGGACAGTCGTTGCCGTGGCCACGGGGACCGTGGGATTTCCGCCGAGAGCAAAAAATCCGCTGGACCGGCCGCCATTTTACGTGCTATCGGCGATCCACTTCTGGCAAAGACCGCCGACAGAGAGTGACGTAGACCCGATGATGACCGGTTCCACATTGCGACGACGAAGCAGCCGACGAGACATTTCTCGTCTGTTCCGTCGCGGCTGACCGGTTCTCCCTTACGTTATTCTCAAGGCAGGGCATGAAGGCAGGCGCGAATTCCAGTTTGCTTGCCAGGAAATGCCACATGAAATCCGAAAATTGGTTCATTCGTCTCGAGGATGCCGCAGACACGGGAGAGATTGACGCCCTTCAGGCCGCAGCGTTCGGTCCGGGGCGGTTCGCCCGGACAGCCTTCCGTGTGCGCGAGGGCGTTCCCCATCTGCCTTCCTTGAGTTTCGTCGGTCTGTCCGGACCAACCCTGGCCGGATCCGTGCGCCTCACACCGATCACCATCGGTGAGACGCCGGCCCTGCTGCTCGGTCCCCTGACCGTTGCACCTGAATTCAAGAACCGCGGGCTTGGAAAGCTGCTGCTGCGGACCGCCATCGATGCATCGGCAGCTGCCGGGGAAACGGCCATCCTGCTGGTTGGCGACGCGCCTTATTACGGTCCCATGGGGTTCCAGCGGGTTGCGTTCGGCTCTGTTCAGCTGCCCGGCCCGGTCGATCCGGCACGGGTGCTGATTGCACCGCTCAACGGCAGTGAGCCGCCGAGCGGGCCCGTGCGCGGCGGGCGCGGCTGATATCGCCGTGCCTGATTACCGGCCTTCCCGGTACCAGGTCAGGGACAGGGCTCCGAGCAGAACCGCCAGCCCGATCAGGCCGAGGAACAGCGGATAACGGTCGATCCCGTTGAGCACGCTGGCGTTCGTCGTCTTCAGGCCGATCCAGCCGGTTCCCGCGTAGGATGCCGCCTGCCGAAGCGGCACGATGCGCGGCACGTCCTGGCCACCGCCAAGATCGGACAGGCGGCGGGTGACGCCACCCGTGACCAGGCTGGTGGACTCGAGCACGGAGGTCGTCGACAGAACGTCGGTATATTCCTTCGGGTTTTGCGGTCCGGCGTGAACCAGAGCCGTCTTGTCGCCCTCGGTGACCGTGAACAGGCCGGTTTCCGTGGTCGTCATCGAGCCGCGCCATAGGCCGGGATCGCCTTCCGTCATGGTGACCGGCGTTTCCTTGCCTGAGGGAGACGTGACGGTGACCTCATCGATGGTCTCACCGAGGGACTGGCGTTCGATGATCAGTTCCGGGCCACGCATGGACACCCGCAGGGCCTCTTCCTCCAGATCCGGTTCCTGCATCAGCCAGTGGGCGAGACGGCGTAACAGCGGCACATGGGGGCCGCCGCCCTCAAAGCCGCGCGCCCAAAGCCAGACATGGTCGGACAGGAGCATGGCGACACGTCCCTCGCCCTCCCGATTGAGCACCAGAAGCGGCTTGTCGCCGGGGCCGGTCATCAGGGTCTGGCCCGAATCGACCTCCGTATCGACCAGACGGAACCAGCGGCTCCAGTTGGGCGGATTGGCCGTTGCGCCGGGAAGCCCCCGGGTCACGGGATGCCGGCTCCCCAGATCCGCGACCGCGGCATGATAGGGTTCTTCCAGGATTTCGCCTGTCGGCCGGGCCGGAAGGATCGGGGCCAGCGGTGTGCGGTACAGGCTGCCCGCCTCCGCATAGTCGGGTCCGCCGGCCAGAAGCACGGCCCCGCCGTCGCGCACGAAGCGGGCGATGTTGTCGAAATAGAGCATCGGCAGCACGCCACGACGCACATAGCGGTCAAAGATGATCAGGTCGAACTCGTCGATCTTGACCGAGAACAGCTCGCGGGTCGGAAAGGCGATCAGGGACAGCTGGTTGATCGGCGTTCCGTCCTGCTTTTCCGGCGGGCGCAGGATGGTGAAATGCACCAGATCGACCGACGCATCCGATTTCAGGAGATTGCGCCAGGTTCGCTCGCCCGCATGCGGGGATCCGGAAACGAGGAGCACGCGCAGGTTTTCCCGGATGCCGTCGACGGTGACGACCGCCTTGTTGTTCAGCGTCGTCAGCTCGCCGTCCAGCGCTTCCGCCTCGAATTCGAAGATGTTGTCGCCGCCATGGGCGATCTCCACCGGAATATCCACGGTCTCGCCGAGCGATGCATTGCGCTCGCTGATCAGGGCTCCGTCCCGGCGGATGATCAGGCGCACGCGCCCCGTCGGCTGAGTGTCCCGTCCGTGGTCGACGACGCGGACCGAGATGATCTGTTCCGAGCCGACGAGTCCGAACCTTGGCGCCTTGTGCAGGATCAGGCGCCGGTCCCGTTCATCCGCCGTTCCGGTTATCAGTCCGTGGATAGGAGCATTGAAGCCCAGGCTTCCGGGGTTGGCCGGTACATCGTGCACCTGTCCGTCGGTGACGAGGATCGCGCCGCCGACCCGGTCGGGCGGGACGTCGGACAGACCGTCGGCGAGCGATTGGAACAGAGCAGTTCCGTCGCCATTTCCGGCATTTTTCGCCTCGATGCGCCGGACCTCGAAGCCGGGCAGGGCTTCAAGGCGTTTCTGCAATTCGGCAACGGCGGTTTCCGTTTCTTCGGCGCGGTCTGCGAGCAACTGGCTCTGGCTCTTGTCGACGACAAGGGCAACCACGCTGGAGAGCGGTTGGCGGTTTTCGCGTTCGATGGCGGGGTTGGCGAGTGCAAGAGCCACGAGCGCCATGGTTGCAACCCGCAGGAACCAGCCTCTCAGGCGCATCAGCGCGGTGATCGTCGCCAGAACGGCAACCAGCAGGACCGCGGCGGCGAGCGCCCAGACTGGAATGAGCGGATCGAAGGAGAGGGACCAGATCATGAATGGTGTCTCCTCATTGTCCGAGCCGTTCCAGGAGGGCCGGAATATGGACCTGATCGGCCTTGTAGTTGCCGGTCAGGCTGTACATGACGATGTTCACGCCGGACCGGAATGCATAGTCGCGCTGCACGGCATCGTCCGGAACCATGGGAAACAGGAAATTGCCGGTGTCATCTATCGCCCAGGCACCGGCGAAGTCGTTGCCGGTGATCAGGATCGGCGACACGCCGTCGCCCGCCCGTACCGGGCGTTCGCCGCTGGCCGTCGGCGATTCGTCCAGGCTTTCGACCCATAACTGGCCGGTGGCATAGCGTCCGGGGAAGGTTTCCAGCAGGTAGAAGGCCTTTGTCAGCACGTGGTCCGGCGGCACCGGTTCCAGGGGCGGGATGTCGAGCCCGCTGAGGATTTCCCGCAGTTTCCTGGTTTCCGGTGTGTTGGCGAAACTGTTTGCCGACGCGGTGAGCTGATCGCGCGTATCGAACAGGATCGTTCCGCCGTTGCGCATGAAGGTATCGATGCGCGCCATGGTCCGGTCGGTCGGCTTTTCCGCCGCCGGATCGATCGGCCAGTAGAGCAGGGAATAAAACGACAATTCGTCGCGGTCGATGTCGACGCCGACCGGTTCCCCGGGTTCAAGCGCGGTCCGTTCGGACAGGAACTGGGTCAGGCCGTAAAGGCCGGCATAACTGGCGTTGTCGATCTGGGAATTGCCGGTGATGACATAGGCAAGCCGGGTCTTGAGGGTGCTTTCCAGTGCGCGGACGTCGTCGGAGTTCGATTGTGCCTGGGCCTTCGGAACGGCTGCCCCAAGCAGGCCGAACGCCAGGAAGGCCACCGCCACTGCGGCGGTGGATCGGCGCAGGTGCAATCGGCTCAGGCCGCCGGCAAGCAGGATGACGATCAGCGCGTCCGCCAGCAGAAGCAGGAAGGTCAGGCTGAAGAATGTGGCCCGCAGATCGACCGGATCGGATGACGGATACCCGATGACCGTGGCGTTTTCGCCGAGCTGATCCTTATCCAGAGGAGACAAAGTGTCGTCTTCGCCAAGCAGGTTCAGAGCCCTGAAACCGTCCTCGCTGCCATAAAGGCCGGGCGGGATCTTGCGGCTGGCGTGGGCGTCGCGGAAGTCGGACAGGGTGACAGGCGTCACTTCCGGCGGCGGGGCGGAAAACCGCCCGAAGCCGTCGAGCAGGCGCAACGGCGGCAGGACGCTTTGCGCGGCAGCGCCGGCATCTCCTGTCGGCGACCCCTGGGGGGCAACATTCGAGACCGCGAGGATCCGGCGCAGCATGTCCACGAAGACGCCGGACAGCGGCAGGTTGGACCAGGAGGATTCCCCGGTGACATGGAACAGGACGATCGTGCCGCGTCCTTTCGCAGCGGCGGTGACCAGAGGTGTCCCGTCCTCCAGTGTCGCCCATGTGCGGTCAGGCAGATCGGATGTGGGCTCGGCCAGAACCTGGCGGCTGACGGTAACCTCGGCGGGCACCTTCAGGCCGGCAAACGGCGAATCGGCGGTGAAGTCGGCAAGGCGTTGCGGCTGTTTCCAGGACAGGCTTCCCCCGAGAGACCGGTCGCCCTTGCGCAAGGGAACCGGGATCAGGTCGTCGGTTCCGCCGGCCAAACGCGGGCCCGCGAAGCGAACCAGAATGCCGCCGCCGGAAATCCATTCGCCCAGTTCCCTGACGATGGTGTCCGGCAGACGGCCGACATCGGCGAGGACAAGCACGGAAACGCCCTGATCCAGCAGGGTGGGTATGGAGACCGCAAGATCGGCCTCACGCGGGACACGGATATCGGAAAACGGGCTCAATGCCCGCTGCAGATAGTAGAGCGGGGACAGAAGCGGCTGGGCAAGATCGGCAGATTGGCCGGAAACCAGGCCGACTGTCCTGCGGCGCCAGCTGTCGTCGATCAGCTGAACGGCACCGGCGGCGTTTTCGCCGACGATTTCCACCCGCGCAATATCATTGCGCAGCTCGCTCGGCAGTTCGAAGCGGGCCTCGGTTTCGGTGGCCGACCCCTCGAAGACGACCTGGGTCTGGCCCAGGGTCAGACCTTTCAGGTCGAGCGCGCGCAAGGCGACCGTGGGTTCGGTGTCGTCCGGGTGCCGGATGACGGTCATGGACAAGGCGTCCGCGTCGTTGGACAGCGCCTTCAATCCCTTCGGCGTGTGCAGGCCTTCCAGAACGGTGATCGGCGCATCGCCGGCAATGGAGGCGAGATCCGCCTGGAACCGGGAGGCAGCGTTTTGTTGCGTGCCGTCGCTCAGCCAGATGACGGCACCGGGCGAGGTGGTCTGGGCGGCCTTGCGCAGGCCGGCGATCAATTCGCTTCTGTTCGGCGTCCAGGCACGGGGCTGGAGGGCGCGTAATCGCTCAAGGGCCGTCGTCGCCGTCGCGGGGACAAGCGATTGTGCGGGGCCTTCCGCGGTCGCGGCGAACAGGACCGGCTGGTTCTTGTTTTCCAGGCCAGTCAGCAGCTGCTCGGCGGCGGCGACCTGTTCGTCCCAGCTTTTTGCGGACGTCCAGCCGTTATCGAGAAGGACCCACAAGACACCGTCGCCGCTGTCGACCTCTTCGGCCGGCCGCCAGATCGGTCCCGCAAGCGCCAGGATCAGACAGGCGGCGAGGGTGAGCCTCAGCAGGGTCAGCCACCACGGGCTGCGCTGCGGTGTTTCCTCGTGCTCATCGATATCGAGCAGAAGCCGGGTTGGCGGGAAGGAGACTTCCCGGGGCCGCGGCGGCATGAGGCGCAACAGCCACCAGATGACCGGCAGCAGGACCAGGGCCGCAAGTGCCCAGGGAGCCGCGAATGCAAGGGGAAGGCCGGCAAACATGCTAGTAATTCCCCCGGTTCAGTGTTTCGCTGCCGCCGGAGAGCGCACTGTGCAGAACCAGGAGCGGTTCGGCCGGCGGCCGGTCCGTGTGGTGCAGGACGTAGGTCCAGCCTGCGCGTTTCGCCATGTCGCGGATTTCCGCCCGGTGGGCTTCCAGACGGTCGCGATAGGCCTTGCGCCAGCTTTCCGCCCGTCCGGTCGTCAGCCAGATACCGCGTTCCAGATCGTGAAATTCGATCCGCCCCTCGAACGGGAAGGTTTCCTCGATCGGATCGAGCACCTGAACCAGGTGTCCGCGCGCGCCGGTTCCGGCGACACGGGCGATCCATTCGGCAATCTCCTCGATCGGGTCGAGCAAGTCTGCGATCAGGACCACATCGGAGAAACGCTTGATCGGGGTCGTATCCGGAAAGGCGGCCGGCTTGGCCAGATGGGTCAGGGCATCGGCGACCCGTTCCGCCGCCCTGCGGTCGGAAAAGGCCCGGGTGATTCCGGGCAGGCCGACGCGTTCACCGGTCTCGGCGAGCATGTCGGCAAGGGCCAGCATGAGGACGATCGCCCGGTCGCGCTTGGACACCTTCGACAGTTTCGACTGAAACAGCATGGAGGGCGACAGGTCGGCCCAGAGCCAGACGGTGTGCGCCGCTTCCCACTCGCGTTCGCGCACGTAAAGGTGATCGTCGCGCGCGGACCGGCGCCAGTCGATCCGTTTCGCCGGCTCGCCCATGTTGAACGGCCGGAACTGCCAGAAGCTTTCGCCGGGGCCGGCGCGCCTGCGGCCGTGCCAGCCGGCAATGACGGAGCTGGCCACGTGGCTGGCTTCGACCAGAAGATCGGGAAGGGCTTCCGCGACCGTGCGCGCTTCGCCGATGACATTCGGCCACGTGGTCGGATCGATCCGGCTGTCGCTTTTCTGCAAGGCCATGATACCCCGCTCTCCCTGCCGTTACCCCACTCTCTCCTTGACGCGCGCGATAACATCTCGAACCGTGTGGCCATCCGCGCGCGCGGCGAAGGTCAGGGCCATACGGTGCTGCAGTATCGGTTCGGCAAGCGCCAGGACATCGTCCACGGACGGAGCCAGGCGCCCTTCGACCAGAGCGCGGGCGCGGACGGTCAGCATCAGCGCCTGGCTGGCGCGCGGGCCCGGACCCCAGGCGATCAGATTGGTGATGTCATTGCCGGAGGTTTCGCCTTCCGGCGGGCGGGCCGCGCGGACGAGCTGGAGAATTGCGTTGACGACCGATTCACCGACCGGCATGCGCCGGACCAGCTGCTGGTAGCCGGCCAGCTCTTCCGCGTTCATGGCGGTCTGGGCGACGGCCTGTTCGGCGCCGGTCGTTTCCAGGAGGATGCGTCGCTCGGCCTCCAGATCGGGGTAATGCACGTCGATCTGCATCAGGAAGCGATCGAGCTGGGCTTCGGGCAGCGGATAGGTGCCTTCCTGCTCCAGCGGGTTTTGCGTTGCCAGCACGTGGAAAGGCCGCGGCAGGTCATGCGGGTGACCGGCCACGGTCACGTGATATTCCTGCATGGCCTGGAGAAGGGCCGACTGGGTTCGCGGGCTGGCGCGGTTGATTTCGTCGGCCATCAGCAATTGCGAAAAGACCGGGCCGGGGATGAACCGGAACGCGCGGCTGCCGTCGGCGGCCTGTTCCATGACTTCGGCGCCGAGAATGTCGGAGGGCATCAGGTCGGGGGTGAACTGGATCCGGCGGGCGTTGAGGCCGAGCACCGTGCCGAGGGTTTCCACGAGTTTGGTCTTGGCGAGGCCGGGAACGCCGACTAGGAGGCCGTGACCGCCGGCGAGAATGGTGACCAGGGTTTGCTCAACGACCTTGTCCTGACCGAAAATGATGCGGGAAATATCCGCCTTGGCTTCGGTGATACGGGCAACGGCGCGCTCCGCGCTTTCGGCAATCGCCTCGAGATCGGCTTCCGACGTGCCGGATGGGGACGGGGTCATGACGCTCATAAATCACCTTTGCTGTAATTGGTCTTCAAAGCCAGGCGGCAGGTGCAGTGTCGCTTTCATTCCCTGATGCTGATATCCGCTTTTCTTGTCGCGACTCGATCAGTCTGACACCATATTAACTGTTAGATAAGTCGCAAATTCTAGCGAGACAGAGGCAAGGGACGAGAAATTTCCGTAACGGCTGCCATTGGACGATAAAAACGGCGGTCCGGGAGGTTCTGGCGGGAAAAATTCGAACGGATACGGGACTGAGACAATTGCCATTGTCGAATGAAGACGTGAAAAAAATGCCGCCGGGCCTCGCCGCGCTGATGCGCCGGGCAGGGGAAGCGGATAGGACGCCGCCACCGGTGGAGCGCTGGAATCCGCCATTTTGCGGCGATCTGGACATCAGGATTGCGACCGATGGCAGCTGGTCCTATATGGGCAGCGTCATTCAGCGCGAGGCCCTGGTCCGCCTGTTCGCCTCCGTCCTGCGCAAGGACGCCGATGGGCGCACCTATCTGGTCACGCCTGTGGAGAAGATCGGGATAACCGTCGAGGACGCACCTTTCGTCGGCGCCGAACTTCATGTGGACGGGGATGGGGAAAAGCGGAAACTGACGCTGAGAACAAATGTCGGTGATGTCGTGGACATCGATCGGGACCATCCCTTGAGGTTCGAAAAAGATCCGGCAAACGACGGGCTGAAACCCTATGTTCTGGTGCGGGGACGCCTTGAAGCCCTCTTGTCGCGCGCGCTTCTCTACGAGTTGGCGGAGCTTTTCGAGGAGAGGCAGTGCGACGGGCGAACGGAATTCGGTGTCTGGAGCGGCGGGACATTTTTTGCCATCGAGCCGGAAACGCGCTCTGATGGGGTATGATAGGGAAAAGGCAAGCGATCCGCGCATGAATGACGTTCCATCCGCACTGGCAAAACCCGGCATCGATGTTCTGGGCGATATCCGCAAGACCCTTCGCCATGGTGCGGAAAAGCCGGCCGTGCGCGATACGGGCGATCATATTCTTAATCCGACTCTCGGGCCGTATGCGCGCTGGGACGGTCCGCCCCGCGATGCGGCGGTGCTGATACCGATCATCGAACACGGAAACGAGCCGACGGTGATCCTGACGGTTCGCACGGCGCATCTGTCGTCCCATGCCGGCCAGATCGCCTTTCCGGGCGGCAAGATCGACCGGGAGGACAACGGACCGGCTGCTGCCGCCCTTCGCGAGGCTGAAGAGGAGATCGGTCTGGAACCGGAGGCGGTCCGGCCGATCGGCGAACTCTCTCCCTATCTGACCGGCTCGGGCTTCAAGGTGATCCCGGTGGTGGCCGAAGTCACTCCCGGTCATCGCCTGGTGGCCAATCCGCATGAGGTCGATGACGTGTTCGAGGTTCCCCTGTCTTTCCTCATGGACCCGGTGAACCATTTGAGACAAAGCCGCGTCTCGGACGGACAGCGCCGCTTCTTCTATGCCATGCCGTTCGGCGAGCGGTATATCTGGGGTGTGACGGCGGGAATTATCCGGTCCTTGTACGAAACGGTGTATCGCTGATGCTGCGGATCATTCTGGCCAATATCATCCTGTTTTTCCTGCCGTTCCTGGCCTACGGATTCTGGTTGTGGCTGAACAACAAGGCCCATGTCTCCGAACACTGGCGCAAGGGGCCGATGGCCTGGCTCGCGCTGACCGGAATCGCGCTGGTGGGCGTGAGCTTCATTATCATGGCTTCGATCAAGCAGGCGCCGGATGGGGCGGAATACCGGCCGGCCCACATGGAGAACGGGGTCTTCGTTCCGGGGCGATACGAATAACCGATGACCCAGCTGACCGATGCTTACTGGCTGCAGACGCCGGCGATCCAGCGGGTTTTCGAAGCTGTGGAGCAAGACGGCGACCGGGCGATGGCGGTGGGCGGCGCGATCCGCAACACGCTGCTCGGTGTCCCCGTCGCCGACGTCGATATCGCAACCACAGCCTTGCCCGAGCAGGTGGCGGCCCGCGCCCGTGACAAAGGTCTTAAAGTCGTGCCCACAGGTATCGATCATGGCACCGTCACCGTGATTAGCGCGGGCATGGCCTACGAGGTGACGACGCTCCGGCAGGACGTGGAAACCTTCGGGAGGCAGGCAAAGGTGGTTTTCGGGACCAACTGGATCGACGATGCCCGCCGCCGCGATTTCACTCTCAACGCGCTTTATGTCGACCGGCATGGTAAGATTTACGATCCGCTCGGCGGGTTTGAGGACTGCATTGCACGGAGGGTGCGCTTCATCGGCGATCCCCGGGAACGGATCCGGGAGGATTACCTGCGGATCCTGCGCTTCTTCCGCATTCACGCAGCCTACGGACTGGGGGCGCCGGACCCGGCCGGCCTGAGCGCCTGCATCCGCGAGCGGGACGGTTTGCGGCATCTGTCGGCGGAGCGGATCGGCGTGGAAATGAAGAAGCTGGTCCGCGCGCCGCTTGCCGCCGGCTGTCTTGCGCTGATGGAAGACAGCGGGCTCCTGGAAATCACCACCGGCGGAATTTCCCGGATCGCCGATTTCAGGGCGCTACGCAGTCTTGACGATGTGGCGGACGAGACCCGGCGCCCCGAGCTTGGATTTGCGGTGCTGTCCGGCTTTGTCGATGAGGATCTGGACCGGATCGCCGACCGGTTCCGCCTGTCGAATGCCGAACGCAAACGGATGCATGGGGCATTGGCCGCGGCAACGGCTATCAGCGCGGGCGGCGATGACCCGCAGGTTTACCGGTTGCTTTACCGTCATGGGCGGGAGAGCTTTATCGACGGCCTGCTGGCCGTCTGGGCACAGGCAAGAGCGGGCGGGGCGTCCGAACACCGCGAGCCGGTCTTTTCCCGGACGCTGAAACAGGGCCGGGACCTTGAAATCCCGGTATTCCCGCTGAAGGGAGCGGACCTGATGGCGGCCGGACTGCCGGCCGGGCCGAAAATCGGCGAAACCCTGAAGCAGCTCGAAGAAGACTGGCTCGACAGCCGGTTTTCCCTGAGTCGGACGGAATTGCTCGAGCGAGTGCAATGAATACCGGGTATGGTCCGTTAACGAACTGTTTCTGGTAATTCGTGCCGATCATTCAAATCATAGTCTTCTTTTAAACTTCTCTGTTATCCCTGCGGCATCTGAGTGCTCTTAATTTTCAGGTGACTGGATGAATGTCGCAGTTGTTTCCGATGGTCCGTTGAAAGAGGGGTCCAATGTTCGGAATATTCCCTTCTTTTACACGTCCAAGCTCTTTTCGATGGGCGAGGTTTCCTCCCGAAACCTTCAGGAGGTGCATCTGCTTGTCATTGAACTGGAAGATGCGACCGGAGAGCATGTCTCGAGATTGAAAACGGCGCTCGCGGGCGTGTTGGACCTGCCCAAACTCTGCATCGTCTCCAAGGCCAATCGGCGGGAGGTCGTGCAGGCGTCGGCGTTCGGCAAGGTCGAGATGATCGAAAGAGACGAAGACCTTACGACGCTTGTCCGCAAGATGCGGGAGATGCTGAAACCGAATTTCGAGGTTCTGTTTCCCGAAACAACTCCGGAAACCACCCGCGAAGCGTTTTTGCAAACGGCAGCCTGCCTCGACGAAATCGTACTTGCGGCTGCGTCTTCCCGTCCGATGCCGGTGAGAACCCTCGCCCGAACCCTGCATCATATCTATTCTGCCCTGACCCGGGACGGGATCACGGCCTGGCTGAATGCGGTTAAGTGCCATCACAGCCACACGTACCGTCATTCCATGATAGTGGCGGGTCTGGCCGGAACCTTCGCGCAGACTCTGGGCTGGTCGCACAAGGACCAGGAACTGTTGACCCTCGGCGGTTTGATCCACGATATCGGCAAAACCCGGATCCCGCTCTCGATCCTGGACAAGCCCGGAAAACTCTCGCCGGAGGAAACGGAACTCGTCCGCCAACATGCGCTCTTCGGCCGGGATATTCTGAAAAGCCGGCTGGAAATCCCCTTCGAAGTCAAGAAAATGGCGTTCCAGCACCATGAGTTTCTGGATGGCTCCGGCTATCCTCACGGGCTCGCCGGCGATCAGATCGACACCATGGTCCGGGTAATCACGATCTGCGATATCTTCACCGCCATGACAGAAACGCGCTCCTACAAGGATGCGATGTCGCCGCGCAATGCCTTTGGCAGCCTCTGCGCCATGAATACGAAGCTCGACCAGGACCTGGTGCGCGCCTTTCAGCCGGTTGTCCTCAGCGTCGACCTGGGCGCTCTCAACCGCACGGTCGAATCTCTGTTCGACGGCAAGCGGGCGACCGGGACGGCGGGCTAGACGAGGACCATGGCTCTGCCGGTCAGGGCCATTTCACGACCGGGGGCATCGACGACAGGATCGACGCGACATTCCCGCCGGTCTTCAGCCCGAAGATCGTTCCCCGGTCATAGAGCAGATTGTATTCCACGTAGCGCCCGCGCCGGATGAGCTGTTCCTCGCGTTCCGCCTCGCTCCAGGGCTTTTCGATATTCCGGCGGACAAGCGCGGGATAGATGGCATCGAACGCCTGGCCGACGTCCCGGGTAAAGGCGAAGTCCGCGTCCCAGTCGCCGCTGTGCAGGTAGTCGTAGAAAATCCCGCCGATTCCGCGCGGTTCGTTGCGGTGCTTCAGAAAGAAGTACTCGTCGCACCAGTCCTTGTAGGCCGGGTAGTCGGCGACCGCGTGGGCGTCGCAGGCCTGCTTCATGGCGTCGTGGAAGGCGATCGTGTCGGGATCGTCCTGGGTGCGGCGCGCATCCAGCACCGGGGTCAGGTCCGCGCCGCCGCCGAACCACTGGCGCGTGGTGACCACCATGCGCGTGTTCATGTGAACGGCCGGCACGTGCGGGTTCTGAGGATGGGCGATCAGGCTGATGCCGGAGGCCCAGAAACGGGGATCTTCGCTGGCGCCTGGGATCTGGCCGCGAAACTCGGGCGAGAACTCGCCGTAAACGGTCGAGACATGGACGCCGACCTTCTCGAAAACCCGGCCGTGCATCATCGACATGACGCCGCCACCGCCCTTTTCACCGTTTGAGCCGGTGCGCTCCCAGGGCGCGCGTTCGAATCGGCCTGCCGGCTGATCGCCGAGCGGGCCGTTCAGCGCGCCGATTTCATCTTCCAGAGCCTCGAAGCTGGCGCAGATGCGGTCCCTCAGCTCGGCGAACCACTTGGGTGCGAGCTCTTTTTTGGTCTCGATGTCGGCCGGGATCGGACCACCGCGGTTTTCTTGGGAAGGGGCCGTCATCTTGCAATCCTTTTGTCCGCATGGGCCATGGCTGTTGTGTCTCAGGTCGGGCTTTTTAGGCCGTTCCTGCAGATTTGGCCAGCCTCGGGATCTTTATGCGAAACCGCGGGTCAGCCGGGAAAGCTGTCCGTTTGCCGCAGGGCCTCGCCGAGCACGATGCCGGCGGAGACGGCGACATTGATCGACCGCATGCCTTCGACCATCGGGATCGTCACCCTCTCGTCCGCAAGGGCGTGCACAGTATCGGGCACGCCGGCCGATTCCCGTCCCATCAGCAAGATATCGGTATCGCGGAATGCACAGCCGGTATAAGCTTTTTCCGATTTTGTGGTCAGCAGAATCAGACGCCTGTCTGTCCCACGACGCCAGTCCTCGAAGGCGTCGAAGGTGATGTGGCGTTGGAGCGCCGCACGTTCCAGGTAATCCATTCCCGCCCGCTTCAGGGCGCTGTCGGACAACGGAAAACCGGCAGGTTCGATCAGATGAACGCGAACACCCAAGCAGGCGGCCAGACGTAAAATCGTACCAGTGTTTTGCGGGATATCGGGCTGGAAAAGGGCTATGTCCGGCATACTATGGTCATTCGGTTTGTTCAGAATGCCATGCTGGATATCACCGCGGTTCGGCCTTGTCATCGGACAGGGGTTTTCGCGGCGGAGAGAGAAGTGACACCGATTTTCAGACTGTTCGAATCCTGGATCGACCCGTTTCGGCCCGCACCGGACGCTCCCATGCCCATGGGGGGCATGGCATTTCTGCTTCATTTCGTCCGGCAGGCCAAATGGCCGTTGATCCTGACGCTGATTTTCGGTGGGCTGTCGGCGGGCATCGAAGCGTCGATCTATGCGTTTATCGGTTCCATCGTCGACATGATGCAGACCGGCGACCGGGCGACCTTCTTCCAGGCACATGGGTCCGTGCTTTTAGGGATGCTGTTCGTGGTGCTGGTGGCCCGCGCCTTCGTCGCCATCATGAATTCCCTTCTCGAAGAACAGGTGATCGTTCCAAGCTTCTTCAACCTGGTCCGCTGGCAGGCCCATCAGCAGGTCATGAACCAGAGCCTGGGCTATTTTCATGACGAACTGTCGGGCCGGCTTTCCCAGAAGGTCTGGCAGGCGGGGCAGGCGGTGGGCGATTTCATGGTCTCCCTGCTGCAGGTCGCCTGGTACATTGCCGTCTATGCTTTGACGACAATCCTCTTGATCGCCGATCTCGACTGGAGGCTGGGGGCGATCGTTGTCGTTTGGCTCGGCGTCTTCGTCGTGGCGGCGCGCCATTTCGTTCCCCGGGTGCGGCAGGAGGCGAAAAAGGTGGCTCATGCCGGATCCGGGGTCACCGGGCGGCTGGTGGACACCTACACCAACATCCAGACGGTCAAGCTGTTCGGGTCGCGGCAGGAGGAAAATCGGGGGGCTCTGACAGCCTTCAGAAGCTTTCTCCAACAACTCAAGCGGTTTACCCGGGTTCTGACCACGATCCGCGTGGTCATGAACATCCTCAACGGTGTGATGATCTCGCTCGTGGCGGCCCTGGCTCTCAATCTCTGGCAGCAGAATGCGATCTCGACCGGGGGCGTAGCCTTCACGCTTGGCCTGGTGTTGCGCATGCACTTTCTGCTGAACCGGCTGTTCGGCCAGCTCAACGGCCTCTTCCGCAATATGGGAACCATACAGGACAGCGCCGAAACGATCGTCAAACCGGTCGCGGTCCGCGACAGGCCGGATGCGCCGGATCTGGTCGTCTCCAAAGGACGGATCGCATTCGAGGCCGTGCAGTTCCATTACGGCAAGGCCGGCGGTGTGATCGACCATCTGGATCTGACCATCGAGCCGGGAGAGCGCGTCGGTCTCGTGGGACCGTCGGGCGCCGGGAAGACGACCATGGCGAGCCTGCTGCTAAGGTTTTATGATCCTGAGGCCGGACGGATCACCATCGACGGCACCGATATTGCCACCGTGACGCAGCAATCTCTGCGGCAGACCATCGGCATGGTGACCCAGGACACGTCTCTTCTGCACCGGTCGATCAGCGAGAATATCCGCTATGGCCGGCCGTCGGCGAGCGACGAGGAGATCCGGGAGGCCGCGCGGCGCGCCCATGCACTCGACTTCATCGAAACGCTCGAGGACCGTCAGGGGCGGCGCGGGTTCGATGCGCTTGTGGGTGAACGCGGTGTCAAGTTGTCCGGCGGGCAACGACAAAGGGTCGCAATTGCTCGGGTTCTTCTGAAGAATGCGCCGATCCTGGTCCTGGACGAAGCGACGTCTGCGCTCGATTCCGAAGTCGAGGCGGCAATCCAGGCGAATCTGCAGGAGCTGATGGCCGGCAAGACGGTGATTGCGATCGCCCACCGGCTGTCGACGATTGCCCAGATGGACCGGCTGGTCATTATGGACAAGGGTGCTATCGTGCAGCAGGGCAGTCATGACGTGCTGCTGCGGGACCGCGGAGGTCTCTACGCCCAGCTCTGGCAGCGTCAGTCGGGAGGCTTTCTGAATGACGAGGCCGGGGCTTCTGCATCTTTCGCTTAAGCCTGTCGTGGTCTGGGGCCGGTGCGATAACTTCGATCCGCTGAGGGAAACCCCCGGGATAAAAGCGTGTCAGGGAAGCTGGTGGATGACCCCGTGCCAGCCGAGGCCTTCGTAAGTTTCGTATCCGGGCGTGCGATGAAAAGCCACCGTGGCCCCCGCGAGCGTCGGTGTAATGGCCGTGCGCCTGGCCGCCGGTTTCGAGGTCGAAATGTTCCGTCAGGATGCCCTTGCCGTTGGAGGAGGCAATGACGCGCCCGCGGGCGTCCACGAGCATGACGCGGGAGCGCTCGCGTTCCTCCGCAGAGAGGCGGACGCCTTCGACGATCGTTCGCGCCTGCGGTTCCCAGTCGAAGTGAATTGCCAGGATGCCAAGCGGCTTGCCGTCGGTTTTTCCACCCTCACGGATGCTGGCCAGATAAGTGGCGACCTGGGCATTGCCCAACAGAGGATCGCGGTAGATATCGTCGGCGACATAGTCGTCGCCGGATCTGAGATTGCGTCCCCTGGCAAACCAGCTCCGGTCGGAAATGTTCGCGCCGGCGATCGGGAATTCGTCCGGCTTGCCATTTGCCAGAATGGTTCCATCCAGGTCGCACAGCCAAAGATCCGTGTAGACGGTGTAGGCGGAGAGAATCACGCCCAGGCGCTCCGATGCATAAGCGGCAGCCTCGCTGCTGCGGCTCGCTGCGCAGTCGACAATGGCCGAATCCGTTGCCCACCAGCGCACGTCGCATGTGCGTTCGAAAAGATTGCGGTCGATCAACTCGATGGCGTTGAGCGACAGGTCGACCAGTCGTTCTCCCCGGGCCTGCTCCGACATGAGCCGGGTCAGCGTTTCAAGCATCTGGATTTCTCCGGACAGCTCTTCGCCAAGAGCGATCGAAATCCCTTCGACTTCCGAAGAGACGCCCCGGACTTCCTGGGCGACGACAAGGAAGCCTCGGCCCTGGTCGCCGGCCCGTGCGCTTTCGATCATGGCATTGAGTGCCAGAATACGCAGGCGCGCGGTAATTGCCCGGATTTCGCCGACTTTGGATGCCGCCAGTTCCCTGACTTCGGTTGTCCGTTCGACAATATCTGTCAGTGAGGGAACGTGTTCGTCAGCGAAGTCCGGTGCGGGCATGGTTCTCATCTTCAAATTCTGGTTCAAATTCTGCCGGTCGAATGCCGTTTGCAGGCAGTGTCAGGTCCCTTCGTCCTGCCGGTCGATAACGGGGCTGGTTAGTGAGCGTTTCTCACGCTCCAGTAGCGGCAGTTTCCGGGGCTTATTGTTAAAAATTAGTTTGAAATTTCAGGAAGTTCCCAAAAAGTATTGTCTAATTTGACTAAACTTTAGGCAACTGTAGGTATTTCCATTTATTTCCCTTTAGGGAAGAAATGGCCCTGAATACTCGGCCAGCTGAACCGGAAAATCCCCCGAAGGGGTCTTTCCTGTCAGTAAAGGCTGCCATCCGGAAAATCCGTGCCTGAACAAAGGCGCCGGGCATTGTGGGTCTTCGTGCGTAGCAATATTTTTACCTAATCACCTTTAGAGTCCCAGTCAGTTTGCAGAGTGGGATGTCTCAAGCGGCGTCCTTCTAGAGTGACAGGATTCGCCGTGACGTTATCAATTCCCGGCCGTTTCATTTCAATGGTCGTCACCGCTGCCGCCATCATGATGGGCGGAACCGGTTTCGCGTTCTATACTTTCCGTCAGGCGCTTGTCGGCGAAATCGGGAATGCCGATTCCGCGGCGGCGTTCATCTCCGGAAATGTTGCCGGCAAGGTCGATGGTCTCATCATCGACCAGATGATCACCATCGCCCTGGTCTGTACGCCGGTCGGGATCGCCTTTCTCGGCCTTGCGTTTTTCCTGGCCATGGGTGTGGCGCGGCCGCTCAAGCGGCTGCAGAACGGCCTTGACCAGCTTTCGCACGGCGATCTGGATATCGAGATCGACGGTGCCGAGCGCAGGGATGAAATCGGCGCGATCGCCCGTTCCATCACCGGCTTCCGCCAGAAGCTTGCCGAACGCACCGCAGAAGAAAAACGGCAGCAGGCGGCCCATCAGGAGCAACTGAGCGAAGAACGCCGGACCCTGATGCAGGACATCGCCGATGACTTCGAGCATTCGGTGATCCATGCGGTCCAGGCATTGTCCCGCGCGGCGGACACTGTCGGCCGGAATTCAGAACAGTTGCAAGGGGCAGTCGGCTCGTCGCTCGAGGCGGTGAACGGGGTCGGAGATGCCTGCGGGTCTGCGAATACCTCCGTCGGGTCGCTGACGTCGTCGGCGACGCAGCTGTCGCAGTCGATCGCCAATATCGGCCGCGATGTGGATAGCGCATCCGAAATTGCGGACAATGCGGTCCGGGAAGCCCGCAAGACCGATGAGATCGTCGGCCGGTTGTCGGAAACGGGCCGGGCCATCGGCGAGATCGTCGAGTTGATCAGCCAGATCGCGAGCCAGACGAACCTGCTGGCGCTGAACGCCACCATCGAGGCTGCGCGGGCGGGCGAAGCCGGGCGGGGCTTTGCGGTGGTCGCTAACGAAGTGAAGGCGCTGGCCGAACAAACCACGCGGGCGACGGAAGATATTTCCAGTCAGGTTGCTTCGGTCCAGGATGTGGCCGAACAGTCCGAAGAGGCGATGCGTACGATTGCCAGCACAATCGACCAGATCAGCGATCTGTCCCGGAGGATCCGCGAAGCCGTGGAAGAGCAGGAAACGGCAACCCATGAAATCGAGCGGAACGCCGATATCGCCATGTCCAGTTCCGAGCGGGTCGCGTCCAATATCGGAACCTTGTCCTCGGCGATGGATGCAAGCAGCGCGGCCACGTCGGAGATGCAGGCGGCCTCGAGCGATCTGTCGTGTATTTCCCACGGACTTGAAAAGCAGGTCGCGCAATTCCTGCAGAACATCCGCGCCGCATAGGTGCAAACACAGGCGGAGTTGGCTGCCAGTCCCTGCTGTGGCCATTCGGTCACAGCCGGCCGCGAAGAAACTCCGCGCGGATAGCCGAGGCTTCCATGAGGGGCTGAAACAGGGTATCCGAATATTCAGCGGTTCAGCTAGAATCGTCCCGTAACTTTATTTTTGGCCACGACCGCAACGGTCCAAGGACAGGAGGGCGTAAATGACAATTTGCATGATGTCGATCGAACACGTCCATGTGTCCGGCTCCTGGGGATGTCCGCGCCATTGAGGCGCCCCGACACCAGTCTTCTTTAACTTCCTGACTCCGGCTTCAAGCCAACCATTCGAACCTTTTGGGTGTGCTGCATGCCTTTCGGCATGTCCTGCCGGCGTCGCATTTTCTGATTTCTTGCGGAGACGAAGATATGTCTGCCCGTTTTTCACCGAGGCCGCGACGGCCTGACACTCAACTGCCCCCGTTCGTCCGCAGGCGGGCCAACCGGCTGCGCAACGGTGCGCGGGTGCTGCGTGTTGCGGTGTCCGTTTTTCTCGTCAGTTTCGTGCTGGCGTCGGCCCTGTTCACGCCGGTTTTCCTCCTCGAGGTCAGCCGGATGGAGGTCGTTTCCGGTGATCGGTTGATGGAAATCAGCCGGTTTGCGGACCATCTTCAGGCGCTGTTCCTTGGACTGCTTGTCCTTGCGGTGGCGATTGTCAGTTTGTTTGCAGGCGTTCTGCTTGCGCGCGGCGCCTGCCAGGTCACACGCAGGCTTGCGGAGCGCGAATTGCCCGATGTTCCTTCCAGATGCCTGTTGAAAGGCGGAATTGCGGAGATGTGTGGTGTTTGAGCGGTTTGAAAATCTGATCGACCCCTTTGAGAAAACCGGGCTCGACGTACCGCCGAAGGGTTTTATCGCCTTTTGCTGGTACTACACGAAACCTGCCTGGAAGATCCTTGCGGGTGTCGCCGCGCTCGGCGCTCTGGTCGCGATAATGGAGGTGACAATCTTCACCTTCCTCGGCGACCTGGTGAACTGGCTGGAAAAGGGTGACAAGGAAACCTTCCTGGCAGACAACTGGCCGGCTCTTGTGGGAATGGCCGTCGTTCTGCTCGTTTTGCGGCCGCTGTTAGAAACGGCGTGGCAGCTCTTATTCCACCAGGGGCTGATGGCGACCTATCCGATGTCCATCCGCTGGCGGGTGCACCGCTACCTGCTGCGCCAGAGCATTTCCTTCTACCAGAACGACTTTGCCGGACGGATCGCCAACAAGCTGATGCAGACCGCGCTGGGTGTGCGCGAGGTGGTCACCCGGATTGCCGATATCCTGATCTACGTGGCCGTCTACTTCACCGCCGCGGTCTTTGTTGTCGCCAGCGCCAACCTCTGGTTCATCGTGCCGTTCCTCACCTGGCTTGCGGCCTATCTGGCGGTGATCCGGGTGTTCATTCCAAAGCTCAGGGACGTGTCGAAGGAGCAGGCGGACGCGCGCTCGCTGATGACCGGCCACGTGGTGGATGCCTACACCAACATATCGACGGTCAAGCTCTTCTCCCACGCGGACCGGGAAGAGACTTATGCCAGGATGTCGATGTCCGCGTTCCTGACCACGGTGTTCGGACAGATGCGGCTCGTGACGTTGCTGAACATCGCGCTGACGAGCATCAACATGCTGCTCCTGTTTTCGACAGGCGCGCTTTCCATCGCATTGTGGCAAAGCGGAACGGTCTCGACCGGGGATATCGCGATTGCCGTGGCGCTGGTCCTGCGTCTTCAGGGCATGTCCCACTGGATCCTGTGGGAACTGGCGGGCCTGTTCGAAAACGTCGGAACCGTTCAGGACGGGATCTCGACGATTTCGCGGGAACGTGACGTGCGCGACGCGCCGGATGCGACGGACCTTGCGGTGTCGCGCGGCGAGATCCGCTTCGAGACCATTCGTTTTCACTACGGCAAGGAGGCCGGTGTGATCGAAGGTCTGGATCTGACGATCCGGCCGGGCGAAAAGATCGGCCTGATCGGACGCTCGGGGGCGGGCAAATCGACGCTGGTCAATCTGCTCCTGCGGTTCTACGACCTGGAGGGTGGCCGGATCCTGATCGACGGTCAGGATATCGCCGGCGTGCGACAGGATGCCCTGCGGGAAAATGTCGGCGTCGTGACCCAGGACACCTCGCTGCTGCACCGCTCGATTTTCGAGAACGTGGCCTACGGTCGCCCGGAGGCGAGCCGGGAGGCGGTGACAACCGCGCTTGAAAAGGCTCATGCGCTCGAATTCGTGCACGGTCTGAGCGACCAGGCGGGGCGCACCGGCCTGGACGCCCATGTGGGCGAGCGGGGTGTGAAGCTCTCCGGCGGTCAGCGGCAGCGGATCGCGATCGCGCGTGTTCTTCTGAAGAATGCGCCGATCCTGATCCTCGACGAGGCGACGTCCGCGCTGGATTCGGAAGTTGAGGTCGCCATTCAGGAGAGCCTGTTCGACCTGATGGAAGGCAAGACAGTGATCGCGATCGCCCACCGCCTGTCGACCATTGCGGCCATGGACCGCCTGATCGTGATGGATCGCGGCAGAATCATCGAGGAAGGCACGCATGAGAGTTTGCTGGAGAAGAAAGGTCTCTACGCGCAGCTGTGGTCGCATCAGTCCGGAGGGTTCCTGGCGCCGGTGCAGGCGGCGGAATGAAGGCATTTATCGGGCAGTCGCTGAGTTGCTTGATTCTGTTGCCGATATCCGGTTTTTTACAGAGCCGTCTTGCACTGCTTCCGTAATTTGGGGCAGAAAAGGGGCGCGGACTGTCTTTTTCCCGCGACATTCTCCGAATGGTTCGTTTGTCGATCTGGACAAGCGGGCTCAAGGGTGCAAAAAGACAACCGTTTTGACGGGTGTGGAGAGATCCGCGCCTTGTCTCCGTTGAGACCCGCTTTGATCCGCTTCGCTTCCTGTTCCTGCAGAAAGCCCGCGGCCCGAAGGTGGGCTTTCGGTACAGGTTGAACAGGTTTCGAGAGGACGCGACCTTGGCACATACGGATACGGCGGAACCGACCCGCCGCGACTTCCTCTATATTGCGACCGGCGCAATGGGCGCGGTGGGTGCAGGAGCCTTGGCATGGCCGTTCATCGATCAGATGAATCCGGATGCCTCCGCACTGGCCCTGGCTTCCATCGAGGTCGATGTTTCTGCCATTGAGGAAGGGCAGTCGATCACAGTCAAATGGCGCGGTAAGCCGGTCTTTATCCGTTACCGCACCGCCGAAGAGATCGCGGAAGCCACAGCTGTTCCGCTCAATGATCTGCCCGATCCGCTGGCGCGCAATCTGAACCTTCCCGATACCGCGGAAGCCACCGACCCGAACCGCGCCGCCAAGGACATGGAACCCTGGCTGGTCATGGTCGGCATCTGTACCCACCTTGGCTGCGTGCCTATCGGCCAACAGGGCGATTTCGGTGGCTGGTTCTGCCCATGCCATGGTTCGCACTACGATACCGCCGGCCGTATCCGCAAGGGCCCTGCGCCCGAGAATTTGCTCATTCCGCCGTACGAATTCGTGTCTGACGCGAAGATCAAGATCGGTTAACGGCAGGAACTTGAGGAGACAGCCATGGCTGGACATTCTAATTACGTACCGCAGAGCGCTGCCGCCAAGTGGCTTGAGAGCCGTCTGCCGGTCATTTCACTCGTTCGCGGCTCTTTCGTGGACTTCCCCACTCCGAAGAACCTGAATTACTGGTGGACCTTCGGCGGGATCCTTTTCTTCGTGCTGATCGCCCAGATCATCACCGGTATCGTGCTGGTCATGCACTATACGCCGAACACGCTGATGGCCTTCGACAGTGTCGAACACATCATGCGCGACGTGAACTTCGGCTGGATGCTGCGCTACCTGCACTCCAACGGCGCCTCGATGTTCTTCATCGCCGTCTACATCCATATCTTCCGCGGTCTCTACTACGGTTCCTACAAGGCGCCGCGCGAGATTTCGTGGATCCTCGGCGTGATCATCTTCCTGATCATGATGGGCACCGCGTTCATGGGCTACGTTCTGCCCTGGGGCCAGATGTCCTTCTGGGGCGCGACCGTGATCACCAACCTGTTCTCGGCCATTCCGATGGTGGGTGAGGCGATCCGGACCTGGCTGTGGGGCGGTTTCGCCGTCGACAATCCGACGCTGAACCGGTTCTTCTCGCTGCACTACCTGCTGCCGTTCATGATCTTCGGCGTGGTCATCCTGCACGTGTGGGCCTTCCACACCACGGGCAACAACAACCCGAGTGGCGTTCAGCCGAAGTCGAAGCAGGACACGATCCCGTTCCATCCGTACTACACGATCAAGGACCTGTTCGCGATCGTCGTGTTCATGATCCTGTTCGCCTGGTTCGCCTTCTATGTGCCGAACTACATGGGCCACCCGGACAACTACATCGAGGCCAACCCGCTCTCGACCCCGGCGCATATCGTGCCTGAATGGTACTTCCTGCCGTTCTACGCGATCCTGCGCGCCATTCCGGACAAGCTCGGCGGCGTGGTTGCCATGTTCGGCGCGATTGCGGTGCTGTTCATTCTGCCCTGGCTCGATACGTCCAAGGTTCGTTCAGGCACCTACCGTCCGCTTTTCAAGCAGTTCTTCTGGATCTTCGCCGCGGACTGCGTTGCGCTCGGTTATCTCGGCGCCATGCCGGCAGAGGGTGCGTACGTGATCTTCTCCCGGATCTTCACGGCCTACTACTTCGCACACTTCCTGATCATTCTTCCGCTGCTCGGGTTCCTGGAAAAGCCACGGCCGCTGCCAGCCTCGATTTCGGAAGCGGTTTTGAAGGGTGGTTCCGGAACCCCGGCCGGTGCGGCCTCCGCGCCGAACACCAAGTGACGTCGAACCGATCAGGAGTTATTGGAAAAATGAGCACCATGATCAAAATGGTTCGTGCATTCGCCGCGGTCGCAGTTGTTGCGACTGCAGCTCCGGCGCTGGCCGCCGGTGACGCACCGCACATCGCGCGCCAGCAATGGTCGTTCTCCGGTCCTTTCGGGACCTTCGACCGGGCACAACTTCAGCGCGGCTTCAAGATCTACAAGGAAGTCTGTTCGGCCTGCCACGGAATGCGTCTGGTTGCTTTCCGCAACCTGGCGGAGGAAGGCGGACCCAGCTTCACCGAAGAGCAGGCCAAAGCGATCGCTGCCGAGTACACCGTCACAGACGGCCCGAACGATGACGGCGACATGTACGATCGGCCGGCGACGCTTGCCGACCGGTTCCCGTCGCCGTTCCCGAACGAGCAGGCCGCCCGGGCGTCCAACGGCGGTGCCTATCCGCCCGACTTCTCTCTGCTGGCAAAGGCGCGTGCGGCGCACCGCGGGTTCCCGTGGTTCGTCTTCGATGCCTTCACCCAGTACCAGGAGCAGGGGCCGGATTACATCTACGCACTGCTGACCGGTTATGAGGAAGAAGCACCCGAAGGCGTGACCATTCCCGAAGGCAGCTACTACAATCATGCGTTTCTTGGCGGCACCTCCATCGGGATGGCGCCTCCGCTGAGCGAAGAACTGGTTGAGTACACCGACGGGACGCCGATGACGGTCGACCAGTATGCCCATGACGTCGCCGCCTTCATGATGTGGGCTGCGGAGCCGCATCTGGAAGCCCGCAAGAAGACCGGCTTCCGGGTCATGATCTTCCTGATCGTGTTTGCCGGTCTGCTCTACTTCACCAAGAAGACGCTCTGGCGCAACGTCGACCACTAAGCGTCAGCTTGGGTTGAGTGAACGAAAATCAGGCCGCCGGATTCTTCGGCGGCCTTTTTCGTGGCGCGGGTTTGACATGATGTCATTTGCGGGGCCTAGTGTCCCCGGAACAATCGTTTGAGGAACTCCATGGTAAAATCAGTTCTCGGTGTCGTTGGGGGATCAGGGATTTACGACCTGCCCGGACTGGAAAACTCCGAATGGGTCGCGGTTGAAAGCCCCTGGGGAATACCGTCGGACAAGGTTCGCATCGGTTCCATCGACGGGCTCAAGGTTGTCTTCCTGCCCAGGCACGGACAGGGGCATGCCCTTTCGCCCACCGGCATCAACTACCGCGCCAATATCGATGTCCTCAAACGCTGCGGCGTGACCGATCTCGTTTCGGTGTCGGCCTGCGGCTCGCTCAAGGAAGAATTCGCTCCGGGCACCTTCGTGCTTGTCGACCAGTTCATCGACCGCACCTTTGCCCGCGAAAAGAGCTTCTTCGGCAATGGCTGCGTGGCGCATGTCTCCATGGCCTATCCGGTCAGCCCGAAGCTGGTCGATTGCGTCGAAAAGGCCGCGCGGGCCGAAGACCTGCTCTACCGCCGGGGCGGCACCTATCTGGCGATGGAAGGTCCGCAGTTCTCCTCGCTGGCGGAAAGCCATCTCTACCGCTCCTGGGGCTGCGACGTCATCGGCATGACCAACATGCCGGAAGCCAAGCTCGCCCGCGAGGCGGAGATCTGTTACGCGACGGTTGCCATGATCACCGACTATGACAGCTGGCATCCGGATCACGGCGAGGTCGATATCCAGACCATCATCAAGGTGCTGCACGAAAACGCGTCGAATGCCCAGCGACTGGTTGCACGGATCGCCAGGGATCTGCCGCGCGAGCACGAAGCCTGCCCAGTCGGGTCCGACACGGCGCTGGAATATGCCATCATGACTGCTCCCGAGGCCCGCGATCCGGAACTGGTCGCGAAGCTGGATGCGGTCGCCGGACGCGTGCTGAACCGCTGAGCGGACGACGCCTTCCTCAACGATCCAGAGACCTTACAGAGACACTTCAATGAATGAAAAGACTGCGCGGGAAGAATTGATCGAGTCGATCCGCACGATCCCGGACTATCCCAAGGAGGGTATCCTCTTCCGCGATATCACGACGCTTCTGGGCAACGCGAAGGCCTTCCGCCGGGCGGTGGATGCGCTTGTTCAGCCCTGGGCGGGATCCAAGGTCGACCAGATCGCCGGGATCGAGGCACGCGGCTTTATCCTGGGCGGTGCCGTGGCGCACCAGCTCTCCGCCGGGTTCGTACCGATCCGCAAGAAGGGGAAACTTCCCCATGAAACGGTCAGTGTCGCCTATTCCCTGGAATACGGTCTCGATGAAATCGAGATGCACAAGGACGCCATCAAACCCGGTGACAAGGTGATCCTGGTGGACGACCTGATCGCAACCGGCGGCACCGCGGAAGCGGCCTGCAAGCTGTTACAGTCCATGGGAGCCGAGATCGTGGCAGCCTGTTTCATCATCGATCTGCCGGATATCGGCGGGCGGCCGAAGATCGAGGCTCTCGGCGTTCCAGTCCGGACACTGGTCGAATTTTCGGGACACTAATGATCAATGGGAGGGGCTTCATCCGGAGGGCAGATGCCACCCGTATTCGATGAACGCTTCGAACAAGCTTTCGAGACGCTGCTGCACTGGCGCCGGGATGTGCGCCGGTTTCGTACAGAGCCACTTGCGGACGGCTTGCTGGACAGGCTCCTCGACCTTGCCGATCTCGCGCCTTCGGTTGGAAACAGTCAGCCGTGGCGTGTCGTGCTGGTGGAGGATCCCGGCCTGCGGGCGCAGGTCGTCGCCGGGTTCGAGTCCGAAAACCGCGTAGCGCTTGAAGCTTACGAGCCAGACAAGGCCGCTCTTTATGCCCGGCTGAAGCTTGCCGGACTTCGGGAAGCGCCTGTTCATTTGGCCGTATTTTGCGACTGCGAAACCGACCAGGGGCATGGTCTCGGACGCCGCACCATGCCGGAAACCCTGCAGTATTCCGTGGTCGGCATGATCCAGACCCTTTGGCTTGCCGCACGTATTCACGGGGTTGGGGTGGGCTGGGTTTCCATTGTTGACCCTGCCGCCGTACACGATACGTTAGACGTCCCGGCAGACTGGCAGTTGGTCGCGTACCTTTGCGTCGGTTACCCGCAAGAAGAACATACAGACCCGGAACTCGAGCGCGAAGGCTGGCAGGGCCGAACGTCACTCTCGAACCGGATTTTCAGGCGATGAGGACCCAGGGATGAGTGTCACGATCCGGCCGATATCGGAAGAAGATCACGAAGCCGTCCGCAATTTGCTTACGGACCGTTGGGCGGGGCCTGAGATTCTGCTCGATGACGAAATGGTCGATGCGTCGAAACTGCCCGGTTTCCTCGCTCTGGACGAAGGGGACCTGGTCGGACTGGTGACGTTGATCAAGCGGCCGGACGAATGGGAAATTCTGACCCTGGATTCTCTGAGTCGCTGGGGCGGCACCGGAACCCTCCTGCTCAATGCCGTGATCGATCAGGCCCGGGACAACGGGTTGAAGCGGCTGTTCGTGCGGACATCCAATGATAATCTGGATGCGTTCCGCTTTTATCAGCGCCGGGGGTTCCGCCTTGAGCGGATCGTTCAGGGCGTGATCGACAGGGAACGGGAGCTGAAGCCGGACCTGCCCTTGCGCGGAGACTACGGCATCGAGATCCACGACGAGGTGCTGCTCGCCCGTAGCCTGTAAATCGCCCCGCGCTTAAGGACGGCGTTCAACGAAAACAGCGCTCTTGAAGAAAAAGACCGGTTCGCCGTTTTGGTTGGTGCCGTGGTTTTCGGAACGCACGACACCCCAGCGCGGGCGGCTTCTGGTTTCGATCTTTTCGCTGATTACCCGCTTGTAGGTGATGGTGTCGCCCACATAGACAGGGCGCAACCACTTGAGATCCTCAAATCCGGGCGAGGGGCCTCCTTCGGCGATCGGCTCGCCGCGCTGCAAGGCCGCTTCCTTCAGGGCCTTGGCCATGTCGACGCTCAACCGCATGAATACGGCCGCCGTGTGCCAGCCGGACGCGCAAAGCCGGCCGAACTGGCTTTTCGCGGCAGCTTCCTCGCTCAGGTGAAACGGCTGCGGATCGTATTTTTTCGCAAAGGCGATGATGTCTTCCGCGGTAAAGGTGTGGCTGCCGAGCGTCAGTTCCTCGCCCACGGCAATATCCTCGAAATAGGCCGCCATCAGTTATCCGCTCCCGAGACCAGGGCCGCACGTCGGCCGAAGAAAATCGGCCCGATCTGGCGCATGACATCCGTTCCGGACTGATTGCGGACGTTGATTTCAAAGGTGACGATGCCCAGGTTCGGGCGCGATCGCAGGTCCCTGGTGGCGATGACCGTTGCCGTTGCGGTCAGTGTGTCGCCGGGAAAGACGGGCTTGAGCCATGACAGCTTGTCGATGCTGTTGCTGCCCTGACTCGAGGTCCTGTTCAGGAGCCCGTCCGCAAGCAGTCTCATGACCAGGGCGCCCGTATGCCATCCGGATGCGGAGAGGCCGCCCAGCAGGGAGGCTTTTCCCGCTTCGTCGTCCAGGTGAAAGGGCTGTGGATCGAATTCGGATGCGAATTCGATGATTTCTTCCCGTGTGACTGATCTGGAGCCAAGATCGTACGCTTGGCCGAGTTTGAAATCTTCGAAATATATTTCTGTCTGCATGCGCGCAGACTAAGACAGTGCGGTTTTTCTTGCGACCCCTTTTTGTCGGAAGTTCAGCAGAAAAATTTCCTAGTATTCTTATAGTTATTTGTAATTTCAGAAGTTGGTATTCAGAATTATCAGGCGGGATGAGCCAAGTTTGGCACCTTATCGGAAAGCTTCCGCACAAAATTTGCGTTGCGCCGCACAATCGTTATAATGCCTGCCAACAGCCTACATCTTTTTCAAATCGTGAGTGTTTTCTCGCGGTGAACCCGTTTGTCTTATCGAGAATGGAGAAGTTCTGTCGTGACCGTCGTAAAGCCGTTGGAATCTGCCGAGGCAATCTCTGATATCGCGTTTGCCTTCATGGGCTCCAAGGCTCTGTTTTCCGCCCTGCATGTGGGGCTGTTTTCCGCCCTGTCCGAAAAGACCATGAGTGCAGAGGATGTTGCAGCCGCGACCGATCTGGACGTGGACCGTGCGACGACACTGTTGACCGCCCTGACATCGCTCGGGCTGGTGCTGAAGACGGACGACGGTTTTGCGAACTCACCCGCCGCCGAGGCCTTTCTGGTCAAGGGGCGGAAATATGATTTCGGCGATTATCTGCGTTTCCAGATCGACCGGCAAATGTACCCGTTCCTGACCCAGTTGAACGACGCTCTGACCGGCTCGCTGGAAGAGGACAAGGTGGCGTCCTATGCGGACTGGTTCTCAGACCCGGAGGAGGCGCGCCTTTACTCGGAATCGCAACATGCGGGATCGCTCGGCCCGGGACGCAGCCTGGCCAAGATGGTCGATCTTTCAAGCGCGCGGACCCTTCTGGATGTCGGTGGCGGCACGGGTGCCTTTTCGATTTCGCTTTGCAAGTCCTATCCGGAACTGACATCGAAGGTGCTGGATTTCCCCAATGTGGCCAAGGTCGGCGAGGAATTCATCGCGAAGGAAGGCCTGAGCGACCGGATCACCTATCAGCCGGGCAACGCGCTGACCGACCCCTGGCCGGAAACAGCCGATGCGGTGCTGATGTCCTATCTGTTTTCCGGCGTGCCGGGCAGCTCGATCCCGGGTCTGGTGCGCAAGGCGATGGAAACCCTGACGCCGGGCGGCCGCTTCATGGTCCATGACTTCATGGTGGACGAAAGCCGGGAAGGGCCGAAGCTCGCCGCGCTTTGGCAGCTTCAGCATACCGCCTTCAATCCGGAAGCCCGGTCGATCACCAGCGATTATGTCGCCGAGCTGATGACCGCTGCCGGTTTCGTCGATATCGAAGTCAAGGTGATGATCCCGGGCATGACCATGCTCGTTCATGGTCGCAAGCCGGACTAAGACATCCGTCATCGATTTTCGAAGCAGGACTTGAAAACCCGCCGGGACTGGCTGTTCCGGCGGTTTTTTTTATGTTCGGATCCCTTTGCATTGCGGGGCATGACAATTGGTCGCTTTCCCCCGATCCGGCAATCCGTTAAGGGATGATCGGAAATCGCCATTTGAATCGGACGGGTACCGGGGCCTGACCCAAGGTTGACGCCTTCCGCAATTCAGAGAGCCATGACATGTTCAGTCGTTTCTTGAGCCCGGGCCGCCGGGATTTTTCGTCACTCTCGGAACAGGAAGTCCTGGCGCTTGCCATTTCTTCCGAAGAAGACGATGGCCGGATCTACAAGGCCTATGCCGAGGGGTTGCAGGATCAGTTTCCCCAGTCGGCCAAGGTGTTCGAGGAGATGGCGGCCGAGGAAAACGAGCATCGCCGACGCCTGATCGAATTGCACCGGTCGCGCTTCGGTGAAACCATCCCGTTGATCCGGCGCGAGCATGTGCGCGGCTATTATGAGCGCAAGCCCGACTGGCTTGTCCGGCCGCTTGGGCTCGACAAGGTGCGGGCCATGGCCGAGCAGATGGAGGATCAGGCGTACCGGTTCTACCTCGAAGCCGCAAAACGGGCGACGGATGCCGGGACGCGCAAGCTGCTTGGCGATCTGGCCCTTGCTGAAAAGGGGCATGGGAGCCTGGCTCGCCGCCTGGGTCTCAAGTACACGCCTGAGAACGTCCAGGAGGAAGAACGGCAGACCGAACGCCGCCAGTTCATTCTGACCTATGTCCAGCCCGGTCTTGCCGGACTGATGGACGGTTCGGTCTCCACACTGGCGCCGATCTTTGCCGCCGCCTTTGCCACGCAGGACACCTGGCAAACGTTCCTGGTGGGCCTGTCCGCTTCCGTGGGCGCCGGTATTTCCATGGGCTTTACCGAGGCGGCCCACGACGATGGGGTGCTATCGGGCCGCGGGTCGCCGGTCAAGCGGGGGCTGGCGTCAGGGATCATGACCGCCATCGGCGGTCTGGGGCATGCACTGCCCTATCTCATCCCTGAATTCTGGACCGCGACGAGCGTCGCCGCTGCCGTCGTTTTCGTGGAATTGTGGGCCATCGCCTGGATCCAGAACCGCTATATGGACACGCCGTTCCTGCGCGCGGCTTTCCAGGTTGTGCTTGGCGGATCGCTGGTCTTTGCCGCGGGTATTATCATCGGGAATGCCTGAGGCGCGATTTAATTCATTTTGATTTCGCTGAGTTAACCTGAACCCAACAGGCTCAGGTATAGTTTCCCCGTCCCGATTAAGTCTTTTTGGAGAAGCACATGTTTCGTGAATTGGTTTTTAGTCTTGCTCTTGTGTCCGGTGTTGTCGGCATGTCCGGTTCGGCATCGGCCTTCGACTTCAGTTTTCAGTGGGGAAATATTCCCAAATGCACGAACGGTCATCCCGGACGAGTACCTAATCCGGTTTTCAAGTTGCGTCAGGTTCCCAAGGGAACCGCGACGATCCGGTTCGACATGAAAGACCTTGCCGTGCCGAGCTATCCCCATGGGGGCGGAACGGTGAAATATGCCGGCAAGAATACGATCGGCGCCGGCGCCTTCAAATATAACAGCCCCTGTCCGCCGGGGGGACGGCACACGTATCAATGGACTGCCGTAGCGAAAGACAAGAGCGGCAAGAAACTGGCGACCGCGACTGCGCAGCGCAAATATCCTTGAGGGTTTCCATGAATTGAAAAAGGCCGGCAATCGCCGGCCTTGGGTTTTGCTGAGGCGGGCAGACGTCAGTCGTAATAGATATCGTTGTCGTCGAGATAGACGTTGCTGGCTTCGCAGATATCGATCGAAATCGGCTCGTCCAGGACCTCGTCTCCGTTTTCGCCGAGCCAGCCGATCTGGAAGGTCTGGTCACAATTGCCGGTATCCGCGGCGAACTCCGCTCGGGCCGACTCTCCAGGCTCCAGTTCCTCGGCAAGCCAGTTCTCGCTCCAGCCGCTGCCATCGTTGGTGTAGAAGCCGACGGCCACATTTTCATCGGTGTTGTTGTAGATCTGGAAATAGCCTTCCGAGCCTGTGCCTGCCGCAAAGGCGCTGCAGGTGCCGATTGCCAGTGCCGCAACCGCTGCGGATAGTCTGATCCGTTTCACTGTGAATTCCCCCCCCCAATCGTAACGCGACGGGAGGTATTTGGGCATAAGTCCCGCGGACAGGCTACGGTAAAATGCGGGATGGCTCCTTCAGGATCCGTCCTCGGGCAGGCCGTTCTGCTTTGCTATGAAATCGGCGAGCATGGGCACGTATTTTTCGCCCTGGCCGGAGGCTTCCATGGCGGCAAAGGCGTTCTTCACCACCGCCTGAACGGAATTCACGGTGCCGACGCTGTTGGCCATGTTGGCGAGGTAGCGCATGTCCTTGTGCGCATTGACGATGGTGAACTTGTGGGCGTTCTCGTCGCGGCCGACGGACCATTTCATGAAGGTGTCGTAGAAGCCGTTGGCCATGCGGCCCTGGCTGATCACCGAATGGACCTGCTCGATGGTCAGGCCGGATTTGCGCGCGATCGCAAGCGCTTCCGAATAAAGCGCCGCGTAGCCCATGGCGATGAAGTTGTTGACCAGCTTCATCTTGTGGCCGAGGCCGACCTCGCCGAGATGCACGATGACGCCGGCCCAGCATTCCAGGATCGGTTCGATCCTGGCGAAGGTGTCCGGGTCCGCGCCGACCATGGTGTCGAGCGTGCCGGCTTCCGCTTCCTTTGGCGTGCGTGACAGCGGCGCGTCGGCGAAGTCCATGCCTGCGGCTTTCAGCTCCGCGGCGATCTGGAGCGTGGAAACCGGATCGGACGTGGAACAGTCAATCACCGTCAGCCCCTTCTTGCCCGAGGCGAGAATGCCGTCCGGTCCCCGAACGACGTCCTCAACCTGCGGGCTGGCGGAGACGCAGAGATGGATGATGTCGCATTTTTCGGCCATCTCCTTCGGGGTCTTTGCTTCGCTCGCGCCGCGTTTCAGGAGGTCTTCCACCGGTTCCCGGTTACGATGAGCCATGACGACGAGCGGATAGCCCTTTTCGACGATGTTCTTTGCCATGCCGTGACCCATAAGGCCGACGCCGATAAAGCCGATGACCGGTTTGCCCATGTCGATTTCCCCCGTCTGGAAATGCTCTTCTTTTTGCTGCACGTCAGGCTGATGTGCGTTCCTCATGGTGAGAGAACAGCATGGGTCAGGCACGCGCAAGAGGCGCGTGAGGAAAAGCTGCCATGCGGCCATCGTCCGGAGAATAGGGCTTAGAGGTGCGCGCCTTCGGGAATGATCGACGGCTGGCTGTTCAGCGCCTGGATGGCGAAGCCGGCAACCGCCTTGTACTTGGCGGCATGATCGGCGAGCTCTTCCTTGGAGATGACGTCGTTGATGTCCTTGAAGTCTCCGCCGCAGCGGTCTTCCACCACCTGAAGCACCGCGTCAGGGCCGCTGCCCCGGTTGGTCATGATCAAACGGGTAGTGAGGGGGAGCATGTCCTCCTCGTAGGCCTTGAGAGCGGCATGGGTCAGGCCGTGCTCCAGCAGGGCCGCGCCGAGCCTGCGGGCGTCGACGATCGCCTGGCTGGCGCCGTTGGAGCCGACCGGATAGGTGGCATGGGCGGCATCGCCCATCAGTGACACGTTGCCGTCCGTCCAGTGATCGAGCGGATCGCGGTCGACCATGGGATATTCGTAGACGGCATCGGCGCCGGCGACGAGAGCGGGCAGGTCGAGCCAGTCGTAACGCCAGTCGGTGAACCGGGGCATGAAATCGTCGATGTTCGCCAGCCGGTTCCAGTCGCCCCGGTTCCACCCTTGCGAGGCGTCGAAAGAGAGCTCGGTGATCCAGTTGATGGTGGCAAGGCCGGTTTCGGGATCTGCTTCGGAAATCGGATAGGCGACGATCCGCTGGGTGGAATGGCCGATCATGACCATGGTCGCACCGGTGCGGAAGGGTTTTGCCTTGGCGGTGCCGCGCCACAAGACCGGGCCGCCCCATTTCGGCGCGCCCTCGTCCGGGTTCATCTGGGCACGGATGGCGGAATGAATGCCGTCGGCTCCGATCACCAGATCGCCCTCGACGGTTCGCTCCGTGCCGTCGACGGTGGATTTCAGATGGAGGGCCGCACCCTTGTAGGTGTTGCTGAAGCCGACTGCCCGTTGGCCGGCAACGACGCAGTCGGGCCCGGCGCGCCGTATGAGCTCCCGGTAGAGCATCATCTGCAGCTCACCGCGATGGACCGAATATTGCGGCCAGTTATAGCCGGCCCATTTCCCGCGCGGCTCGGTCCAGATCTCGAGACCCTTTTTGGAAAAGAGGCCGAATTCCTGTGTCTGCACCCCGATCTTGGGCAGACTGTCCTCAAAGCCGAGTTCGTAGAGTTCGCGAATGGCGTTGGGCTGCAGGTTGATGCCGACGCCGAGCGGTTTGATCTCCGGGGCCGTCTCGTAAATTCTGAAAGGCGCGCCGATCTGGTGACAGGTCAAACCCATGGCAAGGCCGGCGATGCCGCCGCCGGCAATCAGAATGGTCATGCATGCTTTCGGGCCTTTTGACCCGCCTCCCGTTCATTCTTTTTCAGCGATTGTCGCCCGACCGGCTTTTCGCGTTCCGTTGCAAGGGCAACCGCTGTTATGTTGGCTTCGTGATACAAAACATCACGTGTGAAGTAAACGCGCTTGGCTGAAGCGCAGGGTGTTGGGAGGAACCAGCACTCGAGGAAACGGATCTGAAGGGGATTTATTTTGGTAACACCGGTCCTGACGCATTTCTGCGATCTCACCGTCGAACTGGCCGACATCATGGAAATGGGCGAGGGACGGGCCGGAAAACGGCGGATCATTCCCATCATCGGCGGAACCGTGCGTGGGCCGAAGATCAACGGTAAGATCCTCAACCTCGGTGCGGACTGGCAGACCGTCTTTTCCGACGGCATGGCCGAACTCGACACCCGCTACGCCTTCGAGACCGATGACGGTGCCATCATCGAGATCCGCAACTTCGGCTATCGTCACGGGTCTCCAGAAATTATCGCCGCGGTCGGGCGGGGCGAGCACGTTGACCCGTCGGAGTATTACATGCGGACCCATGCCCGCCTGGAAACGGGGGACGAACGCTACGCCTGGGTGAACCGCATGCTGTTTGTCGGCGCGGGCGGACGGAACAGGAACTCGGTCGAGATTGCGCTTTACGCGGTGGAATAGAGGCCGGGTGCCTGATTACAGCGGCCAGAAGACCAGGATGGCCGGCACGGAAACCCCGAGTACCAGAAGTTCCAGCGGCAAGCCGAGGCGCCAGTAGTCGCCGAAACGGTAGCCGCCGGGACCCATGATGATGGTGTTGTTCTTGTGTCCGATTGGCGTGAGAAACGCGCAGGACCCGGCAACCGCGACGCTCATCAGGAACGGATCCGGATTGACCCCCAGCGTCTGTGCGATCTGGAGCCCAATGGGAGCCGCGATCAGGCAGGTCGCGACGTTGTTCAGGAAGTCGGAGAGCGTCATGGTGACCGCCATCAGCACCGCGAGCGCGACCCAGGCGGGATAGCCGTCGGTGACGCCGACAATGCCCGATGCAATCAGTTGTGCGCTGCCGGAGGTCTCGAACGCCTGGCCGAGCGGGATGAGCGAGCCGAGCAGAACGATTACCTTCCATTCCACCGCCTCATAGACTTCCCGTCCGCTGATGAGGCCGGCCAGGGCATAGACGATGGTGCAGGCGGCAAGGGCCACGGGCAGATAGACAAGGCCGGTAACGGCGGCGGCAATGGCAAGGCCGAATGCGGCAATGGCGAGAATGGCCTTGTTGCGCTGGACCAGCCCGGTGCTGCGGCCCTCGAGCGGCAGCACGCCGAGCCAGTTGATCGCGGCCTTCAGACGGGTTTCAGATCCGAGCAGCAGGAGCACGTCGCCGGGCAGAATCGTCATGTGCCGCACGCGGGCGTGGACGCGCCGGCCCTGGCGGGACACGCCGAGCAGGGTGACGCCCTGGCCGTGCAGCAGGCTCAGGTCGAAGGCGCTGTTGCCGGAGATCCGGGCGCCGTCTGGAACGATGGCTTCCTTGAGGGTGAGATTGCCGCCGGTCAGACCGCCGCTGTGTTTTTCGGAGCCTGCGAAATCCAGCTTGGCCGCGCCCATGAAGGCTTCGATGGCCTTCGGGTCGCCCTCGACCACGAGAAAGTCGCCCGGCGAAACCGGTTCCTGCCGGGCAAAGCCGCGTAGCCGGCGTCCGTTGCGGATGAGGCCCAGAATGTTGAGGTCGTTTTCATCCGCAACCGGGTAAAGATCGCCAACCGTGGTTTTCTGTTCCTTCGCGCTTTCCCCGACGCGCAACTCGGCAATGTAGAGGCTTGCTTCCGGATCTTCCGTGACGGGCGCCTCGGTGACCCGGGACGGCAGCAGCCGCCAGCCGATCAGGGTGACAAAGAGAACGCCGATCACAGCCACGGTCAGGCCGACCGGCGTGAAGGCGAACATTGAAAACGGTTCGCCGAGCGCATCCTGGCGGTATTGCGCGACCACGATATTCGGCGGCGTGCCGATCAGCGTGATCATGCCGCCGAGAATGGTGGCGAAGGAAAGCGGCATCAGGGACAGGCCGACCGCGCGCCCCGCCTTCTTGGCGGCCTCGATGTCCAGCGGCATCAAAAGGGGCAAGAGCTGCGACGTTGTTGATGATGGCGGACAGGCCGGCGCCGACCACCGACATCAGTCCGATATGTGTGAACAGGCCGTGCGAGGACGACAGAAGTTTGCCTGCCACGAGTTCGATCGCGCCGGAGTTCATCAGCCCCCTGGAGACGATCAGAACCAGGGCAATGATGACCACCGCCGGATGACCGAAGCCGGAAAATACTTGATCCTTCGGGACGAGGTGCAGCACGGTTGCCAATACCAGCGCAGCGAATGCGACCAGGTCGTAGCGGATCCGTCCCCAGATCAGCAACGCAAAGACCACGCCGAAGAGTGCGAACAGGAGGGCTTGGTCAAGTGTCACGAACAGGATCTCCGGGGCCGGATGCGGGGACAGGTTGCGATCGGAATCCGGCAGACCTTAGTCCGGATCGGAAGGGCAGGTCGAGGGGTTTGTGCTCGTCCTGTATCGTCATCCGCGCAGGCGCTCCGGTATTGGCAGGAGGCTATCGTGGATCGCTTATTCCGCAGGTATTGCGGGAGGCTCGGCTTCGTCTTCGGTCGACGGCATGAAACTGACCACAAGAAATGCCAGGATCCCGGCCGCGGTCAGATAGAAGGCCGGGGCAAGCTGCATGTGGGTTTCATGGATCAGGTAGGTCGCAACGAGTGGTGATGTGCCGCCGAAGAGCGCCAGCGGGATGTTGTAGCCGATGGAATATCCGGTGACGCGTACTTCCGCCGGGAACTGTGAAATCATGGCGCCGAGCAGCGGCGCGAGATAGCAGGCGAGGACCAGCGCCAGACTGCATTGACCGAGGATGACCATGGTCGGATCCGGGTGATGGAGCAGCCAGAACGCGGGATACCCGAGAACGGCAATGCCCCCGGAGCCGATCAGCAGCAGCGGACGCCAGCCGATCCTGTCGGCCAGATAGCCGAGCAGCGGCAGCAGAAGCATGAAGACGACCATCACGCCGGTGTTGATCGTCAAGGCCCGGCTCTCGGTCAGCTTGCTGTAATCGACGAGATAGGTCGTGAGATAGACGAAGGTGAGGTAGAAGCCGACACCGTTGAGCACATTGCAGGCGATAGTGCGGAACAGGGCCGGCTTGTGGTGTTGCATTACGTGGTGCACCGGGACCCGGACCGGTTCGCGCGGCGACGGCGGCAGGTCGGTTTCATCCGCTCGTGTGTTGGACCGGATCATGAAACCGGAAACCCCGAGCAGGAGGCCAAAGGCAAACGGGATCCGCCAACCCCAGCTGTTCAGGTCGTCGGCCGGGACCATTCCGGTGGCAATCGCGGCGACGCCGGATCCCAGGAGAATGCCGAAGACCGCACCGACCATCGTCCAGGAGACGGTGAAGGATCGCAGGTGTTTCGGCGCGATTTCATAGAGATAAACGGAAGATCCGGTGTACTCGCCGCCGACGGACATTCCTTGCAGCAGCCTGAGAACGGTCAGCAGGATGGGGGCCAGAATGCCGATGGATTCGTAGGTGGGGAGCAGTGCGATCAGCGATGTCGGAATGGCCATCAGGGCCACCGAAATCAGCAAGGCCTGGCGGCGCCCGGCGCGATCCGCGATATGGCCGAGCAGGAGGCTGCCGACCGGACGCATCAGGAAGCCCGCGGCAAAGACGCCGAAGGTCGCGATCAGGCTGACGGTGGGGCTGCCGCTTGGAAAAAACTGGTGGGCGATGATCGGTGCGAGATAGCCGTAGACGGCGAAGTCGTACCACTCCAGGGTATTGCCGACCGTGCCGGCAATGATCTTCCGGATGTTTTTCCGATCCGCGCCCATCCAATATGCTCCTTACCGGACAGGCGCCCCCCGCCTATCTAAGGCCGAGGATAGGTAAAAACCCTTTATTTTCTCTTTGTCCGGTAGGGGGCGGCCTTTTCATGCCGCCCGGGCCGACTTATCCGGCGAACCTCAGGTGTTGAACTTGAACAGCAGGATGTCGCCGTCCTTGACGACATATTCCTTGCCCTCGTCGCGCGCCTTGCCGGCTTCCTTGGCCGCCGTTTCGCCGCCAAGGGAGATGTAGTCGTTGTAGGCGATCGTCTGGGCGCGAATGAAACCGCGTTCGAAGTCCGTATGGATGACCCCGGCGGCGCCCGGTGCCTTGGTGCCGGAGGTGATCGTCCAGGCGCGCACTTCCTTCGGGCCGGCGGTGAAATAGGTGATCAGGCCGAGCAGTTCGTAGCCGGCGCGGATCAGCCGGTCGAGTCCCGGTTCCTCAAGGCCGATGGTCTCCAGGAACTCGTCCTGTTCTTCCTTGTCGAGCTGCGAGATTTCCGCCTCGATCGCAGCGGAGATGATGACCGAGCCGGCGCCCTGCGCCTTGGCCATTTCCTCCACCTTTGCCGACAGCGAGTTGCCGGTGGCCGCCGATGCTTCATCGACATTGCAGACAAACAGTACGGGCTTGGAGGTCAGGAGGTTCAGGCCCTCGAGGATCTTCTTCTCTTCCGGATCGTCGAGTTGCAGCAGGCGCACGGGTTTGCCGTCCTGAAGCAATGCCAGAGCCGCTTCCATGATCGGAATGACCGCCTTGGCTTCCTTGTCGCCGCCGGTTGCCTTCTTCTTCAGCGGCGCGATCCGGCGCTCCAGGCTTTCCAGATCGGAGACCATCAGTTCGGTCTCCACCGTCTCGGCGTCGGCGATCGGATCGATGGTGCCTTCCACGTGGGTGATGTCGTCATCCTCGAAGCAGCGCAGCACGTGGACGATGGCATCGACCTCGCGGATGTTGGCCAGGAACTGGTTGCCGAGGCCTTCGCCCTTGGAGGCGCCACGCACGAGGCCGGCGATGTCGACGAAGGTGATCCGGGTCGGGATGAGTTCCTTCGAACCGGAGATCTTCTGAATGGCGTTCAGGCGCGGATCGGGAACGGCGACTTCACCGGTGTTCGGCTCGATGGTGCAGAACGGATAGTTCGCGGCCTGCGCGGCTGCGGTCTTGGTGAGCGCGTTGAAGAGCGTGGACTTGCCGACATTGGGCAGTCCGACGATGCCGCACTGGAAACCCATGGATGATCGCTTTCGGTTTGGATGTCTTGGACGTTGCCGCTATGTGCCGGAAGGCCGGGGTAAGGTCAAGGGGCATGGACGCGGTGCTGTCGCAGAAAGAGCCGCGAAATCGCGGCTCTTCGGAAGTTCGGCGTCTGCAGGCGATCAGTCCGCCTTTTTCTGGATCTCTACCGAGTGAGGATAGGGGATCGAGATGCCCTTCGCGTCGAAGGCTTCCTTGACCTTCTTCGTCATCGCGAACTTGAGCTCCCAGTAATCACCGGCCGCGCACCACAGGCGGACACCGAGATCGACGGATGAATCCCCCAGGTTGGTCACCCGGACCCAGGGCTCCGGATCCATGTGTACGCGCTCGTCTGCGTTTGCGAGTTCTGTGATGATGCCGACCGCCTTGTCGATGTCGTCGGAGTAGTCGATGCCGAAGGTGAAATCGACCCGACGGGTCGGATGGGTGGAATAGTTCGTAATGATGGAACCCCAGGCCTTGCCGTTGGGCAGGATGATCTGGACATTGTCCGGCGTGGCCAGTTCCGTCATGAACAGGTTGATGTCCTTGACCGTTCCCGACGTGCCGCCAATGTCGACAAATTGTCCGAGCTTGTAGGGCCGGAAAAGGATCAGCATGACTCCGGCCGCGAGATCGCTCAACGTGCCCTGGAGAGCCAGGCCGATGGCGAGGGTTGCGGCGCCGAGCACCGCTACAAGGCTGGTTGCCTGGATGCCGAACAACTGCAGAACAGCGATGATGGTGACCAGCAGGATCAGCCACTTGATGATCGACGCGGCGAAGTTGCCGAGCGTGTCGTCGATCTTCGGGCTGGCATTGACCCGTTTGCGCACCATGCTGCTCAGGAAGCCGGCGAGAAACCAGCCGACGATGAGAACGACTATTGCCTTGGCTGCGTTGAGAATGAGGGGCGTGTAGGCACTCGCCTCCGCGATCATTGTGTCCATGGGCCTTCCTTTTTGGCTTTGAGGTCAGGCTGAGACCGGATTGAAACGCTGTCCGTAATTTAACGTATGAGGCGCAAAGATAAACCGCTGCCGGAAGACAAATCCGGTTGCTGGCATAGGCCAACACGGCCGGCGAGCCGAACCGCCGCATATGAACGGGGTGTTTGCCCTAGTCCTTGTTGCCGAGCAGCTTCTTGAGCATGTCGGCCATGGGGCCGGACTTCGGCAGGTTCGGGGTCTTCGCCTGTCGAGCCTGGCGGATATGGCTTTGACCCTTGGCCCCGGGTGACTTCGGGGGCTTGGCAGCGGCGGTTTTCCCGCCCTGATCCCCGCCTGCCGGTCTGGAGCCGCCGCGCTTTGCCTTTTCCGGCTCGAGGGCGAGCGTCAGCTTGTTGGCGAACTGGCTGTCCTTGCCCTCCGCGAGGAGATCCGCGTTGTCGGCAATCTCGCGCAGCAGGGGTTCGATCCAGTCGCTGTCGGCCTTGGCGAAGTCGCCCAGCACATAGTTGGACACGAGCTTCTTGTCGCCGGGGTGGCCGATGCCGAGGCGCAGGCGGCGGTAGTCGGCGCCGATATGGGCGGTGATCGACCGCAGGCCGTTGTGGCCGCCGTGTCCTCCGCCGGTTTTCATGCGGTATTTTGCCGGCGGCAGATCGAGTTCATCGTAGATGACCACGATGTCTTCCGGCTCGATCTTGTAGAATCGGATGGCCTCGCCGACGGCGCGGCCGGATTCGTTCATGTAGGTGGAGGGCTTTAAAAGGAGCACCTTTTCCGATCCGAGGCGGCCTTCGGAGACCTGGCCCTGGAATCGGGCGCGCCAGGGCGAAAAGGAGGAATGGCAGCGGTGGATCTCGTCAACGGCCATGAAGCCGATGTTATGCCGGTTGCGCTCGTATTTTGCTCCCGGATTGCCGAGACCAACGATCAGCCGCATGAGATGCCCCCAGCTAACGAACGATTCTTATCGTTTGTTTCCGCCCGAAAAGGGCTTGAGAAACGAGAAGGGGACGGTCGACCGTCCCCTTCGAAATGCGTAAAGCGATAAGGCTTATTCGCCTTCTGCTTCGCCTTCTTCTGCACCTTCTTCGCCTTCGTCCGTTTCCTTCAGGCCGGCCGGAGCGGCGATCGTCGCGATGGTGAAATCGCGGTCGGTGATCGTCGGTTGGCAGCCTTCCGGCAGCTTGACTGCGGAAATGTGCAGGCTGTCGCCAAGGTTGGCGGTCGCGAGGTCGAGTTCGAGGGCTTCCGGAATCGCGGTTGCCGGAACGGTCATTTCGACCGTGTGGCGCACGATGTTGAGAACACCGCCGCGCTTGATGCCCGGGCAGGTTTCTTCGTTGAGGAAGTGAACCGGAACTTCGATCGTCAGCACCGCATTCTTGGAAACGCGCAGGAAATCGACGTGCAGCAGTTCATCGCGAACCGGGTGCAGCTGATAGTCCTTGGCAATGACCTGATGCTTTTCGCCGTCGACATCGATGATGCCGAGGTGGGTCAGAAAACCGCCTTTGTGCAGGGTCAGCGTGGTTTCCTTCACCGGAATGGTGATCGGCAGGGCTGCTTTCTTGTCGCCGTAGATAACGGCGGGGAGAAGGCCTTCGCGACGCAGTGCCCGAGCGGCCCCCTTGCCCACCCGTTCCCGTGCCGCTGCCTTCAGCTCATAGCTGGTAGCCATGGCAAAACTCCTTCGGATGTTTTGAAATGGGCCGGCGACACACTGTGCATTCATCTTTCAATCAATGCACCGCATACCGGAATCGGCCCGAAAGCGCCTCCTCCAGGGGTGCAGGCGCGCGGGTGCTATAGCGGAAAGGCCCCTGTTACGCAAGCGAGAAGCTCGAAACCACACCTGCCCCTCCTGTCGAGACTTTCAGCCGGAATGTGACGTTGGCGCGGCTTTTGGCGGTGCGGCAACGACATGATGCTGTGCGGTAAGTATTTGTCAATATGCATTTTTCTGGAAATAGCTGACTTTTTCGGTACTGGCAGGAATTCATTCATCGATTTTATTTGTAAGAATTAGCGATATCTAAATAATAATTACAGCATGTGTATATTAAATCTATACAACCTTAGGTAAGAAATTCAGTTATATATTTTTTAAATTGTTCGCCTTCTAATAGTCCTTAGAGGAAAAATGGGAGTTACTGATGAAAATACTTACCAGTGCAGTGCTGGCGGTTCTGATTGGTTGCAGCTCGGTTGCGGCCAACGAATTCCAGAGTGAGTTGACGGCTTTGGCTTCGGGGAAAATCGCTGAAATCGCGGGTTCCAGCGAGGTCGTTTCCGCCGTAAAGGCCCAGAACGAACAGACGACCGGTTACGACCAGGCCAAGATTGACGAGCTCGACAAGCAATGGCGGGCGGAGGCGGATGCCGCCGACCAGCCGATGATCGACACGGTCCTGGAAAACGATCTTTCCGCCTATCTGGCCGATGCCCAAGGCAACAGCGACGGACTTTTCACCGAGATCTTCGTCATGGATGCAAAGGGTCTGAATGTCGGACAGAGCGACGTCACCTCAGACTACTGGCAGGGCGACGAGGCCAAGTGGAAGGAAACCTTCCTGAAAGGCAAGGGCGCAGTTCATGTCGGTGACCTCGAGCAGGATGAAAGCACCCAGCAGCTTCAAAGCCAGGTCAGCGTTTCCGTAACCGACCCTGCCACCGGCGAGACCATCGGCGCGGTCACCTTCGGCGTGAACGTCGACAAACTCTGATATTTGATGAGGGGCGCTTCGGCGCCCTTCACCGGCAAAGAATAAAAATGGGAGCTTGAGGTGAGGGTATCTACGAAACTGCCGTCGGTGATTGTCGGGATCGCGCTCTTATGTTCGGCCGGCGTTGGCGTTGCCAGCTACCTGTCGGGTGCTAAAAGCGTCAAGGCTCTGGCCGAGGAGCGCTTGATGGCCGTCGCTGAAAGCCGGAAGGATTCCCTGATCGACGAACTGACAGCGGTTCGTGCCGGTATTCTCTCCAACGCCGAAGGGCAGACCATTCGGGCCGCCATAGCCGATTTCGAAGCCGGGTGGGCGAAATACGGTGATGAGGCGACCGAACGGGTCCTGAAGACCTACGTGATGGACAATCCCCATCCGGAAAACGAGCGGGCCGAGCTGGTGAAAGCCGGGCGCAAGCCCTACGACCGCTCGCACGCGAAATTCCACCCGCTGCTTCGACGATATATCGCCGACAACGGCTACGAGGATCTGATGCTGATCGATCCTGAAGGCCATGTCGTCTATACGGTCAACAAGCTCGGCGATTTTGCCGCCAACCTTCGCTCCGCGGAGTGGAAGGACACCAATCTGGCGAAAGCCTTCGAAGACGCGATAGCCGCCGATACCGGCACTGCAGTTCTTTATGATCTCGAGCCCTATCAGGCGCATAACGGCGAACCTGCCGGTTTCATGGCCACTCCGATCGGGATCGGCTCCAAAAAACTCGGCGTCCTCGTCTATCAGGTGCCGACCGACAAGATCAGTGCCACGTTGGGTAAATATGCAGGTCTCGGGGAAACCGGGGATGTCTATTTCATCAACGGTGACGGCATCGTGCAAAACGACAGCCTGCGGACCGCCGACGCTTCCGAGGTGATGAGCGATATCCTGAAGCGGAACGAGGTGCTCTCTGCGCTTGGTGGCAAGCCGGAGTTCAAGGAAATCCATGACTTCAATGGACGCGAGGTCGATGCGGCCATCATTCCGTTTGACTATCTGAAGAAGCCCTTCGCTGTTGTCGTGGTGCAGGATGTGGCCGAAGTACTGGCGCCGCTGGCCAGCCTCAGGAACTGGATCCTGGGCATCGCGGCCCTGAGCGCCCTGATCGCCGCGGCTGTCGGCGTCTATTTTTCGAGAAACCTCAGCGGCCGGATCCGGCTCCTGTCCGATGCCATGGTGCAGCTTGCCGACGGCAACACGGATGCGGAGGTGCCGAGCCAGACATCCAACGACGAGATCGACGACATGGCCAAGACGGTCGTCGTTTTCCGCAACAATGCCATTGAGCGGACCCAACTGGAGGCCGATCAGCGATCGACCAGCGAGGCGCGCGAGCGGCAGGCCGGAGAGGTCCGATCCCTGATCGACAGCTTCCGTTCGGAAGTGGCCGATATGCTGGACGCGGTTTCAAACAACTCCGAAGAGATGCGTACCGTAGCGGAAGATCTCAACGCAATCGCCGATGCGACCGCCGGCGAAGCGTCCGGCGCATCGTCCGCCTCGGAGCAGGCGTCCAGCAACGTTCAAACGGTGGCCTCGGCCGCTGAAGAACTGACGGCCTCTATCCAGGAGATCAGCCGCCAGGTCGAGAGCACCACCGGGATCGTCGGGAAGGCGGTTGAAAATGCCGCGCAGACCAACGACAAGATCGGAGGCCTCGCGGAAGCCGCTCAGCGGATCGGCGATGTGGTCAAACTGATTTCAGACATCGCCGAACAGACCAACCTGCTTGCGCTCAATGCCACGATCGAGGCGGCGCGCGCCGGCGAGGCAGGAAAGGGTTTTGCCGTGGTGGCGTCGGAAGTCAAGGAACTGGCCACCCAGACGGCCAAGGCGACTGAGGAAATCAGCGCCCAGATCAACGAGGTGCAGGATGCAACCCGGGAAGCCGTCGTCGCCATCCAGGAGATCACCGACACAATGGGTGAGGTGAACTCCTACACCACGTCGATTGCATCGGCCGTCGAGCAGCAGGGCGCTGCGACCGGCGAGATTTCCTCAAACGTCCAGGAAGCTGCGTCCGGCACGCTGCATGTGGCGGAGACGATGGTCAATATCTCCGAGAAGGTCCGCGATACCAGCGAGTCGGCCTCGAAGGTGCTGGAAGCCTCCGCAAGTGTGAGCGATCGGACGGGCGAGCTGCGCCGGACCGTCGACAGGTTCCTTGCTGCGGTTTCGGCTGCCTGAACGAAAGAAGCGGAAAGGCAAAAAGCCGGCCACGGGGCCGGCTTTTTCATGCGCGTTCGACTTCCGTCAGCTGAACAGGCTGGAAACGGATTTTTCCAGGGCCGTCCGGTTGATCGCCTCGCCGATCAGCGGGGCGATCGAAATCGCGCGGATATTGGCCGCCGCGGTGATCGCCGCCGTGGGCTCGATGGAATTGGTGATCACCAGTTCCTTGAGCTTCGACGAGGTCACGCGGGCGACCGCACCGCCGGACAGAACGCCGTGGGTGATATAGGCCGTCACCGATTTCGCGCCGTCCTTCAGGAGAGCTTCGGCGGCGTTGCACAGGGTGCCGCCGCTGTCGACGATGTCATCGACAAGGATACAGTCGTAGCCGTCGACGTCGCCGATGATGTTCATCACCTCGGACTCTCCAGGCTTGTCCCGGCGCTTGTCGACGATGGACAGCGGCGCCTCGATGCGCTTTGCCAACGCACGGGCGCGGACCACGCCGCCGACGTCCGGAGACACGACCATGACGTTGTCGGTCGCGTAGCGCTCCTTGATGTCGCGGGTCATGACCGGCGCGGCGAACAGGTTGTCGGTGGGAATGTCGAAGAAACCCTGGATCTGTCCGGCGTGAAGATCGAGCGTGAGAACGCGGTCGGCGCCGGCCTCGGTGATCAGGTTCGCCACCAGTTTGGCCGAGATCGGCGTCCGGCCTGAAGCGCGGCGGTCCTGGCGGGCATAGCCGAAATAGGGGATCACGGCGGTGATCCGGCGCGCCGACGACCGGCGTAGCGCATCGATAATGATGAGCAGTTCCATCAGGTGGTCGTTCGCGGGATAGCTGGTCGGCTGGATGACGAATACATCCTCGCCGCGCACGTTTTCCTGAATTTCGACGAAGATTTCCTGGTCCGCGAAGCGACGGACCTGACAGGAGGCCAGAGGCACGTCCAGATATTTGGAAATCTCTTCCGCAAGGGCTCGGTTGGAGTTGCCCGCGACGATTTTCATGAGCCGCAAGTCCTTCTGGTGCGACGCCGGGCGGGGGTCAGCCCTTTTTCCCGGTATGGTCCTGGTTCACATCGTGCCGCGCGTCCAAGCCGCGCTGGCCAGCCCTTAGCAGGCGGCGGCGTTTTAGCAACCGCTTTTCCATCCGACAACCGCAGGAGAGCGGTGTTTTCGTCCCTTTTCGCAAAATTCTTTCATAAAGAATGAAATTGCGCCGGCAAAACGGTCACTGTCGGTTGAGCCAGGCGATGATTTCCACCACCGAACGGTTGGCTATTCTGTCCAGTGTCGCCGAATCGATGGCCTGCCAGGGATCTCCCTTCGTCCCGCTGACGGTTTCGCTGCCGGTGATACGCTTCAGGCGGGTTCCCGACGGTGTGACGATGTCGAAGACATAAAAAACCGTGGCGGACGAGGGCTCGCCCGTGGCCGACAGGTAGCCCTTGACCCGGTAGTTCGACGCGGCGCCGACCCGGCGCACAAGCAACAGGCCCTGCTTCTGGGCCTCGATCCCGATAAGCCGGGACAGGTCGTCGGCGATATTGCCCGGCGCACCGGTAAAGGGTTCAAAGGCAAAGGTGGCGTCCGACGGGGTCGCAGGCGGCGGTGCGGCGGTCGCCTGGTTCGGCGTCGGCGAGCCGAGGGGCGAGGGCGGTTCCGGCAGCCCCTGGCAGGCGGCAAGGGTCAGAACGCTCAGGATGGCGAGACACCGGCGAAGGCCAGCAGCGGAAGGCAGGGTCATTGGCACGTTCGTAGCTCGCAGGCTGTTCGATGGCTTTCGGGCACAAGTTTCGGGTCAATCGAATCCGACTGTACCGGCAGATTTAGCCCGACTTGACCGGAAGGTCGAGAGGCAGAGCCGAAAGGCATTCCGGCGCAGCTTCGGTGGTGAGGTAAGTCTGGCCGATCGTCATGGCGGTTTCGGTGACCGAATCCATCAGGATCATGTGCATGAAAAGGGTCATGTTCGGTCTGACCTCGGCGGGATTGCCCTTGTAGGCCATGGGCCGATCCATCCAGCTCGGCGTGAAACGGGCGCCCAGGGAATAGCCGCAGGTGTTCAGCCGATGGGACATCATGTCGTGCGCGTCGACAGCCGCTGCATAGGCTTCGAAAATATCGCCGAAGGTAAAGCCGGGCCGGAGTTTGTCCTCAACCGCGGCCAGGCCGTCTCGGGCCGCCTGGTACATTTCCTGATGGCGCGCCGTCGGCCTGCCGACGATCACGGTCCGCATTAGCGCTGCGTGATAATGGCGGCAGACCCCGGCCCATTCCAGGGTGATCTGGTCGTTTTCATCGAGGGTGCGGCGGCCGCTCTTGTAGCGGCACAGCAAAGCGTCCTTGCCCGAACCGATGATGAATTCGTTTCCCGGGTAGTCGCCGCCGCCTTCAAGGATGACACCCTGCATGGCGGCAAGGATCCTGCCCTCATCCGCTCCCGGCCGGATTTCGTCCATGGCGGCATGATAGGCCTTGTCGGCAAGCTCGGCCGCCTGCCGGACGTAGGCGATTTCCGCCGGGCTCTTGACCGCCCTCAGCCGTCGTACGATGCGCGATCCGTCGCTCAGGTCGGCGAAACTGTTGAGCTGGGCATTGATTTCGATGCCGATCGTTCCTGTCATGCCGTGGGTGTCATATTCGATGCCGATCTTCGCACCCAGAAGATCCATATCGAACAGCAGATCCTTCAACTGTCCGACCGGGCTGGCGTCGGGCAGGTCGATCCAGATGCGAATATCGGAGATGTTGGAGGTGAGGCGCGCCTGGCGCTGGTCCGCCGAGCGTGTCAGCAGGACTTTCCGGCCGTCGGCGGTCACCACGAGACACTGGAAGAAACAGAAGCCGAAGGTGTCGTAGCCGGTCAGCCAGTACATGCTTTCCTGAGCGAATAGCAGCATGGCGTCGAGCTTTTCTTCCGCCATGCGCTGCTTCAGGCGCTCGAACCGGCTGTCAAATTCCTCGGACGTGAAATGCAGAGCCATAGCTAGTCTCCCGCCAGTACGATGGCCGATATCAGGCGGCCGTAGTCCGGTTCGCCACGATGGGTGGTCCGCCTGTAGGAGAAGAACCGCTCCTCGTCGGCATAGGTGCACAGATCGAGGTTTCGGCTGTTTTCCAGGCCGGCTGCCTTCAACCGGTCGATGATGAAGGCGGGCAGGTCGAACTGGTGATGATGTTCGCGTGGAGATGGGCGGAAATACTTTTCGTTTTCCGGCGCCATCTCCAGAAGCCGTTCCCGGAACTCCGGCCCGACCTCGTATGCCGCCTGCGAGATCGTGGGGCCGAGGACGGCGGTGATCCGGCTCCGATGGGCGCCAAGCGCTTCCATCGCCGTGATGGTGTTTTCCAGGATACCGGAGATTGCGCCTTTCCAGCCGGAATGGGCCGCGCCGATGACACCGGCTTGCGGGTCGGCAAACAGGACGGGACCGCAGTCCGCCGTGGCGACGCCGATCAAAAGGCCAGGCCTGTCGGTGACCAGCGCATCGGCCTTCCGGTCGGCGTTCTCGTCGAACGGCGCATTCAGGGTGATCACATCGGCGGAATGGATCTGGTAAGGGGTCGCCAGTTGCGACGGGTCGATACCCAGTTTCCGGGCGACCCGCGCCCGGTTCTCCGCGACCTTGTCCGGCGCATCGCTCGAACCGTTGCCGATGTTGAGGCTGTCATAAATCCCGTCGGAAACACCGCCCCGGCGGGTAAAGAACCCATGCCGTACCCCGGGCTGTTTGAGCTCTTCAGCCTCAATCATCCGTTTTCTCCGCCGCGCATATGGGTAAATCCTTGCTGGGTTCCGGCTGGCATGTCAAATGGGGTCAGTGCCTGCCCATCGCCGCTGAACGCCAGTACCTTGAAAAGCGTGCCCATCTGGTCCGGAGCCGCCAGCCGTTCCACGGCATCGCGGATCGTTTTCTGAATCTTGTGGCTTTTACCCGACCCAAGCACACCCGCACGTTCCAGCAGGCCGAGCCGGAGCAGGAATTCGCCCTGCTCCAGAGGGGGGAGCGGTTTTGCTCCGCCTTCTTGAGCTGCCCGTGCCAGTGTCTCGAAATTCACATGGGCGGTCAGGTCCGCGTCGCCCGGGTGGGAGAGAACGTCGTCATAGTCATGTTTGTAAAGCGCCTGCAGCGTGTCGCCGGCCGCCGTTTTCAGATAGCCGTAGTCGATGATCAGTGCCGCTCCGCCGTGGCGGGAAAGGCGGGTCCCGATCTCCTGTGCGATCGCGTTGGCTGCGGGCTGGGTTTCGAGGATGGTCCCCTCAGGTGCGTCCTGTGTCGCCGCAGGCATGTCAGAGTCGTCGAGACGACCGGTGCCGATGCCGAAACACAGGCCGCCGGTCTCCGACAGGCCGATCATGCGTTCCCGCCAGTCCTCGGTGGTCTTCACATACTGATGGATCGGCAAGGCGTCGAAGAACTCGTTGGCGACAAGGATCAGCGGCCCGTCGGGAACATCGGTAAAGCGGTCGCGGAACGCGGGCGAGAGCGGCGCTTTTTCCAATGTCTTCGTCTGTACTTTGCGGAGTGCCGGGCTGGTTTCGACGAGTGACAGACTGGCCGCGTCGACGAATTCCGGCCGCAGGGAGGCCATGCGCAGCAGGTCCGCCATCAGGGTGCCCCGTCCCGGGCCGAGCTCGACAAGCTGGAAGGCTTTGGGTGCGCCCAGATCCAGATAAGCCTGCAGGCAGAAGGCACCGATCAGTTCGCCGAACATCTGGCTGACTTCGGGAGCGGTGGTGAAGTCGCCCTTTTTGCCGAAAGGGTCGCGGGTGATGTAATAGCCGGCCTCCGGATCGGCGAGGCAGGTTGCCATATAGTCGGCAACCGTGATCGGGCCGTGAGCCCGGATCCGCGCAGCAAGCTTTTCCTTCAGGGCCGGTCCGCTCATGCGGCGTCCTTGTGCCGGCGGGTGGCCCAGATCATGGCGATCAGGCCGGCAAGCATCATCGGTACCGACAGCAGGATGCCCATGGTCATGAAGCCGCCGAGATAGCCGATCTGGGCATCGGGAACCCGGTAAAGTTCGCTGAAGGAGCGGGTGAGGCCGTAGCCGAAGGCGAAGGCGCCGGCGATGAAGCCGGGTTTTTGGAGCATCTTGAACCGGTGGCTCAGGAGGCGCATCGCAAGAAAGAGCAGGATCCCCTCAAGGGCGGCCTCGTAAAGCTGGCTCGGATGGCGCGGTTCCGGGCCGCCGGTCGGAAACACCATGGCCCAGGGCACGTCGGTCGCCCGGCCCCAGAGTTCGCCGTTGATGAAATTGGCGATCCGGCCGAAGAACAGGCCGATCGGCGCCGCGCAGCCGGCGAGATCGAACAGCGTCCAGATCGACAGACCCCTTTTCCAGGCAAACAGGATCATGGCGATCACGGTGCCGGTGAAGCCGCCGTGAAAAGACATGCCGCCGGTCCAGACGGCGAAGATTTCCATCGGATGGGTGAGATAGTAGCCGGGGTTATAGAAGAGCACGTAGCCGATCCGGCCGCCGACGATGATGCCGACGGTGCCCCAGAGCACGAAGTCATCCATGTCCAGCGGGGTCGGGCGTTTGACGCCGTTCCACAGGGTATCGTTCAGCACCAGGCGGCGCATGTAGCGCCACGCAAGCAGGATGCCGACGATATAGGCGAGTGCATACCAGCGAAGGACGAAGGGGCCGACTTGGATCAGCACCGGGTCGATGGCGGGAAAGGGGAGGACGAAGAGCGGCATCGGCGCAGCGACTCCTGCTGGCAGGGAAGGGGGGCCGTTTCGGGATCCGGTCCGGCGCGGCCAGACGCTGGCCCATTCAGCCCTGCCACGTCAAGAGGTGGGGGCTTACCCCACCGACTTTTGCGATTGGCGGCAAAACGCCGTCTTGAAGTTGCCGTCAAAGCCTCATAGGTGTGTACTGATATTTTGAAGGGACTGACAGGAGTTCGCCATGACCCAGGGCCCAAACCGCATGTTCGATGAATTTGCAAAGCTCATGACCGATGCTGCGGGCGTCGCCCAGGGCGCCCGGCGCGAGGTGGAAACCGCCTTCAGGGCGCAGGCCGAACGGTTCCTGTCCGACATGGATTTCGTTTCTCGCGAAGAACATGATGCGGTCAAGGAAATGGCCGTGAGGGCGCTGGACCGGGTTGAGGAACTTGAAGCGCGCATCGAGGCGCTTGAGAAAAAACCGGCCGCAAAACCCAAAACGGCGGCAAAAACGTCTGCAAAGACGGCTCAGGACTAATCGCCTGAATTCACTGAGAAGTTTTGAGAAGGGTCGCGGCGGATAACCTGCGGCCCTTCCTGTTTACACCAGGTCGTCCACATTTTTCCGGCCATAAAAGCGCCACGTTATGTATCGCTTTATTCGTTAGTGCTTATATACTGAATCTTAACAGGGATTCGTGGGGCATGATCGAACCGCCCAGACGGTCAGGATGCTCCGAAGGCTTGGGACATACCCGGCGCATCGGCCTGATATACAATCCGGCCCCGTGCTCCGGCTCGAAAGGGGAGTAGGCTCATGAGCCTCATCGAATTTGACTTCGAGCGACCTGACAATCCCGTCGACACCATCGAAACCGTTGCAGCGCTGAATGACTGGTCGTTCGAAAGATCGGCCGACGACGAGATTACGATCTCCGTCGCAGGCAGCTGGTGCGACTACCATGTTTCCTTTTCCTGGATGGAAGAGGTGGAAGCCCTGCATCTGGCCTGCGCCTTCGACCTGAAGGTCACGGATGCGCGCAAGACGGAAGTCGTCCGCCTGCTGGCTCTGGTCAATGAGCAACTCTGGATGGGGCATTTCGACCTGTGGAACCAGGAGGGCGTCGTTATGTTCAGGCAGTCCCTGCTGCTGGCAGGCGGCTCGGAGGCAACCTCCACCCAGATCGAAGCCATGCTCTCCAATGCGCTCGACAACTGCGAGCGCTACTACCAGGCCTTCCAGTTCGTCGTCTGGGCCGGACGGCCCGCAAGCGAAGCCATTGCAACGGCCATGTTCGAGACCGTGGGAGAAGCATGATTTTTTCAAAAGACCGCCCGTTCCTTCTTGTCGGTGCAGGAAAGATGGGCGGGGCGATGTTATCCGGCTGGATGGCGGAGGGGCTGGACCCTTCCGCCATTGTCGTTTCCGATCCGAAGCCCGGCGACGAGATCAAGGCTATTCTGGAAAAGCATGGAATTCGCCATGTCACCGAGGTTTCCGCCGATCTGGCGCCGTCGATCGTTCTCGTTGCCGTCAAGCCGCAGATGATGGACGTGGTCCTTCCGGCGATCGCTCCGGCGATCCGTCCCGATACGCTGATCCTGTCGGTTGCGGCAGGAACGCCGATTTCCCGGTTCCAGACCGCGTTCGGTCCGGTTCCGGTTGCTCGTGCCATGCCGAATACGCCGGCCATGGTCGCGCGCGGCATCACCGCGGTTTTCCCGAATGACGGGGTGAGCGAGGACCAAAAGGACACTGTCGGAACGCTGCTGTCGGCGGTTGGCAAGGTCGTCTGGCTGGAAAGCGAAGATCAGATCGACATGGTCACCGGCGTCAGCGGGTCCGGTCCGGCCTATGTCTTCTGGCTGGCGGAGTGTCTTGCGGAAGCCGGTAAAGCGGCCGGGCTTCCGGAAGAGCTTGCCAGGGAACTGGCCGAGGCGACCGTGTCGGGTGCGGGTGAGCTGATGCACCAGTCACCGGAGACGCCGACCGTGCTTCGCCAGAACGTGACGTCTCCCAACGGCACGACGGCGGCAGCACTTGAGGTTCTGATGGCCGAAGACGGTTTGAAACCGCTGATGACCAAAGCGGTGGCAGCTGCGGTGAACCGGGCGCGCGAACTCGCAGGCTGATTTTCCTATTATCGGAGCCCGAACCCTTTCAGGCCGGTGTCTTTGCTCCTATCTTTCCAAGAACATCGGACGATAACTTTGAACCATTTGATGTCAGAAAGCTGTTCACTCGGCCAGGCGCGTCGCGAAGCGCGATGTGGTGCATCGTGCAAGCGGCGCAACGCAGCCGATGGGCTGCTTTCTGACACCCGAAGGGCCGGGCTCTTTTGCCTGCTGACCGCGTTGGCTCGCGCTTGTGGTGGGAAACACCACGGCACGCGACCCGCCTTGTCAGCAGACAAAAGCGCACCGGTCAAATGCTTCAAAGTTATCGCCCGATGCTCTAGCAAGGGAGTTTGATCATGGCGACCGCTAAGACCAGGCAGAAGATCCTGAAAACCTTCCTCGATCTGCTGTCGCAGCATTCTTACGAGGATGTCAGCCTGCCGCTGCTGGCGAAGACGGCCGACGTCAAGCTGTCTGCGCTTCGGGAGTGTTTTTCCTCCAAGCGGGCGCTCGTCGAAGCGTTCGCGGAAATGATCGACACCGCGGTTCTCGACGACCGCGATGAAGAGATGGGCGACCAGCCTGCCCATGACCGGCTGTTCGATATCCTGATGATCCGGCTCGACCACCTGGCGCCCTACAGGGATGCGGTGCGAAGCCTTGGCGAGGCCGTGCGCCGGGACCCGGCGTTGGCGCTGGAGTTCAATTCCATCGCGGTCCGATCCCAGCGCTGGATGCTGATTGCCGCCGGTATCGATCTGACCGGCATCAAGGGACGGATCGTCACGCAAGGGTTGGCGATGGCCTTCGGCCGGGTCGTCGAAACCTGGCTCGATGAGACCGATGAAGGCCTGCCGAAAACCATGGCCAGGCTCGACGAGGAGCTCAATCGCGGGGAGGCCTGGATGCAGCGGCTCGACAGTGCCGAGAAATTTGCCCGCCCGATCTGGGAAGCGGGAAAACGGGCGCGTGCCGGGCGCAATCGCGGTGAGCCGACGGAAGAAGCCGGTGCCGAGACGGCTGAGTCCTAAAAGCCACAGCCGCTTACAAACGGTTGGAGGTGTCTTGTCCCGGAGACGTTGTTCGGGGCAAGGTCGGCGGGTTTTGAACGACCTGTCAGCGAGTGAAGCCCGTGAGCGATACGATATCCTTTGACGATTTCCTGAAGGTGGACATCCGGGTCGGCAAGGTGATTGCCGCAGAAGAGTTTCCCGAAGCCCGCAAGCCCGCCTACAAGATGCAGATCGATTTCGGTCCGGACATCGGCATCAAGAAGACCTCCGCCCAGATCACGAAACATTATACGCCGGAAACCCTGATCGGCCGTCGGGTCATGGCCGTGGTCAACTTCCCGCCGCGCCAGATCGGTCCGGTCATGTCGGAAGTCCTGACCCTCGGCGTGCCGGACGAGGACGGTGAGGTGGTTTTGCTCAGGCCCGACCTGGACGTGCCTGTCGGGGGGCGCCTGTACTAACCGGGTATCCGCAGCCGGGCCCTGAGGCCGCCGAGCGGGCTGTCTTCCAGGAAGAGATCGCCGCCGTGGCTGCGGGCGACGTCGCGGGCAATGGCGAGGCCGAGGCCGCTGCCGGGCTGGTCCTGGTTGCGGGACTCGTCCAGCCGGTGAAAGGCTCTGAAAGCCAGATCGCGGTCTTTTTCGGCGATCCCCGGCCCGTCGTCGTCCACGGTGATCGTCAGCCAGCCCTTGTCGAAACTGCCCTTCAACTCCACCCGCGTCCCGAATTTCATGGCGTTGGTCACCAGATTGGACAGGCAGCGCTTCATGGCGAGGCGGCGGAGTTCGACTTCTGACGGTCCTGCAAACGAGGCGGTGACGTTGGCTCCGGAGATTTCCGCTTCCTCTTCCAGCTCTTCCAGCATCAGGGCCATATCGGTCAGTTGGACGTTCTCGTCTCCGTCTCCGCGGGCGAAAGCGAGATAGTCCTCCAACATGCTGCTCATTTCATTCAGATCCTTGCGCATGCCTTCGCTTTCGGGCGTGTCGCCGATGAGCGCGAGTTGCAGGCGCATCCGGGTCAGGATGGTTCTCAGATCATGGCTGACACCGGCGAGCATCGTCGTGCGCTGCTCGATCTGGCGCTCGATCCGGCGGCGCATTTCCAGGAAGGCCTGCGCTGCCTGGCGGACCTCACGGGCTCCGCTGGCGCGGAATTTTCCGATCGGCCGGCCCTTGCCGAAGCTTTCGGCTGCATTGGCCAGGCGCACGATCGGGCGGATCTGGTTGCGCAGGAACAGCATGGCGATGGTGATCAGGACCAGGGATGTGGACACCATCCAGACCACGAAGAAATGGGAGTTGGTCGCATAGGTCTGGCTGCGCCTGGAAAAGACGCGCAGGACCGCGTTGTCCAGCTGGATGCGGATTTCCACGAAACTGGAGCGCCCGACCGTATCGATCCAGAACGGTTTGCCGACCTTCTGGCTGATCGCCCGGCTCAGGCCGCGGTCGATGATATCGAAAAACGGTTTTGGCGCTGGTGGCGGAAGGGGCTCCGGCGGCAACAGGGTTACGGACAGGCCGAGTGCATTGCTGGCCATGCCCTCGATCTTCGCGTGTTCGGGATCCTGCGGATAATTCTCCAGAACGTAAACGATGGAAGCGACTTCCCGAGCGACCGCTTCGGACAGGCGTTCGGAGACCAGTTGGTAATGCCGCTCCATAAAGACATAGAGCAGCACGGTCTGGAGCAGCACGATCGGCGTAATGATGATCAGAAGCGCCCGGGAATAAAGTCCCTTGGGCATGGCCCGGTAGGCGGCACGGGCCATGCGCCGGTAGCCGCGCACCAGATAGCGGAAGGGGGGCGGAAGTTTGATGCCCGCCAGAAGCTGGTTCAGATTGGCCATGCGAAGCCCGCCCCCAATTTACCGCTCAGTCGCAGGCCAGACGGTAGCCGATGCCGCGGACCGTCTGCAGATAGACCGGATTGCCCGGATCCTTTTCGATCTTGCGCCGGAGCCGGTTGATCTGCACGTCCACGGTCCGTTCGCCAAGGCCGCTGTCGTCGCCGACGATCTTGTGGCGCGGAACGGTGGCGCCCGGCTGTTCGGCGAAGATCCCCAGGATCTGCTTTTCCCGGTCGGTCAGGCGTACCGTTTCATCGCCATTCTTCAGTTCGCCGCGTCTTGTATTGAAGACAAAGGGGCCGAAATGGATCTCGCGCGTGGTTTCCGCCGGCTTGGGGCCACCGCGTCGCAGGATGGCGGACATTCGCAGCATGAGTTCGCGGGGTTCGAAAGGCTTGGCCAGATAATCGTCTGCCCCGACCTCGAGCCCGGCAATGCGATCGGACGCATCGGATCGTGCCGTCAGCATCAGGATCGGTACGTTTGAATTTTCCCTGAGCCAGGCGGCCAGTTCCAGTCCCGTCTCGCCGGGCATCATCACGTCGAGAATGATGAGGTCGAACAGGAGGCCTGACAGGCAATGGCGCGCTTCGGCCGCATTGGCGGCGGACGTGACCCTGTAGCCGGCGTCGACCAGGATGCGGCTCAACAGCTCGCGAATTCGGTTGTCGTCATCGACCAGAAGAATGTGATGCGCGTTGTCGTTCGGCGGGAACGGGGTGGTCACGAAGGTCTCCTGTGTACCGTGGCCTGATGCCTGGCCTGGGGCTGCCTTAAGGTTGATTGGGCAGGCGCACAAGCTTCGCCACATCGGGCCGGGCATCCGGATCGATCATCTGAAACAGAAAGTGCCGTACAACGTCGGCGGCGCCATCTGGCAGGTCCTTTGTGGCGTGCTCAAGGCGCCTTGCCTGCAAACGGGACAGGCGCACCGCCAGGTCGTGTCCTTTTCCGGTGGTGAACAGAAGTCTCTGGCGCCGGTCCAGGGGCCCCGGGCGCTGCTCGATAAAATCCTGGTCGACCAGCTGTTTCAAAACCCGGCCGAGGCTTTGTTTGGTGATCCGCAGGATATTGAGCAGATCGGTGACCTTGATCCCGGGATTGCGGTCGACAAAGTGGAGCACCCGATGGTGGGCGCGGCCGAATTCATACTGTGCGAGCACGTCGTCCGGGTCGGAGGTGAAGTCGCGATAGGCGAAGAAAAGCAGTTCAATCAGATCGTAAGGCAGGTCGCTCAACTCTTCAGCCGGACTGCCGACGCGGACCTTCTCATCCGGAGATGAGACCGGTGCCGACTGGTTTTTGAAATTTACGTCAGTCATATTGACTTATTTCTGGTCGATTGTTACTTAAGATGCGCTCTGAACGAAATGATTGAACGATTTGATGCGTTTTTTCGGCATTTCCGTATTAAAACGAATCCGTTCGACGATTTCTTCACGGCAGGATACCGGGAGTTTCGGCGGCGTGCAAAGCACGGTTGAACGGTCTGCGCAAGTCCGGGCTCAGCGGGTCATTGCATGATGTGTCGGGTTTAAAGATTGAACACGCCCAGTGAGAGGCGGTCGGGAGCAAGAAGATGGCAGGTGTGCCTTTTGATCAGCGCGAAGGTGAAATCTGGTATGACGGCACGTTCGTGCCCTGGAGCGATGCCAAGCTGCATGTGCTCAGCCACGGTTTGCACTACGCCAGCGCTGTCTTTGAAGGCGAACGCGCCTACGGCGGCCGGATCTTCAAATCCGAGGAACACACGGCCCGTCTCCACGCCTCGGCCAATGTTCTCGGCTTCGAGATCCCCTGGACAAAGGACCAGATCACCGCTGCCAAGGAAGCCGTGCTTGAGCGGATGAATCTTGTCGACGCCTATATCCGGCCGATCGCATGGCGCGGCAGCGAGATGATGGGCGTGTCGGCACAACAAAACACCATTCACCTGGCGATCGCCGCCTGGGAATGGCCGAGCTACTTTGCTCCGGAAGAGCGGCTGAAGGGCATTCGCCTCGACCTGGCGACCTACCGTCGTCCGGATCCGGCGACAGCGCCTTTCAAGTCCAAGGCGGCCGGCCTCTACATGATCTGCACGCTGTCGAAGCACGAAGCGGAACGCAAGGGTTATGCCGATGCGATGATGCTGGACTGGCGCGGGCAGGTCGCCGAGGCGACCGGTGCGAACGTCTTCTTCGTCAAGGACGGCAAGATCCATACGCCGACGCCTGACTGTTTCCTGGACGGCATCACCCGGCGGACGGTGATCGGCCTTGCAAAGGCGCGCGGCATCGAGGTTATCGAGCGGGTTATCATGCCGGAGGAACTGACCGGGTTCGAGCAGTGCTTTCTCACCGGCACTGCCGCCGAAGTGACACCGGTGTCGGAGATCGGTCCGTACAATTTCGAGGTCGGTGAGATCACGAAGACGCTGATGACCGACTACGATGCGGAAGTCCGTCCGGATGCGCCGGCCCTGAAGTCCGCGGTCGGCTGATCGGAAAAATCACGGTCTCTTTGGAAGGCGGGCAGTGCCCGCCTTTTTCATTCCGGTTTCGGCCGGTCGCCGGATCCGGGCGCCTGATGATGGGCATGGAACATCCGGCCCTTCTCCGCATAAACGACACAGGCGAGCGCGCACAGGCCGTAGACCGCAAAGGCGAAACCGAGCGGCTGGGTCGTGCCGTCGAAATACTGGCCCATGACGTAGCCGAGAACGGCCCCGCCGAGCGTGGTGATGAAGCCGATGACCGATGAAGCTGTCCCGGCGATATCACCGAGAGGTTCCATGGCCATGGTGTTGTAGTTCGCTCCGATGAAGCCGAAGCAGCCCATCAGGGCGCCGGAAATCAGGGTGAAGGCCCAGAAGTGTTCGACACCGGCCGTGGACAGGGCGAAAAGCAGGATGCCGAAGCCCATGAAGGCCAGGGTCGCGGCATGGGACAGGCGCCGCATGCCGATCGCTTCCACCAGACGCGCGTTCATGTAGGAGGCAACCGACATGGCAATCGCGATCGCGGAAAAGACGATCGGAAACCAGACGCCCAGATCGAATATCTCGACAAAGATCTGCTGCGACATGGTGATGAAGGCGAACAGGCCGCCGAAGACAAAGGTGAGGGCAAGCGTGTACCCAATGCTTTCCCGGGTGCGCAAGGTCGTCCAGTAGGCTTTGGTGATTGCCGTCACGTTCAGCGCCTGCCGGTATTCGCGCGGCAGGGTCTCGCGCAGACGGATCGCACACCACAAAAGCATGACGACGCCGGCGAAAAGCAGCATTGTGAAGATCCAGCGCCAGCCGGCAACGAGTAGGATCGCCTGGCCGATGGACGGCGCGATGATCGGAACGGCCATGAAGATCATCATGACCAGAGACATGACCTTGCCCATCTGACGCCCGGTGTAGCAATCGCGCACGACGGACACGGCAATGACCCGGGTCGCGGCGCAGCCAACCCCCTGGAGAACACGGGCCAGCAGCAACTGGTCGAGGGTTTGCGACATCAGCGAAACCACACTTGCCGCCGCATAGAGCGCCAGGCCGCCGAGCAGGACGGTCCGCCGGCCGAAGGCGTCCGTGATCGGGCCGTAAAAGAGTTGTGCGCCGCCAAAGCCGACCAGATAGGCGACAAGGACCTGCTGGCGGTCGTTTTCGTGCAGGATGTTCAGCGCATCGCCGATCTCCGGCAGGGCGGGCAGCATCACGTCCATGGCGAGCGCGTTCAGCGCCATGAGCGCGGCGATCATGATCACGAATTCAATAAATGGCATGCCCGGCTGGGCGTGGGTGCCCGTCTGGGAGGACGATTCTTGCATATGTATCCAACTGTCTCATAGCCGGGAGGCCTGAGGAAGGCGGCTCGTTTCAGATGACCGGCGACCGCCTCATGCCTGCGGGTAATCAAAGGGCAATTTGCGGTAGGGTCAAGCGTTTTCGCACCGTAAAGTAAGCCATGTCCACTTCTCGGTACGGTAGAATTAACGAGGGATTACGACCAGCGCTCCGCTGCGGCATCGTCAGATTTCGTGGCTTCGACCCAAGTGTCCGCTTCCCCCGACTTCAGGTGTTCCTTTTTCCAGAAAGGCGCTCTGGTCTTGAGGAAATCCATGAGAAAGTCGGCGGCTTCGAAGGCAGCGCGCCGGTGGGAGGATGCCGCGATGACCAGGACGATTTGCTCGCCGGCGGGGATCTTGCCGAAGCGATGGATCACCGTCAGCCCCGTCAGCGGCCATCGGTCGCAGGCCTCAAGGGCGATCCTGCCGATTTCGGTTTCCGCCATGCCGGGATAATGCTCGAGCTCCAGCGCCGCCAGTTTGCCGCCGTCGTCGCGGCAAAGACCGGTGAAGGAAACCAGCGCGCCGACATCCTTGCGTCCCGCCGTCAACCGTTCCGCCTCGGCGGCGGCATCGAAATCCTCCGTCTGAACCCGGATCAGCGGTTCACAGGCCATTGCCTATCCTCCCGTCATGGGCGGGAAAAAGGCGACTTCGCGCGCGGCACCCAAGTCGGCGTCGGCTTCGACATGCATCTGATCGAGGGCGACACGGATCGCGTCTTCCTCTTCGAAGGCGGCGGCGTGATTGTCGTCGATGGTTTTCAGATAGGCGATCAGATCGGCTACCGTGCCGATGTTGCCGGGAAGGTCGAGGGTTTCCTCTTCAATTCCCACCTTCTCACGCACCCATGCGAAGTAGCGGATTTGCACGTTGTCCCGTCCCTTCTGGTCATTGTGACCGGAGTTAATCCCGGCGCAGGCCTATTCGTCAATGAGATGACCGATGCCGGCGCGGAAGTAGTCGTAACCGGTATATATGGTCAAAATCGCCGCTAGCCAGAGCGCCGTGAGGCCCGCAAGGGTGGTTCCGGGCAGGATGGTTTCGCCGGCCGGACCGGCCAGCAGAAGGGCGATGGCGAAGAGCTGCACGGCCGTTTTCCACTTGGCCAGCCGGGTGACCGGAACACTGACCTGCAGTTCGGCGAGAAACTCCCTCAGGCCGGAAACCAGGATTTCCCGGCACAGGATGATGATGGCTGGAATGAGCGACCAGTCGTCGATGGTTCCGTCGGCCGCCAGCATGAGAAGCGAGACGGACACCAGAAGTTTGTCGGCGATCGGATCGAGCATCCGGCCGAGAGCCGATTGCTGCTGCCAGGCGCGAGCCAGGTAGCCGTCGAAGAAATCGGATATGGCCGCAAGGATGAACAATCCAAGAGCGACCCAACGAAGCGTATGGCCCTCGAAATAAAGACATCCCGCAAGGGCCGGTACCGCTACGATACGCCCATAGGTGAGGATGTTCGGCAGGCTCAGGGCAACGTTCTTTTTCATGTGGCCATTTTGGATCATCTGACGGTGAAAGTCGGTCCACTCAGCAAGGGCGATCCGGCTTTTCGCGGACACAAGCATGCCAGTGGTAGGCTGTCAACGACGGGCGGCTCCCGTTCATTTCACAAATGCCGCTTGCGGTGTTGATCGGGGAAGGGGGCGCCGATCTAGTTGAAGATCTTGTCGCCCTGCTGGTCGATCATGAGCTTGGCCTTGCGCACGGTCTGGCTGACGGCTTCGTCCTCGCTCGGCAGCATGTCGGCGCGGATGAAGATGTGGACCTTGCGCTGACCGTCCGTTTCCTTCTCGATCCGTCCGGTAATCTGCCATTGCCCGTTGACCAACTGCGGTTCGCTGATGATCTCGAAATCGTTATAGAAAACGGGTGGGTGGTCTTCTGACTGTGTCTGTCCGCTGCCGCCGCCGAACAGCTTGCTGAAGAACTTTCCGATCATGTCTATACCCCTAAGATCAAGTGCGGAAGTGCAGGAGCCATCTTCGCGTTGTGCCGGTTTACCGTTGATCGGGTCTCTTCTTCAAGACGCAAACCCGTTACGATCTAATTTGCCGGTTCGCCTGTCTTGTCGCCGAGCAGAACGATCTCCGCTATCAGGGGTAGATGATCCGACCCGATATCGGGTCCGAGTTGTACGTCGGCGAACCGCAACCCAGGCGTTATGGCGACATGATCGACGACAGCGCCAAGGATCCAGTGCAGGCGATAGTCGAAAAAGAAGCGGGTTGTTTGCGGGTATCTATCGGCAAAGGCCGTGTGGAGGTTCAGTCGGCCGAACAGGTCCGAAAAATAAACAGACCAGGGTGACAGGTTCCAGTCGCCGATGACGATGGTCTCAGTACCCGATTGCGCCTGCAGGTCCTTCAAAACGGCCTCCAGCCGCTCCAGATAGGTCTGCCTGCGGATCCATTGCACCTCAGTCCGGGGGCTTGACGGATGGACGGCGACAAGATTGACCGTCCGTCCGTCGATATCGAGTTTCAGGACAAGGATCTCGCGAATGTCCTGACGCGGCTGGCCGGGCCGGTCTTCGACGACGATGGATTTGCTCTCCAGGATCGGGAACCTGGAATAAACACTGATATCGCCGAGGGAACCGACAAAAAGGTGTTCCGGAAAGGGCGGCTTTCCGGCCGCCCCGACCGGAAGGCCAAGCGCCTTCCAGTGACGTTTCTGTAGCCACCAGCCTGTTTCCTCAAACACCATCACGTCGGCTTCCACCTTCGTCAGGAAGTCGGTGAGGGTCCGGTTTTCCAGAAACAGGGTCTCCAGATTGGTTGCAACGACCCGAAGGCTTGTCGCGCCCGGCTGAGGCGTTGCGAGCGGTCGCGTGTGCTCGACGGTTCTCCAGACTGTCGAGCCGGCAAGCACGGCGAACAAGAGGGCATGCAGCACAAGAGAGGTTTTGTAGAGCCTGGGCCGGCGATGGGGAACGGTAAGGCCCAGAAGTCCTCCGAGCAGGCCCGCCAATCCGGCCGCCAGAAACTGGCGCAGGAAAAAGCTCATGTTGTCCGCTGCCCAAAACCCGGGTGCCGCAAACGCGGAGAGCCCCAGGAGGCAGACCGTGATACCCCCGGTTAAGCTGAGCCAGCCGATCAGCGATCGCAGCCGCCGGAAACGGGTGTGGTGCATGGACGGCTTCGCTTGTCCTGTGAGTGATGCTCTGCGGGAGGTGTACCGGCCACGGGCGCGGCCGGTCTGTTTTTATTGTTGCGGCGCGTGTTTTCCGAGCGCCTCGAGCAACGGTTGGATATGGGATCCGTACTTCCGCCAACGTCCCATTGACGAGGTGTAGATCGGCTGCCTGACCTGCTGGCTGGAGAAGGTGATAACCTGCCGCTCGCCGGACTGGAAATCGAGGCAGACCGGATCCCACGGCAAGCCGACATACTCCAGCAGAGCCCGGCTTTCCGTTTCCTGGTCCGCGATTAAGGCTTCGTAGGACTGGTGATGGATCTTGATGGGCAAAACCTTGTCCCAATGTTCCATCATCTCGGCATATATGCCGTAGTATTGTCCGAGCGTTTCGAGATCGCGACAATAGTTGTGCTGGGCGGCAAGCGGCGTCGAATAGATTGACGTGCAGGTGTCGGCCGGCTCCCGATACGTATGGATGACTTTCGCATTGGGAAACAGCAGCGCAATCAGCCAGAGCATTTCGAAATTGTGTGGCATCTTGTCGACGACACGGCTTGCTTTCTTGTCGTATTGATCAAGCTCGGCCAAGTACTTGCGCCCAATGCGCTTGGCATGTTTCGCGTCCATTTCGATGGCCTGCGCAAACAATCTCGGGGTGACAATGTCTGCTCCCGACATATCTGTCAGAAGGCTGGCAAAAAAGTTCAACTCGCCGACACCGGTCGCCTTCGGGTGGCGACCGATGATTTGCTCCACAAGGGTCGTTCCGGAACGGGGCATGCCGACAACGAAGACCGGCCGGTCGGACGAGAGGCCGAAATCCTTCCGATGTTCGAAGAATTCCTTGCTGAACATCCCTTTGGTCGTCTCAAGCTGCCATTTCCGCTTACCCATACTATAGGGAGCGTACATGACGGTCTTGTACTTCTCGTAGTGCGTGAATGCCGTTTCGATATCGCCTTTTTTCTCGAAAAGTTTTCCGGCAGCAAAATGCAGTAACGCATTCGCTTCCAGAGAATTTTTGGCTTCCGGGTTATCCACTTGCTTGAGAATGCGATCGAGCACGTCGGCCTGCAGTTCAGGGTCCGATTGTTCGGCAAGATTCACCAGAACATAGGCGTTATCGGGGGCGATGCCATAGGCTTTCTTGAGGAGTTCCAGCGCCCGTTCGCCTTCCCCCAACGACGTTTCGAGGCGAGCCAGGCCCACCAGAGCGGTGGTAAAATCCGGGTTCAGTTCCAGAGCTCTTTCGAAGGACTGCCGGGCCAGAACCGGCTTCTGCATGTTGTAGTAAGCATCTCCGAGTACGGCTTGGGCGTGATCGGACGTATTATTAAGTCCAACGGCTTTTCTCGCCGCTTCCAGGGCGTTTTCTTTTCGTCCTAATTTGCTGTATATTTCAGAAAGCAGGGAGAAAATTTCATATTGTTTCGATTCAACTTTTGATGCTGCGATCAAATGTTGTTGGGCTCTGTTTAAGTCTTTGTAGTGATAGAAAATTACGGCAAGGAGATAGTTTATCCGCGCTTCCTGAGGATACGCGGCATGCAATTCAAGAAGAAGAGGTGCGGCTTCTTCGTAGCGCCGTTCTTCCATGAGGGCAGCTGCGCGGAGGAATAGGGCATTCGCCATTTTCGTTACTCTTTGATCTGAAGGATAGAGACCCAAATTTGGCCCCTTATATCGTCGCTTCGGCTTAAAAGTAAGGCTGTCTCTGAGAAACGGCCAGGGACGGGGCTGGGGACGGGGCGGCCTTATTCATGGAAATGATCATAAACGAGTTTTGCCGTTGCCTCGGAGATGCCGGGAACGGCGACCAGATCGTCCAGGCCGGCCTTCGAGACGGCCTTAGCGGTGCCGAAATGGCGCAGCAAGGCGCGTTTGCGGGTCGGGCCGATGCCGGCGATATCGTCGAGCGGGTTCCTGGCAATGTCCTTCTTGCGTCGGGCCCGGTGCGATCCGATGGCGAAGCGGTGTGCCTCGTCGCGCAGGCGCTGAACGAAGTAGAGCACCGGATCGCGCTCGGGCAGCATGAACGACTGTCTGCCGGGGATGAAGAATTTTTCCCGGCCGGCATCCCGGTCTGGTCCCTTGGCGATGCCGACCAGCGGGACGTCGGTGATCCCGAGGCCTTCCAGCGTCTCCCGCGCGGCGGTCAGCTGCCCCTGACCGCCATCGATCAGGACCAGATCGGGCCAGGCGGGCATTTCCATCGCGGGAGCGGCGGGGGTGTCATCATTCTCATCGCCGGTCTCGCCGTCGATGTCCGTTTCGTTTCCGGCCACGGGTAATTGGCGCTCGTGTTCCTTGAGCAGCCGGGAGAACCGCCGGGTCAGGACTTCGCGCATCATGCCGTAGTCGTCGCCGGGGACGAGATCTTCCGACTTGATATTGAACTTGCGGTAATGGGCCTTGGCAAAGCCTTCCATCCCCGCGACGATCATGCCACCGACCGCATTCGTGCCCATGATATGCGAGTTGTCGTAAACCTCGATCCGCCGTGGCGGGAAGGCCAGGTCGAAGGCCTCGGCCACACCCTTCAGCAGCCGTGCCTGGCTGGAGGTCTCCGCCAGGCGCCGTCCGAGGGCTTCCCGGGCGTTGGTCAGCGCGTGGTCGACAAGGTCCTTCTTTTCGCCGCGCTTCGGAACGGAAACGTCGACCTTCCGGCTCATACGTTCGCTCAGCGCTTCGGCGAGAAGATCGCGCTCGGCAAGGTCATGGGAGAGCAGGACCTGCCGGGGGGCTGGTTTGTCGTCGTAGAACTGGGCAAGGAAGCTCTCCAGAACCGCCGCCTCGTCCAGCGATTTGTCGGCCTTGGGGAAGTAGGCCCGGTTGCCCCAGTTCTGACCGGTCCGGAAGAAGAACACCTGCACGCAGGTCTGTCCGCCTTCCTGATGGACGGCGAAGACGTCCGCCTCCTCCACGTTGTGGGGATTGATACCCTGGTGGGACTGGACGTGGGACAGAGCCGCCAGACGGTCCCGGTAGATCGCGGCGCGTTCGAAATCGAGTGTTTCGGAGGCCTTTTCCATCTGCTCGGCCAGATCCTGTTTCACCAGCTGGCTGCGGCCGGAAAGGAAGGCCTTGGCTTCGGCGACAAGGCCGGCATAGTCCTCCGGGGCGATCTCGCCGGTACAGGGGCCGGCGCAGCGCTTGATCTGGTAGAGCAGGCAGGGACGCGAGCGGTTTTCATAATAGCTGTCGGAACAGTTCCGGATCAAAAAGGCCTTCTGCAGGGCATTGATCGTACGATCCACAGCGCCGGCGGAGGCGAACGGGCCGAAATAATCGCCTTTGCGCTTGCGCGCGCCGCGATGCTTGATGATTGCCGGTGCTTCGTGGTCGCCGGTGATCAGGATATAGGGAAACGACTTGTCGTCGCGCAGGAGCACGTTGAAGCGCGGCCGCAACCGTTTGATCAGGTTGGCTTCCAGAAGCAGCGCTTCGGCTTCCGTCCGGGTGACGACGAATTCCATGGCCGCCGTTGACAGGATCATGCGCATGATCCGGTTCGACTGTCCCTGGAGGCGGGTATAGCTGGTGACGCGCTTTTTGAGGCTGCGGGCCTTGCCGACGTAAAGCACGTCGCCATTTTCGTCGATCATCCGGTAAACGCCCGGCCCCATGGGCAGCCGTTTCACGATATCGGAGATCACCTCAACGCCCTTGCGCTGGGTTTGCGGCTGTCCGCCGTCATCTGCCGTTGTATGTGCTTCCGGTTCGGTCGGAAGATCCGTGTCATCCTGCATGGCGCTTATGTAAGACGATTGGCCGGTCCGGAAAAGCCATTAGCGCCCGCCATGCGGACATATCCCGTCAGGATTATTCGCCGACACCGATGACGTCGTCTGTTTCCCAGGCCAAATGCTGACCGCCGTCGATTGCGATCATCTGGCCCGTGATCGACCTACTCTCCCAGAGGAAGCGGACCGTCCGGCCAAAGTCTTCCGGCGCGGGGCCTTTGCCGAGGGGAACGGAGCGCCATTGCTTGTCGAATTCTTCCGCGCTCTGGCGGATGTTCTTGAAGCTCGGGCCCGGACCGATGGCATTGACCCTGATCCCTGGCGCCAGAGCTTGGGCGAGTGTTTGCGTCGCGGTCCAGAGTGCTGCCTTCGACAGGGTGTAGGAAAAGGCCTGGGGCGTGAGTTTCCAAACCCTCTGATCGATGACGTTGACGATCAGTCCGTTGCGCCCTTCCGGCAATTGCTTCGCGAAGTCCTCGGCAAGGAACACCGGCGCCCGTGTGTGGATGTTGAAATGCGCGTCGTAACGTGCCGGATCGAGCTCGCCGATGGCATCGTCTTCGAAAATGGAGGCATTGTTGATCAGAACCGATGGGCTTCCGAAGGACTTCGCGGCATCTGCCATGAAGCCCCTCAGCTCAGCGATGTCGGTCAGGTCGGCAATCAGGAGCTCGGCCCGGCCGCCGCGGGAGCGTATGTCCCGCACCAGTTCGTCTGCTTTTTCCGGATGGATGTGGGCATGAAGAACGAGGCTCCAGCCGTGGCTGGCGAGGTCTTCGGCCATGGCTCTGCCGATACGGCTGGACCCACCGGTGATGACTGCGATCGGGGCATTTTCCATGACGGGGAGCCTGCCTGTCTTTTGGGAAAAAGGAAAGCTGCTTAGGTCACGGTCCTAAAATTGAGGCTGACGTTTGCCTCAGTTCGTGATGCTGAAGGTATAGACCACGAAAATATAGGCGCAATAAGCGGCAGTTAGCGCCAGGCCGGCCAGCTTGTTTAGGTTGACGCGGTAGACGGCGAGGCCGAGCAGGAGAATGGCGCAGGCCAGCATGACCCAGATGTCGAGCCGCAGGATTTCGGCCGGCACATCGAGCGGAACCACGACGGTCGTGATGCCGATGATCGCCAGAAGGTTGAAGATGTTGGAGCCGATCACATTGCCGATGGCCACGGCACCGTGCTGACGGATCGCGGCCATGACGGTGGTCGCCAGTTCAGGAAGAGAAGTGCCGAGCGCGATCACGGTCAGGGCGATGACGGCGTCGCTGACCCCCCAGGCTTCGGCAATGGCCGTCGCGCCTTCGATGGTGAAGTGGGCGCCGAGCGGCAGGCCGATGAGGCCGAGAACGATATAGACCCCGGCCAGGCCGACGGATTCGGGAACCCCTTCGACTTCCTCCAGGCCATCATCGGTATCTTCCTCCGCCTCGTCGGTTTCCGTGCCGTTGGCTGCAGTCACGCCGTTCGCGGCGTCCTTGAGCGTCTTCCGGTGGCGGTAGGTGCTGAGGGCGGAATCGCCGAGAAACAGGGCGAGCAGGACAAGCAGAATGCCGCCACTCAGGATGTCGAGAGGCGAAAAGAGGCACAATACGATGAATACGCCCGATACGGCGACCATGAACAGGGCGTTTCTGACCGCTCCCTCCTCGCCGCAGGGGGTCGCGGCGATCAGGGCCGGCATGCCGAGCACGAGAAGCACGTTGGCGATGTTCGAACCGACAACATTGCCGATTGCAATGCCGTCGGCGCCCTCCAGGGCGGCCTTGAGCGAAATCACCAGTTCAGGCGCCGACGTGCCGAAGGCGACAATGGTCAAGCCGATGATCAGGTTCGGAATTCCCAGCCGTTGGGCCACCCCTACGGAGCCTCTGACGAGTACGTCACCTGCGATGATCAACGCAACAAGACCACCTGCTAGGCTCACATAATCAAAAAGCATTTAGGGGTTCCGGTCAGGGCCAGGGGTAATGGGCCAGGGTTAAAGGGATGGGGCGGGTCGGGTGTTCATCAATAGCCAAATACCGGCGCATCATGCAGATGCGCATCGGATACGCAATAGATTGGTTCGCCGCAAGCGAAGACAAGATGTCAAGACTCCGGATTCGTACCCGCAGGGTGCCTTTAACGCTTTGTTCACCAAGCAGAATTCCGTCGCGCTTTAGTCACGAAATTTCCTCAAATTCATTTTCGTGCCGCCACAAAGGGACGCCATACAAGGTCATGGGTGAGGTTGGGGACAGTCCATTGGACTTGTCCGAACTTCGTTTGGGGCATGTACAGTTGGAGTAATGACACATGAAAGGTTTTGCATCTCTGGCGGCCGCCGCTGCGGTACTTACCGCTTTTTCGGCGCAGACCTTTGCCGCAGATCTGCCGCAGCCGGTGGATCCGGCTCCCGCCTATCCGGTCAGCCCGGACACGATCTCCGGTTTCGACTGGACCGGCCCCTATGCCGGTGCACAGCTTGGCTGGGGCTGGGGGTCGTTCACGACCCGGTCCACGCCGACCGGCAAGTTCGACAACGACGCAAACGGGGTTCTGGGCGGCTTTTACGGCGGCTACAACTTCATGGTCACGCCGAACATTCTGGCGGGTCTCGAAGGAACATTCGATTTTACCAATCTGAATGACCGTACGTCCGTCGGCGGCATCAATTACAAGACCGGGTCCGACTGGAATTCGACCGTTCGCGGGCGTCTTGGCTACGCCTTCGACACGTTCCTGATCTACGGAACCGGCGGCCTTGCGATTGCCGATCTGGATGTCAACGCCAGCGGCAATAAGGACAGCACCACTGCGATCGGCTGGACCCTTGGTGCAGGTGTCGAAACCGCATTGTCGCAGCATGTCACCATGCGTCTCGACTATGCGTATGAAAATTTCGGCAAGGAAAGCTTCAACCTGGGCGGTACGACCTACAAGACCGACCTGGACAACAACGTGGTCCGTGCCGGCGTAGCTTATAAATTCTGATCCGGATTACCGGTCGGGAATTGCCGCGACATTCAAAAACCCCCGGAGCGAAAGCACCGGGGGTTTGTTTCATTCAGGTTCGGAGCATCACCCGATGCTCTAACGCAATTGTTCCGGGACCTCGGCGACCGGTTGTGCCGGCAACCTGGTCTTTGCAAAGATCGGGACCGCCTGCTCGATGCCGTCGATCCATGAAGTGAGTCGGGGACAGGCCGCGCGCCAGTCGCCGTTGAAGCGCAGGTCCAGGTAACCGAGCGCGCAGGCGATGGCGATGGTCCCGACATCGAGATCTTCCGGTGCGCTGACAGATGCCGGGGGCGTATCTTCGAGCACCTTCAGTGCGCGTTCGACCTTTTGTGCCTGGTATGCCTGCCAGTCGGGAAAGCGGTACTCGACGGGACGGAAGCGCTTTTCATAAACCTGAAGGATGCCCGCATCCATCATGCCGTCCGCCATCGCCTGATTGCGGAGGGCTGCAAACCGCGCTTCGCCCTGCGGAATGATCCTGTTTCCGCCGGCAAGATGATCGAGATATTCGATGATCACCCGGCTGTCGTACATGGTGGAGCCGTCCTGAAGGATCAGGGCCGGGATCTTGCCGAGCGGATTCTGCTTGCGCAGGTTGTCTTCCGGGTTGGTCGTGCTGGTGTTTTCGACCTTGATTTCGTCAAGCAGTCCGAGAACGGATGCCGCGATTTTGACTTTTCGGCCAAAAGGCGAGGCCGGAGAGGAAAGAAGAACAAGCATGAAGGGCTCCTTTGAAAGGCTCGTCAAATGTGCATAGCAACCCGCTCGGGACAAGCCCCTCGGACACAAACTTTGCAAAAATTCTTTGCCCGGAAACGCCGGAATTCCGCGACGTTCGGAGTTTTGTGAGAATTGTAATCATTCCCATTAAGGGATGTTAATGGGCGACTTGTAGTTTCTCGCGGTCACAGGCGAGGCGGGCAGGACCGTGTTTTCTACTCAAGCAAGCAGAAAGCTGTTTTCACGCGGGGTTGCGGAAACCCTGCTGGTCGCCTTTTTCTTCCATGGTTATGGTGCGCCGATCTTTGACGGGATGCGCCCGGAATTCCTCGACAAGCCCCTTGCCGAATACCGGACCGCGGTGCAGACCGTCAGCAGCGGTCATGAAATCGGCCTCGAACAACCATTGCTCGACGCGCTCGGCCCGCTCAAGCAGGTCGTGAAAAACGCACTTACCCCGATCTAATTCTAAGCGTTTCGCTTCGCCTGATCAGTTCCGCAAAGGCGGATCGACGGTCAGCCGATTGGACCGGCAACCAGACCGGTCGACGGCCCGGCATGAGCGGAAGCTGAGATCCTTGTTCAGGCAGATTTGTACTTCCTTGAGCCGGCCGCTGGTGCAGGTGACGGCCATGGCGGCGTCATGCAGGCCGGGATTCGCCAGACGGAATGCCTTCTCTACGGCGTCGGGGGCGATTTTGCCGGACCGGTCGATCGTGTTGAAGGCAGCGGGAATTCTGACCTTTTCGAACGCCCGCCGGGTCAGGTCGAAATAATCTTCAGGACTGAGACCGGAACAGGTTCCGTGCTTGCGCCACTGATGCCGTGCAAGGCTGCGGCTCGGCATGATGTCGAGAATTCCGGAGACGGTGTGCCGGCCGGGTTCTCTTGTATTGCTCCGGCAGAAGTCCGGCCAGCCGCGTTCGTATTGCGGCCACAGTCCGTGAACGATGAAACGATGCGGCCGGGACGCGTTGCACTGCAGCGGATCTGCATTGCGTCCGGCCGACCGGCAGTAAGTCGGCGACCAGGACAGGCTCAGGACGTAATAGTCGAAATCGCCTGGCGTTCCCCCGGCCCTGGACGGCAGGCAGGTGCCAAGCGTCAGGAGAAAGGCCAGGACAAGTGTCCGCAGGGAACGGACAGGGAAAGCCATCATGAATCAGCGCGGGCGGGTGGTGCTGCAATACGCGCCGTAGACACGCCATTTGTCGAGCGGCGCCAAGCAGGCTTCGACATTCCAGCTGACCCCGACGAAGCCGGCGTTTTCCTCTACCAGGTAATGAACAGCGCGCACGCTGCCGTCGCTCAGGCTGGCCGTTCCCCGGCAATAGCGGCGGGCGAGCGGGCTCACGCCGTTGACCTGGTAACGGGTCTCCCGAATTTTTGTAATTCCGGTGATCGTCCGACCGCCCGCATAGTCCACTTGGGCCCGCGCCAATGTGCCTGCAACCGCGCTCTGCACCGAAGCGGCCGTGCAGTCAGGCAATCTCGGGTCCTTGTGGAAGGAAAAATAGGCGCGGTTCTCGGCCGCGGCACCGCTTGCATAAAAAGCGGCGGCCATCGTAAGGGCGAGACTGAATTTCCGGAGCAAAAACACGGCGAACCTCCAGGGGGGAGCAAATCAATGGGAAAGACGATGGTGGACTAGGCCCGCAAGGTCAAGCCGTTC
>NZ_CAXXSJ010000028.1:0-302795 GCF_963675095.2 uncultured Roseibium sp. | reverse complement strand
TCTCAGGCCTCTTCCGCGGCTTTGCGGATGGCGGAGATGTTGGCGGCGTAGCTGTCGACCGAGCCGCCCTTGAAGACGGCCGAGCCGGCGACGAGCACATTGGCGCCGGCAGCCGAGACCAGCGGCGCGGTTTCCGGGGTGATGCCGCCGTCGATCTCGATGTCGATCGGCCGGTCGCCGATCATCGCCTTGATCCGTGCGGTCTTTTCCACCATAGCCTGGATGAACTTCTGACCGCCGAAACCCGGGTTGACGGTCATGATCAGGATCAGGTCGAGCCGGTCGAGCACGTATTCCAGGACGTTTTCCGGTGTGGCCGGATTGAGCGACACGCCTGCCTTCTTGCCGAGCGCGCGGATTGCCTGCAGGGAGCGGTCCAGGTGGGTGGTTGCTTCCGCATGGACGGTGATGATGTCGGATCCGGCCTTGGCGAAAGCTTCCAGGTAGGGGTCGCACGGTTCGATCATGAGGTGGGTGTCGAACACCTTGTCCGTATGCGGGCGCAGCGCCTTGATCACGTCCGGGCCGAAGGTGATGTTGGGCACGAAATGACCGTCCATCACATCCAGATGGATCCAGTCCGCGCCGGCTTCGACGACGTCGCGGACTTCTTGCCCGAGCTTGGAAAAGTCGGAGGCGAGGATCGAGGGGGCGATGGTGATTTGACGGGTCATTTCCGGCTCCAGGAAAAGGCGGGGCGCCCGATCCGGCGCCCGCAGCAATTTGGCTCAGCCGGGCGGCTATCACGCTATACCGGCAGGAGCAAGTAGCAGACCCGGGGTGATACCGGAGATCGGGTCAAAACCGGCCGGTTATCGCCAGATAACGGCCGTCGGGACCTTCGAAGCCGTGGGTCTGCATGAGAATCAGGGCGGCAAAAACCGGCGGTCCCGCATCCGGGTAACGGGTGATCACCCGTTCGATCCGGTAGGACAGCGGACAGCCCCGGCTCTCGGGAAGGTCCTTGTCCTCGTTCAGGACCCTGGCCATTCCCTGGTAGAGCATGGTCAGCCGGAATCCTCTGGTCTGTGCGCCGTAGCTGGCGCATTTGCCGGACTCCAGCGGGTATTCCTCGATGGAAAACTCCATCGGATCGTCAAACGCCGGGACAATAATCCGCGGATTGACGACCATGAGATGCGGATCCGCACTCACTTCGGTCACCGGATTGGCGCCGACCGTTTGCCCGGGATAGTCAATACCGTCGAGCAGGCCGGAATCGTTTGCGGCCTGGATTGCCACGTGTCTCGTGTCCCCCAGGATCGTGTCCTGATCGACACCGTCCGGCACATTCTGTTCGACGAACTTGAAGGGGGAGGGCTTCACCCAGCTGTCTTTCTGGACATCGATCACGAAGACTTCCGAATAGGGAAAACCGGATCCGTCCTGGATACCGTATTGTTCGAAGGCGAAGCGCCGTCCGTCCTTGGAAAAGCCGATAATGTCGACATCGGCAAAATCGCCGGCATGAGCCGAAGAAACCAGGACAGCGGCCAGAAAGGTGCTGCAAACAGCGGCGCAGGCCCGACTGAAAATTTTCATAAATCAAACTCCTGTGTGCCCAGGACGGGCGCACGTTACGCATTATTTCGGCGAATGTCAGGCGGCTTTTTCGGCTTCGGTCTTCGAATACCATTGCCCGAAGGGTTTGAGCATCAGCGGCAGCATGTAGATCGGCAACTGGCCGAGCGCGAACCAGAGCCAGGTGAACTCGGGAACCGTACCGCCCAGGGCCGCGACCATCAGCCCCAGGTTCCGGTTCCCGGCGGAATGGGCGATCACGAAGGCATCGGCGCGCGACGCGGGTCGGAACACCAGCAGGGTCAGGCCGATTTGCGCGAAGGCGACGACGAAAGTGAGGCCCGCGATCGCGAAGGTGTAGAGAGGCCGGTCCGCGAAGGTGGCGGCCACACTGTCCATCGCCGCGACTGCAAAAAAGAACAGGAGCAGGACGTTGAGCCCGTCGATCTGGGACTTATAGCCGACAATCCGCGCCCGGCCGGTGACGAGGCGGATGAGCGAGGCGACAAGGAAGGCGCCGCCGAGCAGGAGGAACAGGCGCAGAGCGAGGTCCGGTGCGCTGATCGGCAACACACCGTTCAGGATCAGGCCACCCATCAGCGGAGCGGTGACCGGCGTCAGCAGCACGCAGGCGATCAGAACCGTGAGGCTGAGGGCGCCGTCGAGGCCCATCAGATAGATGAAGGCCGGTGCGGACATGACGGACGGGGCGGCGGTCACGATGAAGATGGCAAGCGTGAATTCCGGCCCGATACCGGTCAGACCGAAGCCATGCAGGAGCAGGACGGCGATCGCGGGCAGTCCAACCATCATCCAGACGCCGGCGAAGACGAGAAGGACGGGACGTTTCAACCGGCTGCGGACGGCCACCGGATCGACGCGCAGGAAAGCGAGCACCAGGAGCACGAAGACGGTGTGAGAGAGCCAGGGCCGGGCATAGGCGGACCAGGACGGCAACGCCATGCCGACGAACAGGCTGGCCGCGACTGCCACGGTTCCGCGGCGTCCAAGCCATCCGAGGACATCGAGGGGAAGTCTCAGCATGCGGGATTTGTCCTTTAAGGGGCGCATAAACCTGTGCCCCCGTCGCCAAAGAATATGGTTTTTCTGATTTTTAAGGTATGAGCGGAAAGGAAGGAAAATCCAAGAGGCGGTTTTGCATCAGGTTGATGTCATTGTGCTCGGTGCCGGGATCGCGGGTGTGTCCACTGCGGCTCATCTGCGCCAGCGCGGCCTTGATGTGGCCCTGATAGACCGGCGGCATCCGGGGGAAGAAACGTCTTTCGGCAATGCCGGGATCGTCCAGCGCAGCGGCTTCTGCCCGTTTCCGTTTCCGACCGATCCAGCGGTTCTGTTCGACATTGCGCTGAAACAGTCCACGGCCGTTTCCTACGACTTCGCAACCCTGATCCGTCTGGTTCCCTGGCTCTATCGCTACCGGCGGTTTTCCAATACGGCCCAGGCCGTGCAGGACTACGCCAAGGCCATGGCGCCGCTGAAAGCGCTGGCGCTGGGCGAGCACAAGGCTCTGGCAAAATGGGCGAATGCGGAGCGTTTCTACCGCAAGAGCGGTTGGCTGCATGTCTACCGTTCGGCCAAGGGAGCGGCGGCCGGCGAAGTGGAGCGCCATTTCGCCCGGATCTACGGTGTCGAGTATCGGGAGTTCAGCGGCGGCGACATCAATACCGTCGAACCCGGCCTGATCACCGACGGGCTGTTCGGGGTCTATTGGCCGGAGAGCGAATCGGTGTCCAATCCGGCGGCGGTAACGGACGCTATCTGGCGCAGCTTCATTCAGGAGGGCGGGCGGTTCTTCACCGGAAACGCCCTCGGGCTGGAGCGGAAGCGGAACGGCTGGTACCTGCGCGCGGAACGCAGCGATATCAGGGCAAAACAGGTGGTCGTTGCCCTGGGGCCCTGGTCCGGCGACTTCCTGAAGAAAATGGGAGAAAACTATCCACTTGCTGTCAAGCGCGGCTATCACTCGCATTTCCGCCCGGCCTCCGGCGCGTCCCTGTCCCGGCCGGTTGTCGATGTCGAGCACGGCTTCGTCCTGACCCCGATGGAGCGGGGAATCCGGCTGACCACCGGGGTCGAATTCGCCGACCGCGACGCGCCGCCGTCGCAGGGGCTGATCAAGATGGCGCGCAAGCGGGCGGAGGAAATCTTTTCCCTGGGGCGCCAGATCGACAACGACCCCTGGCTCGGCAGCCGGCTGTGTCTGCCCGATTCCCTGCCTATCGTCGGCGCCTCGCCGGAAAACCCGGGGCTCTGGTACAATTTCGGTCACGGGCACGAAGGCTTCACCCTCGGGCCTGTGACCGCGCGGATCCTTTCGGAACTGATGACCGGCGAGAAGCCGTGTGCAGACGCGAGCCCGCTTTCGCCCCTGAGGTTCATTGCATGAGTCTGGTTCTGGCTGCGCTACAGACCGCGATCCTGCCGGTCTTTGCAGCACTTGCCCTTGGGCTCGGACTTGGCTGGCGCGGCGTTCTCACACGGGCCGACGCCACCTCGATCAACAAGTTCGTCATTCTGGCAGCGCTTCCGGCCCTTCTGTTCGGTCTGGTCGCCAGGGCTCCGCTCGCCGATTTCGATCTCAAGATCGTTCTGATCTATCTCCTGAGCGAAGTCCTGATGTACGGGCTCGGATTTCTCGTCACCTGGCGCGTCTTCAAACGCCCCGTTCTGGAAGCCTTGCTGATCGGCATGGCGTGTTGTTTCGCCAACCACGTCTTCTTCGTCTTTCCCATCGCCCAGGTGGCGATCGGTCCGGAGGCGGCGCTGCCCGTCGCCGCGGTCATGGCCGTCGATGCGGTGGTGCTTTACGGGGCGACGATCCTGCTTCTGGACGTGGTCAGTGCCGGCAGCGGATCCCTGGTCAGGATCGCAAAGCAGATCGGCAGCAATCCCCTGATTCTTTCCCTGGCGGCCGGCGTTCTGGTAAATCTTTCCGGATTACAGCTTCACGCGGGACTGATCCGGTACGTGGATTTCGTCGGGGCCGCGACGGCGCCGTCGGCCCTGTTCGCGCTGGGCGTGATGTTGTCCGCGGTTCCCCTGAAGCGAATCGAAGGCGCCGTGGCCACGACGGCGCTGATGAAGGTTCTGGTCCACCCGCTCGTCTATTTCGGACTTGTCGCGGTCGCCGGTGGCAGCGATCCTGTCTGGCAGAATTCGGTTCTGCTGGTCGCCGCCGGCCCTTGCGGCGCCATGCCCTTCGTTCTGGCATTGCGCTACGGGATCGATCCAACGGTGATCATGAAGGCGATCCTGCTGTCGACGGTCGTTTGCGTGGTTACGCTTGCGTTCCTGTTGTGAAACGGCAGGAGGGACAGCGGGCCCGCTTTACCGGGGAGACGTTTTGCCGCCCCTCCAGCTTTATGATCAGCTTTCGCGCAGGGGCAGGGCGACGGTCTCTTTCACGGTGCTGACCACGATCCTCGACTGCACGTCGGAGACGAGCGTATTGTCGAGCAGCTTGAGCCGCAGGAAGTTGTCGTAGGTCTTGATATCGTCGGTAATGACCTTGATAAGATAGTCAACGGCACCCGTGATGCGTTCGCAGGTGACCACTTCCGGCCAGTTGTGCACCAGGCGGTCGAAGGTTTCCATGTTTTCCCGGCTGGGCACCGCCAGTTTCACGAAGGAATAGGCGACAAATCCCAGACCGACCGATTCCCGGTCGATGATTGCCGTGATTTGCCGAATGATACCTTGTTCCTTTAACTTCTTGATTCGACGCCAACATGGTGTCTGACTCATGCCCGCTTCCTTCGCGATCTCGGCGATGGACAGAGAGGCGTCGCGTTGAAGGGCCTTGAGAACCCTGATATCGGATGGGTCGAGAAGATAATGTTCGGTCATCGGCGCTTTGGGGAATAATTACGCGTTTCTTCGTGGATTGAAGGTCACGATAGCACAGAAATTGTCATCGAAAAGGATGATATTATCCTCAGCGACGACAAGGCCCGGACAGGCTACGGACGCGGTTACCGGTTAGGAGGGAAACGAATGAATGTTTATGTGCCGACTGTCACGCTGGACGACAAATATGTCGCCACGCATGGCCAGGTTTATCTGACAGGCATACAAGCACTGGTTCGTCTCTCCCTGGATCAGGCGCGGTTCGACAGGCAAGCGGGGCTGAAAACCGGCGGTTTTATCTCCGGTTATCGCGGCTCGCCGCTTGGTGGCTACGATACCGAACTGGTGCGCACGCGCCGTCTTCTTGAACCCAGCAACATCGTCTTTCAGCCCGGCGTGAACGAGGAACTAGGCGCAACGGCCGTGTTCGGCAGCCAGAAGCTCCATGGGCCGGGCCGGCACTCGGGCTATGACGGCGTCTTCGGCATCTGGTACGGCAAGGCGCCAGGTGTCGACCGGGCAGGCGATGCGATCAAGCAGGCGAATGCCGCCGGTACCCACCGCCACGGCGGGGTTCTGGCGCTGGCCGGTGACGACCATCTGGCCAAATCTTCCGTTCTTCCCGGACAAAGCGAATTCATGTTCGAGCACATGGAAATCCCGGTGCTCAATCCGTCCGATATTCAGGATGTTCTCGACTACGGTCTGCACGGTCTTGCCATGTCGCGGTTCTCCGCGCTGTGGTCGGCCCTGATCTGTGTTGCCGATACGATGGATGCGTCGGCCACGATCAACGTTTCCGACGACCGGTTGCATTTCGTGTTCCCGGAAGAGGCCGATCCGCGCAAGGATTATCACCAGAACCGCGATCTTCTCTTGGCCAACCGTCTGGAAACCGAAAGGCTACAGCGCGAGTTGCGCTTGCCGGCGGCGCAGGCCTATGTGCGGGCCAACCGGCTCGACCGCGCAACCTTCGGTGCCACGTCTCGCGTGCGGCTCGGTCTGGTCGCCACCGGCAAGGCCTACCGGGACCTGCGCCAGGCGCTGGACCTGATCGGGTTGACCGAGGATCGGGCGCGTGAAATCGGACTTGCCGTCTACAAGGTTGCCATGCCCTGGCCGCTGGAGCCGGAAGGTCTGGGTGAATTTGCCCGGGGGGCGGAGCGCCTGCTGGTCGTGGAACACAAACGGGCCTTCCTCGAACCCCAGGTCAAGGAAGCGTTGTATCATTGTCCCGCATCCGACCGTCCGGAGATCTGGGGTAAGCGCCGCCCGAATGGCGCGCCCTTCCTGTCCGACGTTCTGGAACTCTCCATTGCCGAGATCATTCAGGCCCTGATTTCCTGGCTGCCGAAAGAGGTGGTCACGGATGAGATGCACCAGGTGGCCGAGCGCATGAACAAGCAGGTCATGTGGGCGCAGGGCCATGCGGAGCGGGCGGTCCGTTCGCCCTATTTCTGTTCCGGATGCCCGCATTCGACCTCCACCGTCGCTCCGGAAGGTGCGCGGGTCATGCCCGGGATCGGTTGCCACGCCATGGTGGAAATCGCGGGCCGGACCATGGAAGGCCAGATCGCCATGGGGGCTGAAGGCATTCTCTGGATCGGGCAGAAGGATTTCTCCGACGATAAGCATGTCTTTGCCAATATGGGCGACGGCACCTATTTTCATTCCGGTATAATGGCGATCCGCCAGGCGGTCGCCGCCAAGGCTCCGATCACCTACAAGATCCTGTTCAACGACGCGGTTGCCATGACCGGCGGCCAGCCGGTGGACGGGCAGCTGACCGTGCCGCAGATCACGCAGCAATTGGCGGCGGAAGGCATTCAGCGCATTGAGGTACTCAGCGAAAATCCGGACCATTACGGCTCCTGGAGCGATCTCGCCCCCGGTGCCAGCGTGCATCACCGGGATCACCTGATGGACATCCAGAAGGACCTGCAGGACTATCCCGGCGTTTCCGTCATCATCTATGACCAGACCTGTGCGGCGGAAAAGCGCCGCCGGCGCAAGCGCGGCCTGATGGCGGATCCGGACAAGCGGCTGTTCATCAACGACAGGGTATGCGAAGGCTGTGGCGATTGTTCCGTTCAGTCGAACTGCCTGTCGGTTGAACCGCTGGCGACGCCTTACGGTGAAAAGCGCACGATCAATCAGTCGAGCTGCAACAAGGACTTTTCCTGCGTTAAGGGCTTCTGCCCGTCCTTCGTGGAAATCGAAGGCGCGGCCCTGCGCAAGGCGGAAAAGGCCGATGTCGATATCGACAGGATCCTGGAAACGCTTCCGGAACCGGAACTGGCCGGTCTTGAGCGTACCGTCAACCTGCTGGTCGCGGGCATCGGCGGCATGGGTGTGACCACCGTCAGCGCGATCTTGGCCATGGCGGCCCATCTGGACGGCAAGCATGCCTCCACGCTGGACATGACCGGCCTGGCTCAGAAGGGCGGTCCGGTGACGTCTCACGTCCGGTTTGCCGCCGGCGACAAGACCATCGAGGGACCGCGTGTGCCGACGGCAAGCCTCGATGTGCTGCTGGCAAGCGACATGGTCGTTGCGACCAATGCGGAACAGCTCGGAATGGCCAACCGTGAGGCGACCAAAGCCTTTGCCAACACGCGGGTTGCGCCGACGGCGGAATTCGTCATGCGCCAGACGCTTTCCTTCGACGAGATCCGCATGGACAAGGCGCTGAAGGAAGCCTCGAAAGCCTATCTGGGCATGGATGCGGCCGGTATTGCCGAAAAGCTTCTGGGCGATGCCATCTACGCCAACATGATCCTGGTCGGCATGGCCTACCAGTCCGGCGCGCTGCCGATTTCGGCTCAGGCCATCGAAGGCGCGCTGCGTCTGAACAAGGCCGCCGTGGAGAACAACATCCAGGCTTTCCGGGCAGGCCGTATTCTGGCCGCTTCGCCGGAGCTCATTCTCGAGCACCTGCCGAAGGACGTGGAGGCCCCCAAGCTGAGCCTCGACGAGCAGATCGAAGCCTATGCGAAGGAGCTGACCGCCTATCAGGACGCGGGCTACGCCCAGACCTTCAAGACCGCGATCTCCAAGGTCCGAGTCGCCGACGAAGTCAAGGGGCCGGGCACGCTGCGGTTGACGGCAACGGCGGCCGACATGCTCTACAAGGTGATGGCCTACAAGGACGAGTATGAAGTCGCGCGGCTTTACTCCGACCCGGCCTTCAAGCGGAAGATCGCCGAGCGGTTCGAGAACCCGCGCAAGCTCAAGGTCCACCTGGCACCGCCGCTGATCGCCCATCACAAGGACGCGCGGACCGGCCGGCCGGAAAAGATCGCCTTCGGTCCGTGGATCTTCAGCGCCTTCAAGCTGATGTCCGCATTCAAGGGCATTCGCGGCAAGTGGTTCGACCCGTTCGGGCGGACCGCGGAGCGCAAGGCTGAACGCAAGCTTGTGCAGCAATACACCGAGGACCTGGCGACGATCACGAACCGGCTGGAAACGGCGAACTACGGCCTTCTGGTCGAGCTTGCCCGCGTGCCGGACATGATCCGGGGCTTCGGTCCGGTCAAGGACGCCAATATGGCAAAGGCCGCCGAAAAGCGGGCAACCCTGCTCGACCAGCTCGAACGCGGCTCCGGCGGCGGCAATGACGGCGATAACGCGACCAAGGACTATCTGGAAGCCGCCGAGTAACGGTCCTCGGGGCACAGTTGCCATCATGGTTGCGCGGAAACGGCAACCGTGAAAGGCTCTGTGTTGAGCGTTTCCGTTCTCAAACACTTCGGCGGCAAGACATGGACTTCAGTGTTTTAGTTGTTTTTTTCCTTGTCGTCGTCGGCGTGTCGGTCATCCCCGGGCCAAGCACACTGATCGCCTTTGCCCACGGCGCGCGCTATGGCGGGAGCCGGGCTCTGATGACCGCTGCCGGTAACAGCACAGCTTCCATGCTGCAGGCAGCGGCCGCGTCCGCCGGACTCGGCCTTGTGATTACCACTTCGGCGTTTCTGTTTCTGCTGATTAAATATGCTGGCGCCCTCTATCTGATTTACATGGGGGTGCAGATCTGGCGTACGGCAGCACACCGGCTGGCCTTCGCTTCGGAAATGGAAGACGTTCGTTTTGCCTGGAAGCGGCTTTTCAGTGGTGGCTTTCTGGTTGCGGCAAGCAATCCCAAGGCGGTCGTGTTCTTCACCGCCTTGTTTCCGCAGTTCCTGACCGCCGGCCACAACACCCTGGCACAGATGACGGCAATGGTCGCGGTCATTGGCGTGGTCGCCTTTGTCGTGGCCGCCCTCTACGGCTATGCCGGAGCCTGGCTTCGCAGGCTCGATTTTTCGCGAAGGGTGATGAAAGCGGTTTACAAGGCGACCGGCGGATTGTTCGTGGCCAGCGGAGTGGGGCTTGCGGTCTCGCGCAATTGAAATTTAGGCCGGCAGCTGACTTGCTGCAGGAGGATTACCTGTTAAACCGCGATTGCCAGGTCGGCACCGGGTCGTCCGGGGCAGCCTGCGCGTGATAGATGCCGCGGGCAATGGCGCGGGCGAGACACGAGGCCGCCGCCGCACCGATCTGGACCATGTCCTCCAGGCCGCGTTCCAGTTTTTTCCGGCCGGTCGACATGGCAAAGACCAGATCGCCGTCCAGCGGGGTGTGAGCCGGCCACAGGGCGCGGGCCAGGCCGTCATGGGCCATGACCGCCAGCCGCTTGGCCTCGGACTTGGTCAACACCGCATCGGTCGCCACTGCCGCGATGGTGGTGTTGGCGCCGGCCTTCAGTCCGTCGAGCTTGGTTCTGACCGAAATGGCTTCCGGCGGCAGCGGTTGCGGCAGGCCGAGGCCGCCGTATTCGTCGTTGATCTCGAAGGGGGCCGCCCAGAAGTGGGCGGTGTCGCCCACGGTTGCCCGGCCAAGCGCGTTGACCGCGACAAGCGCGCCGACCGTGACGCCGTTCTCCAGAACTTTTGAGGCGGACCCCAGCCCGCCTTTCAGATTGGCGGTGGTTGCGCCGGCTCCGGCGCCGACGGAGCCGAGGGCGAAGTCTTCGCCGACGTTGTCGAGGGCCGCGCGGCCGAGATCCCGGTAGGGGGCAGCCTCGCCCCAGCCCTTGTCGCCGCCGTTGAGCAGGTCGAACAGGATCGCGGTCGGAACGATGGGCACGCGTACCGGCCCGACGGCGAAGCCGCGCCCGAGTTCGGCCAGCCGTCCCTGGACGCCGGCGCCGGCATCGAGGCCGAAGGCGGATCCGCCCGCAAGGACGATCGCATCGACCTTGTCGACGGTCTGTTCCGGCTCCAGCAGGGCGATTTCCCGCGTGCCGGGCGCGCCGCCGTGAATGGCGACGGACACGACCGCCGACTCGTCCGGTAGCAGCACCGTCGCCCCCGATTTCAGGGCCGGGTCTTCGGCATTGCCGACCTTCAGGCCGGGGACGTCGGTGATCAGGTTTCGGGGGCCGGGCATGGCGGGTTTCTTTTCGAAACTGGTTATTGGAAAACCAGTCTAGACCAGTCTGCGGCGATTGGTGGGAATTATTTCGAAACGCTGTGATAGCCGCGCCGGATGTAGACCAGCGAGCGGTCCTCATCGCTCATGCGCACGTCGGCGACGGTACCGATGATCACCGAATGGGTGCCCATCTCGGAGATGCTGAAGACCTCGCAATCAATGCTGAGGCTTGCATCCTTAAGGCCGGGGCATCCGGTGGCAAGCGGCGTCCACTCGGCCATGGCGAACCGGGCATCCATGTCGAGATTGCCTCGCCCGGCGAAGGCATCGGACAGGGCCTGGTGGTTCGGCTGCAGCGTGTTGACGCAAAAGACCCGATTTTTCAGGATTGCCGAATGCACCCGGCTCGACCGGTTGACGCATACAAGTATGCTGCAGGGGTCGTCGGAGACAGAGCAGACCGCGGAGACCGTCGCGCCAAGCCGACCCGCCGCGCCGTCGGTCGTCAGGATATGAACCGCGGTGACGATCCGGCTCATGGCCTCGCGGAAATGGGCGCCGTCGAGCGGCGCATAGCTATCCCCCGGAGCACCCGCCTTGGAGGGGGTAATTCCGGCACCGGCGGCTTTGGTCGTGGCGGCAGTCTTTAGGGCCAAAAAGAACGTTCCTTTCTGCTGGTTCCCTGTTGCTGAATGTGGCGCGAGGGATCCTCCCCCAAAGAATATAGGTGGGAATTGGTGAAGGACACGTTTTTGCGCAGGCAAAATATCCGGAAAACGACAGGATGCGTGTCTTTACAGGTCCTCTAGTCTTGGCGACCATCGGCAGGCAAATCCTGAAGATGACAGAAAATATATCCAAACAGCCGTTTGCATCGTGTACCAATTGGTCGTGACCGACAAGAAAAGCTGAAGCGCCAGATGATGAAGACGTGGATTTTGACAGGTGCGGCGGCGATCGCCGGCCTGGCTCTCACCGGAGTGGCCCGGGCCGATATCGTGATCGCGACGGCCGGTCCGATGTCCGGCCAGTACGCCCTTTTCGGAGAGCTGATGAAGGCCGGGGCCGAACAGGCGGTTGCCGACATCAACAAGGCCGGCGGCGTCAATGGCGAGAAGCTGGTTCTGGAGATCGCCAATGACGAATGCGACGCGGACAAGGCCGTTGCCGTCGCCAACCAGATGGTCGGCAAGGGCGCGGTCTTCATGGCAGGGCATTTCTGCTCGGAACCCTCGATCGCGGCAAGCGCTGTCTACGCCAAGGAAGGCATCATCGAGATGTCGCCCGGCGCGGGCAATCCGAAATACACCGACGAGCGTCCCGGTTCCGGCATCTACCGGCTGGGTGCCCGGGAGGATCAACAGGGCAAGACGGTGGGGGCGTTTCTGGCCGAGAACTTCAAGGGCAGGAACATCGCCATCCTGCACGACAGTTCGGTTTATGGCAAAGGGCTGGCGGATGCGGTCAAGGCGGTCATGAACGACGCGGGCGTGTTCGAAACACTCTATGAAGCCTTTCCGCCCGGCGAAAAGGACTATTCCCAGCTGGTCTCCAAGCTGAAGGGGGAGGCCGTCGACGCGTTGTTCATCGGCGGTTTTCCGGCGGAAGCCGGTTTGATCAAGCGTCAGATGGTGGAGCAGGGCATGGCTACAGTCGTGGTCTCCGGCGAGGCGCTGCTTTCCGATGAATACTGGGCGATTGCGGGGCCAGCGGGCGAGGGCACGCTGGTGACCTATTATCCCGATCCGCGCCAGATCGAGGCGGCTCGGCCGGTGATCGCGGAGCTGGAGACCGCCGGAAAGCCGTCGGAGCGCTATGCGCTCGTCACCTATGCGGCGATCCAGATCTTCGCCCAGGCTGCCGAGGCCGTGGGGTCGACAGACTTCAACGCGCTGGTCGGGGCGCTCGATAGTGGCGAATTTTCCACGATCCTCGGCCCGGTCTCCTTCGACGACAAGGGCGCTTCCTCCCTGCCGGGCTATGTCTGGTACGAGTGGAAGAACGGCAAATACGGCTACAAATAACGTTTTCGTCGCTCGTATTCGACATGGGCGGCGATCTTAACCTTTTGGAAAGAATTTCCGAAAGGGCTCTTTTCTTTCTTCCAGCGCGCAATAGCATTGTCCCCATTGCTCCGGGGATGGATTTGTTATGCGTATTGCTCTGGTGTTTTCAGCCATTCTGGCTCTGCTTGTCAGCCTTGTTCCGACCGTTTCAGACGCCGCCGAACTGGTCGGTTTCCAGAACCGGAGTTTCCGGCCCGGCACGATCGTGATCAAGAATTCCGAAAAGCGGCTTTACCTCGTTCTCGGCGGCGGGCGCGCGATCCGCTACAAGGTGGCGGTCGGCAAGCGGGGCAAGGTTTGGACCGGCCAGACCTTCATCGACGCCAAGTACATCAAACCAGCCTGGTCGCCCTCTGCTGAAGTGCACCGCGACCATCCCTCCCTGCCTGACGTGATCGCAGGCGGTGCGCCAAACAATCCCATGGGAGTGGCGGCCCTTACCCTCAACGGCGGAAAATACGCCATCCACGGTACCAACCGTCCGGGCTCGATCGGCCGCGCCGTTTCCTATGGCTGCATCCGCATGGCCAATTCCGACATCACCGATCTGTTCCAGCGCGTCGGCATCAGAACGCCGGTGATTGCGGTGCCGTGACTGTATTTGCAGCTTTTGATTGCGCCGGGAATCCTGTTTAGTTTTTCTGGTGACGTCGGTCGGGTGGAGTGAATGCAGATAGTCGAGAGTTCGGTCCTTGGGGTGAGGTCTGCCAGGATCGAACTGAAATCCAACGGCAATCCCGTCGAAATCACCCTGTTCCCCATGATCCACATAGGCGAATCGCAGTTCTACGAGGCGGTGCTACGTGATGCCTGGTCATTCGATTATGTCCTGGTCGAAGGCGTGAAGTCGCCCATCGTAAATGCTTTGACCCGAAGCTACAGGTGGCTAGAGAGCTTAAAGCGTCTGAACCTCGTGCTGCAGAGCCGCTATTTGGGCGGGGACGCATTGAGCAACTTCGAGGGATTGCGTGCCCATGTGGTGCATGCAGATCTGGAACAACAGGAATTCGAACAGCTTTGGCAAAAGGTTCCGCTTTGGCTGCGAGCGCTGGCTTATGTTGTTCCTCCGGCAATTGGCTTGCATCGGCGATTTTTCGCAACACGGGAAACCATGGCATCCAGACTTGAATTTTCCTATCTGACCAGCCGGGATGAGTGGCTGAGCTACGATGAAAACCTGACGCTGTTTCACCATGCAATTAGAGATGCGCGGGATGAACGACTCGTTGCCCGTTTGCTGGAAACGGTCAATTTATGCGGATCGGAGCCAAGCCGGATCGCGGTCGTCTATGGCGCGAGACACATGCGTGCGGTTTTGAAAGCGCTCACCGGGGAGCACCGTTATTCGGTGACCGGAACGTCATGGATGACGGTGTTCAAGCTGTAGTTTCCATCGTGATCTGGTTTCTGTAGGCCGCTTGGAGCGACAGCCTCTTAGGCCGCAGGCGAAACAATTTGACGCGGGGAGGGCGTGTTGTTCCGCGCTCTTATTTCTCTATCTTGAACGTGAGGGTCGGTTTCGTTGGCTGTGCCTTACGCGCACGTGGACGGACCGACCAAGACAGACAACCGGGTTTCTCCGGGTGTGGAAGGTCCGCTTTTACCGGGTGCCCCCAAGCCTGGTGAGGGCGGACTTTCGTCTTTTCGGGCGGCTGAGCATTTCCCGGCGCTTGCCATGGCCCCCCGGCCGTTTCACTCTTCGTGAAAGCAGATTCCCGGGGAGCGGCCATGATTTTCTATCTCACCCTCATCTTTGCCTGCCAGCTTGCGGGCGAACTCCTGAAGGCAGCACTGGAGCTGCCGGTGCCGGGGCCGGTGATCGGCATGGTGATCCTGTTTGCCGGGCTCGTGATCAAAGGCGGCCTCCCGGAGGGGCTGGCGCAGGTCGGCGATACCTTCCTCGGCAACCTTTCGCTGCTTTTCGTCCCCGCTGGCGTGGGCGTCATGCTGCATATCGCCCTGATCGGAGAACAGGCGCTCGCCATCACGCTCGCCCTGGTGGGCAGCACGCTGGCCACCATTGCTGTGACGGCCCTGGTCATGAACCTTTTTGGCGGGAGCGACCGCCAGGAAGCGGAGAAGACCGATGGGTGAGGGTTTGCGCGATATCTGGGTCTATCTCGCCGCCAGTCCGCTTCTGGCGCTGACCCTGACGCTGGCGGCCTATCAGATGGGTTTCTGGATCTACCGGAAAGGCCGGCTCAACCCGCTTCTCAATCCGGTGCTGTTCGCCGTCGTCGTTCTGGTCGCCATCCTGACGGTGACGGACACGGCCTATGCGACCTATTTCGAGGGCGCGCAGTTCGTCCACTTCCTGCTCGGGCCGGCAACGGTCGCGCTTGCCCTGCCACTCTACCGGCAGATCGAACGGGTGCGGAAGTCGGCCCTGGCGATCACGGTCAGCCTGCTCGCCGGGTCACTCACGGCGATTGTCAGTGCCGTCGGTATCGCCTGGGTTTTCGGTGCCACGGATGAAATCCTGGTGTCCCTGGCGCCGAAATCGGTGACGGCCCCGGTCGCCATGGGCATCAGCGAGCAGCTCGGCGGCCTGCCGTCGCTCACCGCCGTTCTGGTCATCCTGACCGGTATCCTGGGTGCGGCGCTTGGACCGTTTCTGCTCAATCTTCTGAGGGTGAAGGACATGGCCGCGCGTGGACTTGCCATCGGCACCGCCTCCCACGGTATAGGCACTGCGCGGGCCTTGCAGGTCAGCGAGGTCGCGGGGGCGTTTTCCGGCCTGGCCATGGGGCTGAATGCGCTGGCAACCGCGATCCTGCTGCCACTGTTGTGGAACTGGTTGTTCTAACCGGCTTTCAGCCAGCGGCGTGGATCGGTCTGGAATGACGATCCGCTGTCGCCGCTAAGCGCCTTGACCAGATCGGCAACCGCGTCGAGCGAATGAGCGGCGCGGAATTCGTCCACATGGGGCAGCATGGCGCGGATGCCTTTTGCTTTCGCCTGGAAACCGTCGAAGCGGAGCAGCGGGTTGAGCCAGATCAGCCGGCGGCAGGACCGGTGCAGCCGGTCCATCTCCCGCTCCAGATCCTCGTCCGTGTCCCGTTCGAGGCCGTCGGTGATCAGCAGAACGGTCGGGCTGCCGGAGAGCACCCGGCGCGACCAGACCCGGTTGAACTCGTGGAGTGCCGTAGCGATGCGCGTGCCGCCGGACCAGTCGTCAACGCCGTCGCTGCAGGCTTCCAGCGCCTCGTCCGGGTCTTTCATGCGCAGTTGGCGGGTCACGTTGGTCAGCCGCGTGCCGAACAGGAACGTGTGCACGTCGCGCCGCTCCTCGGTCATGGCGTGCAGAAAATGCAGGAGCAGGCGGGTGTACTGGCTCATGGAGCCGGAAATGTCGCAGAGCGCGACCAGCGGCGGGCGCTTTTCATGGGCGCGCCGGAATTTCAGGTCAATGATGTCTCCGCCGGCACGCATGGAGGCCCGAAGCGTCCGGCGCGGATCGATCCGCCCGCGGGTTGCCGGCTTGAGCCGCCGCTGGCGGATCTTGTCCAAGGGAATCGCGAGGTCGCGTAGCGCTTGCTTGGCGGCCGCGATTTCGTCCGCCGTCATCTGGGCAAAGTCCTTGGTCTGCAGCAGTTCCTTGCCGGAGACGGTGAACTTGGCATCGACCTCGACCTGCGGCCGGGTTTCCTCGCTCGCTCGCTCCCTGGACGCCTGGAAAGCCTGGGAGACGCGGGTCTGGCCGGCCTTCGGCTTTTCCGGTGCGCCGCGCGGCGGGGCGACCGGCGACAGGATCGCCAGCATCTTTTCGACAAGCCCGCGGCTCTGCCAGTAGATGCGGAACGCTTCGTCGAACAGCACCCTATGCTCGCGCTTGCGCACGAAAACCGCATGCAGGGTCCAGTAGAGATCCTCCCGGCTGGAAATCCCGGCGATCTCCACGGCGCGCACCGCATCGACAACGGTGGCCGGCCCCGCCGGCATGCCGGCCTTCCTCAGCGTGCGGGCGAAATGGACGATATTGTCGACGATGCGGCCTTCGGCCTCGGGAGAGAGGGTTGGTCATGACACGCCCCACTTCCGGGTAGCTTGAGTGCGGCGGTTCTTCCAATGCGGCTCCAGCTCCCTCTCCCATGGGGAGAGGGTTGGGGTGAGGGGATACAGCGTCTGTGAAATACGGAGAGTTTGAAACCCCTCACCCGGAGCTTCGCTCCGACCTCTCCCCTTGGGAGAGGTAACCGGCGATCGGCGCCGGTGTTGCCTTATGCCGAGAGGCGCGACACCCCCCTCTGTCCGCAGTTGCGGACATCTCCCCCTCAAGGGGGGGGAGGGGTGCAAGTGGCTAGATCGTTTGCGCATTACCTTGTCCGCTCAAACCGCCGGCATAGTCGGAGTTTTCGGCTCTTCCTTGCGGATCTGTTCGATCAGCTGACGGGTCTTGGAGCCTCGGACGCGTTCGATGTCGTCCTGGTATTTCAGGAGGACGCCGAGGGTGTCGGAGGCGACATCCGGATCGAGCGCCATGGCGTCGAGTTCGCTGAGCGCCGTTGCCCAGTCGAGGGTTTCGGCAACGCCCGGCTGCTTGAACAGGTCCTCGTCGGCGCGCAGCTTCTGGACGAAGGCGACAACCTCCTGGCTGAGGCGATCGGCGGCGCCCGGCACCTTGCGGCGGACGATTTCCAGCTCGCGCTCCGCATCCGGGTAATCGACCCAGTGGTAGAGGCAGCGGCGCTTCAGCGCGTCGTGGATCTCTCGGGTCCTGTTGGTGGTGATGATGACGATCGGCGGTTCGGCGGCTTTGATCGTCCCCAGTTCGGGAATGGTCACCTGATTGTCGGCGAGCACTTCGAGGAGGAAAGCCTCGAAGGCCTCGTCGGCCCGGTCGAGTTCGTCGATCAGGAATACCGGCGCGCCGTTGATATGCGGCTCCAGCGCCTGCAGAACGGGACGCTTGATCAGGAAGCGTTCGTCGAAGATGGACTTGGACAGCTCCGTGTGGTCGGTGTCGCCGGAGGCTTCCGACACGCGGATTTCCACCATCTGGGCCGGGTAATTCCACTCGTAGACAGCGGAGGCCACGTCCAGACCCTCGTAGCATTGCAGACGGATCAGGTCGCGGCCGAGGGTTTCGGACAGGACCTTGGCGATTTCCGTCTTGCCGACGCCGGCCTCGCCTTCCAGGAACAGCGGGCGCTTCATGCGCAGGGACAGGTGCAGCACGGTCGCCAGCGACCGGTCGGCCACATAGCCGGCGCTTTCCAGAAGCGTCAGGGTGTCTTCGATGGAAGCGGGCAGGGGATGTTGGGTCATCGGGTGTCGCTCGTCTGGCTTTCCGGATTTTTCTCAGCTTAGGTTATGTAACCTTTCTGCGGCAGGGCTGAAAGGCAGCAATCGAACTTTGGTAACGGTGACCTGTCTCAGGCCTGAGCCAGACCGCGGAACTGTTTGCGGTAACTGGTCGGTGTGATGCCGAGTTCGCGCCCGAAATGATGGCGCAGGTTGGTGGCGGTGCCGAAGCCGCAGCGATCGGCGATCCGGTCGACGGTCTCGGTCGTGTCCTCCAGAAGCTGGCGAGCGCGGCGAAGCCTTTCGGCCAGCAGCCAGCGGGCGGGCGTGGTGCCGGTCGCCGCCTGAAACCGGCGCAGGAACGTGCGCTCGCTCATTCCGGCGCGGCGGGAGAGGTCGTAAATGGTCCAGGGGGTCTGAAGGTTCGCCCGCAAGTCATCGAAAAGGGGGCTGAGGCGTGAGCCCTCATGGGGCTGCGGCACGCTCAGCTCGGAATATTGCGCCTGTCCGCCGTCCCGGTGGGGCGGCACGACAAGGCGCCGGGCGACGGAATTGGCGGCTGCCGTGCCATGGTCGCGGCGCACCAGGTGCAGGCAGAGGTCGATACCGGCGGCACTTCCGGCGGAGGTCAGGATCTGGCCTTCGTCGACATAAAGTACGTCGGGCACCACCTCCAGTTCCGGATGGCGCTCCCGCAGGGCCTCGGTGTAGCGCCAGTGGGTCGTGACCTTCTTTCCGTGCAGCAGGCCGGTAGCGGCAAGCACGAAGACGCCGGAGCAGATCGACAGCAGCCGGGCGCCATTTGCATGCGCGGCTTTCAGGGCCCCGACAAGGTCTTTCGGTACGGGCGCATGCGCTGAACGCCAACCAGGCACGATGACGGTTCCGGCCTGTTGGAGCACCTCAAGACCGCCGTCGACGGCGATGCGCAATCCGCCGGGCGCGCGAATATCGCCAGCATCCGAGGACGCGACCGCATAGTCGTACCAGTCGTCGCCCATTTCCGGCCGGGGCAGGCCGAAGACTTCATAGGCCACGCCGAATTCGAACAGGCACAGGCCGTCGTAGGCAAGGGCGACGACGAGCGGATTGGTCGGCGGTTCGGGGCTCTGTGTGTTTGGCATGAATTTTACGATAGATGGCATTCATGCCAGCGGTCAATTGCCGATCCATCGGATAGGACTGACGACAGCCATCGCACCAACAGTTTCAAGGAGATGTTTCATGAGTGTTGTCAGCGCAATATTGGCCGCAGAACCGCAACAGGCCATCGACCATTTCAGCCATCGGCTTTCCAATGAGACCGACTGCGATGACGTGGCGTCGGCCATGAAGGCAGGAGAGCAGGACTTCGTGCTCCTGCATGTGGTCGGATCTCCGGCAGCCTATGAACGCCGTCATGTTCCCGGCGCCCTGCATCTGCCCCACAAGGAGATCGACCAAGCGCGGATGGCGCAGTGGCCGGAAGACACGCTGTTCGTCGTCTATTGTGCCGGTCCCCACTGCAACGGCGCCGACAAGGCGGCGCTGAAGCTTGCCCGGCTCGGCCGGCCGGTTAAACTCATGATCGGCGGACTGACCGGCTGGGAGGACGAAGGGCTGCCCTTTGCCACGGGGAAGGAACCAGGCTCCATTGCTGGGTGAGCGGAGACCTCGTAATCGTCCTTATGGTTCTGTTATACCTCTCTTTCTATAAAGGGATCCGACGCGATCCGGGGAGGGAACCATGCAGCGCAGGCTTTTGACCGCAGCGACCGGCGTAACGATGATTCTGGCGATACAGACTGCATCGGCTGAGACCTATCCGACCGATCCGGTCTCGGTCGCGACGGGGCTGGAACTGGCCGAGATCTATTGTGCGGCCTGCCATGCGGTCGAGAAGGATGACCAAAGCAAGATCGAGGGCGCGCCCGCCTTCCGGGACCTGGCGAAACGTTATCCACTGGAGGATCTGGAAGAGAGCCTCGCGGAAGGCATCGTCACCGGTCACGAAGGCATGCCGGAATTTTCCTTCAGTGCCGAGGATATCGATGCATTTCTCGGCTATCTGACGTCAATCCAGACCAAGTAGAAGCTTGGCAGCACTCTTTGCATTGTGCTGCTAAGTCCATGATATAATTCACCAAATTGACACGAATTAAGAACGCGTTAACCTGATTGCGTGGACACTTTTTCATCGTGAATGAAAGTGAGGCAATCATGAAGGTTGGTTCGGATTTTCAAAAGCGCATCCTCGGCTACGGACTGCTTACCGCCGAGATCCTCTACCGGCTTCCCGATCATCCCAAGTTCCTGCAAAGCTTCCTGTGGCAAACGGAAGACCTCGCCCCGCATTTCCCCGAATTGAAGAAGTTTCTGGGCTTCTGGGAGAAGGAAATCGAGGGCCGGATCCACTCGGTCCGGATAGCGCATCAGGATCTTCTCGAACCGGTCGACTACCGCTACGCCAACGGCGAAATCATGGTTCACTAGACAGCGAATTAGCCGCGATTGGTCAGGCCCAGACCTTCGCCATCGCGCATCACGGCGCGGGACTCGTCTGTGAAATCCGAGCCGTCTCCCTTGTGCAGGACAAAGCCCGGCTGAAGCTGCAAGGGCGCCTTGCTGGCGCGGATGGCGCGGATGAGGATGCGGGTGGCCGGGGCGTCGGGGCGCGGGCGTAAAGGGATGACATCGATGGCGCCGAACCGGCCGGTCAGGACGTCGAGCAGTTCGCGCAGGCCGTCGGCCCGGAAGATCACCGTTAGGCTACCACCCTCGCGCAGGATGTCGGTCGCCGTTTTCGCCCAGGGTTCCAGTCCGCGGTCGTCCAGCATGTGCGCGCTCGCCCGCGCGCTGGCCGGAGAGGCCCGGAAGGACCCGGGCGGATAATAGGGCGGGTTCATGATGACATGGTCGGCCATGCCCGGCGTCAGGCCGGCTGCATGGCGTTCGCTGCCCTTGGCGGTGATGTCCGCCTCCAGCACCTTCACCCTGCCGGCAAAGGCGGAATTGGCCGGGTCGGCCAGGGCCTCGCGGGCAAGGCCGAGCACCAGCGGATCGATTTCGACCAGGGTCACGTCGATATCGGCCAGTCGGGCAGCGGCACAAAGGCCGGCGGTGCCCACGCCCGCGCCCAGGTCCACGACATGGCCTTTGGTACCGTCGGGGAGGGCTGCGGCCAGATAGACCGCATCCAGCCCGGCACGGTGCCGTCCCTTTTTCGGCTGATGCACGTGAACGAGGCCGCCGAGGAAGGCGTCACGGGTGGTTTCCTGAGTGGTGCCGGCTGCGTCCGTATCGTCGGGCGTATCCGTCATCAGAAAGAGGTCGGGCTTTCCGGCCCGAGTTCATGGGCCAGGCCGGCATCGGTGACGAGGCGCCGGGCCTGGGCAATCTGGTCGGCAGCGACCAGCAGCCGGCGCGGGATCATGCTGATCGACCCTTCCAGAATGCTCATGTTGTCGTCGGCAACGAAATACCGGATGCCGGCCTCGCCGAGCAGCGATTCCAGAAAGGAAATGAGTACCGGATCGTTGGTTCGCAGCAGTTCTTCCATTCAGACCTTGTCAGTTTGTGAATTTGCCGCAGGCCGTAACGCTGTTAAATGCCAGCAAAACCTGCTGCCGGGCGCTTTTCAAGCCCCGGCGACCGATTGCTCCCTTGCCCAAGGCTTATCGCCGCCATATTGTCCGCACAACAAGAAAACAGGAGTGCCTTTGGTGGCCGTTGTCGCATCTATGACCGACCCTAAATCCGTTCAGCCCGGTATCCAGTCGCTCGTCGACCTGGTTTCGGGGGGCATGGACCAGGTGAATCAGATCATCCTGTCGAAGGCCGGGTCCAACGTGGAACTGATCCCGGAGATCGCCAAGCACCTGATTTCTTCCGGCGGAAAGCGGTTGCGGCCGATGCTGACGCTCGCCTGTGCCGACATGTTCGGCTATCAGGGCAACGGCCACGTGACCCTCGCGGCCAGCGTGGAATTCATGCACACCGCGACGCTGCTTCACGATGATGTGGTCGACGAAAGCGACATGCGCCGCGGCAAGCTGGCGGCGCGCAAGTTGTGGGGCAATCAGGCCAGCGTTCTGGTCGGCGACTACCTGCTCGGCCAGGCCTTCAAGATGATGGTCGACGTGGGCTCGCTCGAAGCCCTGCGCATCCTGTCAGAGGCTTCCGCAATCATCGCGGAAGGCGAGGTGATGCAACTCGGTGCGGCCAAGGACATCGGCACAACCGAAGCCCAGTACCTCAAGGTGATCGAGGCCAAGACGGCAGCGCTGTTTGCGGCCGCCGCCGAAGTCGGTCCGGTGGTAGCCGGCGAAAGTGCCGAGATGAAACAGGCGGCCCGAAGCTACGGTATGGAACTGGGCCTGGCCTTCCAGCTGGTCGACGACGCTCTCGACTACGGCGGCTCCAGCGCGGATCTGGGCAAGGATGTCGGCGACGACTTCCGCGAAGGCAAGATCACGCTCCCGGTCGTCTTCGCCATTCAGCGCGGTGGCGACGAGGACAAGGTGTTCTGGAAGCGGTGCCTGGAAACCGATGGTATCGAGGATGGCGATCTGGACCATGCCATCGAGCTGATGACCAAATACGATGCCATCTCTGATACGGTGGAACGCGCGCGCAGTTATGGCGAAAGCGCCTTGAAGGCGCTGGACCGTCTTCCCGCCGGTGCTCACCAGACCGCCCTGGCCGAAGCCGTCGCGTTCTGTATTTCCCGGGTGAGCTAAGCCAATCTACTTGGCACCAGTTGCAAGCCTGCGCCGGGCCTAGACCTGCAGGCGCGAGGCAAGCGGGATGTCAATGTCCTGCGGGTGGGTAACGATTGCCTCAAGCGCCAGACGAACGCCCTGGGCGGCGGTTTCCGCCGACATGCTGGGAGCGCCGAGGTTTTCCGGAAGGGCGGCAATCTGGGGCAGGTGCGGCAGGTGAATCCAGCCGGCGCGCACGGGAAGCTTTGCCGAGGCGATATGGTGCATGATGCCGTAGAAAAGGTGATTGCAGCAGAACGTGCCGGGCGCATCGGAAATATCGGCCGGAATTCCACCCTCGCGCATGGCATGGACCATGGCCCGGATTGGCAGATTGCTGTGATAGGCCACCGGCCCGTCGGGCGCGGTCGGAGCGTCCTGCAGGGTCACGCCGGCATTGTCCTTGAGGCCGTAGCGGCTGGAATCATTGAGGTTCTGGGCAATTCTTTCCACCGTAACCATCGCCCGGCCGCCGAATTCCCCCATCATCACGACCGTGGATGCCCCGGTTTCGGCCATGGCGTCCCGCACCGCGTCGATGCAGACGAAAAACGTGTTGGGAATGATCCGGGAGATGATGGACGCGTTGCCGACTGTCTCGCCGTCCAGCAGCCTGGCCACATGTTCCGCCGGATTAACCGCCGTATTGCCATAGGCTTCAAACCCCGTCAGCAGGATGGTCTCCATCGCCGGGTCTCCTTTCTGTCCCTGTGATTTCTGTCAGGGATCGAGTGAACCATGATCCTATGGACATAGTCTAAAGCTTGCCGGCGTTAACCCACCAGTCCGGGTGCCCGGCGACGACGTCCGCCGCGATCCGGCTTTCCTTTCCCGGTTCGCACAGGGCGAAACAGGTGGCGCCGGATCCGGACATGCGGGCGAATGCGACGTCCGGCAGTGCGTTCAAGACCGCGATCACGCCGGAGATCGCGGGGCACAGGGCTTCCGCGGCGGCCTGCATGTCGTTGCGAGTGTGCCTCAAGTAGGCGCAGAGGGTGTTCAGATCGGCGAAACTGCCCGGCAAATCCGGTAGGGGGGGATTGTCCCGCTTCGTCATCGCCTTGAACACGGCGGGGGTGGCGACGGCTTCCATCGGGTTGACCAGGACGATGCCGGCAGGCGGCATGGCCGGTGCGGGGGTCAGAATGTCGCCGATACCGCTCATGCGCATGGGCTTCTGTTCCAGGCACACCGGTACGTCGGCCCCGAGCGCGAGCGCGAGGTCGAGGCGCTGCTGTTGCGGCAGCGATTGTCCGGTGTGGCGTTCCATGAGGCGAAGTGCGGCTGCCGCGTCGGCCGATCCCCCGCCGATCCCCGACGCCACGGGCAGGTTCTTTTCGAGCGTCACGCGGACATCCGGCGATGTGCTGGATGTCTCGGCGAAGCGGCGGACGGCCTTGAGCACCAGGTTGTCCTGAGCGGGGCCCTCGAGAGCTGATGCAAACGGACCTTCCAGCCGCAGCTCGGACGCCGCCGCCGGTTCAAGCGACAGCCGATCTGCGATGTCGGGAAAGACCACCAGCGAATCGAGCAGGTGATAACCGTCTTCGCGCCGGCCGGTCACGTGAAGCGCAAGATTGATCTTGGCCCGGGCGGTTTCCGACAACGCGCCGCCGCTCTCGTCATGCTGCATCAGGCCGGTCAGCCGCCGTTCTTGCTGCCGTCGGCCTTGGCTTCGTCGGCCTGTGCATCATCGAGGCCGTTTGCGATCTTTTTCAGGATCTTCGGCAGTTCTTCCGGTTCCGGACCCAGATCGCGCGCATGGTTCCACTGGAACCGGGCTTCGTTCTTGCGCCCCACCTTCCAGTAGGCGTCGCCCAGGTGGTCGTTGATGACAGGGTCGGAGGGGCGCAGTTCGATCGCGCGTTCCAGTTCCTTGACGGCCTCGTTATATTTTCCGAGTCGGTAGTAGACCCAGCCGAGGCTGTCGACGATATAGCCGTCCGTCGGACGCAGCTCGACGGCCTTCTTGATCATGCCGAGCGCCTCGTCCAGCTTCAGCCCCTGGTCGACCAGGGAATAGCCGAGGTAGTTGAGAACCAGCGGCTGGTCCTCGAAGAGTTCGAGCGCTTTGCGGAAGTCGGCTTCGGCCAGATCCCACTTGTCCTGGCGTTCGCGGCAGATGCCGCGGAAATACAGCAGCAGCCAGTGTTCCTTTTGCATGTTGCCGTCAAGGGAATCGATTCCCTTCGTGTAAACCACCTCGGCCTCGTCGAAGATCTTGTGACCGCGCAGAACATTGCCGAGGGAAACAATCGCTTCCAGTTCGGTGGGATCCTGCTCGATCAGCGCGGACAAATGCTCGCGGGCCTCGTCCACGCGATCCATTGAATTGTAGTTCAGTCCGATCTGGATTTCCGCATCGCGCTTGAGCGCAGCGTCTTCCGGAACCATTTTCAGAACCTCAATGGCCTGTTCCGGCTGACCCATACGCTCCAGGAGGCCACCCAGGCTTACGGCCGCGAACTGGGCTTTCGGATCGAGGTAGAGGGACAGCTGCAGGAAGGCGGTTGCAAGTTCCTCCGCGCTGTCGCGTCCGATCGCGGCCCCGAGCCCGTAGAGAATTTCAGACATGCCTTCGGCAGGAACGGACAGGATCGGAGGGATCGCGGCTCCGGATTCAATCAGCTCCTGGGTCTGTGCCAGGAGGGGGTGTGTCCCTTGAGCAGCCGGTCGTAGTCTTCCAGCGCCTTCAGGGCTTCGTCCTTCCTGCCGTTGGCGGCCAGTAGCCGTGCGTAGGCATCCACCACGCGGATGGCGCCCTGGTCAGCGTTATAGGCGATCTCGATCTGTTCGAGCGCTTCGTCGTTCCGTCCGGCGGCGAACAGGATCAGGGCACTGTGATCGGCCTTGAAGACGTCGAACCAATCCGGCCCCTTCAATTCGGCAATGGTCGCGAGCGCCTGGTCCACATCACCGGCGCCGTATTGGGCCCAGCCTTTCGCAATGCCGATCGAGAGATCGGCGAGCGGTCCGCCCGCGTTGGAGTCCAGTAGCGCCACCGCGTCGTCATAGGAGCCGTTGCGCATGGCCTCGGCTGCGAGCGTGAGTTGACCGAGGAAATTCCGCGAGCCGAGCTTTTCGAGATTGCCGGCGTACCGGGCGGCATCCTCGATATCCCCGTTTGCGAGTTTCAGGAGGAAGGTGCGCTCAAGCAGGACCGGGTTCGTGGGGTCGGCTGCGAGCGCTTCTTCGTAAAATGCGGCGGCCTGGGAAAAATCCTTCTCGACGCCGGCGAGGCGGCCTGAGAGATAGCTGCCTGACAGGGTGACCGGCAGATCCGTCGGCGTGCCGTACTGTATCTTCGGCTCTCCACCGGTTTCAGCGTGCGCCATTGGCGTCACGCTGCCCAAAGCGGCAGTGCCCATCAGCGCAAGGAAAAGAACGCGGAACGGCTTCTTCCGGATTGTCAGCTTCGCGCCGGTGATTTCAGTCATGTAACCTCGCATGCTTGCGGACGTCATAGTCACTTCCGCACGTAGTATAGGCCCGACAATGGCCCCTTTAAGGCCCCCGGGCAAGGGAAAGGCCTGAAAGTCCCCGGAAAGTCCAGGGGCAGGATTCATAAATCAGGTTGAAATGGCGCCGTACACGGCAAAGAGCTGCAAGGAGAGACGCGAAAAGCGGGCTCCCTGCCCGGTTGAGCGGTTCGACGCAGCAGATCGAAGCCGTTTCGGCGTCCTTTCAGGATATGTCCGATTTGCCCGGCTACAGCGTTGCCAGTTCTGGAAAACCGGACGGTTTCCTGCGAATTTGCGCCTCGTATCCGAACAATTTGGCTCATACCATTCCAATCTGATTTATGAAGCCTGCCCCTGCAGTAGTGCTTAAAAGAGGCGTTTCCGATTGGGTCTTGTTGCCGCAGCCTTTGGATGTTTGCCGTCTCATCTAAAAAAAAACTTGAGTCAGAAACCGCGGCATAGCAGGAATGTGCGGCGCAAAAAGCCCGGTGCACAGCCTCCGAGGCACGACTCGAGACGGAGAACGACTGATGACCAGATGGGTCTACAATTTCGGCAATGGAACGGCAGACGGCGCCGCAGATATGAAAAATCTGCTCGGCGGCAAGGGGGCCAACCTCGCCGAGATGAGCAATCTGGGCTTGCCGGTGCACGCCCGGCTTCACGATCACCACGGAAGTCTGCACCTGGTATTACGATCATGGTCAGTCCTATCCTGACGATCTTGAAGGCCCAGGTCGAGGAAGCGCTGAAGACGGTCGGCGCGGCTACGGACCGGAAGTTCGGCGACTTGAAGAACCCGCTTCTGGTCTCCGTGCGCTCCGGCGCCCGCGTTTCCATGCCCGGCATGATGGATACGGTGCTGAACCTGGGCCTGAATGACGAAACGGTGAAGGCCATCGGCGAGGACGCCGGGTGACATGCGCTTTGCCTATGACAGTTACCGCCGGTTCATCCAGATGTATTCCGACGTGGTGCTGGGCGTTGATCACCACGAGTTCGAAGAGATCCTGGAAGAGCACAAGTCCCGGAATGATCTCAGCCTGGATACGGAAATCACCGCCGAGGACTGGGTCGGTATCATCGACAAGTTCAAGGGACTGGTCGAAAACGATCTCGGCAAGCCGTTCCCGCAGGACCCGTACGAACAGCTCTGGGGCGCGATCGGTGCCGTCTTCGGGTCGTGGATGACCCATCGGGCACAGACCTACCGCCGTCTCCACGACATTCCGGGCAGCTGGGGAACCGCCGTCAACGTTCAGGCCATGGTGTTCGGCAACATGGGGGATACGTCGGCAACCGGCGTTGCCTTTACCCGCAACCCGTCGACCGGCGAAAAGGCCCTATACGGCGAGTTCCTGGTCAATGCCCAGGGCGAGGACGTGGTCGCCGGTATCCGGACCCCGCAGGACATCACCGAGAAGGCACGCATCGAGGCCGGTTCGACCCGGCCGTCTTTGGAAAACCTGATGCCGGAGGCCTTTGCCGAGTTCCAGTCGATCTGCGACCGGCTCGAAGCCCATTACCGGGACATGCAGGACCTGGAATTCACCATCGAAAAGGGCAAGCTCTGGATGCTCCAGACGCGCTCGGGCAAGCGGACGGCCAAGGCAGCACTGAAGGTTGCGGTCGACATGGCCGCCGAAGGTCTTTTGAGCGAAGAGGAAGCGGTGATGCGCGTCGAGCCGGGTGCGCTCGATCAGCTCCTCCATCCGACCATCGATCCGAAGGCGGAACGGGATATCATCGCAAGCGGTCTGCCGGCGTCTCCGGGTGCGGCTTCCGGCGAAATCGTCTTCACCTCCGACGAGGCGGAAGAGGCGAAGGCTGCCGGGCGCAAGGTCATTCTTGTCCGGGTGGAAACCAGTCCGGAAGACATTCACGGCATGCATGCGTCCGAAGGCATTCTCACCAGCCGCGGCGGCATGACCAGCCACGCGGCCGTGGTCGCCCGCGGCATGGGCAAGCCCTGTGTCGCCGGCGCCGGCATGGTCCGGATCGACTACCGAGCCGGTACGATCAGCGCCAGCGGACGGACGCTCAACAAGGGTGACATCATCACCATCGACGGCGCGTCCGGCCAGATCCTGGTCGGCGAAGTCGACATGCTGCAGCCGGCGCTTTCAGGCGATTTCGGCACGCTCATGGGTTGGGCGGACGGCGTGCGCCGGATGAAGGTGCGCACCAATGCGGAAACGCCGGCCGACGCCAAGGTGGCGCGCGAATTCGGTGCAGAAGGCATCGGCCTGTGCCGGACCGAGCACATGTTCTTCGAAGGCGAGCGCATCATCGCGGTGCGCGAGATGATTCTGTCGGAGACCGAGGACGGTCGCCGGGCGGCTCTGGCAAAGCTTCTGCCGATGCAACGCCAGGATTTCGCCGAGATTTTCGAAATCATGAGGGGCCTTCCGGTCACCATCCGTCTGCTCGATCCGCCGCTGCACGAGTTCCTGCCGAAATCGGATGAGGAAGTCGCGGAAGTCGCGAGCGCCATGGGCGTTTCGGCCGACAAGCTGCGCGAACGAGCCGATACGCTTGAGGAATTCAACCCGATGCTCGGCCATCGCGGCTGCCGTCTGCTGGTTTCCTATCCGGAAATCGCGGAAATGCAGGCGCGGGCCATCTTTGAGGCAGCGATCCAGGCAGGCAAGGCGACCGGATCGCCGGTCGTGCCGGAGATCATGGTGCCGCTGGTGGGCCTGAAGGGCGAACTGGATATGGTTCGAGCCAGCATCGAGGCCATGGCCGCCGCCGTTCAGACGGAAACGGGTGAAAGCCTCACCTACCAGATCGGCACCATGGTGGAACTGCCGCGTGCCGCCCTGCAGGCGGGCGAAATCGCCAAGTCGGCGGAGTTCTTCTCCTTCGGCACCAACGACCTGACGCAGACCACTTTCGGGATCTCGCGTGACGATGCGGCCTCCTTCCTCGGCACCTATCAGGCCAAGGGCCTGCTGGAACAGGATCCGTTCGTTTCCCTCGACCAGACCGGTGTGGGTGAACTGGTGAAGATCGGCGCGGAACGCGGCCGCTCGACCCGGCCCGACATGAAGCTCGGCATCTGCGGCGAGCACGGTGGCGATCCGGCGTCGATCGGGTTCTGCGAAACCGTCGGCCTCGACTATGTGTCCTGTTCGCCGTTCCGCGTGCCGATCGCGCGTCTGGCAGCGGCCCAGGCGGCTCTCAAGGCAAGGACCTGAGGGAGGGGGCAGTGAGCCGGCCCTTCCCGGACCTCGACGACCTTCGCCAGGGCGGCAAGCTTGCCCTGGCGCGCATGCTCACCCGGCTCGAAACCGAGGCCGGGTCGGCGGAAACCGCGCGTTTTCTCGATAAGGCCAGCCATTTTCAAGGCGGGCATGTTCTGGGCCTGACCGGTCCGCCCGGCGTTGGCAAGTCGACGCTGACGGATGCCTTGATCAAGGCGTTTCGCGGGCAGGGAGAAAGCGTGTCCGTGCTGGCGATCGATCCGTCTTCCCGCTTTACCGGCGGCGCGCTTCTGGGCGACCGGACGCGGTTGCATACGGACCCGGAAGACCAACAGGTTTTTGTCCGTTCCATGGCAGCCCGGGACCGGCTCGGCGGCCTGTCGGACCATGCCATTGCCGCCATTGCCCTGTTGCGGGCGGTCAGCGACCGGGTGATCGTGGAATCGGTCGGGATCGGTCAGTCGGAAAGCGACCTTGTGCAGGCAGCCGATACCATGGTGCTGTGCATCCAGCCAGGATCAGGCGACAGCCTTCAGTTCATGAAGGCGGGGGTGATGGAATTGCCCGACCTGATCGTCGTTACCAAGGCGGACATGGGACCGGCTGCGCGCCGGGCGGCTTCCGACGTCACCGGTGCCTTGTCTTTGACGAGGTCGGACAAGAATAGCTGGAAGGTGCCTGTTTTCGAAGTCTCCGCACGCTCCGGAAATGGCCTCGGCGAGCTGATCGATGGTGTCGCCGCGCATCGGCATCATCTGGCGGCAAGCGGCAGGCTTGAGGCAAAACGGGCCGCGCAGCACCGGCAATGGTATGAGGACATGATTCATACCCGGTTCGGCACGGCAGGGCTTGAGGCAGCAGCAAGTCGGGGCGAGGCAGCGGATCCTGCGGTTGCTCCGTTTTCGGCCTTTCGTGCGGTTTCGGACGAGTTGTCGAAACGGCTTGGTTTGTCCGACATCTAAGTATGAATTCTAGTACTCGGCGCGTCTGAGGGGCGCCAGCTCCGGGCTTTGCATTTCCGCCTGGAGTTCATGGTCGGCCAGGAACTCGTCCAGATCGCGCGCGGGTAGTGGATGGGAAATGAAATAACCCTGCAATCTGTGACAGCCGTTGGCCGTCAGATAGTCGGCCTGCTGCTTTTCCTCGATGCCCTCGGCCACGATGGTCATGCCGAGCGCCTGCCCCAGGCGGATGATCGTACGCACGATGGCGCGGGCTTCCGGGCTGTCGCTCATGGCGGAAATGAAATCCCGATCGATCTTCAGGGTATCGAAGGGGAAATGGCGCAAGTAGCTCAGGCTGGAATAACCGGAGCCGAAATCATCCAGTGCGATCTTGATGCCGAGGTCCTTCAGGCGTTTCAGCGATTGCAGGGTCTTCTTGTCCCGACCGGCAAAGACGGTTTCCGTCACCTCGATTTCCAGGCGGGCCGGGTCGAGGTCGAATTCCTCCAGGGTGGAAATGACCTTCTCGACAAAGCGGGGGTGCTTGAACTGGGTCGGCGAGACGTTCACAGAAACGACGACGCCGGGCCAACGATGCGCATCCCGGCAGGCCCGGCGCAGGACCCAAAGGCCCAGGTCGTTGATCAGACCGGTTTCCTCTGCGACCGGAATGAAGCTCGATGGCGGAACAGGCCCGGTGTTCGGCCGGTTCCAGCGGGCCAGCGCCTCGATCGCCACGATCCTGCCGGATCGGCTGTCGCACTGCGGCTGATAGGCGACGTCCAGGAGATCATCGTCAATCGCCTTGCGCAATTCGCGCGCGATCTCGTCCTTGGTCCGGACGTGTTCCTGCATGGACGGCTCGAAGAAAGACCATCGGTTCCGGCCGTTCGATTTGGCGTCATAAAGGGCGATATCCGCCTTGCGCAGAAGCTCCTCCGCCTCCAGTCCGTCGCGGGGGGCGAGGGCCGCACCCAGTGAAACGGTGACATGGATTTCGTCGGGGCCGAAGGAGACCGGCAGAACCATCATGTCCTGGAGCCGGCTCATGAACCGTTCCGCGTGGGTCTCGTTCGGGCAATCGGGCAGCAGGAGCGCGAATTCGTCGCCGCTGATGCGTGCGACGATACCGTCTTCGGGAAGAATCTGGAGCAGACGTTCGGCAATCGCGCAGATCACGTGGTCGCCGGCTGCGTGTCCGAGCGTGTCGTTGATGTCCTTGAAGCGGTCGAGGTCGAAATAGAGGACGGCCGCGCCGTTGCTGACGATCTTGGGATCATTCAGTGTCCGGTCGAGCAACTGGCTGAATTGTCTCCGGTTCGGCAGGCCCGACAGCGGATCGTGCAGGGATGCGCGCACCGCATCCGCCCGGCTGGAAGCCAGGTGTCGGGTCGATTGCCGGATGAACGTCATGACAACGATGGAAAGGCCGACCAGGGCCAGAGCCAGAACGGTCAAGACCGGCGTGATCCTGCTCTGCATTTCCAGGCCCGGTTGGTCCGCCTGCCAGTGGATATGTCCTATGATATGCCCGTCCGGAGCCTTCAGGTCGATCAATGGTCCGCCTGCTTCGGGCGCGGGGATGGAATCCAGAACCAGATCTTCCAACGCGGAAACCCTGCCGATTTCCGCAAGCAATGCGCCATTCAATTGTTTGAAGCTGATCAGAATGGCCGGTGGCTCGCGCTGGGATACCAGCTTGACGAGTTCCGGTGTGATGGCGGTCGCGGAAAACAGGTAGATATTGCCCTTGATCGAAACGATGCCGGTTTCAGACAGGGTATGTTCGTTGATCCTGTAATCAGGGTCGAAATAGAACAACCCGCTCGGTAGTGCTTTCAGGGAAGCGAGATAACGGTTCTGGACCGCTTTGACCGCCGGGGCCATGCGATCGAGCAGATCCGGCGTGACCCATTTCTCATAGACGTTCGGGCCGTCGACGAAACGGGGTTTGCGATCCTGGTCGAGCACGATCGTTCTGGAAAAGCCGTAACGCTGTTTAAGCCAGAGGGCGACGTTATGGTAAAGCCAGGCCGTGTCGTAGATCGGCCCGGTCGTGATATAATAAATCGGGTCGTTGACCAGGACACTTGCCTGCTGTCTGGCAAACTGGTCGCGGGTCAGCTGCAGAGTCCCGTTGAGCAGCTGGCGCTGACTTTTTTCCGCTGCCTGGTCGGAGATGTGCGCGGACCAGATCAGGAGCCCGAAGGTGATCGCTACGGCAATCAGCACGACCGCGAACATCGGGATGATGATCGCATTCGCGATCCGGTTGCCGTGCCTTTCTTTTGCAGCTGTCATCGGAGCTCCAGGAGATATCCGTAATAATATCGCCTAAAGCTGCTAATGAATGCAGAAGGAAGTTAGTTAATAAAATACTTGCGCTACTTGTACTGATCTTTTTCACTATGTTAGAAATATATTCTAATATGAATTATGATATACGTTGAAGTTACAATGTTGAACCCGGTATACGTTAGATAAGTTGTAGTCCGCGAAAGCTCGTCTCTCCGAATTTGCCGACGATGATGTGGTCGTGGATTTCGACGCCGAGAGGTTTGGCGATGTCGATGATCTGCTTCGTCATCTGAATGTCCGCGCGCGACGGCGTCGGGTCGCCCGAAGGGTGATTGTGGACCAGGATGAGGGCTGTCGCGGACAGCTCCAGCGCGCGCCGGATTACTTCCCGCGGGTAGACCGGGGTGTGGTCGACCGTTCCCCTCTGCTGCACCTCGTCGGCGATCAGGCCGTTCTTCTTGTCGAGAAACAGGATGCGGAATTCCTCGATGTCCGAATGCGCCATGGCCGATTTCACATAGGCGACAACCTGCGACCAGGACGACAACACGGCCCGTTCATCGACCTGGCCTTTGGTGTAGCGGACCGCACTTGCCTGGACGACCTTCAGATGCTCCGCGACCCTGTCTCCGACGCCGGGGATTTCGGTCAGGAGTTTGGGCGGGGCCGCGAGCACGCCGGCAAAGGAGCCAAAACGGCGAAGCAGGGCCTTGGCGATCGGCTTGGTGTCCTGGCGGGGCACGGCGGCAAATAGCAAGAGCTCAAGGAGCTCGTAATCCTCGAAGCCGGCTTCTCCGGTCTTGCGAAAGCGGTTGCGCAGCCGTTCCCGGTGACCGGCGTGGTCCGAGGGCGTCTTGTCCTCAGGGTCTTTCCGGCCGCCTCCCATGGTCCGGTCGTCAGGCCGGCGTCATGCCGGGCATATCCAGGCCCCCCGGCGAGGTGGTGAAGATCTCGCAGCCCTCCGGCGTGATGCCGATGGCATGCTCGAACTGGGCGGAGAGCGAACGGTCCCGGGTTACCGCCGTCCAGCCGTCGCTTAAGACCTTCACGTGGGGGCGCCCCAGGTTCACCATCGGCTCGATGGTAAAGATCATGCCGGGCTTCAGCTCGATACCTTCCCCCGGACGGCCGTAATGCAGGATGTTCGGCGTGTCGTGAAACAGGCGTCCGACGCCGTGGCCGCAGAAATCACGCACCACCGAGCAGCGCTCGCCTTCCACATAGGTCTGGATGGCATGACCGATGTCGCCCGTGGTGTTGCCGGGCTTGGCCGCGGCAATGCCGAGCAGGAGCGACTCATAGGTCACCTCGATCAGCCGTTCGGCGGCACGCTTGATCTTGCCGACCGGATACATGCGGCTGGAATCGCCATGCCATCCGTCCAGAATGTAGGTGACGTCGATGTTGACGATGTCACCGTCGCGCAGCGGCTTGTCGTTCGGGATGCCGTGGCAGACCACGTGGTTGACCGAGGTGCAGGTGGACTTGGTGTAGCCGCGGTAATTGAGCGTTGCCGGCAGGGCGCCGTTGGCTTCGCCGAACTCGAAAACGAAATCGTCGATTTCCTGCGTGGTTACACCGGGTTTGACCAGGGCCGCCAGTTCATCCAGGCACCGAGCGGTCAGCTGTCCGGCCTTGCGCATACCTTCGAAATCCTCTGGTCCATAAAGGCGGACCTGTCCGGTGTTTTTCAAAGGGGCGTCTGCGGCGTCGATATAGGTGACCATGGGCGGTACTTATGCTCTTGAGAGGGTGTTTATCGCGCAGGTTAGCGCGGCTTTCGTTTCCTGTCTTGCGCATCACATACCCTTGTCGGCCGATTTTTTCCAGACCGGGGGTAAAACTGCTTAATAACGGCCCGAAATCGGCTTGCGCTGTTTTTCACCAGCGGATAGGCATTTGGGAACACGCGGGCGTGGTGGAACTGGTAGACACAAGGGACTTAAAATCCCTCGGCCCTAGGCTGTACGGGTTCGAGTCCCGTCGCCCGCACCACCCTTCGCTCTTCGAGCTTCGGGTGGCTTGCCAACTGAAACTCGTTAGACGAAGGCGTGTCCTCCGAAGCCTTGGCGCAGGAGGACGGCTCTCAAATTTGAGTGCGTTGCCGGCCTTCGGGCTGCTTGAGCGCGGGTTTGTGGCGCTATCGGCCTTCGGCCTACTTGAGCGCGATGTTTCCTAGAAATTCTGCCGCCCGATCACGGCCATAACCTCAACGGCTGTGTCCGTCACCTTGTAGTAGACGCTGTGAACGCCGCATAGGCTGCGGCGATAACCTGGGCGAATTTCATTGACGGCCGGATACAGGAACGGGTTGTCACAAAGCTTCTGAAAATGATCGATCAGCGCATCGTAGTAGAGGTCGGCGCGTTCCTCTCCCCATTGAGCAAATCCGTATTCATAGAGGGTCGCCAGATCAAAGTCGGCCGATGCGCTGATTTTGAGTTCATACACTTGCGGCATTCTTGAGTTTTGCTTTGGCATCGGCGCGGATTTGTTCCGGTGTCCGATCGGAAAAGCCGCTTTCTTCCGCTGCGATCAGTTTCTTGCGGATTTCTTCCACCTCCCGCGCCTTGCGGATAAGGTCATTCACCACTTCGCTCTTGCTTGAATATTCTTCGCTTTCGACCTGCGCCTTGAGCCATTCGTCGTTCGGGCGGGTCAGGGAAATACTCTGTCTCGACATCATTCGGATCCCGTTTGGCGGTACATTTAATTGGTGTGATTATGCACCAGTTATGCATCAGGATACAGAAAATAACCGAGGGACACGACCGCGGCACGGCCCGGTTGGCTCTCCTCGGTATGCGACCCTCGCCATTGGCATTGTCCCAGAAACAGTCTAGGAAGTTTCAGAAATCGGAATGCGCATTGGCGGCCGTCATCTCAGGTCGCGCGCAGGACAGGTAGGAACGTTTCTTGATCTCGCTGCGGCCAGTCCTCAATGTGCTGGGGTTCCTCTATGTCGGTCTGGCGACCGCCATGCTGGTGCCTGCCATCGTCGATGTGGCGGCCAAGAACGCCGACTGGCGGGCATTCGTGTTTTCCGCCCTGTTTACCGGTCTCGTGGGCATGCTCCTGTCGATCGCTGCGAGCGGATCGTTAAAGGAGGGGCTGAACACCCGCCAGACCTTCGTGCTGACGACCCTTGCCTGGGCGACGCTGCCGGCCCTCGGAGCCCTGCCGTTCATGTGGCTCGGGATCGGCTATGCGGATGCGGTGTTCGAGGCCGTGTCCGGTGTGACCACGACGGGGGCGACGGTGCTGTCGGGCCTGGACGGGCTGCCGCCGGGGCTTCTCGTCTGGCGCTCGCTGCTGCAATGGATCGGCGGTATCGGCATCATCGTCATGGCGATCGTGCTCCTGCCGTTTCTCAGGATCGGCGGCATGCAGCTGTTCCAGACCGAGGCTTCGGACCGGTCGGAAAAGGTCGTCAGCCGGTCCATAGAGTTGATCCGGCTGCTCGGACTGGCCTATGTGCTTTTGACCGCCCTGTGCATCATTGCCTATCTGGCAACCGGGTTTGAGCTTTTCGACGCGTTCAATCACGCGCTGACGACAATTTCCACCGGCGGCTTTTCCACCCACGACATATCCTTCGGTTACTACACCAACCCGGTCTCGGGCTGGGTCGCCATTCTCTTCATGGTGATCGGTGCCCTGCCGTTCGTGCTGATTGTCCAGGCCTTGCGCGGCCAGCCGCTTCTTTTATGGCGCGATCCCCAGGTGCGGGCGCTTGTGGGCTTTCTGGCGGTCGTCTCACTGGTGATAACGGTCTATCTCGGCGCAACCATGGAGTTTTCGTTCGGCGAGGCGTTGCTCCGGGCGACCTTCAATGTGGTTTCGATCGTAACCGGGACCGGTTATGCGCTCGGCGACTATACCGAATGGGGCGGGCCGGTCGTCGGGATCGTGCTTATCCTCAGCTTCGTCGGCGGCTGCACCGGGTCCACCACCGGCGGTATCAAGATGTTCCGCTTCCTGGTCTTCTTCGGAACGGTCAGAGCCCATTTCCGCCGCATGGTCAGGCCGAACCGGGTGATGTCGGAGGAATACGGCGGAACCCGGCTGACGACGGAGTTGTCCTTTTCTGTTCTGGCCTTCCTGGTCGTCTACATGGGGGCGGTCGGTGCCGTCACCCTTGGCCTGTCCATCTTCGGGCTCGACTTGACGACGGCTCTGTCGGCAGCGGCCTCTTCGGTCGGCAATGTCGGGCCTGGGCTTGGCTCCGTCATCGGCCCGTCCGGTAATTATGCCCCGCTGCCGGACAATGCGAAGTGGCTGTTGTGCATGGCCATGCTCTTTGGTCGCTTGGAACTGTTCACAGTCCTGGTTCTGTTTGATCCGGATTTCTGGTCGCGCTGAGAAAGCCATCTCAAGCCAAACCCGCAAATTTTCGACCAAGCTCTACAAATCAGGCTTGTTTCCCTTTTGTTCTCGCGTTAATCAGATGCCATGAAATTCTCAGCTCCCCTTGTCAGCGGCCGTCTGGTCAAACGATACAAGCGCTTCCTGGCCGATGTTCTTCTCGATGAGGACGGCTCGGAAATCACAGCCCATTGCGCCAACCCCGGGTCGATGCTCGGTCTGAAGGAGCCCGGGTCCCGGGTGTGGCTGTCGCAATCGGATAACCCCAAACGCAAGCTCAAATATTCCTGGGAAGTGATCGAGGCGGACGGCGCGCTGGTCGGGATCAACACCGCCCATCCCAACGGTCTGGTGGAAGATGCGCTGAAGGCCAGTATGGTGCCGGAACTCGACGGCTTTGCCAGTCTGCGCCGGGAAGTGAAGTACGGCAAGAACTCGCGGATCGACATCCTGCTGGAAGGCGCCGACGGCGGTCTCACCTATGTGGAGGTGAAGAACGTCCACCTGATGCGGGAACCGGGCCTTGCGGAATTTCCCGATTCTGTGACGGCCCGTGGCGCCAAGCATCTGGCTGAAATGTCGGACATGGTCGCCGAAGGTCACCGGGCGGCCATGGTTTTCCTGGTGCAGCGGCCCGATTGCGATCGCATGTCGCTGGCCCGCGATATCGACCCGAATTACGGGCAGGCGTTCGACGCGGCGCGCAAGGCCGGTGTGGAGGCCTATGCGATCGGTTGTTCGGTAACCGTCGAAGGCATCGAGGTCGACAAGCCCGTCCGGATCCTGGACTGAACCCGGACGGCGTCGTTTCAAATTCTACGTGGTCAGATCAATTCTGACGGACGACGATCTTGGTGCCGACGGGAACGCGGCTGTAGAGATCGATGATGTCCTGGTTGAGCAGGCGGACGCAGCCTGAAGACACCGCGTTGCCGATGGACCAAGCTTCCGCCGTCCCGTGAATGCGGTACAGCGTGTCCCGATTGCCCTCGAAAATATAAAGCGCGCGCGCGCCGAGCGGGTTGCCGAGGCCCGGCGGCATGCCGTTCCGGTACTTCTCCAGATCCGGCTCGCGGGCGATCATTTCCGAAGGCGGCGTCCAGGTCGGCCATTCCTTCTTGCGCGCGATCCTTGCCTTCCCGCCCCACCTGAAGCCATCTCGCCCGATGCCGACGCCGTAGCGCATTGCCTTGCCGTTTTCCATGGTCAGGTAGAGGAAGCGGTTCGGCGTATCGACGATGATCGTGCCGATCGTTTCCGGACTGGTGTAGTTCACGATCTGACGATAGTAGCGCGGGTTGATCTTGCTGAGATCGACGGCGGGTATCGGAAACCGTTCTTCCGGCATGGCGCGATACATGCGCAGGACATCGGGCGGATATCGCCGGACAGTGCCGGGCGCGGTTCGCGGGTTGGCCGGGGTGGGAGGGTAGGCCCCCTGCGTCGGATAGGTGCCGTATTCGGACGGATACCGGGCCATTTGCTCGGGCGTCGGATAGGGAATGCGTTCCCGATTGGCGGTCGAGCAGCCGGCGAGGATGGAGCTTCCGGCTCCGATCAGGAACGAACGTCGGGTAAAATTCATTGTCTAGCCTGTTTCCAAAGACGTCAGAGGGCGCTGCGGTAGTTTCGCCTCTGAAACTTTCCCGTAGCTTTGCTGAGAGATTCAACGCACGAAGCGCGAATGGGTTCAGGAGACGTCAGACTTTGGAGGCGGTGAGGCGACGCGCAGGGTCACACCGCTGACGGCTTTGCCTTCGCGTTCACGTCCAGGGGCTTGTTGTGTCGGACGTTTTGCATCCGGCAAAAACGCCAGATGTAGGGCCGGCTGGAGGCAGTTTCGTCCCTTGCACCGGCTCGAGGCCGTCTTGTCCGAATGGTTCTGCCGGGCGTCGGCCAGGGCTTGATGAATTGCACCGGAGGACTGAGTCATCTGGACGAGCGCGGCGGTGCCGGCGTTATCGAGCGATCGCGTGCCGGTCAGGACAGGGCCGCAGGCCATGACAATCAGCGCGGCCAGTGTCAGTGCCCGCGCTATCATTCTGCCCATACTGAACAATCCAGACCGTTGCATGCCGTCTGCATGGCCTGCAATTGTGGCCAGTCTGTGTATCGACCCGGATCAAATCCGCGTGAGGTTTATCCGGCGGAATCTTTTGCCAGCGGCGGCTGGAACTGCCAGCCCATGTCCCAGGGGAAATAGATCCAGGTGTCCTGGGACACTTCGGTGACGAAGGTGTCGACCATCGGGCAACCGATCGGTTTGGCGTAGACGGTGGCGAAATGGGCCTTGGGCAGCATCTCGCGCACGACCTTGGCCGTCTTTCCGGTGTCGACCAGATCGTCGATCACCAGGACGCCGCTGCCCTGACCTTCTTCAAGATCGACCACCTTCGGATCGACCGGCTTGATCACCTCGAGTGTGCCCTGGTTTTCGTAGTCGTGATAAGAGGCGATGCACACGGTCTCGATGGTGCGGATGCCGAGTTCGCGGGCGACGATAGCCGCCGGAACGAGGCCGCCACGGGTGATGCATACGATGGCTTTCCAGTCGCCCTGGCCGGACAGGCGCCAGGCAAGGGCGCGGGCGTCCCGGTGGAACATGTCCCAGGAGACCGGGAAGGCTTTGTTCTGTTGGTTGGATTCCATGGGTTTTCCTTCAACTATTGTCCGGCAGCCTCGCGGACCGCGTCCGCCACGGCATCGGCTGCCCGGTTCATAACGGTTTCGTCCCGTGAACGGACGACGATCTGGGTGGTGAAACGGCCGTCGGTCGCCCGCGGATAGGAGCCGATCAGCGTTTCGGGAAATGCGTTCTGAATGTCGCGCAGGCGTTCGGCGATCCGGCTTTCGGGCAGGTCCGCGTCGACGGTGCGCGACAGCATCTTCCGGCCGGTCTTCAGGGTCGGCGCGATCGCATCGAGCATCGCCTGCATGATGGAGGGAACACCGGCCATTACGTGGACGTTTTCGATCCGGAAACCCGGCGCCTTGGAAACGGCATTGGCAATCAGATCCGCGCCATCGGGAATTCGCGCCATGCGCAGCCTTGCCGGGGTCAGTTGGCCGGCGGGAAAGTGCGCTTCGAGGATCGCTTTCGCCCTCGGGTCGACGTCGATGCCGACGCCGAAGGCTTCAGCGATGCTATCGGCGGTGATGTCGTCGTGGGTCGGGCCGATGCCGCCGGAGGTGAACACATAGGTGTACCGGCTGCGCAGCGCGTTGACGGCCTCGACGATCCGCTCCGTCACATCGGGCACGATACGAACCTCGCACAGGTCGATGCCGATCGCGGTCAGATAGTCGGCCAGAAAGCCGATGTTCTTGTCCTTGGTCCGACCGGATAATATTTCGTCGCCGATGACGACAAACCCGGCTGTGACTTCTTCCTCTGCCTTATCCGCCGTCATGGCAGCCTCCCCGGAGATTGTTGGCCGGAAATTGTCGGCCGGAAATCGTTGGCCGGAATTTGGTTGGGGGAAGCCTTTAGCCCAGACTGAGGCGCGGCTCAAGGTTTCGCTGGGGGAATCCCACGGCACATACGGCCTAGGAGCGCTAGCGCGGCGGGGTCCAGCCGTAGATCCAGTCCTGGCGGGCGGACAGACGGTCGGCGGTCATGAGCTTCATCACGGTGTCGCGGCCGAGGGCCATCGGGCCACTCAGGTGATAGATGCGGCCGTTTTCGGCGGCCGTCTCCTGCACCTTTTTTACACGCTTCCGGCGGGCTGCCTCGTAGGCCTTCAAGACGGCCCGGATATCGGTTGCGGATGGCGGGAAGAGATGGGCGAGGACGGCCGCGTCCTCGATCGCCATGGCCGCACCCTGGGCGGCAAACGGCAGCATGGCGTGAGCGGCATCTCCCAGGAGCGCGATCTTGCCGTCGCTCCAGGGACCGTTCGCATCGACGCCGCACAGCGCCCATTTGAGCCAGCTACCCGGCTTTTCCAGCAGGGCTTTTACGCCCGGGGCCCAATTGCCGAAGTGACCGAGCAGGGTGGCGCGGTCCGCCGTTGCCGACCAGCCTTCCTCGGTCCATCTTTCGGGGACCAGAGCAACCAGGTTGAATTCCCGGCCTGCACGGATCGGATAGTGAACCAGATGGGCGTTCGGGCCGAGCCAGAGGCCGGTACGGGAGAGCAAGTCTTCATCCACGTGTTCCGCGGGCAGGGTCGCCCGATAGGCCGTCAGACCGGTGTATTCCGGCTGTTTATGACCGGGGACCCGTCCGCGGATCCTGGACCAGACCCCATCGGCACCGATCAGGGCCTTGGCCGGAATCTGGGAGAGGATGTTCCCCGTCTGGACATGGCATTGCACGATGCCGTCGGGCGTGTCGCCGACCTCTATGATCTCGCTGCCCAGCCGAACCTCGATTCTGCCTTGTTCCAGGGCGCGGTCGAACAGGGTCTTCTGCAGATCGGCGCGGTGGACAACGAGGTAGGGGGCGCCATGGCGCTCCGCGATCCGATCGCCGAGATCGATCCTGGCGATTTCACGGCCCGTGCGGCCGGACCCGATGCGGATTGTGCGGGGCGCGACCGCATAGGGCATCAGGCGGTCCAGGACGCCGAGATCGTCCAGGACGCGGCAGGCATTGGGCGACAGCTGCAGTCCGGCGCCGACCTCGGCCAGCTCGCCCGCCCTTTCGACGACAAGCACATCATGCCCTGCGGCGCCGAGCGCCAGGGCCGCACTTAGTCCGCCGATCCCTGCACCGGCGATGACGACTGGAAGGTCCATGTTGGGTGCCGGAGGTTTCCGGTCAGGCTGCTTCCGGGGTCCAGATGCAGTCGTTCGGTGAGGATTCGGTAGGTTTCAAGGTTGCGTCGTACTTGTAGAGCGTGGAGCAATACGGGCAGACGACTTCGTCGCTGTCCCCCATGTCGAGGAAGACATGCGGATGATCGAAGGGGGGATTTGCGCCGATGCACATGAATTCACGTGCGCCGATCGCAATCGAATCGTGACCGCTGGTGTTCTGGAAGTGCGGGACGACATGATCCGCCATGGGGTCAATCCATTCCATTCGTGAGTGGGCAATTTGCAGCGGACCATACTGGTTTGTTCGGCAAAAGGGTAGAGGGGCAGGGAGGGGAATTATCGATTGTCCTGTCTGTGGAATGGGTCTCCGTTGTCGCGGCATTTCCCGGAGAGTGGCGTGAAGAAGGCTTTACCGGACGGCCTCATTGGACATAAGCTAACGGGCAATAAGGTTCCCTTTACGTAAGAGTAAATTCAAACGATGCCGCACTTTCACCTGGACGGACTCGATATCGCCTATCTGGACGAGGGTACAGGCGATCCGATCCTGCTTATTCACGGGTTTGCCTCCAACAAGACGATCAACTGGGTCTATCCGGGCTGGGTGGATCTTCTGGTGAAATCGGGCCGTCGGGTGATCGCCGTCGATAACCGAGGTCACGGCGAAAGCAGCAAATTCTACGACCCTGCCGCCTATGGTGCTCCGATCATGGCGGAGGATGCCCGCAAGCTGCTCGATCATCTCCGTATCGAGCGGACGGATGTCATGGGCTATTCCATGGGCGCCCGCATTTCCGCCTTCCTGACGCTCAATCATCCGGACCGGGTCAACCGGGTGATTTTCGGTGGACTGGGCTACGGCATGATCTCGGGTGTCGGCGATCCGGAGCCGATCGCGTCGGCCTTGGAGGCGGAGCGGTTGCAGGACGTGACCGACCGCACGGGCCGGGCTTTTCGGGCCTTTGCGGACCAGACTCAATCCGACCGGCTGGCGCTGGCTGCCTGCATACGCTCCTCGCGGCAGAAGATTTCCGAAGCCGATGTCGCAGGTATCACGCGTCCGGCTCTGATTGCGGTCGGAACCAAGGACGATATCGCCGGGTCGCCCCAACGACTGGCCGACTTGATGCAGGATGCGCGGGTCCTGGAAATCCCGAACCGGGATCACATGGTCGCTGTCGGCGACAAGGTCTATAAGCAGGGCGTTCTGGATTTTCTGGACGGGAGTGAAGCATGACGGGCGAGCGCGTTGAATTCATCGGAAATGAAAGCAACAAGCTGATCGCGGACCGGTATGGAGAAAGCGGCCAGCCGGTTATCCTGCTTCATGGTGGCGGTCAGACCCGACATTCCTGGGACGCGGCGGCGGAAAGCATCGCCCGTCAGGGACATGTGGTTTACTGCCTGGACCAGCGCGGCCATGGGGAAAGCGCATGGGTGCCGTCCGGGAACTATGAATTCCATGACTATGCCATGGATCTGATCGCGGTTGCGGACCGGGTGGCGGCGCTTCACGGAGCGCGGCCGGTCCTGGTCGGGGCCTCTCTCGGCGGACTGGCCGGCATGATGGCGGAGGGCGACCTCAAGACCGGCGCCCTGGCTGCTCTTGTTCTGGTGGATGTCACTCCGCGGATGGAGCTGGGCGGGGTCAGCCGGATTCTGGGTTTCATGGCCGAGCGGGTCGAAGAAGGCTTCGCAACGGTCGAGGAAGCCGCCGATGCCATCGAGCTTTATCTGCCCAACCGCAAGCGGCCGAAGGATCTTTCGGGCCTGTCGAAGAACCTGCGCCTGCATGACGACGGCCGTTACCGCTGGCATTGGGATCCGAAATTCATCGCAGCCAAGCACGGCAACGACAACGGTCATGCGATCGAGACCCAGAAAACCATGCTGAAGGCGGCGGCCAATCTGAAACTGCCAGTTCTTCTCGTGCGCGGACGGAATTCCGAACTCGTCTCGGAAGAGCATGTGAAGGAATTCATCGAGTTGGTTCCCCATGCGCATTCCGCCGACATCAAGAATGCGGGGCATATGGTTGCCGGCGACCGGAACGATATTTTCGCGGAAGCCGTCCAGTCGTTCCTGGACAAGCTGTTCAGGAACGCCGAAGCGTCTTGAAACTGCCAGAAACTGCCTGAATTCAGGGGCTTATGACGCGTTTCGGAAGTTGCGCTCCGGATAGGGCGGTCTCCTCCCGACAAGAGGGGGCCGGCTTGCCTCGGCTTCCTTTGTTATCCGTATTTTTAACAGGGTCCTCAGAAATCGATTCAACGCGAGTGCCCGTCGGCTTCGTTGATGCGGAGTGGAAAACGCGAGTCTTTTCAGGGTCTAACGCGCATGGATTGAGATCTTGATTCCTGTTTCTCGAAGATCGAATCAAGTGCTGTTGAGAAACGGATTCAACTTCCGGAAAATACAGGCGATCGTTTTTCCAGAAAGGCGTCCCGGCCTTCCACGACATCCGCACTTTCGAAACAGTCCAGAGCTGCTTCCCTGGCCCGGGCGAGAGCTTCCGGTTCGCGGCCGGCGGCGAAGGCGTTGATCGCGCGCTTGGCCGCGCGCAGGGTCAGCGGTGCATTGTTGCCAAGGGTCCGGGCGAGGCTTTCGATGCGGGCCTCGAGGGCGTCCTCGGTCACTGCCTCGTCCACCAGGCCGATGCGGAAAGCCGTCTCTGTGTCGATGCGTTCCGCGGTGAAGAGTAGCCGCTTGGCGGCCGACGGGCCGATCGGCTCGATGATGTCGGCGATGGCTTCCAACGGATAGGCAATGCCGAGGCGGGCGGCGGGAATGGCGAACAGGGCGCCTTCCGCCGCGATGCGCAGATCGCAGGCAAGCGCGATCCCCAGACCGCCGCCCAGGCAATGGCCGCGGATCATCGCAATGACCGGTTTCTCCGCGTGTTTGAGCGCCTTGAAGGCGGCAACGTTGATCGCGTCGTAGCTTTGCGCTTTTGTGCCGTCGGACCGGGTTTCGGCGAATTCGGAAATGTCCGCCCCAGCACAGAAACTGGTGTCGCCCGCTCCACGGACGACAATCACGCGGACTTGATCGTTCCGGACGAGGTCATCGACCGCAGCCGGCATGTCCTGCCACATGGCAAGGCTCATGGCGTTGCGCCTCGGCGCGTTGTCGATGATCAGCCAACCCGTGGAACAGGTCACTTCCGTGCGCAGGGATCCGGATGATTTCGAGGTGGTTTCGGCTGTCGTCACGGTCATGAGGAAGACTTTCACGTGGGTAAAATTAAGCGCAAAGAAACCAGCCTGAAGGAGCTCCGGCAAGTTTGACTTTGGAATTAGCCGCAGGCGTCCTATCTTAGGGCAACCACTTATTACGGCTTGAAAAGGAGACAAGCCATGTCGAACCCGTCCCCTCGGCAGAATGCGGCCAATCTGGCGCTTCACGATCCGGTCTGGCGTCAGCTTCGGGAAGAGGCCCAGGCCATGGTTGCCTGCGAGCCGGCCTTGTCTTCGTTTGTCTACGAGACCGTGTTGAACCACGAAACGCTGGAGGAAGCGGTCGTCCACCGTCTCGGTGATCGTCTGGGACGCGATATCGTGTCCGCCTCGCTGATCCGGCAGACCTATCTGGAAGCGTTGGCGTCCGAGCCCGAGCTTGCGGAAATCTTCCGGGTGGACATCGTCTCTGTCTACGATCGCGACCCGGCCTGCCACCGGCTGCTGGAGCCGGTGCTCTATTTCAAGGGCTTTCATGCGCTTCAGACCCACCGGCTCGCCAACTGGCTGTGGCGGCAGGGACGCGAGGACTTCGCGCTCTATCTGCAAAGCCGGTCTTCGGAAGTCTTCCAGGTGGATATCCATCCAGCGGTTCCCGTCGGGCGCGGGATCTTCATCGACCACGGCACCGGCGTCGTCGTCGGCAGCACGGCCTCGATCGGCGATGATGTGTCGATCCTGCAGGGTGTGACCCTCGGCGGAACGGGCAAGGAAGGCGGCGACCGCCATCCGAAGATCCGCAACGGCGTCCTGATCGGTGCCGGAGCCAAGGTTCTCGGCAATCTGGAGATCGGCCATTGCTCGCGCATTGCTGCCGGGTCGGTGGTTCTCAGCCCGGTGCCGCCCAACACCACGGTTGCCGGCGTGCCGGCAAAGATCGTCGGCAAGGCAGGCTGCGCAGAACCCTCGCGTTCGATGGACCAGCTCATCGAGGCGGAGAATGCCGGCAAGGCTGCCGTCAAGGAAGACGGGGAAAGCTGACGAAGACGGTTGGCTTGAAGCAAAAGTTCTGTAGGGTCCGCGTCAGAACCCACTCATTGATTGCGCAGGAGAAGCGACGTGAAACCCGATGAAATCCGAAAGCTCGAAGCCTATCTGAAACAGAAATTCGAGCTGGATCGCATTCAGGTCAAAGCCCGTCCGCGCAAGGACGACTCGGCGGAGGTTTACATCGGCGACGAATTCGTCGGCGTTATCTTCCGTGACGACGAGGACGAGGACCTGAGCTGGAATTTCCAGATGGCGATCCTTGAGATCGATCTGGACGAGGTCTGAGGACTTACCGGTCCGGACTTTTATTTTTTCCTGATTTCGAGCGCGCGGACCAGTTCAACGGCCCGCCGCTCCAGCCTTCCCCAATTGGCCAGATGCGCCTCTTCGAAGCGGTAGGTCAAAAGCAGCTCGCCGGACAGCTCCCGCTGTGCGGTGCAGATGGCGATCGTATCGCTCAGGGATTGACGGCAACGGGCGATGAACCCGGTCTCGCTGCCCGGCTCATAGACAATCTGATCCCGGGCGCCGATCGGGCTTGAAAGTGTCAGGACCCTGAGGCCTGCCGGACCGGCTCCCTCTTTTCCCCTGGCCAAACGTCTGTAGACCGGATCGAGCCTGTCGCGCATGGTTTCTCCGCGCGCGTTCCTGGCGATATCCAGAAGCACCACGTTGGAGCCTTCTCCGAAGGCCGCGAACTGGTCCGCCTTGTCCTTTTTAAAGCCGGACATGGTGGGCCATATCACGCCCAGATGCAGGGCCGACAGGTGCTCTCCCGTTTGTTTGACGCCAAGCCGCTGGGCCGGGGCCCGGATCATGTTCACGGGGACTTCGAAGGCCTGGCCGCCGACGAAAACGGTCCGGCTTCCGGGCTCGTCAGCCCATTCCATGTCCCCATTCCAGTATCCCGTCCAGCGGGCGGCCAGATACAACACGTATACCAGGGCCAGCACTGCCATGGCGGCCGTCAAATAGGTGAAATACCGCGGGCTGACGCCGCTCGAGGCGGGGAGCACAAGCACGGTCAACGACCGGCTCCCGGCGTTTCATATTGGCCGGACCATGTGCCTGAACCGTCTCGATGGGAGACGGCTGTCCCGAAACGGGATGGGATATCGCTCATCATTTCCAGCATGGGCCAGGATTTCTGTCCGGATTGGCAGGAGGGCTGGCCGAGACTCAAAACGGCACGGCGCTTGCACTTGACCCTTAACAAATTCTAAAGCAGCTTCAGCTTGTAAAAGTTAACAAAGGGTTAATGTTGTGTTGTTCCAGCTTTTCGTCGCGCTGTACATTGGTTGTGCGGGGTTTGTCTCAGCAGGCGTAATTGGCAGCTTTTACCAGTTGGTGACCGATCAGCCGCCGCGTTTCAATTTTGCCGTGGATAGCGTGATTGGCACGATCGCCGCCATCGGTGTGTGTGTACTTGCCGGTCCCTTCATCATCATGCGCAATGCCATTCGCGGCCGCCGAATCGAAGGCAGACCGATCGGCTGGCTGGTCGCCTCGTCTACGATCGCCGGCATGTGGAGCATCTGCTCTGGCCTTCTGGTCATGCAGTGCGCCTTGAGCATTGCCGGCAAGTTCTAACCGGCACGAAGCAAAAGGGAGGGGAAACGCAATGCCGATTTACAGCCTGGAGGGCGTTCAACCGGAATTTCCAGACGACGACCGCTACTGGGTCGCTCCGGATGCCGATGTGATCGGACGTGTTCGGCTCGACCGGGATGCGAGCGTCTGGTTCGGTGCGGTGCTGCGCGGCGACAATGAGCTGATCCATATCGGGGAACGCTCGAACGTCCAGGACGGCAGCGTGTTTCACACCGACATGGGCTCCCCGCTTACCATCGGACCCGATTGCACGATCGGCCACAAGGCGATCCTGCACGGCTGTACCATCAAGCGGAACTCGCTGGTGGGCATGGGGGCAACGATCCTGAACGGCGCGGTGATCGGCGAGAATTGCATTATCGGTGCTAATGCCCTCATCGGCGAAGGCAAGGTGATTCCGGACAATTCCCTGGTCGTCGGCATGCCGGGAAAGGTGATCCGCCAGCTGGATGCGGAGGCGGCCGAGGGCATCACGAAATCCGCCGCAGGCTATGTGCGCAATTGGCAGCGGTTCAAGGCGGGACTTTCGCCGGTCTGACCGGCTGTACCCTCGAATATCGCCCGGAGGCGACCGAAAAAGGACGGGAGCCGGCTTGCGGGGGCTAGCCGACTCCCTGGACCCGGTCGTGGTAGGGATGGGGAGGGTGGGGACGCGACCGGATCTTCCCGTTGCCCCGAAGGGCAATCCTCCAATTTCTATTTCCTGGCGTCGGGCAAGCCCGTCGGGCCGAAGCGCCGTGCCAGGCTTATTCGCTCACGCTACTCACCGTCGTGACCCGCGTGTCCGCGATACCTGTCCATTTCGCCGGAGCGCGCGTGGACTGGCGCTTGATGTATCTGTACGGCGTGGAATACCAGGGCAGGACCGCTTCGATCTGGTTGTCGAGGATCATGTCCCCCTGATCGGTGCGCACGGTCAGCACTGCGTGGCCGGCATTCTTCACGTCCTTGGCGACCGTGATCAGAAGCGCGCTTCTCGGCCAGCCTGCGGCAATGAGTTCGCGCTGTTTTTCGAGGACGTATTCCTCGCAATCGCCCGAACCGTTCACCGGATAAGTCCAGTATTCCGGCTTCCCGAAATTCTCTTCATCGGTCACCGGCCTGATCCGGCTGTTGATCTTGTGGTTCAGCGCGATCAGCTCATTCCATCTTTCTTCCGTCAGCTTGACCACGACCGGCGCGTTGGTGCCGCCCTGGCATTCACTGCGGTTCTCCCTACAGAACTGCACATGCCCGACTGGCGCTTTGACGACGGTGTCCATGGCCATGAAACGGCTCGGCGAGGCCTCTGCTGTCCATGAGGTCACTGCGGTTAAAAGAAGAACTGCAGGTATATAAGTGTACTTCTGATGTAATTTCATTGTAACGCCCTCCCCAAGGCTGACGTAACAATGACAGATGCGATTTTATTTCTTGAGAATTTAAAATATAAATCAAGAATAAAACTTTAGTTGGATTTGATCATTACTTTAGTAAATGTGTAATCTACTTTGAATTTAATTTGCTTCTTAGTTGAGTAAAATTGTTCCTATCTTCTGCAAGTCTCTGAAGAAAAGAGGAAATCACCGGAAACAGGAAGGTGGAGATCTGGCCTCGGACCATCAATGCGATGTCCCGGGCGCCAGTAACCAGCTGTTCCGCTAAGGTGAAACAGGGTGTTTTCCGGGATGTTTTTCTGAGAGAAAATTCGCTGCCAGGTGCACGCAAGGTTACCAAATCCCGAAGGGAATACCCTTCCGGTTTCCTTTACGGCAGATTTAAAGGTGCAGGCATGGTGGAAGCCGGAGCAGCTCCGCTGGTTGTTCAGCTGCTGAGCCGCTTACAATGTAAGAGAGAAGAAAGACCCGGACCGGTCAGTCGCCACTGGAAATATGATGTTCCAGCAGTTCCCGGTTCTGGATGGCCGCGAACTCCACGGCGATGCCGCCTTCGATGCGGCGAACGACACGGGCGCGCATCTTGCCAAGTGCGATGCTGTCGCCGGGCTCCGGCTGAACGTCGGTGGCAAGAGCCGCACCGGAAAGGGACACGTCGATGATCCGGCACATGTGTTCCGAACCGTCCGGCAGGACGATCTTGGTGATCGGGTTCTTGGGAACGAAGCGATCGTGCCGGCGGTCTTCGGGCAGATTGAGCTCGTCGCGGTTGGCGAGCCAGGTCAGGACATTGGCAATCTTGTCACGCTTGCGCGGCGTATTGCGCAGTTCGACCGCAAAGCCGCCGTCGAAGAGGCGTGCAATCCGGCCTTCCACGCGGCTCAGGTGGTCGAGATAGGCAACGACCCGTTCGCCGACGCGACCGGAAACGGGTGTGATCATGGCCATGCCGCCGGGCGACATGTCGATGACCTGGCACGGATATTCGCGCCGGTCTTCAAGCATGAAACGGCCGAGAATATTTACGGATACACGCTGATGCCGACGCCGGTCCGTTGCCTGAAGCGTTCTGCTTCCATCGGTTGCTGTAGCCAATCCGGCGCCCATGCGTCTAATACCCGTTTGCCCCTACGCCTGACACGTATTCCGGGAACGGGCGTCATCGCACACGTCCCAAGGAATCGCAGTTTACGGGCGTGGGGTTAACGATATGTAAGGCGCCGCTACTTCCGCTTACGATTTTCCGCCCGAATAGACCGTCAGGTGTCCTACCTGGCGTTCAGCACCTTGGGGAAGGCTGGAATGCGGCAGATTCATGCCTTCCGCGGTAAAGCGCGGCAGGATGGGATTGACGCCTTCGCCGGGCTTGAGGAAATACGGCCGCTCATCCGGCCAGACAAGACGCAGGCTGGTGATCGACTGGTTCAAAATGGGATGCAGACCGAGCCAGTAGGGGCGTTCCATCGGGGTGGAGGAGCCCAGGATCCGGATGCGGCCTTCGCCGGGAACATTCAGCGGCAGAAGCAGCATTTCCATATGCAGTTGCTGCTCCCGTTCGGTGTGGCCGGCCACTCCGATGACGGCAGCGGCCGCATCCTCGGTGATGGCGGCAATCAGGCTGGCGAGAGCCTCGCGATCCTTCTCGCTCCAGCCGCGCAGGAAATTGCGGCCTTTCAGTTCCCGGCAGTGTGCCGAGCATAGGCGCGTTCCGGCGAGCCGGTAGCGCACGTCATGAGGCGAATTCACTTCGAGGATGAACGTATCGCCCAAGAGCGACCGAATCCGGCCGGGATCGATTTCGCTGCGGTTGGGGGCAGGACGCGTTCCGCGCAGATCGTCCCAGTACTTGTAGAGTGTTTTGGTTACGCCGTTCTTCATCTGACTATGCCCCTGTCTTAAAGAGCGGTGCCGAAATCGAGCGGGTTACGACCGCCTGTCCGAAATCGGGACACCTTCGCTTCTGTCTCCGTGTTTGGGTCCTGTTAAGCAGAGGGCGTGCCAAATGGCGCAAAACCGGCGAAATGGGTGTGCGTCACACTTAATTAAGGTTAACGATTGCTTATCGTTGCCAAGAGGGCGGGACTTCGGCACCTTAATATTGCGTTAGGCAATCGGGGCTGCATTTGGGGGCTGGCCCCTTGAGGGCCTGACCGGTGGAGTTTCCTTAAAGGTTGCTCCGGGGGAGCGTGGGGACGCGACCAGCCATCGTCATGTTGGCACAAACGCCTGTCACCGAAACCGGTGGCAGGCGTTTTCTTTTGGGACGCTGGACCGCCCCGCGCGGGGTTTGTCTCCGCATGCCTTGCCATCGCCCTCATTTGACGTGCATGTTGGCGGCGTCACAGAGAAGGCCCGAGATGAACCAACACGTTTTCGAACCCGGACGCGGCGAGCCCGAAGAGCGAGGGCCCGAGCCGGCCTTCAACCTGCCCAAGGTGGTGGTCTGGCTCGCCGGGATCATGATCGTCCTGTTCGTGCTGCAGACCTACGTGTTCTCCACGCCGCTGAACAATGACATCATCATCTATTTCGCTTTCTGGCCGCTGCGCTACCAGCCGGAAGTTCTGGCGACGGGAGCGGCTCCCGGTGGACTTGCCGCCGATGTCTGGACCTTCGTTACCTATGCGTTTCTGCACGGCGGTGTTACCCACATTGCCTTCAACATGCTGTGGATGATCGTTTTCGGAAGTGCGGTCGCACGCCGGTTCGGGGCTCTGCGGTTCCTGCTCTTCTCGGCACTTTGTGCTGCTGGCGGCGCGGCGATGCATCTGGCCACCCATTTCGACGGGCAAGCACCGATGATCGGGGCTTCTGCCGCGATTTCCGGGCACATGGCGGCCGCAGCTCGGTTCGTGTTCGAGCTGGGCGGCCCCGCTGGCGTGATCCGGCGGACGGACGATGCGGCATTCCGGGTGCCCGCGGCTCCGTTGCTGCAGTCCTTCTCCAACAGGTCCGTGGTCGCCTTCTTAGGTGTCTGGTTCGGGATGAACTTTCTGTTCGGCCAGATCAATATGCCCATGGCCGGTGGCGCGGGCACAATTGCCTGGGAGGCGCATATCGGCGGTTTTCTGGCCGGACTGCTCCTTTTTCCCCTGATCGATCCCGTGCCGCGCAGACGGTATTAACATTCCTGAACTGCGACACTTTGCCTCGCTCGAATAATTTGTCATGATACCCGACCGGATGCCGCACGTCGGTGTCCCCTCGACGATACGGGAGGAGTTGGCAAATGACCGTTGGCATTATCTTGCAAGACAAAGGACACGACGTGATTACGGCACGCGGGACGACGCCGCTGCGCGATATTTGCACTACGCTCGCGGAAAAGGGGATCGGTGCCATCCTGGTGACCGATGCGGCCAATCACATCGAAGGCATCATTTCCGAACGCGATATCGTCAAGATGCTGGCGGCCAAGGGTCCGGCTTCACTCGATATGCCGGCTTCAAGCGTCATGACTACCTCTGTCGTCACCTGCGGTGAAGAGGACGCGATCATGGACGTCATGTCCAAGATGACCTCGGGCCGGTTCCGCCATGTTCCGGTCCTCAGGGATGGCAAGGTGGTGGGTCTGATTTCCATCGGCGACGCGGTCAAATACAGGATCGCCCAGGTCGAGATGGAAGCCGAACACATGCGGACCTACATCACCATGGCGTAGGGGGCTAACGTTTCGTTCGAGCGCCTGGTTCTGGCAGGGCCGCCAGCGACTCCGTTGCGTATTTATGAGGTCCATGCCCCTTGCTCCTGTCTCCCCCCTTGAGGGGGAGAAGGGAACATGAGGCTCGGGGGTGCCTTCTTTAGCCGGCCGTTTATCTTGGGAGTTTCCCCCACTCACCTCATGGCCGGTGTCTTATCTCTTACGCGCCGTAGACGTCCTTCGGGTCGTAGACGCGGTCTTTTTCCACCCGTTCCAGACGGAAACTGCCATCGTCCTCCCGGACGATCTTGCGGAAGAAGCAGGAATTGAAACCGGTGTGGCAGGTGGCACCGTTGCCGGCGACCTCGACCTTGAGCCAGATGGCGTCCTGATCGCAGTCGGTGCGGATTTCCTTCACATGCTGGATCTGGCCGGAGGTTTCGCCTTTTTTCCAGTAGCCCTGACGGGACCGGCTCCAGTACCAAGCTTCGCCGGTCTCGATGGTCCGGCGCAAGGCTTCGGCATTCATGTAGCCGACCATCAGCACGTCGCCCGTGACATGGTCGGTCACCACGGCGGCAATCAGGCCGTCGCCGTCGAATTTCGGCTGGAGAACCGCGCCGGTCTCGATTTCGGTCTTGTCGCCGCGCTCGGCGAAAATGGACGTGCACACAGGTAAATTCCCTCGCATAGGGTACGGACCCACAAAATTCCGCTTTCAGGCGTCAATCCGGCAAAGGAAAGTGAGAAAAAGCCTGCAGAACCATGTGTGTGCATGGTGCAAAGGCTTTGACGCGGCTTTCCGCAGCCGGATAGGCGTCCTTCGGATCGATCAGGAAATAGCCGCCTCCTGCGTTGCAAAATCTTAAAAACCTGCCGGGCTTTCTGCGATTTCTGCGCCTTGGATACAGCTATTTCCTGATCGACCTGAAAACAGAATTTTATGGGTCCGTACCCTAAATAGGGCGGGGGCTGTTACCGGCTCCCGCCGCGGACCAGGCTCATGAACTTGGCCTGCTCGGCCGGCTCGTCCTGGAAAACTCCGGTGAACTGGGTGGTGATGGTGGACACACCCTGTTTCTGCACCCCGCGCATGGTCATGCACTGATGCTCGGCCTCGAGCATGACGGCAAGGCCGCGCGGTGCGATCGTGTCGTCAATGGCGGAAGCGATTTGCGAGGTCAAGTGTTCCTGTGTCTGCAGCCGCTTGGCAAAGATGTCGACCACGCGCGCCAGCTTGGACAGGCCGACGACGCCGTCCGCCGGATAATAAGCGATATGGGCCTGGCCGATGAACGGCAGCATGTGGTGTTCGCAGAAGGAATTGAAAGGGATGCCGCGCACCATGACGATGTCCTGGTAGCCGCCCACATCCTCGAACACCCGCTCCAGATGGGAGAAGGGATCTTCAAAATAACCGGCATAGAGCTGCTCAAAGGCCTTGACGACCCGTTTTGGCGTGTCCAGCAACCCTTCGCGCTCCGGATCGTCGCCGGTCCAGGCAAGAAGCGTCCGCACGGCGGCTTCCGCTTCCTCGCGGCTCGGACGCTTGAGCTGATCGGGAGCCTTGCGCTCGAATTTCTTTCCGACTTGCTTGAGGACTGCGTCCATTTCGATTCTCGCTACCTTGCCCTGGTTACCCGTCATACGCTTTTCCCGGCAGAGCGGATCAATCCGCCGTATCTTTTAATTTCCGATGGCCCGGCCGTGAAGGACGCCCTGGGGCAGGTTCACGGTCGAATTGATCACATCCGGCTTGTGCCGCGGTGTTCTGAAGCGGATGATACGCCTATCTGACTTACAAGGCGATTAACTCAGGCTCTTGCAGAAAACCGACAACGACTGATCTATATAGGGAAAGACGTGCGGGCTGCAATGCAGACAGTGATCACCCGGTTTCACGAAGAGGCGAGAATGCTTGACGATATCTACAATGCCAGGATCCTCGAATTCGCGGGAAACATTCCGCGGATCGGGCGTCTGGAGCATCCTCAAGCGTCGGCAAAGGCCCATTCCAAGTTGTGCGGGTCCACGGTCATTGTGGATCTTTGCCTGAAGGATGGTGTCGTTTCCGATTATGCCCACGACGTGAAAGCCTGCGCGCTGGGCCAGGCGTCTTCTTCGATCGTCGCCCAACACGTCATTGGCGCCGCGCCGGAAGAACTGCGCGAGGTCCGCAAGACCATGCGGGCCATGCTGAAGGACGGCGGCGAGCCGCCCACGGGCCGGTTCGAGGACCTGAAATTCCTGGAGCCGGTGCGCGAATACAAGGCCCGCCATGCCTCCACCATGCTGGTCTTTGACGCCATCGTCGATGCGCTGGATCAGATCGAGGCAGAACATGCGGGGTCCAGTGCGGAGACCGTGGCCTGACCCGGGAAAGACCTGCGAAAAAAATGTCGACGGGCCTCGATAGGATGTTTGTTGTAAGATCACCGGGATGACCATTCTCAGAGACCTGCCGAAACTCATCGGGATCGGGATGATCCAACTGTACCGGTATACGCTGTCGTCCTTCATGGGGCGGGGCTGCCGCTATGCACCGACCTGTTCGGAATATACCGAAGAGGCGATCCGCACCTACGGGCTGTGGGCCGGCGGTTGGATCGGACTGTCCCGGATTCTGAGATGCAATCCCTGGGGTCCTTCGGGCTACGATCCCGTTCCCGATCACCTGCCGAGGGGCCGGAACTGGTTCCGCCCCTGGCGGTACGGCCACTGGACGGGCGCGCACATCAAGAAAGAGCACCGGCTGGATTAGTGCAGGAACTTGTCTGTCACCTTGTTGACGGCGGTCAGGAACACGACGACGAAGCCTGCGAAGGCGAGATAGCGCATTTCGGAAAAAATCGTTCCGTTCAGGTAGTTCAGACCGTCCCGCCACACCCACACGATGATGGCCAGTGCGAGGATGGTTACGGACAATCCGATCAGGTGCCGGCCAATCAGGTGCCGGGCTGGAGATTTCGTCGGTCCGCTCATGTGCCGCCGCCTTTTGCTTCCCGGTCCACCTTGAAGACCAGAAGGTCGTCCCGGCGTTCGACGCGGCCTTCCAGCACCACCGGGACGGCGGTTCTGTCCAGCAGCCATTTCGGTATCGGTCCGCCGTCGGCGGAGGCCATCAGCAAGAAGTTGTGGCCTTCGACCGGCGCAGTGGAGACGAAAACAGGCGGCACGCCGCCGCTGATGCACAGGTTGGCGCAGGCCTTGTGCGCAAGGCCGGTGCCCGGGCGCATGGCACCGGCAGCACATTTCCCGTCGCAGATTTCCCCGGTCAGGCGCCAGCGGCCCAGGTCTTGCGCAGTGGTGGGCACCGGCAGGTCCGCTGGTTGTTCATCCTCCGCCTCCATCCTGTCGCCGACCAGCAGCATCTCTAGGTCGCCGCGCCTGGCGAGAAAGCCGCCAACGACCACCGACTGTCCTTCCAGCTTTTCTGCCCGGTCCGAAACGCCGAATTTGCCGGTTCCGGCCAGCATGACGGCCCGGGCCGGCTTGCCGGCGGAAGCCGCGACCCGAAGAACGGGATAGGGCAGCAGGTCGATGGTTCCGGTCAGTTCGCCTTCCGGCGGTGGGCCGGCGAAGGATCCGGAACCCGGGCTGTCCGTGTCGAGCGCGACGACAAAGGCGGCGGCGGAAAAGGCTCCAACGAAGGTCACGATAAAGACCAGCATCAACCGGCGGATGTCGGCAGGCACTTTCTTGAAATAGCCGACGAAGAAGCCGCGCTCCGGTGGTTTCAGCATGGTCAGCCTCCGCTCGAGGCAGCTGATGCCGCGAGTTGCTCTTCGGGGATGGAAAGCGGTTCCAACCGGGTACCGAGCGGCAGGGGCTCCGGATCGACCAGGACACGGGTGCCGGACAGCGCGACGCGGTACTTGCGGATGCGTTCCTTGAAGGGCGGTGGCGAGCAGCCGTCCTCGAGCCGGTACTGGTAGCCGTGCCATGGGCAGGTGACCAGGCCGAGCACGACCTTACCTTCGCCGACCGGGCCGTTCTGGTGCGAACACAGGTTGGAAAGTGCGGAGAGTTTTCCCTTGGAGCGGAAGACGGCGATGCGCTCGCCGCCGGGTGCCGCTCCGATGATCGCCCGGTTTTCGGCAATCTCCGTGAGGTCGCCGATGTCGATCCAGTGCGTCTTTTCATCCTGCGCTGAAGCCGCCTTGTCGGCGGCCCGCTCCCGCCTGCCGGCGATCAGGTGCAAGGCGCACAGGGTCCCGAGGCTTATGAACAGGAAGACCCCGAGGGCCGCGTTCTTGCCATCGGCGAGCGCCCCAAGCGTCACATGGAGCACGACGGCTGCATAGGCCCCGTAGACGCTCATGTGGATCGCCTTCCAAAGGGGAGGAGACAGGAAGGAGAGCCAGAAATCGTGGCTGGTGGCGGCGAGCACGGCGAGGATCGTCAGTGCCAGCACGCCGAACAGCTCGAAGGGAAACCCCGCCACATGTCCGAAGCTCGTATTACTGGTGAAGAGTGCGAGCAATTGCGGCGTCGGGCTGAAGGCGAAATACCAGGCAAGCACGTACCAGGCATGGGTGGCGGCGACGATCGCGGTCATCACGCCGAAATGGCGGCGATTGTAGAGAAGCGGCATGAGGCGCACGTCGAGCCGGGCAAGCGGTCCAATGGCAAGCACCACCGTTAGCAGGATGAGGGCAAGCGACCCGAAGGCGCGCATCCGCAGGATGGGAACGTTTGTCTCCGCCATTGCCTGCGAGAGCATCGGGCCGAGCTTCAGGAAGATGAGCACATAGGCGACGATCGCAACGATCAGCACGGCGTCGTAGATGAGCTTGGTCCGGTTCCAGAGGACGGGCTGATAGGAAACGCTCATGATTGTCCTGTTGCCGTCTTGCTAGGTTCATCCAGCCGTATGGCCGGCGCGTCTTTGGAAAGTTTGGGGTAGCTCAGGAAAATGACGGTCAGCGCCACGGGCAGGGCGATTGCCAGCAGCGTCCAGATGGCGGCATGGGCTCGTCGGTGTCTGCGTTGCATCAGTGGCTTCCCCGCGACAGGACCCACCAGCGCCACAGGACCAGCGGCCACAGGAGAACGATGCCGGGAAGCAGAAGAGGCCGCACCGCATAGGCGCCCTCTGCGGCCTCATCGATCCGGTCGATGCCGTAAAGAAGGAACGCGATGCCCGTCACCAGACCGGCGGCAGCCCATACCATCAGGCCCCACGGCGACGGGATCGGAAAACGCCAGCATCGGCGACCTAAACCTTGCCGGTTGCGGGAATGGCGCCGCCGGTCGTGACGCCTCCCTCCGGCGTCATCAGGAAGGCGATCAGCCGGGCGATCGATTCCGGTTTCACCCAGGTGTCGGTCTTCGCATCCGGCATCGCCTCCCGGTTCTGCGGGGTGTCGATGGTGCCGGGAAGAATGCAGTTGGCGGAGATGCCATGTTTCCGGTTTTCTGCAGCGATGGCTTCCGTCAGGCGGAGGACGGCCGACTTGGAGGCCGCATAGGCGGCCTGGCGGGCGCCTGCTTTTTGCCCGGGGGCCGCGGAAATATGCACGATGCGCCCGTAGCCCGCCTCTTGCATGGGCTTCAGTACGGCGGCGCTGATGCAATAGGCCGTCTTCGCATTCATCGACATGAATTTTTCCCAGAGCGCCCAGACCGTCATCATCGACAGGGCCCATGCCGAAACCGCCGACCGTATTGACGAGGCCATCGAGCCTGCCGAAGGTCGCAAGGGCACTTGTCGACAACCGCCTGACAGGCTTCGGGTTTGGAGGTGTCGATGCCGCCGATCTTCAGCAAAGCGGCTTTTCCACTGGCGCCCGGCTCGAGCTGTTCCATGCCGGGGGTCGCTGAAATTCACGCAGACGACACCTGCACATACATCCTGCAGCGTATCGACGACGGCGCTGCCGAGGTTGCCCGATGCGCCTGTAACCATGACAATGCGATCTTTCATGATGCTCCCCTCCCGGCGCGGAAGTTCCGCGTCCCGTTCCCCTGCGACCGGCCGTCCGCAAAACGCGCTCAATCCAATGCTGGCTGCCAAATTGTCGCAGGTCAACAATCATGCCGCGCAGGCCGGCTGACACTTGCGTGACCGGCGTTTCGCCATCCACGTTCAGATTCCGATTCGAAAAGACTCAACGCTGGCTATGTAGGCGTCCCCGCAATCGCGGTACGGCGCCGCCGCTACGGAAGGCGCGGTCGAAATGCGGCCGGATTTCCGGATTAAGCATTGACCAGCTGTCAAGCCGGTGCGAGGTCGCCCGAGAAAAATACAGAAAACCCGGAAGGGTGGAGAGCTGCACGTGGAAGACTTCCATTTCATCATGATCAAGCCGACGCATTACGACGACGACGGCTACCCGATTCAATGGCTACGTTCCGCGATCCCCTCCAACACGCTTGCCTGCCTGAACGGCCTGGCAGAGGCTGCGATCGACGGAAGGCGCTCGGGCCCCGATGTCCGGATCCATCTGCACACCTATGACGAGACCAACACGCGGGTGAAACCGGCGAAGATCATCCGCATGATCCGGGAGTCCGGCGGCAAGGCCCTGATCGGCCTGGTCGGGTTCAGTCCAACCAGTTCCCGCGCGCGGTCGATCTGGCCCAGAAGTTCCTGAAGGCGGACCTGCAGGTTGCCATCGGTGGCTTCCACGTTTCCGGATGCATGTCCATGCTCAAGGAAATGCCGCAGGAGATGGTCGACGCGCAGAAGATGGGAATTACCTTCTTCGCCGGCGAAGCGGAGGATCTGCGTCTGGACGAGGTCTTCCGGCACGCCTATGCAGGTGAGCTGAAGCCGATCTACAATTACATGTCGGACCTGCCGTCGCTCGATGGCGAGCCGACGCCGATCCTGCCGTCGAAGCACATCCAGTTCACCGCCGGCTCCCATTCCAGTTTCGATCTGGGCCGGGGCTGTCCGTTCCAGTGCTCTTTCTGCACCATCATCAACGTACAGGGCCGCAAGAGCCGGTTCCCGCTCCGCCGACGACCTGGAGCGGATCATCCGCGACAACTACGCCCAGAAGATCAACCGCTTCTTCATCACCGACGACAATTTCGCCCGCAACCGCCACTGGGAAGAGCTGTTCGACCGGCTGATCTATCTGCGCGAGGAAGAAGGTTTCGACATCAAGTTCATCATCCAGGTCGACACGCTGTGCCACCGGATCAAGAACTTCATCGAGAAAGCGACACGGGCCGGGGTCAACCGGGTGTTCATCGGGCTTGAGAACATCAACCCGGACAACCTGATGGCCGCCAAGAAGCGGCAGAACAAGATCACCGAATACCGCGAGATGCTGCTCGCTTGGCGCGACCATGGCGCGACCACCTATGCCGGCTACATCATCGGGTTCCCGAACGATACCAAGGAATCCGTCCTGCGGGACATCGAGATCATCAAGAAGGAACTGCCGCTCGACCTCCTGGAGTTCTTCTTCCTGACGCCGCTGCCCGGATCGGAGGACCACAAGGTGCTTCTGGAAAAGGGCATCTGGATGGATCCGGATCTGAACAAATACGATCTGAACCACCGGGTCAGCCATCATCCGACGATGTCCGACGCCGAATGGGAGGATGCCTACCGCGCCGCCTGGGACAGCTATTACAGCATGGATCACGTCACCACGGTGCTGCGCCGGGCGGCGGCCCATCCCAGAGGCCGGCCGGGCAACAAGCTGTTCCTGATGATGTGGTTCTGGCTGATGGTACGCTACGAAGGCGTTCATCCGCTGGAGGGCGGTTATTTCCGGATCAAGGTGCGCACTGACCGCCGCTCGGGCCTGCCGATCGAAAACCCGCTGGTCTTCTATCCCCGTTACCTGACCGAGATCGTTTCCAAGCACTGGGCGATCGTCAGCAACGTTGCCAAGTTCTACTGGCGCTACAAGGCGATCAAGCGGGCGCCGGATCGCAAGACCTACACGGACCTTGCGCTAACACCGGTCGACCAGGACAATCAGAACGACCTGTCGATGATGATGGAGACCCGTGGCGGTCAGGAAGCCGTTGCCAAGGCCAAGCGTGACGCCGAATTGCGACAGTCGGGCAAGGACCGCGCGAAGGTCGCCGGCTAAAAATTCGAAATTGTCCGTGACGTTGCGGACCTTGTGTTTTTCGCAAGACAGAACCGCGCGATAGGAGTATTGAGGCTGTCGCTGCCGGCGGCAGCGGGCGAGTCTTTTTGCGGCCGCCTGACAGCCGGAGCAAAGGTTCAATTTACCGGCGCCTGGACGCCGGGTTTTCGGGGCCGAATGATTGCCCGACGATGCTGATAATCCGATCATAATCAGGGAAGCCGATCCGAAGGATCTGGACGGTCTGGTCGCGCTTGAAAACCGCTGTTTTGAAACCGATCGCGTGTCGCGGCGCAGTTTTAGGCGGTTTCTGGAGCGCTCGACCGCGCGGCTTCTCGTGGCCGAGACCGCGGGCAAGATCGCCGGCTACGCGTTGATCCTTCTGCGCAGCGGCACGGCGCTGGCCCGGCTTTATTCGCTGGCCATCGACCCGGATTGTAGAGGGGCGGGGATCGCCCGGCGACTGCTTGCCGCCAGCGAACGTGCGGCCTTCGAGGAAGAGCGGATCGTGCTCCGGCTCGAGGTGCGCGAGGACAACGAGGCTGCGATCGGCCTTTACCGCGCGTCCGGCTACCGCCCTTGCGGACAGGTTCCGGACTATTACGAGGACGGCTGCACCGCGCTCCGTATGGAAAAACTGCTGCATGGCCCCGGTGATAGACCCGGTCTGGGTCGAGGCCGGGCGCCTTATTACGCGCAGACCACCGAATTCACCTGCGGTCCGGCCTGCCTCATCATGGCGGCGAAGCAGTTCGACAGTGATTTTCCGACGGATACCCTGACCGAGCTCTCGTTCTGGCGCGAGGCGACGACGATCTATCTGGCCTCCGGGCACGGCGGTTGCGGGCCGTTCGGCCTGGCGACGGCGGCTGCGCGCAAGGGGCTGACGGCGGAGGTGCGGCTGTCGCCGGACGAACCGCTGTTCCTGGCTTCCGTGCGCGATCCGGAAAAGCGGGAAATCATGAAACTGGTGCAGGAGGGCTACCGGAGGGACGCGCAGGCGCTGGGCGTGACCTCATCTGACCAGCCGCTGATGGCCCGGGAGCTGGCGGCGGAGGTCGCCAAGGGCGCGGTGGCGATCGTGCTGATCTCCGGCTACCGCATGTTCGGTCAGAAAGTCCCGCACTGGATTCTTGTGCACGATCAGGACGAGCGCCATCTGATCATCCATGATCCGTGGCTGGAACACGAACGGCACGAAAGCCCCGCGGATGCGGCCAATTTGCCGATCCCGGATGCGGAATTCGAGCGCATGGCGCGATGGGGCCGGACGGCTGTCCGCGCTCAGGTCATATTACGAAAGGAATAGGGACGCATGCCGACCTGGGTCATTCTCGTCGATAATCTGAAAGACATCTCCAACGCGGATACGGCGCACAAGGTCATGACCGTCAGGGACTACCTGATGCGGCCGAAGCTGTTTACCGGCATCAATCCGAATATCCTGAACTTCTCCCGCTCCTTCGCCTACCAGGGGGCCGGCTATTACGCCTCTCTGCTGGCCGAGGCGCGCCAGCACAGGGTGCTGCCGAGCGTGGAGACCATGATCGAGCTGTCGCGCAAGCAGCTCTACAATCACGCCCTGCCGGAACTGGAAAACAGCCTGAACCAGTGCTTCCGCAAGATTGGGGATGCGGCGGCGGAGATTTCCAGGATCACCGTCTGTCTCGGGCAGACCGGCAACGAGCAACTGGAGCCCTTCGCGCGGCTGTTGTTCGACTGGTACCGGACCCCGATCCTGGAAGTCACGGTCGAGCCGGGCGAATGGCGGGCGATCCGCAAGATCCGTCCGCTGGCGATCACCGAACTGGATGCGCCGCGCCGCACCTTTCTGATCGAGGCGCTGGAGCGCTACACGCACCGTCCCTGGCGGGCGCCGAAACAGCGTGCGGTGATGAAATATGCGCTGGCCGTGCTCTCCGATCCGAAGGAAGAGCTGCCGCCCTCAAGCATTTCCTCGCTTAAATACATGGCGAAGGTCGCCGCCCGCCACGGCGTGGAACTGGTGCCGATCGGCAAGGGCGATCTGGACCGGCTTGCCCAGTACGACGCCCTGTTCATCCGCGAGACGACCAATATCGACAATCACACCTATCGCTTCGCGCGGCGCGCGGTGCAGGAGCGCATGCCGGTGATCGACGATCCGGTCTCCATGATCCGCTGCACCAACAAGGTCTATCTGGCCGAGCTGCTGGAGGCACACGGTGTTCCGACGCCGAAGACGGTAATCCTGTCCTCGCTGAAAGAGGCGGACCAGCTGGAAGAGCGGCTCGGGTCTCCCGTGGTCCTGAAGATCCCGGACGGGTCTTTCAGCCGGGGCGTGTTCAAGGTGACGGGGCGAGGAGGCGATCCGGGGCAAGCTGAAGGAGTTGTTCGAGGACAGCGACATCATACTGGCACAGGAATATTGCCCGACCGAATTCGACTGGCGTATCGGCGTGCTCGACGGCGAGCCGCTGTTTGCCGTCCAGTACCTGATGGCGAAGAAGCACTGGCAGATCGTGCGCCACGAGGACGGCAAGAAGTCGGTCGAGGGCAGCTTCCGCTCCACCTCGCTCGCCGAGGCTCCGCCCGCGGTCGTGGAAACCGCCATCCGCGCCGCGCGCTTGATCGGAGACGGGCTCTATGGTGTCGACCTGAAACAGATCGGCGACCGGGTCGTGGTCATCGAGGTCAACGACAATCCCAACCTCGACCACGGCTGCGAGGATTCGGCGGAAAAGGACATCGTCTGGGACCAGCTGATCCGCTGGTACCTGAAGCGGCTGGAGAACAGGTAGCAGCACGAGGTTGCCCCTCCCGCCCAAATCGCTTATGTGAAGGCGCATCAATCAAACGAGAAACGCTTACCTGCCTTGTCTGCAGGAGTGAGCTGGAGAAAAGATATGATCAGCCTGACTTTCCCCGACAATTCCGTGCGCGAATTCGAACCCGGCATCAGCGGTGCCGAGATCGCCGAAGGCATTTCCAAGTCCTTGCGAAAAAAGGCCGTGGCCGTCTCGATCGACGGCGAGCTGAGGGATCTTTCCGATCCGATCACCGCCAATGCCAGCATCGAGATCGTCACCCGTGACGAACCGCGTGCGCTGGAACTGATCCGCCACGATGCGGCCCATGTCATGGCCGAGGCCGTGCAGGAGTTGTGGCCGGGCACCCAGGTGACAATCGGCCCGGTGATCGAGAACGGTTTCTACTACGACTTCAAGCGCGTCCATCCGGACACCCGCGAGGACTGGCCGTTCACGCCGGACGATCTGACCGTCATCGAAAAGAAGATGCGCGAGATCATCGCCCGCAACGAGCCGTTCACCAAGGAAGTCTGGACCCGTGACAAGGCGAAGGACGTCTTCGCCGACATGGGCGAAGCCTACAAGGTGGAACTGGTCGACGCGATCCCGGAAGATCAGGACCTGAAGATCTACCGCCAGGGCAAGTGGTTCGACCTGTGCCGCGGTCCGCACATGGACTCCACCGGCAAGATCGGCAATGCCTTCAAGCTGATGACGGTGGCCGGCGCCTATTGGCGCGGCGATTCCACCAAGCCGATGCTGACCCGCATCTACGGCACCGCCTGGGCGAGCGACAGCGACCTGAAGAACTACCTTCACATGCTGGAGGAAGCCGAAAAGCGCGACCACCGCAAGCTCGGCCGGGAAATGGACCTGTACCATTTTCAGGAAGAGGGACCCGGCGTCGTCTTCTGGCATGCCAAGGGCTGGAGCCTGTTCCAGAAGCTGGTGGCCTATATGCGCCGCCGGCTGGACGCCGACTATGACGAGGTGAACGCGCCGCAGGTGCTGCATACCTCGCTGTGGGAGACCTCCGGTCACTGGGGCTGGTACAAGGAGAACATGTTCTCCGTGCAGTGCGCCGATACGGAAGCCGAGGACGACCGGGTGTTCGCGCTGAAGCCGATGAACTGTCCGGGGCACGTTCAGATCTTCAAGCACGGACTGAAATCCTACCGCGACCTGCCGCTGCGCCTTGCCGAGTTCGGTATGGTGCACCGCTACGAGCCGTCGGGCGCCATGCACGGGCTGATGCGCGTGCGCGGCTTCACCCAGGACGATGCGCATATCTTCTGTACCGAAGAGCAGATGGCGGCGGAATGCCTGAAGATCAACGACCTGATCCTGTCGGTCTACAAGGACTTCGGCTTCGACGAAATCGTCGTCAAGCTGTCGACCCGGCCGGAAAAGCGCGTCGGCTCCGACGAGCTATGGGATCACGCCGAAGCGGTGATGGAAAAGGTCTTGAAGCAGATCGCCGATCAGTCCGGCGGCCGCATCAAGACCGACATCCTGCCGGGCGAGGGCGCCTTCTACGGGCCGAAGTTCGAATATACGCTTCGGGACGCCATCGGCCGTGAATGGCAGTGCGGTACCACCCAGGTGGACTTTAACCTGCCTGAACGGTTCGGTGCCTTCTACGTGGACAGGGACGGGGAGAAGAAGACCCCGGTCATGATCCACCGGGCTATCTGCGGCTCGATGGAGCGGTTCCTTGGGATCCTGATCGAGAACTACGCCGGGCATTTCCCGCTGTGGCTGGCACCGCTGCAGGTGGTCGTGGCGACGATTACCTCCGATGCCGACGACTACGGTCAGGAAGTCGCCGAGAAGCTTCGGGCGGCCGGTCTCAAGGTGGAGACCGATTTCCGCAACGAGAAGATCAACTACAAGGTCCGCGAACATTCGCTGGCCAAGATCCCGGCGATCATTGTCTGTGGCAAGCGGGAAGCCGAAGAGCGGACCGTGAACGTCCGCCGTCTCGGCTCCAAGGACCAGACCTCCATGGGGCTGGACGAGGCAATCGCGGCTTTCGCCGAAGAAGCAGTCGCGCCGGATCTCAAGTAAGACACAAGCCAATCACGGGGAACTCGCGCTCATAGAGCGTGAGTTCCCCGTGCTGCCATGTCTGTGATTAAGCTGAAAGAGACTGCCGAACCGGGCGTGAGCGCCAGTTCTACTGCGTCACGCTGGCCGGCGCCGCATCGCTCGCGTTCGCCAGGACTTCCACTTCCTTGTCATCGCCCGATGCGACCTTGAACTTGCGCTGGAAAATCTTGCCGTTGTTCCGCGCGACCACTTCGTATTCACCGGCGGACAGGACGAAGGCCGGAAATGCGCCATTTGCTTCCACGACCACGTCGCCGCCCGGGCTCAAGACGGACCAGGAGGTATTGGCGATCGCTTCACCGCCCGGGTCGTTGACGAGCTTCAACGTGATGTCGGCGGCCTGATGATACATGGTCGCTTCGGTCAGTTTGCCGGGAATGACCTGAATGTCGGCCCGCACGACCGCATTGGCGCCGCCGTAACGGCTGACCACATGGTAAGTGTCGGAATTCAGCCGGACGATCGTCCCCGGCTTGATGTCCTGGGCCACGAGATTGCGTTCGCCGCGTTCGTTGTACTCGGTTCCGTAGATATCGAATTCGACCGTACCGTTCCTGATCTGCTGATCCTGGGTCAGCATGGCATCCAGTTTGATGCCGCCCGCGTTCAGGATCACCATCTTGGACATGACGTCCCGGCCGATGACGATCCGGTTGGTCGCGGTCGCATGTCCGTACGCGGTGTGAATCAGATAGGCGCCGGGATCGAGGCGGAATTCGGCATCGCCGCCGCGGGAGGTGGCAACAAGCTCAAGCCGGCCGTCCTCATTGGTGGTTTCGCTGTAGATGCGCCAGATCAGGCCATTCTCGAGCGACTTGCTGTCGCGGGTAAGCTTTGCCATCAGGTAGAGCGCACCCTGCTTGGTTCCGGCAGGGAAGGCGTCGCCGGGCAACTGCGTCGGCGCATAGGGAACCAGTGCGTCGCTGAACAGCGGCTCGGGTTCACGGTCGAGCAGGTTTTCGATCGGATTTTCCGGTGCGGCGGCCGGTGCGTTGGGATCGGGTTTTGCCCGAGGGGGCATCGGCGCGGTCTGGGCATGCGCCTCGCCTGTGAAACCGGGCAGATCCACGGTCGCAGGCGCGAAAACGAGGCCTGCGATCACTGTCAGGCCGATAACTGCCGCTTTGCAAGATCGCTTCACGATTCCGAACTTGCCCATTCTTACCCCGATACCTTACGGCGGTTTCTTTTCACGACTGCCACGTCATGCATACGCTTTTTTATGCTCCTGTCTTGTGTGCCGAAAAATCGGGCAAATTCAAGACCTATTCGTTAAAAGTTGACAACCGCGTTCGATGAATTACCTCAATGCGGCAGAGACTTCCAGGGTCATGACCCTAACCTTGACACCTCTAAGACAGGCGATCCCCATATGTCGAATTTCGCGCCCCGTTGCCAGGAGGCTCTCGATTTCCTTCTCAGGCGCCGCTCGCATCCTTCCGTCACCATGACGGCTCCCGCACCTTCGGAATCGGAGTTGACGGATATACTGACCGTCGCGGCCCGTGTGCCGGACCATGGAAAACTCGCCCCCTGGCGCTTTGTGATCTATCGGGCCGGACAGGGCGAGCGGATCGGTGAGAAGCTCCTGGAAATCGCAGAGGCGAAAGAAGGGGCGCAGCTGGACGAAGCGCGCCGGCAGCAGGAACTGACCCGCTTTGCCCGCGGACCGCTCGTCGTCGGTGTCCTCAGCTGCGCTGCCGTCCATCCGAAGATCCCGGTCTGGGAACAGGAGCTGTCCGCAGGTGCTGTCTGCATGAACCTGGTCAGCGCCGCCACGGCATCGGGCTATGCCGCCCAGTGGATTTCCGAATGGTATGCCTTCGATGAGGAAGCGAGCCGGTTCCTCGGTGCGAAGGACGGGGAGCGCTTCGCCGGCTTCATCCATATCGGTACGCCGACCCAGGCGCCGTTCGAACGCCCGCGCCCGGAACTGGCGCAGATTTGCACTGACTGGTCGGAGAGCTGAACCCCATGTTTTATGAAACGTCAAAGAACGATCACGGATTGCCCTACAATCCTTTCAAGGCCATCGTCGCCCCCCGGCCGATCGGCTGGATTTCCTCCCTCGACAAGGGGGGGCGTCCGAACCTGGCGCCCTACAGCTTCTTCAACGCGGTCGCCGACACGCCGCCGATCGTGATGTTTTCGTCGAACGGCTACAAGGACAGTGTGGCCAATATCGACGAAACCGGAGAGTTCGTCTGCAACATGGTGAGCTACGACCTGAGGGACGCCATGAACGCATCCTCCGCGCCGTTGCCGCATGGCGAGTCGGAGTTCGAACGGGCCGGCCTTGAAACGGCACCGTCGCGGCTCGTCAAGGCACCGCGGGTCGCCAAGGCCTATACCGCGCTGGAGTGCAAGCACCTGAGGACCATTCGCCTGCAGGATGTCGATGGCAAGGATGCGGATAACTGGATGGTGCTGGGCCAGGTGGTCGCCGTTTATATCGATGACAGCGTCATCGTCGACGGCCGTCTGGACATCACCCGTGTCCGGCCGCTGACCCGCCTCGGATACAAGGATTACGCGGTCACCGACGAAGTCTTCGAGATGACCCGTCCGCAGGACTGATTTTCGCAAATTGCGAAAACCATCGCCAAATTGCTGAGTCGGCCGGGTGCGCCTTTGGGGGCGTCCCGGCCGTTTCTTTTGGCTTGTTCACAGCCTGAGGACATAGTTTTCGGTAAATTTGACAAGTCGTTCGTGTGAAAGAGGTGACTTCCATCCCGAATATCTTCCAGGATGTCGTTTGTTAAGATTTTGTTAACCATTGAGGCGCGAAGTTAACCAACTAGTAACGGTTCCATCGGGGAGAAGGGATCATGCGTGTAGCTGACTCCGCCTCGATCGCGTCTCGGATCGAGCAAGCATTTCAGTCCGCAAGTACATCGACAGGTACCTCCTTTGAGTACCTGGTGAAGACGGCGGCACGGGAATCGTCATTCAATCCACAGGCCAAAGCCAGCACTTCGAGCGCGACCGGGCTTTTCCAGTTTATCGAATCCACCTGGCTTGAGACCATGAAGCAGGCCGGGCCGGAACATGGGCTGGGCAAATACGCAGACCAGATCGAGCAGACCAGAAGCGGCAAGTACCGGGTGAAGGATCCGGACATGCGCCAGGAAATTCTTGACCTGCGCAAGGATCCGGAAATCGCATCTGTTCTGGCCGGGGAACTCACCCAGAAAAACGCTGCTCAACTGAGCCAGAAGCTCGGACGCGATCCGACGGACGGTGAGTTGTATATGGCGCATTTCCTGGGCGCATCGGGGGCGAACCGGCTCATCAGCGCGACCCAGGACAATGCTGATATGCGCGCCGACAAGCTGTTCCCGACCCAGGCGCGGGCCAACCGGTCGATCTTTTATGATCGGAGCGGCTCGCCCCGGACAGCCTCGGAAGTCTATGAGGCTATCGTTTCCAAACACGATGCGGTCACCATGATCGCAAGCCTTTCCGGTTCCGCCGCTGTTCCGAATGCGAAGCCGGCAGACGGGGTGCGGGTCGCCAGTGGCCAGCCGGTGCCCGACAAAGGGATACCGGAGACCCTGACAGAGACCCTGCCGGAGAATCTGGATGAGGCGACGCAACGCGTCTTGAACGCATTCCGAGCCGCGGAAACGCGGAACCCGTTCGAGGCCCTGTTCCGGAATGACCCGGCTTCGGCAACGACCGGGGTCAACACCGCCTATACCTCGGCTTTCACGGCCGTCTCCGACAGCCGATACACGAGCAGCGCATCCTCGCAGGTTGCGGCCCAGGAACTGGCGGCGGCAGAACGTCACCGCCCGCTGGATCTGACGCAATTCCTGCGCTTCAAGGAAGATGACGATCAAAAGGATCTGTTGCCACCGGCTTGAGTGGGTCCCAGCGCCGGTCCTCGCGTGCGGATTGTCATATTTATGGTGAACCGATCGTTAAGTCTTTGATGTCAGGCTTGAACCTGAACCGAAGACCAGTTGTGCGTCACCATGATCATACGAGAGTTTCTGAATTGGGTTGAGAATGCTCCGGACGCGCCCCGCGCAGACGCTGCCGGTGCCCTTGCCCGTGCCTGGCTTTATTCCGACCTGAGCGAGGAAGATCGCAGGGCCGCTGCTGCGGCCCTCACATTCCTTCTGGACGATCCCTGTCCGCAGGTGAGGGAGGCTCTGGCGCGAAGCCTGGCGGAACACGGCGAGGCCCCGCGGCACGTTATTCTCAGCCTGTCGGAGGACGTCGAGGCCGTTGCCGAAATCGTCCTCACATCCTCGCCGATCTTTACCGAGGTTGAACTCGTTGACGCCCTGGCACAGGGTTCGGACCGCATTCAATGCGCCATCGCCAGCCGGAAGGGGCTCCAGCCGGTCGTTGCCGCGGCCCTTGCCGAGGTCGGTTGTGCCCGGGCCTGTCAGGTGATGCTGGAAAACCGGTCGGCCGAAATCCTCAAATCCAGCCTGGTTCGCATTGCCGAGCGCCACGAAGCCGTCATGCCGGTGAGCGAGGCACTGCTGAATCGGCCCGGTCTGTCCCTGACCCTGCGCCACAAGCTGCTCAGCCGGTTCGCGGAGCGGCTGGAAACCCATCCCATGTTTGCCGAAAAGGTGCCGGATCACCTGAAGGAGGAGTTCTTGGCGGATGCGGCGGACAAGGTCACCCTGCATCTCGCCCTGGAAGCTTCAGACAGGGAAATGCCGGACTTCGTGGAGCACCTACGCGCCGAGGCCCTGCTGACGACGAAATTCCTGCTGCGGGCCGTTTGTTGCGGCCGATTGCGGTTGTTTGCGGCAGCCCTCTCCCTTCTCGGCAACGTTCCGCCGGACCGGCTGAAACCGCTGCTGATGTCGGTCCGCCTGCCGGCGCTGAAAGCGGTTCTGCGCAAGGCGGGATTGCCGCTCCGATCTCACCAGGCCTTTCTGCTGGCCATCGAAATCGCCCGTAGTGCCGAGGCGGATTTCACCCGGGACATGAGCCTGGAGCAGGCGCGCACGCTGACCGAAGCCCTGTTGTCGGAAATTCAGGACGGAGCGCTCGGAGCGGACGAGGATATCGCCGCGTTCCTGCGACGGTTCGCGGTCGATGTGGCACGGCTGGAGGCACGGGCCTTCGTCAAAGGCAATTTGCAGAAAGCGCTGAAAGCCGCCTGAGGAAAGCCTTCGGAAAAGTAATGGCGGCAGGTGCCGCTCAGCCGATCATCAACTCGTCGTCTTCGGCCTTGGGCGGAAACTGGGCAAGGTAGTCTTCGGTCACTTCCGAAAGCCTGTCGGCAAGGGCCGCACCGGTCGGGTTGTCCGTGTCGCGGGCGCCTTCGGCGACCATAGCCCGGATCGCCTCGACATATTGCTCTACCAGGGACAGCGGCAACTTGTCCGGGCCGGGAACATGTTCCAGCAGGCGGCAGAAGCTGGAGGCAACAGACCCCACAAGGGGGTAGCCGAGCGTGAGCGCCTGGCCCTTCATGTTGTGAGCCGCCTGAAAGAGCGTCTCCAGGTTCGCCTTGGTGAGCCCTTCGGCGCGGATCGTGTCGTAGACATCCGTCAGCTCGGATGTCTCATTGCTCATCCAGCCGTCGAATTTTCCCGAAAGCCGTTCAAGAGCCTGTTCGGCCGCCTTCACCGGGTCGAAGTTCTTCGCCTCGCGCTTGCTCAAGACGCGTACCTTTTTCCGGAGATCCGTCGGAGGCGAGAGGATTTCCCGCCCTTCTTCCTCAAGAGGCTTTGCAGCCATGGTCATACCTTTGCCTCGCCGCATTTCGCAGGCGCTTTCCGCAACGCCGGGATTATCTCCTGATCTCCGGACCAGGGGCTTAAATTCGCGTTTCAGTATGCGTAAATCTGCTTAACAGTTTGTTAGTCAGAAAGGCGCGGGGGGGCAGGCGCACGGGCAGGCTGACGGGGGCCGTCAGTAGCGGAACATCTCCGTCAGGATGCGCTCGTCCCAGCCGTGCTCGCGGTCAAACATGATCAGACCTTCCACGCTGCCGTCCTCGTGAACGGACACCCTGGCCACATCCCGGATCTCCCTGTGATCGGCGGATGCGCTCACGGGGCGCTTTTCAGGCTCGAGGATGTCGATATCCACGCGGGCGTGATTGGGTAAAAGGGCGCCGCGCCAGCGTCTGGGCCGGAAGGCGCTGATCGGGGTCAGCGCCAGAAGCGGCGAGGAAATCGGCAGGATCGGCCCGTGGGCGGAGAGGTTATAGGCGGTGCTGCCGGCCGGGGTGGAGATGATGATGCCGTCGCAGATCAGCTCTTCCAGGCGCACGCGGCCATCGATGGATATGCGCAGCCGGGCGGCCTGGGAGGTCTGGCGGAGCAGGGACACTTCGTTTATCGCCTGGGCCGTGGCGCTCTTTCCCGACTGGTCGACCACTTCCATTGACAGCGGATGGATCGGGGTGGCGTCGGCCTCGGCGACCCTTTGGAGCAGGTCGTCCTCACGGTATTCGTTCATGAGAAAGCCGACCGAGCCGCGGTTCATGCCGTAGATCGGCTTGCCCGATCCCATGAACCGGTGCAGCGTCTGCAGCATCAGGCCGTCGCCGCCGAGCGCAATGATGACATCGGCGTCTTCGGCGCTGACTTCGCCATAGCGGGCCGCCAGAAGTCGTTGTGCCTCCTGCGCTTCCGGCGTGTCGCTGGCGACGAAATAAAGCTTTTCGACTTTTTTAGGCGCGTTGCCGGAGGCCTTTTCAGAAGGCGTCGCAATGGTCATCGTGAACTCGCAGGCGTTTCCCGATTGGCCCGGCCCCGTCCGGGCATCAGGCTCCTCACTTTCCCTTAATAGCAGGAAGTGATCGGCCGCCAAGGGCGATTCCGGCCGAAGGTGCCGGTTTTTGCCTTAAGGTATGCCCGTTGATTTTTCAGGAATAATAGTCCCAGACCGGTTTACGGGCCAGCGTGTCGTCATTGTGGCGCATGCGCAGGGACAGCAGATCGGACAGGCAATCCCGCAGGATCGGCTGCATCTCCGGGTCGTTCGACCGGTCCTTCAGCGCTCCTCCCGTGTCGGAAGGCTTGAGCAGGAGGGGCGGCAGTTCGGAGAAGTGGACGTATTGCCAGTCCGGCCCGCGCATGGCGAGCAGCGCCCGAGCGCGCCCGTCCGCCCCCTCGGGCAGGATCGTGTTGGCGGCCGAGACGTTGCGATAGTCGAATTCGAAGATCGCCGCCTTGCGCCAACGAGCCGGCGTCTGCGCATCGAGGAAGGGGCGAAGCGAGGCGCCGTCCGGAGCGTGTCCCGGTTCCACGCCGATCAGGTCGATGAGGGTCGGGAAGATATCGGCCGCCGAAGTAAAGGCCGTCACCCGGTTGGCCTTTGCCTTGCGCGGCGCGCGGATCATCAGCGGGATATGGTAGCTCTGCTCGAAGAACCCACCTTTTCCCAGCATCCAGTGGTCGCCCATCATCTCCGCGTGGTCGGAGGTGAAGATCACCAGTGTGTCTTCTTCCGCATCGGCGGCGCTCAGTCCGGATAGCAGCCGCCCGATCTGGGCATCCACTTCGGAAATCATACCGTAATAGAGCGCGCGGATCCGGCGGAAGTCGTCGCGGGTCAGGTCTTTTACCAGACCGTCCGCGCCGGGAATGTGGCTGGAGAGTTTTTGGCTGGCGAGGGCCGTTCTGACCAGCGGATGCAGGTTGGCTTCCTCGTCCGGGCTGGCGGCGCCGAGGAAGTCCGGGCCGTCCTCGGGATTGTACATCCGGTTATAGGGTTCCGGAACCGTGATCGGCGGATGCGGGCGCAGGTAGGAGATATGGGCAAACCACGGCTGCTCCGTGTCCTGCTCGCCGAGCCAGGACAGGAAGGCGTCGGTCAGGAACGCGGTCTGGGTTTCCTCCGCGCTGTAGGAAGGAGGTTCCCGGGAGATGCGCTGGCCGTCCTCTGGCGCGACATGATGGATCGTCGGGAAGGTCGCCGGATCATGGCCCCTGGAGGCAAGCCAGGAAAGCCAGGGCTTGTCGTCTTCCGGCAACATCTGGCGCACGGTAAAGCCCGGCAGCACGCCTTCATAGGTCGAAAGCGCCGGATCGCCCGGAGCGTGGACACGCGGATCGGGCGAGGTGTCAGTGTAGCCGAACAGCGTCGGGATGTAGCCCGCCCGGCGCGCGGCACGGGCGATGTTGTCGAAGCGGTTGTCCAGTGGTGCGCCGTTCCAGACGACCCGGTGGTTCATCTGGTAGAGGCCGGTATAGAGCGAGGCCCGGGCCGGCGAACACGGCGCGCAGGTGGCGTAGTGGCGCTCGAACACGGTTGCCTCATCGGCGAAGGCGTCCAGGTTCGGCGTCTTCACCACAGGGTGTCCAACGGTTCCAAGGCAATCGCCGCGCCACTGGTCCGCGGTGATCAGCAGGATGTTCGGCCGCGAACTCATTCCGTTTCCAGTTTTTCCATCAGGGCCGGAAGATCGGCAACCGTGTCGATCACGTAGTCGGCGCCGGCTTCCTTGAGTTTTTCGGTCGCGTGAACGCGCAGGGTATCGACTTCTTCACCCGACAAGGCTGCCAGCTCCTCCGGCGTCTTGCCGGCGAAATTGCCCGAAAGGGCCAGTCCTACGGTGAGGCAGCCGGCGGCAACGCCCTCGGCAATACCGGGTTCGGTATCGTCCACCTTGATGACAGCAGCGGGCGGATAGGCGACCAGATCGACGAAGCACTGGTACATGCCGAGCGGGCCCGGCCGTCCCTCGGGAAGGTCGTCGGCGCAGATCAGGTTGTCCGGCTCATAGCCCTGCTTTGCCGCGACCGGCAGGACGCGCTCCATGATGGAGCGGGTGTAGCCGGTCGTCGAGCCGATCCTGATGCCCTTTTCGCGCAGGTATTTGACCACATCGATCGCACCCGGCACCAGATCCGCATAGTCGGCGACGACCGCCTCGTTCATGGGAACGAAGACCTCGTAGACCTTGTCCACATCCGCATCGGTCGGCGCGTGGCCGTATTTCGCCTGCCATTGGGCTGCGATATCCGCATCGTCCATCATGGCGCGGATGTGGTTCCACTTCGGCGCGCCCATCGGCGCACGCGCCTGTTCTATGCTGGCAGTGATGCCGAATTTTTCAAACGCCTTCACGAAGACGCCCATGGGCGCGAAGGAGCCGAAGTCGATCATGGTGCCGGCCCAGTCGAACACGACGGCCTTGAACTTGGACATGTTTGTATTCCTTTGTTAAGCGGCGAGGCGGGCGCGTTCGATCAGGGCTTCAGCCGGCGGGGTGGCGCTTTCCACGCCCATTTCGGCAAGTACGTCGCGGGCGGCGGTGACCACCTCGCGCATGACATAACTGTCCATCTGGCCGATGCAGCCGACGCGGAAGCTTTCCACGACGGTGAGTTTGCCCGGATAGAGAATGAAGCCGCGCGCCTTCATCAGGTCGTAGAAGCGGGAGAATTGAAAAGCCGGATCGGCGGGGCAGAAGAAGGTGACGATGATCGGCGACAGCCATTGGGCGTCGAGCAGGGTTTCGAAGCCGAGTTCGCGCATGCCGGCGACCATGACATCGCGGTTCTCGGCATAACGCGCGCCGCGGCCGGCGACGCCGCCCTCTGCCTTGTGGGCGCGCAGCGCCTCCAGGAAGGCTGCGACCACATGGGTCGGCGGGGTGAAGCGCCACTGGCCGGTCTTTTCCATATGCGCCCATTGGGCATGGATGTCGAGGCTCAGGGAATGGCTGTTGCCTTTTGCCGCTTCCAGGGCGGATTTTTTCGCAAGGATGAAGCCGAAGCCCGGAACGCCTTCGATGCATTTGTTGGCCGAGGAGACGATGGCGTCGAACTGCAGCTTGCCCGGCTCCAGCGGCACGGCGCCGAAAGCGGACATGGAATCGATCAGCAGTGTGCGGCCCGCTGCGGCGACCGCGTCGGAAATTTCCTCGATGGGATTGAGAATGCCGGAGCTGGTCTCGCAATGGACCACCACCACGTGGGAAATCTCCGGGTCTTCGGCCAGAAGTTTTGCCACCTCGTCGCCGCGCGGCGGCAGGTAGTCGCCCTTGTCGAGAACGGCCACGGGACGGCCGAGATACTGCATGGTCTCCACGGCGCGCTTGCCATAGGCGCCGTTGCTCAGGATCAGGGTCTTTTTGTCCTTAGCGGTAAAGCTTGCCAGCATGGCTTCCACGGCAAAGGTGCCGCTGCCCTGCATGGGCACACAATCATAGGCCTCTTTGCCGTCGCCGAGCAGCTCGACCAGACCGGTGCGCATTTCGGCGGTCATGGCGCGGAAATCGCCGTCCCAGCTTCCCCAGTCGCGCAGCATGGCCTCCTTGGTTTCGATGGACGTGGTCAGCGGACCGGGGGTCAGGAGGTAGGGTTCACCGAGTTTGGGACGGGGCAGGGCCGGCTTTTCTGTTGTCATTGAAGTTCCAGGACAGTTGCAGGACAGTTCTTGGGGGGAGGCATTAAGAGTGCGGGCGTGAAAAATCGAATTCTTCGGCAAAATGGCAGGCGACGTGATGATCGGGAGCAATCTCACGCCATTCGGGAGCATCTGCCGAACAGCGTTCCCGGGCAAATGGGCAGCGGCTGTGGAACCGGCATCCGGACGGCGCGTTCAGCGGATTGGGGATCTCGCCTTCCAGCCTGATCGGATCGAATTCCACATCCGGATCGGCTTGCGGGATCGCGGACAGCAAAGCATGAGTATAGGGATGGCGCGGATGGAAGAACAAGCGTTCCGTCGGTGCGTATTCGACGAATTTTCCAACATACATCACCGCGACCCGGTGGCTCATCTGGGCGACCACGGAGAGATCATGGGCGATGAACAGGAAGGCGACGCCCATTTCTTCCTGAAGGTCTTTCAGGAGATTGACGATCTCCGCCTGGATGGAAACGTCGAGTGCCGAAACGCTCTCGTCGCAGACGACGAAATCCGGGCGGGAAACCAGAGCCCGGGCGATACAGATACGCTGGCGCTGGCCGCCGGAAAAGGCGTGCGGAAAGCGGCGCAGATGTTCCAGGTTCAGCTTGCAGCGTCCGGCGATGTCGCGCACGCGGGCGTCGATGGCGTCGCGGTCCTTCATCATGCCGGAGGCGATCAACGGCTCGGCGATGATGTCGCGCACGGTCATGCGCGGGTTGAGCGAGGAATAGGGATCCTGGAACACCAGGCTCATCTTCGAGCGGAACAGGCGCAGCCGGTCAGGCCCCATGGACGACAGTTTCACCGAGCCTTCGGAAAACACCATGTTCATGTGCTGGCGGAACTTGCGCAGCTCCTCGCCCTCGGCCTGGGCGAGATCCGTGTCCTGGCCGTCGGTGTGGAAGATGACCTCGCCGCCGGTCGGATCGATCGCCCGCAGGATGGCGCGGCCGACGGTGGTCTTGCCGGAGCCGCTCTCCCCGACAAGACCGACGGTCTCGCCGCGCTTGATGTTGAAGGAGACGTCGTCGACCGCACGCAACTGCCGGACCTCGGAGCTGAACAGCTTCTTCTTGCGGATCGGAAAGCGTACCTCGAGGTTCTTCACCTCGATCAGGACATCCTGGTTCATGCGGCCGACCTTCCTTCTTCGGTGTGCAACCAGCAGCGCACGGCGCGGGCAGGCGAGGGCGAAATTTCATCCGGAATGGTCCGGTCGCACAAGCCGGGAACGACCTCGCTGCAGCGGGTATGGAACGGGCAGCCGGATGGGCGCTCCGTCGGGCTCGGGATATCGCCCGGCACCGGGCTCAGCCGGTCGTGTAGCTTGTCGACGCTCGGGATCGCCTTGAGGAGGCCCTGGGTATAGGGGTGACGCGGCGAGCGGATCACGTCGCGGGTCGGGCCGCGTTCGACGATGGTGCCGAGATACATTACCGCGACCTCGTCGGCGATCTGGGCAATGACGCCGAGATCATGGGTGATGAAGATCATTGCCATGCCGAGATCGCGCTGCAGGTCGCGCATCAGCTCCAGAACCTGGGCCTGGATGGTGACATCGAGCGCGGTGGTCGGCTCGTCGGCGATCAGGAGCGCGGGGCCTGCGGAGAGAGCGAGTGCGATCATGGCGCGCTGGCGCATGCCGCCGGACAGCTCGTGGGGGTATTGATCGATCCGTTCCGGCGCGTTGGAGATGCCGACCTTGTCGAGCATTTCGATGGCCATTTCTCGGGCTTCCCGCTTGCCGACGCCCCGGTGCAAACGGATCGTCTCGATCATCTGGTTGCCGACGGTGTACACCGGGCTGAAGCTTGCCATCGGCTCCTGGAAGATCATGCCGATCTCGCCACCGCGCAACTTGCGCAAGGCGCGGGCGCCTGGCTTGACCTCGTCGATCTTGATCTCGCGGCCGTCCTTGGCGGTATAGCGGATGCGGGTTTCCGGCGAGAGCGTCGAGTTGCCCGGCAAGAGGCGCATCAGCGCCTTGGTGGAGATCGACTTGCCGGAGCCGCTTTCGCCGACGAGGCCGAGGGTCTTGCCTTTCTCGACCGAGAAGCTGACCCCCTGGACCGGGGTGATCAGGCCTTCGTCGGTGCGGAAGGAGATCGACAGGTTTTCGACTGTGAGCATGACCGTTTCCTAGCTGGCTTCGCTGTAGGGGTCGGCCGCATCGCGCAGGCCGTCGCCGATGACGGTGAAGGCAAGCACGGCGCCGACCACGAAGATGGCGGGAATGAACAGCCAGGGCGTCTGTTCGATCACCCGGACCGACTGGGCCTGCTGCAAGAGCACGCCCCAGGATACGGTCGGCGGGCGCAGGCCGAGGCCGACAAAGCTCAACGCCGTTTCCGACAGGATCATGTAGGGGAAGGAAATCACCAAATCGACGATGATGAAGCTGGTGAAGCTCGGCAGCATGTGCTGGCCGATGATCCGGCCCGGCCGGGCGCCGGCGAGCCTTGCGGCGACAACATAGTCCTCGCCGCGGATGGACAGCAGCTGGGAGCGGATACGCCGTGCCAGCGTCGGCCAGCCGAACAGGCCCAGGATCAGGGTCATGGCGAAATAGACCTGGGTCGTGGACCATTCCTTCGGCATGGCGGCCGCCAGACCCATGTAGAGTGGAATGATCGGAACGACGCGCACGACTTCGGTGACGCGCTGGATCACGTTGTCGGTCATGCCGCCGGCATAGCCGGCGATGCCGCCGATCAGCAGCGCCAGGACGAAGGAAATCAGCACGCCCATCACGCCGATGGAGAGGGACGTCCTTGTGGCGTACATGGTGCGGGAGAACACATCACGGCCGAGATCGTCTGTGCCCCACAGATGCAGTTTCGCCTTGTCATCGTCCAGACCGAACAGGTGCCGGTCGATGGGTAGGAAGCCGAGCAGATCGGTCGCCTCGCCCTTGGCGAAGAAGCGCACGTAGACGCGCTTGTCCGGATCGGGCACGGAGATCGCCCTGAGCGTCACCGGATCGCGTTTGGTCGAGACGCCGTGGATGAAGGGCTGGAGGGAACAGCCGTTCTGGTCGCAGAACATCGGCATCTGCGGCGCGCCATCGATGTATTTGGTGTCGCGGCTGGTCGGGCCGTAAGGGGCAACGAATTCGGCAAACAGGCCGAGCACGGCCATCAGGGCGAGAAAGCAGCCCGCGATGATCGCCGCCTTGTGCCGGCGGAAGCGCCACCAGATCAGCGTCCACTGCGAGGCCGAATAATATTTCAGCCGCTTCTGGCGTTCCTTTTCCTCGGCTGGGCTCAAGACGTCAGGGGTTGCGTCGACCATGGCTCAGGCTCCCAGCTTGATGCGCGGGTCCAGCCACGCGAGCAGAATGTCGGACACGAAGTTCATGAACACGATGATGAAGGTGAGTAGCAGCAGGATCGCGCCGGCCACGTACATGTCGAGGTCGAGATAGGCCCTGAGCAGCAGTTCGCCGAGTTCGGTAAGGCCGAGCACGGCAGCCACGATTGGCAGCTCGGAAAAGATCCGGTTCACGTCGAAGCCGATGGTGGAGACGATCGGGTTGATCGCGAGCCGGGCGGGGTATTTCAGGAGCAGCTTGGTTTCCGGCACGCCGCGGGCGCGCGCCGCGGTGACCGACAACCGGTTCAACTCGTCGGACATGGTCGCGCGCATGGTCTGGATCTGATAGGCGACCGCCGACCAGGCGAGCACCACGGCGGGCAGCCACAGATGCTTGATCAGGTCCCAGAATTTGCCCAGAGACCAGGGGGCATCGGCATAGCGCGATGAGAACAGGCCGCCGATATCGGCGCCGAACCAGCTGTTGGCGAAATAGAGCAGGATCAGCGCCAACAGGAAGTTCGGCAGCGCCAGGCCGAGATAGGAAAAGATCGTCAGGCTGTAGTCGACGGCGGAGCCGCGCCGGATGGCGGCATAGATGCCGACGGGAACGGATATCAGGTAGGTGAGGATCAGGGTCGTGAACAGGATGCCCAGAGTGAGCCACGCCTTGTCGCCGATCACCTTGACCACGGAGGTCTCGAAGGCGAAGGCCTGGCCGAAATCGCCGTGGAGCACGATGCCGCCGATCCAGTCGAAATAGCGCAGGACCATCGGTTTATCGAGGCCGAGATCGTGGCGGATCGCCTGGACGTCGGCGTCGGTCACGCTGATGCCAGTGCCGGAGAATTTCCGGAATGCGTAGCGGTCCGCGTAGTCGCCGGGCGGAATTTCCATGATGACGAACACCATGACCGACACCAGCGCCATGGTGACGATCATTCCGACCAGCCGTTCCAGGGTGAACCGAAGCATCCCGACCTCTCCTTCAAAAAGGCCGGGGCGGATTCGTCCGCCCCGGCCGGTTGCTCAAGCTGGACTTACTGTTCCATGAACCACTGCTGCGGGCGGTACGGATAGGTCCAGTAGAAGTCGTAGCTCTTGGCCTTGATCGGCTTCACGTTCTTCAGGTCGTTGCGGAACATGAAGGGGGCGACGATGTCGCCGACCGTGCCGATCTTCAGCAGGTTGTCGACGTGGATCTTGACGATCTCGGCACCCAGCTTGTTGCTTTCATCCGAGCCCATTTCGACCTGGAGGAACTTCTCCGACAGGTCCCAGAGCTGCTTGATGTCCGCCGACGGCTCGACGCCTTCCTTGCCGCCCGTTTCCTTCCAGGCCGCCCAGCCGAAACCGGTGCCCGGATTGAAGTAGTCGCCGAACGGCGGGATGAAGGCGGTCACGTCCTGGGAAATGGCCGGCCCGGAGGTGCCGTCGTATTTCCAGGTGGTGAGGTCGAGGTCGTTGTTGTTGCCGGCCGCACGATACTCGTCGGAGGTCACTTCCTTCAGGTCGACGCGGACACCGGCTGCGGACCAGTAGTCGCGCACCAGTTCCATCATCTTCACCGGAACGCCCTGGGTCGAATAGATCATGCGGATGACCAGCGGCTTGCCGTCCGGGCGCTCCAGGGTGCCGTCGCCGTCGCTGTCCTTCAGACCCATTTCGGCGAGCAGCGCCTTGGCGCCGTCGATGTCATAGGCGATGTTGGCGTTCATGACGTCGTCGGTGACGAAGGACACGGTCTTCGGTTCCGCCGGAACGCCCTGCATCGGCTTGCCCTGGCCGAGGTAGACGATCTCGTTGATCTCGTCGCGGTTCAGGGCGATCGACATGGCCTTTTCGAAACGGATGTCGTTGAAGATTTCGGCCAGGACCGGATCCTTGTGGGTCCGGTTGAAGGAGAAGAACACGTTTTCGCCGAAGGTCGGGGCAAAGCTGACGGTGTAGTTGCCCTTGGCTTCGTTTTCCTTCAGGAGCGGGAAGTCTTCCAGGAAGATCGCCTGCTGCTTCCAGACCACGTCGCCGTTCATGATCTTCAGGTTCTGGACTTCCTTGTCGCCGATGTAGATCTCGGAGATTTCCGGAATGTAGGGCAGCTGGTTGCCGGCCGTGTCCACCATGTGGAAGTAGGGGTTGGCGACGAGCTTGCGGCCTTCGGAGCTTTCCTCGACCACGATGTGGCTTTCCAGCGTCGGCACGACGGCGCGGCCGATCCTGGCGGCCTTATCGCCATCCTTCAGGAGCGGGGAGGGAACGTCCTTCCAGTCGGATCCGCCGTAGTAGAAGTCGACGGCGGCCTTGGCGCTTTCAAAACCGTATTCCTTGGCCACGTCCTCGGCCTTCGGATTGTACTTCGGCATGAACTGCGACAGGAAATGCTTCGGCTGGAACGGCTGGCCGTAATCGACGGCGAAGCGGTTCAGGATCCCCGGGGTCGGAACCGGGAAAGTGAAGGTGACGGTGGTCGGGTCGGTCGCTTCGACCTTGACCGGCTTGCCGGCGAACAGCCAGCGGCCCGGGGTCTTTTCGTAGACGTCCGGGTTCAGGATCATGTCGTTGTACCAGAAAGCGACGTCTTCGGCGGTGAACGGTTCGCCGTCGGACCACTTGTGGCCTTCACGCAGATTGATGGTCAGGACCGTGAAGTCGTCGTTCCAGGACCAGCCCTTGGCGACGTTCGGCACGACGGTCTGGAGATCGTCGGAATAGCGCACGAAGTTGACGTGGCGAACGGAGAGCAGGTCGGAGGTGCCGGATTCGGTGCCCTTGGAGATGCCCGTGATCACGCCGCCGTAGTGGCCGACCTTGTCATAAGGAGCAACGACCAGCGGTTCGGCCGGAAGGCGCTCTGCCAGTGCCGGCAGGTCCTTGTTGCCGAGGATCTTCTTGTTCAGATCGGCGATGGAGGGGTTTTCGGCAAAGGCGAGCTTGCAGGTGCCCTTTTCCTCGAATTCGGCCAGTTCGAACTGTTCCGGATAGTCGGAGGTCAGGCCCTTCATGTCGGCCACGGTGACTGCCGGGCAGGCGGCGAAGGCAGGTGCGCCGAGGACAGCAAGCGCTGCACCGGACAGGAGAATCGATTTGAACTTCATGACGGAGCTCCAAGAATGGAATGAAAGCGCCGCCTATAGAGGTATTTCCGATTACAGTTTTATGAATTTTTGAAAACTATAGCTTTTCATTATAAATTAACAAACGTCACAGAACCGTCAAATCTGCGATCGCACCGTATCGAGGAAGGCCTGGATGACGGCCACCTTGGCCATGTCCTTGTGCCAGACCACGAAATGGGGGGCGACCAGGGACGGGTCGTCGATATGGACCGGCACGAAGCCGTCCTGTTCGGTGACTTCGGCTTCCATACACACGCCGATGCCGACGCCGGAATGTATAAGGCTGGCGATCGAGCCCCATGAGCCAAGCGCCAGAAGCGTCTTCGGCCTGATGCCGGCAAGGGTTGCCGCGGCCTCGAAGATCTTGCGGGTTCCCGACGAACCTTCGCGCTGGATCAGCGGCAGGCCCTTGATGTCGGACCAGGAAACCGTGCCCTTTTCGATCAGCGGATGGCCCGGGGGAACGGCGAGCACGATCCGGGTGGTCACCAAGCGGAAGCCTTCCAGACCGGACGGAATTTCCTTTCCCGTGATAAAGCAGACATCGACCTTGCCGTCATCGAGCAGGCGCAGAAGGTCCTGGGTGGCAAGGGCGCGCGCCTCGATGGAGATATCCGGATATTTCGTCATGAAATCGGAAATCAGCGGGATCGCGAGCTGGAAGGTCGAATAGCCGATGCGAAGTTCTCCGGCGGCCAGTTTCTTCTGTTCGTCCAGATCGGCTTCCAGATCGGTGCAAAGGGCGAGGATCGCGCGGACGCGGGGCAGGAGGGCGGCCAGTGCCAGGGTCGGGCTGGTCGTATAGCCGGCCTTGGCAATCAGCCTGGTCTTGAACCGGCTCTCAAGCGCCTGAACGTGGTTGGAAATCGACGGCTGAGAGACGCCCAGTTCCTTGGCCGCGGCCGAAAAACTGCCCGTCCGTGCCACGGCCTCCAGCGCCCGCAACTGGCTCAGACTCAGCTTGCTGATCGGTTTTTTCGCCATGTTCCCCTGAACGTGCCGTTCTCCAGTGTCGGGCATTCATAGCTTCCGGGGTGTTGGAAGAACAGGGGATTCGCCTCAGCCTTCTCTTGCGATCTGCCAGCCGCCCCAGGACTGGCTGACCGGCATGATTTCGATGGAATTGAAGTTGAGATGGGGCGGCTGGGTCGCGACCGAGTAGATCGTGTTGGCGATGTCTTCCGGCTGAATGGGACTGGCGCCCTTGTAGAGGGCGTCATAGGCTTCCTGGTTGCCGCCGGTCCGGACGAGGGTGAATTCGCTCTCGCACAGGCCGGGCTCGATGGAGGTGACCCGGACGCCTTTGCCGTGAAGATCAGAGCGGAGACCCAGCGAAAACTGCCTGAGGAAGGCCTTGGTTCCGCCGTAGACATTGCCGCCGGGATAGGGCCAGGTCGCGGCGATCGAGGACAGGTTGATGATCATGCCTTTCCGCTTGATCAACGTTGGCAACAGCGCGTCGGTGATCGAGACCAGTCCGGTGACATTGGTGTCGATCATGGTTTTCCAGTCGGACAGTTTCGTCGCCGGCGCGGACGCTGTGCCGAGCGCAAGGCCAGCATTGTTCACCAGAACGTCGATGTCGCGAAAACCTTCGGGAAGGTCCGCAAGCGCGGAGGCCATTGCGGCTTCGTCGGTAATGTCGAAAACGGATCCGTGGAAGACATCGCCCAGTTCGTCCTTCAAGGCCTGGAGCCGTTCCGCCCGGCGGCCGGTGCCGATCACTTTCCAGCCGTTTTTGGCAAAAAGTCGTGCGGTTGCCTGTCCGAACCCGGCGGTGGTGCCGGTAATGAGGATGGTGCCGGTCATGCGGACACGCCTTTTCTGTTCCTGAACGTCGAGATTGGGCAAAGCATATGAATCCCGTCCGGGCGGACAATCCCATACACGGCGGTTTCGGGTTCTGGCCCCTATGAATTTGACGCCTGGCTCTACGATGGAGGCGCACGGTCGTGATTCTTGAAGGGACATTCTTCAGAGCCCAGAGGATCTCAGGCCGATGACCCAGATGCCGATCAACATGGACCACCACTGGCTCCCCTTCACGAACAACCGGCTGTTCCACCAGGAGCCGCAGATGTTCCAGAAGGCCAAGGGCATGCGCTACTGGACGCCGGACGGACAGGAGATCGTGGACGGCGCCTCGGGCCTGTTCACCTGCGCGGCCGGGCATGGACGGCAGGAAATCGCCGAAGCGGTCTACGCGCAGCTCCAGGAACTGGACTATTCGCCCCATTTCCAGCGCGCCGCACCGATCTCGTTCAAGCTTGCCGAGACGCTGAGCGGGATGCTGCCCGACGGGATCGATCGGGTCTTCTTCGGCTCGTCCGGATCTGAAGCCGTCGATTCCGCCATCAAGATCTGCATGGCCTACCATCGGGCCAGGGGCGAGCCGCAGCGGACCAAGTTCGTCTCCCGCGCCTGGGGCTATCACGGCGTCAACCTGGGCGGCACGTCGCTCGCCGGCATGGTCGGCAACCGGCGGGAATTCGCGGGCGTCACCTGCGACGTGGTTCACATGCGCCACACCTGGAACGAGGAGCAGCGGTTCACCAGGGGGCAGCCGGAAGACGGTGCGCATCTGGCCGACGACCTGGAACAGCTCTGCAGTGTCTATGGGGCTGAGACCATTGCTGCGGTCTTCGTCGAGCCGATCGCCGGATCAATCGGAACCATCGTGCCGCCGGTCGGCTACCTGAAGCGCCTGCGCGAGATCGCCGACAAATACGGCATCCTGCTCGTGTTCGACGAGGTCATCACCGGCTTCGGACGCACGGGGGCGGCCTTCGCCTCCCAGGAATTCGGCGTGACGCCGGACGTCATGACCATGGCCAAGGCGCTGACCAACGGCGCCATCCCGATGAGTGCCGTCGCGGTCAAAACCGAAATCCAGGAAACGGTCATCAACTCGATCAAGGCCGACCGGCCGGAACTGATGCACGGCTATACCTATTCCGCCCATCCGGTCGCCTGTGCGGCGGCCCTCGCCACCCTGCAGATCTACAAGGACGACGATCTGTTTGCCCGCGGCAAGGCCTTCTCGCCGAAATTCCTCGACGCCGTCTTCAGCCTGCGCAACCTGCCGCAGGTCTACGATCTGCGTGGTTACGGCATGATTTCCGGCATCCAGTTGGTGCCCGGAAAGGTGCCGGGAGAAAAGGGCTCGATCGTCCAGCGGCTCCTGTTCAAGGAAGGCCTGCATCTCAAGGCAACCGGTGATGCCCTGATCTTCGCGCCGGCTCTGGTGTGCGAGGAAGACGATCTCAGTCGGATGATTGAAATCCTGCAGAAGGTGCTCGGGCGGTCGGATCTCTGACGAGGGTCAGGGCGAAGGTGTGAGGCGCTCGACGATCCGGCCGAGGCGCTCCAGTCCCGGCGCGATCTTTTCCAGCGGAATGGCCGCGAAGCCGAGCCGGAGCCGGTTCTTCGGAGCCTCGGCGCCGAGATAATGGACGTCGCCGGCTTCCACGAGAATGCCTTCCTGTGCTGCCTGATCCTGCACCGTCTCCGCTGTCACAGTGGCGGGCAATTGCAACCAGACGGCCGACCCGCCGGTGGTCATGGTGACATGACAGGTCGGCAGATGCTTGTCGATGCCGCGCAGGATCGCGTTCCACTTGGCAGACAGCGCCTTGCGCTGGCGGCGGATGTGGGAATCGTAGTGCCCCTCCGCCAGGAACAGGGCCATGGCCCGCTGGTCCAGCGCTGACGGGTGACGGAACATCAGCCGGCGCAGGGCTCTGAGTTCCGCGATGATGGCGGCATCGGCGGAAACGAAACCCAGGCGCAGACCGGGGAATAGCGGCTTCGACAGGCTGGCGACATGGATGACGCGGCCGGTGCGGTCGAACCCGCGCAACGAGGGTTTCTGTGCGCCGATGAAGTTGAGCTCGTGTTCGTAGTCGTCCTCGACGATCGCGAAATCATGGGTTTCGGCCGCCGCCAACAGCGAGAGCCTGCGCTCCATCGACATGGTGACATTGGTGGGCGACTGGTGGCCCGGTGTCACGTAGACCAGCTCGGCGCCTGCCAGCGCCTCTGAGATCCTCATACCGTTGGAATCGACCCGGTGCGTCTTCAGATCCGCACCGAAAGACAGGAAGATGTTGCGCGCATCGACATAGCCCGGATCTTCCATATCCACACGGCCGCCCGGTTTGCAGAACAGGCTGGCGATCATGAACAGCGCGTTCTGGGCACCGATGGTCACCAGGATCTGGTCCGGATCCGCCCGGAAGCCGCGCTGGGGCAGGCTGCGCCGGATGATCTGGTCGACCAGCATGGGATCGTCCTTGTCGACCAGGTCGCCGATCCAGGTGGGGGCATGCTGGGCCGTTCCGGCCAGGCGGACACAGTCGCGCCAGCGGGCGACGGAGGTCTTGTCGGCAGAAAGCTGGCCGTAGATGAAGGGGAACTCGAACGACTGCCAGTTCGCGGGCTTGCGGATATTGGCCTGTTCGGAGAATCGATAGGTCAGCCGCTTGTCGAGATCGAACGGGCGCCTGGCGGAGGGGAGAATGTCCCGGGCCCGGTCGTCGATGCGGATGTTGAGCTGCTCGCGGATATGGGTCTCATTGATGAAATAGCCGCGCCGGTTCACGGATTTCAGATAGCCGTCTTCGGCCAGCCGTTCATAGACGAGCGCGACCGTATTCCGGGAGACACGGATCGATTTGGCGAAGACGCGGGTGGCGGGCAGGGGGTCGTGCAGCGGCCAGATGCCGGCGAGGATCGCCTCGATCAGCCGTTCCTGGATCTGGTGTTGCAGCCGCCGGTTCGGATCGAACGGCTTTTCGAAATATCTTTCCAGCATGCGCCCGGTTTGCTCGCGTGCGCCGCAGCGTCGTTTGCCCGGCAAACCATAACATCCCCTAATTTCAAGGAAGGCAAGCCGGTTTGACGCCTCTGGCTCCATAGATTTCACGCCCTGGCTCTAAAGGCCGATTTTGCAGCGCAATAGTCTGTTTCGGCAGCGAAGCCGTTGAAGCGGGCAAAAGAGATCCGCGCCGGCCCAGACCGGGACGTTTCGCACCGAGTTCCAGTTCCGGCCCGGGTCTCCGGGCATAATGAGGGGAATGATATGACTATTTATTCCAAAGGGTTGGTGACCAGCCGACGTAATTTTCTGAAGTCGACCGCCGTTGCCGGCGCCGGCCTTGCCATGCCGGCGATCGTAAGCAACAGTGTTCTGGCCTCGTCTGGCGAGATCAACATCATGATGTGGTCCGACTACCTGCCGGAGAGCTTCGTCAACGGCTTCATGGACAAGACCGGCATCAAGATCAACTTCACCGGTATCGGCTCCAACGAGGAAATCATCAACAAGCTGAAGGCCACCAACGGCGAAGGCTTCGACCTCGTTTCGCCGACGGTGAACCGCAACCTGCTGTGGGCCGAACTCGGCCTGCTGCAGCCGTTCGACATGGCCAAGGTGCCGCTCGACAAGGTCAACCCGGCCATGGCGCTGGGCGAGACCCACTGGAATTTCGGCGACAAGGGCTGCCATTGGCTGCCGCATATCTGGGGTACGGAAGGCATTGCCTGGCGCACCGACGCCTTTACCCCGGCCGGCGAATTCCCGAGCTATTACGACGTCTGGGACGACGCCAATGCCGGCAAGACCATGGGCCGCGGCCATTCCATGCTGCTAGGCCTCGGTCTCGGCCTCGAAGGCCGCGGCGAGATGGCTCCGGGCTCCATGTGGGAAGCCTACAAGACCCCTGAAAAGATGGACGAAGTCTGGTCCAAGCTGGTCGAGGTCGCCATTTCCAAGAAGCCGAACATCAAGCTGATCTGGAACGACGCCGATACCCAGAAGAACGGCCTTCTCAACGAAGGCGTCATCGTTGGTCAGACCTGGGACGGTCCTCCGATCGCCCTGAAGACCGCCGGCGAGCCCGTCATGTACCGTGCGCCGAAGGAAGGCGCGATGGCCTGGGTCGACGGCATGGCCATGCCGACCGGCGCCAAGAACATCGACCAGATCTACGCCTTCATCGAGACCGCCTACGACGCCAAGCTGGCGGGCGAGGCGATCAAGACCCACGGCTACAACTCCCCGGTCATCGGTGCTGCCGAATTCGGCGGCGAGGTCTATGCGAAGAACTTCGCCGATGCCTATCCGGGCGACGCGCTGGGCAATCTCAACGCCTGGCCGGCCGAAGCGCCGTGGTATTCGGAAAAGCGCACCGAATACACCAACAAGTTCCTGTCGGCCTGATTTCAGCCGATCCCGAACAGCGAACCGGGCGGCCTGTCCGTCCGGCTCACACCTGTGCTTTTTCAAGATTTTCCTGAAACCTGACGGATGGGAACTCGATGACGACGAAAGATATCGTTCTGGACCACGTCACGATCCGGTTCGGCCCCTTTACGGCCGTGGACAACGCCCACCTGACCATCAAGGGCGGCGAGTTCTTTTCCTTTCTGGGACCTTCCGGCTGCGGCAAGACAACCCTGCTGCGCTGTGTCTCCGGATTTAGCGAACCCTCCGAAGGCCGCGTGCTCATCGGCGGCAACAACATGAAGGGTGTCGGGCCAAACAAGCGGCCGACGGCCCTGATCTTCCAGAACCTGGCCCTGTTCCCGCTGATGTCGGTCGCCGACAACATCGCTTTCCCTTTGGAAGTGCGCGGTGTCGGCAAGAAGGACCGCCGCAAGCGGGCCGACGAGCTGCTGGACATGATCGCTCTGCCGGGTGTGGGCGACAAGAAGGTCCACGAGCTTTCCGGCGGTCAACGCCAGCGCGTCGCCATTGCCCGCGCGCTCGCGGTAGAGCCGGATATCCTGCTCCTGGACGAACCGCTGTCCGCGCTCGATCTGAAGCTGCGCCACCATATGCGCTCCGAACTCCGCGCCATCCAGCAGCGGGTCGGGCTGACCTTCATCTACATCACCCACGACCAGGGCGAGGCGCTGACCATGTCCGACCGGATCGCGGTGATGAATTCCGGGATCATCGAGCAGATCGGCGATCCGGAGACGATCTACAACAAGCCGAAGACCGCCTTTGTCGCGTCCTTCGTCGGTGAAACCAACGCGATCGAGGGCAAGGTCACCGCCCAGGACGCGGGCATGGTGTCGGTCGAGACACCGGTCGGCAGGCTGACGGGATCCGCCGCTGGCGGGCGCAATTACAAGCCGGGCGACGCCTGCATCCTGTTCATCCGCCCGGAACAGCTCGTCCCGGGTGCCTCAAGCGACGGCGGGAACACGATTGCCACCGAAAGGGTCAAGGAGGAGTTCGAGGGCAATTCGCGCCATCTATTCCTCAAGGCGAACGGATTGGATCTGCGCCTGAGCCGGGTCAACACCGGCGTGAAGCCCGACAGCGAGACAGGTGGGGCGGTTGACGTTTCCTTCGCAGCGGACAAGGCCATCGTCCTGCCCGCAAGCGCCCTGGCCGGAGCGTAAGCCATGGGAGCGTTGCGGCGGACATTCAACGGATTTGCAAGCAAGCACGGACTGGGCGTGGCCTGTTTTATCGGCGTGGCCGTACTCTTCTGGATGATCTTCCTGATCGCCCTGCCGCAGATCTCGATGCTCGACTATTCCTTCCGCTACAATCTGCCGGCCGCGGAAGTCGGCGGTCCCAACGACGTCTATACCTTCGCCAATTACGGCTATTTCTTTCAAGGCAACGACGGCACGTTCAACGGGCTCGATATCGGCATCCTGGTCAAGACCATGGTGGCGGCGGTGTTCGTCACGATCATCGACATCCTGATCTGTTATCCGATCGCCTTCATCCTGGCTCATTCGGCGACCGGGGTCTCGGCGCGGCTGATGGTGATCGGTCTGATCGTTCCCTTCTGGGTCAATGAGATCCTGAGGGCGTTTGCGTTCCGTGTCCTGTTCGGCGCTACCGGGCTGATCAACGGGATCGGGCTGTCGACCGGGCTCTGGGATCAGCCGATCGATTTCATCCGGGCAGACGTGGCGCTCTATTCCGGCCTGACCTACGCCTACATTCTTCTGATGATCTTCCCGATCTTCAATGCGGTCGAGGCGCTGGACCGGAACCAGATCGAGGCCGCGCGCGACATGGGTGCGAGCTGGTGGCGGGTTCACTGGCGGGTGGTGCTTCCGGTCGCCAAGCCGGGGATCGCCTCCGGGGCGACCATGGTGTTCATGCTGACTGCCGGAGCGCTGGCTGCTCCACAGATCCTCGGCGGGCCGTCCAATCTCTGGTTCACCCAGCTGATCTACCAGTGGTTCAACCAGTCGGCCAACTGGCAGCGCGGCTCGGCCTATGCGGTTATCCTCCTGATCGTCTGCATCGCCTTCGTCCTGATGATGATGCGGGTGTTCAAGGTCTCCATCGGGGAGATCGGCCGATGAACAGGGAAACCGGCGGCGGCCCTCTGGCTGTGGGCTACGCCCTGCTTTTCTTCGCCTTTCTGTTCGGGCCGCTGATCATCATGGTGATCACGGCGTTCAACTCGTCCAGCTTTCCGCGGATCACGCCCTGGGAATGTTTCACCGCCGACTGGTTCGGTGTCCTGATCGGCAACGACCGGCTGATGAGCGGACTGGCCAACAGTCTGGTCATCGGCATCGGTGTCGTCGCGATCGCCGTGCCGATCGGGCTTGCCGGCGCGCTGGCGCTGTCCGAACTCAATCCGAAGCTCCGCGCCGCGCTCTATACGGTGCTGATCACGCCGATCCTGGTGCCCGGCGTGGTTCTGGGGATTTCGACCATCGTCTTCTGGGGCGCGCTGGGCCGCAGCGTCGGTGCGGGCTACGAGTCGGTCTTCTTTGATGGCATGTTCCTGACCATGGCCGGTCAGGTCACCTTTATTTCCGCCTATGCCATGCTGGTGTTTCTGGCTCGTCTGCAGCGGTTCGATCCGACGCTGACCGAGGCCGCCCTCGATCTGGGCGCAACGCCGGGACAGGCTTTCCGCCGCATCCTTCTGCCGTTCCTGAAACCGGCGATCGGCTCGGCCGCCTTCCTGACGTTCCTGGCCTCGTTTGAAAACTACAACACCACGGTCTTCACGATCCTGTCCGGCAACACCTTCACGACTGCGCTGGCGTCAAAGGTCCGGCTTGGAACCGATCCGTCGCTGTCAGCCCTTGCTGTTATCATCATCGGGCTCACGCTAATCGGCGCGATCGTTCATGAAGCCTATACCCGCAGGAAAGAAGCCGAGCGTTCGGGGGAGGCGGCACGGTCGCGCATCTACGGCAATCCTGTGCTCAAGATGATGGTGCATCCGCTGAGCGTGCTGGCCCTTCTTGTGGCGGTCGCGGGTATTCTGATCTATCAGGGCAGTCGGTACGATTCTTCCGTTTGCCAGCAGCAGATCCTCGACGAAAAACGCGCCATACAGGAAAAGCTTCTGGAAGAGCAGCGCAAGCGGATACAGCAGCAGAAGCAGCTGGCCCCGGCGCCCGTCTCACCAGGAAGCGGCAGCGCCAGCCCGTCTCCGTTTGGCGGGGCGTTCAAGCCGAATACGCTCGCTCCCAAGGCGACCCCGTCCGATGCCAAGAAGGACAATCCATCACCCTTTGGCGGAGCCTTCAATCCGAACGCCCTGAAGCCGCAATAGGCTCTTACGCGTCGTCTTCCAGGCGGGAGATCAGGGTGCGCAGGACGCGCTTGAGCGTGACCATTTCCTCCGGCGTGTAGGAGGCGGTGACCCGGGCTTCGTGGGCCTTTGCCGCGCCGAGCAGGTCGTCGACCATGGCCCGGCCTTCTGCGGTGATAAAGACGAACGCCTTGCGCCGGTCCTTCTCGTCTTGGCGGCGTTCGACCAGTCCGGCTTCCTCCAGCCGATCGATGATCTTGGTGGTCGTCGGCTGATTGTAAAGACCGATCCGGGCGAGTTCCCCAACCGTCATGCCGTCGCCGTCCGACAGGGTCGCGAGCAAACGCCAGGTGGAGACACTGATTCCTCGCGCGCGCAGATGATCGTGGAACTGGCCGCTGATCAGATGGCTGGCATGGGCCAGCAGATAGGGCAGATAGTCGGCAATGAACAAGGCGTCGCTTGTTGCGGCGTCTTTTCCAATCGATTTCGAACCGGTCTTCGGCATGGCTCAGGCCGTGTCCGGATGGGGACGGGCAACGCCGTAGCGTCCGTCCAGATAAAGCAGGGGCTCGCCCTCGTTCAGGTCGAAATTTTCCACCTCGCCGACGAAGATGATGTGATCGCCGCCCTCGTAACAGAATGCGGTCTTGCAATGGAAGGTCGCGATGCAGCCGGGGATGACCGGAGCACCTTTATTGCCGCTTTCCCAGGCGACTTCGGAAAACTTGTCGCCGGGGCGGGCAAAGCTGTTGGACAGGGGGATCTGATCCGAGCCGAGCACATTGATGGTGAAATGGCCGGCATCTTCGAAATCGGCCCGGCTGGGGGAATTCCTGCCGATGGACCACAACACCATGGGGGGATCCAGCGAGACGGAATTGAAGGAATTGATCGTTAGCCCGACCGGCGATCCGTCCTCCTTGCAGGTGGTCGCGATGGCGATGCCGGTCGTGAAGCGGCCAAGGGCCTGGCGGAATTTTTTCTGATCGATCATCACCGTCATGAGGCGTTCCCTCGTTGTGTTGTCCAGCCGTTTCGATCGGCCGCTGTCGAAATTAGTTTAAGCATAAATATATTCCAATTGATATAATTTCAAATGCTTGCTACACATTGAATGTGGAGGAGACAGGACTATGACGCCATGGCTCCGCTTCCTCCAGGGTCAACAGGGAAACCGTAGACACCCATCGTGAGATGGGAGAAGGCAGGGAGGAACGATGCTTTCGGATCGTATTGAAGGCAAGTGGATAGACACCTTCACCAAGGCGCTTGAATTCTGCAAGGTCGCCGAAGGCGAGGAGGTGGCGATCCTCTCAGAAACCCAATCCCCGTGATCTCAACGTTCATCTGACCGAACTGGCGCTGTTGCGCCTCGGGGGCGCGTCCGTTCCATGTGGTTCTGCCGACCCCGCCGCAGCGCAGCCCGGTTCCGGCCCGGTCCACCGGGTGCCAGCGACAGCGTGCGTGGCCTGGGTCCGGTGATCAAGGCGCTCAAGTCGAGCTCCATGGTCGTCGATCTGACCGTGGAAGGCATGCTGCATGCGCCGGAACTGCCGGAAATCATCTCCGACGGCGCGCGCCTGTTCATGATCAGCAACGAGCATCCGGACGCGCTGGAACGCCTCCTGCCGGACCCGGCGCTGACGCCGAAGGTCAAGGCCGCGGTCAAGATGCTGCGCGCGGCGGAGTACATGACAGTCCTGTCCAAGGCCGGGACCGACCTCAAGGTCGATCTGCGCGATGCGCCGACCGCCGGTGTCTGGGGCTATTGCGACCGGCCGGGCACCGTCGCCCACTGGCCGGTGGCGTGGTGGTCAGCTTCCCCGGAGCGGGTACGGTCAACGGCACGCTGGTGCTGGATGCCGGCGACGTCAATCTCACCTTCAAGCGCTACCTGCAGGATCCGGTCAAGCTGACCCTTGAAAACGACTTCGTGGTCGATATCGAAGGCCGGGGCACCGATGCGGAGCTGCTGCGCCGCTATTTTGCCGCCTGGGGCGACAAGAACGCCTATGCCACCTCGCACGTCGGCTGGGGCATGAACCCGGGTGCGCGCTACGAGGCGCTGACCATGTACGATCAGCGCGAGACCAACGGCACGGAAGTGCGCGCCTATGCGGGCAATTTCCTCTATTCCACCGGCGCCAACGAATTCGCCAAGCGCTACACGCTCGGTCATTTCGATCTGCCGGTCGGCCAATTGCCGACATCGCCCTCGACGGCAAGCTGGTGATCGAAGACGGCAACCTGCTCGGAGAGTTGGCGTGAGCGCGGCCTCCTTTTCCCATTGCCCTGGGAAGAAGCGGGAACCGGCGATCCGGTGATCTTTCTGCACGGCGTCGGCGGTGGGGGCGGCAAGCTGGAAGTTCCAGCTGGATCATTTCGGCCGGACCCGGCGCGCGATTGCCTGGGACAATGCCCGGTTACGGCGGCTCGAAGCTGCTCGAAACCACGACCTTCTCAGGCCTGGCAGATGCTTTGCTGCGCCTGATGGATCATCTCGGTCTGGAAAAGGCGGACATCGTCGGCCACTCCATCGGCGGAATGGTGGCGCAGGAATTCATCGCAGCTCATCCCGACCGTGTGCGCAAACTCGTGCTGTCTGCGACCAGTCCCGCCTTCGGTAGCCCGGACGGGGATTTCCAGAAGAAGTTCGTGGCCGCCCGCCTGGGTCCGCTCGATGCGGGCAAGACCATGGCCGATGTTGCCAAAGAGGTGGTGCCCGAACTGATCGGCGACGATGCCGATCCGGACGGAGTGGCGCTCGCACGCCAGTGCATGTCGCGGGTGCCGAACGAAACCTACCGCGCGACCATGCAGTGCCTGGTGACGTTCGACCGGCGCGACACGCTCAAGCAGATCGCCGTGCCGACCCTGATGCTGGCCGGCGAAAAGGACACCAATGCGCCGGCGCCGATGATGGAACGCATGGCGGCCCGTGTTCCCGGCGCCCGTTATGTCTGCCTCGAAGGGGCGGGGCATCTGGCCAACATGGAATGCCCGGCGCGTTTCGACGCCGCCGTCGAAGAATTTTTAGATCTAGTCTGAGGAGAGCTGGATATGTCCGTATCCGATAACGAGCGTTACGCTCCGATTTTCGACCCCGAGGCCTTCCGGCTGACCGAGAAGCAGGCGAAGCTGACCGCTCTTGCGCGCAAGATCGGCGAAGAGAAGTTCGCGCCGCGCGCCGAGAAGTGGGACCGGGAAGCCATCTTCCCGATGGAAAACTACAAGGACATGCATGAGGTCGGCCTGCTCGGCATCTGCGTGCCGGAAGAAAACGGCGGCTTCGGCGCCGACTACAAGACCTACATGATGACGGCCGCCGAAATCGGCCGCTTCTGCGGCACCACCTCGCTCACCTGGAACATGCATGTGTGTTCGTGCCTGTGGACCGGGCCGCTGGCCGACGACCTGACCATGACCGACGAGCAGCGCACTGAGCATGAAAAGAACCGGGCAGTGCATTACGATCGCATCGTCAAGGAAGGCAAGATCTACGCGCAGCCGTTCTCCGAGGGCGGTGCGGCCGCAGCCGGCTTCCAGCCGTTCGGCACCACGGCGACCCGCGTTGACGGCGGCTGGCTGATCAACGGCAAGAAGATCTTCGCTTCGCTCTCCGGCTCCGCCGACTATTACGGCGTGCTGTGCACGGAGAAGAAGGAAAAACTGAGCCGCAAGGACACCATGTATGTGGCCGTGCCTGCCGATGCGGAAGGCGTTGAGGTTTACGGCGACTGGGATCCGCTCGGCATGCGCGGTACCGTTTCGCGGAACCTGCAGTTCAAGGACGTGTTCGTGCCGGACGATGCCTCACTGATGCCCAAGGGCGTCTATTTCGAGGCGGCAACCTCCTGGCCGCACATGTTCATGACGCTTACGCCGACCTACATGGGCATCGCCCAGGCGGCCTATGACTTCACCGTGCAGTATCTGCGCGGCGAGATCCCGGGCATGCCGCCGGTCAAGCGGCGTATGTACCCGACCAAGCAGCACGCGGTCGCCGACATGCGCATTATGCTGGAAATGACCAAGGCGCTGTGGTTCCAGGTCATCAGCGAAGCCCGTCCGAACCCGACCAAGGAGCAGGTGCTTCGGGCCTATGCGGCGCAGCACACGGTGATGGAAAACGCCAACGAGCTGTGCCAGCTTGCCATCCGTACCTGCGGCGGCCAGTCCATGCTGAAGAGCCTGCCGCTGGAGCGTCTTTATCGCGACAGCCGCTGCGGCTCTCTGATGCTGCCCTGGACGGCGGAACTGTGCGTCGACCGTATCGGCCGCGAGGCGCTGTACGAAAAGGGTGAGAGCGACGACTGATGGAGCTTTCCGCCTGGATTGACCGGCACGCCGACTTCACGCCGGACAAGACGGCCCTCAACTATGAGGGCCGGGCCATCAGCTATGGCGACTTCGCCGGGATGATCCATGCTCATGCCCGGGCGCTCAAGGGCGTCTTCGGCATCGGGCGTGGTGATCGGGTGGCCTATCTCGGGCTCAACAGCCCGGAGTTCCTGGCGCTGATGTTCGCCTGTGCCCGGCTCGGTGCGCTGTTCATTCCGCTCAACTGGCGTCTGGTGGCACCCGAGCATGTGTTCATCCTGAAGGATGCCCATGCCAAGGCTCTGTTCTGCGAGGCGGAGTTCCGGGAGCATGCGGACAGCATGCGGGCGGATTTACCCGATTGCGACTTCGTCTCCTGCGGTTTCGAAGGGGGAGGGGTGGCAGCCGCTCTCAAAGGCTCTGGCTTCGGCAGAAGGCGACGACCGTAACCCCCATGTGGATCTGAAGACGCCGCTGTTGCTGGTCTACACCTCCGGCACGACCGGTCATCCCAAGGGCGCGGTGCTGACCCAGGAAGCTGTGCAGTGGAACGCGCTGAACAGTTTGCACATGCATGGCATGACGGCCGCCGATCACGTCCTGACGTCCCTGCCGATGTTCCATGTGGGCGGGCTGAACATCCAGACCACGCCGGCGCTTTATGCAGGCGCCACGGTGACGCTGCACCGGAAGTTCGATCCGCGCGCGGTCCTCGCCGATATCGTCTCCGGGCGGGCCGAGCCTGATTGTCCTGGTTCCGGCCACCATCGATGCGGTTCTTTCCCTGCCCGAATGGCCGGAAGCGGATATCTCATGCCTGCGTTCCGTGAGCACCGGGTCTTCCTACGTGCCCGTGCCCCTGATCGAGGCGATCCATGCGCGCGGCATCCCGGTCCTGCAGGTGTACGGCTCTACGGAAACCTGTCCGATCGCGATCTATCAGAGGGCCGGGGACGCGTTCGAGACGGTCGGCTCGACCGGCAAGCCGGCGCTTCATTGCGAGGTTCGTGTCGTCGATGAGGCGGGGATGGATGTGGCGTCTGGCGTTTCCGGCGAGATCCTCGTGCGTGGCCCGAGCGTCATGTACGAATACTGGGGCAACGAGGCGGCGACGGAACAATCCCTGCGCGACGGCTGGTTTTTCACCGGTGATATCGGCTACCGTGGCGACAACGGCTATTACTTCATCAACGACCGAAAGAAGGACGTGGTGATCTCCGGGGGCGAGAATATTTATCCGGCCGAGCTGGAAGTGGTGCTGAACGGCATGGCGGAGGTCAGGCAGGCAGCCGTCGTCGGTCGCGATGACGAAAAATGGGGGCAGGTCCCGGTCGCCGTCGTAGTGCGCGCCGAAGGCTCAACCATCGACAAGCAGACCATTCTCGACCGTTTCAATGGTGTGCTGGCAAGGTTTAAACACCCCAAAGATGTGGTGTTCATGGAGGCCATGCCGACGAATGTCATGGGCAAGATCCAGAAATTCGCTCTCCGCACACATGTGAATGAAATTCACCTTGTTAAATAGACTAAGGAAACAGTGAAAAAGGTTGCAAATGAAACCAAAAGGCACTTAGTTTAGCGGTGAACGAGGAGGTTTGTCTGACGGGACTTGAGCTTGCGGGGCGCAGATCCGATAGTCCGACAATAATCGGGTTTTAAATCCCAACGATGCCGAACAAACGGCAGGAGGAGGTTGAATGTTTGCAAAGTTGAAATATCTGGCGCTGGGCGCAGTCGCTCTCGGAGCGATGGGCCTTTCCGGTGCCGCGAGTGCCGAAACGACCCTGACGCTGTCGTCCTGGCTGCCGCCGAAGCACCCGATCGTCGAGAACATGATCGTGCCGTGGGCTGCCGAAGTGGAAAAAGCCACCAACGGCAACGTGAAGGTCAAGATCCTGCCGAAAGCCATGGGCAAGCCCCCGGCACACTTCGACATTGCCAAGGATGGCCTTGCAGACCTCAGCTATGGCGTGCACGGCTACCAGCCGGGTCGCTTCCTGATGACCAAGGCCGTGGAAATGCCGTTCCTGGGCGACAGCGCAACCGCGTCTTCGGTGGCCTACTGGCGCATCTACAAGAAGTACCTGGAACAGTTCGACGAGCATAAGGGTACGGTTGTTCTGGGCGTGTTCACCCACGGCCCGGGCGAGATGTTCAACGCCGTGCGTCCGGTTGAAAAGCTGTCCGATCTCGACGGTCTGAAGATCCGCGTCGGTGGCGGTGTCGTCAACGAGGTTACCCAGGCGCTGGGCGTGACCAGCCTGCTGAAGCCGGCTTCTAGCTCCTACGAACTGATGTCCAACGGTGTTGCCGACGGTGTCTTCTTCCCGAAGGAATCCATTGCTTCGTTCAAGCTGAGCAAGCTTGTCCGTCACGCGACGATGGTTCCCGGCGGCCTGTACAACACCAGCTTCTTCCTGGTGATGAACCCGGCTTCCTTCGACAAGCTGTCCAAGGAAGACCAGGACGCCATCATGTCGGTGTCCGGCGAGAACTTTGCCCGCATCGCCGGCAAGGGCTGGGATGATGCCGACAAGGCCGGTGTCGACACCATGAATGCCGACGGCGTGGCAATCATCACCGCTTCCGATGATCTCGTTGCCGCGATCAAGGAAAAGACCGATCCGATCGAGGCAGCGTGGATCGCCGAGGTCAAGGAAAAGGGTCTCGACGGTGCACAGGTCATGGCTGATCTGCGAGCTGAAATCGCCAAGGTGGAAGCCGGACAGTGACAACAGCTTCTGCCAATAGTGGCAAGGCAAGCGACCGGGTCGTCCTCTGGACGACCCGGACACTGAGTCTCCTGGCCGCATTGCTTCTGATTTCGATGATGGTTCTCACCTTCGTCGACGTCTGGGGTCGCTATATCTTCAATTCACCGGTTCCCGGCGGTTTTGAGTTGACTGAGCTGATGTTGGCGACGCTTATCTTCGCCGGCCTGCCGTTGGTGACCATTGGTGGCGAACATATCACCGTCGACCTGATCGAATTCAGCGTGTCTCCGACGCTGGAGCGGGTTCGCGAAGGCGTAGTCAGCCTCGTCTGTGCATTCATGACCGGCGTTCTCAGCTACCAGATGTGGCTCAAGGCGCTCGAGCAGCTGGACTACGGCGACGAAACCGCTGTTCTTCGCATTCCGGTCTATCCGGTGACTTTCTTCATGTGCTTTACCGCTGCCCTTACATGTCTGGTGCTTGTGGTCCTGGCATTCCAGCAGGTCTTCGGAACACGGAAAGCTCCGGCTTCGGCCGCGCACTAACGGCAGACGGCCGCCGATGGCCCACGCGGTTTGAAACAAACACTTCAACGAACAAGGTATCCCCGTGCAGGAATCGCTCGTCGGCTTTGCCATCCTCCTTGTCCTGATCCTCTTGCGCCTGCCCATCGCCTTCGCCATGGGCCTGGTGGGGACGGTCGGTTTTGCCTATCTGGTCAACTGGAACGCCGCCCTGGCCATGATCTCGTCGGTCACCTACGAGACCGGCCTTGCCTATGACCTGTCCGTGGTGCCCCTGTTCATTCTGATGGGCAACTTCGTCACCCGGGCCGGGCTTTCAGATGAACTCTATATGGCCGCCAACGCCTTTCTCGGCCACCGCAAAGGCGGACTGGCGATGGCGACGGTGGTTGCCTGCGGCGGCTTCAGCGCGGTTTGCGGCTCGAGCCTTGCCACGGCCGCGACCATGGCGAAGGTCTCCATGCCATCCATGCGGCGCTATGGCTATACCGATAGCCTTGCCGCAGGCTCCATTGCCGCCGGCGGTACGCTCGGCATCCTGATCCCGCCGAGCGTCATTCTCGTTCTCTACGGCATCATGACAGAACAGGATATCGGCCAGTTGTTCATGGCGGGCATTCTGCCGGGCCTGCTGGGCATCCTGTTCTACCTGGGCGCGGTGCGGGCCACCATCTGGCTCAATCCGAAAGCCGGACCTCCGGGCGAGCGTCTGCCCTGGAACGAACGCTTCAAGGCACTGCGCGGCGTCTGGGGCGTGATGATGCTGTTCATCCTGGTGATGGGCGGGATCTATGGCGGGATCTTCACACCGACAGAAGCAGCCGGTATCGGCGCATCCGGTGCGTTCCTGTTCGCCCTGGCGCGGCGGAAACTCACATGGCACATTCTGTTCGACGTTCTTCTGCAGAGTGTGCGGTCCACCGCGATGATCTTCAGCGTGCTGATCGGTGCCCTGATCTTCTCCAACTTCATCAACTACGCCGACCTGCCGAGCATCCTGACCGAATGGGTGGCCAATTCCGGCCTGCAGCCGTTCGGCGTCATGCTGCTGATCATGGCCGTCTATCTGGTGCTGGGCTGTATTCTGGAAAGCCTGTCCATGATCCTGCTGACCGTGCCGGTCTTCTACCCGCTGGTCTCTGAACTGACCTTCCCCGGCGTGCCGCCGGAAATGATCCTGATCTGGTTCGGGATCGTCGTGGTGGTGGTCACGGAAATCAGCCTGATCACGCCTCCGGTCGGCCTTAACGTCTTCGTGCTGCGCGGCGTGCTTCCCGACGTCAAGACGGGCACGATCTTCAGGGGTGTGGGACCGTTCTGGATCGCCGACATCCTCCGGCTGACCCTGCTGATCCTGGTGCCCTCGATCACCTTCCTGCTGCCATCCCTGATGGGACGTTAGCGAGGCTCAGCCAGCTCAAACGACACAAGGGCGAAGCCGCCAAACGGCTTCGCCCTTTTTCTTTTGAAGAACCGGTTCAGGAGTGGCTGAAGCTGCCGGCGAGATAGCCGAAGGCGATGGCCGTGAGCAGTCCGTTGCCGGAAAGATAGCCGGAGACGTCCGGCCCGGAGACGCCGCAGGCCGCGCCGCCGCCGGCAAAGAGGTTGGGAAACGGCTTTCCCGCACGGTCGAGAACACGGGCCTCGTCGTCGATCATCAGCCCGCCCTGGGTGTGAAACAGGGCGCCGGTCACCTTGACCGCGTAATAGGGCGAGGCGAGGCCGGGCTTGCCGGTGAAGTCCCGGCCGAACGGATCTTCTGCCTTGCCAGACTGATACCCGGCGATACCGCTCAGCGTTTCCGCGAGGGCGGGCTCCGGCAGTCCGGTCACCTTTGCCAGCTCCGCGACATCGGCAGCCTCACGGATTGCGCCAGCCTTGACCGCTTCCGCGTAGTCCGGAAAGCCCAGGGCGAAGCCGTGGATGCGGGCATCGTAAATGTCCCAGGCGATGCCGTCCGGCTGGCCGAGCACATGAACGGCCTGTTCGGAATATCCGCCATGCTCGTTGGAAAAGCGGTGGCCTTCCGTATTCACCTGGATGCCGCCTTCCATCATCAGCGCCCAGGAGATCAGGATGCCGTGTGGATGGGCGAGAGAGCCGTGACCCTGATAGCCGGAGAGATGTTTCAGCTCCGCGCCAAGCGCCTCACCCCAGAGGAGCGCATCGCCCTTGTTGCCCTCGTGGCCGTAATACATGCCGTCGGCGATTTCCGGGATATGCCGGGCGACCAGCTCGCGATTGCCGCCATAGCCGTTGCAGGCCAGGATCAGCGCCTTGCAGCCCAGGATCTCGGTCTGCCCGTCCGGGCGGGCGATTTCGACGGCAATGATGCGGTTGTCGGCATCCGCATAGAGCCGTGTCACCGGTGCGTCGGTGACGACCGGAATGTCCGCCTGTTCCACGGCGGAAAGCAGACGGGCGAGCAGGGCGGCACCGGTCTTTTCGGGGACTGCGTGCATTCGGTGCCGGGAATGGCCGGGATAAAGGAAATCGTCGAGCACGATCCAGTCGAGGCCGTGCGCGTCGGCGAGCCATTCCAAAGCCGGGCCGATGGTGCGGCTGGCGAGCCGGGCAAGGTGCTTGTCGGACGTGCCCTTGGACTTGGCGAGAAGATCGGCCTCGAACAGGTAGGCTGTGTCGTCGTCGACGCCGATGGCGCGCTGAAACCGGGTGGCAGGCGCCGGCACGAAGCCGGAGGACATGGACGTCGAGCCGGAGGGCGACGCGTCGCGTTCAAGGACCAGGACATCCGCTCCGGCCGCTTTCGCCCGAAGGGCTGCGACCAGACCGCAGGCACCGGCGCCGATGATCACCACCTCGGCTTCCGCGTCAATGCGCGGCGGCGTGTCCCGTGAGATACCGCCCGCCGCCATCTCAGAGACCGGAAATCAGTGTGTGGGCCTCGGCACAGGTCATGATCTTCGACACCGTTCCGAGATCGCCGATGGATCTTTCGTGGGTTTCTCGCGAGAAGGCCGCGCAGCCGTCGGAGAGCACCAGAGTCTTGAAGTCGCGCACATGGGCATCGCGCACGGTGGAGGCGACGCCGCCGTTGGTGACGATGCCGGAGAAGATCAGCGTGTCGATGCCGGCCTTGCGCAGCACCCATTCCAGCCGGGTCATGTAGAAGGCCGAATAGGCGACCTTTTCTACCGTAAGGTCCGCCGGTTGCAGTTCGTCGACCAGGGCATGGCCCCAGCCTCCGGGCGCAAAGTCGCCTTTGGTCAGAAACGGGCGCAGTTCCTTCAGGTGCGGCGAGATGAAGGGCTCGCCGCCCTTGCCGGGCACCAGGGTGAAGTGGGTGGAAACGATCCATCCGCCTTTGGCCCGCAAGGCTTCGGCCAGCGGCAGGACGCGTTCGGGGAGAGCTGCGATATCGGCGTTCTTCTGGCCGCCGCGGGAATAAGCACCGTCCGGATGCAGGAAGTCGTTTTGCAGATCGACGATGACGAGCCCTGTGCGGGCAGGATCGAGAACCAGATCAGACATCGGCGCCGTTCCTGCGGTCGATCACCAGATTGCCGTAGGCATCGACGCGGCCGCGCAGGCCCGGATCGACGAAGATCGTCGTGTCCGACTGTTCCAGCAGGGCCGGGCCGGTGATCTCGGCGCCCACTTCCAGGTCGAGCCGTTCGTAGACGATGGCCTCGTGCCACGCGCCGTCGCAGAAGACCGAGCGCTTGCCGATGCGGCAGTCCTGTTCCGGCTTGCCGGAGGTCGGGGCGAATACAGCCATGTCGAGCTGCGGCCGGCGGCCGATGACGGCGATACGGTAGTTCATCACCCGCATGGGAATGCCGTCCAGCAAGCGGCCGTAGGCCTCCTTGTAGGCGGCTTCGAAGGCGGCGCGGATCGTGTCGGCGGTCAGGCCCGTCGCCGGAATGGTCACCGGCACGCTCACCGTGTGGGTCTGGCCCAGGTAGAGCATGTCGAATTCATAGACCCGGTCAACGGCGGCAAAGGCGACGCCCGCGCCGGCGAGCAGCTTTTCGGTCTCGTCGGCGATCGCCTCCATTTCGCGGCCGAGGTCGGCGGCGTCGATCTGGTCGAGCAGTCGGTTGACGGTCTGCACCCGGTCATGGCGCATGTCGGCAACGACGCAGCCGAGTGCCGAGGTAACACCCGGATAGCGCGGCACCAGGGCGGAGCCCAGGCCGACATCCTTGATCAGGGCGCCGGTGTGCAGCGAGCCTCCGCCGCCGAAGGGCATGGCGGCGAATTTCGCCGGGTCGTGACCCTTTTCAATGGAGACCAGGCGGATGGCACCGGCCATCTTGGCGTTGGCGAGTTTCAGGATCGCTTCCGCTGCTTCCTCGATGCTAAGGCCGAGCGGGTCGGCGATATGGCTCTTGATCGCCTGGCGCGAGGCGTCGATGTCGAGGCGGGAAAGCTTGCCGCCGATGGGCCGGTCCGGGTTGATGCGGCCGAGCACCACATTGGCGTCGGTCACGGTCGGCCGGTCGTTGCCGAGGCCGTAGCAGACCGGGCCCGGATCGGATCCGGCGGATTCAGGGCCAACCTGCAGCAGGCCGGACTTGTCGACGGAGGCGATGGAACCGCCGCCGGCGCCGATGGTGGTGATCTCGATCATCGGCGTGCGCACGACCATGCCGAAGTCGATCGCCGTTTGGGCGGCCAGTGCCGCTTCGCTTTCCGCCACCAGCGACACGTCGAAGGAGGTGCCGCCCATGTCACAGGTGATGATGTTTTCAAAACCCGCCGCCTTGGCGATTTCCGTCGCTGCGATGACGCCGGCCGCCGGGCCGGAGAGCGCGGTGCGCACCGGATAGCGCTTGGCCGTGTCGATGGACATGACGCCGCCGTTCGACTGGACGATCAGGATGTCGCCATCGAAGCCCTTCTCGGCGAGGCCCTTTTCCAGCCGGTCCAGATAGGATGACACCACCGGCTGCAGATAGGCATTGAGGGTCGCGGTCGATAGGCGTTCGAACTCGCGAATCTCCGGCAGGATTTCCGTGGCCGCGGTGACATACGCGTTCGGCCAGACGGACCGGACTGCCTCCACGGCGATGCGCTCGTTGTCGTTGTTGGCATAGCCGTTGATGAAGAACACGCAGACCGCCTCGCAGCCTGCATCGGCCAGCGCCTTTGCCTGTTCCTTGACCTGGGCTTCGTCCACCACTTGTGCCACGGAGCCGTCGGCAAGCACCCGTTCGCCGACCTCGACCCGGTCGGGACGTTCGACCACGGGGGTGAAGCTGCCCTTCAGGCCCCAGGTGGTCGGCCGGTCGCGGCGGCGCATTTCCAGCACGTCGCGGAAGCCTTCCGTGGTGATGATGCCGGTGCGGGCGCCTTTACGCTCCAGAAGGGCATTGGTACCGACGGTGGTGCCGTGGACCACGGTGGAGATCAAGCCGAAGTCGGCGACCTTCTGACCGATGCCTTCGACAAAGCCTTTGGACTGGTCGCCGCGGGTGGAGGGCACCTTTGTGGTGGTCACCGTGCCGTTCGCCTCGTCCAGGATGAACACATCGGTGAAGGTTCCGCCGACATCCACACCAATAACATAAGCCGGCTTGATCATTCTGCTGCCTCCGTGGCGCGCAATTCCTGTGTGGCGGACGTATCAACTCCACCTGTTTCACTCAGCACGACGCTGTATTCGTTCTTTGCACACTCCGGGCTGACGAAGCCCAGGCGGATATCTCGGGCGACGCTTTCCGGATCCCGGTCGCGCGGGTTGCCGTAGCCGCCGCCGCCGGGGGTCTCGAGCCTGAGCTTCTGGTCGCGCACGATGCTGACGCCGACGATCTTGGAGACCATGGGCGGTTCCTTGAAGCCGCCGGGCTGCTCGAACTGGAAGCGGTTGGTGGCTGCCTGATGGCCGCCGACGACGCCGGCCGGCGCGAACTTGCCGCGCTCGCCGAAGAGGAAGACGTCGGCCTGTTTTTCCAGGAGCTCGATCTCGTAAATCGCTCCGAGACCGCCGCGAAATTCGCCAGCGCCACCGGAGTCGGGCCGGAGCGCCCATTGGGTGAAGCGGACCGGGTAGGCGGCTTCCAGGATTTCCAGCGGCGGGATGGTCGCGGTGGAAATCGGCGCGTTGCCGTGGTTGAGGCCGTCGCCGCCCGCATGGGCGCCGTGGCCACCGCCGAAGAAAGAGAACATCACCCAGCGCTGGCCGTTGGCCCGGTGGCCGGCGAGCGACAGGGCGTTGATGGTGCCATAGGCGCAGGCCATGGCCTCCTTCGGGGCGATCTGGGCGACCGCCTCGAAGACAACGTCGATCAGACGCAGGATGGTTTCCGTATAGCCGCCGACGGGTTTCGGGCGCCTTCACCGACAGGAGCGAGCCCTCGTCAATGCGGAATTTCACTGGCTCTAGCACGCCCGCATTGGCCGGCACATCGCCGAAGATATGCTTCAGGGCGACGTAGCAGGCGGCAACGGTGGTCGAGCGGGAGATGTTAACCGGTCCGGCGCAGGCCGGTGACGAGCGGGTGAAGTCGAGCACCATGCGGTCGCCCTCGATGGTGAGGTCGAGGGCGATCTTCAACGGTTCGTCGTTGATACCGTCATTGTCGAGGAAATCCTCGGCGGAAACGGTTCCCGACGGCAATTCGGAAATCTGGGCGCGCATCATCTGCGCCGCGCGGGCCTTCAGCTCGACCAGGCAGTCGGCGACAGTGGCGTCAGTATATTCGTCGAGCAGCGCGTTCATGCGTCGCTCGCCCAGTTCCAGGGCGTTGATCTGGCCGTTGAGATCGCCGTAGAGCGACAGCGGCAAGCGGGAGTTGGCCGACAGGATATCGACCACGTCCTGGCGGAATTCGCCCTTGTCGTAGAGCTTGACCGGCGGGATCAGCATGCCTTCCTGGAAGCATTCGGTCGCGGCCGGATTGTAATTGCCCGGCACATTGCCGCCAACATCGTGCCAGTGGCCGACGGAGGCGAGGAAACAGAACACCTTGCCGTCCCGGAACACGGGCTTGACCAACCGGAAGTCGGAAAGGTGGGTGCCGCCGTCATAAGGATCGTTGAAGATCCAGACGTCGCCCTCGTTGATGCCGCCCTGCTTCGCGGCCTTGTCGATGACCGCCTTCACGGCAAAGGCCATGACGCCGACGAAGATCGGCAGGCCGGATTTACCCTGCACCAGGGTCTCGCCGGTGTTCGCATCGTAGATGCCGTGGGAGGCGTCATGGGCCTCGGCGATGATCGGGTTGAAGGCGGAGCGGAACAGGGTCGCGTCCATTTCGTCGGCGATCTGTTCCAGACGGCCCTTCAGGATTGCGAGCGTGACCGGATCTATTGCCATCAGTCGGCTTCCTCGTCGTATTTCTTGGCGTCTGCCAGGATGCCGGGCGTGCCGATCAGGCCGTTCAGTCCGGCAAAGTCGAACATGCGGCTGCGGAATGCCTCGTTCGAACCATTGGCGATGAGATTTGCGTAGTAGTCGCGGGCGGTGGCTGCGATGGCGCGCACGATCCCGCCGGGGAAGATCACGAAACTGAAGCCGAGGCCCTCAAGCCCCGCGGCATCGACGATCGGCGTCTTGCCGCCCTCGACCATATTCGCCATCAGCGGCACGCGGCCGGCGAAGCGGGAGACGATTTCCTGCATCTGCGCCAGCGACTGGGGCGCCTCGATGAAGAGCATATCGGCGCCGGCCTCCACATAGGCTTCGGCCCGGTCGAGCGCTGCCTCGAAGCCTTCGACGGCAATGGCGTCGGTGCGGCCGATGATCAGGGTGTCTTCCGAGGCACGGGCATCACAGGCGGCGCGGATCTTGCCGGCCATCTCGGTCTTGGAAACCAGCGACTTGCCGTCGAGGTGGCCGCAACGCTTGGGCAGGGTCTGGTCTTCCAGCTGCAGGGCGTTGGCACCCATACGCTCGAAGGTGCGGACCGTGCGCTGGACATTGAGCGCATTGCCGAAGCCGTTGTCGGCATCGACCACGATGGGCAGGCTGATCCGGTCGCGGACGCTTGCAATCGTCTCGGCAACCTCGCTCATGGAGACAAGCCCGATGTCCGGGCTGCCGAAGCGGGTATAGGCAATGGAGGCCCCGGACAGATAGACGGCTTCCGCACCCGATTGTTCGGCAATGAGGCCGGTCAGCGCATCATAGATGCCCGGTGCGAGCAGGATCGTCTGCGCGCCCAGTTTTTGTTTCAGGCTCATGAGCCTGTCTCCCTTTTTCGCTCTGCTGCGAAGCGTTTTTTCAGATGCGGCACCAGCCCACCGTCGGCGAGCATCCGCTTCAGGTTGTCGGGCAATGGTTCCAGCTGCACAGTTTGGTTTTTCGACACCAGGCGCAGTTCGCCGGCGTCAAGATCGAGATCAACGGCATCGCCGTCGACAATGGCGTCGAGATCGTCCGAAATCAGAACCGGCAGGCCGAGGTTAATGGCGTTGCGATAGAAGATGCCGGCGAAGGACCGGGCGATCACGGCGGCGACGCCCAGATGCTTCAGGGCCTCGGCGGCCTGTTCGCGGGACGACCCCATGCCGAAGTTTTTCCCCCCGATCACCACGTCACCGGGACGCACGGATCCTGCAAAATCCGGCCGGGCCGCTTCCAGGCAATGAGCGGCAAGCATGTCGATGCCGCCCTTCATGTATTCGCCCGGTGCGAGCTGGTCGGTGTCGATGTCGTCGCCGAAGAGAAAGACGCGTGCGCTCATGGCCGGCTCTCCCCGTCATTGAGGAATTCGCGCGGATCGGTGATCCGGCCGGTGACCGCGGAGGCGGCCACGGTCAGCGGCGAGCCGAGCCAGACCTTGGAGGAGGCCGCACCCATGCGGCCCTGGAAATTGCGCGCGGTGGAGGAAATGCAGGTGACGTCCTCGCCGAGGCGGTTGGAACCGTAGCCAGCGCAGATGCCGCAGGCATTGGCCAGGATCTCGGCACCTGCGTCCTCGAACACCTTCATGATGCCCTCCCTTGCCGCCCGGTCCTGGTCCCGCTTCGAGGCGGGGGCGACCATCAGGTCTAAAGCAAGCTTGCGGCCTTTCAGGATGCGGGCGGCCCGCTTCAGGTCTTCGTATTTCGCACCGGTGCAGGCGCCGATATAGGCGACATCGACTTTCGTGTCCGGCACTTCGGTCACGGGGGCCGAATTGGCCGGGGAATGGGGCGCGGCCACCTGGGGTTCCAGCGTGGCTGCGTCGAAGACGTGATGGGCGAGCAGGTCGGCACCCGGATCGGTACGCAGGCCCTGCCAGTTGCCGGCGTCACCGTCGACGCTTGCGAGGTAAGCGGCTGTGGTTTCGTCCGGTGCGATCAGGCCCGCCTGGGCGCCGAGTTCGGCGGCCATGTTGGACAGCGTCATGCGTTCCTGCATGGAAAGCGCTGTAATTGCCTCGCCGGTATATTCCACGGCCTGATACTGGCCGCCGTCCATGCCGAGCCGGCCGCAGAGCGCCAACATGATGTCCTTGGCGGTGACGGCGTCCGATAACCGGTTCCGCCATTCGATCAGGATGGTGCCGGGCACCCTGATCCAGATTTCTCCGGTGGCGAGCACGCCGGCCATTTCGGTGGCGCCGACGCCGAACATGTAGGTGCCGAAGGCCCCGCCGGTCGGCGAATGGCTATCGCCGCCGACCACGAACATGCCCGGCTTCAGGTGGCCGCGTTCAGGCAGCACCACATGGCAGATGCCTTCGCCGTCATGGAAGGCGACCTTGCGTTCCTTCGCCCACCGGCGGGTGAGTTCCAGGATGCGCGCGCCTTCGTCCGTGTCGCCGGGGACGAAGTGGTCGGAAATCAGCACCACCTTGTCCCTGTCCCACAGACCGACGCCCAGGTCCTGAAGGATCGGCTCGACCCGGCGCGGTCCGCCGGAATCGTGGATCATGGCAAGGTCGACTTGCGCCGTGACGATTTCGCCCGGCTTCACCGTCTCCCGGCCCGCTGCCCGTGCGATGATTTTTTGAGCGAGTGTAGTTGCCATCACGCCAGCCCCAGATAGGAGCGCTGCAGCTCGGGATCGTCCATCAGCGCGGAGGCGACGCCGGACAGGCGGATCTCGCCGTTTTCCATGACGAAGGCGCGGGCGGCGATTTCCATGGACTGAAGCACGTTCTGCTCCACCAGAAGAATGGTCAGCCCATCGTTGTTCAGCCGCTGGATCAGGTCGAACATCTCCTCCACCAGGAGCGGAGACAGGCCGATCGAGGGCTCGTCGAGGATCAGGAGTTCGGGTTCGGCCATCATGCCGCGGCCGATCGCCAGCATCTGCTGCTCGCCGCCGGATAGCGTACCGGCCTTCTGGGCGAAGCGTTCCTTCAACCTCGGAAAGACATCGACCACGTGATCGAGATTGCGCGCCCGGTTGGCCCGGCCGCGCCGGTAGGAGCCAAGCTCCAGGTTCTCGCGCACGCTCAGGTTCGGAAACACGTGCCGGCCTTCGGGCACATGGATCAGGCCGCGGTCGACGATCGCCTGTTCGGAAAGGCCCTGGATCTCCTCGCCCTTGAAACGAATGGTGCCGCTCCACGGCTTGATCAGGCCGGAAAGGACAGAGGAGAAGGTCGTCTTGCCGACGCCGTTGGAGCCGAGCAGGGCGACGATCTCGCCCTCCGTGATATCGAGGTCGATACCGCGCAGGACTTCGACCGCGCCGTAACCGCTTTTGAGTGCCGTGGCCTCAAGCATGGCTTGCCTCCCGCCGGGCCATGCGCTCGGCCATGCCCTTGCCGAGATAGGCCTCGACCACAAGCGGATCGCTGACCACGTCGGCCGGTGCGCCCTCGGCGATCAGTTCGCCCTGGTTCAGCACCCAGGTGTATTCGGAAAGGCTCATCACCGCCTGCATGACATGTTCGATCAGGAGAATGGTCACGCCGGCCTCGCGTACGGCGCGGATCACCGGAATGACGTCGCGGATTTCGGACGGGTTGAGCCCGGCGAGCACTTCGTCGAACAGGATCAGCTTCGGATCGGTCGCCAAGGCGCGAGCCACTTCCAGCCGCTTGCGGCCGGCAACGGTGAGGGACGAGGCGTCCTGGTCGAGCCGGTCGCCGAGCCCCACCTGCCTGGCGACGGCTTCCGCCTTTTCAAGCGCCTCGGCGCGGGAGCGGATGCGCAGATGGGCGCCGACGGCGATGTTCTCGCGCACCGTCTGGCCGGCGAAGGGCTGGACGATCTGGAAGGTGCGCACCATGCCGCGTTGGGCGATTTCTTCCGGGGCGTGTCCGGTAACGTCCTCGCCGAGGAATCTGACCGAGCCCGCATCCGGCTTGTGGAAGCCGGTGATGAGGGCGAACAGGGTGGTCTTGCCGGCGCCATTCGGACCGATCAGCGAGGTGATCTTGCCTTCCGGCACCGTCAGGCTGACGTTGTTCGAGGCCTTCACGCCGCCGAAGGATTTGACGAGACCGCGTATCTCAAGCATGGGGACTTCAGGCATGGGAACCTCAGGCATTGTGGGCTCCCGTGGCGGCGGGTTTGCGGCGCAGACGGTTCACCAGTCCGGCAAGGCCGCGCGGCATGAACAGCACCATGACCACCAGAACGATGCCGTAGAGAACCAGGCTGATGCCTGGAAGATCGCCGAGCAGTTCCCGCGTCAGTTCGGAAATCAGATGGAGACCGACAGCGCCGAGCAGCGGGCCGAACAAGGTACCCATGCCGCCGATGATCGGTACCAGCAGGCTTTCCACAGAGATGGCCGGGCCATAGGCGATGTAGGGGTCGAGGTAGAGGAAATACTGGGCGTAGAAGACACCGGCCAGGCCGGAAAACAGGCCGGAGAGCATGATCGCGCCCATCTTGACCCGGAAAGCGCTGACGCCGAGGGCGCGTGCGGCATCCTCGTTGTCGCGCACGGCCATCAGTTGCGCACCGAAACGGGAGTTGCCGATCCACCAGACGACCGCAAAGGCGGCAAGGGTCATCAGCCAGATGATCCAGAAGAAACCCTGCTTGGAGACGAACTGGAGATTGGCGGCTCCCTGGTCGAGCGGGATCAGGATGCCGACGCCGGCGCCGGTGAAGTCCACCGAGTTGGACAGGATGCGCAGCACCTCGGCGAAGGCGAGCGTCACCAGTGCGAAATAGGAGCCGCGCAGACCATAGCGGAAGGTGGAAAAAGCCGATAATGGCAGCCACGACCATGGCCATGAGCCCGCCGGCGACCAGGCCGAACCACGGGTTGACGCCGAGCTGCACCTGGAGCACGGCGACCGTATAGGCGCCGGTGCCGAAATAGGCGGCGTGGCCGAAGGAGAACTGGCCGCCGTAGCCGCCCAGAATGTTCCAGGCCTGGCCGAGCAGGGCCGCGTAAAGGGTCATGATCACCAGGTTTAGCCAGAACTCGGAAGCGATCACGAAGGGGGCGAGGCCGATGAGGGCGAAGACGATGCCGAGAATAGCGAGCTGACGCATGGTCTTACACCTTGTGTCCGAGCAGGCCGGTCGGCCGGAAGATCAACACCAGGATGAAGATCGCAAAGATGCCGATCTGACCGAGGCTTTCGCCCAGAAATAACCCGCCGAGGGCTTCCACGACGCCGATGATCAACCCGCCGATCAGGGCGCCGACGAAGGAACCCATGCCGCCGAGCACGACGATGGTGAAGGCGATCAGGACGAAGCCGTGGCCGACCTGGGGGCTGACGTAATAACTGGGCAGCAGCAGGCAGGCGGCGACGCCGAGGCAGGCGATGCCGAGGCCGAAGCTCATGGCATAGACATGCTCGGTGTTGATGCCCACAAGCTTGGCGCCCTTGCGTTCCTTGGCAAGCGCGCGGATCGCCTTGCCGAGGTCGGTCTTGGCCATCAGGACCCAGAGGATGCCGGCGGTGACGAAGGCGCCGGCGAAGGCGATGACCTTGGGCAGCGGCAGGAAGGCGCCGAGGAATTCGATCACCTCGAAGGAATAGGGAGTGTCGATCACCCGCGTGTCCGACTTGAAGACGAACAGGGACAGGTTCTCGATCACGATCGACAGACCGAGGGTGACGAGCAGGATGTTCTCGTCGCGACCGTGGCCGGCCCGGGTGATGATCCCGCGCTGCAAGGCATAGCCGAGCGCGAACATCAGCGGAGGAACGATCAGCAGCGAGACATAAGGGTCGACACCGAACTGAACGTTGAGGAAATAGACCGCATAGAGCCCGATCATCAGCAGCGCGCCATGGGCGAAGTTGATGATGTGCAGGACGCCGTAGATCAGGGTCAGCCCGAGGGCGACCAGGGCGTAGAGCGCCCCCGTGGTCAACCCGTTCAGCACGGACGGAATGAGAATGGCCAGGTCAGGCATAAGACCGCTCGAAACTTAGAAGAAAATGCGCCGGGCTTTGGGAGCCCGGCGCCAGGTCGAAGGCTTTCTTCTTCTTATTATTTCATCGGGAATACCGCGTCGGCGGACGCGAATTCCTTGGGGAAGATCACCTCGATGTCGCCGTTGAGCACCTGGGTGTTCACCGGCTGGGCGCCCTGGTTCTGACCGCCTTCCATCTTGGTCGGGCCGTAGGGCATGTAGGACATGTCCATGGTCGAGATCGACAGGGCGTTGTTGACCGCATCCTTGTCGGTCGATCCTGCCCGCTCGAAGGCATCGGCCAGGGCAAGAACGGCGTTGTAGGTCAGGAACACCTCATAGGTGTAGATGAGGCCCTTGGCTTCGGCGGCCGCCTTGCGCTGCAGCGCCACGTCCGACTTCGGATTGAACCAGTGGTTACAGTCCATGATGTATTCGGCCGCTTCCGGGAATTCCTTGACGAACTTGTAGTTCGACGCGGCGCCGCCGAGCACCGAATAGATGCCCTTGGCCTCGATACGCTGCTGGCGCATGGTGCGGGCGAGCAGGACGTATTCGTTGTAGTAGTTGGCCGGAATGATCAGGTCGGGCTTCTTCGCCTTGATCTGCAGCACGATGTTGGTGAAGTCGCGGGTCGGGTTGGCGTGCTTGATAACCTCGACGACCTCGATGCCTTTCTCGGGCAGCTTTTTCGACAGGAGGTTGGCGGTGCCGGTGCCGAACAGGGATTCCTCGTGGATGATCATGGCCGTCTTCGCCGGGGAACCGGCGGCCTTGTTGATCGTGTCCAGGTTGTCGACCGCGAATTCGGCGATCTTGCCGTAGCCCGGACCGAAGCGGAACGTGTTGGGCAGGCCGCGGGTGACGATCTGGTCGGATACGCCGACATCGACCACATGCGGGGTGTTGGTCTTGGCCGCTTCCTGGGACGTGGCGAGCGAAATGGACGAGGCATAGCCGGCGACGATGCCGTCAATACCGGCTTCGGCCATCTTGGCGACTTCGGCGGCGCCGATATCGGGCTTGCCCTGGCTGTCTGCAAGCACGGCTTCAAGCTTTGCGCCGCCCATGGACTTGATGCCGCCGGCCGCATTGATGTCGGCAATCGCCATCAGCGCGCCTTCGCGGCACTGGGTGCCGGAAAAGGCGATGAAGCCGGAGACCGGATGGATCAGGCCGACCTTGACGGATGCCGGCTGGGCGCGCAGCACCGCCGGAAATCCGGTAATACCAAGTCCGAGTGCGGCAGCACCGGTCGTTTTCAGAAAATCGCGGCGGACGATGCCAGCCGACTTCTTGTCATCGGTCATATAGACCTCCCGTTTTGGACCTTGTCAGGTCGTGGTTTCCCGGTTTCCCGTCTGGATCATTGTTATCCGCCGTCGGCCGGGACCGATGGCGTCGTTGTCGCCGTCCAGCGCGGGCCGCTTTCCTCGCGGACCCGTCGCATGGACATTTCGAAGTGATAGAGATCGGGGCGGTAAAGCACCCGGATGTATTCCACCGGCCGTTCCCGGCTGTCGCAGACCACGCGGCGGACCTCGATCAGGGGCGCACCGGCGTGGATCGACAGGGCACCGGCAACCTCGGAATCCGCAAGGGTCGCCGAAATCGTCTGCCGGGCGGAACTGACGTCGACCCCGGCCCGTTCAAGCAGATTGAGCAGCGGCGTCACGTCCAGGTCCGAGCGTTCGAACTGGCGGCCGATTTCCGCAGGCACGTAGGTGACCAGATAGGACATGGGCTGCTGGTCGAGCCAGCGGACACGGACAGCACGCTGGACTTCCGTTCCCGCGTCCAGCTCCAGTGCCTGGGCGATGTCGTCGCCGGCCGGCACATATTCGAACTCGAGCACCTGGGCCTTGGTCGCAAGGCCCATCAGGGAGACGTTTTCCAGCCAGCCGTCAATGGAAGAGGTCACCGCCGGGGCAGGGGGGCGCTTGACCACACGGGTGCCGCGACCGCGCTCGCGCACCACGAGACCGGCATCGGCCAGCTCGTTGAGCGCGCGCTTGGCGGTGATGCGGGAAACGCCGAATTCGGTGGTCAGGTCCTGTTCGCCCGGAACGAGGTCGCCCTCCGACAGGTCGCCGCCGTAGATGCGGTTCCGCAGGATCAGGAAGATCTGGTGATAGAGCGGGACGTGCCCGGACGGATTGAGACGCCCCATGGAGCGGCGTTCCGGCTCCTGCGCCTTGTCCATCTGCTCCGCTTTCGCGCTCACCGCCTATCCTCCGGCCGATTGAATTTGTTAAATGGTATGTCATTATACCATTATGTCAACCCGGTTCGTTTGGGCTAAAACAATTCAAGGGAGAAACAGGTCATGCCGGTCATTCGCGTCACCCTGATCGAGGGCTATTCCGACGAAACCCGCCAGCGGCTCGGCAAGGCGCTGACGGACGCGGTGCGCACCACCATGGCCGCGCCGCTTGACGGCATCACCGTGAATATCGAGGAACTGAAACCCTCCAACTACATGCGCGGCGGCCAGTCGCGGGTGCCGGGCAAGGCGGCGCCCGATCCGGCATCTCGCATCCGGGAATTCCTGGAAACCATGGAGGCGCGAGACCTCGAAAAAGCGAAAAGCTTCCTGGCACCGGACTTCAGGATGACCTTTCCGGGTGCCGCCGAATTCACCACGCTGGAAGACCTGATCGCCTGGGCGAAACCGCGCTACCGCTTCGTGACCAAGACCTATGAGCGCTTCGACACCTGCGCCGGTGACGGCGGCGGCATCGTCTATTGCTATGGAACGCTTTCAGGAGAGTGGCCGGACGGCAAAGCCTTTTCCGGCATCCGCTTCATCGACCGGTTCGAATTCGCCGGCGACCTGATCGCCCGGCAGATGGTCTGGAACGATCTGGCGGAGGTTGGCCGGGGGTAGGGCAAGCGGTGGCTCACAAGATGCCCCAGCGTCAGTTGTTCAGCGGGCAGCAATTTTTCCATGTCTTTGAAACCACTGCCTTTTAGGGTTTCGCCAGATTCGCCCGCTCAATGAACGGCGTACCCGTCTCTTTGCCTTGACCCGTGGTTCCGGATGGAACAAGTTGCGGTTGTTAAGGGCTGGGAGACAACATGCATAAGTTTATTGCGCTCGCGCTGAGCGGGCTGGTTCTTGCCGCATGCGGAACCGTCACGCGCGGCACATCGGAAAACGTCGAAGTCTATTACGATCCGCCGAAAACCAGGGTCACGACCAACATCGGCTACACCTGCGATATCAGCCCGTGCAGCCTGAAGGTTTCCCGGAAAAAGGAATTCACCGTCAAGGCGGAACTGGCAGGGTACAAGCCGCAAACGGTTGAAGTCACCAGCAAGACGGCGCCGGGCGGCGCGGCCGGGCTTGCCGGAAATGTGCTCATCGGCGGCGTCATTGGCGCGGGCGTGGACCTGGCTTCGGGTGCAACGCTCAATCATTATCCCAATCCGGTCGTGATCGAGATGGTGCCGGTCAATCCGGGCAACCCGGCAACCCCGCGCGGCGACCTGTCGGAGATCAAGAAGAAGCTCGCCGACAAGGAAAAGGCACGTCAGGCGGCGATGAATCGGTAGGGCGGGTCATAAAGTACTGTTGCGTGATCAGCATATATGAGCCGTTTGAAAGCTGCACCGGCGGGGGTTTATAAACTATGTTTGAGCTTTTGGTATATTATGCTCTGACGAGTACGGCTCCTCCACACTGGCTAATATTCATCCCACTGATTTCATTGTATGGAAGTTTTTTTATTACATTCATATTGAAAATATGGCTTGGCATTGTCGATTGTACCCGAATTGCTTCGTTACATTCGGTGCACTTACCGCCGCGAACTCCCAGCACATGCTTTGAGTTTCCAACCCGCAATAAGCCATCGCAACCGTAGACGAATGCGTCTTTGTGGGTATGCAGAATGTAATCAATTTCCATGCAGCTAGAGCCGAGCGTAAAGGATAGTGCGGGCTGGTTGTCGTTTCGATTAAAAACAAACCGATTGCCGGTATGCGAGAAATCTCCATTGACGGGTGCGTCAACAACGAATTCATTTCTCATGACTTGGCAAAGTACTGTTCCGTCTAATGCACGAAAAGTTCCCGAAAGTATTATTGGCTCAAGTGGGTTTTCAGAGAATGCGAAGGACAAGACAGGCTCGTAGTCTACTACGACGTGTTGCTGGGTGGCTTGAACATGAACGCCAGACCATTTTACATAAAAATCGGGTTTGATTATTGGCTGTGTATATCGGGTGGGCGTGTTTACGCCCCTTTTTGTTCTAACGGCCAATTCGATGTCACCCGCATCAAGGGCCCCGCTGTGAAACATTCGATGATGCTGATCGCAAAGCAATACGATATCGTCAGGATCGTGTTGCTTAGCTTCGGAAAAAGGTATTCGGTTATGGTGGTAAGTGTAGGGAATTGATCCGCAGCACACACAACCAAAACCGCTACGGTTCCTAACCTCCTTCTTAATATCTTCAGGTATGTTCCGCTTCAGACCGTTCTTGTTTTCGTTTGACATTCTGAAGTCTCCAGACGCGAATTGGAGTTTCATTGAAAATGGATATTTGAATACATTTTGCATGCTTGGTAAGCGAATAAACTGTAATGAATTTTATTCGAAATGCTACTAAAGTTTGTTTTTCTTTTAAGATTTCAGTTGGAAGAGCGGATGTGTGAACCGAAGCTGGGAAATGTCTATTGGCTTTGATCGCCATTGCGTCAGACACGAGACTGCTGAATGGAATTAGTTTTCCAAGATCGGAGCGCATCCCGTCACAAGGCAATTAAATCTAAATTTTGTCGGGAAAATCTGGTGCCGGCAGCAGGATTCGAACCCGCGACCCCCTGATTACAAATCAGATGCTCTACCAGCTGAGCTATACCGGCCTATGAGCCGCCTTCTAGCAGAAAATTTCGGCTTGTGCATGCTTTTCGCATGAGGGGACGGGAAAACCGTTCCTTCGGCGGGAGAACGGCGGAAACCCGGGCGCCGCTGCTATGCGTATTGTGGATATTCGGGAAGCATGGCTTTGCCGGAAACCGCTTTTTCCCGCGGTATCCGGCTTGGTCAGGCGCGGCGCAGTGCCGTGCGCGGTTCTGTCCGCTTCCGGTCTGGAATAAACTTGAATATGTTATTCAAGTTATTAAGATGCGCCGCAATCGGACCGGTTGGACGGGAGACCCGGCGGCGGTCGATTCGAAACCAGCGATGAAGGGGAGTGCGGAATGTTTCTTGCGATGAACAGGTTCCGAGTGAACAAGGGCCAGGAAAGCGCGTTTGAGGAGGTCTGGAAGAACCGGGATTCCCAGCTGGACAAGTTGCCGGGCTTCAAGAGCTTTCACCTGATGAAGGGTCCGGAAGCGGAAGACGGCGCGACCGTGCTTTATGCCTCGCACACGATCTGGGCCAGCAAGGATGATTTCATCGCCTGGACCAAATCGGAGCATTTCCGCAATGCCCACAAGAACGCGGGCAGCAACAAGCATCTTTATGCCGGTCCGCCCCAGTTCGAGGGCTTCGAGGCCGTCGAGGGCGCGTGAGCGCCGTGGCCGAAGTGGAAGCGATCCCGGTGCTTCCCTCGCTGGATTTCGCCGAGACGAAGTGCTTTTACGAAGGCCTGCTCGGGTTTTCGAACATCTATGAAGCAGACAGCCGGGTCATTCTGCGGCGGGGCTCGATCGAGCTTCATTTCTGGCTGACCGACCGTAAGGACTTCTGCGAAAACAGCAGTTGCTATATTCGTGGCGGCGGGATCGATGCCTTGTACGAGGAGTTTCGCGGCAAGGGCGTGCCCGGGCTCAGCGCCTATGAAGTGCGACCATGGAATATGAAGGAATTTCATCTTCTGGATCCCCATGGCAACCTGTTGAGCTTCGGTCGCATTCCTTTTGAAAAAGAGGAAATGGCGGAAGACGGGGAGGGCGCGCATGAGCACTGAACCTGCCCGTCCCGAGGCGCCGCGCCTTCCGGATGAAGCCGCGGTCGCGCTGGAGATCCTGCGGCTGTTCTGCTTCAGCTACGCCAGGCCTGAAAAACAGACCTGGGAACTGGCGATGGAGACGGCGGAGCAGAGGTTCGGCCCTCAGCAGGGCTGGGCGGTCGCCCGGTGCGTGCTGCGCGTCTTGACGGTGCTGCGCCGGTCACGGACGACGGCCATCGGCTTCAAGAATCCCTTCTGCCAATCCTGCCGCAACCGTCTGACCGAGGACGAACGGCGGTTCGTCGGTCTGCTCGGCCTGGCAAGGCAGGGCCGGTCTCAAGGTGCGCAGGCGGAGGCGCTGATTCTATGCGAGGGGTTTGATCCGCAGCCGTTGCTTCTGGAAACGGACCGGCTCGCGGGACTGCTGTTCTCAAAGGCGCAGCCGTCAAAGCGGATGGTGTTTCGTTAAGGGGGAAGTCATCAACTCTGTTGTCTGATTTCTTCCGCAGGTCATTCCAGATCTCGCGATGGCGCTGGCGTGCCACGCGGTCTGGAATGACGGAAGAATTCGGATCTCCGCGCCCTCAAAGCCCCATTTTCGTCCGTGCCACGTAGAGCGCGAGCACCGCGGCGTTGGAAACGTTCAGCGACCGGATCTGACCCGGCATGTCGAGGCGGGCGAGGTGATCGCAGGCCTCGCGTACGCCCTGGCGCACGCCCTTGCCTTCCGAGCCGAGCACCAGCACCGTCTTCGGGCCGAACTCCGTTTCTTCCAGCGAGGCCTCGCCGTCGCTGTCCAGGGCGACGCAGGTAAAGCCTTGTTCGCTCATCTCGGTGATGAAACGGGCCATGTTCTTCACCCGCACATGCTTGATCATGTCGAGCGCGCCGCTGGCGGATTTGGCAAGCACCGGGCCTTCTTCGGGCGCATGGCGCTCGGTGGTGACCACCGCATCGGCATCAAGCGCCACGGCGGAGCGCAGGATCGCGCCGACGTTGTGCGGGTCGGTGACCTGGTCGAGGGCAAGCACCAGCCGGGCGCCCCTCAGCTCCTTCACACCATAGGCAGGCAGGGGATCGGCTTCCAGAATCACGCCCTGATGGACGGCGTCCCTTGTGACCATGTGATCGAGCTGGCGCGGCTGCACCGTCTCGATCGGCACATCGATCCTGATGCCGCGTTCCTCAAGCCGGCGCTGGGCGTTCTCAGTGGCAAACAGCTTACGCCGCTTGCGGTCCTTATTGGCGAAAGCGGCCTCTACCGTGTGCATGCCGTAAAGCAGGATCGGGCCTTCCGGCGGCAGGCCGGGCCGGCGCGGTGCGGGCTTCTTCTTGGCAAAGGGGATGCGGCCGCCCTTGGCCGATGGGCGTTTGGGACGCCGGTTGGGAGTGTCGTCGGTCATGGCGCACTCCTAAACCTAAATCCGGCGGCGGGAAAGATGTTCTATTCTTCCGTCTTCTGTTTGAGGTCCGCCAGAAAGGCGCGGATGCGCTTTGCGTTGACGCCCCGGTCGATGCGCCCGACCCGGGAGCGGGAGCGGATGTCGACGAGGGAGCCGTCGCCGTCTTCCTGAATGCGGATGACGATTTCGTCCTTGAACCCGAAGATCAGCGAGCTGGCAACCGCCTCGATCCGCCCCTCGTCGGGCACCTCGGCGACAATCTCCCAGCGCCGGTCTTTCACGATATCGAGGGCGAGCGCATAGGTCTTCTCAGGTGACGTCGCCAGGGTCATCGGCGCCAGATCCGGATAGGCCGTCTGCTGCAGCTCGGCTGTCGCGCCGCCCGGATAGTCGATCGGGTTGGGCATGTCCCAGAAGACGGGCGGATCTTCCCGGTCGGTGGTGATGTCGTTGATCGGCGGATAGGCCCGCGCCGTGTAATCGAAGCGGGCGGTCATTCCGAGCAGCGGGGCGCTGAGGACAAGTCCCAGGAGGCTGACGATCAGGCCGCGCCTGCCGCCTCCGGGGCGGGAGATGACAAGGCCGGCAAGCGACAAGAGGCAGCCGACGCCGGATACATAGACGGCCCACTCCGCAAGGCTCATGACCTCGGCCACGAACCAGGTGCCGCTCCGATAACCGATTACCGATGCGGCAAACAGACCAAAGCCGATGAGGGCGGCAAGGAAGCCGATCAGGGCGATTGTGGAGAGGGGCTTGTGGTCAAGCGCCGGGTTTGGGCCGGTCATTCTTCTTCTTTCTTGAACGTCTGTTCCCGGTTGATCGCGTAGCCGCTGGCCGGTCCGCGCACGGGCTGGATCAGCATGCGGTCGAGCCACAGGTCCCGGACGGTGCGGAATTGTTCGATGCCGATGGTCATGCCCTCATGGCCGTCGCGGGGCTGGGGGGTGTAGGTGCCGAGCAGCCGGTCCCACCAGGGCAGATTGAAGCCGAAGTTGCTGTTGGTCTCCGCCGGGTGGATGGAGTGATGGACCCGGTGCATGTCCGGCGTCACCACCAAGAGCCGGAGGATCCGGTCGACATTCTCCGGCAGCTTCACGTTGGAATGGTTGAACATGGCCGTCGCATTCAAGAGCACCTCGAAGATCAGCACGGCGACGGCGGGCGGGCCGAGCACGGCGACGACGGCCAGCTTGATCCCCATGGACAGGAGGATTTCCACCGGGTGGAAGCGCAGGCCGGTGGTCACGTCGATTTCCAGGTCCGCATGATGCATCCGGTGCAGCCGCCACAGGGCGGGCACGGCATGGAACATGACATGCTGCAGATAGATCGCCAGATCGAGGGCGGCGACAGACACCACGATGGCCAGCCAGGCCGGGACCTCGAAGACGTTGAACAGCCCCCAGCCGCGTTCGGCAGCCAGAAGCGCCAGCCCGACCGCGACGATCGGGAAGGTGAGCCGTACGAGGAAACTGTCGAGGAGGACCACGCCGATGTTGTTGGTCCAGCGGATCACGCGGGGGATTTCCCGCCGTCGGCGGGGACAGGCTGCTTCCCAGAGCGCCATGACGATCAGAACGCCGAGGAAGAAGGCGATGCGAATCAAAGGTTCGTTCGCGAGCAGGGTTTCAGTCATTCGATCTGGGCCGTCTCCGGGGGCCGGTGGGTCGCCGGCCTAATTTCGAATTTTCTAACATATATGGGAGATCCGACCGGATACCAAGCGGACCGGCCCGGATCTGCCCTGACCGCGCTGGCGGGTTTTCGTCGCATTTGCGGGATATCAAGGCGCAGATGGAACCATTGGCGGTAGACTTTCATTAATGAAAGAGACCCTGAAGCGAGGTGATGTCATGACCAGACTTATTCGGAATGCGGCGCTGGCGATCATTCTGGGGCTGAGCGGATCGGCCATCATGGCCGCGCAGGCTTCCGCACAATCCTGCGACAGCTACGCCCGCGACTACGCCAATCGGACAACCCGGACCGGGAACAATGTGGTTGGCGGCGCTGTTGGTGGCGCCGTTGTCGGCGGTGTCATCGGATCCGTCACCGGCAGCTGGGGGCGGGGTGCCGCTATCGGCGGCGGTGTCGGAGCTGCGGCGGGCGCCGGCAAGTCGTCGATCGAATGGGATCGGGCCTATAAACGGGCCTATAACGACTGCATGGCCAGGCGGAATACGCGGTCGGCGCCGCGTGGCGGTGGCCTGGAGCCCTGGACGCCGCAGTGGTACGACTACTGTGGCCGCAAGTACCGGTCGTTCAACCCCAATACGGGCTATTACACGACTTATGGCGGCCAGCAGCGGTTCTGCCGGTAATTTTGCCTGAGGCAGGCGTCTTGACGGAGGATCGGCCGGATTACTGGCCGATCCCGAAGATCATGCAGTTCGCCGTACCATGGGCGATCAGCTTGCCATTGGCGTCGAGAAGACTGCCTTCGGCGGTTGCAAGGCGCCGGCCGCGGTGAACGACGCGGCCTTCGCAGCGGGTTTCTCCTGCGCCGGGCATCAGCGGCCGGACCATATTCACCGTGAGCGACGTGGTCGTGCACAGTTCGCCGGCTTCAAGGTCGGTATGGACCGCGCAAGTCAGGGCCGAATCGAGGATCGTCGAAATCCAGCCGCCGTGAACGGTGCCCTGCGGGTTCATGTGCGCGGCGGACGGCGTGCCGGTGAAGACGGCGCGGCCACGTTCCGCTTCCCGCAACATCATTTCCATGGTGACCATGATCGGCGGCGCGGGCAGCCGGCCGGCCAGCATTGCCTCAAAGATTTCCACGCCGCTCATGCGGGCGATGATGTCGCGGGGCAGGGCGCCCAGATTTGTTATGCTGTCGGCTGTCGTTGTTTCACTCATGATGGATGTGTCCCTGTTTGCCATCTCAAGGGGTCATTCGGCGGGGGTTGTTGCTTCCAGGCGGTGGACAGCCTTGCGCAGGGCCGACAGATGCGTCCGGATCGCATCGGCATCCGGTTCGTCAAGCATGTCGGTCAGGCTGTTCTGAGCCAGCTGCCAGGCTTCATAAGCTTCCGCCAGTCGTTCTTCGCCTAGTGCGGTCAGTTCCGGAACGACCTGCTTCGGCCCCTTCTTGTTTTTGCGAACGAGATCTGCCTGCTCCAGCGGAAGCAGGTTACGCTGGAGAGTGGAGCGTTCGATGCCCATCAGCCGGGCGAGCGCGCTTAACGACTCCGCCTTGCCGGAGCCGATCACGCCGAGCAGGACGGCTTGGGTGACCTCCAGGCCGAGCGGCGCCAGATAGCGATTATAATGGCGGGTGACCAGATTGGCCGTTCGTCTGGCGGCATGGGCCAGGCAAACACGGCCCGTCCATTCAATATCCATCGGGTTCGGTTCTCCGGAAGTCGGATGATGTTGCATATACAACGTAATTGGTTGTAGCTACAACAATTAAATTGTGGCTGTTGCGCGTGAGACCGGACGTTAACTGCGGAGAACTGCCGGATTCTACCATGAGATGACGCCTCGCAATTGACTGCAAATAAAGATAATTCCGGAACCTGAAATGCTTTCGTGCCCCGGCGGGAGGGCGGAGAAGTGCAAAGTTGGGAAATTTTCCAAATGATCTGCAAATCGGCGTTGACACCACTACCCGTCATCTGCATAACACGCGCCACGGGATTGCTCGCCCCTCCGGGCGGGCTCTTCGTGAAGCCATCCTGAACGCTTCGGCGCGAAGCAGGACGAGATGGAGGAGTGCCCGAGTGGCTAAAGGGGACGGACTGTAAATCCGTTGGCTATGCCTACGTTGGTTCGAATCCAACCTCCTCCACCATCGTCCGGCCAACCTCCGGTGCGCGGGTGTAGCTCAATGGTAGAGCAGCAGCCTTCCAAGCTGATGACGAGGGTTCGATTCCCTTCACCCGCTCCATCTTGGGTGCTGATCGGAGTGTCCGGAACGGAAGCTGCTTTCGCCCGGAAATCCTGAACAGAACATACGGGAAGCAATTCGTCGTCTGCGGATACGTCCAAAGCGCCGGAAAGCGTCCCGCCTCGAGCCTTTAACGATTACACGTATTGGACAGAGAGCGACGCCGATGGCGAAGGAAAAATTTGAGCGTAACAAGCCGCACGTCAACATTGGCACGATTGGCCACGTTGACCATGGCAAGACCACGCTGACTGCTGCGATCACGATGACGCTGGCTGAAGCCGGCGGCGCGGAAGCCAAGGCCTATGACCAGATCGACGCAGCGCCTGAAGAAAAGGCACGCGGCATCACGATCTCCACGGCCCACGTTGAGTACGAGACGGAAAACCGTCACTACGCTCACGTTGACTGCCCTGGTCACGCCGACTACGTGAAGAACATGATCACCGGTGCTGCCCAGATGGACGGCGCGATCCTGGTGGTTTCGGCCGCCGATGGCCCGATGCCGCAGACCCGCGAGCACATCCTGCTTGCCCGTCAGGTCGGCGTTCCGGCTCTGGTCGTGTTCATGAACAAGGTTGACCAGGTCGACGACGAAGAGCTTCTCGAGCTCGTCGAAATGGAAATCCGTGAACTGCTGTCTTCTTACGAGTTCCCGGGCGACGACATTCCGATCGTCAAGGGTTCTGCCTTGGCAGCTGTTGAAAACCGCGACCCGGCCATCGGCCGCGACGCGATCCGTCAGCTGATGGCTGAAGTGGATGCCTACATCCCGACCCCGGAACGTCCGAAGGATCTGCCGTTCCTGATGCCGATCGAAGACGTGTTCTCGATCTCCGGCCGCGGTACGGTTGTGACCGGCCGTGTCGAGCGTGGCATCGTCAAGGTTGGTGAAGAAGTCGAGATCGTCGGCATCAAGGACACGCAGAAGACGACGGTTACCGGCGTTGAAATGTTCCGCAAGCTGCTGGACAGCGGTGAAGCCGGCGACAACATCGGCGCCCTGATCCGCGGCGTTGGCCGTGAGGACGTTGAGCGCGGCCAGGTTCTTTGCAAGCCGGGTTCTGTGACCCCGCACACGAAGTTCAAGGCCGAAGCCTACATCCTGACGAAGGAAGAAGGCGGCCGTCATACGCCGTTCTTCACGAACTACCGTCCGCAGTTCTACTTCCGTACGACGGACGTGACGGGTGTTGTGACGCTGCCGGAAGGCACGGAAATGGTGATGCCGGGCGACAACGTGTCGGTTGACGTCGAGCTGATCGTGCCGATCGCCATGGAAGAAGGCCTGCGCTTCGCTATCCGCGAGGGTGGCCGCACCGTCGGTGCAGGCGTCGTCGCTTCCATCATCGAGTAAGATGAATTCGAATGCCGGGCAGCAAATCTGCCCGGCATTCATTTGTCCCGACATCTTGCCAAGGCAGGGCGGAGGGACTATCAGGAGCAAGGCCAGTCGGGATCTATTCGGACCGGTCATTCTTGAAGGGGTGTAGCTCAGTTGGTAGAGCGACGGTCTCCAAAACCGTAGGTCGGGGGTTCGAGACCCTCCGCCCCTGCCATTTTGCTCTTGATCATCGGCTCCTGAGGGCTTAAATAGGTTTCTCGGGTGAGGCGCGCGAAGCATTTTCGCGCGCCCACTCGCATTTAACAGACCGGAATCGGAATGGCGAAGACCAATCCCTTTACATTTGTTCAGCAAGTGCGCTCCGAAGTATCCAAGGTGACGTGGCCGACACGGCGCGAGACCGGGGTTACAACCGTGATGGTGTTCATCATGGTGGCGATCGCGTCGATTTTTTTCCTCGTCGCCGATCAGCTCATGGGTTGGGGCGTGAGCCTGCTTCTGGGCTTGGGCGGTTAAGGGCCCACTGGTTGAGCGGCGGAACAGTTTAGAAGAAAAAGAACGGATCTGAGGGTCATGGCCAAGCGCTGGTACATTGTGCACGCCTATTCGAATTTCGAGAAGAAGGTGGCTGAGGCCATCCGCGAAAAGGCCGAGCAGCAGGGGCTGTCCGATCTTTTCGAGGAAATCCTTGTTCCGATGGAAAAGGTCGTTGAAGTGCGCCGTGGCCGCAAGGTCGATACCGAGCGCAAGTTCTTCCCCGGCTACGTGCTGGTGAAGATGGAAATGACCAACGATGCGTATCACCTGATCAAGAATACGCCGAAGGTAACCGGTTTTCTGGGATCCGACCAGAAGCCGATGCCGATCCCGGAGCGCGAAGCCATGCAGATCCTGCACCAGGTGCAGGAAGGTGTTGATCGGCCGAAGCCGTCCGTCAGCTTCGAAGTCGGCGAGCAGGTTCGCGTTTCCGATGGGCCGTTTGCGTCCTTCTCCGGACTGGTGGAAGAAGTCGACGACGAGCGCGCCCGCCTGAAGGTCGCGGTGTCCATCTTCGGCCGGGCAACGCCTGTGGAGCTGGAATTCGGTCAGGTCGACAAGATCTGATCGTGTTGCGCCGCTGCGGCGGCGTGTGTGTGGCCCGGCAGCTCCGCAACGGATGTGCCGGGAGTAAAAGTCGGTGGCAGGTTCGGGCACTCTTCGCCGGGTGCTCACTAGGACCGGACCACCAACTCCCCAGGAGTTCGGGGATCAACTGCCGAACTCCGGTAATTGGAGAGAGAAATGGCGAAGAAAATTGAAGGTTACCTGAAGCTGCAGGTGCCGGCAGGGTCCGCGACGCCGTCGCCCCCCATTGGTCCGGCACTCGGTCAGCGCGGTCTGAACATCATGGAATTCTGCAAGGCGTTCAACGCGCAGACCCAGGATGTCGAAAAGGGTGCGCCGTGCCCGACCGTCATTACCTACTTCACCGACAAGTCCTTTACGTTCGAGGTGAAGACCGCCCCGGTGAGCTTCTTCCTGAAGAAGGCCGCCAAGCTGCCGAAAGGCTCGCAGACTCCGGGCCGCGGCACGGTCGGTTCCGTCAGCAAGGCACAGGTGCGTGAAATCGCCGAAGCCAAGATGAAGGATCTGAACGCCAACGACGTCGAGGCAGCAATGCTGATGGTCGAAGGCTCCGCCCGTTCCATGGGTCTCGAGGTTAAGGGGTAAGGTCATGGCGAAGGTAGGAAAACGAGTTCGCGCTGCCCGCGAAGGCATTGATCGCAACAAGACCTATGCTCTCGGCGAAGCGCTTGGCATGGTCAAGGAACGCGGCAAGGCCAAGTTCGACGAAACCGTCGAAGTTGCCATCAACCTCGGCGTTGATCCGCGTCACGCAGACCAGATGGTCCGCGGCGTGTGCATTCTGCCGAACGGCACCGGCAAGACCGTCAAGGTTGCCGTGTTCGCCCGTGGCGACAAGGCTGAAGAAGCCAAGTCTGCTGGCGCCGATATCGTCGGTGCCGAGGAGCTGGTCGCTGAAGTCCAGTCCGGCAAGATTGAGTTCGATCGCTGCATTGCAACGCCGGACATGATGCCGCTGGTCGGCCGTCTCGGTAAGGTGCTCGGCCCTCGCGGCCTGATGCCGAACCCGAAAGTCGGAACCGTGACCCCGGACGTGGCGGCTGCCGTCAACGATGCCAAGGGCGGGGCGGTTCAGTTCCGCGTCGAGAAGGCCGGGATCGTTCATGCCGGCGTCGGCAAGGTCTCCTTCTCGCTGGAAGCGCTGGAGCAGAACATCAAGGCGCTGCTGGATGCTGTCCAGAAGGCCAAGCCGAGCGGATCCAAAGGGTCTTACCTGAAGCGCATTGCCGTGTCCTCCACCATGGGCCCGGGCGTGAAGGTCGATCTGGCGAGCCTCGCCGAGTGATTTAAAGCGCCGGTCCGAGGCCGGCGCGCCAACAGAATTCCAGCCGGGCGACCGGCTGGATAGATCCGGCGGATAGCCGGGTCGCCCTGTCCGAGACTGCAGGTGCCGGGAAACCGGTTTAAGCCACATGGGCCTGCATAGATGGGTGAGAACCGAATTCCCGGGAACGGGCAGAAGGTTCGAACCAGGCCTTGCCGCTTGCGTTTCGCATGTGTCGAGGGGACAGGACCCTTGAGCGTCGCTTGCAGACGCCCCGGGTTCGGGGCCTAAGCAGGCGGCAAAGGCAAACCGGCGGCGGAAACGCCGCCAAATGGAGAAGGCAAGTGGAAAGAGCGGAAAAGCACGAGTTCGTGACGGCCCTCAACAGCGAGCTGGGTGATACCGGCGTTGTGGTTGTCGCGCACTATGCAGGCCTTTCGGTTGCGCAGATGACGGCCCTTCGGGCATCGGTGCGTGCAGCTGGCGGTTCTGTCAAAGTCGCAAAAAACCGCCTTGTGAAACTTGCCCTTCAAGGCACGGAACTGGAGCACATCTCCGACCTGTTTTCCGGCCCGACCCTGATCGCCTATTCGGAAGATCCGGTCGCAGCCCCGAAAGCTGTCGTTGATTTTGCCAAGGGACACGAGAAACTCGTGATCCTCGGCGGTGCTCTCGGCTCCACCAACCTGAACCCGGAAGGGGTCAAGTCTCTGGCTACCATGCCGTCGCTCGACGAGCTGCGTGCAAAGCTGGTTGGCATGATCCAGACCCCGGCGAGCCGTATCGCCCAGGTTGTCAACGCTCCGGCCGGGCAGCTTGCCCGCGTCTTCGGCGCGTACGCCAAGAAGGACGAGGCCGCATAAGGCGACCCAAACAAACACTGTCTGTAACCAATACTGGTTCGAACTTTAAGGTAGAAATAAAATGGCTGATCTCGAAAAGCTCGTAGATGAACTGTCCGCGCTGACCGTTATGGAAGCTGCTGAACTGTCGAAGCTTCTGGAAGAAAAGTGGGGCGTTTCCGCTGCTGCTCCGGTCGCAGTTGCTGCTGCTGCTCCCGGCGGTGAAGGCGCTGCTGCTGCAGAAGAAAAGACCGAGTTCGACGTCGTTCTGGCGTCTGCCGGCGACAAGAAGATCAACGTGATCAAGGAAGTCCGCGCAATCACCGGTCTTGGCCTGAAGGAAGCAAAGGAACTCGTCGAGTCCGCTCCGAAGCCGGTCAAGGAAGGCGTTTCCAAGGACGAAGCCGAAGAGCTGAAGAAGAAGCTGGAAGAAGCCGGCGCTTCTGTCGAGCTGAAGTAATCGGGCTTAACGCCCAACAGCGGTCCCGGAGCAATCCGGGACCGTTTTCTGGCCCCGGCGGGAGTTTCCCGTGTCCGGGGCAAAAGTCCCAATAGGGGGACGGTTTTCCGAAGCGCCCGGGCTCAGGCCCGATTGGAAAAGGGGCGTTTCGGCCAGCCGTTACCCGGCCGATACGAGGAGCGACAATGACCCAAACGTTCAACGGTCGCAAAAAGGTCCGGAAGTTTTTCGGATCCATCCGCGATGTTGCGGAAATGCCTAACCTCATCGAGGTTCAAAAGGCATCATACGACCAGTTCCTGCAAGTTGACGAGCTGCCCGGCGGCGGCCGGATCAATGACGGTCTGGAGGCGGTCTTCCAGTCCGTTTTCCCGATTTCGGATTTTGCGGGTACCTCTCTGCTGGAATTCGTTTCCTACGAATTCGAGACGCCGAAATATGATGTGGACGAGTGCCGCCAGCGCGGCATGACGTTTGCCGCTCCGCTGAAGGTCACCCTGCGTCTGATCGTGTTCGATGTCGACGAAGACACCGGTGCGAAGTCCGTCAAGGACATCAAGGAACAGGATGTCTACATGGGCGACATGCCGTTCATGACGGACAACGGCACCTTCGTCGTCAATGGCACCGAGCGCGTCATCGTTTCCCAGATGCACCGGTCGCCCGGTGTGTTCTTCGACCACGACAAGGGCAAGACCCATTCGTCCGGCAAGCTCCTGTTCGCTGCTCGTGTGATCCCTTATCGCGGATCCTGGCTCGACATCGAGTTCGATGCCAAGGACATCGTCCATGCGCGTATCGACCGCAGGCGCAAGATCCCGGTCACCTCTCTGCTCATGGCCCTCGGCCTGGACGGCGAGGGGATCCTCAACACGTTCTACAACCGGATCGACTACACCCGGACTGCCGAGAACACCTGGCGCATGCCGTTCGACGGCAACCGTCTGAAGGGGGCCAAGGCCTCCTACGATCTGGTTGACGCCGACAGCGGCGAAGTGGTCGTGGAAGCCGGTCGCAAGATCACCGCGCGTACCATCAAGCAGCTCTCCGAAAAGGGCGTGACCGCCCTGAAGGTGACTGACGAGGACCTGCACGGCCAGTACCTGGCCGAGGACATCGTCGATCCGTCCACGGGCGAGATCTTCGCCGAGGCCGGCGACGAGATCACCGGCAAGACCCTGGAAGAGCTGGTGGAACGCGGCTATCATGAGCTGCCGATCCTCGACATCGACCATGTCAACACCGGCGCCTATATCCGCAACACCCTGGCCGTCGACAAGAACGAGTCCCGCGAGGACGCGCTGTTCGACATCTACCGGGTGATGCGTCCGGGCGAGCCGCCCACGATCGACACCGCCGAAGCCATGTTCCAGTCGCTGTTCTTCGACGACGAGCGCTACGATCTGTCCGCGGTCGGCCGCGTGAAGATGAACATGCGCCTCGACCTGGAGTGCGAGGACACCGTCCGCGTGCTGCGCAAGGAAGACATCCTGTCCGTCATCAAGGTTCTCCTGGAACTGCGCGACGGCAAGGGCGAGATCGACGACATCGACAACCTCGGCAACCGCCGGGTGCGCTCGGTCGGCGAGCTGATGGAAAACCAGTATCGCGTTGGCCTGCTGCGCATGGAACGTGCGATCAAGGAACGCATGAGCTCGGTCGAGATCGACACGGTCATGCCGCAGGACCTGATCAACGCCAAGCCGGCGGCTGCCGCCGTGCGCGAGTTCTTCGGTTCCTCGCAGCTGTCCCAGTTCATGGACCAGACCAACCCGCTGTCTGAAGTCACCCACAAGCGGCGCCTGTCCGCCCTCGGCCCGGGCGGTCTGACCCGCGAACGTGCGGGCTTCGAAGTGCGCGACGTGCACCCGACCCACTACGGCCGTATCTGCCCGATCGAGACGCCGGAAGGCCCGAACATCGGTCTGATCAACTCGCTCGCCACCTTTGCTCGCGTGAACAAGTACGGCTTCATCGAAAGCCCGTACCGCAAGGTGAAGGACGGCGTGGTGACCAACGAGGTCGTCTATCTGTCCGCCATGGAAGAGGCCAAGCACTATGTGGCCCAGTCCAACGCGGTCTACGACGCCAACGGTCACTTCACCGAAGAGCTGATCACCTGCCGTCACGCCGGCGAGAACATGATGGTTCCGTCGGAACGCGTCGATCTTATGGACGTGTCACCGAAGCAGCTCGTGTCGGTCGCCGCGGCTCTGATCCCGTTCCTGGAAAACGATGACGCCAACCGCGCCCTCATGGGCTCGAACATGCAGCGTCAGGCCGTGCCGCTGGTCCGCGCCGAGGCACCGTTCGTCGGTACCGGCATGGAAGCCGTCGTGGCACGTGATTCCGGCGCCGCCATCGGCGCCCGCCGTACCGGCGTGGTCGATCAGGTCGATGCGACCCGTATCGTCATCCGGGCGACGGAAGATCTCGACCCGGGCAAGTCCGGCGTCGACATCTACCGGCTGATGAAGTTCCAGCGTTCCAACCAGAACACCTGCATCAACCAGCGTCCGCTGGTGCGTGTCGGTGACGTGGTCCACAAGGGCGACATCATCGCCGACGGTCCGTCCACGGATCTCGGCGATCTGGCGCTCGGCCGGAACGTGCTGGTCGCGTTCATGCCCTGGAACGGCTACAACTTCGAGGATTCCATCCTCCTGTCCGAGCGCATCGTCTCCGACGACGTGTTCACCTCCATCCACCTTGAGGAATTCGAGGTGATGGCGCGTGATACCAAGCTCGGTCCGGAAGAAATCACCCGCGATATTCCGAACGTTTCGGAAGAAGCGCTGAAGAACCTCGATGAAGCCGGGATCGTCTATATCGGTGCGGAACTGCATCCCGGCGATATCCTCGTCGGCAAGATCACGCCGAAGGGCGAAAGCCCGATGACGCCGGAGGAAAAGCTCCTGCGCGCCATCTTCGGCGAAAAGGCATCCGACGTTCGCGACACCTCCCTGCGCCTGCCGCCGGGGGTTTCCGGTACGGTCGTGGAAGTGCGCGTCTTCAACCGCCACGGGGTGGAAAAGGACGAGCGCGCCATGGCGATCGAGCGCGAGGAAATCGAGCGTCTCGCCAAGGACCGGGATGACGAACAGGCGATCCTCGACCGCAACGTCTATGGCCGCCTGGCCGAAATGCTGCTCGGCAAGACCGCCATCGGCGGGCCGAAGGGCTTCAAGAAGGACACCGTTCTGGACGGCGACGCCCTGAACGAGTTCCCGCGGTCGCAGTGGTGGCAGTTTGCCGTCGACGACGAGAAGTTCATGAGCGAAATCGAGGCTCTGCGCGGTCAGTACGACGACAGCCGCAAGCGTCTCGAGCAGCGCTTCATCGACAAGGTGGAGAAGCTGCAGCGCGGTGATGAACTGCCGCCGGGCGTCATGAAGATGGTCAAGGTCTTCGTTGCCGTGAAGCGCAAGCTTCAGCCGGGCGACAAGATGGCCGGCCGTCACGGAAACAAGGGCGTGGTCTCCAAGATCAACCCCTGTGAGGACATGCCGTTCCTGGAAGACGGGACCCACGTGGATATCGTGCTGAACCCGCTCGGCGTGCCGTCGCGCATGAACGTCGGACAGATTCTCGAAACGCACCTGGGCTGGGCTTGTTCCGGTATGGGCAAGCGGATCGGGGAACTCTACGATCAGTACCGCAAGTCCGGCGAGATCGATCAGCTTCGTGGCAAGATCGTCGAGATCTACGGCGACAACCTGAAGGGCGACAACGTCAAGGAGTACGATGATCAAGGCATCGAACGCCTGGCCGAGCAGCTCAAGAAGGGCGTTTCCATCGCGACGCCGGTCTTCGACGGTGCGCGTGAGCCGGATGTGGTCGAGGCACTCAATATCGCCGGCCTGAAGCCGTCGGGTCAGTCGACCCTCTATGACGGCCGGACCGGGGAAGAGTTCGACCGCCAGGTCACCGTGGGCTACATCTACATGCTGAAGCTCCACCACCTGGTCGACGACAAGATCCACGCCCGTTCGATCGGCCCGTACTCGCTCGTTACCCAGCAGCCGCTGGGCGGCAAGGCGCAGTTCGGCGGTCAGCGCTTCGGCGAGATGGAGGTCTGGGCGCTTGAAGCTTACGGTGCAGCCTACACGCTGCAGGAAATGCTTACCGTCAAGTCGGATGACGTGGCTGGTCGTACGAAGGTCTACGAGGCCATCGTCCGCGGCGACGACACCTTCGAAGCGGGCATTCCGGAAAGCTTCAACGTGCTTGTTAAGGAAATGCGGTCTTTGGGTCTGAACGTTGAGTTGCAGCGTACCGACCAGCCCATGATCACCGATGAACCGGCTGCAGATGCGGCCGAGTAACCGGATGGGCATGAAAAAGACCGAATTTGGACTTGGAATGCAGGCAGAGGGGAGCGTGAAGGCGGATTCGCTCCCCCGCCGTGCATCGAAGGAGATAGACCATGAATCATGAGGTCATGAACCTGTTCAATCAGCAGGCTCCGACACAGACCTTCGACAACATCCGGATCTCGCTTGCGAGCCCGGAGAAGATCATGTCCTGGTCTTTCGGCGAAATCAAAAAGCCGGAAACGATCAACTACCGTACGTTCAAGCCTGAACGGGACGGTCTGTTCTGCGCGCGTATCTTTGGCCCGATCAAGGACTATGAATGTCTTTGCGGCAAGTACAAGCGCATGAAGTACAAGGGCGTTATCTGCGAAAAGTGCGGCGTCGAAGTCACGCTTTCCCGGGTGCGCCGCGAGCGGATGGGCCATATCGAACTGGCCGCTCCGGTTGCGCACATCTGGTTCCTGAAGTCGCTGCCGTCGCGCATCGGCCTTCTGCTGGACATGACGCTGAAGGACCTGGAACGGGTTCTCTACTTTGAGAACTACGTCGTTCTGGAGCCGGGCCTGACCCCGCTCAAGCAGCATCAGCTTCTGTCTGAAGAAGACTATGTGGCTGCCCAGGACGAATACGGCGAGGACGCCTTCACCGCCATGATCGGCGCCGAAGCGATCCGCGAGATCCTGATGAGCCTCGATCTGGAGCGCGAAAGCGAGAAGCTGCGCGTGGAGATTGCCGAGGCGACGACGGAACTGAAGCCGAAGAAGCTCGCCAAGCGGCTGAAGGTCATCGAAGCGTTCATGGAATCCGGCAATCGCCCGGAATGGATGATCATGACCGTTGTTCCGGTCATTCCGCCGGATCTGCGTCCGCTGGTTCCGCTCGACGGCGGCCGGTTCGCAACGTCGGATCTGAACGATCTGTACCGGCGTGTGATCAACCGGAACAATCGTCTGCGCCGCCTGATGGAACTGCGCGCTCCGGACATCATCATCCGGAACGAAAAGCGCATGCTGCAGGAATCCGTTGACGCCCTGTTCGACAACGGCCGTCGCGGCCGCGTCATCACGGGTGCCAACAAGCGTCCGCTGAAGTCGCTGTCCGACATGCTCAAGGGCAAGCAGGGCCGGTTCCGTCAGAACCTGCTCGGCAAGCGCGTCGACTATTCCGGCCGTTCGGTCATCACCGTGGGACCGGAACTCAAGCTGCACCAGTGCGGCCTGCCGAAGAAGATGGCGCTGGAGCTGTTCAAGCCGTTCATCTACTCCCGCCTCGACGCCAAGGGCTTCTCCTCCACGGTGAAGCAGGCCAAGAAGCTGGTGGAAAAGGAACGTCCGGAAGTCTGGGATATCCTTGACGAGGTCATCCGCGAGCACCCGGTTCTCCTGAACCGTGCGCCGACGCTGCACCGTCTCGGCATCCAGGCCTTCGAACCGACCCTGATCGAGGGCAAGGCGATCCAGCTGCACCCGCTCGTCTGTTCGGCCTTCAACGCCGACTTCGACGGTGACCAGATGGCCGTTCACGTACCGCTTTCGCTGGAAGCCCAGCTGGAAGCACGTACGCTGATGATGTCGACCAACAACATCCTGCATCCGGCGAACGGTGGCCCGATCATCGTGCCGTCTCAGGACATCGTCCTTGGCCTCTATTATCTGTCGATCATGGCAGAGAAGGAGCCGGGCGAAGGCATGGCCTTCGGCGACATCGGTGAGATCCACCACGCGCTGGCCAACAAGGTCATCACGCTGCACACGAAGATCCGCGGCCGGTACAAGGGCGTCGATGCCGACGGCAATCCGACCAGCGACATCTTCGAAACCACGCCTGGCCGCATGCTCATCGCAGAGCTTCTGCCGAAGCATCACGAGGTTCCCTTCGACACCTGCAACAAGCTGATGACGAAGAAGGAAATCTCCAAGATGATCGACACCGTCTACCGCGCCTGCGGTCAGAAGGAGACGGTTATCTTCTGTGACCGGATCATGCAGCTCGGTTTCACCAATGCCTGCCGCGCCGGGATTTCCTTCGGCATGGACGACATGGTGATCCCGGACACCAAGGCCAAGCTCGTTGCCGATACGTCTGCCATGGCGACGGAATACGAGCAGCAGTACAACGACGGTCTGATCACCCAGGGTGAGAAGTACAACAAGGTCGTTGATGCCTGGGCCAAGTGTACAGATCGCGTCGCCGACGAGATGATGAAGCGCATTTCCGCGGTTCAGATCGACGAGGAGAGCGGCCGTCAGAAGCCGATCAACTCGGTTTACATGATGTCGCACTCCGGTGCCCGTGGTTCGCCCCAGCAGATGAAGCAGCTGGCCGGCATGCGCGGCCTGATGGCGAAGCCGTCCGGTGAGATCATCGAAAACCCGATCATCTCCAACTTCAAGGAAGGCCTGTCGGTTCTGGAGTACTTCAACTCCACCCACGGTGCCCGTAAGGGTCTGGCAGACACCGCCTTGAAGACGGCGAACTCCGGTTACCTGACCCGTCGTCTCGTCGACGTGGCCCAGGATTCGATCATCCTTGAGCCGGATTGCGGATCGGAACGCGGCATCACCGTTCAGGCGATCGTCGATGCCGGTAACGTCATCGCATCGCTCGGCATGCGCGTCCTTGGCCGGACCACGGCGGAAGACGTCTACAATCATGCCACCGGTGAGATCATCGTGCCGAAAGGCAAGCTGATCGACGAGAAGGACGTGGAAATCATCGAGGCGGCCAAGGTCCAGCAGATTAAGATCCGCTCGGTGCTGACCTGCGAAACCGAAACCGGCGTCTGCGCGACCTGCTACGGCCGTGACCTGGCCCGCGGGACCCCGGTCAACCTGGGTGAAGCGGTCGGCGTGATCGCGGCCCAGTCGATCGGGGAACCGGGAACGCAGCTCACCATGCGTACCTTCCACATCGGTGGTACGGCCCAGGTGGTGGACTCCTCGTTCATCGAATCCAACGTCGACGGGTCTATCAAGATCCGCAATCGCAACGTCCAGCGCGACTCCGACGGCAATCTCATTGCCATGGTCCGCAACATGTCCATCGTGGTCGTAGACAGCGACGGCAACGAGCGTGCGGTTCACCGGGTCACCTACGGTTCCAAGCTGCACGTGGATGACGGCGACACCGTCAAGCGCGGCCAGCGGATCGCGGAATGGGATCCTTATACACGTCCGATGCTCGCCGAAGTCGACGGTATCGTGGACTTCGAAGACCTCATCGATGGGGCTTCGGTTCAGGAAACGGCCGACGAGGCGACCGGGATTACCAAGCGTGTCGTCATCGACTGGCGTTCGTCGCAGCGCAGCCAGGATCTCAAGCCGGCCATTATCATCAAGAATGACAAGGGCGAGATCGAGAAGACCAGCCGCGGCAGCGATGCCCGTCTGTTGCTCTCGGTGGATGCGATCCTGTCGGTCCAGCTGGGCTCCAAGGTCAAGGCCGGTGACGTTCTGGCCCGTATCCCGCTGGAAAGCGCCAAGACCAAGGACATCACCGGTGGTCTGCCGCGCGTAGCCGAACTGTTCGAGGCTCGCCGTCCGAAGGACCATGCGATCATCGCGGAAATCTCCGGGACGATCCGCTTCGGCCGCGACTACAAGAACAAGCGCCGCATCATCATCGATCCGGCCGAGGAGGGCATGGAGCCCGTGGAATACCTCATCCCGAAGGGCAAGCACTTCCATCTTCAGGAAGGCGACGCCATCGAGAAGGGGGAATACATCCTCGACGGCAACCCGGCGCCGCACGACATTCTGGCGGTTAAGGGCGTAGAAGCGCTCGCGGCCTATCTCGTCAACGAGATCCAGGAGGTCTACCGGTTGCAGGGTGTGACGATCAACGACAAGCACATCGAGGTGATTGTTCGCCAGATGCTGCAGAAGATCGAAGTCACCGATGCGGGCGATACGGAGTTCTTCCCGGGCGAGCAAATCGACCGAATCGACTTCGAGGAAGCCAACGAACGGGCGGTCAACGACGCGAAGCAGCCAGCCAAGGGCAACCCGGTTCTCCTGGGTATCACCAAGGCAAGCCTGCAGACCCGCTCGTTCTTCTCCGCGGCCTCCTTCCAGGAAACCACGCGCGTCCTCACCGACGCCGCGGTCAACGGCAAGGTCGATCCGCTGGTCGGCCTGAAGGAGAACGTGATCGTCGGACGTCTGATCCCGGCCGGTACCGGCGGTGTCATGAAGCGTATCCGTCAGATCGCGACCCATCGCGACGATCTGATCCAGGAACAGCAGCGTAAGGAATCTTCCGAAAGTGCTGCCGAAGGCCTCCTGGAAGATCTGAGCGGCGCGGCCGAATAAGCCTGCCGCATGATTTCGGCAAGTTGACGAAAGGCCGCCTTCGGGCGGCCTTTCTGCGTTGGGGCCTGACCCTTGAGCATGTCTCCCAAAAGTGGATACCGATTTTGGGGGTAAAGACATGCGGCGAAACAATTAAAGAGAGCATGTGGTGTGAATGGCAATGAACGCGAGATGCTTTAAGGAGATGAAGATGAACGACAACGACGAAGATATGGAAGCGACCGTCTACGTCATTATCGGCCGGGTCTGGGCGGAAGAAGGCGGACGGCCGGATACCGCGATCCCGGTGCACGCGTTGCTCAAGGCAGCCGATGACGACGATGCCGTCCGCAAGACCCTGGAGGCCCTGTCGGGCCAGGGTTACGTCGAAGCCGAGCTCGACCAGATCGGCGTGCTCGAGGGTGAGCCGGACGAGCCGCTTTACGAAGAAGCCTATCAGGATGCGCTTGCCGGCAATGTGGCGGTGGTTGCCTTCAATTCCTGAGTACGGGATCGAATCTGCGGCCAATGCATGGATCCCAAGCAAAGTGCGGAGCCTTTTTGTCGGAATTTGAATCAGTGGTTTAACGGCTGATTCATATTTGTAGAGGGGGCACTGTTGCGGCTTGTGTGGAAAGTTGCGTCATGAGGGCTTGATACTTTCCGTTTATTACAAAAAATCGGCCTCCGGCTTCCTGGAATTACCGGAAACCCGCGGATTTCGGAGAAATGCGGAATTTTGGACAAATGACTTGACTGGGAGGGGGCGGATGAGTAGTTTCCGCGCATCCCGAAGGCAGGCGGTAAGTCCTTTTAATGTCCAAGCGCATCAGGCGCCGGACAAAACGGTCTTAAACGCTGCCGGGTTCATATAGGCGAATAAGCGTCGATTGCATGACCGCTGGGCGACCGGTGGTCCTCTGGTTTTTCGCAGCGCCGGCCGTCTCGTTGAGAGACGCGCTGGTGCGATTCTGCTTGCGCAGAGCCTGCGAAGACTGCAGTTGCATACGAATTTTTGGATGGACGAGGTAAAGGGCACAGAATGCCGACCATCAACCAGCTGATCCGCAAGCCGCGGAAGGACCCGCCGAAGCGGAACAAGGTGCCGGCCATGGAGGCCTGCCCGCAGAAACGTGGCGTTTGTACGCGCGTTTACACGACGACGCCGAAGAAGCCGAACTCGGCTCTGCGTAAGGTGGCTAAGATCCGCCTCACCAACGGCTTTGAAGTCATCGGTTACATCCCGGGTGAAGGCCACAACCTTCAGGAACACTCGGTGGTGATGATCCGCGGCGGCCGCGTGAAGGATCTTCCCGGTGTCCGCTACCACATCATCCGTGGTGTGTTGGATACCCAGGGCGTCAAGGACCGTAAACAGCGCCGGTCCAAGTACGGCGCGAAGCGGCCGAAGTAAGGAGCACATCAGATGTCCCGTCGTCACCGCGCAGAAAAACGCGAAATCAACCCGGATCCGAAGTTCGGGGATACCGTCGTCACCAAGTTCATGAATTCCATCATGTACGACGGCAAAAAATCGACCGCCGAGCGCATCGTATACGGTGCTTTCGATGTGATCGAAAACAAGACGCGCGAAAACCCGATCGAGGTGTTCCACGCAGCGCTTGAGAACGTCATGCCGCAAGTGGAAGTGCGCTCCCGCCGTGTTGGTGGTGCGACCTACCAGGTTCCGGTTGAAGTTCGTAACGAACGCCGTCAGGCATTGGCGATCCGCTGGTTGATCACAGCAGCACGCAATCGCAACGAAACCACGATGGTTGATCGTCTTTCCGGCGAAATGCTCGATGCAGCAAACAACCGTGGTACCGCAGTTAAGAAGCGCGAAGACACGCACCGGATGGCCGACGCCAACCGCGCGTTCTCGCACTATCGCTGGTAATTTGACTTCGAAGGGCTGACGCAATGGCGCGCACGCATAAAATCGAGGACTACCGCAACTTCGGCATCATGGCTCACATCGATGCCGGCAAGACCACGACGACCGAGCGGATCCTCTACTACACCGGCAAGAGCCACAAGATCGGCGAAGTCCACGACGGCGCTGCTACCATGGACTGGATGGAGCAGGAGCAGGAGCGTGGCATCACGATCACCTCTGCCGCAACCACCGCTTTCTGGAAAGAAAAGCGCCTGAACATCATCGACACCCCGGGTCACGTGGACTTCACCATTGAAGTCGAACGCAGCCTGCGCGTGCTCGACGGTGCGGTCGCTCTTCTCGATGCCAACGCAGGTGTCGAGCCGCAGACAGAAACCGTTTGGCGTCAGGCCGACAAGTATCATGTCCCGCGCATGATCTTCGTGAACAAGATGGACAAGCTCGGCGCCGATTTCGATCGCTGCGTCGAAATGATCAAGACCCGTCTTGGCGCAAAGCCGCTTGTCATGCAGCTCAACGTCGGTGCCGAAAACGACTTTGCCGGCTGTATCGACCTTCTGAAGATGAAGGCTCTGATCTGGCAGGCTGAAAACCTGGGCGCCGCCTGGGACGAAGTCGACATTCCGGCCGATCTCGTCGACCGCGCTCAGGAAATGCGCGATCTGCTGGTGGAAACCGCCGTCGAAGTCGACGAAGAAGCCATGGAAGCTTACCTGGAAGGCGAAGAGCCCTCCATGGAAAAGCTGAAGGAGCTGATCCGTAAGGGTACCATCAACAGCGAATTCGTTCCGGTCTTCTGCGGTTCCGCGTTCAAGAACAAGGGCGTTCAGCCGCTTCTCGACGCTGTCGTGGACTACCTGCCGAGCCCGGTCGAGGTTCCGGCCATCAAGGGCATCGATCCGAAGACCGAAGAGGAAACGCTCCGCAAGGCTTCGGACGAAGAGCCGCTTGGCCTGTTGGCATTCAAGATCGCCAACGACCCGTTCGTCGGTTCGCTGACCTTCTGCCGCATCTATTCCGGCGTTCTGAACAAGGGCGTTTCCCTGCTGAACACGGTCAAGGACAAACGCGAGCGCGTCGGCCGCATGATGCAGATGCACTCCAACTCCCGTGAAGACATCGATATCGCCTATGCCGGCGACATCGTGGCCATCGCGGGCCTGAAGGACACCACCACTGGCGACACCCTGTGTGACCCGCTGAAGCCGGTGATCCTGGAGCGCATGGAGTTCCCCGAGCCGGTGATCGAGATCGCCGTCGAGCCGAAGACCAAGGCCGACCAGGAAAAGATGGGCCTCGCCCTGAACCGCCTGGCTGCCGAAGATCCGTCCTTCCGCGTGAAGACGGACGAGGAATCCGGTCAGACGATCATCGCCGGCATGGGCGAGCTTCACCTCGACATCATCGTCGATCGCATGAAGCGCGAGTTCAAGGTCGAAGCGAACATCGGTGCGCCGCAGGTTGCTTACCGCGAAACCATCACCAAGCAGGCTGAAGTGGACTACACCCACAAGAAGCAGTCCGGTGGTTCGGGTCAGTTTGCTCGCGTCAAGTTCACCCTTGAGCCGTCAGAGCCGAACGAAGGCTATGTCTTCGAAAGCAAGATCGTCGGTGGTTCCATTCCGAAGGAATATATCCCGGGTGTTACCAAGGGTATCGAGAGTGTGATGTCTTCCGGTCCGCTGGCAGGCTTCCCGATCCTCGACGTCAAGGTAACCCTGACGGATGGTGCCTACCATGACGTGGACTCCTCGGTCCTCGCCTTCGAAATCGCCGGCCGTGCCGGTTTCCGCGAAGGTATCCAGAAAGCGGGTCCGAAGCTTCTTGAGCCGATCATGAAGGTCGAGGTCGTTACCCCTGAAGATTACATGGGTGACGTCATCGGTGACCTGAACTCCCGTCGAGGCCAGATTGCTGGCACCGAAAACCGCGGGATCGTCACGGTCATCACCGCAATGGTGCCGCTGGCCAACATGTTTGGCTATGTGAACAACCTGCGTTCCATGTCTCAGGGCCGTGCGCAGTACTCGATGGTGTTTGATCACTACGAGCAGGTGCCTCAGGCCGTTGCCGAAGAGGTTCAGGCGAAATACGCCTGAGCCCCTCCTGGAACTAGATGAAGAATTAGAGAAAGCGGAGTAATCCGATGGCGAAGGAAAAATTTGAGCGTAACAAGCCGCACGTCAACATTGGCACGATTGGCCACGTTGACCATGGCAAGACCACGCTGACTGCTGCGATCACGATGACGCTGGCTGAAGCCGGCGGCGCGGAAGCCAAGGCCTATGACCAGATCGACGCAGCGCCTGAAGAAAAGGCACGCGGCATCACGATCTCCACGGCCCACGTTGAGTACGAGACGGAAAACCGTCACTACGCTCACGTTGACTGCCCTGGTCACGCCGACTACGTGAAGAACATGATCACCGGTGCTGCCCAGATGGACGGCGCGATCCTGGTGGTTTCGGCCGCCGATGGCCCGATGCCGCAGACCCGCGAGCACATCCTGCTTGCCCGTCAGGTCGGCGTTCCGGCTCTGGTCGTGTTCATGAACAAGGTTGACCAGGTCGACGACGAAGAGCTTCTCGAGCTCGTCGAAATGGAAATCCGTGAACTGCTGTCTTCTTACGAGTTCCCGGGCGACGACATTCCGATCGTCAAGGGTTCTGCCTTGGCAGCTGTTGAAAACCGCGACCCGGCCATCGGCCGCGACGCGATCCGTCAGCTGATGGCTGAAGTGGATGCCTACATCCCGACCCCGGAACGTCCGAAGGATCTGCCGTTCCTGATGCCGATCGAAGACGTGTTCTCGATCTCCGGCCGCGGTACGGTTGTGACCGGCCGTGTCGAGCGTGGCATCGTCAAGGTTGGTGAAGAAGTCGAGATCGTCGGCATCAAGGACACGCAGAAGACGACGGTTACCGGCGTTGAAATGTTCCGCAAGCTGCTGGACAGCGGTGAAGCCGGCGACAACATCGGCGCCCTGATCCGCGGCGTTGGCCGTGAGGACGTTGAGCGCGGCCAGGTTCTTTGCAAGCCGGGTTCTGTGACCCCGCACACGAAGTTCAAGGCCGAAGCCTACATCCTGACGAAGGAAGAAGGCGGCCGTCATACGCCGTTCTTCACGAACTACCGTCCGCAGTTCTACTTCCGTACGACGGACGTGACGGGTGTTGTGACGCTGCCGGAAGGCACGGAAATGGTGATGCCGGGCGACAACGTGTCGGTTGACGTCGAGCTGATCGTGCCGATCGCCATGGAAGAAGGCCTGCGCTTCGCTATCCGCGAAGGTGGCCGCACCGTCGGTGCAGGCGTCGTCGCTTCCATCATCGAGTAATTGACAGCAGGGCCTGTCGCTTCTTTTGAAACGCCGGCAGGCCCGCCTGTCTCATCGGGAAACCAAAAATGAACGGTCAGAATATCCGGATCCGCCTCAAGGCATTCGACCACCGTATTCTCGACGCCTCCACCAAGGAGATCGTCAATACGGCAAAGCGGACCGGTGCGCAGGTGCGGGGACCCGTGCCGCTGCCGACGCGGATCGAGAAGTACACCGTGCTTCGCGGACCGCACATCGATAAGAAAAGCCGCGATCAGTTCGAGATGCGCACGCATAAGCGCCTGCTCGACATCGTTGATCCGACGCCCCAGACGGTTGACGCTCTTATGAAGCTCGACCTGGCCGCTGGTGTCGACGTCGAGATCAAGCTCTGAGGCGGATCGAAGGGGACACGTCAATGCGTTCTGGAGTGATCGCTCAGAAAGTGGGCATGACCCGTATCTACAATGATGCGGGAGAGCATGTGCCGGTGACAGTGCTGAAACTGGACGGCTGCCAGGTGGTTGCCCACCGGACTGAAGAAAAGAACGGCTATACCGCGCTGCAGGTCGGTGCAGGTATGGCCAAGGTAAAGAACACGCCGAAGGCGATGCGTGGCCACTTTGCAGTTGCAAAGGTTGAGCCGAAGCGCACGCTCGTCGAGTTCCGGGTGTCGTCTGACAACCTCATCGACGTTGGCGCGGAAATCACCGCCGACCATTACGTCGAAGGCCAGTTCGTCGACGTGACCGGCACCTCGATCGGTAAGGGTTTTGCCGGTGTGATGAAGCGCCACAACTTCGGTGGTGGCCGCGCATCCCACGGTAACTCGATCTCGCACCGTTCCCACGGTTCGACCGGTCAGTGTCAGGACCCGGGCCGCGTGTTCAAGGGCAAGAAGATGGCCGGTCACATGGGCGACGTCCGCGTGACCACGCAGAACCTGAAGGTTGTGCGCACTGATGTTGAACGCGGCCTGATCATGGTCGAGGGCTCTGTTCCGGGCGCCAAGGGTGGCTGGATCATGGTTCGCGACGCGATCAAGAAGGCGCTGCCGGATGGGGTTCCGATGCCGGGTGCATTCCGGGCTCCCGAGGCTGCTGCCGCCGCCGGGAAGGAGAGTGAGTGATGGAACTCCAGGTCAAGACCCTCGAAGGCGGGGCGGCCGGTTCGATCACGGTGTCTGACGAGATCTTCGGTCTCGAGCCGCGCACCGATCTGATCCACCGCGTGGTGCGCTGGCAGCTTGCCAAGCGCCAGGCCGGTACACACAAGGCACTGGCACGTTCGGAAGTTTCCGGCACGACGAAGAAATTCGTCCGTCAGAAAGGCTCCGGCGGCGCCCGTCACGGCAACAAGAAGGCCCCGCAGTTCCGCGGCGGTGGTAAGGCATTCGGCCCGGTCGTTCGCGATCATGGTCATGACCTGCCGAAGAAGGTGCGCGCTCTCGGGCTGAAGCACGTTCTGTCCGCCAAGGCAAAGGCCGACAGCATCATTGTTGTCGAAGACGCCAAGGCAGCCGAAGCCAAGACCAAGGCGCTCAAGGCTCAGTTCTCGAAGCTGGGTCTGTCGAACGCCCTGATCGTCGACGGTGCCGAGCTGGACCGGAACTTCGCTCTCGCATCGCGCAACATTCCGCATGTGGATGTGCTGCCGGTCCAGGGCATCAACGTTTACGACATCATGCGCGCCGGCACCCTGGTGCTGACGAAGGCTGCGGTGTCTGCACTCGAGGAGCGCTTCAAATGAGCAATCTTCCTCACTACGACAAGATCGTCGGCCCGGTAATCACCGAGAAGGCGACCATGGCTTCCGAAGAGAACAAGGTTGTCTTCAAGGTCGCGAATGACGCGACGAAGCCGGAAATCAAGGCAGCGGTGGAAGCACTGTTCGGCGTAAAGGTCGCAGCCGTCAACACCCTCGTCCGCAAGGGCAAGGTGAAGCGGTTCAAGGGCCGTCTCGGCCGTCAGTCCGACTTCAAGAAGGCCGTCGTAACGCTTCAGGAAGGTCACGCTATCGACGTGACCACCGGGCTCTAGGGCGGGGACGATAGAAAATGGCACTTAAGACATTCAATCCGACCTCGCCGGGCCGCCGCCAGCTGGTCCAGGTTGACCGGTCCGATCTGTGGAAAGGCAAGCCGGTCAAGACCCTGACCGAAGGTCTGTCCAAGACCGGTGGCCGCAACAACATGGGTCGCCTGACGTCTCGCAACGTCGGTGGCGGTCACAAGCGCTCCTACCGTCTGGTCGACTTCAAGCGTCGCAAGTTCGACGTTCCGGCCAAGGTCGAGCGTCTGGAATACGATCCGAACCGGACTGCATTCATCGCGCTGATCCGTTATGAAGACGGTGAGCTGAGCTACATCCTGGCGCCGCAGCGTCTGGCCGTCGGCGACACCGTCGTCTCGGGTCAGTCGGTCGACGTGAAGCCGGGCAACGCGATGCCGCTGTCGTCCATTCCGGTCGGCACGATCGTTCACAACATTGAACTGAAGCCGGGCAAGGGTGCGCAGATAGCTCGCTCCGCCGGTGCTTTCGTTCAGGTCGTTGGCCGTGACCAGGGTTACACCACCCTGCGTCTGATGTCTGGCGAGCAGCGCCGTGTTCTCGGCACCTGCATGGCCTCCATCGGCGCAGTGTCCAACCCGGATCACAGCAACATCAACTACGGCAAGGCCGGCCGTTCCCGCTGGCTGGGCATCCGCCCACACACCCGCGGTGTTGTCATGAACCCGGTCGACCACCCGCACGGCGGTGGTGAAGGCCGGACTTCCGGTGGCCGTCATCCGGTTACCCCTTGGGGTAAGCCGACCAAAGGTAAGCGCACGCGGCGTAACAAGTCGACGGACAAGTACATTGTCCGTAGCCGTCACGCGCGCAAGAAGTAAAGGACAAGGATCGTGGCACGTTCGATCTGGAAAGGTCCGTTTGTTGACGGGTATCTGCTGAAGAAAGCGGACAAGGTTCGTGAATCCGGCCGCAACGAGGTCATCAAGACCTGGAGCCGCCGCTCGACGATCCTACCGCAGTTCGTCGGTCTCACCTTCGGTGTCTACAACGGTCAGAAGCACGTTCCGGTGCTGGTGTCTGAAGAGATGATTGGTCACAAGTTCGGCGAGTTCTCGCCGTCCCGGACCTACTACGGACACGGCGCCGACAAGAAGGCGAAGAGGAAGTAACGATGGGCAAGCCGAAGCGTGAGCGGACGCTCGCTGACAACGAGGCCCGGGCAATGACCCGCATGCTGCGCATTTCTCCGCGCAAGCTGAACCTCGTTGCGGCTGCTATCCGCGGCAAGAAGGTCGGAAACCGCGATTGCGGACCTGACGTTCTCCCGCAAGCGTATCGCTCAAGACGTCAAGAAGACCCTGATGTCCGCGATTGCGAATGCGGGAAAACAACCACGACCTGGATATCGACAACCTGGTGGTTGCCGAAGCTCATGTTGGCAAGGCTTTTGTCATCAAGCGTTTCCAGCCCCGTGCACGCGGTCGTGTTGGCCGGATCGAGAAGCCGTTCTCGAACCTGACCATCGTTGTCCGTGAAGTCGAGGAGAGTGCCTGATGGGACACAAAGTCAACCCGATCGGCAATGCGCCTCGGGATCAACCGCACCTGGGATTCGCGTTGGTACGCCAACAAGGGTGAATACGGCGATCTTCTGCACGAAGATTTCCGCATCCGTGAATTTCTGCTCAACGAACTGAAGCAGGCAGCTGTTTCCAAGGTCGTTATCGAGCGCCCGCACTCGCAAGTGCCGCGTCACCATTTCACTCCGGTCGTCCGGGTGTGGTCATCGGCAAGAAGGGTGCGGACATCGAGCGTCTTCGCAAGAAGATCGCCGAGATCACCAATTCGGAAGTGCACATCAACATCGTTGAAGTGCGCAAGCCGGAAATCGACGCGACGCTGGTCGCCGCTTCGATCGCACAGCAGCTGGAACGCCGTGTTGCCTTTCCGCCGCGCCATGAAGCGGGCCGTTCAGTCGGCCATGCGTCTCGGCGCTCAGGGCATCCGGATCAACTGCGGCGGCCGTCTCGGTGGCGCTGAAATCGCGCGTATCGAATGGTACCGCGAAGGCCGCGTGCCGCTGCACAACCCTGCGCGCCGACATCGACTACGGTGTCGCATCCGCTCACACCGCTTACGGTGTCTGCGGCGTGAAGGTGTGGATCTTCAAGGGTGAGATCCTCGAGCACGACCCGATGGCGTCTGAGCGCCGTGCGACGTCCGGCTCGGATTCAAAACCAGGGTGATCGCGGCGGACGCCGGGATCGTGGTCGCGAGCGCGCAGCTTAATTTAAGCTGCTCGCCGCTCGTCAAACACTAGGAACGAGAGAAGAACGATGCTGCAACCGAAGCGAACGAAGTTCCGCAAGCAGCACAAGGGCCGCATCCATGGTCTGTCGAAGGGAGGGCACCGACCTCAACTTCGGCAAACTACGGTCTGAAGGCGTTGGAGCCGGAGCGGGTTACCGCTCGTCAGATCGAGGCAGCCCGTCGTGCCATGACCCGTCACATGAAGCGTGCGGGCCGTGTCTGGATCCGCATCTTCCCGGATGTGCCGGTCTCCACCAAGCCGGCGGAAGTCCGCATGGGTAAGGGTAAGGGTTCTCCGGATTACTGGGCCTGCCGTGTCAAGCCCGGCCGGATCATGTTCGAGATCGATGGTGTGCCGGAAGATATCGCGCGTGAAGCGATGCGTCTTGCCGCTGCCAAACTGCCGATCAAGTGCCGTTTCGTTCAGCGTATCGGCGAATAAGGCGGTTGAGGAGTTAAGGCCATGAAGGCGACAGACGTAAGGGCAAAGACCCTGGACGAGCTCCGCACGGAACTCGAAGGCCTGAAGAAGGAGCAGTTCAACCTGCGCTTCCAGAGGGCAAACCGGTCAGCTCGAGAACACTGGGCGTGTGCGGCAGGTTCGCCGCCAGATCGCTCAAATTCAGACGATCATGCGCGAAAAGCGCGTGGCGGCAAGCGCGTAAGGAGACGGATATGCCGAAGCGCATTTTGCAGGGCACCGTTGTCAGCAACGCGAATGACAAGTCGGTGACGGTGAAGGTGGAGCGTCGCTTCACACACCCGCTGCTCAAGAAGACCGTGCGCCGGTCCAAAAAGTACCGCGCGCATGACGAAGCAAACAAGTACCAGGTTGGCGACATTGTTCAGATCGAAGAATGCGCGCCGATCTCCAAAAACAAGCGTTGGACCGTGGTCAGCTGACCACGCTCTAAAGGTTGAGCATCAGGCGCCCGTGGCAGGTGCGCCGGACAGAGAACAAGGCAGCCAGTCATGATTCAGATGCAAAACAAACCTCGACGTGGCCGACAATTCCGGCGCCCGTCGTGTCATGTGCATCAAGTGCTCGCGGCTCAAAGCGCAAATACGCCCAGGTTGGCGACATCATTGTCGTCAGCGTCAAGAGGCTATTCCGCGGGGCCGCGTTAAGAAGGGCGACGTGATGAAGGCTGTCGTCGTGCGCACGGCGAAGGATATTCGCCGCCCCGACGGCAGCGTGATCCGGTTCGACCGCAATGCGGCCGTCCTGGTGAACAACAACAAGGAGCCGGTCGGTACCCGTATCTTCGGTCCGGTGCCCCGCGAACTCCGTGCAAAGAACCATATGAAAATCATCTCGCTCGCGCCGGAGGTGCTCTGATGGCTGCGAAAATTAAATCAGGCGACACGGTTATCGTGCTGACGGGTCGCGACAAGGGCAAGACCGGCGAAGTCATCAAGATGATGCCGGATGACAACAAGGCCCTGGTTCGCGGCGTAAACATGGTGCGTCGTCACCAGCGCCAAACCAGACGCAGGAAGGCGGGATCGTCGCTAAGGAAGCGCCGATCCACCTGTCGAACATCGCGATTGTCGATCCGAAGGACGGCAAGGCAACGCGCGTCGGTTTCAAGGTGCAGGATGACGGCACCAAGGTCCGTGTGGCCAAGCGCTCGGGAGATCTGATCGATGGCTGAGACCAATACCATGCCGCGTCTGCGTCAGCAGTATGACAGCGTCATCCGGCAGCAGCTGCAGGAAAAGTTCAATTACAAGAACCCCATGCAGGTGCCGGCTCTGGAAAAAATCGTCTTGAATATCGGTGTCGGCGAAGCCGTTGCCGATTCAAGAGTCACTCGCCGCTGAGGATCTGGCTCTGATCGCAGGTCAGAAGCCGGTTATCACAAGGCGAAAAAGTCGATCGCGACCTTCAAGGTCCGTGAAGACATGCCGCTGGGTACGAAGGTGACCCTGCGCCGCCAGCAGATGTACGAATTCCTTGACCGCCTGATCACCATCGCGCTGCCGCGCGTTCGTGACTTCCGCGGTTTGAACCCGAAGTCCTTTGACGGCCGCGGCAACTATGCCATGGGCATCAAGGAACATATCGTGTTCCCGGAAATCGAGTACGATAAAGTCGACCAGATCTGGGTATGGACGTGATCGTCTGCACCACGGCTCCGAATGATGACGAAGCGCGCGAGCTTCTGCGCGCGTTCACTTCCCGTTCAGCAAGTAAGCGGCGCGGGAAAGGAACGAGGAACGACGATGGCGAAGAAGAGCGCGGTCGAGAAAAAACAAGCGTCGCGAGAAGCTTGTCGAGAAATACGCTGAGAAGCGCGCTGCCCTCAAGGCGATGGCCAAGGACGAGAGCCTGTCCCTTGAAGAGCGGTTCAATGCACGTCTCAAGCTGGCGAAATTGCCGCGGAATTCCGCGCCGAACCGGTTCGCAACCGTTGCGAAGTCTCGGGCCGGCCGCGCGGCTACTACCGCAAGCTGAAGATGTCGCGTATCGCGCTTCGTGAACTGGGTTCCCTGGGCAAGATCCCGGGCCTGGTCAAGTCGAGCTGGTAAGGAGAAACTCCGATGGCAATTTCCGATCCGTTGGGGGATATGCTGACCCGGATCCGCAACGCGCAGATGCGTCGCAAGGGCAAGGTCAGCTCACCAAGTTCCAAATTGCGTGCACATGTGCTTGATGTGCTCGCAAAGGAAGGCTACATCCGTGGCTACACGACGGTTTGAATACGAGGGCGGCAAGTCCGAGTTGGAAATCGAACTGAAGTATTTCGATGGCGAACCGGTCATCCGCACGATTGAGCGGGTCTCCAAGCCGGGCCGCCGGGTTTATTCTTCGGTTAAGAACATCCCGCATGTCTCCAATGGCCTGGGCGTGTCGATCCTTTCGACCCCGCGCGGCGTCATGAGCGACCATCAGGCGCGGGACGAAAACGTAGGCGGCGAGGTTCTGTGCCGCGTCTTCTGACGCGGTGCACTCGCATTAACTAAAACCACAAGGTTGGTCAGATGTCTCGAATTGGCAAAAAGCCAGTCCCCGTGCCGAGCGGGGTAACGGCAACGATCAACGGCCAGACGGTTTGCCGTCAAAGGGCCGAAGGGTGAACTCTCCTTCATGCTCAATGACAACGTGCTGGCCGAAATGACGGACGACGGGATCCAGGTTGATCCTCGCGGTAACTCCAAGACGGCTCGCTCCATGTGGGGCATGAGCCGGACCATGGTGCAGAACATCGTCACCGGCGTGAGCGACGGCTTCGAAAAGAAGCTGGACATCACCGGTGTCGGTTACCGTGCACAGGTCCAGGGTTCGAACCTTCAGCTGGCGCTGGGTTTCTCGCACGATGTTCTCTATCCGATTCCGGAAGGGATCGACATCAAGTGCCCGAAGCCGACGGAGATCATCATCTCCGGCATCGATAAGCAGACAGTAGGCCAGGTAGCGGCCGAAATCCGCAAATTCCGCCCGCCGGAGCCCTACAAGGGCAAGGGCGTTCGTTATGCAGGCGAGTTCATCGTCCGCAAAGAAGGCAAGAAGAAGTAACGGACCAGGATCATGGCGAACAGCAAAATTGCTTTCGAACGCCGCCGCGATCGCGTGCGCCGTTCTATCAAGAAGGTGGCGAACGGACGTCCGCGGCTTTCTATCTTCCGCTCGTCGAAGCAGATCTACGCTCAGATCATCGACGACGGCAAGGGACAGACCATTGCCTCTGCCTCAACGATCGAAAAGGATCTGAAGGGCAACCTGAAAACGGGCGCCGATACCGCTGCTGCGGCAGCCGTCGGCAAGCTTGTCGCGGAGCGTGCTCTGGCCGCCGGTGTCAAGCAGGTCGTGTTCGACCGGGGCGGATACATGTATCACGGGCGCATCAAGGCGCTTGCCGATGCAGCCCGCGAAGGCGGACTGGAATTCTGACCAGCGCCCGTTGGCGCTCCTAAGAACGGAAGACGTAAAAAAATGGCGAGACAGGATAATCGCGATCGCGAAGAGCGAGACAGCGAATTCGTCGACAAGCTGGTCCACATCAACCGCGTCGCCAAGGTGGTCAAGGGTGGCCGCCGTTTCGGCTTCGCAGCGCTGGTCGTCGTCGGCGATCAGAAGGGCCGTGTCGGCTTCGGTCATGGCAAGGCGCGTGAAGTGCCGGAAGCCATCCGCAAGGCAACGGAAGCTGCCAAGCGCACCATGATCCGCGTTCCCCTTCGGGAAGGCCGGACCCTCCACCACGATGTGGAAGGCCGTCACGGTGCCGGCAAGGTTCTGCTGCGTGCGGCTCCGGCCGGTACCGGTATCATTGCCGGCGGTCCTATGCGTGCGGTTTTCGAAACGCTTGGCGTGCAGGACGTGGTGGCGAAGTCCCTGGGGACCTCCAACCCCTACAACATGGTTCGCGCTACCTTTGCAGCGCTGACCAAGGAAGACAGCCCGCGTTCGGTCGCGGCACGTCGTGGCCTGAAGGTCTCGGTGTTGCAATCGCGCCGTCGTGATAAAGATGATGCGGCTCCGGCAGCTGCCGAGGCTTGACCTCGGCCGCACCGGTACCCAGCTGAATAAGGGTTAGTTCCATGGCGAACACCGAAAACACTGTCACGGTCGAACAGATCGGCAGCCCGCTGCGCCGTCCCAAGGACCAGCGCGCGACGCTCATCGGTCTCGGCCTGAACAAGATGCACCGCCGTTCCACACTGAAGGACACTCCTGAAGTGCGCGGCATGATCAATAAGGTCCAGCATCTCGTTCGCGTCGTTGAAGACGCGTAATCGGGATCGGGAGATAAAAAGATGAAGCTCAACGAACTCAGGGACAATCCCGGTTCTACTTCGAGCCGCACCCGCGTCGGACGCGGCATCGGTTCGGGCAAGGGCAAGACCGGTGGCCGTGGCGTGAAGGGGCAGAAATCCCGTTCCGGCGTTGCGATCAAGGGCTTTGAAGGCGGTCAGATGCCGCTTCACCGCCGTCTGCCGAAGCGTGGCTTTACGAACATTTTCGCCAAGGAATACAATGTTGTTTCCCTTGGCCGTGTTCAGCAGGCAATTGACGCCGGCAAGCTCGATGCTGCAGCGGCCGTTACGGTCGAAGCACTCAAGGCCGCCGGCATCGTCAAGCGCGTCAAGGACGGTGTCCGTCTGGTAAGCGATGGCGAACTGAAGGCTGCTGTCACCTTTGAAATCGCAGGCGCCTCCAAGGCTGCCGCTGAAGCGGTTGAAAAGGCTGGCGGCAAGGTTGTCGTTCTGGGAGCTCAGGCCTAACAGGCCTGGGCTTTTCCCGTTTGTCGGCACAAAACTGACCGGAGTAGGGCATGGCATCCGCCGCCGAACAACTGGCGTCAAATCTCAATTTCTCAGCTTTCGCCAAGGCTGAAGAACTCAAGAAGCGCATCTGGTTCACGCTGGGGGCGCTTTTGGTTTATCGACTGGGGACTTACATCCCGCTTCCTGGCATCAACCCGGATGCCTTCGCGAACGCTTTCAACCAGGCGCAGTCCGGCATTATCGGCATGTTCAACATGTTCGCTGGCGGTGCGGTCGAGCGTATGGCGATCTTCGCCCTCGGCATCATGCCGTATATCTCCGCCTCCATCATCATGCAGCTGATGACGAGCGTCGTGCCGTCGCTTGAGCAGATGAAGAAGGAAGGGGAGCAGGGACGCAAGGTCATCAACCAGTATACCCGCTACGGTACGGTGATCCTGGCTGCTTTCCAGGCTTACGGCATCGCTGTCGGGCTTGAGAGCGCAACCAATGTTGTGTCCGATCCGGGCTGGTTCTTCCGCGCTTCGACGGTGATTACCCTGGTCGGTGGCACCATGTTCCTGATGTGGCTGGGTGAACAGATCACTTCGCGCGGCATCGGTAACGGCATTTCGCTGATCATCTTCGCCGGGATCGTTGCCGGGCTGCCGTCGGCAGTCGTATCGACCCTGGAGCTCGGTCGTCAGGGGGCGCTCGCTACCTGGATCATCCTGTTGGTGATCGCGCTCGCGATTGCGGTGATCGGTGTGATCGTCTTCATGGAACGGGCGCAGCGGCGCCTGCTGATCCAGTATCCGAAGCGCCAGATGGGCAACCGGATGTTTGAGGGCAATACGTCGTTCCTGCCTTTGAAGCTGAATACCGCCGGTGTCATTCCGCCGATCTTCGCGTCCTCTCTGTTGCTGGTTCCGGCCACGATTTCGGGCTTCGCAGGTCAGGGCGGGCAGAATGAATGGGTGACCACCATCACGGCCCTGCTGGGTCACGGGCAGCCGCTCTACATGGTCTTTTACGCGACCATGATCGTTTTCTTCTGCTTCTTCTATACGGCAATCGTGTTCAATCCGAGCGATACGGCCGACAATCTGAAGAAGCACGGCGGCTTCATTCCGGGTATTCGTCCGGGTGAGCGGACAGCGCAATACATCGATTATGTGCTGACTCGCATCACCGTGGTGGGTGCAATCTACATCACCCTCGTTTGTCTATTACCCGAATTCCTCATTTCGGCGACCGGCGTTCCGTTCTATTTCGGGGGAACCTCGCTTTTGATTGTGGTCAGCGTGACCATGGATACTGTATCCCAGATCCAGGGCCATCTGCTCGCTCATCAGTACGAGGGCCTTGTAAAGAAAGCGAAACTTAGGGGGAGACGTCGATGAGGCTCATACTGGTCGGACCGCCGGGGGCGGGGAAGGGAACACAGGCAACGCGCCTGGTCGCCAAATATGGCATTCCCCAACTGTCGACGGGTGACATGCTGCGGGCAGCCGTTGCCGCGCAGACGCCGATCGGCCTGAAGGCCAAGGAAGTCATGGATGCCGGCGGTCTGGTGTCCGACGAGATCGTCGTCGGAATCATCCGGGACCGGATCGGCGAAGAGGATGCGCAAAAGGGTTTTATCCTTGATGGCTTCCCGCGCACGCTGGCCCAGGCGGAAGCCCTGGATGAGATGCTGGCTGAGAAAGGCATCAAGCTGGACTGCGTTCTCGAACTCCGGGTCGATCAGGAAAAACTCGTTGGCCGAATCATCAACCGCGCCGAGGAAGCCAAGGCGCGGGGCGAAGCGGTCCGCAAGGACGACGATCCGGAAGTCTTCAAGCAGCGCCTTGAAGCCTATAACCGGGACACCGCGGTGGTCGTTCCTTTTTACGACAAGAACGGCCTTTTGACCGTTGTTGACGGAATGCAGTCAATCGACGAAGTGACGGCGGCGATCGACGCCGTGTTGTCTGGTCTTGACGAAAACGTTTAGAGCCGTTAAACGACGCGCTCAATCTGAAATGAATGGTGTCGCTCCCGTCTTTCGCGGGACCGGCACGTTCTGTGCTTGGTGAACCTGATTCCGTCGGGAGACCTCGCAAAACAAGCGCTCCGCAAGGGCCGGCCTCCACCGGACGCGGGGAATAATAGTGGACGCGGCCGCATTTGCGGTCGCCAGAAATGGAGACGAACGTGGCACGTATTGCTGGCGTTAACATCCCGACGAACAAGCGCGTCGTTATCGCGCTTCAGTACATTCACGGCATTGGCCCGAAGCTGGCGCAGGAAATCACCACGAAGGTGAACATTGCCCCTGAGCGTCGCGTGAATGAGCTTTCCGACGCAGAAGTCCTGCAGATCCGTGAAACCATCGACCGGGATTACATGGTCGAAGGTGATCTGCGCCGTGACACCGCAATGAACATCAAGCGTCTGATGGACCTTGGCTGCTACCGCGGCCTGCGTCATCGCCGTGGCCTTCCGGTTCGGGGTCAGCGGACGCATACGAACGCACGTACCCGCAAGGGTCCGGCTAAGCCGATCGCAGGCAAGAAGAAGTAAACCACCAGCGATTGGCGGTGGAGCTGCCGGGATTACGGCAGTGTAGAGATCGAAGTAAGGAACAAGAATGGCTAAAGACACGACACGCGTGCGTCGCCGCGAACGCAAGAACATTTCGTCCGGCGTTGCGCATGTGAATTCCACATTCAACAATACCATGATCACGATCACGGATGCCCAGGGAAATACGATTTCCTGGTCCTCCGCCGGTGCACTCGGCTTCAAGGGTTCGCGTAAGTCTACCCCTTATGCTGCCCAGGTTGCCGCTGAAGACGCTGCCAAAAAGGCATCCGAACACGGCATGCGTACGCTGGAAGTGGAAGTTCGTGGTCCGGGCTCGGGCCGTGAATCGGCTCTTCGCGCCCTTCAGGCTGCCGGTTTCCTGATCACGTCCATCCGCGACGTGACGCCGATTCCGCACAACGGCTGCCGTCCGCGCAAGCGTCGCCGCGTCTAAGGCCTTACCGCCTGACGCAAATGTTTCTCCAATGGCAAAGAATAGTCCGGCCGCAAACAGGCCGGACGGGATAGCCGAAGGGGCAAGAACGTGACCATTCAAAAGAACTGGCAAGAACTGATCAAGCCGACCAAGCTCGAAGTCAAGCCGGGTGAAGACCCCCGGTTTCTGGCGACGGTTGTTGCCGAGCCGCTCGAGCGCGGATACGGCCTGACGCTGGGCAACGCCCTGCGCCGCATTCTTCTGTCCTCTCTCCAGGGGGCAGCCGTGACTGCGGTCCAGATCGACGGCGTCCTGCACGAGTTCTCGTCGATCCCCGGCGTCCGCGAAGACGTCACCGACATCGTTCTCAACATCAAGGAAATCGCCATCCGCATGGAAGGCGAAGGTCCCAAGCGCATGGTCGTGCGCAAGCAGGGCCCGGGTGTCGTGACCGCCGGTGACATCCAGACCGTCGGCGACGTGGAAGTGCTCAACCCGGACCTCGTCCTGTGCACGCTCGACGAAGGTGCGGAGATCCGCATGGAATTCACCGTCAACACCGGCAAGGGCTACGTGTCGTCCGACCGTAACCGCCCGGAAGACGCTCCGATCGGTCTGATCCCGGTCGACAGCCTCTATTCCCCGGTGAAGAAGGTTTCCTACAAGGTCGAGAACACCCGTGAGGGACAGGTCCTCGACTATGACAAGCTTACCCTGACTGTCGAAACCGATGGTTCGGTGAAGCCGGATGACGCTGTGGCATTCGCAGCGCGCATCCTCCAGGACCAACTGTCCATCTTCGTCAATTTCGAAGAGCCGAAGCGCGAAGCAGCCGAGGAAACTGTCCCGGAACTCGCCTTCAACCCGGCCCTTCTGAAGAAGGTCGACGAGCTGGAACTGTCGGTCCGTTCGGCCAACTGCCTGAAGAACGACAATATCGTGTATATTGGCGATCTCATTCAGAAGACCGAAGCGGAAATGCTGCGCACGCCGAACTTCGGCCGCAAGTCGCTCAACGAGATCAAGGAAGTTCTCGCACAGATGGGCCTGCATCTGGGCATGGAAGTGGCCAACTGGCCGCCTGAGAACATCGAAGACCTCGCCAAGCGTTACGAAGACCATCAGTATTAAGGGACGCAAGCGTCCCTGAAGGATCAACCGGGTAGGGCATCAGACGAGCCGCCCGACAGAAAAAGGAGAGGGCCATGCGCCACGGTAAAACCGGCCGCAAGCTCAACCGGACCTCTAGCCACCGTAAGGCTATGTTCGCAAATATGGCGGCGTCGCTGATCAAGCACGAGCAGATCGTCACGACCCTGCCGAAGGCCAAGGAAATGAAGCCGATCATCGACAAGCTGATTACCCTCGGCAAGCGCGGTGATCTGCATGCACGCCGTCAGGCGATTTCGCAGATCCGCGATGTCGCCATGGTGCGCAAACTGTTCGAAACGCTCGGTGAGCGCTACAAGGACCGCCAGGGCGGCTACAGCCGTGTTCTGAAGGCTGGTTTCCGTCACGGCGACAGCGCGCCGATGGCCGTGATCGAACTGGTCGATCGCGACCTGGAAGCCCGTGGTTCTGAAGACCGGGCTCGCGTGGAAACTGCAGAAATGGCAGAAACCGCTGCGTAAATAAAGCTTCAAGTTAATAGAATGTAAAAGGCGGGTGTTAACCCGCCTTTTATTTTGTCTCGAATTGTGATTTTTGAAGAACCTATTTGTTTTCAATAAGATGAGTTTTGGATACTCTGTATTTTTTCCAATTATCGTTATTTTAACCGGCTTAGACGAAAATCGCTTCCAGTCCTAAGTATTATCGCTGGTGGGAGGATGGAATGGCCGCGGAACAGCAATCATCCGCTGAGAATTACAAGAAGAACCGGTTTTTAAGGCTCAAGGTCATTGTGCCGGTTCTTATGGTGGGTGTCACTTTCGCATCCTGCGTAGCAGTTGGCATTGGCGGCTACCTGAACGCGCGTTCGGGCCTGCAAGAAGCGGCCCAGGGTGAATTGTCCATGGTGGCCAAGGCGCGCCAGGCTCTGGTCGGCATGCGGCTGGAAGGGTTGGCCGGGTCGCTGTCGAATGTTTCCTCCGGTGCCGGTGCGTCGCTGGCGCTCAATGACATGAACTCCGCCCTGGTGAACCTGGACAATGACCGGGCATCGCTGAAGGACTATTTCCAGGCAGAGGGATCCACGCCTGAGGAACGGTCGCAGAAGACCGGCAAGGACAACAAGACAATGTATGCCTGGCGTCACACGGACGTCCACGGCAGCTTCTATTCCGAATGGAAGAACGGCAACTACGCCGATATTTACGTCCTCAACAAGGAAGGCCGGGTGATCTACACGGTCACCAAGTCGGCAGACTTCCTTGAAAAGGTCGATGGCGACGTCCTGAAAGATACCGCGCTCGCAGCCATCTATCAGCAGGCAATGGCCGGCGAAAAAGGCCAGCAGTTCTTCTCCAAGTTCGAAAAGTACGGACCTGCGGGCGGCGAAGCTTCGATGTTCATCGGCTCGCCGGCCTTCCTGACTTCCTTTACCGGCGAAGAACTGGGCGGGGTTGTCGTTATCCGGATCAACTCCGGATATCTGGAAGCCGTGACCAACGACCGCAAGGGGCTGGGTGAAACCGGTCAGGTCTATATGGTCAACCAGGACGGTACCCTGATCACCAACCAGCCGCTGTCAGCCGATCCGACCGCGTTGAGCAAGACCATGACGTCCGACCTGGTCATCAAGGCGGCCAATGGTGCTGAAACCAAGGGTGTGATGAGCGGTCAGGATGGCGTCGACCGCATGATGGTGGCAGAGCCGGTTTCCTTCGGGGACGCGAGCTGGGCGATGGTTGCGGAACGGTCCGTTGCCGAGGCGATGTCGAGCGTCGATGAAATGCGCAATTCCATGATCCTGTCGACGCTGATCACCGTCGGTATCGCAGCGGTCATCGCCTTGCTCTTCTCCCGCTCGATCACCAATCCGCTCGGAACGCTGGTGACCGCGCTGGAAGACATTGCTCGCGGCAATCACAGTGCCGATATCTCCGCTGCTCGCCGCGGCGACGAAATCGGCGACATTGGCCGTGCGGTCGTCAAGATCCGCGAAAATGCGGCCGAAGAGCAGGAGCAGCGGGCTCAGCTGGAAGCGCGGAATGCGGCTACCCAGGCCGAACAGCGCAAGGAAATGCTGTCCGGACTGGCTGCCGAGTTCGAGGCAAGCGTCGGCAAGGTGGTCGAACATGTGACCCATTCCGCAAGCACTTTGCGCGAAGCGGCCAATGAAATGCGTCAGATGACGGAACAATCGGGAGACACGTCTACCCGTGCCGCCCAGGTTTCCGCCGATGCCATGAATGAGGTGCAGTCGATCGCGACCGCATCGGACCAGCTGTCGAGCTCCATTCAGGAAATCTCGTCGCTGATCGAGCGGTCTTCGGCGGTTGCCCAGACGGCCACGGTGCGCGCGGAATCCACCAACAGCACGGTGCGTTCGCTGGCGGAAGCCGCAAACCGCATCGGCGAGGTCGTCACCCTGATCAGCGACATCGCCGATCAGACCAACCTGCTTGCCCTCAACGCCACGATCGAGGCCGCACGTGCCGGCGAGGCAGGCAAGGGCTTCGCGGTCGTTGCGTCCGAGGTGAAGGAACTCGCTTCCCAGACGGGCAAGGCCACCGGCGAGATCCAGCAGCAGATCGACGCGATCCGTCAGGCGACCGACGAAGCGGTATCCGCGATCGGCGAAATCCAGGAGACGATCGGAGAGATCACCCAGTCGGTGACCGACGTGTCCGCCGCCGTGACGGAACAAAGCTTCGCCACCCGCGGCATCGCTGAAAACACCCAACGGGCGGCCGAAGGCACGTCGCGGGTCTCTGAAGACATTTCCAACGTCAGCGAGATGTCCCAGAAGACCAACCAATCCGCCAATGTTTTCACTGAAAAGGTCGCGGAACTTTCCCAACAGGCAAGCCATCTGGACGAGGAAGTCCGCGGGTTCCTGTCGCAGGTCCGCTCCGCCTGATCCGCAACGCGGAACCAGATAACACCAGCGGCCGCCGGTCCTTCCGGCGGCCGTTTTTCTTTGTGCTTTGCCATTGCCTCTTTTTGTCCCCATCTGGCATGTATCAGGACCGGCGACCGGTGCGGATTCGCTTATTTTTGGAGAAAGTTTGATGGCAAGGGCAATGTCCAGGGGTGCCTTTCGTGTTTCAATTACCGTCTTGCTCGGGCTGGTGATCGGTTTTGCAGGTGCGGCCCAGGCGCAGCAGGACAACCGGCAGGTGCCGGCGTCGGCGGCGGAGGTCAAGCTCTCCTTCGCGCCGATCGTCAAGCAGGTCGCCCCCGCCGTCGTCAACGTCTATGCCACCCGGAAGGTGGTCGAGCGGCGGTCGGTTTCTCCGTTTTTCAACGACCCCTTCTTTCGCCGGTTCTTCGGCGACAACGGCTCCGGATTTGGCCAGCCCCAGGAACGGGTACAGCGGGCGCTCGGGTCGGGCGTGGTCATTTCTTCCGACGGTATCGTCATCACCAATCACCATGTGATCAAGGATGCCGACGAGGTTCGTGTTGCCCTGAACGATCGCCGCGAGTTTGACGCGGATATCATCCTCAAGGATGAACGCACGGATCTGGCGGTGCTGAAGATCAAGGGTGACGGGCCGTTTGATTTCGTTCCCTTCGCCGATTCCGACAACCTCGAGGTGGGCGATATCGTGCTTGCCATCGGCAACCCGTTCGGGGTCGGCCAGACCGTGACCCAGGGCATCGTATCGGCCCTGGCGCGGACACAGGTCGGCGTCACCGACTATCAGTTCTTCATTCAGACGGATGCGGCGATCAATCCGGGCAATTCCGGCGGTGCGCTGGTGGACATGCACGGCAAGCTGGTCGGCATCAACTCGGCGATCTTTACCCGCTCCGGCGGGTCCAACGGCATCGGTTTCGCCATTCCTGCCCATATGGTCCAGTTCGTGGCCTCACAGGCGGGGCAGGGCGACAAGATCAAGCGGCCCTGGCTCGGGGCGACGGTCCAGCTGGTGAGCGCGGAAATCGCCGACGCGATGGCGCTCGAACGTCCACGCGGCGTCCTGATTACCAATGTTTATGACGGGTCTCCGGCGAAAGAGGCGCAATTGCAAGTCGGCGACCTGGTTCTTGCCATCGATGGCAAGGAAGTCTCCGATCCGGATTCCTTCGGCTACCGCTTTGCCACCAAGACGCTGGGTGGAACGGCGACGTTCACCATCGAACGTGATCAGAAGCAGATCGAGGTGGCCGTCGTGTTGCGACCGGCGCCTGAAACCGTGCCTCGGGACGCGCGCCGCCTGACGGAATACTCGCCTTTCGAAGGTGCGACGGTGATGAACCTGTCGCCGGCGGTTGCCGATGAGTTGCGCCTCGACGGCGATCCGGAAGGTGTGGTCGTTTCCGCGATTGCACCGAACGGGGCAGCGGCTCGCATCGGACTGCGGGTTGGCGATATCGTGCGGGCGGTCAATGAGCAGGAGGTGCAGAGCACCCGGATGCTTGAAGCGATCACCCGGTCATCGCCGCGTCTGTGGCAGCTTGATATCGAACGCAACGGCAAGGTCAACCGCATCGTCTTGCGCGGATAGGGCAAAGGGTGGCGCGGCGGTGAGCGATCTTTTCGAAGCTTCCGGACTTGGTGCGAACGTGGCCCGGCCTCTGGCCGACAGGCTGCGCCCACAGAAGCTTGAAGATGTGGTCGGGCAGGATCATCTGCTCGGGCCCGAAGGCACGCTGTCGCGCATGCTCAAGAGCCGGACGCTGGGCTCGCTGATCTTCTGGGGACCGCCGGGGACGGGCAAGACGACCGTTGCCCGGCTGCTGGCGGCGGAAACCGATCTGGCGTTTGAGCAGATTTCGGCGATCTTCTCCGGTGTTGCCGATCTGAAGAAGGTGTTCGAGGCTGCCCGCGCGCGGCGGATGGGCGGGCGGTCCACTCTGCTGTTCGTCGACGAGATCCACCGGTTCAACCGGGCCCAACAGGATAGTTTCCTGCCTGTGATGGAAGACGGCACCATCACGCTGGTGGGGGCCACGACGGAAAACCCGTCGTTTGAACTCAATGCCGCACTGCTGTCGCGCTCCCATGTGATGACGTTTCATTCCCTCAATATCGAGGCGCTTGGGCGGCTGCTGGACCGTGCCGAGGAGGTGGAAGGCAAGCCGCTGCCGCTCGATCAGGAGGCCCGCGCGGTGCTGGTGCGCATGGCCGATGGCGACGGCCGGTCGGCACTGACGCTGGCGGAGGACGTCTGGCGGGCGGCGGACGAGGGCGAGGTGTTCGACGCGGAGCGTCTGCAGGAGATCGTCCAGCGCCGGGCACCGATCTACGACAAGAGCGCGGACGGGCACTACAATCTGATTTCCGCGCTCCACAAGTCGGTGCGCGGCTCGGATCCGGACGCGGCGCTCTACTGGTTCTGCCGTATGCTCGACGGTGGCGAGGACCCGCTTTATCTTGCCCGCCGGCTGATCCGCATGGCCGTGGAGGATATCGGCCTGGCCGACCCCCATGCCCTGGTGCAGGCGAACGCGGCGCGGGACGCCTATCAGATGCTGGGCTCGCCGGAAGGCGAGCTGGCGCTCGCCCAGACGGTGGTCTACCTGGCGACCGCGCCGAAATCCAACGGGGTCTATATGGCCTACAAGGCGGCGACCCGTAGCGCCAAGTCCAGCGGTTCGCTGCTGCCGCCTAAACATATCCTCAACGCGCCGACGAAGCTGATGAAAGAAGAAGGCTACGGAGCCGGCTATCAGTACGACCACGACGCGCTGGACGGCTTCTCCGGTCAGGACTATTTTCCCGAGGATCTCGGCCGCCAGACCTATTACGATCCTCCGGAGCGCGGGTTTGAGCGTGAATTGCGCAAGCGGCTGGAATACTGGAGCAAACTGCGCAGGGAGCGGGGCGGAGCCTAGGCTCACGCAGGACGTCGGCTTGCAACACAACGTGATGCGCGCCCGCGTTGCGGTGCCAATCAAAGCACCTCATCATCTATGCCTGACGTCAAGCCGCTCTTAAGGAGGCTTGGCGTAAACTGCCACATACTCTGTGGGTGTAGGCGCGAACGGGATGAAGGAACTCGAGCTCCGGCTGGCTTTTGTGTTTTATGGCGGCGTTTCGCTGGCCATCTACATGCATGGCGTCAGCCGGGAGGTGCTCAATCTGGTCCGTGCCTCCGCCTCGCGGGCGGCCGGTAACGGGCGCATCTACGTGGCGCCGTCCATGGACAGGCCCGCCTCTCCCAGCGAAGTGGTCTACAGGGACCTTCTCGACCGGATCGCCGGAACGATCGATATTCGTGTCGTGACCGACGCGATCGCGGGCGCGTCCGCCGGCGGGGTCAACGGCATCATGCTCGCCCGCGCGCTCGCGCACGACCTTCCGCTCGACAGTCACCGGGATCTTTGGCTCAAGAATGCCGACGTCACCGAACTGGCGCGGCCGCAGAACGGGTTTTCCCGCTACCTCAAGTCAGGCGTCAGCCCGGTGCTCGACCGGCTGATCTCGCGCCAGTTGAAGGCCCGGATCAAGGATCCCGAGACCCGGGACAAGCTGCGCACCTTCATGCTGTCGCGCTGGTTCAAACCGCCGTTTTCCGGATCCCGCTATATCGGCTGGATGCTCGATGCCTGTGCGCGGATGGACCACCACATGGAAGACGGCAGGACCCTGATCCCGCGCGGCCAGACACTGGACCTGTTCGTGACCCTGACGGACTATTACGGCCAGCGTCGGCGTATCCGGATCGACGATCCGAACTTCATCGAAGAGCTGGATCATCGCCGGATCCTGAATTTCCATGCGATGCACAGGATGCCGGGCGATCTGCAGAGCCAGTTCGGCTCGGACTGCATTCCCGAACTGGTGTTTGCCGCCCGGTCCACCTCTTCCTTCCCCGGCGCTTTTGCCCCGGCGACGGTTTCGGAGATGGATCACGTCCTGAAGAAAACCCGTCTTCCCTGGCCGAACCGAGCGGCCTTTTTGGCCAAGGGGCTTGAACTGGATCCCGAACAGCCCGGCAACCGCTGTTTCGTCGACGGCAGCGTGGTCATGAACAAACCGTTCGGACCGGTGATCGAGGTCATCAAGCAGCGTCCGGCTTCCCGCGAAGTGGCGCGCAGGCTGGTCTACGTGGACCCGTCGCCGGGCGGTGTCGAGGCAGTCGAGGACAACGGGCAGCAGATGCCGAGTTTCTTCCGCACCATTCTGGCCTCGCTTGCCCATATCCCGCGCAACGAACCCATCGGCGATGAACTGAGGGAGATTGAAGCCCGCAACCGACGGGGACGGTGGCTGGCGGAGACGATTGCCGCGGCCGATCCGGTGGTGGACAAGGCGGTGCGCAAGATCCTGCGCGGGCGGACGCGGATCAAGGCCGATGCGCTGACCAAATACCGGGCGCTGGCCAATGCGGATGCCCATGCCCAGGCCGGCTATGCCTTCCTGAACTATCAGTCACTCAAGCTTCATGCGGTCTGCGAACGGCTGTCGGACCTGATCGCGGCCATGGCGGGGCCGACGGGTCGAGCGGAGCGCAAGGATGCGCTGTTATGGCTGATCGGGGGCTACTTCGCGGATCTTGCCAAGGAAAGCGGGGAAGGGCCGCCCGATCCGGATACGGAGGTGGTCGCCTTGCTGCGCGGTCTCGACGTGGATTATCGTGTCCGGCGTCTGCGTTTTGCCATCCGCAAGCTCAACGGCCTTTACCAGCGGATTCGGCAGGTGGACGACGGCGATCAGGCGATTGCCGGTATGGACCACCTCAAGAGCCGGCTCTACCAGCAGATTGACAATCTGCGCTGGCGCTGGCGGGAAGACTTCTACGGCGAAGACAGCGGGAAACTGGCGAGCGATCTGTGCCGGGCCCTGGCCCAGCCGGCTGAAGCGGCTCCGAACAGGACCACGCTCCTGAAGGAGCTTCTGGAGCATCTCGCCCAACTCATGGGGTTGCAGGATCTCGACCGGATGCAGGATGAGGTGTTTGCGGAACTCACCCAGGATCCGCTGCTCACGGATATTGTCGGTCGTGAACTGACTGAGCGCTATGTCGGCTTCGCGTTCTATGACCTGGTGACCTTTCCGCTGCTGCAGAGCAACGACTTTTCCGAGGTCAGCGAAATCCTGGTCGACCGGATCAGTCCGCGCGATGCCGGCAGCTTCGGGGAGGAGGGGTTCGAGCTCAAGGGTGAGAACCTCAATACGTTCGGGGCATTCTTCAACCGGCGCTGGCGCGAGCACGACTATCTCTGGGGACGCCTGAATGCCGCGGACCGGCTGATCAGCATCGTTTTGTCGGCCGCGGGCGCGCAGGTTCTTTCCGCTGACGAGGAACGGGCCTGCCGCCATGCGATCTTCAGCGCCATTCTGGACGAAGAAGAGCCGGTACTGACCGCCGATCCGGATCTGTTCCCACCGATCCGGGCGCAAATTGCCGCATTCGCCGGAGAAACGGTCAATTTCTGTATCTAAGCATTCGCCACGGTTTGCATTGCAACGTCTGGTGTTTTTATAAAGAGATCATTCAGTTGCTCGAAACTGGATGGCTGTGCTGGCCTGTCCGGCTGTTTTTTATTCCCACGCGAGGCGTGTTCATGGCATTGGTGGACAATCCGTTCCTGAACGGTATCCTGGAATTCCTTCTGCTTTTTGCCGCGCTTTATCTGGCAAGCCTCGTCATCCTGTTTTCTGTCGGTCTCTTCATGACCGCGCTCAATGCCCGTCATCCCGAGCGGCGCATCCAGAAGCGCGATCCGTCCCACAAGCCGCTCCGTGACATCAAGTCGTCGATGCGGCAGCTTTCCATCACCAGCACCTGCCTGGCGATCGGTCTCTACGCCCAGTTCAACGGTTGGACTCTGGTGCAGCCCGTGGCGCTCACGTGGTGGTCGGCGCCGCTGTTCTTCGTGCTGTCGCTGTTCCTGCACGACACCTGGTTCTACTGGGGTCACCGGATCCTGCACACCAAGGCGTTCTACCGGTTTCACAAGCCGCACCACATGACCATCACGCCGACGGTCTGGTCGAATGATGCCGGGTCTTCGGTGGACACGCTGTTTGCCCATTCCTACTACGCGCTGGTGCTGTTCGTCGTGCCCATGCCGGCGGCGGTGTTTCTCGCCCACCGGGTGTTCGACCAGGTGTCGGCCGCCATCGGCCATTGCGGCTACGAACATTTCGCCAGCCCGAGCGCGCGCCGGCCGTGGCCGTTGCTGTGCACGCTCTATCACGACCAGCATCACCAGTATTTCGTCTACAATTACGCCAATTATTTCTCCTTCTGGGACCGGCTGTGCGGTACGGTCCACCCGACCTACGACCAGAGGGTCGCGGAGTTCGAAGGGATCTACGCGGAACAGCGGAATTAGGTCATGCACCTCCTGCTCGACTACCTGATCGTTTTCGCCGTGATCTACGCGGCCATGCTGGCCGTCTATTTCGCGACCGGTCTGACCATGACGGCGATCAACCGGCGCCATCCGGACCGGCGCATCCAGAAACACCGGGACGGCATGAAGCGGGTGAAGAAGGAAATCCTCGCGTCGCTGTCCGCGCTTGCAACGTCTTCGGTTCTCCTGTCGGCGGGATATTTCGCGCAGACGCAGGGCTGGACTCTGGTCGCGCCGTTGCCGCTTTCCTGGTGGTCGTTCCCGCTGATGTTCGTGATCTGCATGGTCCTGTTCGACGGCTGGTTCTATTGGGGGCACCGGATCCTGCACTGGCCGTCTTTTTACAAGTGGCACCTGCCGCATCACCGCTCGGTGGCGCCGACGGTGTGGAGCAACGACAGCTCCGCGGTTGTCGACACGCTGATCGAGCACGGGTTCTATCTGGTCGTCTGGTTCGTGCTGCCGGTTCCGGCCCTTTCGGTTTTCGCGCTCAGGCTGTTCGACCAGATCACGGGCATGGTCGGCCACTCGGGCTTTGAATATTTCGCCTCGAAGTCGTCGCGCTGGCCGTCGCCGATGATCTGCACCACCTTTCATGACCTGCATCATTCCCAGTTCCACTATAATTATGGCAACTTCTTCTCCATCTGGGACCGCATGATGGGAACGGTTCATCCGGGCTATGACGCCATGGTCAAGCAGATGGAAACGACGGGCGAGATCCCTGATACGGCTCTTGAAAAGGTGCGCTGATTTGCGCGGATCCTGCCACGGCCTTTCGAGGTACGTTGGCATAAATCGGAACGGAACATGCTGAAACAGGCCCTCGACATCTTTCTGGATTTCCTGCCCTTCTGGGCGGTGGCCTATGCGGTCAATGTGTTCCTGTATTTCGCCACCGGCTGGGTGCTGGTGAAGATCCAGAACCGCCATCCGGAACGCCGGATCCAGGCCCACAGGCGCGGCGAAAAGCGCATGTGGAAGGAAATCCGACAGAGCGTCTGGTCGCTGACGGCGACCGCCGGCTGCCTGGCGGGCGGGGTCTTCCTCTCGGTGCGCGGCTACACCTTCGTCGACCCGCTGCCGCTGACCTGGTGGTCCGTACCGCTGATGTTCATCATCTCCGTCGTCGCCTTCGACGCCTGGTTCTACTGGGGCCATCGGCTGATGCACACCAAGTGGCTCTACCGTTTCCATGCGGAGCATCACCGCTCCGTGGCGCCGACCGTGTGGAGCACCTATTCCGACGATCTGGTCGATGCCTTCGTCATGCAGAGCTATTACCTGTGGGCGGTGCTGTTCCTGCCGATCCCGGCCGTGGTGCTCGTCGCCCACAGGCTGTGGGACCATTTCAACGGCACCATCGGCCATTCCGGCTTCGAGTTCTACGCCTCGCCGCTGTCGCGCATGCCGTCGCCCATGGTCTGCGTGACCTTCCACGACCAGCACCATTCGCGCTTCAAGTACAATTTCGCCAATTTCTTCTCCTTCTGGGACCGGCTGTGCGGCACCATCGATCCGAAATACGATGAACAGGTGAAGAAGTTCGAGGCGATGGGCAAGGATGCCGAAAAGCAGGTTGCTGCGGAATAGGCCGACCTGTCTCCATCCGGTTACTCTCACTCTAGAACCGCTGTTTCGATGCTTGAATTCCTCGACAAGATCCCTCTGACCGGCCTGCTGCTGTTCGCGGTCGTGCTTGGCCTGGCCCCGTTCTTCCCCGAGCCGCATCTGGTGGAAAAGCTGCGCATGCTGGCCCATGGACAGCTGAAAAAGCCCATCGATATCTTCGATCTTTTCTGGCACACATGGCCGATCGTGCTTGTTATCCTGAAGCTGATACGGATGCGGCAGACGGGCGCGTTCTAAGCAAGAGGGGCTCATGAACCATTTCCTCCTTGTCGCCCTTGGCGGCGGCATCGGCGCGGGCTTGCGCCACCTGGTCGGCCTGTGGACGCTGAAGGCCTTCGGGCCTGGCTTTCCCTATGGCACGATCACGGTCAACATCGTCGGTTCGCTGATCATGGGTCTCTTCATCGGCTGGCTCGTCCGCCATGGTGTTGGAGGGTCCCAGTCGCTGCGCTATTTCGTGGCAACGGGCTTGCTCGGTGGCTTCACCACCTTTTCCGCCTTTTCGCTCGATGTGGCGCTGATGTGGGAGCGCGGCGCCACCCAGGCGGCGATTGCCTATGTTCTTCTGTCGGTCGGCCTTGTCGATTGCCGCCGTCTTCGCCGGCCTGTTCGTGATGCGCCAGCTGGCCGCCTGAGGGGCGTCCCTTTCGTCTCCGACAGCAGCAGGGCTTTCAAAATGTCCAGAAACCGCCTATATGCGGGGCCGACCCTATGCGCCGGCCGGATGGCCGCATGCGCCAAAGAGAACGAAATGTCCGCAATCGACCAGAAAACAGTGACCGCAGACGAAGCGGGCATGCGCCTCGACCGTTGGTTCAAGGTGCACTATCCGGGACTTGGCTTCGGCCGGCTGCAGAAGCTGCTGAGGACAGGGCAGGTGCGCGTCGACGGCAAGCGTGCGGAAAGCTCGACCCGGATCGCCAAGGGCCAGATCGTCCGCGTGCCGCCGCTTGGCGTGGAACTGACCGCGGACGACACCAAGAACAAGAGGCCCAAATCCACCAAGCTGATCGCCGACGACCGCAAGGCGGTCGAGGATATGATGCTGTTCGAGGACGATCATGTAATGGTCCTCAACAAGCCGGCCGGCCTTGCCGTGCAGGGCGGCTCGGGGCTGAAGCGCCACCTGGACGGCATGCTGGACGCCTTCACCGACCGCAAGGGCAACAAGCCGAAGCTGGTACACAGGCTCGACCGGGAAACCTCCGGCATCATTCTGGTCGCCAAGACGCGCAAGGCCGCCCAGGAACTCACCAAGGCGTTCCGTCACCGCAACACCCGCAAGATCTACTGGGCGATGCTGGCGGGCGTGCCCAAGCCGAAGCAGGGACGGATCTCCACCTTCCTTGCGCGGTCCGACGAGATGGAGCGCATGCGGGTGGCACGCCAGGGCGAGGACGACGCCCAGCACGCGGTTTCGCTTTATTCGGTGGTTGAGCAGTCGGCACAGAAGCTGTCCTGGGTTTCCATCGCGCCCGGTGACCGGGCCGGACCCACCAGCTCAGGGCCCACGCCGCCCATATCGGTCATCCGATCATCGGCGACGACAAGTACTTCAACATCGAGAACTGGGAATTGCCCGGCGGCATCCAGAACCGGCTGCACCTGCTCGCCCGCCGGATCGTGATCCCGCATCCGTCGGGCCACGGCGTCATCGATGTCTCCGCTCCCCTGCCGCCGCATATGCAGCAGACCTGGAACCTCTTGGGCTTCGATGCTTCCGACTACGACCCGGACATGAACGACCCGGAGGAGTGAGGAGTGGTCGGCGTAGCCGACAAAAAGCAAACGATTTTGCTTTTTGAACGACGAACGCCCGGAGCTCTAGCGGAGGGCAGGCCCGCGCTGGGGCGACAACGATTTGTCGATTGGAATGCCGAACCCGCGGAGCCATAGCGAAGCGCTAGTATTCGCTACAGTTCTAACCCAGCCGCTTCCTCATCTCCAACTGCAACACGCTCTTTTTCGCTCCGACGCATTCCAGGAAAGCCGCGAAGCCGTGGTCGGCGGCGTCGGCAATTCAGGAGCCTGAGATTCACACCGGTGCTGCGTTCCGCTGCGGCCGTGATCAACGTCGATCCGATTCCCTTCTGCCGGTACTCCGGATGAACCGCGATCTGGAACAGGGTGCCTGTCTCCGGTTCAACAATGGCATATCCGGCGGTATTGCCTTCCGTTTCGAAGGTTAGAACGACGAGGCGGTCGCCAAGGTTCGATACGGCTTCATCCGCATTCTGCCAACTCGGCCTCCAGTCCCGGAAGCGTGACACAGCCGGTTGCAGCGTTTGCCAGTCTTTCTGCACGACTTCATACGCTTGCCCGAGGGCGTCCGGGTAGCCCGGCCAGGCGTAGCATTGCAGGTCGCGTATCACCTGGAACCCCAGTTTTTCATAGACACGGATCGCCGGGGCGTTGGTGCTGATCACTTCCAGCTGGAGGCTCGTCACCCCGGCTTGCTTCAACAACGCTTCGCTTCTGCCTGCGAGCGCCTGCGCCAGCCCTTTGCCGCGCCAGGCGGGCAGGGTGCCGCTGGAGATGAGATAGCCGGCAGTCTCCCGCCGTCCGATCAGTCCAGAGGGCAACTGGCTTGCCGTCCTCAAAGGGCGACGGACGTCAGCGCCGGGTCGAAGGAACGCTGGCGCAGCATCGCCTCGAATTGCGCCAGGGTCGGGCGCATGGGCACGACATAATCGGAAAACGCTTCCACCATTGCCGCATGGAGGGTGGCAGTGGAAAGCTGTTCTGCCGTCGTGATTGCGATGCCGGGATTTTGAAAGTCGGTCAAAGCCGCATCCGCCTCTATTGGTAGAGCGCGATCATCCCGATAGAGATCACGACCACCATCAACCCGCCAAGCGCCAGTTTCCAGGCATCCGAGCGTTTCTTCAGCCCCGGCCAGCCGAGCGGCTTGATGATCTGGATCAGAGCCAGGGCAAGCAGGAACAGGACGATAATCTTGGTCAACGGAAGCTCCGGGACGGGGCGGTTGGTGCGAGGAGGATCAATAGAGGGGATGGGCGGGGGAGTCGAGGGGCCTCGCCAGCGAAGATGCCAAGGTGCCGCTCTTCGATTTCATCCAGGGGTTGTTGAGTTGGCAAGGTGCTGATAACACTCGCAAACTTATTTCCTGATTGGTTCCTTTATGCAGATCGAACTGACATTGCTGGCAAAAGCCGGTGCGGACTACAGCGCCCGCGACCTCGGATTTCTCCTTCATAAGCATCCCGATCACCTGCACAAGCGGGAGGTGGCAACGGGCGAAGTGTCGATTTTCTTTTCCGAAGTTTCCGATACCCGGACAACCGCCGTGGTCTATCTGGCGGTCGACCCAGTCGGCCTCGTCCGGGGCCGAAGCCAGCAGGGCGACGGCTTGCTGACCCAGTATGTCAACGACCGGCCTTATGCCGCCAATTCCTTTCTGTCGGTGGCGCTGGCCAGGTCGGTCGGTCAGTCCCTGTCGGGCAAGTCGAAGGAGCGGCAGGACCTGGCGGATCGCACGCTTCCCTTTGAAGCGCGGATCGTCCCGGTTTCCCTAGCCGGCGACACCGACCTGATCCATACCGTTTTCGACCCATTGGGCTATGAAGTCGACATAACGGTTCTTGATCAGGACGCGGGGATCGTAGATCTGACGCTGAAAGGCACGATGCGGCTTTCGTCCCTGCTGAGCCATCTCTATGTGCTGATTCCGGTGCTTGATAATGCCAAGCACTATTGGGTGGACAAGGACGAAGTGGACAAGCTGTTGGCCAAGGGCGAAGGCTGGCTTGCTGAACACCCCAAGCGGGACCTGATTACGCGTCGGGCCCTGAAACACAGGCGGGCGCTGATGAATATGACGCTGGCGCGCCTGGACGAAACCCTGGCAGCTGCGGAAGCGGAAGACGAACCGGTGCCAGAGCCGGAAGAGCGCCTGGAAGAACCGATCCGCCTGCATGACCTTCGGCTGAACGCGGTCGTGGAGATATTGGAAGCCCACCGGGCTGCTACGGTTCTCGATCTCGGTTGCGGTGAGGGCAAGCTCCTGTCCCATCTCGTCAGGAAGCGGGGATTCAGCCGGATTGTCGGTGTCGATCCTTCTGTACACACGCTGGCCAAAGCGCGTCGCAAGTTGCGCCTGGATCAGGCCGGCGATGCGGTGCAGGAACGGGTTACCTTGCAGATGGGGAGCCTGACTTACGGCGACAGGCGATGGAAAGGGTTCGATGCGGCGACGCTGGTTGAAGTCATCGAGCACATCGAGCCGCACAGGCTGTCATCGCTTTCGCTTTCGCTGTTCGGAGATGCACGGCCCGGCCTGGTTGTCGTGACCACGCCTAACCGGGAATACAACGCCTTGTTTTCGGATCTGGAACCGGGACGGCTCCGCCATCCTGACCACCGTTTCGAGTGGGCGCGTGCGGAGTTTACGGATTGGGGCGAGGCGGTTGCCGCGGACTACGGTTATGAGGTGTCGTTTTCGCCACTGGGACCGGTGGACGAGGCGCTGGGCGGACCGTCGCAGATGGCGGTTTTCACAAGAGGAGCGGATCAGTGACGGCGATTTCGATTCCAGACTTCTCCCTGGTCGTTCTGATCGGGCCGACCGGCTCGGGTAAATCCAGCTTTGCCCGCAAACATTTCCTGGAGACAGAGATCGTGTCGTCCGACCACTGCCGTGCGCTGGTTTCGGATGATGAAACGGACCAGGGAGCCACGGCCGATGCCTTCGACCTTCTGAGCTACACAGCCGGGCTGAGACTCAAGCGGCGCCTGTTGACGGTCATTGATGCGACGTCGGTCAAGCGGGAAGACAGGGCCGGATTGGTGGCGCTTGCAAGGAAGTACCACGCCCTGCCTGTCGCCCTGGTCCTGGATATCGATCCGGGAATCTGCCACGCACGCAATGAGAACCGGCCAAATCGGGCTTTCGGCGAGCATATTTCCCGCAATCACTCCAGGGCTCTACGGAAAGGTCTGCGGGGGCTGCAAAAGGAAGGCTTCCGACAGGTTCAGATCATGAAATCGCCGGAAGAGGTCGACAGGCTGGAGATCCGCCGGGAGCCGCTTTGGACCGATCGGCGTTCGGAACAGGGTCCTTTCGACATCATCGGCGACATCCACGGCTGTTTCGATGAACTGACCGAGCTGTTGACCCGGCTCGGATATGTCATCGATCCGTTCGAAGAAGGAGCAGAAGAGCTGATCCATGTCCGTCCGCCCGAAGGCCGGATGGCCTTCTTCGTCGGCGACATCACCGACCGGGGCCCGAAGAACGTGAATTGCCTGCGGCTGGTCATGGGGATGGTCGAGGACGGCGCGGCTCACTGCGTCGTCGGCAATCATGATTTCAAGCTCAACAAATGGCTCAAGGGGCGCGACGTCAAACTGACCCATGGCCTCGACCTGACCGTGGCGGAACTGGAACAGACATCTCCTGAATTCCGAAAAAAGGTCAGCGACTTCATCTGGGATCTCAGATCCCATTTCTGGCTTGCTGACGGCAGGCTGGTTGTCGCCCATGCCGGTCTGAAGGAAGAGATGCACGGGCGGGGGTCCGGCGCGGTCCGTACCTTTGCCATGTTTGGCGAGACGACCGGTGAGGTCGATGAATTCGGCTTGCCCGTGCGCCTGGAATGGGCGCGGGACTACCGGGGGAAGGCCGATGTCGTTTTCGGTCATACGCCCGCGGCGGAAGCGGAATGGCTCAACAACACGCTTTGTATCGATACCGGCTGCGTGTTCGGCGGCAAGTTGACAGCCTTGCGCTGGCCGGAACGCGAGACCGTATCGGTTGCCGCGTGGCAGCAGTATGCCGTTCCGGCAAAGCCTCTCGACGGTAGCCAGCAGCGTTCTGCTCAGCAGGATCATGACCGGCTGCTTTATTTCGATGATTACGCCACCAAGATGCGGATCGAAACCCGGTTCAAGTCGACGATCCAGATCCCGGAGGAAAACAGTCTCGCGGCGCTGGAGGTAATGAGTCGGTTTGCCATCGACCCCAGATGGTTGATCTATCTGCCGCCCACCATGGCCGCGTGCCCGACCACGCCCGAGGGGCCGTTTTTGGAGCACCCTGAACAAGCGATAATGCATTATGTCGACCGCGGAGCGGTAGATCTCGTAGCGGAAGAAAAACACATGGGTTCTCGAGCCCTCCTGGTCATTGCCAGGGATCGTGATGCTGCCGCGCGCCGGTTCGGCGTCGAAGACGGCAAGTCCGGCGTGATTTACACTCGAACCGGCCGACCGTTCTTCAAGGATGATGGACAGGAAGCCGCCATTATCGCGCGCATCGGTCAGGCGATGGAAACATCCGGCCTGTGGGGCGAGCTTCAGACGGAGTGGGTCCTGCTTGATGCGGAACTCATGCCCTGGTCTGCGAAGGCGCAGGACCTGCTGAAGACACAATACCTGCCGACTGTTGCGGCCGCTTCTCAATCCGCGACCGCATTGATGGATGCCATCGGGAAGGCGCCGGATATCGAAGGGCTGGAGGCGTTGAAGGAATTGTCCGTAACCCAGCTTGCCAACGCGACTGCAATGCGCAAGACCATCGATGGATATTGCTGGGAAGCGGCGACGGTCGACGATTTCAAGATCGCGCCGTTCCACGTCCTTGCCGCGGAGGGGCAGGTGTTTACCGACAAGCCCCATACCTGGCACATGGAAATGCTCGGCCGGTTGGCGGAGCGGGATCCTATCCTGCAGACAACGGGCTGGAGGCGCTTTGACGGAGGAAATGAGACCGAACGAGCGTCCATCTGCGACTGGTGGCTTCAGCACACGGGCGCGGGCGGCGAAGGGATGGTGATCAAGCCGACCGGCTTTCTGGCCTACGGCGAACGGGGCCTCCTTCAGCCCGCAATGAAGGTCCGGGGCAGGGACTACCTCCGGATCATCTACGGGCCCGATTACGACATGCCCGGCAATATCGAACGCCTTCGTGAGCGCGGCCTTGGCCGGAAGTTCTCTCTGGCCGAGCGTGAGTTCAAACTCGGCCTGGAGGGATTGCACCGGTTTGTGGAGAGGAAGCCCCTGTCAAAGATTCACGCTTGCGCGCTTGCTGTTCTGGCCCTGGAAAGCGAGCCGGTCGATCCGAGATTGTAACGCTTTGCCTGTTTGGCAGAGGTTTTGCCTGCCAAACCAAATCTTGAAACTCTTACGCAAGTTCGGCATTTCCACGCGGGTAGGCTTGAGCGCTGCGGAGGCGTTCCTGTTCCTCCTGTTCTCAGTAGACGGGGCGTCCGCCCGCATTGCATACAGGTTCGGGAAGCGGATCGTCTAATTGCACGGGAGCGATGTATGAAACGGTGTCTGATGCTGGATGTTGACGGGGTCGTCGTCAATGGCCGCCAGGAGGACGGGCGGTCCTGGGCTACCGACATCGAACGGGATCTGGGCGTGGCTCCGGACCGGCTGCAGGCTGTCTTCTTTGCTCCCCATTGGGCTGATATCGTGACAGGCCGAAAAGACCTGCTCGACGTGCTCGAAGCGTGTCTGCCCGCGCTTTCGCCGACTGTTACCGCACAAGCCTTCATCGACTATTGGTTTGAGAGGGATTCCTGCGTGGATGAAGCCATTCTGGCAGAATGCGATGAGCTTCGCCGGCGGGGCCTGCGCATTTTTCTCGCAACCAACCAGGAGCACATGAGGGCGCGCCATCTCATGGATCGTCTTGCGCTTGGAAAACACGTCGACGGGATGGTGTACTCAGCTCAGATTGCCGCGCAAAAACCTCAGCAGGCGTTTTTCGACGCGGCCGCGATGAGCAGCGGCTCGGCCCCGGAAGATATTGTTCTGGTAGATGACACGAAGGCCAATGTGGAGGCCGCACTTGAAGCGGGTTGGCAGGCACTACACTGGTCCAAGGGTTCGAGCCTGCTGGACCTGTTGGAAAACAGCCAGATCGGGCAGGCTCCATCCCGTCCTGGCGGATAGCGTATTGGTTTGCGGGACCCTTAAATCTTGTAGCTCTGGTGCAGTTTCGGCATTTCCACGCGGGTGTGCTTGAGGGCCTTGGCGAAGCTTTCCTTTTCCTCCTGTTCGCCGTGAACCAGGAAGGTGATTTCCGGCTTGCCGGCCTGGCGGTGCCAGGCGAGCAGTTCGGAGCGGCCGGCATGGGCGGAGAAGCCGTTGATGGTGTGGATCTTGGCCTTCACCGGGATTTCCCTGCCCCACAGGCGGACGGAACGGGCGCCGTCGACGATGATGCGGGCCAGCGTGCCTTTCGCGGCGAAGCCAACGAAGATGACGCTGCAGTCGGAATGGGCCAGGTTGTGGCGCAGGTGGTGGCGGACGCGGCCGCCGGTGCACATGCCGGACCCGGCCATGAGGATCGCGCCGGAGCGGATCCGGTTCAGCGCCATCGATTCATGGCTTTCGCGGGTGAAGCGCAGGTTGGGAAGCTGGAACGGGTCCTGGCCGCTGTTCAGCATGCGAGTGATTTCGGTGCGCATGGCCTCCGGATGGCGGCGGAAGATCTGGGTTGCGGAAATCGCCATGGGCGAATCCAGGAACACGTGCAGCGTGTCGGGGATTTCTTTCCGTTCCATACCTTCGCGCAGGTAGAACAGCAGTTCCTGGGCGCGTTCCAGGGCGAAGGTCGGGATGATAATGTTGCCGCCGCGTTCCTGGGCATCGTCGATGGCGTCGTAGAACTCCTCGACGGAGGCCTGCAGCGGTCTGTGGTCCCGGTCGCCGTAGGTGGTCTCCATGACGACGATGTCGACGTCTGAGGGTGCCTGGTTGTCGCTGAGCAGAGGTCTTTCATCCGGACCGAGATCGCCGGAAAAGAGAACGCGCCGTTTGTGGCCTTCTTCTTCCAGTTCCAGCAGGATGCTGGCCGAGCCGAGGATATGGCCCGCATCGACGAAGGTCGCCGTGATGTGATGGCCCAGGTGGATCGGCTTGTCGTAATGGGCGTCGCGCCCGAATCGATCCATGGCATCGAAGGCGTCCATGGTGTCGTAGAGCGGTTCGCTGCCCTTGCTGTGGTTGCCGTGGCGCCGCCGCCGGCGGGCCTCTTCCTCGTGCAGATGAGCCGAATCGAGCATGACCAGGCGCGCCAGGTCGCGGGTGGCGGCGGTGCAGATGATTTCGCCGCGGAACCCCTGTTTCACCAGCAGCGGAATTCGGCCGCAGTGATCGAGGTGGGCGTGGGTCAGAAGCAGGACATCGATCTGGCGCGGATCGAAACCGAAGGGTTCGGCATTGTCCTCATTGAGTTCGTGGCCGCCCTGAAACATACCGCAATCAACAAGGATCTTCTTGCCGGCGCAGGTGATCATGTGACAGGAGCCAGTCACACCTTCCGCCGCTCCGTGAAACGAAATCTCCATGCCTGGCATCTCCCTGAATTGTCGATTGTTTGGGTGTGGCGACGCTATTCCGTGAGCGGTTTCCCCGCAAGCTCATACCAGCGCAGAATGTCGTCCCAGATCTCTGTTGCCGTTTCGGCGTACCAGAACAGGTCCCGGTCTTCCGGATCGATCACGCCCTCGGCGACCAGGAAGTCCGGATCGAAGACCTTTCGCCAGTAATCTTCGCCGACGAGGATTACGGGGACGGGGTCGATCTTGCGGGTCTGGATCAGCGTCAGGGTCTCGAACAGTTCGTCGAGGGTGCCGTAGCCGCCGGGAAAAACCACGAGGGCCCGGGCGCGCATAACGAAGTGCAGCTTGCGCAGGCCGAAATAGTGGAAGCGGAAGCACAGGTCCGGCGTGATATAAGGGTTGGGATATTGTTCGTGGGGCAGGGTAATGTTGAGCCCGACCGTACGCGCGCCGACATCGGCAGCGCCGCGATTGGCCGCCTCCATCATGCCCGGACCGCCGCCGGTAACGATCGCCATATGATCGCCGACCTTGTGTTCGGCTTCTCCGACCAAGCGGCCGAATTCCCGCGCGATGTCGTAGTAGCGGCTCTTGTCGAGAACCCTCCGGGCAATCGCAAGGCGCTGGGCCAGGTCGGCGTTGCCCGGATCCCGTTCCGAAGCGGCTTGCAGGTCCTCCACTTTGCGGCGCGCGGCGACCGGTTCGGGGACCCGCGTGCTGCCAAACACGACGATGGAATGCGAGATGCCATGTTCCTGAAACAGCGTTTCGGCCTTGGTGTAGTCCAGTTGCAGACGGATACCGCGGATCTCGTCCCGGTCCAGAAAGTCGACGTCCTCATCGGCCTGGCGGTAGTTCGGGCTGCGCATGATGGCTGCGATGAGTTCAGGAGCCTTTGGGTCCTCGTGGCTGGATTTGGGCGATTTCCAGGGCAGGTCGGTCTGGCGGCATTCCGGCTGAGCGGGGGACGGCTTGCAGATCGGCGTTACGGGATTTTCGGACATGTTTCTGGTTTCTCTGACTGAACTCGGCTTCCGGACCGGGCGGCCAAAGGCGCTGCCGGTTCACGGGAGGGATTTTATACCACTCCATATCGGCAATGAGCGGCATTGCTCAAGATGGCGGCCGAATGAGGTCGGGCGGCTCTAAGGTGAGCGAAACAGTAACTCTCGTTAGGGTTGATGGTTCGGCCGGCGGTAGCAAACTCTGCTGCTTTCGCAGCAAGATTCCCGAATTGGGATAATTACGAATAATTTTCTCGTAGAAACTGTATTTTAACTGTCAATAATCACGATGTCGGCGTAGGGAGCGTTTCTGCAAAGTTTAATGAATACATTATCTGTCCGGGAGAGCAGAGATGAAATTACTTCTGCTAATACCTGAACGTACAAAATGCCCGGTTCTGTTTCGTCAATTGGCCCAGTTTTTTGACGCAGTCCTGCTTGGTTACGAGGACGAGGCATTCCCTGTGCCGACACCGGTGGAATTCATTCTGGCGGACGTTCGAACCACGAACGCGGCGGCCGTTGAGAACCTACGCTCCATACTCGATCAGGCGGGCGACAGTCCCAGGATCGGGCTCATCAATATGGAAAAGCGGCAGGAACAGGTCCAGGCCAAGGCACTCGGTTTTACCGAACTCTGGCACGAGGCGTTTTCCCTGCAGGACGCGCTGGCGCAGATGCGGCCGCTGATCGGGGACTATTCCGCCCCGAATCTGCCGCCCGACACGCCCGAGGCGACACGTGTTTCGGTCGAACGGCTTTGCGCAACCTTCGACAAGATCTCCCTGTCGGTCATGACGGACGAGCAACTGCCGGTCACGCAAATGGCGGAGGCGGTCCAATTGACGTTGAGCGCGATAAAGTCTGATGGGCTTTACGAATGGATGTCGGCCGTGCAGGGGCATCACAGCCACACTTTCCGCCACTCGATGATGGTGACGGGATTTGCTGTCGCCTTTGCCAGACAGCTCGGGGCATCGGCGGAAGAACACGCGCTGCTGGGTATCGGGGCCATTGTCCATGATATCGGTAAGGTGCGCATTCCACTGGCCATTCTGGACAAGCCCGGCAAACTGACACCGGACGAGTTCGCCCTGGTGAAGAAACACCCGGTCTATTCACGCATGATCCTGAGCGGCCGGCCGGAAATCGGCCCCGATGTTCTCGACCTGGCCCTACACCACCATGAATATCTGGACGGGAGCGGCTATCCGGACGGGCTGTCCGCAGACCAGATCAGCCGGCATGTGCGCATGCTCACTATTTGCGATATCTATTCGGCGCTGACGGAAGAACGGGCCTACAAGAAGGCATTCGGGTCCCGTCAGGCTTTTGCGACGCTTTTGGAAATGGGCGGGAAAATCGACCAGGACCTGCTGCAGAAATTCCGCCCGGTCGCCTTTCGAACGGACCTGGGCGAAGTCAGGCGGAGTGCCACTCCCACCGCGAAGACCGGTTGAAACAAGGCGTTACCGGAAAAGATCACGGCTGTTTCTGCATCCCGAACGGCGGTTCGTCCCCGGCATCAAGGACTGTTGCGGCTTTGGCGGCATTACGGGCCGACAGGCGGGTACGCCATGTCAGGGCGGCGATGAAGAACGCCGTCAGGATCAGGACAATGGTCGGGGCGGGGGCACTGTCGATCCAAAAGCTGGCGTAGATGCCCGAGATCCCGGAGATCAGCGCCACGATCACTGCGGCAAAAAGCATCGGGCCGAAGCGTCGGGTCAAAAGGAATGCGACGGCGCCGGGCGCAATCAAAAAGGCGATCGAGAGAATGATGCCCACTGAGGAGAGCATGGCCACGATCGTTGCCGACAGGGTCGCCAGGAGCCCGTAGTGGATCACCTTGACCGGCAAACCCACCATCTGAGCCTGCACCGGATCGAAGGCCTGGGCCAGGACATCGCGCCACTTTACCAGCAGGATCAGGGCTACCGGTACGGCGATCAGGCTGGTGGTCCAAAGATCTTCGCTGCCAACGCCGAGCATGTTGCCGAACAGGATATGATCGAGATGGAGTCCGCTGTCGATCCGGGTGTAGATCACGATGCCGAGGCCGAACATGCCGGAAAAGACCACGCCCATCACCGTGTCCTGCTTGACCCGGGAATGGTCCTTGATGAAGCCGGTCGCAAGAGCGGTGAAGAGCCCGGCGAGAAAAGCGCCGAAAACCAGCGGTATGCCTGCCACGTAGGCGAGGACCACTCCGGGCAGGACCGCATGGCTGACCGCATCGCCCATCAGCGACCAGCCCTTGAGAACGAGAAAACAGGATAGCATCGCGGCAGCCGGTGCGATGATGACGGTAATCAGCAGGGCCTTCTGCATGAAAGGGAACTGAAGGGGCAACAGAGCCAGTTCCATCAGGTTGTCTCCCATCAGGCCGTCTCCTTCAGCGCCGCGCGGGCCCGGCGGCGGGCGGCGAGAGTGCCGTGCTTGGGGGCAAAGAAGAAGGCGAGAACAAACAGAGCGGTCTGCAGGCAGACGATGACGCCGCCCGTGGCCCCGTCGAGAAAATAGCTGAGATAGGCTCCAACCGCGCTGGTCACCGCGCCGATGGCGACAGACAGGGCGATCAGGCGGGGGAAGCGGTCGGTCAGCAGGTAGGCGGTCGCCCCCGGTGTGACGACGAGCGCAATGACGAGGAACGCACCGACTGTCTGCATCGCGGCCACCGTGCATGCGGCCAGAAGCGTGAAGAAGACGATTTGAAGCGCCCCCGGGTTCAACCCGATGGAGCGGGCATGGCCCTCATCGAAGAAGACGGCCATCAGGTCGCGCCACTTGGCCAGAAGGACCACAAGCGACACGCCGCCGATCAGGACCAGCTGCAGCGTGTCGGAAGGGGTGATGGCCAGGATGTTGCCCATGGTGATGGTCTGGATCGAGACGGCCATGGGCTTGAGGGACACCATGAACAGTCCAAGCCCGAAGAAGGACGTGAAGATCAGCCCGATCACCGCATCTTCCTTGAGTCCTGAGCGCGAGCGCAGGAACAGCATCGCCAGGGCGGCAAGCCCGCCGGACAGGAAGGCGCCGATGGAAAAGGGCAGCCCGAGCATATAGGCGCCGGCGACACCGGGCACGATGGAATGAGAGAGCGCATCGCCGATCAGCGACCAGCCTTTGAGCATGAGATAGGCCGACAGGAAGCCGCAGACCGCACCAACCAGGGCGGACACCCAGATGGCATTGGTCATGTAGCCGTAGGAAAAAGGCTCGAGCAAAAGGTCGATCACGGCGCCTTTTCCTCTGTCGTCTGTTGCCTGTCGTCGTAGAAGATCGCCGCACGCTCGTCGTCGGTGAAAACCTCGACCCGGCGGGCGTCCGCGTCGTCGTGCAGGGTCTCGCCACCGAGAACGAAATGACGCAAGACCCCGCCGAAGGCCATGCGCAGGTTCTCCGGCGTGAAGATCTCCGCGGTGGGGCCGTGGGCGAGGACGGTTCCCTTGACCAGAACCACCCGGTCACAGAATTCAGGTACCGAGCCGAGATTGTGGGTCGCGACCAGCATGACCCGGCCTTCCTCGCGCAAGGTCCGCAGCAGGGCGATAATCTGTTCCTCGGTCTTGACGTCGACGCCGGTGAACGGTTCGTCGAGCAGAATGACCTTTGCATCCTGCGCCAGGGCTCTGGCCAGGAACACCCTCTTCTTCTGTCCGCCCGACAGTTCGCCGATCTGGCGGTGGCGGAATTCGGTCATGTTGACCCGGGCCAGGGCGGCATCGACCGCCTGATGATCTGCCGCACGCGGACGGCGCAGAAAGCCCATGTGCCCGTAGCGGCCCATCATGACCACATCCTCGACAAGGACGGGAAACGACCAGTCGACCTCTTCGGCCTGAGGGACATAGGCAATCGCCTGGGCTTTCAGGGCTTGTTTGACCGGTTGTCCCAGGATTTCGACCTCACCCCTGGACACAGGAACGAAGTTCATCAGCGCCTTGAACAGGGTCGACTTTCCGGCACCGTTCACCCCCACCAGGGCGGTGATCGTGCCGGTGGGAATGGCAAAGGAGGCATCGCTCAGGGCGGTGTGGCCGTTGCGATAGGTTACGGTCAGCCCTTCAGCGCGGATGCCTTCACTCATGGGTCAGACCTTTCACAATGGTCTCGGATGTGACGCGCAGCAGGTCCAGATAGGTTGGCACAGGGCCATCCGCTTCGCTGAGGCTGTCCACGTAGAGGACGCCACCGTAGTGCGCGCCTGTCTCACGTGCAACTTGCCTGGCCGGCTTGTCGGATACGGTCGATTCCGAAAAGACCGCTGGAATCTTATGCTCTCGCACTGCGTCGATCACCGCCTTGACCTGTTTCGGGGTGCCCTGTTGGTCGGCATTGATCGGCCACAGATAGACTTCCTTCAATCCGAAGTCGCGGGCCAGGTAAGAGAACGCTCCCTCGGACGTCACCAGCCAGCGGCGGTTTTCCGGAAGAGCGTGTGCTGCGTCGCGCAGCGGGCCGATGACGTCGGCGATCTGCTTCTTGTAGGCCGCTGCATTGGCCGCATAGGCGTCCTCATTGTCCGGATCGGCCTGGCTCATCGCCTTGGCGATGTTGTCGACATAGATCTCGGCCGAGGTGAGGGCCATCCATCCATGGGGATTGGGTTTGCCGTCATAGTCTCCGCCCGCAATCGCCATCGGGACGACACCGTCGGAAACCACGGCGGCCGGTACATCACTCAGGTTGGAGAAGAACTGCTCGAACCAGCGTTCCAGGTTCATTCCGTTCCACAGAACAAGATCGGCACCCTGCGCCTTGAGCAGATCGCGCGGTGTCGGCGAGTAGCCGTGGATCTCCGCTCCCGGCCTGGTGATGGAAACGACCTCGGCGGTGTCGCCCGCCACGTTCTGCGCCATGTCGGCAATGACGGTGAAGGTCGTGACCACCTTGAGTTTGTCCGCGGCCCGCGAAGGGGCGGCCCCAAGGAATAAAAATACGGTCATGAAACCGATCAGGGCGCGTTTGGCGAACATCATCCTCTCCTGCTGTTCTCTATATGCATCTGGGAATGATTTGCATTTGTCAATCCTAGTTGCAAATGATTTGCAAAAAGCCTTGCGTGACCCGATCCGCCATGCCAAAAAAACGCATGACGAAAACACAGGAAAGAGCCGAGCGGCTGACCCGGGCCCTTCGCGATGCCGGAGTTCGGATCACGCGCCAGCGGACGGCGCTTTTGAACGTCCTGGCGGAAGCGGATGACCATCCGGATGCGGTGGAACTGCATCGGCGCAGCGAAGAGCAGGTGCCCGGGATCTCCCTTTCGACCGTGTATCGCACGCTTAGCGCTCTGGAGGACCAGGGGGTGATCCAGCGCCATCAGTTCGAAGGTGATGCGGCCCGGTTCGAACATGCGGAAACGGAGCACCACGACCACATGATCGACGTGGACACGGGCAATGTCATCGAATTCTGCTCCGACCGGATCGAGCGCCTGCAGGCCGAAATCGCCGCCGAAATGGGCTACGAGATCGTCCATCACCGCATGGAGCTTTATGTCCGCAAGAAGGGACGCGACGGCGGTGCATCCGCAGACGGGCTCCCCGGCGATGAGGAGCAGGACTGACAAAACGGGGCGGGCAAAACGTGGCGGGGCGGCGTCGGCCCTTGACCCGGCCCTGAAAACCCGCCACATGCGGGGCCTGAAACACAGGCCCGGAAGAGCATTTCATTCCCATGTATCTCGTCATCTTCGATTGCGACGGCACGCTGGTGGACAGCCAGGAGACCATCCTGCACGGGCTGGAGGTCGGATTTGCCGCGGCAGGGTTGCCGATGCCGGACCGGCGCACGGCGCTTTCCATCGTGGGACTGTCGCTGGAACGGGCGTTCCTGACGCTGGTGGGGCCGGAGAATGCCCACCATGTGCAGGCGATGGCCGATGCCTACCGGACCTCGAAGGGGGAGCGGCGGGGGCAGGGGCTGGACCTGGATCCGCTTTACCCCGGGACCATGGAGGTGCTCGACCGGCTGTCTGCGCGCGATGACGTGCTGTTAGGCGTCGCCACCGGCAAGGCGCGGCGCGGTGTCGACCACATGGTCGAGGTGCACGGGCTGCACGGCCGGTTCATCACCATTCAAACGGCGGATACCTCGCCCTCCAAGCCTCATCCGGATATGATCCTGCAGGCACTGGCGGAAACCGGCGCGGAAGCCGTCAACACGGTCATGATCGGCGACACGTCCTTCGACATGGAAATGGCGGTCGCCGCAAACGTGCGCGGCATCGGGGTCACATGGGGCTATCACGACCGGCCGCGCCTGGAAGCGGCGGGCGCTGCCCGCGTGATCGATCATTTCGACGAGCTCGATGGGGTGTTGGAGCAGCTTTTCGGTTTTGACAGGGAAACGGCATAATGCGTGATCTTCTTGAAACGCTGGCAGACGATGCGGCGAAGGATCCCGAACAGCGGGCGCGGGAATTGTCCCGGCGCCAGTTGCCAAAACGATTCTATGAACGCGCGGAACATGCTGAACAGACAGGCGGTTTTGCCATTCATCTGGACGGCCGGCCGGTGAAGACACCGGGCAAGGCCGTGCTCGTTCTGCCGAGCGAGGCGCTGGCAAAGGCGGTTGCGGCGGAATGGGCGGCGCAGGAAAAGGAAATCAATCCGGCCAACATGCCGCTGACGCGGATTTCGAATTCGGCGATCGACGCGGTCTCGGTCCGGTTTGGCGAAGTCGCCGATGAGATTGCCCGGTTCTGCGGCACCGATGCGCTCTGCTACCGCGCGGACGATCCGGAGACCCTCGTCCAGCGTCAGACCGAGCTGTGGGATCCGGTGCTCGCCTGGGCGGAGGATCTGCTCGGCAACCGGTTCGTCCTGATCGGGGGCATTATCCATCAGGATCAGCCGGAGGCGCTCCTGAAGGCGTTCCGGGCGCGGCTCGATACGCTCACGCCGCTTCAGCTTGCGGCGCTTCACACGGCAACGACCTTGTCCGGGTCCGCCGTCCTGGCGCTCGCTGTGCGCGAGGGGAGGCTCAGTGCGGACGAGGCCTGGCAGGCGGCCCATGTGGAAGAAGACTTCAACATCGAACGCTGGGGCGAGGACGCGGAAGCCGCCGCCATCCGCACCTACAAGCGCAAGGAATTCGAAGCGGCGGTTCTGATCCTGAAGGGATAGGCGGACGGTGAGATTGTTAATTCCGTCTGCCATCATCTCCCGTCATTCCAGACAAGCGAGGCGCAGCCGAACGCTGATCTGGAATCCAGAAATCAGGCGCGCCATAGGTGCGTCCTAATCTTGATTGAAAGCGGTGCTCGCTGACGCTCGCGCTGTCAGCTGGATTCCGGATCTCGCGACACGCTTGCAGCGTGCGCGGTCCGGAATGACATGTAAGGAATAAAACCTCTGCCCGCCCGGCCCTTCGCCAGGGCTCCGGGCGTTCGGCGCTCAAAAAATCAAAATCGTTTGCTTTTTGCCGGCTGCGCCGGACGCGTCTCACCCCAGATAAAACGTCGTCGCCATCAGGAAGAACACCAGCACGCCGAGCACGTCGTTGGTGGAGGTGATGAAGACGCCGGTGGCCATGGCCGGGTCGATGCCGAACTTGTCGAGCACGATCGGGATGGTGGCGCCGACCATGGCGGCGAGTGTCGTGACGCAGAGCAGGGAGAGCGACGTGGCGAGCGCCAGGTGGACCGGGTCGGCAATTGGGATCACCGTCGAAGCGATCAGGACCAGAGTGGCGAGGATGCAGCCAGCGACGGCACCGTTTGCAAGCGCCGCGATCAATTCCTTCAAGAGCCGGTAGGCGATGTCGCCGGACCACAGCGCCCCGGTGGCAATCCCCTGAACGGCGACGGCGGATGCCTGCAGACCGGCGTTGCCGGCCATGGACATGGTGACCGGAATGAAGGCGGCGAGGATGGCGGCGGTGGAAAGCTGGTTTTCGAAGGAGCCGACCACGGTGGCGGCAATACTGGAACCGATCAGGCCGGCGAGCAGCCAGGGCAGGCGACCGCGCATGATCTTCAGGACCGTGTCGTCGGCCTTGGCCTCCGACGACACGCCGCTCATCAGGAGCATATCCTCGGTCGCTTCCTCGGAGGCGACACGGGCCATCTGTTTCGGTGTGATCCTGCCGATCAGTTGGCCGTCCGCATTGAGGACGGGCACGGTGTGCATGTCCCGCTTGCGCGCCAGGCGGAGGACTTCCTCCTGGTCTGTCTCGGCGGAGACCGCCAGGAAGTCCCGGTTCATGATTTCCGCCAGCGTTGCTGCCGGCGGGGACAGCAGCAGCTTGCCGACGGCGATGGTACCGGTGAGGCGGCCGTCGTCGTCCAGGACATAGACGGTGTAGATCTTGCGGATCCGATCCGCCTCGGCGCGGATCAAGGCAGCGGCGTCTTCCACACTGCAGCTTTCCGGCAGGGCGACGAACTTGCGGGCCATGATCCGGCCGGCGCTGTCGTCGGCGTAGGATTCGAAACCGGCCACGGCTTCCACGTCGGGCAGGCGTTCGGCAAGGGTCTCGGCAACTTCGTCGGGGAAGTCGTTGAGCATTTCGGCCGCGTCGTCCGGATCGAGGCCGGCGAGAATGTCGCGGAACTGCTCCAGGGTAGATTCCTCCATCAGGATGGAGCGGAATTCCGGCCTCAGTTCGGCAATCACCTTGATGGACGGATTGGACGGCAGCCATTTGAAAAGCTTGCGTGCTTGCTTCAGCCGCAGCCGGACCAGAAGCTGCATGACGTCGATCGGGTCCCAGCGCTTCATCAGGTCGACGAGGGCAGCGCGCTCGCCTGTCCTGATCATCTGCCGGATCCGGTTCAGGGTCTCGTCATTGGCCTCGAGCGGTTCCTGTGCCGGCTCGCGATGCCAGACGAGGATTTCCGGCTCATCGGTTGAAGTCATCGCGTCGCTCCGGGTCTGTTGCTTGCCGGCTTTTATCGATTGGTCATGACAGATCGCTGAACGCCATGGCGAACGCACGGCGGCCTTCCGTCAGATCAGACTTCCAGTTCCTCGATCTCGGTGAAGGCGTCGCGGAGCGCGTCGGACCAGGCCGTGGAGAGCTTGCGGAAATAGGGGTCGTCCTTCTCGATGCGAAGCTGGCGCTCCGAGGAGAAACTGTCCTTGTTGTAGAGCAACAGATCGATCGGCAGGCCGACGGAGAGGTTTGAGCGCAGGGTGGAATCGAAGGAGAGCAGGATCATCTTCGCACCTTCACCCAGCCGCATGTCGGCATGGGTCACCCGGTCCAGGATCGGCTTGCCGTATTTGTGCTCGCCGATCTGCAGGTAAGGGGTGTCGTCGCTCACCTCGATGAAATTGCCCGCGGAATAGACCTGGAACAGGCGCGGTTCCTCGCCCTTGATCTGGCCGCCGAGGATGAAGGTGACGAAGAAATTGTCGGCGGTCGCCTCCAACGCCTCGCCGTCGATCTGGCGCACTTCGCGCACGGCACTGCCGACAAGCCGGGCGGCCTGGAACATGGTGTCCACGTTCATCAAGGTGGCGCGATTGCCGTCGAGGCCGCCGGCGATATGCTCGGTCAGGATCGATACTACCGCCTGGGTGACGGCAAGATTGCCGGCCGACAGCAGGGTAATCATCCGCTCGCCCGGCTTTTCCCAGACATGGAGCTTCTTGAAGGTGGAGATGTTGTCGAGACCGGCGTTGGTGCGCGTATCGGCGGCAAACACAAGGCCTCGGTCGAGTTTCAGTCCAACGCAATAGGTCATTTTGGTCTCTCGCAGGCCCTGCTGGGCTGCCGGCAGGCAGCCCGGTTGCCCTATTGCTGCTGCTGTTGCTGGCTCGTGGCCTGTTCCACGTCTACCTCGACATCCATGTTCTCTTCATGACCGCCGAACCGGATGCCGCGTATAGGTGCAGCGGAACGCGAATCCAGGCCAACGGTCAAGCGGATATAACGATCCGTGGGACAGATAGCGTTGGATATGTCGAAGCCGACCCAGCCGAGATCGGGAACGAAGGCTTCCGCCCAGGCGTGGTGGGCTTCCGATGACTGCTCGTCTTCCAGGAGGAGATAGCCGGACACGTAGCGTGCCGGCACCTCGATCGAGCGGCAGGCGGAAATGAAGATATGGGCGTGGTCCTGGCAGACCCCTTCGCCGTTCGCGAGCGCGGAGACGGCCGTTGCATGGGTCTCGGTGACGCCGACCTTGTAGTCGACCTTGTCCCGGATCGCATGCATCAGCTCGTGGAGGCCGGCGATCAGGTCGTCCTTTTCGGCGTGGGCGGCGAGGCGGCGGATCGCCTGGTTTGCCTTGGTCTGGGGCGTGAACCGCGTGAAGATCCGCGCCGGCGGAGATGTGCCGTTTTCAGGGCCGATCACACCGTTGACGTCAAAGGTGTCGACCGTTCCGGACGCGGTGATCTCGACCTCTTCGGACAGTCCCTCGGCAGAGACCATGTGAACCAGATTGCCGAAGGCGTCCTCGTAGGTCGTGGCCCGGTCCATACCGGGGGCTTCGATCTTCCAGTCAACGATTGTCTGGCCAGGGCCGGTCTTCGGCGTCAGGCGGATCTGCTGCATTGCGTTGGCAAGCGGCGTGTCGTAGCGGTAGTGGGTCTTGTGACGAACGGTCAGTCGCATATCGAATACCGGCTCCCGTTTCCTCAGGCGAAGTTGTAGTCGATCGACAACTGGTGGGCAAAGGCGTTGTTGCGCCCGATGAAGTCGGTCAGAAATTCATGCAGCCCGTTTTGATAGATCGCGTCCATGTTCGTCGCTTTCAGATCTTTCCAGATCTGCGTGCCCATTTCCAGGCTCGGCTGGACGGATCCGTAAAACTCGCCGAGATCTTCGACCGTATCGTCGATCCAGTTGTAGCAATGGGCGAGCGAGCGCGGCATTTCCTCCCTCAGGATCAGGAAGGTGGCGATATTGCCGGCCTTCAGCTTTGCATCCTCATAGGCAAACCGGTAGCTCCTGAGGCCCGAAAGCGCCCTGAGGATCACGGTCCACTGGTAGCGCTCACCCGACGCGCCGCCGGCGACGTCATTGTCGGGAAGGAGCACCCAATATTGGGTGTCGAGAATGCGCGCCGTGTTTTCCGCCCGTTCCACGAAATTGCCGAGCTGGCTGAAGTAGTAGCCGTCATCGCGCAGGATCGTGTTCAAAAGGGCGCCGCGGAAGAGATGCGACCGCTGGGTAATCCAGGCAAGGAAATCCGGCAACTTTTCCTGGGTGATCGACTGCGGATTGACGTCCGCGAACTCGATCCAGGTGGTGTTGATCGCTTCCCAGAGTTCGGCGGTGATGCCGGTCCTGACGGCGCGGGCATTGTTGCGCGCCGTTTCCAGGCAGACCCGGACACTGGACGGATTGGTCTTGTCGAAGACCATGTAGGAAATGACACCCTTGGGGGTCAATTCTCCGATCTTTTCCGTATATCCGAACTCACTGCCGGAACTTGCCAAGGCAAAGCGCCAGTTTTCGCCGTCCGCTTGTCCGGCATGGTTCACCATGGCCGTACGGTAGGCAGCCTGAAGCAGTTTGGCGGTATTCTGTGCGCGCTCCTGATAGCGCGACATCCAGAACAGAGAGGAGGCGGTACGTCCTAACATGATGCCGTTTAATCCTCCAAAACCCAGGTGTCCTTGGTGCCGCCGCCCTGGCTTGAGTTGACCACGAGCGAGCCCTTCTTCAGGGCGACGCGGGTCAGCCCGCCAGGTGTAATACGCACCTGGTCGCCGATCAGAACGAACGGGCGCAGGTCCACATGGCGCGGAGCGACGCCGGAAGCGACATGGGTCGGGCAGGCCGAAAGCGCCAGGGTCGGCTGGGCGATGTAGTTGGACGGATTGGCGGTCAGGATCTTTCGGAACTCCGCGATCTGGCGCTTGGAGGCCGTCGGACCGATCAGCATGCCGTAGCCGCCCGAACCGTGAACCTCCTTGACGACGACCTCGTCGAGGTGGTCGAGCACATAGGCCAGATCGTCCTCCCGCGAGCAGTGCCAGGTTGGTACGTTGTTCAGGATCGGCTTCTGGCCGGTGTAGAACTCGATGATGTCCGGCACATAGGCATAGATCGCCTTGTCGTCGGCAATGCCCGTTCCCGGCGCGTTGCAGATGGTGACGTTGCCGGCACGGTAGGCGTCGAACAGCCCGGGCACGCCCAGCATGCTGTCGGGATTGAAGGTGAGGGGGTCGAGGAAGGCGTCATCGATCCGCCGGTAGATCACGTCCACCTGCTGCGGCGCGCGGGTGGTGCGCATGAACACCTTGCCGTCGTCCACGAAGAGATCACGGCCTTCCACCAGTTCCACACCCATGGAATCGGCGAGGAAGGCGTGCTCGAAATAGGCCGAGTTATAAATGCCAGGCGTCAGTACGCAGATGGTCTGCTTCGATTTGGAGAGATCGGGGGCCACGCTTTCCAGCGTCTCCCGCAGGTTCGCCGGATAGTGTTCCACGGGCGCGATGCGATGCATCTCGAACAGGTCCGGGAACATGCGCATCATGGTTTCCCGGTTCTCCATCATGTAGGAGACACCGGACGGTGTGCGGGTGTTGTCCTCCAGTACGTAGAATTCGTTCTCCGAAACGCGCACGAGGTCGGTGCCGATGATGTGGGCATAGACCTTTTGTGCCGGCGTGAAGCCGACCATTTCCGGCAGGAAAGCCTCGTTCTGGAGGATCAGGCTTTCTGGAATACGTCCCGCACGGAGGATCTCCTGACGGTGATAGATGTCGTGGAGGAAGGCATTCAGGGCCCGGACCCGCTGATCGATGCCGGCGGACAGCTTGCGCCATTCAGCGGCCGAGATGATCCGGGGGATCGGGTCGAAGGGGATCAGCCGTTCCGTGGCCTCGTCGGCGCCGTAGACGGCAAAGGTAATGCCGAGCCTGCGAAAGATCGTTTCCGCTTCGCGGGTCTTGCGCGAAAGATAGTTGGGCGGCTTGGCATCCAGCCACTCGGACAGCCTTGCATAGGCCGCCCGCGGATTGCCCGCGCTGTCCAGCATCTCGTTAAAATAGGAACGCTCTTCGGCCATTACCTCCCCGTTCATCGCTGCTGCGTTGTTAGGCAATCATCGCAAATCACGCCACGGTGTCAAAGTGTATTCTTCAGGCGCCTGTGATTATGGATTGTGCAATGAGGCGATAATCCCCGGTCTCGCAGGGCTTAGCAACTCCGCCCATGTGCTGACTATGCGTGCGCCGGTGCACATGCTAGGACCACATAAATTTACGTGTTTCGGAGACAGCCATGAAGGAAATCCTTGCCGAACTGGAAGAGCGCCGCGGTACCGCGCGCCTTGGGGGTGGTGAACGGCGGATCGAGGCCCAGCACAAAAAAGGCAAGCTGACGGCCCGGGAACGGATCGAACTCCTGTTGGACGAAGGGTCCTTCGAGGAATTCGACATGTTCAAGACCCACCGTTGCACCGATTTCGGCATGGACGAGCAGCATATTCCGGGCGACGGCGTGGTCACCGGATGGGGGACCGTGAACGGGCGCACGGTTTACGTGTTCTCCAAGGATTTCACTGTCTTCGGCGGTTCGCTGTCTGAGACCCATGCCCAAAAGATCATCAAGATTCAGGACATGGCTTTGCAGAACCGGGCGCCGATCATCGGCCTGTTCGACGCGGGCGGCGCGCGTATCCAGGAAGGCGTCGCGGCCCTTGGCGGGTACGGCGAGGTTTTCCAGCGCAACGTGCTCGCCTCCGGCGTGATCCCGCAGATCTCGCTGATCATGGGCCCGTGCGCGGGCGGCGACGTCTATTCGCCTGCCATGACCGATTTCATCTTCATGGTGCGCGACACCTCCTACATGTTCGTCACCGGTCCGGATGTGGTGAAGACCGTGACCAACGAGACGGTGACGGCCGAACAGCTCGGCGGAGCCTCGGTTCATACGGTGAAATCCTCCATCGCCGACGGTGGCTTCGACAATGACGTCGAGGCGCTGTCGGAAATGCGCCGGCTGATCGACTTCCTGCCGATGAACAACCAGGCGGAGCTGCCGGAACTGACCTGCCACGACGATCCGGAACGGATCGACGACAGCCTCGACACCCTGATTCCGAACAATCCGAACAAGCCCTATGACATGAAGGAGCTTGTCCTGAAGACGGTGGACGAGGGCGACTTCTACGAAATCCAGGAGAAATTCGCCGGGAATATCATCACCGGTTTCGGCCGGATGGAAGGCCGGACCGTGGGCATCGTCGCCAACCAGCCGATGGTGCTGGCGGGCGTTCTCGATTCCGACGCCAGCCGGAAGGCGGCCCGGTTCGTGCGCTTCTGCGACTGTTTCAACATTCCGCTGGTGACCTTCGTCGATGTGCCGGGCTTCCTGCCGGGTACGGCCCAGGAGTACGGCGGCCTGATCAAGCACGGCGCCAAGTTGTTGTTCGCCTATGCGGAGGCCACGGTGCCGAAGGTGACGGTGATCACCCGCAAGGCCTATGGCGGCGCTTATGACGTGATGAGCTCCAAGCACATCCGCGGCGACGTCAACTACGCCTGGCCGACCGCGGAAATCGCGGTCATGGGTGCAAAAGGCGCGGTCGAAATCCTCTATCGTTCCGAACTGGGCGATGCGGACAAGATCGCGAAGCGGACCAAGGATTACGAGGAACGCTTTGCCAATCCGTTCGTGGCCGCCGAGCGCGGCTATATCGACGAGGTGATCCTGCCCCATTCCACGCGCCGTCGCGTGGCGCGGGCGCTCGCCCTGCTGCGGTCGAAGAACCTTCAGAACCCGTGGAAGAAACACGACAACATCCCGCTTTAAAAGCGGGAACGGTCTAACGCGGCCCTAAGCCTTTCGCAGGTTCGGAACAGGCTGGGCTGCGTCTTTCGCAACGGTGTGAAGCGCGGTGAGCAGGGTCTCGATGTCGCGTTTCGGCATCGGACGGCCATAGAGGAATCCCTGGACCTGCTCGCAGCCTTCGGCCAGCAGGATACTGGCCTGTTCCAGAGTTTCGACGCCTTCGGCGATGATGTTCATCTTCAGCGCGTGTCCCATGCTGATGATGGCCCTTACGATGGCGTCCGCATCGGCATTGTCGCCGATGTCGTTGATGAACGAGCGGTCGATCTTGATCTTGTCGAAGGGGAACTGGCGCAGATAGCCCAGGCTGGAAAAGCCCGTGCCGAAATCGTCCATGGCGATCTGGACGCCCATCTCCTTGAGTTCGCTCAAAATCGTCAGTGTGCGTTCGGTGTCGCCGATCAGATTGTCTTCCGTGATTTCCAGTTCCAGCCGCTGGGGCGGGAGCCCGGATTCCTCCAATGCAGAGGAGACGATCCGGGTCAGGCCGGTCTGCTGGAACAGGCTTGGAGCAAGATTGACCGCGATCTTCAGGTCGCCCCATTTGGCGGCGTCGTGACAGGCTTCGTGCAGAATCCATTCGGTCAGAGGCCGCATCATGCCGCTGGTTTCGGCGATCGGGATGAATTGGGACGGCGGGATTTCTCCCATGTCCGGGTGTTGCCAGCGGGCCAGAGCCTCGAAGCCGGTGATCTTCTGGGTCGAGAGCTCGACCTGCGGCTGGTATTCCAGTCTCAGGTCCTCATTGGTCAGGGCCTTGCGCAGGCCGGCCTCCAGCGACTTGCGGCGGCGCAGATCGGTGTTCATTTCCTCCTCGAAGAAATGAAACGTGTTCCGTCCGTTCTGCTTGGATTTGTAAAGGGCAAGATCGGCGCTGTTGAGCAGGAGAGAGGGGCGGACCTGACAGTTTTTCGTGCAAATGGCGATGCCGATGCTGACCCCGACGAAAGCTTCGGTTCCCGCCAGGTCGAAAGGCTTCTTGAAGGCCGCGATCAAGCGTTCGGCCGTCGCAGCCGCTTGTTGCGGATCGTTGACACCGACCTGGCAGGCGGCAAATTCGTCACCGCCCAGACGGGCCAGCACATCTTCCTCGCGCAGGCACTCCTTCATCCGGCAAGCGGCTTGATGGAGAAGGCGGTCGCCGGCCGCATGACCCAGCGTATCATTGATGTCCTTGAAGAAATCCAGGTCTAAGGCGTAAACGGTCACCGAGCTGGCCGGTCTGCGCCCTTTCTGAAGCACCTTGCCCAGCCGGTCGATAAACAAGGTCCGGTTGGGCAGGTCGGTCAGCGCATCGTGGGTCGCCAGGTAGGTGATGCGTTCCCAAGCACGCGTGAGCATGCGCATGGGCACCATGCGGAAGGCCCAGTAGACGAAAATGCTCGACAGCAGCGAAAAAGCGGCGACAATCGCACTTTGCTTGAACAGAGGTTCGAGTGTGTGAACGACCTCCAATCGTGCGACGGGTTTGCCGTAATCGGTCAGTTCCTGCTCGACATGTACCTTCGGCCACAAGTATTCAGGCTGGTTCGCGGGGCGCTGAACGACAACCGTGCCGTCGTTGAGAACCACACGGTGAAAGTCGTCGGTCGTATGATCGTCGCCGTCCTCGATCATTACTCCGATGCGGATCGACTCGAACTGCCAGTAATCCGGATTGGTGTTGATCAGACGAGTGATCTGCCGGGCCTTGAATTTGGCCTCGCCAGTCATTTCGCCTTGTATTCTCAGATAACCGAAATGCAAGTAAAGCGCTGGCGGCCCCACAGCGATCATTATGGCCGTGAAGATCGCGATCCACCGGATCAATCGGATGAAGGGGCCATCGCCCTGGGTCATTCTGTAGGCTCCCATCCGAAATTACTGGCCCGGGTCGGCAACACTATGGCCGGTCGCTGTCAGAATGTTCTGCCCGGTCGTTGAGAAGACAAAGGCTATAAAGGCTTTCGCGGGGGCGGACGGGGCGTTGCCTGCCACGATATGTAGGCTTTTGAAGTAGGGATACTCGCCGGCTTGCAATGCCTCAAGCGAGGCAGTCTTGCCGTTGAAGACGAGCGGCTTGAGACTGCGGCTTTCGCTCAGGATCTGGGCCAACGTCGTCAGCCCAAAAGATCCGGGTACCGTTTCCAAAGCCGTCGCGTTGTCCTGATCGTTCAGCGCGACAAGCAGGTCTTTCCGGCTGTGGGCAGCAGTCACAGCCGCATCCATTTCCGGCGAGAGACCGCGCAGGAGCTTCGTGTCGCTCTCCTCCTCGGGGCGGAGGATCAGGCGTAGGGAGGTGCCATCCGCCCAGACGCTGGTCGTGCCTGAATAGATGCTGACAAGTTCCGAGAGATCTATCCTGTCTGACGATATTTTTTTATGTGTCGCGAAGACGATCGGGGTGCGGGCATAAAGCCTTGCGGTTAAACCTTGTTCGCTTTCCTTGTCCTTCAGCGGCCTCGCGCTGAGTGCCAGGTCGATTTTCCCCGCACTGAGAGCCTTGATGCCGCCGCCGGAGCCGAGGCTCGGCAGAACGATCGCCTTGATATCCGGATGATCTTCGGAAAATGCCTTGGCGAGCAACTGCATGCCCCCGAGCGCGGATCCGGTACCGCCGATGACCAGTTGAGGCTTTGCGTCATCTGCATAAGCGTGAGAAGCGAAGGCAAAGATAGTTGTCGTGATCAGAGCAAACGAGAATGTTATCGCTGAACATCCTCTAATCAGATCACAGAAGTTTCTCATTTGCCCGGGCTCTAATGAACAATATCGAGCTTATGTATAAGTCATTGACGTATAGGAAGAGTAAATTTGACGGTTAATTGGTGTGGTCTATATTTTCAATGTCATTTATATAGTGAAGAAAAATTTACCATTCCGGGCGGCAGAAATCGGAAAAGCAACATTTTGGCGGTGCGGTTCCAGCTGGGCTTCAGGCCTGCAATTCTGGCTCGGGCGATCTGCTTCCCGAGCAGAGCCGCATAAAGTTTGTGTCAGTTGCTGAACAGCGGCTGGCGGCACTCCAGCCCGACAAGGCATTTCGGATTGTCCCGGGTTGGTCCGAGTTGGGGAAAGGCGGCCTGGCCCCTGTCGCAAAAGCGCCTGTCCGAGACATAGCGGGAGAAGGTGTAAGGCCCGGTCGTGAAGACGACCGAACCGTTTCGTTGCACCATATGCCGGGCCTCGAGGCAGGTCATGCGCCGCAGGTCGGGGCGGGCTGCTGCGAACTGACCCGATGCAAGGACAATGAGCCCCGCGATCGAAACGATTTTCGTCATGGACTTCATGAGGGCCTCCCAAAAAACACTAAGCCTGTCGGACGCCTGTAATCGATCAGGGGTGCCGACCAAATCGCGGCAGCACGACGGGAAGGCGAGGCGACCGGACCGAGCCTCCCGCGACCAGCGAGAACGTGTTTGAAACGTCCTTAGCGGTCCCAGGGCGAAAACAGGGGCTCGCGGCATTCATAGCCGACGAGGCATCGCGGATTGTCGCGGGTCGGGCCCAACTGCGGGTAGGCGAGCTGGCCTCTGTCGCAAAAGCGGACATCGGCGACATACCGGGAGAACGTATAGGCGCCGGTCGTGAAAACCACCGCGCCGTTGCGCTGGACCATATGCTGGGCCTGCGCACAGGTCATGCGTCTCAGATCCGGGCGAGCCTGGGCAAACTGGCTCAATGACAGAACAATGAAAACAGTGATCGAAATGATTTTTAAAAGGGACCGCATATGTGCCTCCACGGAAAGGGTCAATTACTCCAGAACATACCTGAAATAATGCATTAAAGCAGGAAGGCGAAAAGATGGCGATAACGGATATTTGAGCCTCAGCTCTGCGTCGGGCGGTCTCTCAGAAGTTCCACACTGACCTTGCCGGTCGGGACGGGCAGCGGCGCGCTGGGCTTGTGGATCCGGATACGAACCCGCTGGATCCGGTCATCGGAACCGAAAACGGCCTCGATCACCTGGGCGGCCAGCCGCTCAATCATCTTGAAGCGGGTTTCGGTAACGGCGGTTTCCACCGTCTTCAGCAGGGATGCGTAGCAGACCGTGTCGGCATATTCGTCGGTTTCGCAGACCTTCTGCAAGTCGACCCAGCAAGTCAGATCGACATGAAACCTCTGACCGAGCTTTGCCTCTTCGTCGTAGAGACCGTGGTAGGCGAAAAAGGCCAGATCTTCGAGGTGGATCGCATCCATAGCGCTTGAACTTCCGTCATTTGGCCTCGTTGCGAGGCGCAGTGACGGGCTTAGAGGCTCTGCCCGGGAAAAGCGAGTCCGCTGTTAAAAAAATTCTGTAAGTGCTGTGGAGGCCGTGTTTATCCACCGCTGGCGGGCGTGCAGGCCGCTCCCGGCAGTATGTCCACTGCTCCTTCAAGGGAGAAGCCGGCGGTGCGGTCGTCGTCAAAGAGAACCGACAGGTGGCTTGAGGACCGGATGCGGTTCCACAGGTAAACGAAACTGTCCGCGCATGCGGCGCAACTCGTCGGCAGGTAGCCATTGCTGTCCGCGGTCAGCTTGACGAGGGTGCGACCGACGACGATTTTGACCCTTTTGCTGGGCGGAGCGGGGTGGCCCTGGATGTCGATACTGATCAGGCTGACAGGATGATTTCTCTGTGCCTTGCACCAGATTGTGAAATGAGAGCCGTCGTCGTTGACCGTCCAGTATTTCGTAAAGCCCTGAACAGTTCCGCTGTGCCACTTGCCGACCTGATCTGCGAGAGCTGAACAAGGCAACATGAAGACTATTATGAGGATGGCTGCTTTTTTCGGATCGATCATAGATTTCCCTCCCAGGGCCAAACTAATACGCACGAAATCTGTTAAAATTAGCTATATGGAATTTCTTCAAGGTATTTCGCAGGTTGCACAAACGCCGGCTGACCGAGGGGGTGAGAGAAGTCACAGCCCATCTTTTGGATATGTTGCGCGCGGCGCGGCCTGCACATACAAACGTTCGACGATAAAAAACGGGCTGAGTGTGCATGTTTTCCAAGATCCTGATTGCCAACCGTGGTGAAATCGCATGCCGGGTCATCAAGACCGCGCGGCGCATGGGCATAAAGACCGTGGCGGTCTATTCGGATGCCGACCGGGATGCGCTGCATGTGGAGATGGCGGACGAGGCTGTCCACATCGGTCCGGCGGCGGCGGCCGAATCCTATCTCATCCCGGAAAAGATCATCGCGGCCTGCAAGGAAACCGGTGCGGAAGCGGTGCATCCGGGCTACGGCTTCCTGTCGGAACGGGCCAGTTTCCCGGAGATGCTCGCCAAGGAAGGGATCGTCTTCATCGGTCCGAACCCGCGCGCCATCACCGCGATGGGCGACAAGATCGAATCCAAGAAATTCGCCAATGAGGCCAAGGTCAGCACTGTGCCGGGGTACCTCGGCGTGATCGAATCGCCGGATCAGGCGGTCCAGATCGCCGAAGACATCGGATATCCGGTGATGATCAAGGCGTCGGCCGGCGGTGGCGGCAAAGGCATGCGTATCGCCTGGAACGCGGAGGAAGCCCGCGACGGCTACACCCGCTCCAAGTCCGAAGCCGCATCCTCCTTCGGCGATGACCGCGTCTTTATCGAGAAGTTCATCGAAAACCCGCGCCACATCGAAATCCAGGTGCTCGGCGACAAGCACGGCAACGCGATCTATCTGGGCGAGCGCGAATGTTCCATCCAGCGCCGGAACCAGAAGGTGATCGAGGAAGCGCCGTCGCCGCTGCTCGATGAGGAAACCCGCCGCAAGATGGGTGAACAGGCGGTCGCCCTGGCCAAGGCTGTGGACTATGACAGCGCGGGGACCGTGGAATTCGTCGCCGGCCAGGACAAGAGCTTCTACTTCCTGGAAATGAACACCCGCCTGCAGGTGGAGCATCCCGTTACCGAACTGATCACCGGCATCGATCTTGTCGAGCAGATGATCCGGGTCGCCGCCGGCGAAAAGCTGGAGATCGGGCAGGAGGACGTCAAGCTGAACGGCTGGGCTGTTGAAAGCCGCATCTACGCCGAAGATCCTTACCGCAACTTCCTGCCGTCCATCGGCCGGCTGGTGCGCTATGCGCCGCCGGAGGAGAGCACCAGCGATGGCGTGACTGTCCGAAACGACACCGGCGTGGTCGAGGGTTCGGAAATCTCCATGTTCTACGACCCGATGATCGCCAAGCTGATCACCCACGCGTCGACGCGCGACGAGGCCATCGATGCCATGAGCGAGGCGCTGGACGCCTTCTATGTGGATGGCATCCAGCACAATGTGCCGTTCCTGACCGCGCTGATGAACCATCCGCGCTGGCGCTCCGGCGAGCTGGCGACCGGCTTTATCGCCGAGGAATATCCGGATGGGTTCTTCCCTTCCGAGCCGGACGATGTGGCCCGCGGTGTTCTGGCAGCCGTCGCCCTGTCCATGGGCGCGCTCAACCGGGAGCGGCTCGATCATCTGCCGGGCCGGCTGCGGCCTCATTCGGGCGCGATCCGTGAGGATTGGGTGGTCCGGATCGACAAGACCTACGTGCCGATCCGCCTGGCGGCCGGCTATCCGGGCACGCCGATCGAGATCGATGTGGCGATCGGGGATGGGCCCGTCACCGCCGTTGAATCGGACTGGTCGCCGGGACAATCGCTCTGGAGTGGGACTGTCGGTGGCCGTTCCGTCGTCGTCCAGGTCCGCCCTGTTCTGGGCGGTTATCGCCTCGACTGGCAGGGCTTTTCGGTGATCGCCAAGGTGATGACGCCGCGCATGGCCGAACTCGACGCGCTGATGCCGGAAAAGCTTCCGCCGGACACCTCCAAGATGCTGCTTTGCCCGATGCCGGGCCTGGTGGTTTCCATCGCCGTGGCAGAAGGCCAGGAGGTCAAGGCCGGGGAGCAGCTTGCCATCGTTGAAGCCATGAAGATGGAAAACGTGCTCAGGGCCGAACGGGACTGCACGGTTTCAGCGATCATGGCCAAGGCAGGCGACAGTCTCGCCGTCGACGCGGTGATCATGGAATTCAGCTGAATTCAGTCATACCGAGATTACAAGGCGATCTGCGCGGCAAGGCGCGGGTCGCCTTTTTTCGTTTGAGCTTTTCTTGAGGGGCGCGGCGGTTTACAGAGCGGATTGAACGGTTTCTTCAATTCTGTCGTCTATCGGGCCTTCATGACCTATTCCACACTCCTTTTTGATCTCGACGGCACGCTGACAGATCCGTTCGTCGGTATCACCCGCTCCATCCAGCATGCTCTGGAAAGGATGGGGGCCGCTCATATTCCCGAAGCGGAAGACTTGCGATGGTGCATCGGCCCGCCGTTGTGGGAGAGCTTCGGCGTTCTGCTGGATAGCGACGATCGGGCGGTCCAGGACCGGGCGGTCGCCTTTTACCGGGAGCGCTATACCACCGAGGGGCTCTTCGAGAACACCATTATCGAAGGTGTCGAGCGCCTTGTCGCCGATCTGGAGGCCAGTGGCCGCAGGATGTTCGTGGCAACCTCGAAACCCCATACCTATGCGGCCAGGATCATCGAGCACTTCGGCCTGTTGCCGCATTTCGGCAAAGTCTACGGCTCGGAACTGGACGGTACGCGTTCGGCGAAGGCGGACCTGATCGCCTTTATCCTGGAGCAGGAAAGCATCGCCTCAACCGACTGCATCATGGTGGGGGACCGAAAGCACGACCTGATCGGCGCGAAGGCCAATAAAGTTGCCGCGCTGGGCGTCACCTGGGGTTATGGCAGCCGCGAAGAACTGGAGGCGGAGCATCCGGCCGCGATCTTCGACCGGCCGCAGGATCTGGGGAGCTGGGTTCTCACCGGTTGAGATGGCTCCGCTTGGGTTTTGCAAGTTGTTTTTGGTTGGGAGCCGCTTACTTAAAATACCGTTTCCCGCTGATTTCAGCCCGGAATCGACCCTTCCCGTAAGGAAATATTATGGAGTTTTTCTTACGTAAAAGCGCGAGGGGCAAGGGAAGTGGTTTTTGATGACGAGCGTGGCTACGGAACGACTATGTGAGGGCTCTGCCTCCGTAACGGTCGGCTACTTCGGGAAACCGGAAGAGCCGCGCCCCAGTGTTCCTGCGGGTTATCATCTTCAGCTTCTCGACGTTGCCTCGACGTCTCCAGCCGACGATCTTGAGATCTGCCTTGTTTCCGTGATGCCGGACGATGCCGGGGCCGGGCTGCGTAGGGTTCGGGCCGCTGTCGGGGAGATGTGTTTCGTAGTAGCCTATGTCCGTGACGGTCTGGGCGCGGACTGGATGCCGCGTTTGCTGGATCTTGGCGCGGATGATGTCTTGAGCGAAACGACTGCGGATCAGCTTGGTCTTGTGCTCAAGAAAGCAGAAAAAGCGGCCGATTTTCGTTGCCGGATGCGGCGGAACTTGAGCCGCGCGGAAAGCGAACGAGATGTTCTGCAGGCTGCGATCGATAACCTGCCGTCGCCGATTTTCTTCAAGAACAGGCAGGGGATCTACAGTGGCTGCAACACGGCCTTCACCCGTTACATCGGCCTTCCGGCGGACCGGGTGAAGGGGGCGAGCGTCTATGACGTCGCGCCCGAGCACCTTGCGAAGGTATACGAGGAAGCCGACGAAAAGCTGATGCAAGAAGGCGGTTCCCAGTTTTACGAAGCCAAGGTTCTCTATGCGAGCGGCGAGGAACGTCACGTGATGTTCAGCAAGGCCGTAACGCGCGACCAGTCCACCGGAGAGGTGAACGGTCTGGCAGGCGCCATGCTGGATATCACCGAACGCAAGGAACTTGAGGAACAGCTCCGGCGCGCGGCCGAGTTCGATCACCTGACCGGGGCGTTCAACCGGCGCAAGTTCTTCAAGTCGGCGGGCGAGGCCGAGGCGGAAGCCCTGGAAAAGGGGGCCGGTCTGGCAGTTCTCGTCATCGACGTGGATAACTTCAAGAGCATCAATGATCGGCACGGTCATGCAATCGGCGACGGTGCGTTGTGCCATTTGGTCGAACAGCTGGGCGATCACTTGAGCGAAGGGCACTTTTTCGCCCGGGCCGGGGGAGAGGAATTCTTTGTCCTGCTCAAGGATTGCGATCTCGACGCCGCTGCCGCCATGGCGGAATCCATTCGGCGCAGAATCGAGACCAGCATCTTCAGCGAAAGCGGCGTGGTCCTCAATTATCAAATCAGCATCGGCGTCGCGGCTCTGGAGCGGGGCGAGACGGTCTCTTCGGCATTGATGAGGGCCGACAAGGCGCTCTACCGGGCCAAGGAAGTCGGCCGGAACCGGGTCTTTGTTGCCTGAAGCCTGCGCACGCGGGTGTTTTTTGATAATCTGAATTTCCTCGGTACAAATCTGAATGCTTCCGCCGATCAACGGCGGGTAGGGAAACTCATGACAGCTGCAGGGAAATGTGTTCGGGCGGTCATTCGCGGCCGGGTGCAGGGTGTCGGCTATCGGGCCTGGTGCGCACAGGCGGCGACTGCGTACGGCTTGTCCGGCTGGGTCCGCAACCGCCGCTCCGGAGAGGTGGAGGCCCTGTTTATCGGCGAGGAAGCGATCGTCGACACCATGCTCGCCGCCGTGTGGGAAGGGCCGCGGTTCGCAAGGGTGCTTGAGGTGGAAGTCAACAGCGAGACAGCCGTTTTGGGCGAGGGGTTCGAGATCCGGGATACGGTTTGAGGCTCGCCTAGCTCTGACCTTGCGCTATCACACGGTCCGTATGACGGCATGGTTTATCGCGACGTTTTCCAGAGGCCGAACGTTCGCCTCTGGCGGCGTCCCGTTATTTTTCCTAAGCTTTTCTTCCAGCGAGATTCCCTTGTCATGTTATTCACATGCTAATGGCGTTTACCGTGGGACTCGGATTGTAAGCCGGCTTGCCGGTGCGCAGGTGTTTGATCAAAGGAGATGATCGTGAAGATTGCTGTTCTTGGCGGAGATGGGTTTATCGGCTGGCCAACGTCGCTGCATCTGTCCGATCAGGGCCATGAAGTTCATATCATCGATAATCTGAGCCGGCGCTGGATCGATACCGAGCTTGGCGTTCAGTCGCTGACGCCGATGGACTCCATCCAGGAACGGACCCGAATCTGGAAGCAGGAGACGGGCAACAAGATCCATTTCCATCTGATCGATATCGCCTCCGACTATCAGGTCTTCAAGACATGGCTGGCGGAAGCCCGACCGGATGCGATCATCCATTTCGCCGAGCAGCGGGCCGCGCCCTATTCGATGAAATCGGACCGGCACAAGAACTACACGGTCAACAACAACGTCAATGCGACCCACCACCTGCTGAATGCCATGGTGGAGCTCGATCTCGACGCGCATCTCATTCACCTCGGGACCATGGGCGTCTACGGCTATTCGACCGTGGGCGCGGCGATCCCGGAAGGCTATCTGCCGGTCGGCATCGAGACCATGGAAGGGGCGACGGTTTTCCAGGAAATCCTCTATCCGTCCAATCCGGGCTCGATCTACCACATGACCAAGTGCCTGGATCAGCTCCTGTTCCAGTTCTACGCCAAGAATGATGGCCTTCGGATCACCGACCTGCACCAGGGTATCGTCTGGGGCACGCACACCGAGCAGACCCGGCGTCACGAACAACTGATCAACCGGTTCGACTATGACGGCGACTACGGCACGGTTTTGAACCGGTTCCTGATCCAGGCGGCAATCGACTATCCGCTGACGGTACATGGCACCGGCGGCCAGACGCGCGCCTTCATCCATATCCAGGATTCGGTGCGCTGCATCGAACTGGCGTTGAAGAACCCGCCCGCGCACGGCGACCGGGTCAAGGTGTTCAATCAGATGACGGAAACCCACCGGGTGCGGGATCTGGCCGAGCTGATCTCGAAGATGACCGGTGCCAAGATCGCCTGGCTTCCCAATCCGCGCAAGGAAGCGCCGGAAAACGATCTGGTGGTGAAGAACGACCAGTTCCTGGACCTCGGCCTGGAGCCGATCACGCTGGCCGAAGGGCTGCTTTCCGAGGTAGTCGACGTGGCGAAGAAATACGCCTACCGCGTCGACCGCAGCCGGGTTCCGGCCGTGTCCGCCTGGACCAAGGACATCGCCAAAGAGGTGGAGACTGACCCGGAGCATCCGCGTCTGCGTTCGGTTTCCTGAGCCCGTCCGATGGCGATCCACGATGATGGGCCGGTGTTCTCCGAACCCGCCCGAAGTGCCCATGCTTATGTCACCCTGGTGACCAATCCGGACTATGTGACCGGTGCGGTCGCGTTGTTGCGCTCATTGCGCCGGACCGGGACGGAAGCCGATCTGGTGGTGCTGCACACTCCGAGCCTGGATGCCGAGGATCTGGACCCGTTGCGGGTATTCTTGCCGCGGCTCGGGGCCTGTGAACGCCTGCCTACATCCGAAGCCTTCAACGAGCGCCACGAGCGTGGTCGGCTGCACACGGCTGCTCCCTTCACCAAGGGCGGCAAGCCGGTGTTCCACACGCCGCTCGACAATTTCGTCAAGCTGAGACTGTGGCAGCTTGAGGACTACGAAAGCGTGGTCTTCATCGACGCCGATGCCATCGTGCTGAAGAGTTGCGACAAGCTGTTTGGCTATCCGGAATTCTGCGCCGCGCCCAATGTCTATGAGGCGCTTGCCGACTTTCACCGCATGAACAGCGGTGTCTTCACCGCCAGGCCGTCGAAGGCAACCTTCGATCGGATGATGGCGGAACTGGACCAGCCGGAGGTATTCTGGCGCCGGACCGATCAGACCTTCCTGCAGAGCTTTTTTTCCGACTGGCACGGTCTGCCTGTCTTCTGCAACATGCTGCAATATGTCTGGTTCAATCTGCCGGACCTTTGGGACTGGTCGGAAATCCGGGTTCTCCATTTCCAGTATGAAAAGCCCTGGCAGGTGGATCATCCGAAGGCGGAGCTCCTTAAGCCCTTGATCGACCTGTGGCAGGCGTTTTACTCCGGCGAAGGCATTCCCGACGACATCGGGATGCTGCCCGCGCCTTTGCCCCAGACGAAAGAAACTCCGTAATGCATGTGCTTTTGACCGGAGGGACCGGTGCCCTCGGGCGGTTCATCGCCGCCGGCCTGCTTGCGGCCGGTCACGAGGTGACCTTTCTTGGCCGGACCCAGCCTGAGGATACCCGCATCCGCTTCATACCCTGGGATCTGTCGGCCGCTGATATCGACCTGCCGGATGCCGAGGCCCTGGTGCATTGCGCGCTGGAACATGTGCCGGGCCGCTACCGGGGCGGGGAGGGGGACGATCCCGCGGGCTTCCTGCTTGCCAATGTGGACGGCACGCGCAAGCTGTTCCAGGCGGCGAAGACGGTGGGAGTGCGCCATTGCGTCTTCTTGTCGAGCCGCGCGGTCTATGCGGATAACGGCCAGTGGGAAGTGCTGACGGAAATGGCAGCCGTGCGCCCGGATACACTCTACGGCAAAGTGAAACTGGCGGGCGAAGAGGCGCTTCAGGCGCTGTGCACGGAGCATTTTTCCGGAACCACCTTGCGCGCGACCGGCATCTATGGCCTGCCGCCGAGGGCGAGCACCCACAAGTGGTCGGAGCTCTTTTTCAATTTCAGGAGCGGTGCAACCGTCATGCCGCGCGTGGGCACGGAGGTGCACGGTGAGGATCTGGCTGCTGCCGTCCAACTCGTTCTGGAAAAAGGGAATGAGCGGACATCGCCTTACGAGGTCTACAACGTTTCCGATCTGCTGCTCGACCGGCAGGATTTGCTGAAACTCTATGCTGAGGCCACCGGCTGCAAAACCCCGCTGCCGCCCCGGGCGGCCGGACCTGTCGGGGTCATGGAAAGCGGCAAGCTGAAGGTGCTCGGCTGGGCGCCCGGCGGCATGGGCAAGCTGCGGGAATTCGTGGAAGCGGTGGCGGCTGAGAATTAGATTTTTGGCCGAAGTGTCGGAACTGTCGTTGGTCTTTCCCAAAACACAGATTGTCATCCCGGGCGAACGAAGTGAGACCCGGGAACCAGTACGCCGTGACCTCTCTGTTCAAGCAATCGGCCTCACGGAATACTGGGTCCCCGCTTTCTGTACAGACCGGGGACATGGCTGACAGGTGTTCGGGGACATGGTTGACACATTTATATCGCGTTGAGGTCGATTTGTGCGACCTTGTTGGCGCCGAAATAGATGCCGTATTTTCCCGGGTGAGAAGTTGGGCGAATAGCCAGGCTGTGTCCCCTGAATGCTTTCGGCACAGACCAGAGGCGTCCTTTATAGCTGATTTGGGCCTTGGTTCTGGGAACCTTGCGGGTGATGGTGCTGTTTTCATAGATCATCTCCGGCAAGGTCTTTGACCAACTGCGCAGCGACGGACGGTAGCGGCTCGCGGGAACCTTGTCAGACAGGGCTTCATGCGGGCGATGATGGTTGTAAACCAGCCGCCAGCGGTCGAAGGCCTGCTGGAGCTGCTCCTGGCTACGGTAGCAGCGCAAGGCCAGCACCTCTTCGTTCAAGGTTCGGTTGAAGCGTTCATTCTTGCCCTTGGTTTGCGGATGGAATGGCCGGGCGTAGATCACATTCACGCCCAACCTGGCCAGCCAGACCCGTAACGGTGTCCAATGACTGTCCCGATAACTGGAACCCCAGGGGGCGCCATTGTCGACCAGAAATGCATCCGGCAGGCCATAGAGGCTAAAGCTGCGCTCCAGATGGGTCTGGACGGTATGTGTGCGCTGATCCGGACAAGCCGCCAGGCACACCGCGAAGCGGGAATGGTCGTCGACAACCGTTAGCGGATGGCACTCCTGTGCATTGCCCAGACGGACCCGACCCTTGAAGTCCATCTGCCACATACGGTTGGCCTCCTCTTCTTCAAAACGCTGCCAGTCTGTCCCGCTCCTGTCCCGGGGCCGGATACAATCATGGCGACGCAAGACCGCATGGATGGTCGATACCGCTGGAGTGTTGTCGTCGGTGCGTGAAAGCACCGCCGCGATCTTGCGCGCACCCCAAGCCGGATGGGCCGTGCGCACCGAAAGGATTGCTTCTTCCAACGCGGGGCAAAGCTGCTGCGGACTCGATCGCGGCCGGCGGCTGCGGTCCTCAAGCACATCTCCCGCTTCAAACCGGCGCAGCCACTTGTAGCCGGTCTGAGGGCTGATCCCGAACCGGCGGCAAAGCTCACGCCGGTTCACGCCTTCAAGCCTCGCGAGCCGGACGAACTCTTCTCGCTGTTCCATGATCGACATCTCCTGCCACGGCATGCCCGCCTCCTTCGACGTAAGTCATGCCAAATGTGTCAACCATGTCCCCGAACACCTGTCAGCCATGTCCCCGGTTTAAACAGAAAGCGGGGATGACAACTAAGGGTGGGGCAGATGCCTTGTTCCATACACGATGGTCACCCCGGACTTGATCCGGGGCCTACTCGCAAAGCCACTTGCCGCGGTTTTGGTAAAGTGAAAAACAGCTCTGGAAATGAGTGGGTCCCGGATCTCCGCTGCGCTCTGTCCGGGATGAGGCAGGTTCGAAACGGTTCCTTTCAACCATTTCAGCGTTCACTTCGGCGTTTCGGTCGGCCCAAAAATCTTCTCGAACTCCGCGCGCAGGACTGTGTCGTTTTCGGCCATGGAAACGGGGATGCCCAGGTCGACGAGGCTGGTGACGCCGTGCTCCTGGACGCCGCAGGGGACGATGCCGGAGAAATGCTCCAGTTCCGGGTCGACGTTGAAGCTGATGCCGTGGAAGGTGACCCATTTGCGCACCCGGATGCCGATGGCGGCGATCTTGTCTTCCACGTTGGCGCCCCGATCCGGCCGGCGCACCCAGACGCCGACCCGGTCTTCCCGGCGTTCACCGCGAATGTGGTACTGCCAGAGCGTGTTGATAAGCCAGGCTTCGAGGGCCGCCACGAAGGCGCGGATGTCCTGGCGGCGACGCTTCAGGTCCAGCATCACGTAGGCGACCCGCTGGCCGGGACCGTGATAGGTGTACTGGCCGCCGCGCCCGGTCTTGAAGACGGGAAAGCGGTCGGGCGCGACCAGGTCGTCCGCGTCCGCGCTGGTGCCGGCGGTATAAAGCGGCGGATGCTCCAGCAGCCAGACCCGTTCGTTGCCGGTGCCGGCGCTGATCCGGGCCACCTGGGCCTCCATTTCCGCAACGGCTTCTTCGTAGCCAATGAGATCATCTGAGACGATCCATTCGACCGGCGGGCTGGAAAACTGGGGAAGAAAGTCGTGGGCGAGGCTTTCGCGTTCCGGATGGGACATGGGGCGTTTAAGCTTTTGTTAACGATTTGAGCCGTGAATGGGATCTTAAGGTTTCGTTAAGATGCCTGTTCGCGCGCAGCATCACTCTCATATAGGCGGAAGGCTGTCATGGCCACCTTCGATGAAATCAATGTCGATATCTCGGTTGTTCTCGGCTCCTCGGAAATGCCGGTGCACCAGCTCCTGCGCATGGGCCGCGGAGCGGTGATCGATCTCGACGTGCGTGAGGACGAAGACGTATCGATCTACGCCAACAATACCCTGGTGGCGAAAGGGCAGGTGGTTCTGCTCGGCGAGCGGGTCGGTATCTCCATCACAGAGGTCTTGATGCGCAGTCCCGAGATCCGTCCGATGCGGACCGACGGGCCGCTTTAAGCGGCTCTCCAGCCTTTGCGAATTATTCTCAAAAGCGCACTTGCTAAGCAGAATCCGATTTGCTACATGAGGCGCCTCGACGCCGACCGGCGCCGGGAAAAATTTGCGGTCGTGGCGGAATTGGTAGACGCGCAGCGTTGAGGTCGCTGTGGGGTAAAACCCGTGGAAGTTCGAGTCTTCTCGACCGCACCATTTTTATTTGAGCTATCGCCCTTCGGGCTACTTGAGCTCGTATCCTCACTCTTTCTCTTCACGCTGTCGCGATCTTTGATCGCTTCGCTCCAGAGTGGGCGGCCAAAAATGGCCGGCGCGCGGTCGCGCTTGCGAACCCTTCGGGTTCGTCCACCTCGCAAAGAAAGCCCTTGCAGGATCTTCCAGTGAAGTTCGTGCAAGGGCTTTTTGATTCAAAGAGCTGAAACGTGACCGGCCGTTAGCGGGTATTGCGAGGACCTGAAACGCCTGCTTTGGAGGTTTCACGACAAGGGGCTCTTCCTTCCTCCGAGCATGTCCCGTGGTGTGCCCAGCCTCTACAAACAGGTCGCTGTTTCTATTCTTGATTACCCAATCGTTATCGCTCCGGAAAACGCCGCAGATTGCCTCGAAATAATGCGGACGTTTCCGGTTCGCTTTAAGCGAAACGCTGCCTTCCTGTCTCTTTCCTCCGAAGGCCATGGCGTGAAATGCAAAGCGGGAAGACCTCGCTGGTCTCATCGTCCGGCGGACTGTCGGGCGCCCGGAGTGCGCGCCCGGACATTTTTGATGCCGACTCCATGCCTATTAATGCCGGCATGGTTGGCGACCTTTGAACCAGGAGGCATGAATGAACCTGAGAGCCGCGATTGCGGGAGCCTTGTTGGCGACAACTGTGATGTGGGGAAATGGCGCGGCCCAAGCGCAGGAACTCACGCAAAAGGAGGCAGATGCGATCGCGGTGGAGGCCTACCTCTACTTCTATCCGCTTGTCACCATGGACCTGACACGGCGGCAGTTGCTCAGCCTGGATCCGACCAAGAATGCGTTCGGCGGCGTGCAGAACTGGTTCAGAAATGTCCGAGCCTATCCGACCGCGGACGAAAAGTCGGTGGTCCGTCCCAATTTCGATACGCTCTATACGTCCACGTTTCTCGATCTGACCGAGGAGCCGATGGTCATCTCCGTGCCCGATACGGGCGGGCGCTATTACCTGCTCCCCATGCTCGACATGTGGACGGATGTCTTCACTTCTCCGGGATGGCGGACCACCGGCACTGCGGAGGGGCACTTCCTGGTGACCCGGCCCGAATGGCGGCCGGAGTTGGGCAAGGACTTCGCCAAGGAACTCGGTCTTCCGGAAGGAACCCGGAGAATCGACGCTCCGACGTCGCATGTCTGGATCATCGGACGCACAAAGACCGACGGACCGTCCGACTATGATGCCGTTCACAAAATCCAGGACGGCTTCAAGATATCTCCTCTGTCCAAGTGGGGGCAGGAGGTGAAAGCTCCCGCATTCTCGCCGGATCCCACCGTCGACACCAAGACGCCCCCGAAGGTCCAGGTCGACACGATGGCCGGCAAGGACTACTTCACCTATGCCGCCGAGATCTTCAAAGTCGAGCCGCCCCACGACACCGATCAGCCGATTCTCTCGCGCATGGAGCGTCTGGGCTTCGAGCAAGGGAAGAGCTTCGATTTCGACAACGCTGATCCCGTCGTCAAGGCGGCGCTCGAGGCAGCTCCCAAGACCGCTCAGCACTTGCTGGCATGGAAGAGCCCCCGGATCGCCGATGAGGTGAACAAGTGGTCGATGGATATCGACAACATTGGGGTCTATGGAACCAATTACCTGAAGCGTGCGGTCATTGCTCAGCTCGGCCTCGGAGCCAACCTGCCTGAAGATGCGATCTATCCGATCGCACTCACCGACGCTGACGGGAACTCACTTGATGGTGCCAACGACTATGTCCTGCATTTCGAGCCGTCCGAAATTCCGCCCGTCGATGCCTTCTGGTCGGTGACGATCTATGACAATAATGGCTATCAGGTCGCAAACAGCCTGAACCGGTTTGCGCTCTCAAGCTGGATGCCGATGCAGCGCAATCCGGACGGGTCACTCGACCTATATTTCCAGAACAAAAGCCCTGGCGCGGACAAGGAAGCCAACTGGCTGCCGGCACCCGAGGGCGGGTTCAATGTGACGATGCGGCTCTACGCCCCTCGGCCCGCGGCACTCATCGGAAAATGGGCGCCTCCCGCCATCACCAAGGTTCAGAAACTATCCACCCATACGGTGCAGTAGCCGTTTGCGTCGACGCTGTCGAACGGGCTGTCTCGATCCTCGGCCTTCCTGTGTTGGGGGCGGGATCGGGACGTCATGACAACCCTGTGAGAAAAACATGAACAAGATCGTCTTCTGGGCGCTGACGGCCCAACTCGTCGCTTCCTTCGCCGGTCTCGCACTGGCTCAGACGGCGCCTCCGAAGGGTGCCACTTTTGCTCCCGATGACGTCAAGGCGCTTCACTCCTACGCACCGGCCACGAACCCAGGCAAAACGGATTTCAACGCCGCCGATCGGGCGGCGATTGCCAACCAGGTCTACGCCTATTCGTTTGCCTACGACAATTGCGAAGCGGATGCGTGGTTCAGTCTGTTCACGCCGGATGCCGTGTTCGTCGCAGGTGTGCCGGGCGAAAAGGCTGTTTCGTTCACAGGCGAGGGGTTCCATTCGTTCTGGAGGGAGCGGATGAAGGAATTCAGCACATCCGGGAATATGCGCCGTCATCTGATGGCGAACATCCTGTTCCTGGAACAGACCGCCGACACGGCGCATGTCAGCGTGGTCGGGCTGTTGACCAATGCGAAGGACGGCACGTCTTTCACCGCGGTGTCGAGCCTCAACTACGAAGGCTGGCTGGTGAAGGGTCCTGACGGCTGGAAAATCAAGCGTTGGCACGACTTTCCAGATGCGAAGCTGTAGCAGCAACAACGCGGGCCGCAAGAAGGCATTCCATTCTGCGCCCCGCCGGGCTTCGACGTTTTCATCGCCTGTTTTTCGGTAGGATCTTCTCCGGCATACTCCAATCCAACATTCGCCTTCGTCCCTGTTCACCACGCGTGGACAGGGCCTTCGCCAATGCAGCTTCTGCTTGCGCGACCCGGTGTTAACCGCCATGCTCGCCTTCGGATACTTTGCATTTTGCGTCAGTCGGAGGGCGGATGGTCATTGGCGGGTCGTATCACCTGGTAAGGGCCAGCGGCTTTGGACCACTTCCGAAGGTTTTCGAACACAGGGCGGGAGAATTCGCGCTCTGGCGGGCCTTCGAGCAGGAAGGGCTGCCCGTGGAAGTGATCGGCGCGCCGCAGACCCCCATCCCGCTCCGTTCCATGATCGGCCTGTTCGAACGTTGCGCACACGTATTGGGAGACCGGACATTCGGGCTCGACGTGGGCTTCGAGATGGCGAAGGCCTGGGGCTTCGGATTGTGGGGACGGTATGGGGTTGGTGCTCCGACCTTCGGTGAGGCGATCGCGAGGTACAATCAGACCTTCTGGGCCCATTCCCGTGGCGGGAGACTGGAGCTGGTCAAATCCGGCGATCGCTGGCTTTGGCGATGCCTGGCAAGGTCCAACAATGGTGCCGGCACACAGCATGCGGACCACATGATCGGGCCGATGCTCATCATCGCACGAGAGTTTCTCGGCCCGAAGTGGTCGCCGGATTGGATCGAAGTGAGCTATCTGCGCGATTCCCGGTCCGATTTGCTCGAAGACCGGCTGCAGATCCCGGTCCATTTCGGTTGTCGGGGCACGGGGATGGTCTTCACATCCGAAAACCTCAGTGCGCGGCGGAGCCGAAACGCATCTGAGTCGGGCGGCATCATCACATTGAGAGAAGTTGCCGCTGACATCGTCCTTGCCGACACGCCCGAACCGGCCCGTTCTCTGTCGGCCATCGTTGCCCTTCGGCTCCTGGAAGGTCGGACGGATATCGAAGGCACGGCCCGGATGGCGGGTATCAGCGTCAGGAGCCTTCAGCGCCGGCTCATGCAAAAGGGCCAGACCTATCGGGAAATCGTCTCCGGCACGCGCAAGGCGCGCGCGCTCAGCCTGTTGCGGGAAACGGACCTGCCGATTGTCGAAGTCGCCATGCTGCTCGGCTATGAGGACCACGCCAGCTTCACCAGGGCCTTCCATCGGTGGATGGGCTGCGCGCCGCTGGCGTTTCGGCTTCGCCGTTCTCCGTGCGCATTGGCGTGAAATGCAAAGCTGATACCTTAAAGGATTCCCCGACTTGGGCTGGCGCTATGGCCGGGCTGAAGGGACGTCTGGATCTCTCGGACCGGGTTTATCTGACCGGAACAGCGCTCGCGGGCGGCCGCGGATCGAACTTCGGTTGGGATCTGATGGGCGGTCTAGGTTCTCAGATCACCGATTGTTTTTCCGCCGTTGCCGGGTATCGGGCAATGGGGGGCGATTACCAGGACGGCCCGTTCGAATTCGACGTGACGATCAAGGGGCCGATCATCGGGGCTTCGTTCAAGTTCTAGAGTCAGGCGCCTCTCGCCGTATGAGCTCTGCCGCTTCGGCCGCGACTTCGGCGACGTCGAGGCTCAGGGCGAGGGACGGCTGGTTCAGGTCTTCGAGGGGAAACCAGCGCGCCTCGAGGGCATCGTCACCGGCTACGGGCTCGCCCGAGATCCAGCGGCACAGGACCGCGACCAGAATGAAGTGACGGCGTAACGTCCCGTCGTCCTCCCGGTCGAAGACATCAACGGCGGTGAACACCTTAAGCGGGGCCGCCCGTACTCCTGTTTCTTCCAGAAGTTCTCGGATTGCTGCATCCTCGATTGTTTCGCCCTGTTCGATCTTGCCGCCGGGAAATCCCCAGCGGCCGGCATCCGGTGGATTGGCCCGCCGGACTAGCAGCACATGGTTGTCCCTGACGACGGCGGCGATGGTGGCCGGGATCGGGCGCGGGGGAAGAGCGGAGGCGGATTCTGCGGTCGATGTCGTCACTGGGTCGGGGTCCTGTGAGGTTTGAGGGGGGGCTCAACGGGCAGTGCCGCCGATACGGGCAAGCGTCTCCTGTCGCAAGACCCGGCTCAGGTCCTGGGCGAGGGGCGACGCGTTCGGCGCCATGAGCAGACGGACCTCGATAGGCGGAAGGGCAGGCAGGTTCAGCGTTGGTCCAACGCACGCTATGTCGTCCGGTCTGCCGTGGTCGGTGCGCACACCGACGCCGAGCCCGGAGCGCAGGGCCGCCCAGATGCCCGGCAGACTGGGCGTGGTCAAGGCCGCGCGCCAGCGTTTTTCTTCCTGTTCGAGCGTCGCGAGAGCCGCCTGACGAAACAGGCAGGGATGGCTGAACAGCACCAGGGGGATGGGGCTCTCGGCCAGCGGTTGCAGGTAGGCCTCGCAGGCGAGCCATTGCATGGGCAGCTCGCAGAGGATCTCGCCCTCGTCATTGGCGCCGGACTTGAAAAAGGCGATGGCCACATCGAGACGGCCGGTGCGCACCTCTTCGGCGAGGTTGTGGTTCTCGCCGGCGCGGACTTCCACATGGACATGGTCATGCGCATCGGCAAAGGCCTTCAGGGTGGCCGGCATCACGTCGTCGAAGAAGTCCTGTGGAAGGCCGAGGCGCACGGCCGCGGTCGTCGTGGTGGAGCCGAGCGCCAGGGCCGCTTCATCGTTGAGGGCGACGATGCGGCGGGCATAGGCGACGAAGGCTTCGCCCGCTTCGGTCGGCACCAGCCCGCGGCCCTTGCGGACAAAGAGCTGGGTTCCCGCCTGCTGTTCCAGCTTCTTGAGCTGCATGCTGATCGCCGACTGGGAGCGACCGAGCTGGATCGCCGCGCGGGCGAAACTGCCGAGGTCGGTTCCGGCCACGACGGCACGCAAGGCGTCGATGTCGAAAGTTGGTTTCACTTCAAATAACCGGAATTCATACTTCAATTATATTCGATATTTTTAAGTATAATCGCCTGCTACCGTCCGGATCAAGCCTGGTGGCGACCCGTGTTCACGGGCGCCTCCGGGTATCGAATGAAAGTAACGGACGGATACAGAATGACAGCGGAAACAACGGCGGCTGAAAGCAGAAGCCGCGACATGGCCATCATCGTGACGGCCGGGGGCATCGTGCTGGCGCTGGCCTTCGGTGTCAGGGCGGTCTTCGGCGGTGTCGTGCAGCCTCTGTCGGACGACCTGTTCGGCGGTCGGATCGAGATCTTTTCCCTGTCGCTTGCGATCCAGAATCTGGTCTGGGGGCTCGCACAGCCGGGTTTCGGGATGATCGCGGACCGGTACGGCGACCGGCCGGCGTTGTGGCTGGGCTTCGTTTGCTATGCAGCCGGCATGGGGGTCTGTATCCTTGGAACCACGCCGCTCGCGCAGCATCTGGGCGCGGGGGTGCTGGTCGGTATGGGTATCTCCGGCACGGCTTTCGGAACGGTGCTGGCGGTGGTCGGGCGTGTGGCGCCGCCCGACAAGCGCGGATTTTATCTTGGCGTGGTATCCGCCATGGGCTCGGCGGGGCAGGCATTGCTGCCTTTGCTGGTATCCTGGCTGATTGCCTGGTTCGACTGGCGGATGACGCTCCTCATCGTAACCGCGCTGCTGGCGCCGATGGCCTTGTGCATTCCGTTCCTGCGCGCGGGCGGACAGGGCGTCGCCGAAGACGACCCGGTGGAGCTTGGACAGACCATACGCGCCGCCTTCGGGCATACCAGTTTCCTCATGCTCAGCGCCGGGTTCTTCGTTTGCGGCTTTCATCTGGCCTTCATCACGGCGCACCTGCCGAATTTCGTCCAGAACTTCTGTACGGGGACGACCCTGTCGCCGGAGGAACTGCGCGGGCTTGGGCTTCGGGCGCTGGCGCTGGCGGGCTTTGCCAATATCTTCGGGACACTCTATGCCTCCCGGCTCGGAGGGCAGTTTCCCAAGCCCTATGTTCTTGCCGCGATCTATGCGCTTCGGGCGGTGGTCATACTTGGCTTCATTTCCTTTCCCATCACCCCGTCGTCGGTGCTGATGTTCGGGTTCCTGATGGGCGGCCTGTGGTTGTCCACCGTCCCGCTGACCAGTGCGCTGGTGCTCGGGATGTTCGGACCGCGCGCCATGGGCACGCTCTTCGGCTTCGTCTTTCTCAGCCACCAGCTCGGCAGTTTTGCAGGGGCATGGCTGGGCGGGGTGTGGTTCGACCGCACCGGCAGCTACGACATGGTCTGGTATGTGGCAATTGTCCTTGGGCTTGCCTCCGCCGCTATCCATCTCATGGTGCAGGAACGCCCGGCACCCGTGCTAACCTGAGCCATGTTGAGCAATCTCCTCCTCCTGTGGCTCGCCGCGTTCCCGCTGATGGGCAGTCCAGGTCCGGCAACGCTAAGCCTTGCTAGCCTGGGCGCGACCTACGGCTTCAGAGCCAGTTTCCGATATCTTGGCGGGATCATCGCCGGGACGACGGCCGTTCTCCTGATCATCGCCACCGGCGTTACGGCGGTTCTTGCTGCCGACCCGGTCGTGCTGACCGTGCTCCAGATCGCGGCGGCTGCCTATATCGTCTATCTAGCCTGGAAAATCGGCACGGCCCGGTTCGGTGACCTTGCGGCGCAGGTCGAAGGCGGGCAGAAGATGGCGCTGGTCTCGTTTGTTGCCGGCTTCGGCTTGGCGATCGCCAATCCGAAGGCGTTCGCTGCCATCGGGGCGGTCTATTCCGGGCATGTGATCTTTGCCGGTAATCCCGCCCTGGATGCGGCGGCCAAGGTGGCCGCACTCACGCTGGTCATTGCCATTGTGAACACCGCATGGCTCGCCTTCGGGGCGAGTTTTGCCCGGTATCTGACCAATCCTGCGATCGGAAGACCGGTCAGTATCGCCTTTGCCCTTCTCCTGATCGCGTCGGTGGGATTGGCGATGGCCGGGGGATAGGCCTTGCGGTAAGGTTTAGCTGGGGCTGGTAATTGGGGCGTGTTTTGGTACGGATTATCGGCATGGGTGCCGCATTCAACAAACGCTTCGCCGTCGGCCTGTCCGCTTTCCTGCTGCTGACCGCCTTCATTTCCCCCGAGCAGGCGCGGAACATGCAGCGCAATCCGTCGACCTTCGGCACCATGCTGTGCCGCCAGTTCTGGTATCTGGAAAACAAGATCCTGGCCGAGGGCAGGGTGTGCCTGAAATCGGACCGGGCGCGGCGGGCGTTCAAGACCGCCAAGCCATGTATTTCCGATGACGAAAACGTCCTGCCGAGGCGGGTGCGCGACTATCTCGCGGAGCTGCGCAGGGCGGCGGCGAAGAAGGGGTGCTTCCGGTGAGGGAAACCGGAGCGCGCTGCATATGGGATGGCAAACCTCGATTTGATAAGTGTCGGACGACCGGCAAATGACCCGTCCTTCGTGGGAAATATCCGGCATCGGCGATCTGATTAGTGCGCTTTATGCTTTGGCCGACAGCGGGTACTGGAGCAAGTCCGAGACCGGGGCTTGGGCCGACAGGATTATCGCAGCGGTCGAAGCTCCTCAATACTGGCTGATCGATTTGAGCTGGCGTGCTTCCTCCGATGTGCCCACCTGCGACTTGGTGGTTTTCGATCACGTGGATTGGCTTGAGGCGAACTTTCCGGACGACCTCGCTGACATGACCGCGGGACTTGTCCTGCTTAAATTCGATGCCGGCCGACTGTCGGAAGAAGCGGCAAGGCATAAGGTTGGGGATCTGGCCGACGGGGGCTATGTGACCGGAATCGAAATCGAGGAAATGTGGGACATCCCACTGGATGATGTGCGGCTGAACTTGCTCCGGCGTCTAGGCCGAGAAGTCCTGGCATCCGTGGATGTGGATAGGATATGCTCCGTCCATGCGGAACTGGTCTCTTCCGCCCATCTTCAGCCTTTTTAAGAAGAATTTTCCGAAGCTTGTGGAGTTCCGCCGGTTTTCCGGTGGCAAAGCAACGCCGGCAAGGCTACTCCTGTGGCAGGGGCGTGTCTTTGACGGGACGGGTGCGCCTATGGCGCGGATGGAAACGAGGAGGGAGCGATGACACAGGCCGACATGCTTGAAGACCCGACTCCCCCCGAGGCGGAAGATCTGACCGTCCGCGACGACGAAGGTCGCCTTAATCCCGAGTTTATCGTTGCTGTCGAAGCGGCGATCGAGGCCGCGGACAGCCCTGCTCTCGTGGAGCTTGCCGGCGATCTGCACGAGGCCGATACCGGCGACCTGCTGGAAGCGCTCAACGAGGAAGAGCGCACGGCCTACGTGCGGCTTCTGGGCGACGCCTTCGATTATACCGCGCTGACGGAAACCGACGAGGCGATCCGTCGCCAGCTGCTTGAAGAGCTGCCCAACGAGGAAATCGCCGAGGGCCTGGGCGACCTCGATTCCGACGATGCGGTCTACATCCTCGAGGATCTGGACGAGGAAGACCAGGCGGCGATCCTGGGCGAGCTGCCCCTATGCGGACCGGGCGCAGCTGCAGAAGTCGCTGGACTATCCGGAGGAATCCGCCGGGCGGCGGATGCAGACCGAATTCATCGCGGTCGCCCCGTTCTGGACCGTCGGCCAGACCATCGACTACATGCGCGAGGCGCGCGACCTGCCGGACAGCTTCTACGAGATTTACGTGGTCGATCCGGCTTTCCGCCTGCTGGGGGCCGTGGCGCTCGACAAGGTGCTGCGCACCAAGCGGGATGAAAAAGTCACCTCGATCATGACCGAAACCCGTCATTGGGTTCTGGCCACGGACGACCAGGAAGAGGTCGCCCGCATGTTCGAGCGTTATAACCTGGTCTCCTGCGCCGTCGTCGACGACGCCGATCGGCTGGTCGGCGTGATGATGGTCGACGACATCGTTGACGTCATTCAGGAAGAGGCGGAAGAAGACCTGCGCGCGCTGGCCGGGGTCGGCGATGAAGAGATCTCCGACAGCGTGGTGACCATCGCCCGGTCACGGCTGACCTGGCTCGTGGTCAATCTGGCCACCGCGGTGCTCGCCTCCGTGGTGATCGCGCTGTTCGAGGATACCATCGAGGCCATGGTGGCGCTCGCGGTGCTGATGCCGATCGTCGCTTCCATGGGCGGCAATGCAGGCACCCAGACCATGACAGTTGCCGTGCGCGGTATCGCCACCCAGGAACTGAGTGCGCGCAATCTTTTACGCGTGCTCAACCGCGAGGTCCTGGTGAGTTTCGTGAACGGGATCGCCCTGGCGGTGCTGATCGGCTTTACGGCCTATCTCTGGTTTTCCAGCGCCGGTCTGGGTATTGTCATTGGCAGTGCCATCGTCATCAACATGCTGTTTGCCGGCCTGTCCGGGCTGCTCATTCCGATTGCGCTGGACCGCATGAACGTGGATCCGGCGATTGCCTCCAGCGTGTTCGTGACCACGGTGACCGACGTGGTCGGCTTCTTCGCCTTCCTCGGTATTGCTGCCCTGTGGTTCAATCTGCCCTTGTGATCTTGAATTGAATTCGCTCGACCCGGCGGCGGAACAAATTGCCTTGTATTGGTAATTCTTACCGGGGTCGGACGGGTTGTTAATGCTCTCTTAAGTTTTGGTCCATTGTTTCTGCGCCTTTCCTGCAATCGGTGATGGCATGGCTTTTGCTGCCTGATTTCCCGTTCGGATGTCTTTTCCATGTCTGATTCAATGCGGGGAAATTGAAATGCAAACCGATGTTGCCTACAGGAATTTGTTTGATGGCACTGGCTCTGGTCCCGGAACGGCTTACGAGCCGCCGTCCCCTCCCGATTTCACAAACAGTTTTTCCGACCGCGTCGGCCGGCATACCGAATTTGCCGATGAAACCTATGAGACAGCCGACGCCGATTCCGAAACGGGGGAGGAGCCCTCGAAAGCGGCGGTGAGCGACACCCTGTCGGAGACGGTCCTCGCGTTTTTGACGGCGATTCAGGAGATGGGGATCGAGACGATGCTGGGCACGGACAGCGACGACAAGCTGTCCGGCTGGACGAACAGCGCCATTGTTGCCGGCGACGGTGACGACGTTATCAAGGTCTGGTCTGACAGTGCGGTCGATGCGGGTGCCGGTAACGATACGATCGATGCGTGGTCCGGCAGTGCCATCGACGCTGGCGCCGGCGAAGACACCGTCCGCGCATGGAGCGATTCCTACGTTTCCGGCGGTGAGGGGAACGACCGCATCGATATCTGGTCCGGGTCACAGGCCGAAGGCGGCTCCGGGGACGATATCATTCACGCCTGGAGCGAAACCCGGGTTTCGGGCGGAGCCGGGAACGACCGGATCGACATCTGGTCCGATTCCTATGCCGATGCCGGCGCGGGGGATGACGTGATCAACGCGCATTCCAATACTGTTGTCAGCGGCGGCAGTGGCAACGATACCATCGATGCGCACTGCGACAGTCGAGTGGATGGCGGAAGTGGCGACGACACGATCCGGGTGGGTTCGGATTCCGTCGTGACCGGCGGGACCGGGTCCGACACCATCGTGGCGTGGGGCGGCTCCGACATCAGCGGCGGCGCCGGCGACGATTGGATCAAGGTGACCGGAGAGGGCAGCACGATCCGCTTCAACGCCGGAGACGGCTACGATCGGATGGTGCTGGGGAGTGGCGGGACGATCCAACTTGGCGCCGGCCTGAACGCCGAGAACGTTCAGGCGAAGGTCGAGGGCAACGTGGCGACCGTTACCTTCAACGGCAGCGACGACATGTTCGAAGTTCAGATGGTGCCTGACAAACCGGTGAATGTGGTCTTCGATAGCGGGGAGACGCTTGCCCTTGAACCCGACGATGCCTTCAAGGTGGCCTATGAGGATGCTCGGCAGAATGTCAGGCAAAAGCTGAATGCCGGTGAGGTGGTCGGCTATGAGGACATGAAGCTTCTGATGATCTAGGCCGCCGCTTCCAGCAGGTTGTCGCGCAGGGCCGTGATCCGGGCCTGAAGATCCCTCAGGTCGTCCACGGAGATACCGGACGCGGCGAGAATGCAGCTGGCGAAATCCGTCGTGTCCTCTTTCAAGGCCGTTCCCTTTTCCGTCAGCCGGATGCGCACCTGCCGCTCGTCCTTGTCGTCGCGCACGCGGGTGACGAAGCTGAGGCTTTCCAGACGTTTCAGCAGCGGCGTGACCGTATTGGATTCCAGATGCAGCCGGGCGCCGATCTCGCCGACGAGCTGGCCGTCCTGTTCCCACAGGGCGACCATGGCGAGATATTGCGGATAGGTCAGGCCGATCTTCTGTAGCAACGGCTTGTAGACCCGGTGCATGGCGTGGTTCGCCGAATACAGCGAAAAGCACAGGAACTGGCTGAGTGGAATGTCGCCGGTCTTGAGGTGCTGTGCCGGGCCTCCGGCTTGCGTGTCGGTCATTGAATAAGGTTCCTTGTGGGCTGCTGCATAAAATAATTCGCACGCGATATAATCGCAACCGCTTGATTTCTGATTTCGGTCAGCTATATAAATCGTACACGATTTAATCGTGTTAGAGTTAATAGATGGGCCTGCGGATGCAGTGCTGCAAAGAAGGAGACGGGAAAATGACAGTGGACGTTAAATACACCGCCAAGGCAAAGGCGACCGGTGGCCGTGACGGGGCTGCGGAAACGCTCGACGGCAGCTTGACCGTCAAGCTGGCGACGCCGAAGGAACTGGGCGGCGCAGGCGGTCCGGGCAACAATCCGGAACAGCTTTTTGCCGCCGGTTATTCGGCCTGTTTCATCGGTGCGCTCAAATTCGTCGCCGGTCAGGAAAAGGTCGCCATTCCGGCGGATACCTATATCGTGTCCGAGGTCGGTATCGGCCCGCGGTCGGAAGGCGGCTTCGGCCTGACCGTTTCGCTCGATATCGCGCTTCCCGGTCTGGAAAAGGCCCAGGCGGAAGCGCTCGTTGCCAAGGCGCATCAGGTCTGCCCCTATTCCAATGCGACCCGCAACAACATCGACGTCAAGCTGTCGGTGATCTGAAGACGGTTGTGATCGCGTGTTTTAGGGAAGGGGCGTGCTTGATTGCGCGCCCTTTTCGCTTTTAGGCTTCTGGTCCCATCACCAACACGAGGCCCGGACCCATGACCGGTATACCACCCCGACTGGACGGAATTCTGGAGACGGCCGTCTATGTGGACGACATGGAGGCCGCTCACGGGTTTTATTCAGGCGTCCTCGGTCTGACGCGGATGGTCTCCGGAGACCGCCTTTATGCCTATGACGCGGGCCCGGCCCAGACGTTGCTTGTCTTCCACCGGGGGCATACGGGCGGAGACGTTCCGACGCCGGGCGGGGTCGTTCCCGGGCATGATACCACCGGTCGGTCTCACTTCGCCTTCCGCACCGGACGGGACGCGCTGAACGACTGGCGGACGTATCTCAAAGCCTACGGCGTTGAGATCATCAGCGAGGTCGATTGGCCTGCCGGCGGACTAAGCCTTTACTTTCGCGATCCGGACGGCAATGTTCTGGAAATTGCGGCGCCGCCGCTTTGGCCCAATTTCGGGGCCTGATTTTCGGGGCGAAGTTTGAGGCAGGGCAGGGCCTTGCGGGGGCAGTATGAAATTCTTGCAGGCGGTATTGCGGGTGCTGTTCTACATCGCCGTGGGCGGTGTCATTTCAATCGCGGGAGCGGCGTTCTTCTTCATGCACTGGGAACCGGACCGGGAAAAACATCCGCTGCGCGGTATCGACGTGTCCCATCACCAGGGCGAGATCGACTGGCAGCAGGTTGCCGGTGACGATGTCGCCTTCGCCTATATCAAGGCGAGCGAAGGCGGGGACTTCAGGGACAAGGCCTTCGAGACCAACTACAGGGGCGCAACCGGTGCCGGACTGCCCTGGGGCGCGTATCACTTCTTCAGCCTGTGCAAGAGCGGCGCGGCCCAGGCCGCCAACTTCCTCAACGCTCTCCCGGGCGATTTGCCGATGCTGGCGCCGGTGCTCGATCTGGAGTTCAAGGGCAATTGCGCCGACCGTCCGCCGCAGAAGGATGTCGTCCGCGAGATCGCCCATTTTGTGACGCTGGTGGAACAGGCGACCGGGCAGGGGGTTATCCTCTATGTGCCCAAGCCATTCTATGAGAACTACATGAAAGGCGAGAGCGTGAACCGGCGAATCTGGGCGCGCTCGATCTGGCGTTCTCCCGGTTACGTCAAGAAATGGAGCCTGTGGCAATATCACATGCGCGGCAAGGTCGCGGGGATCGACGGTGACGTGGATCTGAATGTCCTAGCCAATGATCTGCCTTTGAGCGGATTGAAAAAATAGGCCGTAAGATCCTTATAAATTTATGAAAATTACTACCTGTTGACTTTAAGGTAAAAAGCGCTGAGTGTCCTTGATCAAGCTGAGAGGACTCATGCAACGGCTCTACACGATTACACAACTCACCCAGGAATTCGAGGTGACGACGCGCACCCTGCGGTTCTATGAGGCGCAGGGCCTGCTCTCGCCGCAGAGGCGTGGACGTCAGCGGCTTTATACACCTACCGACCGGACCCGGCTCAAGCTGATCCTGCGCGGCAAGCGCCTCGGCTTCTCCCTCGCTGAAATCAGCGAGATCATCCAGATGTACGGCAAGGCGCCGGGCGAGGCCGGCCAGCTTCGGGTGATGATGCAGAAGATCGATGCCCGCCGCACCGAACTTCTGGACAAGCGTCAGGATATCGAACTCTCCCTGAAGGAACTTGAGGAGGTAGAGGAGGGGTGTCGGCGGCGCATGACGGAGCTCGGCATGAGCGAGGAAGACGTGATGGCCGGGGAGAAGGCCAAGGTGAAAGCATGAGCAATTCATCGGTCACCTACAAGGGCGTCGTCTATCCCCAGCATTGCGATCACATGGGGCACATGAACGTGGCCTGGTATGTTTCAAAGTTCGACGAGGCCACCTGGAATTTCTTCGCTCTCATCGGACTGACGCCCACCTTCCTGAGGCAGTCCGGACGCGGAATGGCGGCGGTCGAGCAGCAGATTTCCTATAAAAACGAGATGATGCCCGGTGACCTGATCGAGGTGCGCAGCCGGCTTATCGAATTGAAGAGCAAAGCCGTGCGGTTCACTCATGACATGTTCAATGCCGAAACCGGGGCGTTGACCGCCTCGACGGAACTGACGGCGGTGCATCTGGATACGCAGTTGCGCAAGGCGGTTGCTTTCGCGCCTGAGATTACGGCCTGTGCGGAAGCGGCGTTTCCCGCAAGCGGGGAAGGGGCGATCCAATGATCCTGGAACCAAGAGACCCGGAGTGGGAAGCACGAGTCCGTTCAAGCTTTTCCAGGCAGCCGTTCATGTCCTTTCTCGGCGCCGAACTGACCCATGTGTCGCCGGGCGCCGTGGATATCGAGCTGGCCTTCAAGCCGGAACTGACCCAGCAGCATGGGTTTTTCCATGCCGGCAGCACGTCCACCATCGCCGACAGCGCCGCCGGTTACGCCGCGCTGTCGCTCTATCCGGCGGGTACCGGCGTGCTGACCACGGAGTTCAAGATCAACCTGCTCAATCCCGCGCGCCAGGAAAGGCTCGTAGCACGGGGGCGGGTGCTGAAGCCCGGAAAGACGCTGACCATCTGCCGGGCCGATGTCTACGGGCTCGGAGATACTGAGCAGGCGCATGTGGCGACCGGGCTCTTTTCCATGATCTGCCTGCAAGGCATGGAAGACTAGGGGAACCCATGGGCGAAATCCGGATCCGGCCGCTGGAGGCTCGGGACAGACCAGAATGGGGGCGGTTGTGGCAGGCCTATCTGGCCTTCTATGAGCAGGATCTTGCGCCGGAGGTCACCGATACGCTGTTCCAACGCCTTCTTGGGGAAGGCCGGCATTTCGGCCTGGTCGCGGAGCAGGACGGCCGGCTCGTCGGACTGGTCCACGCATTGCCGCATGACAGCACATGGGCAATCGAGCCCACCTGCTATCTGGAGGATCTGTTCGTTGATGGCGACTGCCGGGGGAGCGGGGCCGGCCGCAAGCTGATCGAGGCAGTCTATGCCGAGGCCGACAGGCTCGGCTGCTCGAAGGTCTACTGGCACACCCATGACCACAATACCCGCGCCCGGCAGCTTTACGACCGCATCGGGCATCTCACCAATTTCGTCAAATACGTCCGCTGAGCGGACCCGACCAAACGTTCTCGGGAGGAACGACACATGATCCGCAACGACTTTCCGTCCTTCAACTTCAACCTCGGCGAAACCGCCGACATGCTGCGCGACAGCGTGCGCTCCTATTCTCAGGACAGGATCGCGCCGCTTGCCGACCGCATCGATCGGGAGGACTGGTTCCCGAAGGAACTGTGGCCGGAAATGGGAGAACTCGGCCTGCACGGCATCACCGTGGAGGAAGAATGGGGCGGTTCCGGCCTTGGCTATCTGGAACACTGCATCGCCATGGAGGAGGTCAGCCGGGCGTCCGCGTCCATCGGCCTTTCCTACGGAGCGCACTCCAACCTGTGCGTCAACCAGATGCGCCGCTGGGGCAATGACGACCAGAAGAAGCGCTATCTGGGCAAGCTGATTACCGGCGAACATCTGGGCGCGCTCGCCATGTCCGAACCGGGCGCGGGCTCCGACGTGGTCTCCATGAAGCTCAAGGCGGAGAAAAAGGGCGACCGGTATGTCCTCAACGGCTCGAAGATGTGGATCACCAACGGCCCGCAGGCCGATACGCTGATCATCTACGCCAAGACCGATCCGGATGCGGGGCCGAAGGGCATCACCGCCTTCCTGGTAGAGAAGGGTTTCAAGGGCTTCTCCGTTGCCCAGAAGCTCGACAAGCTCGGCATGCGCGGCTCGGAAACCGGTGAACTGGTGTTCCAGGACTGCGAGGTGCCGGAGGAAAACGTGCTCGGTCAAGTGGGCAAGGGTGTCAACGTGCTCATGTCCGGTCTGGACTACGAGCGCACCGTGCTGGCGGCCGGTTCCATCGGCATCATGCAGGCGGCCATGGACGTGGTGATCCCCTACGTCCACGAGCGCCAGCAGTTCGGCCAGCCGATCGGCACCTTCCAGCTCGTCCAGGGCAAGGTGGCCGACATGTATGTCACCATGAACGCCACCAAGGCCTATGTCTATGCGGTGGCCCAGGCCTGCGACCGGGGCGAGACGACCCGCGAGGACGCCGCCGGCGCGATCCTGTATGCGGCTGAAAACGCAACGAAGATCGCCCTTGATGCCATCCAGCTTCTCGGCGGCAACGGCTACATCAACGAATACCCGACCGGCCGCCTGCTGCGTGACGCCAAGCTCTATGAGATCGGCGCCGGCACCAGCGAAATCCGCCGTATGCTGATCGGCCGGGAGATCTTCAACAAGACGGCGTGAGGGTAGGCGATGGCCGCCGAATACCTGTGGCCGTGTACCCGCCCCCTATTTGTCACCCCTGGTCGCGCTTCGCTGACCGGGGATGACGATCGGGGGAAAGACCAGCTATCGACCATCTCGTCCGCATAACTCCGCATTCATCGAAACCGGCGGCCAACGGGTAATATTCCGTCCCAGCGCTTGACTCGCGTGCCTGTTAGGCAATTTCCTGTGGGAGGCGACAGGAGGATTGCCCATGACCGGCGAAACCGATCTCGACCACCTCATTTCCCAAATGCGGCCGATGCTCGATCCGGAGCCTTATGTGTTCTGCACCTTTGCGGAGAAGACGGTGGCGGACCTGGCGGCCTATGAACCCGTTGGGCTTTTTGCCGAAACCGAGGGCATGAGCGCAATCCTGCCCGTGGAAAAAGCGCGGAAACTCGGGCTGGCGGAGGCGGAATGGTTTCGCCGGATCACGCTGACAGTGCATTCCAGCCTGGAAGCGGTCGGCTTGACCGCTGCGGTTTCGGCAGCGCTTGCCCGCGCAGGTATCCCGGCCAATGTGGTTGCCGCCTTTTTCCATGACCATGTGTTCGTGCCGGCTGCTCAGGCGGAAGAGGCCTTGAGACTTTTGACATGTCTTTCCGAAGAAGGATCCGCCGAAGTCGCGTAAAATTGACATTTGGCGTCTATCATTTAACGAAGTCCGCATAACTTCGTGCCATAGTTAAAAGTTGCAGGCAGGTTTTGGTAACCGGTCCATGGATCGGAAGTGGGCTCCATTTCATGCACTTGGACATTTTTACGCTTTTTTTCTTGCTGGGAACGTTGATGTTCCTGGTCGGCATGGCGCTGCTGGTCGTGTGGTGGCCGAGCCGTTCCGAACCGGGGCTGCTCTATTGGGCGGTCAGCTTCTTCGTTCGCGTCTCGGCTCTTCCGCTCATGATGGCGCGCGGGCAGATCGCCGACAGGCTGTCGATCGACTTAGGCGGAGGGCTGCTGCTTGCCGGTCTCGGGCTGGGCTGGGTCGGAACCCGGCTGATCGCCCGGCGCAAGGTGAGCATCCTGATTGCGGCCGCGCCGATGGCGATCTGGTTTCTCGCCTGTCAGGTGCCGGTCATATACACCGATACCGGCAACCGGGTTTTCGTCTTCTCCACGCTGACCGCTCTCTACAGCTTCGCGATCGCCTTCGAGTTCTGGCGTGACGCGGTTCTTTCGGGACACCGGCTGAAGAAGGGGCTGGCCGCCTTGTTTATCGTCAGCGGGTCCGCCCACGCGGTCCGGGCCGTCTACGGACTTGTCACCAATTTTCAGGAAGGCCTTTTTGAACGGCATGACATCATGGCCGTGTCCGTGTTCGTGCCGCTGGTGCTGGTGGTGATCGGCACCCTGATCGCCATGGCCATGTATCGGGAAGAGCACCTGGACACGCTGCAGTACGATGCCTCCCACGATCCGCTGACCAATGTTCTCAACCGCCGCGCCTTTTTCTCCCGCGCCGAAGGCATGTTACGCGAGGGCCGGCAGGACGGGGTGACCGTGGCGCTTCTGATGCTCGATCTCGATCACTTCAAGACGGTGAACGATTCCCATGGCCATCTGGCCGGCGACCAGGTGCTGAAGCAGGTCTGCGCCCGGGTGACGGGCATGATCCGCCGGACCGACCTGTTCGGGCGTCTGGGAGGGGAGGAATTCGCCGCGCTCCTCAGGGTCGTCGCGCCGGACGACGCGATGTTGGTAGCGGAAAAAATCCGAAAGGCCGTCCGTTCGATGGCCATTGGAACCGAGGAAGGCGATCTGTCCGTCACCGTGAGCATCGGCGTGGCGGAAGATGCCGGCGAGGGGCATGGTTTCAGAGACATGATGCGGAGGGCGGATTCAGCGCTCTACGCGGCAAAGCTCGGCGGTCGCGACAGTGTCTGCGGCTACTTCGAAGGTCAGGCGCATCCTGCGAGCGCAGGAATCGGACTGGTGCCGGCCGTCGAAAGGGTGTCGGTGCCGGAAAAATAGGCGCTCGTATTTGTGCGGCTTTTCGGCGACACCGTGACCGGTCAATTCGGGCGTGACGGTTGCAATTTCACTCCGGCAGTCCCATTCCTAAGAGAAGTTGAGCAGGGGAACCGCCATGCGTACCAAACGCCGACTGGCTGCCGTGATGTGTGCCGACGTGGCGCATTACGCGCGGTTGATGGAAGTGGATGAGGACGGGACGCTGGACCGTCTGAAGTCCTACCGCGAAATCATGTCGCAGCTGGCGGAGCGGCACAACGGGCGGATCGTCAACACCTGGGGCGATGCGGTCATCATCGAGTTCTCCAGCGTGGTGGAGGCCGTGCAATGCGCGGTCGAGATCCAGACGGAATTGTCGCTGCGCAACGCGGACCTGCCGGACGCGCGCAAGATGGAGTTCCGGATCGGGTTGAACCTGGGCGATCTGATGGTGGAAGGCGACGATATCTACGGCGATGGCGTCAATGTCGCAGCCCGGCTGCAGGAACTGGCGCCGCGGGGCGGTATCCTGCTGTCCCAGTCTGTCTATGATCAGGTGCACAGCAAACTGGCCCTTGGCTTTGATCCGCTGGGTCCGCAGCATGTGAAGAACGTCAGCGATCCGGTGGCCACCTATGCGGTCCGTCTTGGCGGGCGCAACGCCCCGGCTGAGCAGGAGGCGCGGGAGCGCGTCAGGGACCACGCTGCCGATGCCGGACCGGTCCATGCTGGCGGTCCGGCCGGCGATCGGGATGCCGCCGTCCTCGCCAACGGTTTCGAGCAGGCACGTGCCTGGCTGAGGCGCCAGCCGCGGATGGTCCGCAGGTGCGTCTTCATGATCGGCTTTTTCTTTGTGCTCAATCTCCTGACGACAGGGCTGTCGCCGCTCTGGTTCGTCTGGCCGTCCCTGCCGTTTTTCGCGGCCATGATGTGGCATCTGTTCCTGGGGAAGGGCGACCGAAAATTCCGTGACGGATCGCATCAAGCCGATTGATCCTTGCCAAAAACCCCTTATGTTTCGGTTCTGATAACTCTTTCAGGATATGCCTCGGCTGAGGATTTGCGAGCTGCTCCCGGTTCGCATACACATTGAGACACCGAACGACCGGCGCCTGAGCCGGCAAAACGCCAACGGAGCCCATCCCGCGCATGAAAAACTATTCGACAACGGTGCCAGCCCGTCTCGATGACGAGGAAGAGGAAAAGGCCAAGAGCCAACCGTCCATCCAGGTCGACAAGCATCTGTTCGAGGCCCGCACCGTTCTGATCACGGGGCCGGTCAACCAGGAGATGGCCCGGGATGTCTGCGCGCGCCTTCTGGCGCTTGCCCAGGTTTCCAACGATCCGATCACGGTGATCGTGTCGTCTCCCGGCGGCCATGTGGAATCCGGCGACATGATCCACGACACGATTAAGTTCATCTCGCCGGAAGTGCGTATTCTCGGCATGGGCTGGGTGGCGAGCGCCGGCGCGCTGATCTATGTGTCGGTACCGAAGGACAAGCGCTTCTGCACGCCGAACACCCGGTTTCTGTTGCACCAACCGTCCGGTGGTGCCGGCGGCATGGCGACCGACATCGAGATCCAGGCGCGCGAAATCATCAAGATGCGCGACCGCCTCAACAAGATCTTTGCCGATGCCACGGGACAGCCGTTGGAACGCATCGAAAAGGACACGGACCGTGACTACTGGATGGGCCCGGAAGAGGGCATCGAATACGGCCTGGTCGGCAAGGTCGTGACCACGGTCAGCGAACTCAGCTGATCTCTACACGGTCAATCCGGAAAAAAGAAAAGCGCTGGCAGGGAAACCTGCCGGCGCTTTTTCGTTGTTGGATACTCCGGATCAGGCCGGGACGCCGATCGGGTCCCGCGACGCGGGGTCCGCTCGCAATTCCGGGACGTTCACGACGTGGGGGCGAATATGCTCCATCACGACCCGCATCTGGGCTTCGTTGCGGACGGAGGAACGATTGCCCCCCAATGCGTTGACGACATGGTCGACAAACCGGTCGTATCGGTTGTCGTCGAGACGGAGCGGTTGCAGCACGGCACCGATCGGCATGCCGTCGTAGAAGGGGGCGCCTCCGAACAAAAACACCAGGAACTCGCAAAGCTCGTCGGAGTGCCTCAGGATGCGGCCCTCCTGAGACGGTCTGAACGCGCTGTCCTGATACAGTTTGTTTTCGAGCGTTTTGACGGCTTCCTGGAAAGCCGGACGTCCGCCAAGTTTCAGATACAAGGTCATTCTTTTGCCCTCGGTTACATCGTTGATCCGATGGGAGCAAAATGCACCAGGCGTGTTCCGATGCCTGTGACATCTGTCACGGATTGCGCCTTTGGGCCTCGTCACTTGTCGCGAGGGCAAAACCTGCAGGGAATTCAAAGGGGTTTTGCGGGTGGATCGACGGTGATGCCGTTCGCGCTGTGCCGGAACTAGAGCCTTTCCTGGTTAGATTGGAGCATTCTGTTTGTCGTCCGGCGAAGCGATCTGTGCGGAGGGACGAGAAGCCCATAGCGGGGCTATGGGCAAGCGGCCCGACAATACAGGCGTCCGCCGGACGGAAACCCGCCGCGTTGTTTGCCTTCGGCAAACACGCAGCAGCTCAAATTACGGATCATTCGAACCGCGGATGCGGTGCGAATGAGAGGGGGCCCGGGCCGGTTTGGCCCAACGCCTTCGGGCTTCGCCTCGACCGTGCAGTCAGCACGGCCTTCGCCAAATCCCTCGACCTTGAACCAAACCGGCTTCGGCAGAATGCTTCAGTCTAACCGGGAAAGGCTCTAGGCTGTGGTGACAATTTAATTATTTAAGCCAGAGCATAATGCTTGCGAGCTTGATGAAGCCGATGAAGTTTGCAGCGAGCTTATCGTATCGCGTAGCGATACGGCGCCATTGCTTGAGTTTGGCGAAGTAGCCTTCTATTCCCCACCGGTTCTTGTATGCGATTTGGTCGTAGTGATGCTGATGCTTGCGATGGCGGCGTGGCGGAATGATGGGCTCGCCGCCTTGTTCAAGAATAAGATCATGTAGACTGTCAGCGTCATAGGCGCGATCCGCAAGAACCTGCTGTGCATGCAGACCGCTCATGAGACGGCACGCGGGAGCCATGTCATTTTGTTGTCCCGGCCCGATATCGAAGCGAACCGGTAAGCCCAGTGCGTCCACTACTGCGTGGATCTTCGTTCCAAAGCCGCCCCGGGAGCGTCCAAGGGCCTGGGCTTCAGATCCCCCCTTTTGCGCGCTCCGCCCGCGGCTTGGGCATGTGCTCTTATGACGGTCGCGTCGATTGCCAGCCACTCCATGTCCGGCTCACGGGCGATCGCCTCGAATATGCGCTCAAAGACACCAGCTTCAATCCAGCGATAGTAACGCCGTTTGGCTGTCTGATAGGGACCGAACCTGTCCTCTGGCAAATCTTTCCAGCGGGCGCCTGAGCGAGCGAGCCATAAGATCGCATTAAAGAAACGACGTCCGTCACTGCGCGGACCGCGCCGCCCCTGCCGGCCACCCGGAACAAATTCCCGAAGCCGCTCCCATTGATCGTCCCGAAGTATCTCGCCTTCCACACCAGCCTCCAAAAGCCAGTGTTGAATCTGATTTGTCGACCTTTGGGAATCCCCAATTCCTTAAATTGTCACTACAGCCTAGCGCTTTTTTCCGGCCTCAATCAGCCAGTCCCGGCACCTTTGTTCCGGATCCGTCGCCTGCAGCACATCGGTAATCACGCAGATGCTGTCGGCGCCGGCGGCATAGACGTCCGCGGCCTGTTCCAGGCGTATTCCGCCAATGGCGACCAGCGGGCAGGGGATACGGGCTTTCCACTGCCTGATCCGGTCCAGGCCCTGAGGCGCGTGATCTACGATCTTGCCCCGTGGCTCGTAGATTGGTCCGAGTGCGATGTAGTCGGGATCGAGCGCGAGCGCGCGGTCCAGTTCGGCCGGTGTATGCGTCGAGATGCCGATCCGGATCCCGGCGGCCTTCAGGGCGGCGACGTCGGCGGTGTCGAGGTCTTCCTGTCCGAGGTGGACCCAGTCCGCTCCCGCATCGATGGCCTGGTGCCAATAATCGTTGACCACCAGAATGCAGTCGTGCCCGCGCGCGATCTTAACTGCGTCCCGAATCGCCTTTTCAGTTTCAGGCAGGCTTTTGTCCTTGATCCTGAGTTGGGCGAACCTCAGGCCAACAGGGCACAGCCGGGTGAGCCAGGAGGGGTCGTCCACGATCAGGTAAAAGGGAGGCAGCATCTTGTATGTCATTCGGATTCGCTCAGATGAGCCTCGAACCTATCCCAAATACCTGATCAGAGAAACGTGCATGGCCGTTGAGGTCCTGATTCTGCTATTGTGAGTCCAGAACCTAACCCAAGGGCACATTTGCGGGTTGAAACAATCCGTTCAGCCGGTCTGCCCTTTGCGAAAAACGGACGGAGCCCCATATAGGAGCTGTTCGCGACCCTGAACGGGCGGGACCGTCGTCAATCTTGAAGGAACAGGGCTCATGGTCCTTGAAGCGCCGCTGCTCGCCGCGAACGTCGTTCAATGGCTCTATTCGGAAGCCGTCGGACGGCAGGACAGCCTGGAACTGGTCGAAGATCTGGCTTCGCATTTGCGTGAAGGCGGGCTCCCGGTTGACCGGATTACAACCGCGATCATGCTGCTGCATCCGAATGTGCGGGCCGAGGCGGCCGTTTGGGAAAGCAGCGGAACACGCGAGTTGCGTCGTTATATTGGTTCCGAGGAGCTGGATGAGCGGTATCACAACAGCCCGCTGAAGGCCGTCTTTACCGGAGGCCAGCCGGTCCGCTGCCGGATCGCGCCGGAGCCGGAGCCGGATGAATTCACCGTCATTCCTGACCTCAGGCCGACGGATACACCGACTATATTGCTCTGCCGTTACCATTTTCCGATGGGTCGACCAAGGCGATGACCTTCGCGACCAAGACACCGGCTGGATTTACAGGTGCGCAGATCGGCGTGCTGGAATCGATCATGCGGCCGCTGGGAATCGTTTGCGAACTCGCGACGCTGAAGCGGACCGCGGAAACGCTGCTCGACACCTATGTGGGCGTGCGCGCGGGCAGCAAGGTGCTCAACGGCACGGTCAAGCGCGGCGACGGCGAGTGGATTTCCGCGGTGGTCAGCTTCGCGGATCTGCGAGGCTTCACCCGGATTTCGAATACGCTGCCGGCGGACAAGCTGATCAAGTTCCTGAACCAGTATTTCGGTGCCATGACGGCGGCGGTGGAAGCCCACGGCGGCGAGGTGCTCAAATACATCGGCGACGAGATCATGGCGATCTTCCCCTATTCCAACGCGGATGAGGCGGAAGACGCGGCCAGGCGCGCGCTGCTCGCAGCCCGGCAGACGATCCAGAGCATCGAGGAAATCAACCAGGCCAACATCTGCCTGGAGACGCCGGACCTGAGCGTTGGTATCGCACTTCATGCCGGCGACGTCTTCTTCGGCAACGTGGGCAGTGAAACCCGGCTCGACTTCACAGTCATTGGTCCGGTGGTCAACATGGCCGCCCGGATTGCGGAGCTTGCCAAGGACCTGGACCTGGAAATCCTGGTTTCCGAGGTGATTGCCGACATCATGGATTGCCGGTGCGGCCTGTTTGGGGAATATCAGGTAAAGGGGTTCGACGAGCCGGTGCGTGTGTATTCGTCAGCGTCCGCGCTGAGCGACAATGCCAGCTTGTACCCGGACAGCACTGCCTTCCGCGCTTTGGAGGCGAACTGACGGCGGAGCAGGACGATCAGGACCGCCAGCGTCGTCACGGCGAAGGCGATGGGGCCGCCGAACCAGCCCATGAAGCCGATCGAGAAGAAAAAGGCTCGCTGGCCGCTGTTAAAATGGCGGCCGGCAAGCACATTCAGTTCCGCCGCCGTTCCGGCCAGTTTCCGGATGGCTTCGGTTTCCGGTGAGCCGGCTTCCGGGACAGATCCCAGGACAATGCTGGAATAGTTGAACAGCCGGTAGGCCCAGCCGAACTTGAAGAACCCGTAAGCGAAGATCAGCATCAGGCCGAGAACCTTGATCTCCCAAAGAGCCCGGCCGCTCTTGACGGGGAGGGACAGGTCCGTTGCCACCTGAAGAATGACGTCGGTGGAGTTCAGAAGCGCGAAACCGCCGCCGATGGCAATCAGCGAGGTTGAGGCGAAAAAGGCGGTGCCCTGCTGCAGGCCGGAGGTGATTGCCGTGTCCATGATACGCACCGGCCGTCGGGTCATGGAGATCATCCAGGCGCGCCGGTAGTTGTCCATCGCATGAGACAGGGTTTTGTGGCGCAAGGGGCTGATGTCGATCAGCAGGTTGAAGCCGAACCAGGCGAACAGGAACCAGGCGACGGCAATCAGATCGGTAAGCGAAAGCACATTCATCATGGCCGGCCTCTGTGATTCATTCCGTTCCTGTTTCGGACTGGGTCCGGGCACACAAAGCGCGCCTCCCTCTGTGTTTACCGCAGCTTTTTTTATCTGGCTACAATCACTTAAGATTTTGAATTAAATGATAAAAAGGGAGACCAGCGCGGATTGCATTCCTGATGCCTGTTTTTTGCACTTGCGAAGTCGTTAGGGATCCCTTAACTCCTCGCCCCAATAAGGCCACATTTCGCCACGGGGCACCTCCCGCTACCGGGCAGTGGGCAGAATAGGTCTAAAGGGTTTTCATGGACGAAAACGTGCAAAAGTCCTGCTGGGGCGTTACTGTCTGGACAGTACTCGCTCTGGGAGGCGCGCTGGCATTGTTCATGCTTTTTCACGACCCGGACACCGCCCAGCAGGCGGTCGCCGTCGTGAACTGACAAGCAACCAGCATACGAAATGGGCGCGGATCTCCGCGCCCTTTTTGTTTGTGGAGATCTCATGAGCGGATGACGTCCGCTTCATCCCGCGACCTGTGCAAAAGATCCGTCTATCCGTCCGGGTGCTTGACCTTGGGCGGTTTGCTGGTACCTCATCGGGACATGACCCTGCATCTGGTGAAATTGTGTGTTGGCGCGGACAGCGTGGAAAGCCTGCAGGCGTGGCTCGATTTCCGCATGGATCAGAAGCGCCAGGCCGGCGAACCGCTGGAGCAGACACACACCACACGCATGGTGCCGACCCGTCGGGACGAACTTCTGGATGGCGGCTCGCTCTACTGGGTGATCAAGGGGCGGATCCAGGTGCGTCAGCATCTGGTCGACATCCGTCCCTTCACCGACAAGTCGGGGGTCAAGCGCTGCGACCTTGTCCTCGAACCGCGGTTGATCCTGACCCAGTATCAGCCGAAACGGCCGTTCCAGGGGTGGCGCTACCTGAAGCCGGAAGACGCGCCTGCCGATATCCGCTCCGCGGCCGAGGCAGCAGCCATGCCGGAGGACATGCGCAGGGATCTTTCGGAGCTTTGTCTGATCTGATCAGGTGTCGGAAGGTTTGAGTTCCAGGTGCCGAAGAATCTTGGCAAGCGTCGGTAAATCGTTGCCCTTGCTGCGCGGGCGCTTCTTGTTGATCATCGCCAGATGCGAATAACCGTGGGCGAGAGACCAGATCAGAAGCTCGATCTCCTCCGGGTCGTCACCCGGTCCGACGAAAGGTTCGGAGACCTCGCTCAGGATGGTGTAGGCGCGCGTCGAGGCTGTCTCGAATTCCGGATCGTCGCCGTCTAAATCCAGTCCGGAAAACATGAACAGAAACAGTTCCCGGTGGGCCTTGGCGAAGGCGAGATAACCCTCGCAGATGGCCGTCAGCCTGGCGCGGGGTGTGTCGGGCGCGTCGGCAATGCTCGTTTCCATGGACTGGGCGAACAGGCTGAAGGCTCGTGCCGCGATTGCTGTCGACAGGCCTTTCAGATTCTTGAAGTGGTAGGTCGGGGCGGCATGGGAAACACCGGCACGTGCCGCACATTCTCTGAGTGAAAGCCCGTCAGGACCCTTTTCCCGCAACAAGGTGATTCCGACCTTGATGAGGCTGTCGCGAAGTGTGCCGTCGCGCTTGCGCGGCCGTGCTGGTTTGTCCGTCATGAGGCGACCATGCTCCTCTAACTTGACAGCGTCAAGTTTCTTGCTAACTTTACAGTGTCAAGTTAACGAGGAGGAAGACGGCAATGGCTCGAAATATCCATTTGAAACGCGTCGGCACCTGGGTCGCAGCGACCTGCTGTGTGGTGATTGCCCTGATCTCCTATCGTTTCGCGATTTTCGGTGTGCAGGAGTCGATGCCCTTTATGGCGCATCATCTGGAAGCCGGCCGAATTCTGTTTTACGCCCACATCGCGCTTGCTCCGGTGGCTCTGGCATGCGTGCCGTTTCAGCTCTTTCCCAGGCTTCGGCGAAACATGCCGGCGGTACACCGCTGGGTGGGGCGCATCTATGTGCTTGCGATCTTCCTGTCGGGGATCGCCGGTTTCAGGATTGCGTTCAATTCGGCTGCCGGGCCCATAGCGGCGGCCGGTTTTGCGACGCTTGCGGTGATCTGGATTGGGGTTACGGCAACGGGTCTTGCCTATGGAATTCGGCGCAACCTCCCGCAGCACCGGGCTTGGATGTTGCGGTCCGTCGCCTTGACCTTCGCGGCCGTTACGCTGCGCCTCTATTTGGGCGCAAGCATGTCCATGGGCTTTCCATTCGAGATCGCCTATCCGGCAATCGCGTGGTTCTGCTGGGTTCCTAACGCCATTGTCATGGAACTCTACCTGCGCCGGCGCGGCCCCTTGAGCCGGGCGCAAATGGCACCTGCCTGAGCGGAGGGCGATCGGCTGAAACCTCAAAGGACTTGCCAATAGAGGCGGAGGCCCCCAAGTTTCGAAGGACAGATTCCAATGTCCGCTGGAGAAATGCATGGCCGAACGGCCTCCCGTCAAAAGCGAATTTAAAACGCCTCAGGCCGAGAGCCGGTCTTCGTCGGCCGATATTCAGGCCTTTCTGGACAAGGCGGCGGAGATGTCCGTGCCGCCGGGCGCCCGCGGGAAGCTGGTTTTCGGCCTCGACGCGACCATGAGCCGCCAGCCGACCTGGGACCAGGCCTGTCAGATCCAGGCGGACATGTTCAAGGAAGCGGGGAAGATCTCCGGCCTGGAGATCAAGCTGGTCTATTTCCGCGGCTTCGGCGAATGTCAGGCATCGCGCTGGTTTACCGGGAGTGACGATCTGGCGAAGGCCATGTCGCGGATCGATTGCAGGGGCGGGCACACGCAGATCCGCAAAGTGTTGTCCGCAGCCCTGGCGGCGGCGAAAGACGACAAGATCGCCGGCCTCGTCTATGTGGGCGACTGCATGGAGGAGAACGTCGACGATCTGTGCGCCCGTGCCGGGGAACTCGGTCTTCTGGGCGTGCCGGTCTTTCTGTTCCAGGAAGGCCGGGATCCGGTGGCCGAGCGGGCGTTCCGGGAGATTGCCCGGCTGACCCGCGGCGCCTATTGTTACTTCGATGCAGGCTCCGCGCGCCAGCTTGCGGACCTGCTCAAGGCCGTTGCCGCCTATGCCGCCGGCGGCCATGGTGCGCTGAAAAAGCTCGAGGCGTCCGGAGGACAAGGCGCCCGGCTTCTGCTTGATCAACTGAAATAGGCCGTATGTTCTATCTTCTTCTGGGAATCCTGCTGCTGATCATGCTGCTTTACGCGGCCCAGCATTTCGTCCAGGCCAATCCGGCCGATCTGGCGCGCACGCTCAGGCAGGGGGCGGGTATCGCTCTTCTGGCGGTCGCCGCGATTTTTGCCGTGGGGGGAAGGTTCGCCTTTGCCGTTCCTCTTGCCGGTGTCGGCCTGTCGCTGTTGGGCTGGAGGCGCCTGGGCGGGGTGTTCGGCGGAGGAAGCGGGCAGGCGACCCCGGGGCAGACGTCCCGGGTGCGGACGGCCATGGTCGAGATGGAACTGGACCATGACAGCGGTGATATGAGCGGAACCGTGCTTGCCGGGCGGTTCACTGGCGCATCGCTGGGAGACCTCGGCGACGCAGATCTGAAGGTCCTTTGGGAAGAGACCGTTACGGACGCGCAGAGTCGGGCTTTAGTCGAAGCTTATCTCGACCGCAGGCTTGCCGGCTGGCGTGAACACTTCGAGGCGGATGGAGCAGAGCGGCAGGGCGGCCCTGCGAGCACGGGCGCCATGACAGATGAGGAGGCCTACCAGATCCTGGGGCTTTCGCCCGGCGCCGGGGACGCGGAAATCCGAGCGGCGCACCGACGGCTGATGCAGAGACTGCATCCCGACCATGGCGGAAGCACCTTCCTGGCGGCGAAACTCAACGAGGCTAAAGACACTCTTCTCAGAAGACATTGACGACATCCGTTACGCGATTACTGATAGATGGCATAGCAGGCGAATTTCGCCCGTTTCAGGGTCTTGCAGGCGCTCATGGCGGCGGTTTTCGTTTCGAAACCGACGAAGCGCGCGCGGTAGAGGGTCTGGCCGTTGGCTTCGACCGGTTCGGTATAGGGCACACGCCGGTGCAGGCCCGCTGCAGTCGTTGCACGCTTCAACATTTCGACCGCGTCGCTCTCGGTTTCCGTTGCGGCAATCTGTACCTGCCAGCCCGGTTCCTGGTCCTTGGTGTCGCTGGTGGCCACCGTAACCGTGGTCTTTTCCGGGCGCGCGGGTGCTTCGGGCGGTACCGGCGGCAGACCGGCGGCTTCGAAGGCATTTGTCATGCGGGACTTGACCACCTTCGGCGGGACGGGGATTGCTCCGGTCACGATCGTCGGGGCTTCGCGTTCCGCCTTGCTCGGCGGTGAGGCCAGGGCCAGCACGTTTGACGGCGCTTCGTCTTCTTGTCCCGGTTTCCTGGAAGGCTTGGGAACTTCGTCCAGTTTGGCGGCCACGAAGGTCGGGGTACGGGAGCGGGAGACCAGGACCTGGTCGGTAGCCGGACCCTTACTGGCGCGCGGCAGATAGGTGTTGATCAGCTTCACCATCTGGGCATCACGCGAGCGGCCGGTCCGGCCGCCCATCACGACGGCGACGATGAAACGGCCGTCGCGCTTGACCGAAGTGACCAGGTTGAAGCCGGAGGCGCGGATATACCCGGTCTTGATGCCGTCGACACCCTTCACCTTGCCGAGCAGCCGATTGTGATTGCCATACCGGCGGCCTCGATAGCTGTAAACGCGGGTCTTGAAATAGCCGTAGTAGTCGGGGAACCGCTCCTGAATGGCGCGGCCGAGCAGAGCCATGTCCCGGGCGGTCGTGTATTGCCTGGAATCCGGCAGGCCATGCGGATTGCGGAAGACGGTCCGCCTCATGCCCAGCTGACGGGCAGTGCGGGTCATGCGCTCGGCGAACTTGGCTTCGGACCCTCCGATGTTTTCGGCCACAACCGTGGCGACATCATTGGCAGACTTGGTGACCAACGCCAGGATTGCATCCTTGACCCGGATCGTGGAGCCGGGCTTCAGACCCAGTTTCGAGGGCGGGCGGCCGGAAGCGTATTTCGAGACCTTGAGCTGCGAATTCAGCGACAGGCGGCCGGCTTCCAGTTCCTCGAACACCAGATAGAGGGTCATGATCTTGGTGATAGAGGCCGGATAGCGACGGGCATCGGCGGAAGACTCGTAGAGCGTCTTTCCAGTCTTAGCGTCGACGACGATCCCCGCATATTTGGAGTTTGCCGACGCCTGCAAGGGGGCGGACAGGACGACTGCCGCCGCGAGGCCGAACTTTACCAACAAACCCAGATTTCGTGCACTGCGATACAAACGCATACCAAACACCGACATTTCCCATTCTGGGTCACGCACTTCCATCACAACTCCAAACCTAACCAGTCCGGTAGCCGGCTGCAATCAAGCGGTTTCCCATATTCTTTGCGATTCATTTGATGGAATCGCAGTTACGAATGAGTAAATATAAAAGCGAGAATGCCGAAAAAATTTTAGATTAAAATTAGTATTAACAGCTTATTAATTTCTTCTAAATTGCCATTAAGGAGTAAGGCAGTGTATTTTTAAATATAATTATCTGTAAACGCTATTCAAAATAAGTATTTATTTCGGAATAATAATATTCTCTCGAGCGTTCCCTGTTTTTGCATAGTTTAGGTTTTTTGGATTCATATTTTCTAATCAACTTGCTTGTGCGGGGCTTGCCGCGATCTTCCTTGCTCGCTGGCTTGATATCGGCGATGCGACAAGGGTGCTCCGGAATTGTGCGTATTTCAGGTTGATGTTGCAGCGCAAAAAATTCTTGACAAAATTTGTGCGGCGCATAATATGGTGTCGTAGGGTAAACAGACGCCTGTCGAGGTGGTGCGGAGGCGTGGCGCACCCGTATTCGCAATATCTCCAGGTAACCAAGGGTTGGAAGAATGATGAACAATTTCGAGGAAGTGCAGAAGCTGGGCAAGGACAACATGGATATGGCCATGGAGTCGCTTAACACCATGTCCAAGGCCATGCAGGCCATTGCCGCCGAAATGGCTGACTACCAGAAGAAGTCCTTTGAAGAAGGCTCTGCAGCGGTCGAGAAGGTCGTCTCCTGCAAGTCCCTCGACAAGGCTTTCGAAGCGCAGACCGATTACTTCAAGACGGCCTATGAGGGCTTCGTCGGCGAAATGACCAAGCTCGGTGAAATGTACACCGACCTGTCCAAGGAAGCCTACAAGCCTTACGAAGGCATGCTCGGCAAGATGGGCAAGTAATCCAGGCTCTGGCAGTCTGCGGTTATCCGGGTCCTCTCCTGGACCCGTGTCGCTTCAAGAGAATTTGAACCCGGTTCGAAAGAGCCGGGTTTTTTCTATGCCGGCCCTCCCGTAGGAATGCTTGGGTCGCGCAATCGCCCGGTTTTCGGGCGGTCGGGATGGTCATGCGGCCTATGACAGCCAGGATTTGACGGCTATCCCCAACCTTCGGCTTTCCATCCTTTTTCGACGGTCCTTGCCGTGGGACTCCGTCTTTGCTTCTGATCTTTTAAATATTTTTTCCTATCCTACATACACTTTGAAGGGCGGTGCCGGTTCAGGCTGGCAAAAAACCGCAGCCTCCCGATTAAATCGGCCATTGCGCAGGCGCGACTTGCGCGGCAGGATTGATCCGGGAAAATGGGCGAACCGGGAACGGACAAGAGGCGGCACGGGCAACCAGGCGGCTTCAGGGTCACACAAGATTGAGGGCCTTTACTCCGGGTTTGCTGCTGATAGACTCGGTAGGTCATCGTTTGAAGGGCAGTAGACTGAAGTATGGCAGGCGGGGCTGACTTTGAAGATGGTGACGGCGACGCCGGAACTGTTGTTGTCACCAGGACCAGAACGAATACCAAGCGCCCGAACCTTTATCGGGTGCTGCTGCTGAACGACGATTACACCCCTATGGAGTTCGTGATTCACGTGGTGGAGAATTTCTTCCAGAAGAACCGGGAAGAGGCCACGCGCATCATGCTCCATGTTCATCATCACGGCGTCGGGGAATGCGGGATCTTTTCCTACGAAGTCGCGGAGACAAAAGTGACGCAGGTCATGGATTTTGCCCGGAAACACCAGCATCCATTGCAGTGCGTCATGGAGAAAAAGTGAAGGATATCACACGTGCCGTCATTCTCTCGTAGTCTCGAAAAAGCGCTCCATCAGGCTTTGGCTTTCGCCAACGAGCGCCAGCAGGAATACGCGACGCTCGAGCATCTGTTGCTTGCGCTCCTGGACGACCAGGATGCGGCCGCGGTCATGCGGGCCTGCAACGTGGATCTGGATGTGATCCGGCGGAACCTGCTCGACTACATCGAGACCGAGCTGGACAACCTGGTGACCGACAGCGACGAGGATTCAAAGCCGACCGCTGGGTTCCAGCGGGTGATCCAGCGCGCGGTGATCCATGTCCAGTCTTCCGGACGGGAAGAGGTGACCGGGGCCAATGTGCTGGTGGCCATCTTTGCCGAGCGGGAAAGCCATGCGGCCTATTTCCTGCAGGATCAGGACATGACCCGCTACGATGCGGTTAATTACATTTCCCACGGCATCGCCAAGCGGCCGGGCATGGCCGAGGCCCGCCCCGTCGAGGGCGCGGACGAAGAAGAGGAAGCCCTGTCGGGCAATCCCAGCGAGAAGGCGCCGAAGGCCAAGACCGATGCGCTCGAAGCCTACTGCGTCAACCTCAACGACAAGGCGGAGAAGGGCAAGATCGATCCGCTGATCGGCCGTGACGACGAGATTTCCCGCACCATCCAGATCCTGTGCCGGCGGTCAAAGAACAATCCGCTGTTCGTAGGCGACCCGGGCGTGGGCAAGACCGCGATCGCTGAAGGGCTGGCGCGCCGGATCGTCAACGGCGATGTGCCGGATGTGCTGAAAGAGGCGACCATTTTCGCGCTCGACATGGGCGCGCTGCTGGCCGGCACCCGTTACCGTGGCGATTTCGAGGAGCGCCTCAAGCAGGTGGTCAAGGAGATCGAGGACTATCCGGGTGCGGTGATGTTCATCGACGAAATCCACACCGTGATCGGTGCGGGCGCGACCTCGGGCGGAGCCATGGATGCCTCCAACCTGTTGAAGCCGGCGCTCGCCTCCGGCGCGATCCGCTGCATCGGTTCCACCACCTACAAGGAATATCGTCAGTTCTTCGAAAAGGACCGGGCGCTGGTGCGCCGGTTCCAGAAGATCGACGTGAACGAGCCGACGATCCCGGACGCCATCGATATCCTGAAGGGCCTGAAGCCTTACTTCGAGGATTTCCACAAGGTCCGTTACACAAATGACGCCATCAAGGCGGCGGTCGAACTATCGGCGAAATACATCTCCGACAGGAAGCTGCCGGACAAGGCGATCGACGTGCTCGACGAGACGGGGGCGTCGCAGATGCTGGTGCCGGAATCCCGCCGGCGCAAGACGATCAACGTCAAGGATATCGAGAACACCATCGCCACCATGGCGCGGATCCCGCCGAAGTCGGTGTCCAAGGACGACGCGGAAGTGCTGTCCAACCTGGGCCCGGACCTGAAGCGGGTTGTCTACGGACAGGACGCGGCAATCGAGACGCTTGCCTCGGCCATCAAGCTGGCCCGGGCCGGCCTGCGCGAGCCGGACAAGCCGATCGGCAGCTACCTGTTCTCCGGCCCGACCGGCGTCGGCAAGACGGAAGTGGCGCGCCAGCTGGCATCCTCGCTCGGCGTGGAACTGATCCGCTTCGACATGTCGGAATACATGGAGCGGCACACGGTGTCGCGCCTGATCGGTGCGCCTCCGGGCTATGTCGGCTTCGATCAGGGCGGTCTTCTGACCGACGGCGTCGACCAGCATCCGCATTGCGTGTTGCTGCTTGACGAGATCGAGAAGGCACACCCGGACCTGTTCAACATCCTGTTGCAGGTGATGGACCACGGCAAGCTGACCGATCACAACGGCAAGCAGGTCGATTTCCGAAATGTCATCCTGATCATGACCACCAATGCCGGGGCCTCTGACATGGCCAAGGCGCCGGTGGGCTTCAACCGGGTGAAGCGCGAAGGCGATGACGCGGAAGCGATCAACAAGCTGTTCACGCCGGAATTCCGCAACCGCTTGGACGCAGTCATTCCCTTCGGCAATCTGCCGATGGAAGTGGTCTACAAGGTGGTCGAGAAATTCGTCATGCAGCTCGAGGTCCAGCTTGCCGACCGCGGCGTGACCTTCGAGCTCACAGATGGTGCGATCAAGTGGCTCGCCGACAAGGGTTACGACAGCCAGATGGGCGCACGGCCGCTCGGCCGGATCATCCAGGAGCACATCAAACGGCCGTTGGCCGACGAGGTGCTGTTCGGCAAGCTCAAGAAGGGCGGCATGGTCAAGGTCTCCGTCTCGGAGGATGATGCCGGGCTGCTGTTGGAATCGATTGAGGAACGGGCAACGCCACCGTCCAAGCCAAAGGCTGCTGCCGCATCCAAGCCGAAGCCGAAGCGTCGTAAAAAGCCGGTGGCCAAGGCGGCCGCCAAACCGTCGAAGCCGGAAAGCGGCAAGGGCGGGGCCAAGAAAAGCCTGGTGCCCAAGGTGCCGCTGGCCGACTGAGGTTTTATATCGGCAGGAAAATGCAGAGGCCGGGACGCAGATGTGTCCCGGCCTTTTTCTTGAACGGCGCGAGCGGGATAACGGGAGGAAAGCGCATGATTGATCAAACGACCCTGGTGACCTATCTGGCCATTCTGCTCGGCTTTGTCTTCATTCCAGGTCCGGCGGTCTTGCTGACGCTGGCCCGCGCTTCGGGCTCGGGAACCCGGGCGGGACTGGCAACCGCACTCGGTATTGCGGCGGGGGATCTTGTCCATACCGCTTTCACGGTGCTGGGCCTGTCGGCGATGATCCTGGCCTCGGCCACGCTGTTCAGCGTGATCAAGTATCTCGGCGCGGCCTATCTGGTCTATCTCGGCATCAAGGCGTTCCGAGACCGGACGCCGGTTCGAGTCCATAGCGGTGACGGCGGGGTTTCTCCCTGGCAGGCGTTCCGGCAGGCGGTTCTGGCGGAGGTTTTGAACCCGAAATCGGCCATGTTCTTCCTGGCCTTCCTGCCGCAGTTCGTGCGGCCGGAAAACGGGTCGGTGGCGCTGCAACTGTCCGTGCTCGGTGTGCTGTTCGTTGCCATGGGGCTCTTGAGCACCCTGACCGTTGCCGTCTTCGCCGGCGGTATCGGCAGCTTGCTCCGCCGCAGCGAAACGGTCATGCGCTGGCAGGGCAAGGTGATCGGCACCATCTACTGCGCCCTCGGCCTGCGACTGGCGCTTCAGGAGCGATGAGGTTGAAGAAGGCTTTCATTTGGGCGTTAGCGGAACTGGCGGGGCCGGTTCATCCTTGGTCCCCGAATTGACAATTTGTCGCAATCCGTTTTTATAAGGGAACCTTCCTATTCCCCGTTTCCAGATCCTGTTTACCAGATCCGGTAGTGATGGCTTCCAGTAACGAAATCGATCCGGCCGGCGGACCCGGTCACATTCTTCCTCCCCGTACTTGGGCCCTTCGGGGCGCGCGGGCGGCGATGTCCATTCCGGCGCTGATTCTTTCCGCGGCCTTTGTCGGCTATGCGGGCCTGGCGCGCGAGACCGGGTTGTCGTTGACCGAGACGCTGGCGATGACAGGGATGATCTGGGCGCTGCCTTCGATCGTGGTCTTGACCGGGGCGCTCAATTCCGGGATGGGGCTTATTCCCGCAGCGATCGCGGTCGCGCTTGCTTCCGTGCGTCTGATGCCCATGACCATGGCGCTGATGCCGATGGTCAAGGTGGAGGGGAAGACGAAGCGCTGGCAGCTTCTGATCGCCTCCCATTTCGTGGCCGTGACCGCCTGGGTCTATGCCATGCGCAACCTGCCTGACATGCCCCGCGAGGCCCGGTTGCCGTTTTTCCTCGGCTTTGGCTTTGCGATCACCAGTTTCGTCTTCAGCGTGACCGGCATCGCCTATCTTCTGGTGGAGCGCCTGCCGCCGATGCTGGCCGGCAGTCTGGTCCTGCTGACGCCGGTTTATTTCCTGTGTTCGCTTTGGGGCGCCTCGCGGCTCCTGGCCGACAAACTGGCCCTGGCAATCGGTCTGGCGCTCGGGCCGGTATTTTTCGTCTACGTGCCCGGGCTCGACCTGCTTTGGACCGGCCTCCTAGGCGGTACGGCGGCCTATCTGATCCACCGTGTTGCACGCAGGGGGCTGTCATGAACGACGTTGCCTGGTGGTGGCCCTATGTGATGATCGTGGTGGCCGGCTGGATCGCCACGGACATGTGGCGCTGGCTCGGCGTGTTCGCGGGCGGACGCCTGCGGGAAGACAGCGAGCTTTTCGTCTGGGTGCGCTGTGTGGCAACCGCCCTGGTCGCCGGTGTCATCTCCAAGCTGATCCTGTTTCCCAATGGCATCCTGTCCGAAACCCCCATGTGGCTGCGCCTCGTTGCGGCCGGCGCAGGCTTTACCGCCTTTCTGGCGGTGCGCCAGATGGTGATCGTCGGCGTGCTGGTCGGGGTGGCGGTGCTGATCTGCGGCTGGCTGCTGCTGGGTGGGGTGTCCGGGTAGGGGGATTGTTGAATAATTCAGGTCTGTTCGCTACCTTAGAGACATGGAGAACGATATGACTGCTCCCGAGGTCAATAAGGATCTGAAGAAGGCCGATGGCGGAGGCGCCGATACCTCCAAGTTCAGCGTGCGCCGTGCCGCTGAGTTGCATCGGCGTGGTCGGGACGTACCGTCTGTGCGCGACATCGCGGATGCCGATCTGAAAGAATACGCAGAAACAATCCGAATTCTTGGTGAATGATCCGGCCGAGCCACTTTGGCTCACGCTCCACGATATTGAAGATCTGATTTCGGTGCTGAAGGAGAAACATCTTCAGCAGCCGGTTCATTTTGGCCTGGGCGGAAGGGACAAGATGCTTTCCGCGCTCGACCGTCCGCTCAATACGTGGATGCATGAGGGCGAAATGAACCTGATCAATCTCGCCGCGCTTTATATCCATGCAATCGGCAAAACCCACGCACTGATTGACGGGAACAAGAGACTGGCTTTCCTCAGTGCATCTGTTTTCCTCAACCGGAACTTCGTGCGTCTTGTCGAGCCGCGAGATGGTTTCCTCGCTGAGCTGGTCATCGCTTTGATGGCCAATGGGATGAGCTTGCAGGAATTTCAGGTTGTTCTGGCACAGCATGCGGATGAAATTTGATCTGTCATCGGGCAGGTTGATTATGTGACCGGTCTACTCATCCTTCATTCCTACCATAAATCTCACCCAATCCCCCGGCAATTTCCGCCATGGCGGTACGCAGGTCCGGCGGGTCGAGGACTTCCGCCTCCGCGCCGAAGCGCAACAGATCGGTGCAGGTCTGGCGGATGGAGCCAGCGGGCAGGGTGACGGTGGTCCAGCCGGCCTCGTCCAGTGCGTCAGCGAAGTCCGCATGGGCGCAGACGTAAGGCGGCAGGAAGGCCTCGAACATCTTTCGTCCCCATGGGGACAGGCGCAAGGTGGCGCGGTTGGGGTGGAGTTCTTCTTCAAGGCGACGGGTGCTTTCACGCCAGTAGGCGGCTAGGTCGAAATCCGCAGGGCGTTCGAAATGCGTGTCGCTCGGCGAAAACTCCAGGATCCGGGAAATGCGGTAGGTGCGCGGGCTGCCATCGACGGCGCCTGCCAGGTACCACGAACCGCTTTTCAGCACGATGCCGAGTGGGGCCACACGCCGCTGTTTCTCCGCCTTCCAGGTTCGGTAGCGGATGTCGATGAAACGCTGATCCCAGACGGCTTTGGCGACCTCCTGCAGATGGTCCGGATGTTCGGCTTCGGTAAACCAGGCGGGGGCATCGAGAAGAAACCGGTTCTGCATCTGCTCCGCGCCTCGGCGCAAGTCTTCGGGCAGGGCGGTCAGCAGTTTGTTTTTAGCACCCGCCATGACGGCGCCCAACCCTAAGTCGGCAGCGGGTCCCGGCAGGCCGGTCAGGAACAGGGCGTCCGCTTCTTGCGCCGACAGGCCGTTGAGCCGGGTGCGGTAGCCGTCGAGCAACCGGTAGCCGCCCTCCGATCCCCGCTCGCTGTAAACCGGGATGCCAGCCTCGCTCAGGGAATCGATATCCCGGTAGATGGTGCGTTCGGAGACCTCGAACTCGTCGGCAAGCATCCGGGCGGTAACCCGGCCTTTGGCCTGCAGGGTGAGGAGGATCGAAAGAAGGCGGCTGGCTCGCATAAAATTATTCTAATCCAACCTGACAAAAGTTGACAGGTATGCCGTTGTAGCTTGCCTCCAGTGCCGGATTCGGCACCCTCGGATTTGGAGACTGGGACATCATGCAGGACAGGATTACCTTCTATTATTCACCGCAGACCCGCGCCCGCAGCGTCATGGTCCTTCTGGGCGAACTGAAAGCGCCGTACGATCTGCACATCCTGAACATGAAGGCCGGAGAGCAGCGGCAGCCGGAGTTTTTAGCCGTAAACCCGCTCGGCAAGGTGCCGACGATCCGTCACGGGGAGGCTGTCGTGACCGAGCAGGCCGCCATTCACATCTATCTGGGTGATCTCTTTCCGGAGGCCGGGCTGACACCTGCCATCGAAGATCCGCTGCGCGGTCCCTATCTGCGCTGGATGGTTTATTACCCGGCCTGTTTTGAACCGGCGGTGGTCGATCGGTTCATGAAACGGGAGCCGGCACCGGAGAGCCAGTCGCCCTATGGCACCTATGACCAGGTGATGGACGTCCTCCGCGACCAGCTTGCCAAGGGGCCTTACCTGCTGGGGGACAAGATGACCGTGGCGGATGTCCTGTGGGGGGCCGCGCTTTCCTGGACGCTGCAGTTCGGCATCGTGCCCGACTATCCCGAGTTCAAGGACTATGCCGCCCGCATGAGCGAGCGGCCGGCCTTCAAGCGCGCCGCGGAAAAGGATGCGGCGATCGCGGCCGAGCATGAGGCCGCGGTGGCGGGGAAAGGATGAGGGGATATAGCTTCTGTAGAATACAGAGCGTTTGAAACCCCTCATCCGGAGCTTCGCTCCGACCTCTCCCAATGGGAGAGGTAATTCGGCGTGTGACGCCTCTTCGTTAATTGAGCCCGACCATCAGTGTGGTTGGCGTTAGCCCAACGCCGCCCGGATCTTGTCCGCATTGGCGGCAAGCACGTCGTTGTCGGCCATCTCGCCGGTGTGCGGGCGCAGCTTGACGCCGTCGAAGCGGGGGATCACGTGGACGTGGGTGTGGAACACCACCTGGCCGCCGGCGGGTTCGGAAAACTGCTGGATAGTGGTGCCATCCGCGTTGAAGGCCTTGACCACTGCGGCGGCCATCTTCTTCACCGTTGCCATGACGGCGAAAAGGTCGTCCTCAGCAATGTCGAAGATGTTGCGCGAAGGCGCCTTGGGGATCACCAGAATATGGCCGTCGCCACGAGGCATGATGTCCATGATCACCGCGGTCTTGTCGTCCTCGTAGATCTTGTGGCTCGGCAGTTCGCCGCGCAGGATTTTCGCGAATACGTTCTGGTCGTCATAGGCAGGTGCAGACATTTCCGTCCCCAAATAAGAAAGCTTTGGATCGGAGACTATCGACTGGAACGGTTCTCCCGCAAGGGGCGATTGCCGCCGAGTCAGAGCGCTCACATATTGATTCAAGGAAAGTTCGGAAATCGATTCAACGCCGGGTTCACAAACTGATTCAACTTCCGCATTTGCCGGTTCATGTGGTGACGGAAACGCGAGTTAAAAGAATCGGTTGGACTCGGCGGTTGAAGACGTGATTCAGCTGCTGTCCGGCTGATCCCATTTCTCAAGTTCTTCAATACGGTATGAGTCCCAGCCCTAATAGCACTCGATGAAGTGGGTAATGGCGGTCAGCCGGGTCGCAATGGCTTCCGGGGAGAGTGGGGCTTTCGGGGCGGCGGTTTTTGGAGTGATACCGTTCTGATGGAGGAACAGCTTGGCCATCGATCCGCGCACGGCGAAGTTCACGTTCTGGGGGATGTCGCCGATGGCGTCGGCGACCCGCTGGGCGTCCAGTTTGGCGGCGACGACGCCGACCACATGGCCGTAGGCGTTCATGGCCGGGCCGCCGGAATTGCCCGGCTGCACGGGCGCGGAGATCTGCATCCGGGTGCTGTCGCCGCCGATGCCCTTCATTGCGGTGACCGATCCCCGGGTGACGTTCAGTCCGCTCAACAAGCCCGATAGGGGGTAACCGGCGACGGTGATGTCGGAATTGAGCGGCGCCGGCGATTCTGCAAACGTGGCGAAGTCTTCATTCCGGAGCGCTGGGACTTGCAGCAGCGCGAGGTCGAAGGTCTCGTCCGTTGCCATCAGGCTCGCTTTATGACCGTCGACCGTCAGCCTGCTGCAATCGCCGGCGACATGATTGTTGGTCAGCAGGTCGCCGTTGGCGGATACGGCAAAGCCGGTTCCGGAGGAGGCGGTTTTCGGGGCCGATCCTTTGGCGAGGGGCGGGGTATCTGTATCAGGCGTTGAAGCGCTTCCTTCATCGGGAAGGCGGGTGTCTGGATTGCCAATATCTTCTGCTGCTTGCTTTTTACGCTCTCGTTCCCTCAGGACCTGTCTGGCAGCATCTATTCCTTTGCGAAGATAACCGTCCCCGAGACGTAATTGGGGCATTTCCCTTGGTGTTATGCTTCCTGCGACCGCTGCAAGGGCGCCGGCATCGGAATCCAGTGACGAAACAATTATGGTCGTCCAAGAGCCGCCAATAAAATCTGAGCGAACATAAAACGTCACTTCCTTTTGATTTCTTGCAGATGTAATCCATAACTTTCTTTTTCGTACCGTATAAGGTTTTGTTCCTTTTTTTCGAGCATCTATAAGCAAGTCGTGAGACATATTTTTATATTTATGGTTCTCTCTGGTAATTCTGTATCTTAATGTGGTTTTTTCGTCGTTGAAGGCGTAGAAGCTTCCCTTCATTCCATCAAATTTTATATTCCTTTCAGGTATCAGAACGGAAATTTTGTATGTGTTCAGATACTCATAGTTCCAGTCTTTCTTTAAGAGGATGTTTTCCGTTATCCCTGCAATCCAAAAGGCGGGCAGGGCAAGAATTTTATTTTCAGGTGTCTTTGAAAAGTTCAATTTTTCAGAGAAGCGTTCGAGTGCTTCCTGGCTGCCGGGGCCCCAAACGCCATCGATTTGCCCCTTGTACAATTCTTTGAAGGCGAGGCCGGCTTGCAAAAACTTCTTTTCTTGAAACGTGAGTCGATCGGGGTCGAATTCCTCGTACAGTCCGGCTGCTTCCAGCTCGCTGTCGTCATATGCCGATGCCGGATGAAAGAGGCAGAGCAGGACAAAGGGCAGGAGCAAGAGCAGACGCATGGCTGGACCTGAGGTTCAATCGGGCTGGGTCTACTCTATTGTTATGGCGACGCTTTTGCCAAGATTCGTGCGCCGGTTTTGTTCTGGGAAAATGCAACTTTTCCTCCGGGAAGGTAAACGCGGAGGGCGGGTCAGTCCCCTAGTCCCCCTTACGGAACGGACCGTGCTCGGTGAGGGCCTCGTTCTCCCGTTCCACGGCTTCGCGCTCATGCTCCAGGTAATCGGCGACCGCGTCGCGCAGGCCCGGGTGGACGATCCAGTGGGCGGAGCGGGTGGTGACGGGGAGATAGCCGCGGGCGAGCTTGTGGGCACCCTGGGCGCCGGCTTCCACGCGCTTCAAGCCCTTCTCGATGGCGAAGTCGATGGCCTGGTAATAACAGAGCTCGAAATGCAGGAACGGGTGGTGTTCCGTGCAGCCCCAGTTGCGGCCGAACAGGGTGTCTGAGCCGATGAAGTTGAGGGCGCCGGCAATGTAGCGGCCCTCGCGCTTGGCCATGACCAGGAGGATGCGTTCCGCCAGGCGTTCGCTGACGAGGGAGAAGAACTCCCGGTTCAGATAGGGGCGGCCCCATTTGCGCGAGCCGGTGTCCTCATAGAAGCGGTAGAAGGCGTCCCAGTGGGCGTCGGTCAGATCGGCGCCGGTGACCCATTCGATTTCGATCCCGGCGCTGACTGCCTCGCGCCGTTCCTTCTTGATCGCTTTGCGTTTGCGCGAGGCAAGGTCGCTCAGGAAGTCGTCAAAGCTTCCGTAATCCCTGTTCTCCCAGTGGAACTGCTGGTCGGTACGCTGCAGGTAGCCCATCTCGCCGAGGGTATCCCACTCGTGCTTCGTCAGGAAGGTGATGTGTGCGGAGGAGGCGCCGCTGCGCTGGCAGACCTGCACCAGGCCGGAGGCAAGAGCCTGCAGGCCCGTCTGCCAGTCGATCCGAGGCGAAACGAAAAGTCGACGCCCGGTCGCCGGAGTGAAGGGGACGGAGATCTGGAGCTTAGGATAATACTCGCCGCCGGCCCGGTAAAACGCGTCGGCCCAGCCGTGGTCGAAGACATATTCGCCCTGGGAATGAGACTTCAGATAAGCAGGGGCTGCGCCCCATATTTCCCCTGTTGCGGACTGGAGAAGCAGGTGGCGGGGCAGCCATCCTGTTTCTCCGGTGGCACAGCCGGTCTCTTCAAGGCTTGAGAGAAACTCGTGTGAAATGAAGGGGTTGAAGGCGGTCTCTTCAGAAACTGATTCTTCCCGCTCAGAGAGCGATTCAAGGAGCTGATAATCCGATTCAAAGGCAGGATCGCGCGTGAGGCGACCGCCCGGCCCAAGCAGCCAGCCCGGATTGGCGACGCTGTTCCAGCCCTCCGCCGAGACATCTTCCATGCCGGAAAGAATGCGCAGCGTCGCGGCCTGTTCGTCCGCATGTTCCTGTTCGGACATGACCTCAACCCTGCTCGATGAGAATGCTCATACCTTAAGTGTAGGATCTCGATGCTGCACTGCAAGGGGTTTTGCATGTGGGGCCTTCGATAGCACCGGCAGATGAGGCCAGCGGAAAGGCAAGGTCCTGCCATTTGCGCCCCTCTCCCCCCTTGAGGGGGAGATGTCCGTGTCAACGGACAGAGGGGGGTATCAGCCTAGCGGGCATTTCAGAATCGGAGTGCGAAGCTACCGTCGCCACCCCCCTCTGTCACTTTTAGTGACATCTCCCCCTCAAGGGGGGAGAGGGGAGCAAGGCGGAAGGTTGTGCCTTATCGATAGTTAATTCGTCTTGCATGCTCAGGGCAATTCAGTCGTTTGGGCCGCGGGGCTTACCCTGCGTTGGGGTCGAAGCCCTCGAAGACGATCTGGTCGGCATAGCGGGCGGCGCGGTCGCGTTGGTCTCGGGTGCGCACGGTCCAGGTCATGACGGGCAGGCCCAGCACTTTGCGGCAAAAGGACGGAGCAGAAGCCGGCAGACTGCGAATGCCATAGGAGATGAAGTGAGGCCGGGTCCTGGGCAGATGCAGCATGTTGCTCAGAATGAAGCGTTCCATCCGCGTCATGCGCATATATTCGCCTTCCGGCCGCATGGCTTCCGAGACGATGCCACGCAGGACGTGAGGTCTGTGGGCTTTCGCAATGGAGAGCATGTCCGGGTCGAAGGACTTGATGGCGGCAGGCCCCTTGTAGGCCGCGACCTGGTCGACAACGTTTCGGACGAAATCCGCCTGGGCGCCCGGGCGCATCAGGGACTTAATCTCGATGACGAGCGGCACCTTGCCGTCCACGAGGTCGAACAGGTCCTGAAGCAGCCAGAGCCTGTCGCCGCCTTCCTTCATGGCGATGCCGGTAAGCGAGGCGGTTGGCCGTTCGATCACCCGGCCGTCTGCTTCCGTCAGCCGTTCGAGGGTGTAGTCGTGAAAGACCAGTGCATCGCCGTCCGCGGTTTCCTGGACATCGACTTCGATGGCAAAGTTCTTTTCGACCGCGGCCGAAATTGCTGACGGCGTGTTCTCGATGACGCCGGTCTCAACGTTATGATAGCCGCGATGCGCGATCGGGCGCACCATGATCTGGCCGACGTCTGTCATGATCTAGGCGATCTCGAAGACGGCTTCGATTTCGACCGCCGCACCGAAGGGCAGGGACGCAGCGCTGACGGCGGAGCGGGCGTGGCGCCCCTTGTCACCCATGGCCTGGACCAGAAAGTCCGACGCGCCGTTGATGACCTGCGGCTGCTGGGTGAAATCCGCGGTGGAATTGACGAAGCCGACGATCTTCACCAGGCGCGCGACCTTTTCCAAATCGCCGGTGGCCGCCTTTGCCTGGGCCAGGAGATTGATGGCGCAGAGTTTCGCCGCCGCCTTGCCTTCGCCAACGGAGATATCGTCGCCCAGCTTGCCTACATGTTCCAGACCGTCGGCGCCCATGGGTAACTGGCCGGAGACGAAGAGCTGGTTGCCCGATAGGACATAAGGCACGTAGTTGGCAGCCGGCGCGGCGGGGGAGGGCAGTTCGACACCGAGTTGGGCAAGGCGGGCTTCTGTGGTCTCAGACATGCGGACAGGTCTCCTTGAACGGATTGCCAGGATCGGGCTCGTGGCGTTTTTCTGGAACAAATACCCGTCGGTCGCAAGGGGTAATGGCTTCAGGCCGGCGAAGTCGACGCCGCGCGAATTTACCAGGAAAAGGAATTTGTAGCGGGAACAGTCTAGCGAAGCGGTCTGTAAGCGCATAATGTTCGTGCCTGGTATTCAGGGCAGGTGTGTGACCTGGTGGATTTGCAAGGGGAGATAGAGATGCAGCGCGTGACAGGATCTGTCCTGGCGAGAAGCGCGGTCTTGTGTGTGGCTGGCCTTGTCTCTCTTGTTTCTATCGGACAGGCGTTTGCTGCCGGACTTGTGCCCCATCGTGCTATCTATGACATGGAGCTGGACAGGGCGGCGGACGGCACCGGGATCTCCTCGCTCAACGGACGCATGGTCTATGAATTCAGCGGCAGTGCCTGCGAAGGCTACAGCGTGTCCTTCCGGTTCGTGACCGAATTTCAGGATGTTTCCGGAGGGTCTCAGGTGACGGACCTGCGCTCCTCGACCTATGAAAATCCGAAGGACGCGTCGTTCCAGTTCTTCAGCAAGACCTACGTCGACCAGAAGCTGGTCGAAAAAACCCGGGGGATGGCGCGGCAGGACGATGGCAAGAAGACCATCGAACTTCAGGAGCCGGGAGAGCGTGCGCTGACGATTTCCGGAAAGACCCTCTATCCGACCGAGCATCTGAGTAAGGTCATCGAGGCCGCACGCGCGGGCAAGAGCTTCCTCGGTGCCGATGTCTATGATGGCTCGGAAACGGGCGACAAGGTCTATGCGACGACCGCTGTGATCGGCGCGCTGATCACGGAGGATATACCGCTGAGCGACGACCCGTCGGCCGCCGTCTCGCGTATCAAGCAGGCTGAGGCCTGGCCGGTGACCATCGCGTATTTCGACCCTGCTCAGGAGCAAGATGGCGAGGGAACGCCAGTCTATCAGATGACGTTCCTGCTCTATGACAACGGCATCAGCCGGCAGCTCAAGATGGATTACGGCCAATTCAGCCTTCGCGGCAAGCTACGTCAGCTCGAGCTGCAAGAGGAAACCGGCTGTACCAACTAGGAGTCCCGCTCTCCGCTCTTGTCGCGCTTTGGCGGGCGAGCCGCATGAACGAGGCCGAGTTCGACACTGCTGCGGCCGAATTTTTCCCTGAGCGTGTCCATGGCGAGTTCCGCCTTTTTCCGGCGGCTGGCACCCTCGTCGAGCAGATCCTGGGGATCCGCCTGGCGGGGATCGGAGAAATCGCTGACGCCGATGCCGATCAGGCGGAACCGGCGGCCATCGGTTTCCTTCTTCAAAAGTTCCTCGCCGGCCCGGTAGATCCGGTCGGCCAGCTGGGTCGGATCGGAAAGCTGGCGGGCCCGGGTGATGATCCTGAAATCTTCCGTCTTCAGTTTCAGCGACACAGTGCGTCCGGCAAGATCCGCTTTCTTCAGCCTGCGGGAGACCTTTTCGGACAGGTCGCGCAGGATCGGGCGCAGGCTGTCGAGCTTTGAGATGTCGGAATTGAAGGTCGTTTCAGCGCTGACGCTTTTTGCGCCGCGATGGGGCGTCACCTTGCGGTCGTCCTCGCCTTGGCAGAGCTGGGCAAGGCGCAGGCCCATGGCACCGTAGCGGCGGGCGAGGTCCGTAGGCTCCATCAGCTGAAGCTGTCCGATGGTCCGGATCCCTTCCGAGGCGAGTTTCTGCTGGAACACCTTGCCCACGCCCCAGATCATGCTGACCGGTTTTTCCGCAAGAAAGGCCTTCGCCTCAGCTCGGCCGACGACGGAAAACCCGCGCGGCTTTTCCAGGTCGGAGGAGAGTTTGGCGAGGAACTTGTTCGGCGCGAGGCCCACGGAGGCGGAGATGCCGATGTCCTCCTCAAGGGCACGGACGAAGGCGGCAAGCGTTTCCGCGGCGGTTGCGTGGTGCAGACGTTCGGTGCCGGTCAGATCCAGGAACGCTTCGTCGATGGAAATCGGCTCGACCAGCGGCGTGAGCGCGCGCATGCGTTCGCGGATGTCCCGGCCGACGGCCTCGTATTTGCGCATGTTCGGCTTGATGACCACGGCATCCGGACAGGCTTCCATTGCCTTGAACATGGGCATGGCCGAGCGCACACCGTATATGCGGGCGATATAGCAGCAGGTAGAGACCACGCCCCGCTGACCGCCGCCAACGATTACAGGAAGGTCGCGCAGCTCCGGATTGTCGCGTTTTTCAACCGCTGCGTAGAAGGCGTCGCAGTCGATATGGGCAATGGTCAGCGTGTCGAGTTCCGGGTGGGAGACCAGGCGTGGGCTGCCGCAGCGCGGGCAGCGGTTGCGGGTGGCTGCAGGCCGCGCGCCGCAATCCCGGCAAAGCGCGTGCAACGGCTCCGCCCGGTTGGCCGTCTCCGATGGTATCGGTCCTTCGACCATTTCTTCATGCCCGCTGGTTTTCTCTTAATCCGGGACCAGAATACCGCCGATGAAGTCTCTTGTCCGGTTCCAATCGCCGGTCAGCAGATCAACATGGTCCGAGGGCTTTACCGCGGCTCGGAAAGTCTCGTCGGCGACGAACTGGATCTGGACTGCCGAAGGCAGGCTGGCGTTGACGGAGGCGTGGTTCACCGGGCTGTCGTCGATGAAGATCAGCGGGGACGGCCTACCTGCAGCCAGGGCCGCGACCGCGCCGCCCTTGGGACCGGAATTGGTCAGAACCGGGTAGGGAATGCCGAATCCCTGCAAAAGCTTTTCCCTTACCGGCTTGTTATGCGCGCCGGGCAGGTTGGTCAGGAGCAGGATGTCCCAGTCCGAATGAAGTTCCTTGAGTGCCCGGTCCGCACCTTCGACCATGCGCTGACGATGACTTTCCTCGTCGAAAAACGCATCGACGAGCTGGCGGACGGCTTCCTGGCTGATCGGTGTGTCCGATCCGATCGGTGCGATGTTGCCGGTGAACCGGTAACCGCCGGACAGGAACGTCAGATCTTTCGTACCGAGAAATGCGGTGAAATGGTCGGCCATATGCAGGATGACCTCGTCCACGTCGCAGACGATCAAGGGACGGCTTGCTTTCGGCAGGGCGTCTATCTGGGCGAGAACGTGGGCGGAGGGAGGCGTCGGCTCAGCCATAATCGGACGGATCTCCAATGAGGGCGAAGCGGGCAGCGGCGATCATGGTCGGGCGCAGGCCGGCGTTTTCGCAATAGGTGAGCAGCATGGCTTCGTCCGCCATATAGAACTCAAGGACGCCCGCGAGGAAGCCCGGTTCCTCCGCCGCATCGCGAATCGATTCCGGTCCGATGCCGGAAACCGCCAGAAATCTGCCGATCTGCTCCGGGTCCCGGCTCAGCTGAAGCAGGGCCTCTACGGCAATTTCCTGAGCGGATTCAAAGGTCATCTGTTTGCCGCGTTCGCCGAGCATCGTGTTTTTTTGCCTTTCCGAAACGATTCCACGTTAATAGAGACCCTAATGCGAAGCGACGACGCATTCCAGCTGCCAGGGGCGGCGGCAGGTACAACGACGGCTCCGTCCGTCACACAGGGACCGGCAGAAGCCGGGAAAAGGGCCGAGACATGGCGAAGACCGTGCTGATTGTGGAAGACAACGAGCTGAACATGAAGCTCTTTCATGACCTGCTCGAGGCGCACGGATATGAGACCTTGCAGACCCGGACGGGGATTGAGGCGCTCGAGCTTGCCAGGGCCCACCATCCTGACCTGATCCTGATGGACATCCAGCTGCCGGAAGTATCCGGGCTTGAGGTGACCAAATGGATCAAGGAGGACGAGGACCTCTGTGCCATTCCTGTGATCGCCGTGACCGCCTTTGCCATGAAAGGCGATGAGGAGCGCATCCGCCAGGGCGGTTGTGAGGCCTACATATCCAAGCCGATCTCCGTCGCCAAATTTCTGGAAACCGTGCGGTCCTATCTGGGCGAAGCATAAGCCGGCTTTTAAAACGAGTTGCTCGTAATTGGTTTAATTCAAAGATAGCTCCCTCAAAAAGTGCACTGCGGAAACTACGCCTATTCATGAAGCATTTTCGCCTGCTGACGCATGCGTTAAGGTTACGAATTTACTAACTTTGCAGGTCGTTTGTGCAAAATCTTGCAGGAGTGTTGATTTCCGGCACCACTCTTGTAGTGTGACGCCACGAAAGAACGATCTTCTTGCAAGATCTTTTACTGGTTTGTACAGCGCGTTGTTGTCGTGTGGTGTAACCACAGACCAGGGTTCCCTACGGAGTGCTCAGGTCCGCCGCATCTCCTGGGTCCGTGGGGCAGGCCGGCGGGAGAGCGGGGCGAAGAGTGGCCTCCTCGAACACCTGCTTTCCGCCGGCCACCTTATTTCGAACTTTCTCCTCTCGACGCATCCGAAGATTTACCGACTGCTGTCCTTTACGTTAGTAGGTTCAGGGTGAGCGGTGATTCGAGTTAATCTTTCAATTGGTTTCTGTTTTTTGAAACTAATTATATTCTTTTTGGGAAAAGCAATACAAATCAAGTCTATGGGTATGGATTGGTTGTTTTTCTCCTTCTGGGTCAAGATTTAGAATTCATAATAATTTAATTTTAATTTGGCTTCTTTTCCTCTGGGAGACTTCTCGAGGGGCAAGAGCTAATGACGCTGAATATCAAAAAACTGAGTATCACCACATCCATGGCTCTTGCCATTGCCGGGTTCCTGACCGTGGCGATGTTCGTGATCGGCTTTATCGTTTACGACGTGTCGAGCGATCAGGCGAAAAGCCGTGCGGTCGCCAAGCAGGACACCAACCTGCGCGTGGCGGCGACCATCTTCGAAGAACGGGTGGACGGGGCGAAGGTCGTCTGGGGCGCCGGCGGCAATGTGGAACGGATCGAACTCGACGCCATCCCCGAATTCACCTCCCATGACCTGATCGATACGGTCGGACGCATGACCGGCGAAACGGTTACCGTGTTCGCCTGGGATCCGGAGACGAAGGATTTCTGGCGCAAGACCACCAACATCATCAAGCCGGACGGCAATCGGGCGGTGGGGACGCCGCTCGGCCAAAACGGGGCCGTCTATCCGGTGGTCACAACCGGCAAGACCTTTCAAGGCCAGGCGACGATCCTCGGCAAGGACTATTACACGATCTATCAGCCGATCTTTTCGCCTGCCAATGACATCATCGGGATTCTCTACGCCGGTGTCGAAAAGGCCGAAGTCGAGGCAAACGTCTCCGAGATGATGACCAGTTTCACGCTTTTGGCGGCGCCGGTGGTGATTGTGGCGGTCCTGCTCAGCATGTTCATGGTCGCGCGGCTTTTGCGGCCGTTCTCCGAGTTGGCTCGTATCACCGGGCGTATCGCCGAAGACGACCTGTCCGTCGACATTCCCTTCGCCGAACGGACCGATCAGATCGGCCAGATGGCCCAGGCTGTGGAGACGCTGAAACGCCGGTCCATGGAACGGTTGGAACTGGAGAACAGCCAGAAGGCCAGCGAGCGGGAGACCGAGGATCGGCAGAACCGGGTCCAGGACCTGATTGCTTCCTTCCGCACCAGTGCCTCCGACCTCCTGGCTTCGGTTGCCGAAACGGCGACCAGCATGGATCAGACCGCAGGCCGGATGACGGATATCGCCCAGGAAAGCGCGAATCATGCGAGCGATACACTGAGCGTCTCCGACGAGGCAACGCGCAACGTGCAGACGGTTGCCAGTGCGGCGGAGGAACTGTCTGCTTCCATCGGCGAAATTTCCCGGCAGGTCTCAAAAACGACCGAGGTTGTCGCCCGGGCCACCGAGGGCACCCGGATGACCAACGAGAAGGTCGAGGGGCTCGCGGAATCCGCCGGCCGGATCGGTGAAGTCGTGACGCTGATCCAGGCGATTGCAGAGCAGACCAACCTGCTGGCGCTGAACGCAACCATCGAGGCGGCCCGCGCGGGCGAGGCCGGCAAGGGATTTGCGGTGGTCGCGGCGGAAGTGAAGGAACTCGCCACCCAGACCTCCAAGGCGACAGAGGAGATCGGCGCTCAGATCGCTGCCATTCAGGAGGCGACCAAGGACTCAGTCCAGGCGATCGGAGAAATCACCGAAATCATGGAAGAGGTGGATTCCTACACCTCCACCATCGCTGCAGCCGTCCAGGAGCAGGGCGCGGCGACCAACGAGATTTCCCAGAACGTGCTCAGAGCCTCGGAAGGCACCATGTCAGTGTCCTCCAACATGTCCAAACTGTCGGAAGCAGTCGACCAGACTTCGTCTTCCGCCAAGGACGTCCTTGCCGCATCCGGCGATCTGTCTGCCAGGACGGAACAGCTCAAGGAAGAGGTCAACCGCTTCCTGGAAGGCGTCGCCGCGGCCTGACCGTAGGGACTCGGTTTCGAAACCCGCCCATCCGGATGTTGGACGATATGTCCTGTATCCGGGTGGGTTTTTTCATTCCGGGAAGGCGATGGGGTGCGATATGGCAATAACGCCTTGCATCTTCCACTGATAGGACGTATGTCCGCACGCCCGATCCAATCCCTCTTGAACCAGAAGCCCCGACCGTTTTTGACCCAGGCCGCGCGTAATTGCGCGCCGTGGCGGGGCGACGTATTTGACCGGAGTGCCCCGCATGACGAAGACCATCGGCCTTGATTTCGGAACGTCCAACACGGTCTTCGTCGAAGCGGACGGGGGCAATGCCACACGGACCGTCGAGTTCGGCGCCGGCGCTGAGGCGGTTGCCTCGCTCGCGACGGTTCTCAGCTTTCTGGACCGCGGCGCGGCACGGCCGCCGCATCCGGAGGTCGGCCCCTGGGCCATCCGGCAGTTTCTGGAAAGCCTGGGGGATGTGCGTTTCATCCAGTCGCTGAAGTCGTTCGTTGCCAGTGCGACCTTCAAGGGCACCGGTATCTACGGCAATCCATTTGATTTCGAAGACCTAATGGCGACATTCCTGACCTGTGCGATGAAGCGTGCCGCCACGCGGGTTGTTCCGGAGGAAACCCGCCTGATCATCGGCCGTCCGGTGGCCTTTGCCGGCCATGCGCCGGACGAGGCGCTGGCCATGCGCCGTTACCGGGAAGCGCTCGCGCGTGTGGGTTTCCAGGACATCCGCTTTGTTCTGGAACCGGTCGCGGCGGCTTTTTCCTTTGCGCAGGGCCTGAACGAGGATGCGACCATCCTGGTGGCCGACCTCGGCGGCGGTACCACGGACTATTCGCTGATGCGGTTCCGGCGTGGCGGCGACGGGCTGACCGCCGACCCGCTTGGCCGGGGCGGGGTCGGGATCGCGGGCGATTCCTTCGACTACCGGATCATCGACAACGTCATCCTGCCGAGGATCGGCAAGGGCAGCAGCTACAAGAGCATGGGCAAGGAGCTGGAGATCCCGCCGAACCTGTTTTCCAACTTCGCCCGCTGGCACATGCTGTCGGTGTTCAAGACCTCCGACGACTACCGGGAAATGAAGAAGCTGCTTCGCTGGTGCCTGGAACCGGAGAAGATCGAACTGTTCATCGACCTGGTCGACGAGGACCAAGGCTATCCGCTCTATAAGGCCGTGTCGGAGACGAAGGCGCAGCTTTCGGCGGACATGCAGGCAGAACTGACCTTCGCCCCGCTGGGAGCCGATTTCAGGGCCACGGTCACAAGAGATGACTTTGACCTGTGGATCGCGCCGGAACTGGCGAAGATCGACCGGGCGCTCGATGCGGCCATCGACAACGCCGGGATCACCGACCGCGACATCGACCGGGTGTTCATGACCGGCGGCACCTCGTTCGTGCCCGCGGTCCGCAGGCAGTTCGAGCAGCGTTTTGGCGCCGAGCGGCTGTCGGGCGGCAATGAGCTTACCTCGGTCGCAACAGGCCTTGCCCTGATCGGCGCAAGGGAGGATGCGGATCACTGGGCAGTCGCCGCCTGAAGGCCTGACGCGGCACCGGAAAACGAAAAGACCCGCCGGCAACACCGGCGGGTCTTTTCATGAGAAGCGTAGGTCCGCTGTGAGCGGGGAAGCTTACTTGATCTTGGCTTCCTTGAATTCCACGTGCTTCTTGGCAATCGGGTCGTACTTCTTCATGACCATCTTTTCGGTCATGGTACGGGAGTTCTTCTTCGTGACATAGAAGAAGCCGGTGTCAGCCGTGGAGAGGAGCTTGATCTTGATTGTAGTCGCCTTGGCCATGGCCTTGGATCCTGTTTTGTTGGGTCGGGCAAACGGTACTCGTGGCCAGAGCGTCTGGCGTGCATCCTGCCCCTGTGTCTGAAATCAGCGCGCAAAGTACTCAAGACGGCGGCAAAGTCAAGCTTTGGCGAGCGCGCTGTTGCGGAAAATCCATGAACTGGAGCGCTGATGACGGCGCACGCTGACAAATGTCCTAGATGAAGTCCCGCTGGAAGCCGCCGCTGCGGAAAAAGTAGAAGGGAACCGGGGTTTCAGGCGCAAGCTTCGGGTCGCCTACGAGGCGTTCTTCGAGATCGCCGAGGATCCGCTTGGTAATCGCGGGGATTTCCTTTTCCCGGGCTTCGTCCAGGGTCAGCCATTCCACGTCTTCCAGCTCACCGGAGGGACCCATGCCGTTTTCCATCTGGGCGGCGATGGCATCGCCCCAGACAGCCAGGAAGCGGGCATCGAAGCGGCGGGGCCGTTGGGGCGGGGTGATGGCGCGGGCGACCATGCGGAACGGGGTGAGATCGAGTTCGATGCCGCGCTCCTCGAAAGCCTCGAAGCCCTTGCCGATTCTGGCTTTGGGGCCGTTTTCAACGCCATCCCGTTTCACGCCGATGAAAATCCCGGCTTCCTCGTAGGTTTCACGGACGGCGGCCAGGGCCAGCGCGCGGACGCGGGCCGCGCTCTTCGGGCCCTTCATCAGGGCCGACAGCTTTTCTTCCACCGCAGGCTCGTAAGACGATGCCACGTTCACGCGGGAATCACCCGGGTCGAGCCGGCCGCCGGGAAAGACGAACTTGCCGGGCATGAAGGCGTGCCCCATGTGACGCCGGCCCATCAACACGCGGAACGGGCCTGCCGCCGTCTTGTCGAGGATCAGGAGAGTGGAGGCGTCGCGGGGACGCATGTAGGGAAATTTCCCCGCCTGTTCATCCTTGGAGAGATTGATCTGGGGTTTAGCGTTCATCGGATGCCTGCTGCTGGGTCTGGCTCCGGCAGATCATCGCCTGCCTCGGGGTCGAACCCATGCATATAAAGGGCCCATTGCAGCCCGACAAGCGCGCCCTTGATCGGGCGCAGCATCCCGAGGGAGAGAATGAGCGTCAGCGGGACCCACAGGGACATGTGGATCCAGACTTCCGGATGATAAAGCACTTCCACCGCCAGCATGGCCGGAATGATGATGTGGCCGACGATCGTGATGGTGAAATAGGGCGGCGCATCATCGGCCCGGTGATGATGGATCTCCTCGCCACAGCTGTTGCAGGTGTGGACCGTGGTCAGAAAGCCGGAGAACAGCTTCCCCTTGCCGCAACAGGGGCAGCTGCTGCGAAGACCCCGCATGATGGCCTGCATCGGCTTTCTCGACGGCTTGGCCGGAGTTCCGGTTTCAGGATGCGGCAGTTCGGTCTTGTACTGAACGTTCATCGTTTTTTCTTTCCGCTTGGGCGTCCGGAGGAAGCTTTCGAATTCCTCGCTGCGGCGCGCTTGCGCGGGCTCCGGGGCGCCGCTCCGGGTTTCCGCCGGGATTTCTTCGCGGCGCGACCGCTACTGAGGATTTCGAAACGCAGGGCGCCTGCGAAGGGCGCCGCTTCAGCCAGTCTGACTGTGATCTGGTCTCCAAGCTGATAGGTTTCACCGGTCTTGTCACCGATCAAGGCGTGCGACCCTTCGTCATACCTGTAATAGTCGAGGCCGATGGTGGAGGCGGGCACGAAGCCATCGGCACCGCTGTCGGCCAGGCGCACGAACAAGCCGGACTTCACCACGCCTGCGATTCGGCCGGAAAATTCCGCGCCAATCTTGTCGGCCATCCACAGCGCGATCAGCCGGTCGATGGTGTCCCGTTCGGCCAGCATGGCACGCCGTTCGGCGCCGGAGATTTCAGCGCCGATGGCTTCCAGTTTCGCCTCGATGCCTTCCGGCAGACCGTCGTTGCCCAGGCCGAGCGCCCGGATCAGCCCGCGGTGGACGATCAGGTCCGCATAGCGGCGGATCGGCGAGGTGAAATGCGCATAACGGCGCAGATTCAGGCCGAAATGGCCGATGTTCTGCGGCGCGTATTCCGCTTGGGCCTGACTGCGCAGCACCACCTCGTTGACCAGATGTGCCTCCGGCGTGTCCTTGACCTTGGCCAGGATGCCGTTGAAGACGGAGGGTCTCAAGCCGCCGCTCGAAGGCAGCTTCATGTTGATGGTGGACAGGAACTCTTTCAGGTTTTCCAGCTTCTCCGGCGTCGACGCATCGTGGATCCGGTAGAGCAGGGGCGTCTTTTTCTTTTCCAGCGTCTCGGCGGCCGAAACGTTGGCGAGGATCATGAATTCCTCGATCAGCTTGTGGGCTTCCAGCCGCTCGGGCACGAAAACGTGATCGACCGTGCCGTCGTCCTTGAGTTTGATCTTGCGTTCCGGCAGGTCGAGTTCCAGCGGCTCTCGGGCCTCGCGCGCTGTCTTCAGGGCTGCATAGCCTTCCCACAGCGGTTTCAGCACGCCGTCGAGCAGGGTTTCGGTCTTGTCGTCCGTTACTCCGTCGATCGCCTTCTGGGCCTGGATATAGGACAGGCGGGCGGCGGAGCGCATCATCACCCGGTGGAACGTATGGGAGATCTTGCGGCCGCCCTTGTCGATGACCATGCGCACGGCAAGGGCCGGTCGGTCTTCCTTTTCGCGCAAGGAGCAGAGCACGTTGGAGATGCGCTCCGGCAGCATCGGAATCACCCGGTCGGGGAAATAGACCGAATTGCCGCGCATATGGGCCTCCCGGTCCAGCGCGGAGCCGGGGCGGACGTAATGGGCGACATCGGCAATGGCCACGTAAAGCACATGGCCGCCGTCGTTCTCGCCGCTGTCGTCGGGTTCGGCGAAGACGGCGTCGTCATGGTCCTTCGCGTCTGGCGGGTCGATGGTGACGAGCGGGATCTGCCGCCAGTCCTCGCGCTTGCCAAGTGTCTCGACGGGTTTCGCTTCCTCAGCTTCCTGTTCCACCGCGGCGGGGAAGACATGGCGGATGCCGTGGCTGTGCAGGGCGATCTCGGAGACCGCCTTTTCCGAATTCATGGAGCCGAAGCGTTCCACGATGCTGGCGCGCGGGGCGCCGTAGCGGCCGGTGCGGGTGACCTGAACGCTGACCAGATCGCCGTCCTCGGCGCCCTTCAGATCGCTCGGATCGATGTCCAGTTCGCGTTGTTTGCGGTCCACCGGTTCCAGATAGGGCGGGTGGGTGCCGGAGCGGGCGCGCATGATGCCGAGGATCGCGTCCTGGCGCTTTTCCAGAAGCTTGATGACCCGGCCGGTGTAATCGGCCTCTCCCTCGTCGGACTCCGTCAGGCGGATGAGGGCCCGGTCGCCGATGCCCGGCTGCGGACCCTTGCCGCGCCCTGTGAGCACCAGAACCTTCGGCGCGGGACCGGTGTCGTCGTCCCAGTCGACGGGCTCGCCCAGAAGCTCGCCATCCCGGTCGCGGGCAACCAGGCTGACCACAAACACGGGGGGCAGGTCGCCGGGGCGAAGCAGGCGTTTCTGGCGTTTTTCCAGGAGGCCTTCGTCGCTGAGTTCGCGCAGCATGCGCTTCAGTGGAATGCGGGCGCCGCCGATAATGCCGAAATGGCGCGCGATTTCGCGCTTGCCCGCCTTTCCGGGGTTATCTGCGATGAAGGCGAGGATATCCTCGCGCGACGGCATTTCCGCCGGTGCCTTGGCAGTCTTCCGGCGGGTTGGTTTTCTGGTTCCTATACGTTTCGCATTCAAGATGCGTCGTCCCACGGCACCTCTTCGGAGGAGGCGTCGACCTCTGCCTTTGCAGATGCCTTTTTAGTCGTGGTCTTCTTGGCGGCTGTTTTCTTGGCAGCCGGTTTCTTCGCAGCAGCCTTTTTCGGCGCGGCCTTTTTCTTGGTCCCGCCGCCCTTGCCGGCCTTGGCCGTGATCAGTTCCACAGCCTGTTCCATGGTCACCGTCATGGGATCGGTGCCCTTGGGCAGGGTGGCGTTGACCTTGCCGTGGTTGACGTAAGGCCCATAGCGTCCGTCGCGCACGGTGATCGGTCCGCCCTGTTCGGGATGTTCGCCGAGTTCCTTCAGCGCGGCCGGGGTGGCGCGTCCGCGTCCGCCCTTGGCGCGCTTTTCGGCCAAAGCATCGACGGCGCGGTTGATGCCGACGGAAAAGACCTCGTCCGGGGAGGAGAGGTTGGCATAGGTGCCCTCATGAAGCACGAAGGGTCCGTAACGGCCGATGCCTGCGGAGATCATCTTGCCGTCTTCCGGGTGCGGTCCGACCTCGCGCGGCAGGGACAGGAGCTGCAGCGCCTTGTCCAGGTCCATGTCCGGCGCCGACCAGCCCTTGGGCAGGGACGCGCGCTTCGGCTTGGCTTCTTCGCCAAGCTGGACATAAGGTCCGAAGCGGCCGGTGCGCAGCGAGACGTCGAGCCCGGTTTCGGGATCCTGGCCGAGGATCTTCGGCCCGTCGGCAGCTTCGTCGTCGCCGTCGGCCGACTTGGCGAGCTGGCGGGTGTAGTTGCACTCCGGATAGTTGGAGCAGCCGATAAAGGCGCCGAAGCGGCTGACCTTCAGCGACAGACGGCCGTCGGAACAGGACGGGCAGGCGCGCGGATCGGTGCCGTCACCCTTGTCCGGGAAGATATGGGGGGCCAGCAGGTCGTTGAGCGCATCGATGACCTGGGCGACACGGAGATCCTTGATCTCGTCGACGGCGCCGGAAAAGTCCTTCCAGAAGGCACGCAGCACGTCCAGCCAGGACAATTCGCCGGCGGAAATCTTGTCGAGTTGTTCTTCCAGGCTCGCGGTGAAATCATATTCGATATAGCGGTCGAAGAAGCTCTCCAGGAAGGCGGTGACGATCCGGCCCTTGTCCTGGGGAACGAGCTGCTTCTTTTCCAGTTCCACGTATTCGCGGTCGCGCAGGGTCTGCAGCGTGGAGGCATAGGTGGAGGGCCGGCCGATGCCGAGCTCTTCCATCTTCTTGACCAGGCTTGCTTCCGTGTAACGCGGCGGCGGCGTGGTGAAATGCTGGCTGGCCTCGATGGCCTCAGCCTTGCCGTCGACGGAGCCGAGCATCAGCGATGCACCGTCGTCGACGGCGGGCAGGCGCTTGGAATCCTCGTCCTCGTCGTCGTCGCGGCCTTCCTGATAAAGGGCGAAGAAGCCGTCGAAGCGGACGACGGAGCCGGTGGCGCGCAGGGCGGCCTTTTTACCGGAGCCGGAGGCGGTGATGTCGATGGTGGTGCGTTCCAGGACGGCGGATTCCATCTGGCTCGCCATGGTGCGCTTCCAGATCAGCTCATAGAGCTTGGCCTGATCGGGGTCGAGGAAACGGGCAACGTCCTTCGGCCGGCGGAACAGGTCGGTCGGGCGGATGGCCTCGTGGGCCTCCTGGGCGTTCTTGGCCTTGGTGGAATAGAAACGCGGCTTTTCGGGCACGTAATTGTCGCCGAAATCCTTGCCGATCACCTTGCGGGCGGCGGAGATCGCCTCGCCGGCGATCTGCACGCCGTCGGTACGCATATAGGTGATGAGACCGGAGGTCTCGCCACCGATGGCAATGCCTTCATAGAGACGCTGCGCCACCTGCATGGTGCGGGACGCGGCAAAGCCGAGCTTGCGCGAGGCTTCCTGCTGCAGGGTGGAGGTGGTGAAGGGCGGCGCCGGATTGCGCTTGGTCGGCTTGGAGGTGACGCTGTCCACGGAAAAGCCGGCGGAGGCCAGCATGGTCTTGATGGCGGTGGCTTCGCCTTCCGACTTGATGTCGAGGCGGCCGATCTTCTTGCCGTCGAAACCGGTGACGGAGGCCTGGAACGGGTCGCCGGAGGGTGTCTTCAGATTGGCGAGGATCGACCAGTATTCCTGGGGCTTGAAGACCTCGATCTCCATTTCCCGGTCGCAGATCAGGCGTAGCGCGACCGATTGCACACGGCCGGCGGAGCGGGCACCCGGCAGCTTGCGCCACAGGACCGGAGACAGGGTGAAGCCCACCAGATAGTCGAGCGCGCGGCGCGCCAGATAGGCGTCGACCAGCGGCGTGTCGAGTTCGCGCGGGTTGGCCATCGCCTCCAGGATCGCGGACTTGGTGATGGCATTGAAGACGACGCGCTGGACCTTTTTGTCCTTCAGGACGCGCTTCTTCTGCAGCACTTCCAGCACATGCCAGGAAATCGCCTCGCCTTCGCGGTCGGGGTCAGTCGCGAGAATCAGGCGGTCGGCGTCCTTGACCGCATTGGCGATCTCCGAAAGCCGCTTCTGGGACTTGGAATCCACCTGCCAGCTCATGGCGAAGTCTTCATCCGGCTTGACCGATCCGTCCTTCGGCGGCAGATCGCGCACGTGGCCGTAAGAGGCCAACACGTGATAATCCGAGCCGAGATATTTATTGATCGTCTTGGCCTTGGCCGGCGATTCCACAATGACGATGTTCATCGATACCCAAATGCTGACTGACGGGAACGGATGCGGAGCCCCGAGCCGCGTCCCGAAGAAATTCACAGTTTCAAGATGGCGACGATCACGGATCGCCGACCGCCTGTCAAATGGACCTTTGCGCGAGTGCGGTCAAGTGACCCTGCAAAAAGGCGAGTTATCCACCGGACCGCGAGCCGGATCCGGCAGTTCCGGAAACGACGTTTGACGTGTGCACGCCGAACCGGACAACCTGCCGCATTATAACCAGACCTGACACATTATCCATGACGTGGAATACGGACCATGCCGATGCCGGATGATTACCAGCGCGCCGGACAGATTTTCGAAAGCTTCCTGGAAGATGCGCGCATTGCGCTGGACCTCACCACGCGCAATCAGACCTATACGACCGTGCAGGGCGTGCTGCTTGCCTTCCGGCGCCGGCTGACCGTGGCGGAGGGCTTGCGCTTTGCCAACGAGCTGCCCGCCGTCCTGCGGGCGTTGTTCGTCAAGGACTGGGATATCGAGGTGCTGCCGGTTCCGTTTTCCAGCCGGGAAGACATGATGGAAGAGGTTCAAGCCCTACGCCGGCACCACAACTTTTCGCCCGCAAACGCCATTGACGGTGTTGCACGCGCGTTGCGGGCTCATGTGGACGAGAAGGCGTTCGATGCGATGCTTCAGAGCTTGCCGGAGGGAGCGGTGGCTTTCTGGGAGGTGGGGTATTAGGCTGGATGCACCCAGAGCGGAGCAACCATAGTTCGTAAGGCGTTTATGGATGGTGATTTAAAGTGGCCAGACCAAAAGTCGGCGATGTTCTGGAAATCGAAACCGATAACGGATATTACTACCTCCAGTATACGCACAAGCATCCGGATTTTCATAACCTGGTTAGAGTATACGACACTCTTTATCCTAAGCGTCCCGACAATATTTGTGATGTCCTTGATGGGCCAGAAGCCTTCTATTGCTTTACGGTGATTAGCTTTGGTTTGAAACGAAAGGTCGCTAGGACCGTCGGGAATTGTCTAATTCCTGATGGGAATAAGAATATCCCAATGTTCCGCGGTCGCTCCGTGATTGCTCCCGTTCTGAAAAGCCGGCGGAGGGGCATTTGTGGGATGCGGAGAAGGGGTGGAGCCGCATTGGACGCCTTACACCGGAAGCGCGACATTTGCCGGTACTCGGGGTTTGGCCATTTGAATGGATCGTCGACCGGGTTCAGGCCGGCTGGAGGCCTACGGATGATCCGCGCTGATTGCTGATCCTCATCCTAAAGCTCACTGCTCTTTCAATATCCGTCCGCTCAATAAACCAGCGACACCTTCTGTCCGCGATGACGCTCCAGGCGGCCGGCGAGTTCGAGTTCCAGGAGGATGACGTGGACCATGCGCGGCGGTTCGCCGAGGTCGCGGATCAGGTCGTCGACTTCGACCGGGGTGGGGCCGAGGGCCGTGAGGATGCGCTGGCGGATCTTGTCCGACGGCTCCTCGGGCGCCTTACCGCCGGGCTCCGAAAAGCCGGAGCCGAAGGGCAGGGTCGGTTCGCTGCGCCCGGAAAGGGCGTCGAGGATATCCTGGGCGCAGGTGATCAGGGCTGCGCCTTGCTGGATCAGCCGGTTGGCGCCTTCGGACCGGGCGTCCAGCGGCGAGCCGGGAACGGCGAAGATTTCCCGGTTTTGTTCCAGGGCGAAACGGGCGGTGTGCAGGGAGCCGGAGGCCTTTGCGGCTTCGATCACCACCACACCCAACGACAGGCCGGATATCAGCCGGTTGCGGCGGGGAAAATCGCGGCCGCGCGGCTTCCAGCCGAAGGGCATTTCGCTGATGGCCGTTCCGCCCGCGTCGAGAATGGCCTTGAGCAGCGGCCCGTGTTCGGGCGGGTAAAGATGGTCGATGCCACCGGCAAAGACGGCGACCGTGCCACCGGCCAAAGCGGCCTCATGGGCGGCGGCATCGATGCCGCGGGCGAGGCCGGAGGCGATGACATAGCCGTTGCCGGACAATTCTCTTGCGATGGTCGCTGCCAGCTTGCGTCCGGACAGGGAGGCGTTGCGGGCGCCGACGATGGCAAGTGTCTGCGGACGGCTCAGCGTTTCGCCGCTGCCCCTGACGGAAAGAAGCGGCGGCGGTCCGTCGATATGGCGCAGGTGAGGGTGGATAGCCCGGTTCACCCATGGCGACGAGGCGGGCGCCCGCGCTGTCATGGGCGGCGAGTTCACCCTCGGCTTCCTGTTCCGAACAGATGCGCAGGTTGCCTTTGCCGCCGCGCCGGGACAGGCCGGGAAGGCCTTCAAGGGCGGCCTTGGCGGAGCCGAAATGATTGATCAGGTCGCGGAAGGTGCGCGGGCCGACGTTTTCGGAGCGGATCAGCCGAAGCCATGACAGGCGCTGCGCCTCGTCGAGACGTGGCATCAGGTCCGGCTTCGGATCGACGGTCATGCCTCAGCGTCGCCGCCGGATTCAGCTTTGGATTTAAACGAGATCCGGGATTCCTCGCCCATCATCAGCCGATGGATGTTTTCGTTGTGCTTCAGCCACAGGAGCAGGGTCATGGCCAGGAACATTTCCGCTATCTGGAACTGGCCGACACTGTAGAGCAGGAACGGGGTCGCCAGACTTGCCATCAGGGCGGAGAGCGAGGAGTAGCGGAACAGGTAGGCCATGGCGAGCCAGATGCCGGCGAAGGCGAAGAAGGCCGGCCAGTAGATGCCGAGCAGGATGCCGAGATAGGTGGCGACACCCTTGCCGCCCTTGAACTTCAGCCAGATGGGGAACAGGTGGCCGAGAAAGGCGCCGAGACCTGCGATCAGCGCCATTTCGACGCCGTAGAAATAGCGGGTGATCAGAACGGCGACGGTGCCCTTCAGCGCATCGCCGAGCAGGGTGGCTGCGGCGAGCGACTTGCGCCCGGTCCTGAGCACATTGGTCGAGCCGATGTTGCCGGAGCCGATGTTGCGGATGTCGCCGAGACCGGCCATACGCGTGATCACCAGGCCGAAGGGGATCGAGCCGAGCAGGTAGCCGAAAGCCAGGGCTGCGAGGTAATAGGGCCAGGCTAGGCCCCAGCTGATCGGATCGGGCAACTGATTGCTCCCCCACGTAAATCGTTTGTTTTGTCAATCGTAAGTGTAGACAGTCTGCACTTCAACGCCTGTGTCATTAGCACAGACATGCCACCTTGCTCATTGGATAACTTGGAAGTCGTCTGTGCCTTTTATGCATTTATTGTGAACTCCGATCGCCAACTGACCGTCGTTTCGAATTGCTCTCGTCACTGGAGTGCGTCGGGGCGGTTTCTGTTAAGCACCCCCGTCAGCAGGAAGGCGGATAGGGCCCCAATCAAACAGATGAACAAACCGTAGATCGCGGAATACGGTTCTAGCGACCAACCGAATGCGACAATGACTACCATGAAGGTGAAGACAATCAGATGCGTTGTGACGGACAAGATTGATAGAACTCTCACTGACGCAATTTTCCGATGGTTCCACCATTTCCAACCCAGCCGGGCGATTAATATCCAAGCTAGCGTCCACCAGACAATCAACAACAGGAACCTTAGGGGATGATCTGCCGTCAAGGCGGCCTCGATGAGAAGCCTCTCGGACAGACTGGGAACGCGCATCCTGAAGCCTTTGCTCACGTTTGGGTCTGGAAAGTCTGATAGCCGGCTCTGATCGAAATACTGTTGCCCTGCGTCCAATCCTTCACAACGGGCTCATAGATAACAACTTGGATCTGGTCATATACGGTGCATTGTTGTGGTGCCGGAGCGTTACAGCGAATGGACAATGAGCCAGACGTTACCGGTGTTGCCGCAAGCAAATGCCCATCATCATCCATTACCACCGCCTGCTGCGGACGGTCAAAGAATACACTGTCAGCTGTTACGATCTCATAGGTAACGGTGCCAAAGACGGGATCAACCGTCGACCTCGATTGGGAGAAATCGAGGGCATTCGCAGTTGTAGTGGCGAAAACGGACGAAAGGGCAAGCAGCGCGAATAGAAGTCTCGCAATCGTGCTCATGCATTTGACCTAGAGTTGCTCTATCTCAAGCGTGCACCTAAGCGTACGTGTAGACGGGCCGGCCCGCAACGATGGTGTGCAGCACCCGGCCGGAAAAGCGCGCATCCTCGAAGGGCGAGTTCTTGGAGCGGGAGCGGATCGCGCTCTTTTCCAGAACCCATGGACGGTCCGGATCGAAGACGACCACGTCAGCCGGTGCGCCGGTGGTCAGCCGTCCGGTCTCCAGGCCGAGCCGGTCGGCGGGACGGCTGGTCATGGAGGCGAGCAGGGGCAGAAGCTCGATATCGCCGGAATGGTAGAGCCTCAAAGCCGCGGCGAGCAGGGTTTCCAGACCGATGGCGCCGTCCTCGGCTTCCGCCCAGGGATGGCGCTTGGTTTCCACGTCCTGGGGATCGTGGTTGGAGACGATGATGTCGATGGTGCCGTCGGCAAGGGCGGCGATCATCGCCTGGCGGTCATCCTCGTTGCGCAGGGGCGGCGACATCTTGAAGAAGGTCCGGTAGGGGCCGATGTCGTTCTCGTTCTGGGTCAAATGGTTGATCGAGATGCCGGCGGTGACGTTGAGGCCCCGGTCCTTGCCGATGCGGATCGCCTCGGCGCTATCGGAGGTGGAAATCAGGTTGGCGTGGTATTTCCCCTTCGCCATGCCGACCAGGCGCAGATCACGCTCGATCATGATCACCTCGGCCTCGCGCGGGATGCCGGAGAGCCCCTTCCAGCTGGCATTGAGGCCTGCGTTCATGGAGCCGCCGGCGAGGTCCGGATCTTCCGTGTGATGCACGATGAGGGCGTCGAAATCGCGGGCGTAGGTGAGGATCCGGCGCATGGTCTGGGCGTTGCGCACCGACTTGTGTCCGTTGGAGAACGCGATCGCGCCGGCTTCCTGGAGAAGGCCGATCTCGGTCATTTCCTGGCCTTCGAGGTCCTTGGTCAGGGCAGCCATCGGATGCACGTTGATGCTGGCGGTGTCGCGGGCGCGGCGCAGGATGAAGTCGACCAGGGCCGGATCGTCGATCACCGGATCGGTTTCCGGCATGGTGCAAATCGTGGTGACGCCACCGGCGGCTGCCGCGTCGCTGGCGCTGGCGAGCGTCTCGCGGTGTTCGGCGCCCGGTTCGCCGACGGAGACGCACATGTCGATCAGCCCGGGGGCTGCGATCGCGCCCCGCGCAGTCGATGATCTCCGCGCCGTAGGGCGCGCCCTGATTGGCGGCTTCGGGGCCGGCTGCGAGGATGGTGCCGTCGGCGATGATCACCGAGCCCGGTGCGTCGAGATCCCTTGCGGGATCGATCACCCTGGCGTTGGGAGAGAACCAGCGGTTTGGGAGTGTCTGATGCCACGGTCTTTGTCCTACTGGTTCGGCAGATGGGCGGCGAGGGCTTCGAGTACGGCCATGCGCACGGCGACCCCCATTTCCACCTGCTCGCGAATGAGGCTCTGCGGCCCGTCGGCCACGGCCGGATCGATTTCCACGCCCCGGTTCATGGGGCCGGGGTGCATAACCAGCGCATCTTCTCGGGCATAGCTCAGCTTTTCCGCATCCAGCCCGTAGTAGCGGTAATATTCGCGTACCGACGGGATGAAGGAGCCACTCATACGCTCCCGCTGCAGGCGCAGCATCATGACGATGTCGACGCCCTTCAGGCCTTCGCGCATGTCGCGGAAGACTTCCACGCCCATTTGCTCGATACCGCTTGGCAGCAGGGTGGACGGAGCGATCACGCGGACGCGCGCGCCCAGTGCGTTGAGCAGGATGATGTTCGAACGGGCGACCCGGGAATGGACGATATCGCCGCAGATCGCCACCGGTCAGCCGGGCGATCTTGCCCTTGTGGCGGCGGATGGTCAGCGCGTCGAGCAGCGCCTGGGTCGGGTGCTCGTGGGGGCCGTCGCCGGCGTTGACCACCGAACAGTCGACCTTGCGCGCCAGGAGATGCACGGCGCCGGCGGCATGGTGGCGGACCACCAGCAGATCCGGGTGCATGGCGTTCAGGGTGGCCGCCGTGTCGATCAGCGTCTCGCCCTTCTTCACCGAGGAGGAGGAGACCGCCATGTTCATCACGTCGGCGCCGAGGCGCTTGCCGGCAAGCTCGAAGGAGGACTGGGTCCGGGTCGAGGCCTCGAAAAACAGGTTGATCTGGGTCCGGCCACTCAGGACGGACTTTTTCTTTTCCACCTGGCGGTTGAGCTCGACGGCGGCTTCCGCCCGGTCCAGAAGCCCAAGGATATCCTGAGGCTGGAGCCCTTCGATGCCGAGCAGATGTCGGTGGGGGAAAAGGTCAGCCTGCATGTGTTTCGCTCCCTGATTTTTTCGCTTGGTTCAGGCTGCGAAAACCACCAGGGGGCACACCACGGAGCGTGTGGGAATTGTGGGCTGTCTCGATGGGGATCTGTCGCGCTCATCGAGATCATGCCTATAGGCGGAATCGAATTCGCTTACAAGCATTCGCTGAGTGACATGCTACCCTGTCCACACGTGTTCGCGAATCGCGGGGTGGGAGAGACGTTCATGGCGATCCAGGAACCTGGAAACCCGTCGGGGGAAGACGGCGGCAGCCTGCCGGAATTCGCGACCCATGACGTCTTCAATCAGGCGCCCGACTATGGCGGGGCCAATCTGGCCGCGACCGATCCGGTCCTGATCGCTGCCCAGGGCGAGGCGTTGGAGGAAACCGCCAGGAGCGACTTCCTGACCCACGGCGCCGTTTGCGGTATGCGGGAAATTCTCGACCTGGGCCGTCTCGCCAACGAGCACAAGCCGGAGCTCGTCACCCATGACAAGCACGGAAGGCGCGCCGACCGGGTCGATTTCCATCCCGCCTATCACGCCCTGATGCGCCGCTCGGTGGAGGCCGGGCTGCATTGCGCCGTGTTGGAAGAGGAAAAGCTCTGGGCGCAGACGCTGAGGGCGGGGAAGTACTTCCTGACCTTCCCAGGTGGAGACCGGACATTGCTGCCCGAATCACCATGACCAATGCGGCGGGTGCCGTCCTGAAGCAGCAGCCGGACCGGTTCGGCGATTGGCTTTTGAAGCTGAAGACACGGGACTATGACGCCCGCCTGTTGCCGCTGGACCAGAAGCCCGGCGTGACCATCGGCATGGGCATGACGGAAAAGCAGGGCGGCACGGACCTAAGGGCGATCACCTCGTCGGCCGAGGCCGGCAACGACGGTACCCACCGGATCACCGGGCACAAGTGGTTTTTTCTCCGCGCCCATGTGCGATGCCTTCCTTGTGCTGGCAAAGACATCCGCCGGACCGACCTGTTTCCTGGTGCCCCGGGTGCTGCCGGACGGGCGGCTCAACGGGCTGCATTTCCAAAGGCTGAAGACCAAGCTCGGCAACCACGCCAACGCCTCCTCGGAAGTGGAATTCCATCGCGCCACCGGTTTCCTGGTCGGCGAGGAGGGGCGGGGGATCGCCACGATCCTGGAAATGGTGGTGCCGACGCGCATCGACTGCGCTCTGGGCTCGGCGGCGCAGATGCGCGCGAGCCTGTCCCGCGCCGTCCATCATTGCCGACACCGGGAGGTGTTCGGCAAAAAACTGATCGGCCAGCCGCTGATGACGCGGGTGCTGGCCGACATGGCGCTGGACGTGGCAGCGGCTACCGCACTGGCCTTCCGGCTCGTGCGGGCTGCCGACCGGAGGGCAACGAGCGAGCGCGACGCGGCCTATGTGCGGCTGATGACGCCGGCAATCAAATACTGGATCTGCAAGTCGGCACCGCCGCTCACCTACGAGGCCATGGAGTGCCTCGGCGGCAACGGCTATGTGGAGGACTTCGACATGGCGCGGATCTATCGGGACGCGCCGGTCAACGCGATCTGGGAAGGCTCCGGCAACGTGATGGCGCTCGACGTGCTGCGCGCGCTGCAAAAGTCGCCGGAGGCGCTGGAAGTGGTCCTTGCCGAATTCACCGAGGCGCTGGGCAGTGGCGGGAAATCCTCGTGCGATGTGATTGCCGCAGCCGCCAAAGCCGCCGTGGAGGACCCGGCCAACGGGCGTATCCTCACCGAACAGCTTGCCCTGACGGCCGCCGCAGCCGCGCTGAAGCAGATCGTGCCCCAGGGCATCTGCGACGCCTTCATCGAAAGCCGGCTCGCCGGCCAGTGGCGCGCAACTTACGGCATGCTCTCCCCGCGCCACAACGCCCGGGCGCTGGTGGATTGGCTCTATCCGGAAGGGTAGGGGTGCGGACGAGGTGAGAATGCCTCACACCAGCAGATACAGCATCAGCGGGATGGTGACGATTCCGGCGACGGTCTGCAGAGTGAGAATTTCCGCCATCAGCTTGGCGTCGCCACCCATTTGCCTGGCAAGCACATAGGAACTGCCGGCGGAGGGAACGCTTGCGACGATGATGATGGCTGCGAGCGCCGGCCCGGTGACGCCGAAAACCCAGGCGAAGCCTGCGACCACCAGCGGCATGCCGATCAGCCGGATCAGGGTTCCGCTCGTCAGGGCCGGGCCGGGACGGCGCAAAGCGGCAAGATCGAGACCCGCTCCGACACAGACGATGCCGACCGGCAGGGCGGCGCTGCCGAGAATGGTCAGCGTCGATTGCAGGATGGACGGGATCGGCAGGCTGGAGAGATTCATGCCAAGTCCGGCCAGGATGGAAACGATGAACGGGTTGGTGTAGAGGTCGCGCAGGATCTTTGCCGTTGTTGGCGCCTCGCCGCCGGTATAGCGCGACAGCACCAGCACGCACATGGCATTCAGGATCGGGATCATGAACACCATGGCGACGGCGACCAGCGCGACGCCGTCGGACCCGATGACCTCGGCGGCAACCGCCAGTGCGATGAAGCCGTTCCAGCGCAACACGCCCTGGAAGATGGACGTGAACCGCGGCCCGGTGATGCCCCATACGCTCAGGAACACCGGCCGGAGCGCCAGCATGATCGCGGCCATGATGAAGACCGATGCAAACAGGGTCCCGCCCATGGGCAAGGTCGGCAGACTGGAAAAATCGACCAGCGCGGTGGTCTTGAACAAGATCGCGGGAAACAGCACGAAATAGGTGAGCCGCTCTATGCCGTGCCACTGGTCGCCGGTAATGAGCCCGATCCGCGCGACGAGATAACCGGCCGCGATCACCAGAATGACGGGCAGCAGGGCGTGGATTGTCACCAGCATCTAGGCCGATCCCATATGTCCGAGGCGGTCGAGAAACCCTTGCAGGATGTAGGCGGCGGCCATCTTGTCGACGACTTCAGCGCGGCGCGCCCGGCTGGAATCGGCTTCGAGCAGGGTGCGGGTCACGGCGGCTGTCGACAGGCGTTCGTCCCACATCGTCATGGGCAGGTTCGTCTTCTGCGCCAGATTGCGGGCGAAGGCGCGGGTAGCCTGGGCGCGGGGGCCTTCAGTGCCATCCATGTTGAGCGGCAGGCCGAGGACGATGCCGCCGACCTGTTGTTCTGTGCAGATCTGAAGCAAACGTTCGGCGTCGATGGTGAACTTCTTGCGCCGGATGGTTTCCATCGGGCTCGCGATACCTCGGCCGAGATCGGAAAGCGCCAGGCCGATGGTCTTGGTGCCCAGATCGAGGCCGATCAGGCGGCCGGAAGGCGGCAGGGCTGCCAGGAAATCATCGAGGAGAAGAGTCGGATCGGATGCCATCGTCCGGCTTTATCAGCAGTCACGGACCTGTGCCAGCCCGGAAAACTTCAAACGGCTTCCTTCAGCCGTTCGTGATAGGCCTGCACGGCGTTGTCCGACTGGTGTTCCAGCCAGTCGACCAGTGTATCGATCGGCATGCTGGCTGCGAAGTAGTAGCCCTGCAGGCAATTGGCGCCGATCCGGGTGGCGAATTCCGCCTGCTGCAGGGTCTCGACGCCTTCGGCGACGGTTCTGCAGCCGAGTTCACCCGCCATCGTCATGATGGCTTCCAGGATGGAGCGGGTACGGCTGTCTTCGAAGGCGCCGACAATGATGGAGCGGTCGATCTTGAGAAAGTCGACCGATAATTGCGCCAGCCGGGCGATGTTGGAATAGCCCTTACCGAAATCGTCGATGGAAACCGTGTAACCGCGCTCGTGCAGTTCGCGGAAGGCGTTCACCGCACGGTCTTCGGACACGAAAAGAGCATCCTCGGTCACCTCGATCTCAAGGCGGGAGGGATCGAAGTCGAGGCGTTCGCGGATCGCGTCGATGGAAGAGACGAAGTCGGGGGCGACGAAGTGCCTGGAACCGATGTTGACCGACATGAAAAGGTCGCAGCCGGTGCCGGCAAGGCGTTCGTAGTCGGTCATGGCCCGTTCGACCGCCCATTCGCCCAGACGCGACATGGCGGGGGAATCGCTGACGGCGGGAATCCAGATCCCGGGCAGCAGGCGGCCGTGCTGGGGGTGGTCCCAGCGCACCAGGGCCTCCACGCCGCAAACCTTTTGACGGCGGGCACAGATCTTGGGTTGGTATTCGAGAACCAACTCGTCGTTTTCGATGGCGGTGATCAGGTTGCGGCGCATTTCCGCGACCGACTGGGTGCCGATGCCGGGGTTGTAGACCTCCGACTTGTTCTTGCCGCTCACCTTGGCATGGTACATGGCGATGTCGGCGCGTTTGATCAGTTCCTCAAGATCCGTTCCATGGCAGGGGAAACGGACGCATCCGATGCTGGCGCTGGAGTTGGAAATGAAGGGAAGCTCCGGAACGGGCGTCGTCAGTTCGGTCCTGAGGGTGTCGAGGAACGCCACGATGGCCTCTTCCTCATGGAGCCCCGGCACGATGATGACGAATTCGTCGCCGCCGATGCGCGCGATGAGCGGATCGCCGTTTTGACCGGCGAGCGCCCGTTCTGCCTGAAGAATGTTGGTCGCGACGGTGAGTTTTCGGGCGCAGGCTTTCAGGAAGACATCGCCAATGTCCCGGCCGTGGATGTCATTGATCTCTTTGAAATTGTCGAGATCGACGAGGATCAGGACACCGCCTGAGGTTGACTTGCCCATACCTTCCAGACCTGCCTCTTCCAGGATGGGGGCAGCGAGCGCCTGCAGGCGCAGCCGGTTGGGCAGGCCGGTCACGGCGTCGGTATAAGCGAGGGCCTCGATCCGCTTGCCCGCCTTGCTCACTCGGCGAACCATGACGTTGTAGCTGTTGCGAAAGTCGATGATCTCGGTGAAGGGGATCATGCCGATGTCGGTGCCGACGGTATTGAGTTGCCGGTGCCGGGCATTCTGTTTCATCTTCTCGACCAGCTTTTCAAGCGGAGCGGAAATGGAGCGCGCCAGCACGAGGCCGAGCAAAAGTGTAATCCCGAGGCCGGCCGCGATGGCCAGCAAGACGGACTGCTGGTTGGCGTAGACCTTGTCGTAGATTTCGGCGACCGGCTGCGGAACCATGACGCCCCAGCCCGGACCGGGGACGGAGGTCAGGCCGGCGATCATGTCGCCCTTCATGGCCGGGGAGTAGAAGAGTTCGATACCGGTATCGCCGTTCATCATCCGCTCGACTGCGGAAACCTTGGCGATGTTCTTGCGGCTTGCAATCCAGTCCGCCAGCGGGTGAGCGAGGACGCTGCCGAACTGGTCGACAATCGCGGCGTGCCCCTTGATGCCAAAGGCGATGCTCTGGCCGAGCGATACGAAATAGCGGGTGCTGATCTGGCCGACCGACAGATAGGAGCCATGGTCCCTGACCATGAAGATGACATTCCGGTCGGCCGCATCGGCGCGCACGCCGGTGAAAGTGGTGCGGTCGAGCAGGGCGATCGACTTCAGGTCGGAGAAGAGACCTTCCGGCAGATTGGATTTTTCGCCACTGGGATCGACTTCGAGTTTTTCCAGGATCCGCCCGTCCCGGCTGTCGACGTTCAGGATGCACAGCATGTCGAGTCGACGCAGCAGCCGGGTCATGCCGGGCATTTCTGTTCCGGATGACAGGGAAGAGCTGACGGATTCGAATGCAGCGACCACGTCCTGATGATAGCGCTCTAACGCGAAACCGAGATTGCGCGCGATCAGAAGGTGCCGGTCCTTGACGTCTGCAAATTCCCGATCAACGCCGTCACGGTAGGACCACGCGCAGAAGATCAGCGACGGTACGAGCGTTGCAATCAGGAACGACAAAATCAGAAAGCTTCTGATTTTCATCCAGCGGACCCCTCTTCCGTAACTTACGGATTGAAAAGCCATTATGATGCGTGTGCCTCCTGATTTCCTTAACTCAGGCGGGAGATTTCTGTTCTGTTGAACAAAGAGTGAAGTGGGTCTGGGCAATTTGACCGGTTCAGAGTGCGCAGGGGTCTGCTAAATTTTCCATCGTCATGATCCCGACCAAATTAATTGACTAATTTTCATTGGATTTTCCCGGTCCGGATCGGCGATGGTGCGGACCGGTCAATACGTTATGGAGGTTCCTGGAGATGAAACTAACCTGGTACGGTCATTCCGCGTTCAAGATGGAAATTGCGGGCGCATCGATCCTGATCGACCCATTCCTCACCGGAAACCCGAAGTTTCCCGAAAGCCTGACCGTGGATCAGGTCGCAGAAGGCGTGACCCATGTACTTCTGACCCACGGGCACGATGATCACATCGGCGACAGCCTCGACATTTGCAAGAAGACGGGCGCGCAACTGACCGCCAATTACGAGATCTGCATGTGGGCCAACGGCAAGGGTGTGGAGAACATCAACCCGATGAATTCCGGCGGCTTCCTCGATGTTGGACCGTTCAAGGTCGGCCTGACCGTGGCGCACCATTCGTCGGCCTCCGCGGCAGACGGCGACGGGTTCAAATACATGGGCAATCCGCACGGCCTGATCGTGGCGGCGCCGAACGAGCCGGTGCTCTATCACATGGGCGACACGGACATCTTTTCAGACATGGCCCTGGTCAACGAGATCTACGGACCCAAGGTCGGCATCGTGCCGGTCGGTGACCGCTTCACCATGGGCGGCAAGAGTGCAGCACTTGCCTGCACCCGCTTTTTCGATTTCGACACGATCATTCCCTGCCACTACGGCACCTTCCCGATCCTGGACCAGAACGCCGACACCTTTATCGAGGCGCTGGGCGCTTCTGCCTCCAAGGTGAAACTGCCGATGCCGGGCGACACGATCGAGGCCTGACGGCGCGTCTTGAAGTGCCATCATGACGGCTCGTTCCCTTTCAGGCGGGGGGCGAGCCGTTCTTTTCATTAAATGACGTTATGAAAGCAGTTTGAGCGTGGCTGAGCGGTTGGCAGATATTATCGATCGGGTGCAGACCATCCTCGCGACGGGCCGCTTTCTGGCAGCCCATGACGAGGCGATCTCGGGCCTGCAGCAGTATCCATCCGATCCGGCGCTGAGCTATAACGCCGTTCTGGCGATCGCGCGGGCCGGGGCGACGGAACGGGCGATGGAGCTTTACCGGGAGCTCGATCTGCCGGGGCTTCCCGTCGAAGACCCGAAGCTGAAGCTCGATATCGGTGCGCTCTGGGGACGCCTCCACAAGGACCTGGGCCTGCAGACGCGAGGCGAAGCGGCGCGAGACCATTTTCAGGCGTCCGCCGATGCCTATTGGGAGGTGTTCCGACAGACGGGCGACGCCTATCCGGCCATCAACGCGGCGGCACTCTACTGCTGGATCGGGGAGATGGAGAAGGCGGAAGACCTCGCCTCCCGATGCGTCAGCGCATGCGAAGGCATGACTGACTACTACTCGCTCGCAACCCTAGCCGAGGCTTATCTCATCCTGAGGTGTCCGGCCCGGGCGACGGCGGCGCTCGCCCGGGCCGCGGACCTCGGGGCCGGCCGGGCCGAAATGGCGACCACGCGGCGGCAGCTGAAAAAGACCTGTCAGGTTCTCGGACTGGACGAGGATCTTCTATCGCCGCTGACACGCGGTCCGATCGTCCGTTATCTCGGTCACATGCCCTGGCCGGATCTCGATGGTCCGGCTGAGGCCCTTCTGAAGCAACGGATCGGGGATTTTGTAACCCAAAAGAAGGTGGAGACGGCTTATGGCGCGCTTGCCGCCGGTGTCGATATTCTTGCGGCGGAAGTGATGCTTGCGGCCGGTGTCGAACTCCATGTCATTTTGCCGCTCGACGTCGATGAATTTCTGGCTGCTTCGGTACTGCCGTTTGGCGGCCTGTGGCGGGAACGGTTCGAGGCCTGTCTGGCGGCTGCCAAAAGCGTCGCGTTTTCCGCATCCGGCGGACAACCCGCGGATGGCGCCAGTTTCCGCTATTGCAGCGCCTTTACCCGGGGCGTAGCCGCCCTGCAGGCGCAGGCCACCGACGCCGAACTGCATCAGCTCGCCGTCTGGAACGGGACCCCCGTCAGGAAGCCAGGCGGAACGCTGGACGATATTCTCATCTGGCAGGGCCGGTCACGGCCGCAGACGATCCTCACCACGAAAGGAGACCCCGTTCGGCCCGGAGACTTGCCTAATGTGCCGCCTATTGCCGGCGATGCCGACCGTGAGATCCGGGCTGTCCTGTTCGCGGATTTCGCCGGTTTCAGCAAGTTGAAGGAAGCCGATATCGGTCCGTTTTTATCCCGAAGCCTGGCGGTCGTCGCCGATGTGGCTGCACGGCATGAGGCCGGAATCCTTTGCCGCAACACCTGGGGCGACGGCATCTTCCTCGTTCTCGATACGGTGGAAACGGCGGCGCGGCTGGCCCGGGACATCCTGGACGCGCTGTCCGGTCCGGGAGAGGCGGAAGCAGGGCGTCTGCCGATCCGGATCGGCTTGCACGTGGCCCCGATGTCGCGCATCGCGGATCCGCTGACAGGCAGGACCACCTATGTCGGTGCGGAGATCTCAAAGGCGTCGCGGATCGAGCCGATCGTGCCGGCAAACAGCATTTACGCAACCGAGGCCTGCGCGGGCGCGCTTGCCCTTTCCGGCGACCGGACGGTGCAGAGCGAATACATGGGCATGGTGGAACTTGCCAAGTCGGCGGGGATGATGCCGATCTTCCGGCTGAAGGCTGTCGCTGGTTGAGCGGACAAGCTCTCCGAAATGCTTCAAGACCTGGAAAAGCAAAAAGGCCGGGTTGCGACCCGGCCTTTCTGTTCACCTAGGTGATATTTGCCTGGAAATCCCTGATCGGGATCCCGCACTGGCTTCAGACGAGCTGCAGGTTGTCCGCAGCCGACTTGCCGGAGCGCTTGTCCTGGACGACTTCGAAGCTCAGCTTCTGGCCTTCCGTGATCGGCGGAATGCCGGCGCGCTCGACAGCGGTGACATGGACGAACACGTCCTGGCCGCCGTCGTCCGGCTGAATGAAGCCGAAGCCTTTGGTGGAATTGAAGAACTTCACGGTACCGATGGGCATAACGATTTCCTTTCAATCGGTCATGAGAGTTTACACTCCCGCGTTTCGCGCGAGCGTGCGGTTAGGTCGACGTTGATAGGGAAGATCGTTTCGGGCGGTGTGAGCCGCATTGTCACAAAGTTCGTCAAACAATATCGATAGAGCGGTTATCTAGGTCATGATCATGTTGGAAACAAGGCATTTCTGAAAATTTTCGGTTTATATTTTGGAAAAGCTTTCCCGGGAAAGAAAAATTGCAAGTTTTCGCGGGCGTTCCGGCAAGGGGCGGTTATCCCTGACCCCAAGCTCGAGGGGCTGCATGCCTTCGCCCGGGATTTGATGATCACCCGGGGCCGTGGCGGGAAGAAACACGAGCTGCGGTCTCCGGGCAAGGTCTGCCCGGAAATCGGGTGGATGGCAGGCCGGCCTGGCCGGGACCTTCAGCTGAAGATCCCGACAATGGTCGGTCTACTCGGCACGTCTCCCGGTTTCGTTCAGCTCCGCATCGAGCTCGATGTCGAATTGCTGGCCGCCCTTGCAGATCACGTCGTCAAGCTCATAGCCGTCTTCGGTGACCTCGATATCGTCGGGCGCCATCTGGCACTCCATGGCGGCGAGCTTCGCCATGATCGCGGCTTCCGTCTCGGCGTCCACTTCGCCATCGGCGGCAAGCGCGCCGGTGGAAAAGGCCAGCACAGCGGCAAGGGTAAGGATCGTTGCCTTCATCGGAGGATCTCCCGTTATTGAATGTTGCCAATCATTGGATATTGAAGGTGACTTTTTGAGCGTCGCCGCTGGAACCGGGAATGCGCAGCACATGGCTTCCGGGCTTGATGGCGATGAAAGACAGTTCCGCCGTGCCGGCGGCATCGAACTCGATGCTGTCGATGGCCATCGGCCGAACTTCGATCTTGTTGATGACGATCTCGTTCATCCAGATGGCGCGAAAGAAATCGGCACCCGAAACAGCGAGTTCTGCCGACCCGTCGGCGGTGATCTCGAGCTTGTAATAGGCTCCGGACTGGAGGGTGTAACTGCCGTCCTTGGAAAGCGGCTGACCGGAGGCCAGGGTCAGTTCAATGGGCTCCCCCCGATTGCAGGCGGCCAGAAGCCCGGCGAAGCCAAGATCGTTGCAGAGCGGGGCGGCTGCCGCCGGGCCTGCGAAAATCGCCATAACCACGGCCGCGAGTGTGCGTTTCATCTAAGTCTTCCTCCCTATCGATTATTATTCCGGCGTCACCACGACGCCCCAGGGCTGTTGGCCCACCTGAATGGACTTGATCGCTTCCTGGGCGTCGACGTCTATGACCGTGACGTCGTTGGAATTGCCGTTGGTCGTGATCAGGAATTTCTCGTCGGGGGTGAAGGCCAGTTGCCAGACGCGCTGGCCGACAACGATGTATTTCTCCACCGCGTAGGTCTCCGCGTTCACCACGGCGACCCGGTTCGCCGGCCCGAGCGCCACGAAGAGCCATTTACCGTCCGACGTGATCCTGGCGCCCACCGGCTGCAGCCACTCATGCAGTACACCGGGGACTTCGAAGCCGATCTTGTGAACCAGGGTCGGTGTGCCGTCGGCGGCGATGTCAATGACGCTGACCGTGCCGCCAATCTCGGAGGTGACGAACAGCTTGGTCCCGTCGGCGGAATATTGCGCGTAGCGCGGACGTTGGTCGACCAGCACGTTGTGCTTGATCCGGTAATCGTCGGTGGAGATGAAATGCGCCATGTTCGTCGTTTCCGACGTGTTGACGACCCATTTCGCGTCCGGGCTGATGCCCATGCCTTCCGGTTCGACGCCGACCGGCACCTCGGCCAGGACCATATGGCTCTGCGTGTCGGTCACGGTGACCAGGTTGTCGTCCTCGTTGGCGATGTAAAGCGGGTTGCCCGAGGGGTGGATCACGAAAAGCTCCGGGTCGGGACCGGAGGGGAGGGTGTAGAGCTCGCGATAGGTTTCGGTGTCGAAAACCCGCACGGCGTCATCGTCGGAGGCGCAGACGTACAACAGCGCGCCGTCCGGGCTGATGGTGATCCCGCGCGGACGGTTGCCGGCCGGAAATTCTTCCAGCACCTCCCAGGACGCGCTGTCGATCACGGTGACGGAATTGCCTTTCTCGTTGCTCACGAAAACCTTGCCGGCAAAAGCAGGTGGGGCGGCCAGAACGGCGAGACAGACAGCGGCGAAGAAACGTCCGGTCATCGGGCACTCCCTATTCAAATGTGGTGCAGCGGGATTCCGGTGCGTCGATCCCCAGGGTGTCGAGCGGCGAGGTCTGATGCAGGAAGCCTTCCTGCGGAGAGACGCTGACGGTCATGCGACCATTCGACAGCAGGATCGGCTGGCGCGTCTGTCCGTTCCAGGGGCGTACGGTCACGGGGACGCCCTTGAACGCGGCCAGCTCGAAGGTGTCGGAGAGGATGTAGTCCTTCAATGCGGCCGCATCTGCCTTGCCGGTTCGCGTGACGGCCTCGCCCACGATCCGGAGCGCAAGCCAGGTCTGGTAATCCGCGTCCTCCATGTGCCGGCCGGCAAGCTGCTCGAACCGGCGCTGGAGCTGTGTCGCCCCCCAGCTTTCGTGGGTCGGATCCCAGGTAACCGGCCGCAGTCCGGCCGATCCGGCGACCGGCGCGGCATCCCAGGTGTGGTAGGGCAGATATTCGCCGAAGACGTCACTCGCGTCCGCGGCAACGACGACGTCATGTTCAGCCGCGCCCTGGGTGAAGGTCGGGATCTGACGCTGGACCAGCACGTGTCCGGAATCGGATACCCTCGAGCCGCCGGTATCCACGAACGTGCGTTCTTCCACGATCCGGGCGCCGAATTTCTCCGCCGAGACACGGTAGGCTTCGGTCAGGCTGACGTCCTGCGGATTGGATCCCCCGATCAGATACCAGCGGGTCCAGCGCTTCCACACCAGGAACTGGGCGACCGCGTCGGTGCGCATGGCGTCGCTAGGTGCGGCATGAAGAACATTCGCACGGCAGTTTTCCGACCGCAGCGACGTGTCGCCGGCCCATGCATTGAGCAAAAGAACGCCTTCCGGCGCCGCATCGGACAGGGCCAGGAGATTGTCGGCTCCGGCCAGGACGACGATCAGCCGGTAGCCGTCGTCCACCAGTACCTGAAAATCGGCGAGGGCGTTTTCCGGCGTCGTGGCCACGGTCTGCGTTTCGAAGGTATGCCCGAGGAAACTGCCGGTGGTGCTGTTGTCTTCGGTGGCCAGCATGGCACCTGCGAACCCTCGGTCTTCCTTGGGAAGGTCCAGCCGGGAAAGGGGAAGGAGCGAGGGGGTGTCAACCCGAAGGACAGCGGCCCGAATATCTGATGCCGAGGCCGGGAGCATGGCCGCGAACACCAGGAGGTGGGATAGAACAAGCCCCTGTCCCAGGCTCAAGAGCCTGCGTCCCGGTGTGTTCCGCTTCAAAGATGACCTGTCGATTGTCCCGGCTCCTTCCCATCTTTCGGTTCGAAGCGTAGCATCGGTCCCACGCACCGTGCTTCCCAAAAGGCCTTGGGAATATTCGGCAAATCAGATGCCAATTGTTCCCGAAGATCCGTTCTTTCGTCGACGGATCCCGTTCCCGGCGCTACCATCCCTTGTCAAGATTGAGGAGGAAGTCGTGTTCGCACGGATGCATCTGCGGCATCAGGTCGTGCTTTGCATAGGCCTGGTTCACCTGATCGCACTGATCCTGACGACGGCCCTTCTCGTGCTCAACGCACGGGATGCGGTTCGGCTGGAGGTCGAGTCGGGGGCGAAAAGCGCAAGGGCGCTGGTGTTGGCGACCCTCGGTTACGCTCTTCAGGAAACGGCGCCTTCCGAAGTTCTGCCGAGACTTGCGGAAACTCTGGTCGCGCCGCGGCATGTGAGTATCGCCCTGGTCGATGGGCGCCGTGGCCTTCTGCCGTTGCGCCAGGTCGGTGAGGCGGGGCAAGTGAATGCAGTTCCGGATTGGTTCGTGCGGCTGACGGTACCCGGCTTCAGAGAAATCCGGATACCGGTCCAGTCGAACGGCAACCGCTATGGGTATGTCTCGATCACCATGGCACCGGGAGACGAGATCGCCGAGGTCTGGCACGATGTCGCCGGCATCTTCTGGATCGTCTCCGTCTCGGCGCTGGTGTCGGCGTTGATCCTGGCCTGGCTCGTCAACCGGACGCTCCGGCCTCTCGATGCCCTTCGCGCGGCTCTTGCCCGGCTCCGGGAGGGCAGACATTCTGCCAGGCTCGGTCGCAGCACCAGCGCCGATCTGGCACCCATATATCAGGGGTTTGACGACCTGTCCGAAGCGCTTGAGACCGCCGAAGCGGATCGCACCCGGTTGAATCGCCGCATCGTGGAACTCGGCGATGCCGAGCGGCGCACCATCGCCATGGAATTGCATGACGAGTTCGGGCCTTGCCTGTTCGGTCTGAAGGTCAAGGCGTCCGCGGTCGTTCGGGCCGCGGAACGACTGGAAGATCAGGACCTTGCGCAGGACGGGTCGGCCATCCAGTCGATCGTCGCACAGATTCAGGCCTCCAACAGCCGCCTGCTGACGACACTCAGGCCGATGGCCATCGGCCAACTGCCGCTTGTCGATGCGCTCCTGGATCTTTTTCAGGCGTTCCGCAAGACCCATCCGGATATCGACTGGCAGGTCGATCTTCAGCAAGCCCTGCCCGACACGCCGGAGATCGTCGACCTCACGGTCTACCGGTTTTTTCAGGAGGGGGTGACGAATGCACTTCGCCACGGTCAGCCCGGACGCATCACCGCCTCCCTGTCCCGGGAGCAGGAAACGGATGCCGGTCCGGTCCTGCGTCTCATCGTTGAAGACAACGGTTTGGGTATGGACGGCGGCATGACCGGCGGACGAGGTCTGGCTGCCATGCGCGACCGGATCGATGCCGTCGGCGGTCAATTGAACATCGGTCCGGCCGAGGGCGGGGGGACACGGCTGGAATCCAGCGTGCCGCTGTTGTCTCTGCCGGAAAACGCTTTGGAACTGCGGGCAGCCTCATGAAATCTGCACTTGTCATAGACGATCATCCGGTCACTCATCTGGGCTGCGGCCAGTTGTTGCGCGAGCTGGACTACGATCCGGTGCTGGAAGCACTCACCGACCGGGACGCGCTGTCCCTTGCCGAGGTGTATCTTCCCGGCCTGATCGTACTCGATCTCGGCATGCCCGGCGTAGGAGGCCTGAACCTGATTGCGCCCTTGCTGCGCCGGATTCCGAAAGCTCGCATTCTGATCTTTTCGATGAACGAACAGGCCGCTTTCGTTTCCAAGGCGCTTGCCGCGGGTGCTTCCGGGTATCTGAGCAAGAATTCGGGGCCGGAGGATTTTCTCGACGCGGTCCGGAGCCTGGAAGCGGGCAAGGCCTATCTGCCCCATGACATGGCCATGTCGTTGGCAACTGCGAAGATTGGCGGCCATGCCGACCCCCTGTCCATGCTCACGGAACGCGAGCACCAGGTCCTGCGTCTGCTTGGGCAGGGTCTGGATCTCCAGTCGATCGCGGACGACCTGCGGGTCAGCTACAAGACGGCAGCCAACGCATCCTCCGCGATCAAGAAAAAGATTGGCGCCAAAAGCACGACGGAACTGATCCGCTACGCCATATCCGCAGGCGTGGTCAGTTAGGCTGTAGGGATGACCGCCATGGCTGGAAGCGGCCGACCGGAATTCAACGTAAATGCCGGTAAAAGGCGTTCGCTGCTGACAGAAGGCTGTCAGGAGAGGTGTGGAAGTGTGTCCTTGCAGGATCGCGTCTCCTGCGGTCTAGTCAGAAGGACATTCCCCATGAAATTCGCTTCCACCCGCCTGATCGCGGGCGACATCAAAGCTATGGTCGGCTTCTACGAGCTGGTGACCGGCCAGACGGCCGACTGGCTCGCGCCCCAGTTCGCCGAAATCGTCACACCGTCCGCGGCCCTTGCCGTCGGCAGCGCCGACACTGTGGCGCTGTTCAAGGAAGGCAGCGCGGAACCGGCGGCCAACCGCAGCGCGATCCTGGAATTCATGGTCGACGACGTGGATGCCGCCTTCGAGCGGATCAAGGACAGCGCTGAAGTGGTGCATGCGCCCAAGAACCTGCCCTGGGGCAACCGCTCCGCCCAGTTTCGCGACCCGGAAGGCACCATCGTGGCGCTTTACACGCCGGTCACGAATGCAGCCAAGGCGCGGTTTGCGGGGCGGTGAGAGATGGCGAAGCGGGTGCAGGCGTAATTTGTGGGGTCGAAGGCCTGCACCCGGTATTGTCGCCTCAGGCGTTTGTCATGTAGGCGGATGTGACCACCTGTCCCCCCAGCCCCCGTTGCTGGGGGTGAGGCCTGGTCTCAAGGGTCCTGAGCAAGAGACTTTCGTCCTCTACGTCGGCCAGTTCATGGGTCCAGACGCGGAAACCGGTGAGTTCGTAGTTGCCGAAGGAGGTTATCATCGCGACATCGGACGCATCGTGCCCCCTCACCATCAGGATCCGGCCAATTCTGGGGACGTTGTAGCGGGCGTCGCAGGTGTGCCATTCGCCTTCCATGAACACCTCGAACCAGGCGCAAAAATCGTCGAAACCCGCATCGGGAACGCCGACGTCGCCCAGATAGCCGCTGGCATAGCGCGCGGGAATGTTCATGGCTCGGCACAGACTGATCGCCAGGTGGGCGAAGTCCCTGCAAACGCCCGTCTTTTCTGCGAGTACGTTTCCAGCGGTCTTGTCCGGACGGCCGAATTTGTAGTTGAAGGTGACATGGCTGTGAACGAAGTCGCAGATCGTCTGAACCCGCGGCCATCCCGCTTCGGTCCAGCCGAACTGTTTCCAGGCAAAATCGCCCAGGAGGTCGGAATCGCAATATCGGCTGGCCACCAGATAGGTCAGCGTCTCGTTCGGAAGATCCTGCAACCGGGTCTGCCGCAGGCCCGGTTGGACCCTGTCCGGCAATCCGTCCACTTCCACGATCGAATCCGACCAGAAGGTGGAGACGCCGGCCGGTGCGGTCGCGCGGGTCACGCGGTTGCCGAACAGGTCGGTGTATTCCGACAGGTCGGTCACGCTGGAATTGCGGACATAATCCGACCCGATCATTCTTCCGGCAAAGGTACTGTGTACCGACAGGGCCAGCAGCATCGGGACCGGGACAGGGCAGGTGACGGTGATTTCGAATCCAATCCGTATGAGCAAGATGGATTGTCCTTGTGTGCGAGGGGATTAGCGTCCAAGCTGAAGAGCTTCCAAAGCCACGGACAATCGGCGGCGACAAAGGTTCAAATGACAAATGCCATTCGCGTCGTACACACTACACGATATCGCTACAGCCAACCGGTAAAATTCGGTCCGCACCGGCTATTGCTGAGACCAAGGGACGGACACGACCTGCGGCTTGTCTCGTCGGCGATTGCCATCTCACCGGAACCCTGCTTGCGCTGGCACTTCGACACGTTCGGAAATTCCGTTGCCATAGCGGAATTTTCCCTGCCCGCCGATATGCTGGAAATCAGAAGCGAGCTTCTGATCAGGCGGTTCTCGCACGAAGATTTTCTTGTTTCGCCCGACCGGACCGGAAGCGCCTATCCATTTGTCTACTCCAGCGAGGACCTGATTGACCTCGCGCCGTTCATTGCGCTCGAAAATCCGCGGGAACGCTCAAAACTGGCAGCCTGGCTGGGGGGAGACGCCGGCAAGGCACCGGGTGAGGTGTTCGCTTTTCTCCGAAACCTCTCAGATTCCATCAATGACAGGCTGTCTTATATCCGCCGCGAACGAATGGGTACGCAAAGTGCCGCGACGACCATCGACTCGGGAACGGGCAGTTGCCGCGATTTCGCCTTTCTGTTCATGGAGGCCGCGCGTCATTTCGGTTTCGCCGCCAGATTCGTTACTGGTTACCTGCATACCGCGGCGGACGACGATCACGAGCACACCGGAGGCGGATCGACCCACGCCTGGGCGGAAGTCTACCTGCCGGAGGAAGGCTGGGTGGAGTTCGATCCAACCAATCGCATTATCGGCAGCCCGGACCTGATCCGCGTTGCGGTCACCCGGACACCGTATCAGGCGATACCTGTCAGCGGCACATATGATCAGCGGTTCGGCACGCTCTACCACGGAATGGAGGTCGATGTGCGGGTCGCGAGTGAGCCCTACAACCCCTTTGGCGTCCTTTAGGACGCCAAATGAGCTCTAAATTGCAGCCGTTCGCGCCTGCCGGAAGGAAACGAGCCGTCGGGCGTTTTCATCCCAAAGGACAAGTTTTACGCATTTGAGGCTCTGCACCAGGGTGATGCGACTTACATTGCGCAGTTCCGGGTGATCCCGCAGCACCTCCGGCAGGCGGTAGAACGGAATCTTGGCAGCCAGGTGATGAATGTGATGGATGCCGATGTTGCCGGTGATCCAGCGCAGCAGGAAGGGGAGGTCGTAATGTGAGCTGCCGTGCAACGCGGCGTGCTGGAAGTTCCAGTCTTCGGCCTCGGACCAGTGTGTGTCCTCGAACTGATGCTGGATGAAGAACAGCCAGACCCCAGCACTGGCCGCCATCCAGGTGATCGGAAGCTGTACCAGTAGAAACGGGCCGATGCCGACGAGCCAGATCATGACCGCGACCGGAAGGGCGATGCCGAGATTGGTGGCGATGGTCGAGATCCAGGGCTGGGCTCCGGAGCGCATCAGGCCGACCGGCAGCCGGTACTGGCAGACGAACAGCCACGCCGGGCCAAGACCGAACAGGATCAATGGATGGCGGTAGAGCCAGTAGCGTGCCCGGCCCAGCCAGGGCAGAGCCCGATATTCGCGTACCGTCAACGTTTCCACATCGCCGACCCCACGCCGGTCCAGGTTGCCTGCCGATGCGTGGTGAATGGCATGGGTGCGGCGCCAGTAGTCGTAGGGTGTGAGCGTGAGCACGCCGATGATCCGGCCGATCCAGTCATTGAGGCTGCGCCGGGCGAACAGGGCCCCGTGCCCGCAATCGTGCTGCAGGATGAACAGGCGGACCAGAAAGCCGGCGGCGGGAATGGTGAACAGGAGCCCCCACCAGTGATCATGGACGACCGCGATCGCGGCCAGGGCCCAAAGGACTGTAAACGACAGGACCGTCGCGGCTATCTCGACCGCACTTCTGAGCGGGCTCGGCTTTCTGTAGTGCGCGAGAACCTGCGCCCAGGAGGGGTCCTTGCCGACTATCGCGGTGTGCGTGGCAGTTGTTGTCTTCAAATGGTTTCCAACCGTGTTTGCGGTTCGGGGTCAGGAGCCGGAGCGTTTGCTGTCGTCGGCAGCGCGGCCTTTGGCCGATGCGGGTTCCGGTTCGCGCGCCAGCATTTCCATACGGGCCGCCTTGAGCCGCGCTGTCTTGGTCTTGCGGATTTCGGCTTCAGTCCGCGCGATTTCCTTGGAAACGCGTATGGTGATTTGGGCCCTGGTTTCCGCGGTCAGCCTGGTTGACCCTAGGCGGGACCCCTTGATCGTGGCAGCGGTCATGGCTTCTTTCCTTTGGCTCGGTTGGAAGTTAAAAAAGGCCGGGCAACAACCCGGCCTTTCCACTCACCTTGATGGCTTGCACCAATACATCCGTGGTCAGGAACCAGGGGAAGGGCGTCAGGCGATTTGCAGGTTGTCAGCGGAGGATTTGCCCGAGCGGCTGTCCTTGACGACGTCGAAGCTCAACTTCTGGCCTTCCGCGATGGCGGGGATGCCGGCGCGCTCGACAGCGGTCACATGGACGAATACGTCCGGGCTGCCGTCGTCCGGTTGAATGAAGCCGAAGCCTTTGGTGGAATTGAAGAACTTTACGGTTCCGATTGTCATAACGATTACCTTTCAATCGATCATGAGAGCATGCACTTTACGGATGAGCGTGCGGTTGGGTCGACGTTGATAAGGAAGATCGTTTCGAACGGCAGTCGCCGCGTGGTCACAAAGTTCGTCAAACAATATCGATGCGTTTGTACTTAATTCAGAATAATGTTGAAAACAAGTCTCGTCCGAGAATAATCAATTTTTCTTTGAGAAAAACTTTCGGAAGTGAAGAAAATATCTTAATTCCCGGATGTTTTTCATCGTTTTAACCTCATTTAATGAGGCTGTGATCCCGTCACCATAGCCACCCGTTCAATACGATGCAGGTGATTATCGTGAAGCTGACGAGCAAGGCCGTCATGCCAGGCACGCCGGATTCGTCACAGCGGCGGAAGTAAGGGCGGAGGGAAGGCACGGCGGTTTCCTTTGCCGGGACGAAGCTGGAACCTTCAACGGCCGGGACCCGTCCCACAGGCTGCCGGTCCCTCTTCCTGCGCCGGAAATCGACCCGATGCAAGTCATAAATATGTTTTTAGAAAAGAAATATCTTTAATTGCAGCAATGGATTTGGAATCATTCAAATTTTCAATTTTATATTCCTTGAATTTCTTTGATATAGACCTTATATAAGGATAATAATAATCATAAATATTTTAAATGCCCTCGGCTGTATCGAGTATTATATTCAATTCAGCCTAAGAGAATACATGTCGCATGGCCCTAACGTTGTCCGGTTATCCGATCCGGACCGGGCGTGCCCCCCCCATCTCTTTCTTTTTCCGCCGGTATCTGACGGCGCGTCGTGGGTATTCGGCTTCGACCGTTCAAGCGGGGCCGGACGCACAGGGGAGGAGACCCAGACCTCGAAGTAAGGCGGTCGTCCGCGGTCTATCCCCGATCCGCCGTTCCGTGATCGACCAAATCGAAGGAACCGGCGCGACGGGAAGCGCCGCCGCATCAGGGTCAACTCGTTCAGACAAGCAAAGGAAAGCAAGATCATGTCCAGAAATCTCAATACAGTCTCACGGGAGGAAGCGACCCGCCGCTTCTCGGTCGGACAGATGGTCCGCATGAAGAGCGGCCGTCCCATGAACGACACCCGGTCCGCCGACACTTATCACATTACCGCGGTGCTCCCGCCGGCGGGAGGAAGGCCGCAGTACCGTATCCGCAACCGGGCGGAAAGCCACGAACGCATGGCGACCCATGACCGGCTGGAGCCGGTTATGCTGTCGGAGGACGCCCGAAACGACGCCCTCCTCATCGCAAAGACGTTCGGCCCGCGCTGACGGTCTCCGCAGCCCGCATCTTTGCCGGCCCGGCATTGCCGGTTGCGCGCAATACCTGCGTTTGGGCTGTCTTGCGCATGAGCGAAACGAGGCTTTCGCGATGTTGGTGGCGACCGGTCTGACGGGAAATCGAATGAACGGCGAAGGCTGCAAGTCTTTGCCTGTATTATTACTCTATACGGAATTTTATTCCGCTCTTTCGAGAAACAGGGGGATTTTTCACCACTTGCGTGTTACAAGGACAGACCGGCACGCAATCTTGCCTGCCTGTTCCCAACACTGATTGGATCTCATCATGCAATTTCCCGAATGGACGAAACCTGCGCTCGTGGGCGCGGGAGCGGGCGCTGTTGCCCTGGCGATAGTCGGATTCGGCTGGGGCGGATGGATGACCGGTAGTTCCGCGATGGAAATGTCGAAAAAGCAGTCCATGGCCGCCGCCGTCACCGCGCTGACGCCTTATTGCGTCCGGAAATCGAAAGACGATCCGAATTCGGCCGACCTCATGGCGAAAATCGAGGAAGCCAGCGGCTATAAAAAGCGCAGCATGGTCGAGGAAACCGGCTGGGCAACGCCGCTTGGCGCGGAAAAGCCCGATCGAGCACTCGCGGAAGCCTGTCTTTCCGCATTGACCGGAAACACCTGACCGACCGCCGGCGCGCCCGAAGCTGCGCCGACCAGATAGTGAAGCCGCGGTCTCCGCGTCTTCATGGCTCCGCGCCTTCCCGGACCTCCGCCCTCGCAAGGCCTGTCAGTCCGGGTTCTGTCTGCTTCCCTGCCGACTCCTTTCCTCCGAGCCTTGCGGGATCCCGTTGCCGAAACCGGCCGGGGCAAGGAAACTCCCTTCGACACCGTAACCGCTCTGAAAACCGGCACCCGGCCTGATCCGATGTCTCGGGAGACCTGAGTTCTGCATACGGGAAAGATCTCTCAACAAGGCAATTGCTGCTGACAGAAGGCTGTCGGGAGGGGTGTGGGATTGTGTCCTTCCAAGATCGCGTCTCCTGCGGTCAAGGCAGAAGGACAACGCCCCAATGAAATTCGCTTCCACCCGCCTGATCGCGGGCGACATCAAAGCTATGGTCGACTTCTATGAGTTGGTGACCGGGCTGACGGCCGACTGGCTTGCGCCCCAGTTCGCGGAAATCGTCACGCCCTCGGCGGCCCTTGCGGTCGGCAGCGCCGAGACCGTGGCCCTGTTTCGGGAAGGCAGAGCGGAACCGGCCGCCAACCGCAGCGCGATCCTGGAATTCATGGTCGACGACGTGGATGCCGCGTTCGAGAGGATCAAGGACAACGCCGAGGTGGTGCATGCGCCCAAAAACCTGCCCTGGGGCAACCGCTCCGCCCAGTTTCGCGACCCGGAAGGCACCATCGTGGCGCTTTACACGCCGGTGACCGAGGCGGCGAAGGCGCGGTTTGCCGGGCGGTGAGTGGGGATGAGACAGGCTTGTTGTCCGCACGTTAAGGTGAGATGACGACGGCAGGCCGTCGTCAGTGGGGAGGTCCTTTTCGTGTTCCCAATCGCCCCATTCTGTGCGTGACACGCCTTCGGTCACAAGCGCTGTGTTACCGCCAATAGGCGGCGAGGAACACTTACTTTCAGGCCTCGATCGATAATCTGCGGGGAACAGCCTTCGGCCCGTAGCGGACCCGGAGAGCCGGCGATATGATCCCGCACCGCGGTAACATGCTTTGGAGAAGCCGGTTGTGAGCAGATTTTGGAGCCCGTTCGTTCGGGATCTCGTCCCCTACGTTCCAGGCGAACAGCCGAAGGACAAGGTGTTTATCAAACTCAACACCAACGAAAACCCCTACGGTCCTTCGCCGCATGCCCTGGAAGTGATCCGAGATGCGGCCGGCGACGATCTGCGGCGCTATCCGGACCCGATGGCCACGGACCTCAGGGCCGCCATTTCGGAAGGCCTCGGCCTGACTGAGGATCACGTCTTTATCGGCAACGGGTCGGACGAGGTCCTTGCCCATGCCTTCAACGGCTTCTTCCGGGACAAGGGGCCGGTGCTGTTTCCCGACGTGACCTATAGCTTTTATCCGACCTATTGCCGGCTGTTCGAGCTGGCCTCGCACCATGTCCCGCTCGACGAGGACTTCCGCCTCGATCCGGAAGACTATCGCGGCAGCTGCGGCGGGATCGTGATTGCGAACCCCAATGCCCCGACCGGCATCGCGATCGGGCTGGACGAGATCGCGCATGTCCTGTCCCGCAACCCGGATAGGGTCGTTCTGGTCGACGAGGCCTATGTGGATTTCGGTTCGGAGAGCGCCGTCTCGCTGGTGCCGGAGCACGACAACCTGCTCGTCGTACAGACCTTTTCCAAGTCGCGCAGCCTTGCCGGAATGCGGGTCGGTTTCGCTGTCGGCCAGCCTCATCTGATCGAGGGGCTGCTGCGGGTCAAGGACAGCTTCAATTCCTATCCCCTCGACCAACTGGCGCTTGCCGGTGCCAAGGCCGCCTGGCACGATCGGAATTGGTTCGAAGAGACCCGGAAGCTGGTGATGACCGACAGGGATGCGACTGCCGACGCCTTAAGCGGACAGGGCTTTCGGGTTCTGCCTTCGAAGACGAATTTCCTGTTTGCCTCCCACCCGGACATCAGCGGAGCGGCCCTTCTGGAAGCCCTGCGCAACGAAGGCATCCTCGTTCGCCATTTCCGTGGGACACGGACCGGCAACTGGCTGCGGATCTCTGTCGGCACCAAGGAGGAATGCGGCAGGCTCGTGGAGGCGACCGGCTCTATCCTCAGCCGGGCAACCGCGTGACGAACGCTCTTTCACGCCGCCTCGCTCAGTCCGTTTCGCGTGCGCTGTCCAGAAAGCCGACGATGGCCGGCACAAGGTCCTTATGCAGGGGAAGGGTGGGGTCGGTGTAGGTTGCCAGCGGTTTCCCGTCGACGTCCGCCTTCAGCAGATGTGTGCTGCCGGGAAGGGTCACCCGCTCGGCCTGAGGCATGGCATTGCCCAGAAGATCCGTGTCCTGCGGGCGGACCTGGAGATCCGCATTGCCCTGAAGGATGAGCGCGGGGCCGTGCCAGTCGCGCGCGACCGAGACCGGATCGTAGGAGAACAGGTCGATCATGTAGCGCTGTAGCCCGGGTGCAAAAAGCGGTTGCAGAGCCGGTGTCATCGGCGCGGGATCGCGGCGTCGTCCGGCTTCCAGATCGGCGACGATGGCCCTGATTTCCGGCATCAGCGGCGCGTTCGCCGGGTTGGCCTGCAATTGCTCGATCAGCAAGTGCCCGGCCGGACGCCCGGATGTCGCCATCAGGATCAGACCGCAGAGGCTTTCGGGCGCGTTCCGCGCGGCCACCAGCGCGACCAGCCCGCCTTCGGAGTGGCCCGCGATCCAGACGCAAGGGGCAAGGCCGGCGGCCCGTTCGACCCAGCGCCGGACATCCTCGGCATAGGCGGCGATGGTGACGTCGTTCGGGTCAGTTATGGCGGAAGCACTTCCATAAAGCCCGCGCTTGTCGATCCGCAGCGATGCGATGCCATTCGCCGCCAGGCCCTCGGCGAGCATCTTGTAGGTATCGGACGCCAGGCCCATTGGGGCGGAATTCCCATCCCGGTCCGTCGGCCCCGATCCGGGGACAAGAACGACAGCATGGGCGGCGCCCGGAACGGCAATCGCCTCGGCCTCAAGCGGCCCCCGTGGTCCTTGTATCTGAACAGGTTCCGCCATCGCCAAAGCCGGGAATAGAAAGAGAATTATGCAAAGCAGACGCATCATTTCCTCTGGATGCAGGGGCGTAGCATAGGAAAGGGGAGGGCCGGCGGCAACGGCGGCAAATGCTGCTTGTCCGCCCGCCTGATCAAGGGCCGCAAATACAAGCTGCGCATCCGGCTTTATGACAGTCGGGTAGAAGGCGATACGGTGGTGATGATGTGGTGAGGTGCCGCAAGACAGTCCTGCTCGTGTGTTGTGCCGATATCCTATAATTCCTCGATCTAAGGGTGATTTATAAGTGAGCTGCAGCGGGGGGCGGTTCTCCGAACGAATGAACGGCTTATGCGGGGCAGCTATCGGCCCATTCCGGACTTTCACGCGACCTGCCGGTGCCGCGATGCGGCGTCCCGAAAGCGGCCGTCGGAGACGTCGCGCAGCATCAGTCAGTTCGCGAAGGTCAACAACGCGGGACGAAGCTGATATTCACGAAATCAGAGGCGCTGGCCGTAATCGGCGCATGGAAGGCATTAGCTTCGCCCCGAATTCGGCGGTTGTATGCGGAAAGACCAGTTCAGATCAGAGCGCCGAAGGCGTCAATTTGCTTCGAGAGTGCGAACAACGCTTTCTGCGGTGATCGCTGGTCCTTGGGTTAGCTTGTTCATCGGTTGTATGATCGATGCGATGGTTGAGCTCCGGGTTTCGGCGGCCAAGTCTCTACGCTGACAATAAAATCGACTTGCTTGGTGTTCTGGTGAGCCCGGTAGTCCAGGCTGTAATAGACACGAATGCTGGTGGACTTGAGAGTTCGTCCGCTCAGTCCACTGAAGAGCACGCGGATTCGTATGTCGCCATTGAAGTTGAAATAGTCAGCGACGTGTTTGACGGTCGCAAGGAAACTGTTGGCGTAGGCAACTGATGCGCGATCCAAATGTGCTGACCTCTCTCCCACGTGATTGATGACCTGCCCTCTACGGCGCTCTTTATCCATTCGGTGTCTTCCCAGTAAGAGATGACTTCTGTTCCGCTCAAGCACTCGCTTAGCCGCCATATCGCACGGTGATCGAAGTCTGTGGTATTCACGTGAACTTCGAGACCGTCATGATCCGCAACTTCTATGACAAAAGGGCGATAGGGCGAATTGTAATTGTTTTCGAAGAAGGTATAGCGCCCGCGCGCGTCGTGCGGACGATTGCGTAAGCACTCAGTCAACTGATCGGTTGTGACCGGCTCGGCGTCAACCAGCTGGAAACCATAGGCTATAAAGCAATTCGTGAGATCAATCTCATACGGATGGTCCTGAGCCTCAGCCTTCCACCTTGCAACCATGTGCTCAAAGTCCGCGTCAAATACATTTTGTTCCTCGGCTTCCAGTGCAGGTCGAGGTTGCTCAATCATCGTCGATAATGCACCCAGCAATGACGTCTTGTCAGCCAGCACGCAACGTCTGATCACGTCCTGCCATTCATCCGGCGTCTCTATAGGCGCGGAAAACAGGACCTGCCTTGCGAATGTAGTGGACGCCCTTCGCGACGCCTTGTGTGCGACCGCGGTCGTCGTTCGGTCCATTCTTCTTTCCACAAACCGGTGACGTACCGCACGATGGAACCCAGATGACCGGAACAGCGAAATCTATTCCATCAGGTTGCTGCATGCTAACGGTGCAGTGTGGCGAAGGTTGAAGGTACGTTGCCGCGATTTGGTTAATCTGATCTTGGTCGACATCGGAAATATCTTCAGGGATTTCATCTGGGTAGGATCCGTCATCTTCGCGCCCCAGCACGATCCACCCACCTCCATGGTTTGCCAGAGCGCAAATCTCCTTCGCGAGCTTCGCTTTGCCGACCTTATCGTTCAACGGAAGGGCGCGCTTGAACTCGACGTCCAAGTCTTCGTTTGGAAATTCGAGGGCTTGGCTGAAATCTAGCGGAAATTCGATTGGCATGATTGTTTCTGACGCGCTGGTTGCTTGTATCAGTTCAAGAATATGGAGAGACCGGGCATTGAACTGCGCTGTCCTCACCCAGAGGTTCTATCAAGCTTTGTTCTTTTGCAATGTTCGCCTCCTGCACATCACGGACGTTCGTGCCAGACGCGGCGCAGGTCGGCTCTCCGCCCTTCATGTCGATCCGCCAGGTTCCGGACCGGATCTCCGGGTGAATGTCCGCTTCCGCGGCCGATCAGGGATGCCCTCGCGACTGCGGCGAAGGTCTCCAATCCGCCCAAAGAATCCTCCGGCCGGTCAGACATCAACCCATCACCCATTCCCTCGCCGCAACCCGTCCACCAGCACATCCACCAGCCGTGTCACCGATGTCCGCCAGCCGGGGCGGTCGTGGGGCGTGGCAGAGGCCGACGAGGGCGCGCAGGAGGTCTTCCGGCGTGATGTCGGCGCGGATGTCGCCCGCTTGCGAAGCGCGGGAGAGGAGGGCGGTGGCGGCGGTGGTCAGGCGCTTCGACGAATAGGCGAACAGGTCCTGCTTGCCGTCGGTGGCGAGCGCGAGCGTCGCCATCATGCCCTTCTTGGTGGCGACCACCTCGACGCCTTCGCGCAGCCACTGGCGCAGGGCCTCCACCGGTTCGGTTTCCTCCGAGAGGCGCTCGGCCAGATCGCCGAGGCGGTCGATGTCGCCCCGGTAGACCGCCTCGAACAGGGCGTCGCGGGTGGGGAAATGGCGGTAGAGCGTGCCGATGCCGACCCGGCCTTGCGGGCAACGCCTTCCAGGCTCGCGCCCGGGCGCCGGCGGTGAACACCTCCCGGGCGGCCTGCAGCAGCAGCCCGCGGTTGCGCTTGGAATCCGCGCGGGTGTTTGCGGGTTGCCTTGGCCGGTTTCTGCTCCATTTCCCTTCGTATACTCCGTCGTTCTTACATGAATTTTCGTTCGGGTCTTGCAAAACGGAGGGTGCCTCCGTATAGTAACACCGTACGCCGAAGCTGTGTTACCCCAAACCGCCTGACGACGGCCCTTTTTAAACGACATCCTCAAACCGTTTCTCCGACTGACCGCACAGCGTCACCGACGGCGTCGACTTTTGTCCAACATTCGAGCCATGCGGCTCATCAGCTCTTGTCTTTAGCTCTCGCCACGAACGGAGCCATCCATGACCTATACCATCCATCTGACCCTGAACGGAACGCCGCGCGAGATTTCGCTCGAGGATCCCAGGGTCACCCTGCTCGATCTCCTGCGCGAACGCATCGGCCTGACCGGCGCCAAGAAAGGCTGCGACCGGGGCCAGTGCGGCGCCTGCACCGTGCTCGTCGACGGCCGGCGGATCAATTCCTGCCTGCGCTGGCCGTCAGCCTCGACGGCGCTGAGATCACCACCATTGAAGGATTGGCAGAAGGCGACAGCCTGCACCCGGTGCAGGAAGCCTTCATCGCCCATGACGGCCTGCAATGCGGCTTCTGCACGCCGGGCCAGATCATGAGCGCCGTCGGCCTGATTTCCGAAGGCCAGAGACGGACGGAGATCCGGAGCGGTGTATGCGAATGCATGAGCGGGAATCTCTGCCGCTGCGGCGCCTATGCGGGCATCACCGAGGCGGTGCTCGATGCCCGACAACAGATAACCGAAACCGAAGACCGGGCCGAAAAGAGGAGTGCACGCGCATGAATTCCTTCGACTATATCCGTCCCGCCACTGTGGCCGAGGCCATTGCGGCTGCCGCCGAGCCGGGCTCTGCGTTCCTTGCCGCTGGCACCAATCTTCTGGACATGATGAAGACCGGGGCCCTGCGTCCGGACCGGCTGGTGGACCTGAGCCATCTGCCGAGGCTTTCCGACGTGGAGTGGCTCTCTGACGGCGGCGTGCGCATCGGCGCGCTGGTGCGCAATGCGGATCTTGCCCACGATCCCGTGTTCGCGTCCCGCTTTCCGGCGGTGGCCGAGGCGTTGCTTTCAGGCGCTTCCGCGCAGCTCAGGAACGCGGCGACCGTCGGCGGCAACCTGATGCAGCGCACCCGCTGCCGCCACTTCGCCGATCCGGCAAGCGCCTGCAACCGGCGGGTTCCGGGCTCCGGCTGCGATGCCATCGGCGGGGAGACGCGCAGCTGCGCCATCCTCGGCCATTCGGAGGGCCTGCGTCGCTACCCATCCGTCCGACTTCTGCGTGCCGCTGGCCGCCCTCGACGCGGTGGTGGAGATCGCCGGGCCGACCGGAACGCGGGAGGTGCCGCTGGAGGAATTCCATCTGCTGCCGGGCGACCGGCCGATGGTGGAGACCATGTTGGAACCGGGCGACCTGATCACCGGTCTGCGTCTGCCGGCGGAGGCGGTGCGTTTCAGCGCCCATTCCCGTTACCTGAAGCTGCGTGACCGGACGTCCTATGCCTTCGCTCTGGTTTCGGCGGCGGCCTGCCTCACCATCGAGGCGGGGGAAATCACCGAAGCAAGGATCGCCCTCGGCGGGGTCGCGGCCAAGCCCTGGCGGGCGAAGGCGGCGGAACGGGTGCTGATCGGCGCGGCGCCGGGTCCGGAACCCTTCTGGCGGGCGGCCGAAGCCGCGCTCGCGGACGCCACACCGTTAAGCGGTCCTGACGGCGACAACGCCTTCAAGATCGGGCTTGCCGGGCGGATCGTCACCCGCGCCCTGAAAGCCGCCGCCGCCGGAACCCCGGCGCGCGTTCCGGCTCTGCCCGGTTCCGTCCATGTTGCCAATGGAGATCCTGCCCATGCCTGAGATCACACCGCTTCCGACCGCCATGCCCGCGCGCATGGGGTCCAATTCCGGCCAGCCGGTGAACCGCCGCGACGGCATTCTGAAAGTCACCGGCCGCGCGCCCTATGCCGCCGACGCCCGGCGCGAAGGACTGCTGCACGCGGTCTTCGCTGCAGCCACCATCGGCCGTGGCCGGGTGGACCAGTCTCAACGTGGAGGCGGCCAGGGCCCATCCGGGCGTGGTGGAGGTGCTGACACCTGCCAACCGGCCGCCGCTTGCGCTCAATCCCGACGACAAGCCCGGCGTCTTTTCCTTCCGCGTCGAGGTGCTGCAGGACGACACCGTCCGCTATGCGGGCCAGCCGATCGCGCTGGTCGTCGCCGAAACGCTGGAGGCGGCGGACGGAGGGTGCGGCGCTGCTGGCCCCGACCTACGAGGCGGAGCCGGTCGTGGCCGGGCTCGATCACGAGGCCTTCGTGCCCGAAAGCGTCGGCATCGGCATGCCTGCGAGCATGGCCAAGGGCGATGTGGAGGCCGGGCTTGCCTCCGCAGTCC
>NZ_CAXXSJ010000027.1:0-115909 GCF_963675095.2 uncultured Roseibium sp. | reverse complement strand
GGCGGCAAGACCCACAAGATGGAGCCGCTGTTCATGGTCATGGCGACCCAGAACCCGGTGGAGCAGGAAGGCACTTATCCGCTGCCGGAAGCGCAGATGGACCGGTTCCTGATGCACGTCCTGATCACCTACCCGCCGGTGGAGGACGAAGTCGAGGTCATCCGCCTCGTGCGCGGCGAGGAGATCGCCGCACTTGAGCCGCCCCCGGATGTCGGTAACGCCAACGCCACCTCCGAGGCACCCGGCAACGCGCCGATCCCGCAGCAGGCGGTCTTCGAAGCAAGGCGGGAAATCGGCGCCATCCACGTCTCCGAGGCCATGGAGCGCTACATGGCGGACCTGGTCAACGCCACCCGCTTTCCGGACGGGTACGGCGACGACCTCAAACGCTGGATCGAGATCGGCGCATCTCCGCGCGCATCCCTCGCCCTGGACAAATGCGGCCGGACCCATGCGTGGCTTGCCGGACGGGACTATGTCGACCCGGAGGATGTTCGCGCCATCGTGCCGGATGTCCTGCGTCACCGGCTCGGCCTGACATTCGAGGCTCAGGGAGAGGGCATCGGCCCCGACCATGTGGTCGCGGAACTGACCGCCCAGGTCGCATTGCCCTAGGGAGGCAGAAGTCCATGCGCGACAGGGCTGCACGCATTCGCACGGGACTGACCGGACGCCCGCCCAGCCAGGGCGAGCCGGACCCGCGCGTGCGCATCGACCGGGCCCATTTGCTGTCGCTTGAGGGCAAGGCCCGCGGCATGACCTTCCTGCCACGCCAGCCGGCGCGCAGCATCCTCAACGGTCGGCATGCGTCCCGGCTGCGCGGCCGGGGCCTGAATTTCGAGGAGTTGCGCACCTATTTGCCCTCTGATGACATCCGCTCCATCGACTGGAAGGTAACCGCCCGCACCGGAGAGCCCCACGTACGTGTCTTCACCGAAGAGCGGGACCGTCCGGCCCTCATTGTGGTCGACCAGCGCATGTCCATGTTCTTCGGGTCGCAGCGGAACATGAAGTCGGTGACAGCGGCCGAATGCGCCGCCCTTGCCGCGTTCCGCATCTTCGACCAGGGCGACCGGGTCGGCGGCATCGTTTTCGGCGATCGGGCCGTTGCCGAAATCCGCCCGCAGCGCAGCCGCGTAGCACTCAATTCCTTCCTGACCGCCCTGAGCGATGCCAACGGACTGTTGCGCGCCGATGCCCCGCCGGTCGACCCCATGCCGCTGAACCGCGTGCTGCAGGCGGTCGCCCGCATTGCCCGGCGCGATCACCTGATCCTCGTCTTCAGCGATTTCGACGAGATCGATGCGACAACCCACCGCCACATCGCGGGTCTTTCGAAACACAACGATCTGGTGCTCGGGCTTGTTTCCGATCCTTATACGGAGACGCTGCCCACTGGAGTGCGCATCGTCGTTTCGGACGGAAGCCTGCAGGCCGAGATCGACATGGGCGACAGGACGGTTCACGATCGGCTGAGCGACATGGCAAAGGGGCGTCTTGCGGAAATCCTCGATTGGCAGCGGCCCTACGGCTTTCCGGTGCTGCCTCTGTCGTCCGGCGAGGACAGCGTCCGCCAGATGACCCGGCTCCTGGGCCTGGCGGGAGGACGCCGATGACCGATACCGCACCGGATCCGCTCAATCTCGTCGACCTCCTCGACAGACTGGTAGAGCCGGGCGACCCGCCACCGGTTTCCATGGCGCCGCAAACATGGGGATGGACGGCGCTGGCCGCGCTCCTCGCCATTGCAGCTATTATTCTGACGGTACACCTGGTTCGGCAGTACCGGGCCAACGCCTACAGGCGGGAAGCGCTTGCCGAACTGAGACGAAGTCCGGAAGACCCTGCCGCCATCGCCCGTATCCTGCGCCGTACCGCGCTCGCCGCCTATCCGCGCCGGGACGTTGCCGGACTGACAGGCGAGCGCTGGCTCGCTTTCCTCAACAGGGCGGGGGGCGCCAGCCACTTTGAAGGCGAGTCAGGCCGAAATCTGATCCGCGCGCCATATCGCGACACGTCCCCCGGCTCGGATATGAAGGCATGCGCGGAACAATGGATCCGCTCCCACCGACGGGAGGCCGGACCTTGATCAGCCTGACCTTTCCCTGGGCGCTTCTGGCTCTGCCGCTTCCGTTTCTGGTTTTCCGGCTCCTGCCGCCGCACCGGGAACAGGTCCCTGCGCTCCGATTTCCGTTCTTCCGCCGTATCGCGGAGACTGCCGGCACCACCCCGGGACCGGGCGCCGTGGTGCTCTCCCGCTCGCGTCTGCAGATGATTATCGCCGCACTGGTCTGGTGCCTGCTCTGCCTGGCGCTCGCCCGCCCCGAACGGATCGGCGACGCTGTCGAGGAAACCCGGTCGGCACGCGACGTGGTGCTTGCCATCGACATATCCGGCTCGATGGACACCCGCGACTTCCGCACGCCGGACGGCGAACCGAAACAGAGGCTCGCCGCCGTTCGCGACGTCGTCGACAGCTTTGTGACCGGCCGTGAAGGCGACCGCATGGCCCTGATCGTGTTCGGCACCAAGGCCTATGTACAGGCGCCGCTTACGGAAGACCTTGAAACCATCACAACACTACTCGGCCAGACCGAGGTCGGCATGGCCGGTCCGCATACAGCGCTCGGCGATGCCATCGGCCTGTCCATCCGCACTTTCGAGGCCAGTGACATCGACCAGCGCCTCATGATCCTACTTTCCGACGGCGCCGATACCGGCAGCCGCATGAGCCCGATCAACGCGGCCGAGATTGCCGCTAGCAAAGACATCCGGATCTACACCGTGGCTGTCGGCGATCCCGAAGGATCGGGCGAAAACCGGGTGGATCTGCCGACGCTGAGAGAGATCGCGCAGCGCACCGGTGGCGCGTTCTTCTTTGCCGATGATCAGGCCGGCCTGACGGAAGTTTACGACCGGATCGACGATCTCACGCCCAGGGAAACGCAGACGCTCTCCTACCGTCCGAAAACGAGCCTGGCGCATCTGCCGCTGGCAGCCGCCGCGATCACCGCGCTTGGCGGGCTGCTGGTTCTCGGCTTCCCGGCCCGGCGCAGGAGGCCGGCATGAGCGAACTGGAGTTCATTCTGTCGGAACTGCATTTCATCCGGCCCCTGTGGCTGGCGCTCCTGCCGGCCGTCGCCATCGTCTGGTATCTGCTCCGCCGCCAGGCGACCAGGACCGGCCCTGATCTGGCGGGGATCGCACCGCACCTGCGCGATGCCCTGACGGTCGGGCAGCACAACCGGCGACGCCTGCTGCCGATCGACGGCGTAGCTGTCGCGATCACACTGGCCGTTCTGGGGGCGGCCGGCCCCACATGGTCACGCCAGCCCGATCCCTTCGTCGCACAGACCGCACCGCTGGTGGTCGTTCTGAAGGTGACCCCGTCCATGACCGCCAACGATGTGGCACCGACACGCCTGGACCGCGCGAAGCAAAAGATCCTCGACCTGCTCGCCCTAAGGGCCGGGGCCAGAACCGCCCTAGTCGCCTATGCTGGAACAGCCCATTCGGTCGTGCCGATGACCAGCGACCCGAACGTGATGCAACCCTATCTGGAAGGTCTTGCACCTGAAATCATGCCCCAGGAGGGCGCCAATGCCGGCGCGGCGCTGGATCTGGCCGCCGGTATCCTGGCAACAGGAGAAACGGGACGGAGCGGCGGCGCGATGCTGTTCGTGGCCGACGCCATCGACACTGCGGACCTGACCACCCTGAACACGGCGGCCGCCGATGGCGTAGTATTCGGCCTGCTGGAGATGCTCCCGGACGGCGCTTCCGATCCCGGAATCGACGGCCTCGACGCATTCAAGGTTCGCGTTGCGCCCGACGATACCGACATTCGCGCGCTCGACCGGTCGCTCAATACCGACTTCCGGCGCGCGCTCAACGAGACCGGCACCCAGCCCTGGGACGACAGGGGCTGGGTGCTGGCCTGGCCCACGGCGCTATTGACCCTGCTCTGGTTCCGCCGTGGCTGGACCATGCGCTGGTCGGTCCTGGTTCTCGCGGTCGGACTGATGATGGACACGCCGGCCCCGGCGCAGGCCAGCGTCGCCGACTGGTTCCTGACGCCCGACCAGCAGGGCTGGCTGGCCTATCGGGAAAAGAACTTCAAAAAGGCCGCGGACCTCTTCACCGATCCGATGTGGAAGGGCCGCGCGCAATACAGGGACGGACAATACGAGGCGGCCGCGCAGACCTTTGACCGCCTGGAGACACCCGAAGCGGTCTTCGCGAAGGGCATGGCCCACATGCGCAGCCGCGGCTATCGCGACGGCATTGCCGCCTTCGAGGAAACCCTGAAGCTGGATCCGAACTTCCCCGGCGCCGCTGAAAACCTCCGTACCGCCCGGCAGATCCTCGATTTCGTCGAAACGGCACGGGAACAGTCGGATACCGGCGAAGACCGGGGCATCGGCGCCGACGACATCGTCTATGACAACGAAGCCCGGCGCGGGGCTGAAACACAGATCAGCGACGACACCGATGGCGGTCTCCTGACCGCGGACCAGTGGATGCAGTTCGTAGACACGCGCACAGGCGACTTTCTGCGCCAGCGCTTTGCAATAGAGGCGGCGCAGCAATGACGGGTCCGCTGCGCACGGCACTATTTGCCTTTCTGCTGCTCTTGACGGCGGTGCCCGCTGCCGTCGCGCAGACAGCACCCGTCGTCGACGTCGAATTCGAGAAAAATCAGACCATCCCCGGTCAGTTCCTGACCCTGCGGATCACGGTCCTGGTGCCGACCTGGATGCCCTCCCCGGTTGTCTTCCCTCCGCTCGATGCGCCTAATGTGCGCGTACGCCTGCCGGAGCGGGCCACCTCGCCGACAAGCCGACGGGTCGACGGCACCGAATGGCCCGGAGTCACCCGGCGTTATCTGATCTCGCCGATGGCGCCCGGACGGTTCCCCCTGCCGAAAGGTGCGGTCGCTGTGACTTACGCCGATCCGGACAACACGTCCAAGACCGTCACGACCACCGCAGCACTCCCCGTGCTTGAAATCGAAGGCGTCGTGCCAGATGGCGCGGAAGGCCTGTCGCCCTTCATCGCGGCAAAGGGACTAACCCTCACGCAGGACCTCTCCGAGCCGGTCACGGACCTGAAGCCGGGAGACAGCATACGGCGCACGGTCACGGCGAAGATCACCGGCGCCGCGCCGATGATGCTGCCCCAGCTGATGGATCCGCCGCAGATCCCCGGCTTTGCGGCCTATTCGGACCAGCCGGTGCTGGAGGAAAGCGAGGATCGCGGCGTTATTTCCGGATCGCGCCGGGAAACCCTGACGCTTATGGTCCAGGGGAACGGCACCGGCACACTGCCGGGTCTCGCGCTGCGCTGGTACAACATCGGATCGAATACCATCGAGACGGCATTGCTTGATCCGGTCGCAATTTCGGCGACCGGTGCTCCCGCCGCCGCACGGGATCTCGTTCCGTCCGACAAACCGGTGTTCTGGCTCCTGGGTGCTGCCGCTCTGGCGGGTCTGGCGCTGGTCTTTTTTCTGGCCGCCCCAGTGTTTGTCCGCGCGTTCCGCGCCCGGCGGAAACGCCACAGGGCCAGCAAGGCTTTCGCCCGCAAGGCCGCCCTGAAGGCCATCGCGGCCCATGACTACCCCGCCACCGTGGCGGCTCTACAGACCTGGGCCGACCGGTCTCCCGTGACAATGGATACGGATCGGCAGACCGTCCTCAACGCACTGCGCCCGATCAGCGCCCGGCGTTACGGTGGCGCCGGTCCGGAAACCGAAGCCCGGGACTGGCGGTCTCTGGCGGAAGCCGTTCGCCATGCAGCCAACCATCCGCACGGCACCGCCGGCCACACAAGGCTGCCCGCGCTCAACCCTTGACCAACGACCTCAGCTCATGGCCGGGATCATCCGCCCCTGCCTCCTTGTCCAAGCCGGAAACGAACTACGCGGACGGATCGGACGCCGAAGCGGTTTGCGCAGAGATCAGCTCTGCGGCGATCCCCTTTGCGGTACGCGCCGCCTCCGGCATGCCGCGGACATGGGCGGTAACAATCGCGCCTTCCTTGAGAAGGGCAAGCCTTTCGGCAAGCTCATGAGGATCGGCGGCCCCGGCTTCGCGGCACAGGCGTTCCAGATAATCGACGATCCGCTGTTTGTGCTCGGCCGCGGTGCGGTGCGCGGGATGCTGCGGATCCCCGAACTCGCTCGAAGCGTTGATGAAGGCGCAGCCATTAAACCCGAGGCCCTTGAAGGCCTGGCCCCGGAACCAGCTTTCCAGTGCATCGAACATCGCCAGCAACCGCTCCCGCGGATCGGACGATGCCTTTTCCATTTCGCCCATCAACCAGTTGCGGAACTGCTCATCGCGACGATTGAGCACCGCGAGGATCAGCTCTTCTTTCGAGCGGAAGTGCTTGTAGAGCGTCATTTTCGCTACGCCTGACGCGGCCAGAATCTTGTCGATGCCTGTGGCGTTGAAACCATCATCCCTTGATCGGCAAACACCGGATCACGCCAACTTCAACGCTCTGGCGCCAATGAAGGTGGCAACATAATCGAGGCGGAAATCCACTTAGCGAAACGTCCTTAGCGGTTCAGACAACCCGAGCCACCTCTATACCCTGTCAATGAGGCTGAGTTTCGAACTGAGACATTAACAAATGAGAGGAAAATATTTGCCAATTGCGCGCATCCGAATCCAGGAATACTGATGAGAAAATGTATAAATTCTGGGAATTTTACTTCGAAAAGAGAAATTTATAAATTTTTACTCATCAAAACGTCAATCCAACTGGTTTAAAAATGCATATACAAATGAAATAAGTGATTTTTATTATCAAGTATTCCGAGACAATTTTATTTTCGAGATAAAAACGGCTTCTCGGAATTCATGAATTCCCTCATGTTCTCCAGAATTCTTTCCGGGTTCCCGCTTTCACAGTTACCGACCGCCTTAATGAGCCCTGTGAAGCTGGGGCCGAAATTATAACCTATCTGAGTTTTCAGGATGAGCTGCTTGAATCCCCGTGGCACATAAAACTTGCGCACTCGATCGGGACTTTTCCTAGCCGTAGTATAATCATTCATCCCGCTCAACGGACCGAACACAAACTGATCATATTTAGTCGTTCCGGGCAAAAACTCGGAGACAACCTCATTCTCAAAGCCGCACATTTTCGCGTAGTCAATCGCATAGCGTGATATGAAGATATCCGCTCTCTCCCGCGACCAGTTGTAATACCGGCCGAGTTCCTCATCGTCGCCCTTATGGAATAGACGGAACGCCTCGACATCTTGCTGATTGAATGCTGAAAGATCCAAAGTAGCGACCAACTCTGTCTGCCTGTCGTATTCGCGTTTGAGCGCTGCATTTCTCACCGCTTGCTGCTTTTTGCGCTCAGCCCGGGCTCTCTCACGTTCAATAACAGCAAGTTCCTCTTCCTTGCGCTTACGGGCTTCGCGCAAGCGCTCTTCTTCTTGCTGCTTAGCAGCCTCCCGTTCCTGACGCTTAGCATGTTCGATTTTTTTGTTGTTCTGCGTCACTTCAAAAATCAATTTGGAGTGTTTACGGTCAAGCTGAAATAATAGTTTCAAATATTCCTCTCGAAGGTCATCAGTTAGAATCACTATGCTTGATTCAACTCTCGCCTGTGCCGCTGCCAATTGGCCATTTATATTCGGACGATACCCTTCGAATTGGCCGTCTTCAGTAAAATCCAATTTGCACCGATCCCCATTTCCCTCAAGGCCGCACCAATCCTCCGCTTCAATGGTATTTCGGGCATTTTGCCGGTGATAGTACTCATCCTCAAGCTTCACCCCCGATTTCTTACTCAAACTCAGAAGCCTGTTAAGGCGCTCATCATTACCTACTGGATTAGATTTGAGTTCTGAGCGGAGCGCATTTGCTTGCGGCAGCCACTTTTCAAACTCAGAGCGGGCAAGCTTTTGTTTTTCGTTCAGTTTTTGAAAAGAAACCTCTATGTCCAGAATAGGTTGAGTTAGACGCGTTGAATTGGAAAACATCCGGAACTCAGCTATCGTTTCCCTTGCTTCCTCGAGCAAATCTGCAATTTTATTCCGCGAATCCTCCATCTTTGCAAGATTTTGCTGCTCATGCTTACTAAGCAATCCAGGATCCGGAATAACTTTGACTGTCGCAAAGGAATCCGGAGACACCATCTTGGGCATGAAGCGCCCCGAATTCGTTTTGCGCCGTTGATCCATTTTCTGTTTCATTTCTAAACGCCAGCGCTCTTTAGCTTTCTGTTTTTCGCGCCAAATATCTTCTTTCTCTTTGGAAATTAACGAAGCATCCGACAAAATTATTTTTCTTTCCGCAGTTGGTTTAACGCTCCTGTAAAGGTCCAGAACATCATTATTCGCTGCGGATACAAATGAAGACATCAGCATCGATACAGCGCAGGCAAACGCAAACAAAGTTGGTCGACGGGTCGATTTCCGCATAATTCTTAGCTCACAACTACTCGAGCGCCAGTGCCGGCACCATCTTACGATTTGGTTTCGTCGCACTAGAACACATCACTGGCGCTGACTGAACCGCTAAACCATGCCATGTCAGGATCGCTTGGAAACTGCTTCGCTAATTTGACCGGCAAAACGAGTTCTCGCGCGTCACCATCTGTTTTAAACGTGATGCTATAGGCTGCACCATCATTCAAATTCAAAGGGAGGTAGTCAAAATGGACAATTAGCGCGGAAATATTAATTTGGCCATTACCGCCACACGTCGCAATTATGTTGATGACTGGGCCATCATATCTGAAACCATTTACTTCAGTCGCGAATGATAAACCGGAACTTTATCTATGACCGCAGCATTCACACTGAATGTGCTTTGGTCGATTTATTTATGAGAGCGGACAGGTGCAATTTTATCATCCGATGCGGATATCGCCTTTTCTATTATATCCAGGTATTCATCGATCGATTTTAACTTAGAATTGCCCTCGGAGGCCTTTGCCTGAGATTGAGAAAAACTACTTGCAAAAAATAATTATATAGAAATATATTTAATATAATTATCCATCAAATATAACTCCATTTAATTAAAAGAATAAGCGACACGCTAGTCATTTAATAAATCAGCACCGGTCAATCACTAATAAAAATCAATCCCTTTTCTAATCCGGAATTCCCAATTGGCCGGTCTTCCGCAAGGTTATAGCCAACGAAGGCGATCCTCCAAGCATTTTCGAGTTCCTTTCGTCTTTGACTGGCGGCGGCCTAGTGAGAAGAGCTGCCAAGACGGCCGCAGCGCCGGTTTTCGCACCGTGACCGTGGCAGGTTCCTGAATTGGTGTCGCTTTGGGAGGAGGCTACAGAGTCCGAGCCGGGACCTACGCGGACGGAACGGACGCCGGAGCGGTTTTCGCAGAGATCAGCTCCGCGGCGATCCCCTTTGCAGTGCGCGCCGCCTCCGGCATGCCGCGGACATGGGCGGTAACAATCGCGCCTTCCTTGAGAAGGGCAAGCCTTTCGGCAAGCTCATGAGGATCGGCGGCCCCGGCTTCGCGGCACAGGCGTTCCAGATAATCGACGATCCGCTGTTTGTGCTCGGCCGCGGTGCGGTGCGCGGGATGCTGCGGATCCCCGAACTCGCTCGAAGCGTTGATGAAGGCGCAGCCATTAAACCCGAGGCCCTTGAAGGCCTGGCCCCGGAACCAGCTTTCCAGTGCATCGAACATCGCCAGCAACCGCTCCCGCGGATCGGACGATGCCTTTTCCATTTCGCCCATCAACCAGTTGCGGAACTGCTCATCGCGACGATTGAGCACCGCGAGGATCAGCTCTTCTTTCGAACGGAAGTGCTTGTAGAGCGTCATTTTCGCGACGCCGGCCTCGGCAAGGATCTTGTCGATGCCTGTAGCGTTGAAACCACTCGTATAAAACAGCCTTAGGGCAGTTTCCACGAGGTCATCCCGACGTGAGGCCACTTCAGCTTCTCCTTCTTAAAGACAGACCTGTCTATATATCTGAAACTTAGAAAGTTCGACAGCGCTTTTCAATATCACGAATTCGTTATCACCAATCGCATTGCAAATAGACAGACCTGTCTGTATATGCTTTCTCGACAGTACGAAACACCCACACCTTTCCCAAAGGAGAAAGCCTATGTCCCGCATTCAACTCCCAGCCTCTATCGAAGCCGCCCCGGCAGCCTCCCAGCCGTTGCTTGAAGGCGTGAAGAACCTGCTCGGCTCCGTTCCCAACCTGTTCCGGCTCACCGCCAACAGCCCGGCCGCCCTTGAAGGCTATCTCGGTCTGAACGGCGCCCTGGCGTCCGGCACCTTGAACCCGCAGACGCGGGAGCGGATCGCGCTCGCAGTCGCTGAGATCAACGGCTGCGATTATTGCCTGTCCGCGCATAGCTATCTGGCAAAGAACCTGGCGAAGCTCAGCGACGCCGAAATCGCCGCCAACCGCCAGGGCACTTCAACCGACCCCCGCGCCGACGCCGCCGTCCGCTTTGCCGTGAAGCTGGTGCGTGAACGCGGCCGGGTGAGTGAAGCCGATGTCTCGGCCGTGAAAATGGCCGGCTACAGCGAAGCGGAAATCGTCGAGATCGTCGCCCATGTCGCGCTTAACACGCTGACCAACTACCTCAACGAAGCATTCGACACGCCGATCGACTTCCCGGTCGTCAAAAGCCAGGCCGCCTGAGCCTGAGAAGGCGCCGCGGCCCTCTGCCCCTTAACCGGACCGCGGCGCCGTCTTCTACTCATAAAGGAATACCCCCATGACCCGCCCCCCTCTTCCTCCCTTTGATCGGGAAACTGCCGCGGTGAAGGTTCGCAAGGCCGAAGATGCCTGGAACAGCCGCTCTCCCGAAGCCGTCGCCCTGGCCTACACGCCCGAAAGCCAGTGGCGGAACCGCTCCGAATTCGTGACCGGCCGCGACGAAATCACCGCCTTCCTGACCCGCAAATGGGATCGGGAACTGGAGTACCGGCTGATCAAGGAACTGTGGACCTTCGCGGACAATCGGATCGCGGTCCGCTTCGCCTACGAATGGCACGACGACAGCGGCTCCTGGTTCCGTTCCTTCGGAAACGAAAATTGGGAATTCGACGCGGACGGGCTGATGCGCCGCCGCATCGCCTCCATCAACGACATGCCAATCGCCGAGGAAGACCGGCTGTTCAAATGGCCGCTCGGCCCCCGCCCGCAAGACCATCCCGGGCTCACCGACCTCGGATTGTGACAACGGTCCTCACAGGGGGGCCAGTCGCCGAAGTCTGGGTCTGACAACACCGGCGACCAAGGAAAAGGACAAGATCATGCATACCGAACCGTACAGCCACCAAAGCATTGAACCCGCTGATTTCGCGACACTTGGAATGTTCGGCCCAGAACTGGAATACCCCGAGCTGGAATACCCGGAACTGGACGACCCGGGCACCGAAGTGCGGAACGCGGACGCCTTCCAGAATGCACTGTCGATCGTGGCGCATGATCTCAAAGGACCTTTGGCCAACCTGTCCCTCATCGTCGAGGACATCTCGAGGAATGCACCGGACGGTTCGCGCGAACGCATCGAACGCAATGCCGACAAGGCCGACCTGATCATCGGCCAACTCTCAAAGATGCTGAGCGCTCTGCTGGTCCGGGCCCGTGATGGGCGGGATCCACTGTCGTGCGAGCCTGCACCCGTCAATCTGGTGGAGGTGCTTGAACTCGCCTTCGCCGTCAACCAGCCCAATGCGCGGCAGAAAGCGATCCGGTTCCGCTGCCACGCCTTCGACGACGTAACCGTTCTGGGCGATCAGGAACTGCTTTTCGAAGCGTTCGACAACCTGATCGGTAACGCCGTCAAGCACACGCGAGAAGGCGGGATGATCACGTGCGAAACCGGTCCTGCGGAGGACGGCCGCATTGCCGTCAGGATCAGCGACGAAGGCCCGGGCTTCAGGGCATCCGACTTGCTGCGGGCCTTCCGCCCATTCACGCGTCTGAGCGCAAAAGCCAAAAACGGCGAGCGCTCTAACGGACTCGGCCTCTGGATCACACGGCTCATCGCCGAGCGACACGGCGGACGGATCGAGGCGCGCAACCGACTGGACCGCACCGGCGCGGAACTGACGCTCTGGCTGCCTGCGGTCGGCAAGCGCGCCACGGCGCGACCTTTCGCGGCCGACTGACAACAGATTTCGGCACCGCCCTGCGGCGCCGTCCCCCAAGGAACGCGGATCGGAATCCGAACCTGCCGCGGCTGCAAGGCCGGGAACGGGTGGGCTGTGTCTTAGCCCCGGCTTTCAAACCGCCGACCCGGCAGCGCCGAAAACGGGAGCGCGCTGTCCAACCCACTGAAAAGGAGTACTCGCATGGACCATGAACACGACAACGACTGCAGCTGCGGGATCACGCAGGAAACCGTGGATCTCGCACGCCGTCGCCTGCTCGCAGGTGCTGGCGCTGCCGCTGCGGCCGGTGCCGCAGCCCTGGCGACCGGACCGGCAACCGCCGCCACCGAGGAAGCCCGCGCCCTTTACGCCGATCCGGACAAGCCGGGTCTTCCCCAGATCGACATGACCATCGAGCCGGGCCGCACCGCGCTCGTCGTCACCGATCCGCAGATCGACTTCCTCTCCGAAGATGGTGTCACCTGGGGTGTCGTTGGCGAAAGCGTCACCGAACAGGGAACGGTCGACAACATCGAACGGCTGTTCAAGGCCGCGAAAGCCGCCGGCATGCCCGTTTTCATTTCGCCGCACTACTACTACCCGCACGACCACAAATGGCAGTTCGAGGGCACCCTGGAAAAGACCATGCATTCGATCGGCATGTTCGACCGGCTCAGCCCGCTGTCCCTGGACAATTTCGAAGGCTCCGGCGCCGACTGGATGCCGCAGTACAAGAAATACATCGAGGACGGCGAAACCATCGTCTGTTCGCCGCACAAGGTCTACAGCCCGGCTCAGAACGACCTGAACCTGCAGATGCGCAAGCGCGGCATCGACAAGGTGATCCTTGCCGGCATGTCCGCCAATCTGTGCACCCAGGCCCACCTCTATGACCTTCTCGAGCTCGGCTACGAAGTCGCGGTCGTCCGTGACGCGACCGCGGGCGCGAAGGTGCCGGAAGGCGACGGCTACCTCGCCGCGATCATCAACTTCCGCATGGTGGCCAATGGCGTTTGGTGGACCGACGAAGCCGTCGAGCGCATCGCCCGTTCCGCCTGACAATCCTCACAACATCCTTCTTGAAACTTCTATTCCACAGCAGACAAAGGACAACACATCATGATCCGCAAACACATCCTGGCCGCTCTCATCACCGCCACCGCCCTGACGGTCGCCGCACCGGCCTTCGCCGTTGACGAATACAATGTCTCCAACGGCGTGACCCTGACCGGACATTCCCTCGGCATGCATGGCATCGACCCTGTGTCCATGTTCAAGAGCGAAGCGCCCGGTCTCGGCGACGCAGTCCACACCTCGACCCATGACGGTGTCGACTATTATTTCGCATCCGCCGAAACCAAGGACCAGTTCGACGCCAATCCGGAAGCGTTCCTGCCCCAGTTCGGCGGCTTCTGCGCCTTCGGCATCTATGTGGGCAAGAAGCTCGACGGCGACGTGCGCTTTGCCGACATCGTCGACGGCAAGCTCTATCTCTTCGTCAATGCAGCGATCTTCGAGAAGTACCTTGAAAACAAGGACGACGTGATCGCCGGCGCCTTCGACAAGTGGCCGTCCATCCGCTCAACGGCGGTCGGAGATCTCTGAGACGTCCGACAAAACGGTTGGCGGGCCTTGCATTGTCAAGGCCCGCCAATCGCTCTGATTTCCCAAGCCTGAAACACGGGCTTCAAGGCTTCGAATCTGCTGCGGTCCTATTGGACGAAGCTGTTGGTATAGAGATCCTCGACCGGTACTGCCGACTGAACGATCCCGCTATCGACATAGAACTTCTGCACCGATGCGATACGTTCAGGGTTGAACGCACCGAGCGCCAGCCCGTTCTCGGTCGGATAGAGCTTCGTCGCGTAGGCTGTGAGGATCGCTTCGATCTCCGCTTCCTTGCCTGCATGCCGCGGCACCGCGGCAACGAACTCCTTCGCGGCAGCGGCCGGATCGGCCTCGATGTCGCGAACCGCATGGAGAATTGCACCGACGAAGGCGCGCACCATCTCGGGCCGCTTCGCGATGGTATCATCAGAAGCGAGGATCGCCTGTGCCATGGCGGGGAAGACGCTGTCGACGGGGACCTGGCCGATTTTCACACCGGCCTGTTCGACGGCCGCTATGATTTCGGGCGCAGCGGCAATTGCCTGCACCTTGCCTGCGATCATCATCTGCACCACCCCACCCGGACCGAGCGCCTGGATGGAAACGTCCTGCTTTGTCAGTCCTTCGGCCGCAAGCAGACCGAGCAGGTTGTAATAGGTCGTCTGCTGGAACGACAGAATGCCGATCTCCTTCCCCTTCAGGTCGGACGGTCCTGTGATCCCGCTGTCCTCGCGCCACGCGAGTTGGGCGATACCATGACCGCCGAGAAGCGCGACGCCCCGTATCTTCACGTCATTGGAGCGAACGATGATCGGCGTGTCGCCGACCCCGCCGCCGAGATCGGCATTCCCGACGGCGACCTGGGTCGCGACATCGGCGCCGCCCTTACCGACGCGGAAAGAGACATCCAGCCCTGCTTCCTTGAAATAGCCCTTGTGGAGCGCGAGCTGGTAGGGGGCGAAGGCCGGCAGGAAGTCAGGCGCCGGGAAGAGGAAGGTAACCTTCTCGGCCGCCATGGACGCACCCGCGGAAAGCGTCAGCGCGGCTGCGGCCAGCATGGTCAGGATCGTGCGTTTCATCGTCTCTCTCCATCTTTCTCTGGGCGGCCGGACAGCACGCCGGTTTCAGTTCGCGTCGCTCAGGCCCGTGCGGTGGGACAAAGCGACAGGTCTCTCAGCGCAAGCTGGCGCTCCGCCAGTCGTAGAAGCAGTTCGGTTTTCCGTCCCGCGACGTCGGGATCGAACCAGAGGTTGGTCGTCTCGTTGGGGTCGGCGCCAAGATCGTAAAGTTCGCCCCAGTCCGTGCAGCCTTCGAGAAGGCTCAACCGCCAATCGTCATGGACGAGGGTAATCAGCGCGCTGCGGCTGTCCGGGTCACGGAAGACGCCGATACCCGGATCCTCGATCAGCACCGGCCGGTCGGGTGCCGCCGCGAAGATGTCTTCGCCCTGCATGCCCACCGGCACGCGCAGGCCCGCACGCTGGACGACCGTCGGTGCAAAATCGATCGCGCTCGCCTGTACCCGGTTGACACCCGGTTGCCGGCGTTCGGCCGTATCGCGCCAGAGGAAAGGCACGCGAATGACGCTTTGATAATGTAGCCCCATCTTCAGGACGGTGCCGTGGTCGCCCATGTAGTCGCCATGGTCGGATGTGAAACACACCACCGTATCGTCATCGAGACCGACCTCCGAAAGCGTCCTCATCACGCGCCCGACGGCATCGTCGACCATGGCGATCGCGCCGTAGTTCAGCGCGATGATACGGCGCAACTCGGGCTCCGACAGGTGGAAGGGCCAGTAGGAATGCGGGTCCTCGTCCCCCATCCGGTAGGCTTGGCGCAGGACATCGGGCAGGTCGTTTCGCCGGTTCACCGCATCGCCAAACGACGCTGGCACCTCGACGTCGGCGGGGTCATAGAGGTCCCAGTAACGGCCCGGGGGCGTGAAAGGATGGTGGGGATCCGGAAACGACAGAACAAGGAGGAAAGGCTCGTCCGCACGGCAGCTGCGCAGGTAGGCCTCGGCCTCCTCGGCAACATAGGCGGTTGGGTAGCAGTCTTCCGGCAGCGCCGTTTGCCAGCACTGGGCGACACGCTCGGCTGGATCGTCGAGGGCATGAGCGGGTCCACGCAGGCCCGCCGCGTCGGGGCAGCGGTCGCGCAGCCAACGGCTGTAATGGCCTTCGACCTGATCGCCGTGGCCGATGCAGAGGCGCAGGTGTTCGAACCCGTAGTAAGGCAGCGACACAGCCTGGTCCGGGTTGGCAGCCCAAACGGCCCGCACCTCGTTCAGGTAGTCCGGACCGTCACGCTGGTCGCGCCTGGCAAGGGCGACGCTCTCGGGCAGGTCGTCGCCTTCGCCGGCTGCCTGGCGGCTCGGTGCGGGCACATCGGTGACATTCTGGAAGTGGGCCTTGCCGATCAGTGCGGTTCGCCACCCGGCCGCGCGCAGCACCTCGGCATAGGTGACCTGATCGGGCGACAGCGGGATCCCGTTCTGCCGGCAGCCGTTCACGGTCGACAGTTGCCCGGTGGCGAGGCACGCCCGGTTTGGCTGGCAGATCGGGTTGGCGACATAAAAGCGGTCGAAGCGCTGGCCCGCCGCACCGATGGCGTCGATGTTGGGTGTCTGCAGCACCGGATTGCCGTAGCAGCCGAGATGATCCCAACGCTGCTGATCGGTCATGATGACGATGAAGTTCGGGCGCTTCATGACTTCCCCTTCTTCGGGTGCTGCAGGGAAGTCGTAGCATGAGGCTGATATGCCGAACTAATGCATAGTTCATCAATCGATATGCATGTTCAGCATACCCATCAGCAAAACCCCAGCGCCCGGCAGGAGTCCCGAAGGAGGTCGACAAAGTAGGTTTCGGCGGCGCTCGGCACACCATGCTCGCGTCGAAAAAGGCCGACCGGGTCATCGACGTAATCGAGCGCAAGCGGCAGGAAGGCGAGCCGGCCCGCCTCGATATCCCGGCGAAAGGTGCCCAGCGGGACGAACATCAGCATGTCCGCGTTGAGAAGAAGGCCGCGCGAGATACTCAGCGCGCTCATTTCCAGGCTGTCCTGTGGCAGGCCCACGTCGCTGCGGCGGAAGAAATCCTTGACCAGGTCGCGGATCGGTGTCGTGCGGGCAGGCAGGATCCAGGCCGCCCCGCCAAGCTCGGCAAGGTCCAGCCGGTCGCGCCGCAGCGCCGGATGCTCGGCACGCGCCACCACGCCCCAGGACTGGTGATAGAGCGTTTCAGTGATCAATCCCGGCTCGGAGTCGCGCTGCCGGAGACGGCCGATGGCGAAGTCGAGTTCGCCGGCACGCAGGCTCGGAATGATCTGTCCGTAGAGCCCCTCAACGACGGCCAGGCGCAGCCCCGGCCGCTCGAGCCGGGCACGCAGGAGAGCATCTCCGAAAGGCCCTGCCTCGCCGTTCGGCAGGGCGCCTATGGTCAGCTGACCGCTGCGTCCCGCCGTACGGTCCTCAAGCTCGGTCCAGGCCGACCGCATCTCGGCCAGCGCTGCCCTCGCGTGACCGACGAACAACTCGCCCGCCTCCGTGAGGCCCGTGCCCCGCGGCGTACGCTCCATCAACTGCGTGCCGACGATGCGCTCGATCTCCATGACGGCGCGCGACACCGCGGGCTGGGTCATGTTCAACCATTCGGCCGCACGCAGAATGCTGCCCATCTCGGTCACGGTTGAGAAGATGTGGAGCTGGCGCAATGTGAGCCGCGAGGCGAGAAGGCGCGGGTGGGGCGTCCCCTCGTTCATTTGCGCCCCCGGCCGTCATGCTTGGGCAAAAGGATCATGAGCATTGGCGCCCCCCGGATTGCGATGTCCTGTTCATAGTCTTGGCCAGCTGCCGCTTTGGAAACGGTCGGCACCAATGGAACATGCCGTTCGAAGACTGCGACGTATAGGCCGAATTGAAAACCGAAGCGTCGCCTGGCATGTGCCACCTCGGCAGATCAGAGATTAGGATTTATTTTTGAAAGAAACAGTAGCTTCGAAAGACCCGTGAAGAGTGCAACTGACAGGCATTCTTCCGTGGCCCCACTGCGGCGAAAGGTCCTCAATTCCCTCTCTCAAAACGGCATCACACGGACGTCGCACGCCGAACCGCATTCCTCATCTTAAAAATCCCGTTGTTGATCGGCCGGTCTCGAATCGAGGGCGGCCTGAAGGATTTTCTGTAGGGAAAGCAATGGCTCCGGCAAATTTGAAGACTGCATTTTTCCGAAAAAAAGCATCCAACCGCCTTGTTTTGCCTGGGCTGAAACACCTGCTGGCGACCACGGCGCTGACTGTCCTCATGCCGCACATCGCCCAGGCCCAGGTCGTGATCGACGGCAGCACCGAGACGGTCAACGGCGGCGGCGGCGGGACACAGGCAAGTCCCTGGAACATCGGTAATACGCTGACCGTCGGCGACACCGGAACCGGACAGCTCGACATCCTGAACGGCGGCGTCGTGACCAGCACTGAAGGCCGGCTCGGCAATACCTCCACCGGCAACGGAACTGTGACCGTGAACGGCAGCGGATCCGACTGGAGCCTCAGCAGCCAGCTCTTTATCGGTTTCGACGGCACCGGCTCCATGACCGTGTCCGATAGCGCCACGGTCACCTCGACGTCGGCCGCCACCATCGCGTTCGGGACGAGCTCCACCGGAACCCTGGTCGTGACGAATTCTGCGACCTTGCAAACCGGCGCAACCTTTTATGTCTCGGAAGGCGGGACCGCCTACCTGACGGTTTCCGCGGGCGGCACGGCCAGCGCGACGGGTTTGAGCGGACAGATCCGGATTGCGAATGACGAAGGATCCTACGGCGAGGCCACGGTGACCGGCTCGGGATCCAGCCTGAAAGCTGCGAACAACGGCTCGATCATTGCCGGATACTCCGGCACAGGCGTTCTGACCATCCAGGATTCGGCTACCGCAGAGGCTGACGGAGGTTACATCGGTTATTACGGGACGGCCACCGGCACGGTCACCGTCCAATCGAACGGGTCATGGAACCTGGCCTCGACCGGCACGGATCTGACCATCGGCTATCGGAGCGGAAGTGTCGGAACGCTGAACATTTTGACCGGCGGGAGCGTTGATGTCGGCGACAGAACCTACCTTGGCGACTTCGCGGGCGCTCAGGGCACGATCAATGTCACCGGATCCGGCTCGCAGTTTGAAACCCGCAATCTTTATGTCGGCGACGCAGGCACCGGAACCCTGAACATGTCCGGCGGCACGGTTACGGTGGAATATCCTTTGAGCGTCGGTGTCCAGACCGGCAGCACGGGCACGGTCACCAATGATGGCGGCACCCTCACCGTGGGACTTTCGCTGCTCGTCGGTGAGGCCGGGACGGGAACCGCCACTATCAAGAACGGCGGGAGCCTCAGTGTCACCGACGTCACACGGATAGGGCAGAACGCGTCTTCAACCGGCGACTTGACGATCACAGGGTCGGGATCGACCTGGACCGCGAGCGGAAACGTCTCCGCCGGCTATGAAGGCATCGGAACCCTCTCCATTCAGGATGGCGCCACTGCTACCCTGTCCGGCGAGTTGCTGGTGGGGGACAAAGCCGGCAGCACCGGCACTGCCACGGTTGACGCTGCAACGATGACCGCAGGCGCCATCCTCGTCGGCAGTGCGGGCACCGGCACGATGACCCTGTCCGGCGGCGGCACGGTCACAGCCGACGACTTCATCGTCGGCAACTCGGCGGGATCCAATGGCACCGCCACGGTGACGGGAAGTGGCAGCAGCATGAGCCTGTCGCTCGAATTGAACGTCGGACTTGAGGGGACAGGCACGCTCAACGTCAATGACGGAGGGACGATCCTCGTCACCGACGGCGTCAAGGTTGGCGACAAGGCTACAGCCGCAGGAACCGTCAATATCGATGGCGCGTCCAGCAAGATCACCAGCAGTGCCAACACGTGGATCGGCGATGAAGGCACCGGCACTGTCGCCTTGACCAATGGCGCGGACTTCTACGCCGACCAGGTCACCTATATCGGCTACGCCTCTACGGGAATGGGCACCCTCACCCTGGACGGTTCGGGAACCTATTGGAAAAGCGGCGGTGATTTCCGTGTCGCGGTAACCGGTTCCGGCAACGTGTCGGTGACCAACGGCGCGGATTTCGCCGGCGATTACGTCTACTTCGGCAGGGACACGGGATCTTCCGCCACGGTCGTTGTCGACGGTGCGGGATCGACCTGGACAATGATGGGCGATCTCTATGTCGGCGAACATGGCACGGCGAACCTGACCGTTTCGAACGGCGCCACGCTAAGCAACGCCGTCAGCTATGTCGGCTATGACACGAACAGCAACGGAACGGTGAAAGTCGACGGGTCCGGTTCCTCCTGGACAAACACGTCCAGTCTTTATATCGGCGAGAGCGGAACCGCGGTGGTCACCATTGCCAATGGCGGCGCAGTGTCCGCCGGAAGCGGCACCGGCACCACCTTTATTGCGAATGCAAATGGCTCAAAAGGCACATTGAACATCGGTGCGGCGGCCGGCAACTCAGCGGTTGCTCCAGGAACCCTTAAAGCGACCTCTGTCAAATTCGGCACCGGCACCGGCCTGATCGTCTTCAACCACACCAACTCGGATTATGAATTCAATGCCGCGATCTCCGGTGCCGGCCAGGTCGCGGTCTATTCCGGCGAGACGGTGCTGACCGCCGCGAACACCTATACCGGGACGACGACTGTCTATGGCGGCCTGCTGACCGTCAACGGCAGCATCACCAGCACGGTGTATCTGTCCGGCGGCTCGATCGGCGGCTCCGGTTCGCTCGGCAATGTCGCCGTTCAATCCGGCGGTTCGGTCGCGCCCGGGAATTCCGTCGGGACCCTCAACGCTGCCACCGTGAACTTCGCGACAGGTTCTACTTACGACGTCGAGCTGAACGGCGGCGGCTTTGCCGCAGGGACCAACAACGACCTGATCAACGTTTCGGGAACCGTCACCATCGGCGGCGGCGCGGTCAAGGTGACTGCGGAAAACGGCACCGACAACGGCGCCACCTATACCGCCGGCACCTACACGATCATCACGGCCGCCGGCGGTGTTACCGGCACCTTCGACAGCGTCAGCGACAGTTTCGTCTTCCTGGATTTCAGCCTCGGTTACGACAGCAACAATGTGTATCTGACCTCGACAAAGATCGCGTTCTTCACCGATATCACCGAAACCCCCAACCAGACGGCGACAGCGGCGGCGCAGGAAGCGCTCGGCAGCGGCACGACGGTCTATGATGCCCTCACCGGTCTCGTCGGCGACAATGCCTCCGCCCGCGCCGCCTTCGACGCGCTTTCCGGCGAGGTCCAAGCCTCCATCCACACGGTGCTGATCGACGACAGCCGTTTCCTGCGCAAGGCCGCCAACGACCGTATCCGTGCCGCCTTCGAGAACGTCGGATCGGGGTCTATTGCGGTCGCGACACACGGCCATACCATGAATGCGCAGCCGGTCGCAGGCGAAGGCTTCACCGTCTGGGGCCAGACCTACGGGGCGATCGGCTCCTGGGACGGAAACGGCAATGCGGCGACCCTGGACAGAACCATCGGCGGTCTCGTGATGGGGGGCGATTACGCGGTCACCGAGACCGTTCGGGTCGGTGTCCTTGCCGGTTACAGCCGCTCCTCCGCCGACGTGGATGCGCGCGCCTCCTCCGCCACGGTAGACAGCTATCATCTGGGTATTTACGGCGGCTCCCGGTTGGGTGCCGTTACCCTGCGCGGCGGTGGCGCCTTCACCTGGAACACCATCGACACCGACCGCACCGTTGCCTTTACCGGCTTCTCCGAAACGCTGTCGGCCAACTACGGCGGACGCACCTTCCAAGCGTTCGGCGAAGCAGGCTACGGCGTGGAACTGGACAGGGCCCGGATAGAACCCTATGCCGGCGTCGCCCTGATCCATCTGAGCACCGACCGCTTCACCGAAACCGGTGGCAGCGCCGCCCTGACCGTGTCGGGAGACGATACGACAACGACGACCACCACCCTTGGTGTCCGGGGCGAAACCGAGATCGAGATCGCGCCGTCCCGCATGGCCCTGCTCAGCGCGGGCCTCGCCTGGCGCCATGCCTTCGGTGACGTAACCCCGCAATCCGAGATGACCTTCGCCGGCGGCGCCCCGTTCACGATCGCCGGTGTTCCGATCGCCCGCGATGCGCTCGTCGTCGAACTCGGCGCCGGTATCGTCCTGAACCCCGCCAGCAGGATCGAACTCAGCTATTCGGGTGAGCTCGGTTCCGGTCTCGCCGAGCATGGCGTCAAGGCATCCGTGGCCATTTCCTTCTGATGAGAATCCGCAACCTTCAAAACCTCTGGCTGGCCGCAACCGTGACGGTTGCCGCCGGCCTGGGACCGGCACAGGCCCTGCCGGGCGAGGCCAGTTCGGTACGCGAAACCCATGGCGATTGGACCGTATCCTGCGTCAGGCAGGAAGCCGCCACGCTCTGCGCCATGAGCCAGATCCAGGCCGAGCCGAAGTCCCGCAAACGGGTGCTGACCGTGGAATTGCAGGTTCAGGCAAACGGCACAGCCAAGGGCGTGCTGATCATGCCCTTTGGCCTGGCGCTCAAACCGGGCGTCTCGCTGAAGATCGACGACAAGGAGCCGGCAGCGCCCCTTCCCTACACCACCTGCCTGCCGGTCGGCTGCATCGTCCCTTTGACTGTTGACACCCCCCTGCTGTCCGCACTGAAGGCCGGGGGCGCGCTCAACATCAACGCGACCTCCAACGGCGACAATCAATCCCTGGCCTTCACCGTCTCGCTCACCGGCTTTTCCGCGGCCTTTACACGGCTGGTTGAACTGGCGGAAGAATAGCCGGGCAAGCTCGTCGAGATCCCCTTTAAGGGCAATGCTGCGATAGCGACGAAAGCGTCACACCGCCTCGCGGACCGCACTCAGGAACTGCCGGGTGCGTTCCCGCTTGGGGTTTGTGAACAGCTCGTCGGGCGAATCCTGTTCCTCGATCTGACCGCCGTAGAAGAAACAGACCCGATCCGAGATGTCGCGGGCGAACCCCATCTGGTGCGTGACCATCAACATGGTGAGATTGTGCTCCGACACGAGCGTCCGGATCACGTTGGTCACCTCGCCGGTCACTTCCGGGTCGAGCGCCGAGGTCACCTCGTCGAAGAGCATCACCTTGGGCCTCATCGCCAGAGCCCGCGCGATCGCCACCCGTTGCTGCTGACCGCCGGACAGTTGCGCGGGATAATGATCCAGCTTATCCGCCAGACCCACCATTTCAAGAAGCTCGGCCGCCCGTTCGCGCGCTTCGCCCTTTTTCAGCCCCAGCGACATGACCGGACCTTCCATGCAGTTCTGAAGGGCTGTCATGTGAGGGAACAGGTTGAAATGCTGGAAGCACATGCCGATCTTGCTGCGCATACGCCTGAGGTGCGCCTTGTTGGCCGGTACCAGCACACCGTTCTTTTCCATGTGCGTCAGCGGCTCGCCGTCAACCCAGATCGTCCCACCGTCGATGCTCTCCAGCGTCATGAGCGCACGCAGGACCGTGGTCTTGCCGGACCCGGAGGGACCGATGATCGACACCATCTCGCCCGGGCTGACGTCCAGATCGAGATTATCGAGCACGGTCAGATCGCCGTAGCGCTTGGTAACGCCCTGAAACCGCACCATCGGTTCTACAGCTGGTCGGTCCTCGGTCATGCTGGTGTCTCCTGCTCTTCAAGTGTGCGGCTGCACGCGGTTCCGGCCGGAAGTCCGACCTCAAGGGTGCCGGAGCCGGGCCGCCCGCAGCAGAGAAGCACACGCCCTGGAGCCGGAGCGGCAATCCCTGAGGGATAGACCACGACGCCCTGATCAAGGGTCGCCTCGCAGGTCCGGCAAAGGCCGGAGCGGCAGGCGGCGGGAGGCCGGAATCCGGTCCGGGTCTCGACCCAGTTCAGAAGTGTCCCGTCTTCGGTCGTCCAGAGCCCTTCGACCCCGGTCCCGGCGATGCGGATCTTAGCGCTGTCGACGGCCGCCTCCCCATCTGTCGCCGGCGGCTCGAACATCTCAAAATGCAGCCGGGCGTTCGGACGGCCCGTGGCTCCATAGGCGCGGCGCAGCTCTTCGATCATCGCGACCGGACCGCAGACATAGACCTCCGCCGGGTCGGGAAGGTTTCGGACAAGGTCGGCGAAGTCCGGCCTGCCATGGCGCGAGGCCGTCCCCACCTCTGCCGTCAGCCAGAGTTCGAAGGAAAATTCCTCACTGGCTGCCGCCATCTGCGCCAGCTCCTCGGCAAAGACAGCAACTTCGCCGGTACGAGCGACGTAGACGAGATGCACCTTTGGCGACACCGTCGTTCGGAACAGGGCCCGCAGATGCGCAAGGATCGGCGTAATTCCGATGCCCCCCGCGATATAGACGCGCGGCACGGTGCAATCGTCCGACAGGAGAAACTCGCCCGAGGGCGGATAAACCGTCACCCCCTCCCCAAGCACTTCACCATCGACCAAGCGGCGAGAAAGCGAAGTCTCCCGCGTGGTGCCCTCGCTGGCGCGAACCGCGATCGAAAAGGGCGTTGCCGGATCGCTGGCAGTCGGACCGGAGATGAGGGAATAGCACCGGTAGAGCGCACCCGCGCCCGCACTGTGTCCCAGGGTAATGAACTGGCCTGGCGCCCATTCCGGCGTTTGGCCGTTGAGGACCTCGATATCGATCGCAGCCGTGTCTGGCGCGAGCAGCGCATGCCCCACGATCCGGCCGGACAATGGCTGAACGGACAGTTCCGGGCGAAAGCGCGCCATGCGCTCGCGAATCTGGTCCGCCGCCCCTGGAAGAAGATCCGGCGAGGCAAGAACGCGCCCGACAAGAGCAGGATCCAGCGTGAAGCCGGTCAGAGCTTCGTTCAGTTCGGCGACCGTCGCGTTTCGTGGGTCCGTTCCAATCAGGCACAGCGCGTCCCCCGTCCGGACCTCGCCCGTTTGCTCGACGCTTGCATAGAACCCCGTCTTCCCCGTGGCCGAAAACGCCGCCGGGAAGCCTTGGGGAGCATCGAGGAAATGACGCAGCTTGTAGCAAGGCACGCGCGGGGTCGTGATCCGGAGGATGACATCGCCGACGGCCAGCCGATCACCGATCCGGAATTCGGTCTCGTCCGGACCCTCGTATGTCAGGTTCTCGGCGAAGCAGGCGCCCGGCAGCGACTTGTTCAGCACCTGCTCGAAGAAGGCGTAGTGGACCTGATTGAAAAGATAAACCGCATGATTGGCACGTCCGAGCCTGCGTGGGTCTGCAAGTTCGTCCCCGACAATGCCTGTCTCCGTCACCTGGGCGGGACCTTCCCACGCCGCACGGCGAAACCCTGTCCGGCCGGGGGTCGTTCCGAAGATTTCCGGCCGCGCGGCTCCGGAATAGATGGCGACGATACTGGCGGACATAAAAGCGGCTCCCGGCGAGAGATATATCTTAGTCATATACATCTCGATTATTTTAGCAACAATTTCTGCGATTTTTAGCCGATATTTTGCTCATAAATCATGAGATGTATTTTTCTATGGATCAAACGAGACGTCTGACCTATGGTGATGAGCGCTCGAATAACGAGACACCAGCAGGGGTTAACGAAGAAAATGATCAAGCACTTGAAAACGACTCGCGCTCTTTTAGCGCTGGCTTTCGCCGGGTTCGCGACCGTGGCTACGGCCCAGGACACGACACTCATTGACAAATACAAGGCAGAGGGTGTCCGCGTCGGCATCGCGGGCTACGCACCCTACGGATACAAGCAAGCCGACGGCTCCTTTACCGGCGAACAGGTCGAAGTCGTCAAACATGTCCTCGGCAAACTGGGGATCACCGACATCGAATATATCGCGATGGATTTCGGTGCCTTGATCCCGTCGCAGGTGGCGGGACGGATCGATATGGCCGCCGCAGGCATTTACATCCGGCCTGAGCGCTGCGAACAGGTGCTCTTTGCCGAGCCGACCTTCGGCCAGGGCGCCGCCTATATCGTGAAAGCGGGCAACCCCAAGGGGCTGCACACCTTCAAGGATATCCAGGCCACCGACGGCGCCATTCTTGCTGTTCTGGCAGGCGGGACCGAGGAAGATCTCGCCAAGCGGGATGGCGTGTCGGATGACAAGCTTCTGAAAGTTTCCGACAAGGCCGCCGGCATCCAGGCTGTCCTGTCAGGCCGCGCGGACGGGTTTGCCCTGTCGGCCTTCGCCATCGCCGACATCGTCCGCACCGCTGGCGATCTGATCGGCGTGGAAAGCTCGGGCTCCATCACCGAGATCGCCGGCGAAGTCTACAAGGGCCACGGCGCGATCTCGTTCCCGAAGGGGACCGGTGACGAAACGGCAGCCCACGAGGCCTTCCGTGACGCCTTCAACGATATCCAGGCGGAATACATCAAGTCCGGCGGCTATGCCGAGATGGCCTCTGCCTGGGGCTTCACGCCCGCGGACGGCCCGGCCTACGACATGGCGAAGCTCTGCGGCAGCGGGCTCTGATCGCAATTTGCCGACGGGGCGCCTCGCGTCGCCCCGCGGTTCCCTCAGACCAACGGTCCCAACATGTCGATCCGCGCCCTCACGATTACCCTCATCTGCACATTGCTGCTGGGGACATATTATTTCCTGCGCTCGCCCTTCGCCGGCAATTATGGCGTCTTCCTGGACGGGGCGAAGACAACGCTGATCATTCTCGGAGCGTCGGCCGTTCTGTCGACGCTGATCGCCTTCGCAGCCGGCCTTGGGCGGCTTTCGCCCGTTCTGCCGGTCCGCTGGCTGGCCATTGCCTATATCGAGATTTTCCGCGGCACGTCCGCCCTGGTGCAGCTGTTCTGGCTGTTCTACGTCCTGCCCCTTTTCGGCCCCACGATCGAGCCGATGACCGCGGGCATCCTGGGTGTCTCCCTGAACGTCGGCGCCTATGCCGCCATCGTGGTCGAGGCCTCAGTTCGCGCTGTACCGAAAAGTCAGATCGAGGCGTCCATCGCGCTGAACCTGGGCGATTTCGCGCGGCTGCGGCGGATCATTCTGCCTCAGGCCATCCGTATCATGATCCCGCCCTTCGGCAACCTCGCGATCCAGTTGTTCAAGCTGACGGCGCTGGTGTCATTCATCGGCATCTCGGATCTGACTTACACGGCGTACCAACTGAACCAGACGACCTATCTGACCGTCCAGGTATTCACCATCGTGCTCTTCATGTACTTCGCCATTGGGCTGTCGATCACAATTCTGATGAAGCTTCTCGAAAAGCGCTATTCGCGCGGCTTTGGAAAGGTGGCGGCATGATCTGGGACAATGAATATGCGCTGGAAATCCTGCCGATTATGGCCAAGGCTTCGCTGGTCACGCTGGAGATCACCGTCCTGGCCTTCGCCGTTGCTGCCGTCCTGGGCCTGATCTGGGCCCTTATCGGCATTCTGGAGGTGCCGGTCCTGTCCTTCGTGGTGCGGCTCGGCATCGAGTTCATCCGCTCGACACCGCTTCTGATCCAGCTCTTCGCGGTCTATTACTTCCTGCCGGGCTACGGGATTATCCTGCCGGCCTTCCTGACCGGTGTGCTCGTGCTAGGGATCCACTATTCCGCCTATTGCGCCGAGGTCTACCGATCGGGCTTCCTGCAGGTACCGAAGGGACAATGGGAGGCGGCGATCAGCCTGAACCTCGGACTAAGGCACACGCTCACACGGATCATCCTGCCCCAGGCGGTCCCGCCGGTGATCCTGCCTCTTGGCAATTATTTCGTGGCGCTCTTCAAGGAAACGCCGGTGCTACTGGCGATCACGATCATCGAGCTTGTCGCCACCGCCCGGATCATCGGGAATGACACCTTCCGCTATACCGAGCCGATCACTCTGGCCGGGGCGTTCTTCCTTCTTCTGAGCCTCGTTGCCGCGAATCTCGTAAGGTACCTCAACCACAGGATGGCACTGCGAACGAGGATTGCGCGCAGATGAAGAAAACAAGAATGCAGAAGTCCTGGGGCGACCGCAGCGGCACCCCGAAGACGGCCCATGCGGGCGACAAGTCCCCGCCCGAAACCCTGTCACGCGCCGACCAGATCTACTGGACCGTGCGCAACCGCATCTGCACCAACCGCTTCATGCCTGGCGAGATCATCCGCGAGGAAGAGCTCGCGAATGAATTCGAGGTCAGCAGGTCTCCGATCCGCCGGGTGCTGGCCAAGCTGGAGCATGAAGGGCTCGTCGAGGTCCGTCACGGCGTCGGCACGCGGGTGACCGAACTAGACCGCGAGGCACTTACCTCGATCTACAATATCCGGATGATGCTTTGGGCCCAGACCGGCCCTTACTTCGCCAATCCCCTGCCGCAGGAACTGGGCGACCAGTTGCAAGGGCACCTGGAGGCTTTCCGAAGCCTGCCGCCATTGGACCTGCACGGCTTCGCGGATGTGAACATTGCCTATTACCTGGACCTGACCGCGACGGTCGAAAACGCCTGCATGCGTGAAATGCACCGCAATCTCTTTTTCTCCACCTCACGGATGTGGCTGATCAAGCTGCCGCTTCTGGACTGGGACGTGACCATCGGATCCATATCCGCCGAGATCGAGGACAAGATCCTTGCCGTCCGGAACAACGACCCGACCGGGCTGGGATACGTGGCACGCAACGCGATCGCCAACAACCTCGTCCCTCTCGCCCGGGGCGACCGCGAAGACGGCTAGTCACGCGGATCTGAAGCTCGTCTCCTCGACCTCCCGCGATCATTCGTGATCCGGTTCGACTTCGGTCCGCATACCGTGCCGCCGCTGTTCCTCTTCGATAATCGGGCGAATATCTTCCGCCAGATGACCGAGGTGCCGGTCGATTGCTGAGCGAACGGCGTCGACATCGCGCGCATCGAGTGCATCGAGTATCGACCTGTGCTGGCCAATCACTCGAACCCTGTTCCGCTTCTGACTGGCGGAGAGGAACCTCGCCCGCCACAGGCGCGCCAGATAGGCCCGGTGGGTTTCGGCAAGGGAAGCATTGTGCGATGCCTTGGCTAAAGCCGTGTGAAATGTCATGTCGATCTCGAACAAGTCGAGCGGGTCGGCCTGATCATAGCAATCCGACATGCGTTGGTTGAACGCATGCAACTCGGCCAGGTCGGCTGCCGTGGCGTTCTCGCAGGCGAGTTCGGCAGAAAGCTTCTCAAGTGCCAGAAGCACGGCTACCTGGTCAGATATGTCCTTGAAGCTCGGCCTCGCCACGACCGGGCTGCGCGACGGGCGCAAGATAACCAGTCCTTCTTTCGCCAGCATCCGGATTGCCTCGCGCATCGGTGTCCGGCTGACGCCAAGTTCCGAGGCGTTGTCTCTCTCCTTTATCGGAGCGTCAGGCGGCAACTTGCCACGAAGAATATCCCGGCGAAGACGCACCGCGATTTCATCTGCCAGGTTCGGTTCCGACATTATAATGCTCCGACGCGGCCAAAATCCGGCCCGTTCCCGGCCTTTTCCGACAGGGGGAAAATCTTCACTTCCGTGAGAGACGTGAGAATTCATGATTTGGTATACCAAAACTCATTGATCGTCGAGACCGCTTTCGTTAGCTTGGGTTTGGGATTGGTATACCAAAGCGGAGCAGATAACCGCAGCCAGGACCATACCAACGGCCTTTCGAGGGCTGATTAGGGAGGAGAAGAAATGCAATTTAAATCGATTATATCGTCGGTCGCCATCACTGTCCTGATGGCAATCCCGGCAGCGGCTCAGAGTACCCACCTCAGAATCCAGACGCACTACGGCCCGGAAACGATATCGGGCAAGAATGCAGCGCAGTTTATTGACGACGTTCAGGTAATGTCGAACGGCGAAATCACGATCGAGATGTTCTATTCGTCCTCGGTCGTCGCCTCGGTTGAAACCTTCGACGCAGCGGCCAACGGCATCCTCGACTGCGATATGACCGGTGGCGCCTACCAGACCGGCAAAAACCCGGCCTTCCAGTTCGTCGGTGACATCATGGGCGGCTACGACACGCCCTATCAGCAGCTTGGCTGGCTCTACAAGGGCGGCGGCTACGACGCTGCCCAAAAGCTGTACAATGAATATGGCATGCAGCTTGTCGGCTGGTGGGTCGTCGGTCAGGAGTCCTTTGCCTCCTCGAAGCCGATCGAAAATGTCGCGGACTTCAAGGACTGGAAATTCCGTTCTCCTCCGGGGATGGAAACCAAGATTTTCGAAAAACTCGGTGCCAAGCCGGTCGTGATGGACTTCACCGAAATCTTCACCGCGCTTGAGTCCGGCATCATCGATGGCGCCGACGCTTCGATCCTTGCCAACAACAAGGGCATGGGCCTCTATGACATCGTCAAGCACGCCACATATCCGGGCTTCCATTCGATGCCTTCGGATCATCTGGCCTGCAACAAGGACGTTTGGGACAACATGCCCGAGCATCACCGCCGCATCATTGACACGGCGATGCAGAAGCTCGCGCTCCAGCAGGCTCTGACGGCCGAATTCGAAAACAACAAGGCCGCCGCCGAACTGCGCACAGCAGGCGTACAACTGCATGACCTCAACCCGGAAGCCCGCGCGGCATTCCGTGCCGCTGCAGTATCCACCTGGCCGGAGTTCGCCACCACCGACGAAGCCAAGGCTCTGGTTGCAAGCCATACCGACTACCTGAAGTCTCAAGGCTGGATCGACTGATCACCCCACAGGCTTGAAGAAACACCGGCGGGTCTCAATCAGGGGCTCGCCGGCTTCTGCACCTTGCCTGATCAAGGTGCCATTCCGGGAGGGGGATGTTTATGGAACGGGAAGGGGTATGGCTGGGCCCGCTGCGAAGGCCGATCAAATGGGCCATGTATGTATCAGTAGCCGCCCTGGCCGCTTGTTATCTCTGGGTGATCTTCGCCAATCTTGCACTCGGCTGGAATATCGGAATGCAGGAGATGCTGCGGCCGGAGGGCAATCTGTCGGCTTATCTGATCCTCTGGTCTTTCTTCTGCTCCGTCCTCTTCTCCTCGCTCTACCTTTCGGACAACATCGGCGTCATCGAGCCCCGGCCTGACGGTTTCTTCGACTGGTTTTCGCTGATCCTGGGCCGGGTCGGCATGATCGCCATCGTCTTCATCGTCCTGGTGATGATGTACGAAGTTGTGGCGCGCTACGTTTTTGAAAAACCCACCCTTTGGGCGAACGAACTTTCGCTCTGGGTTGCCGGATTCACGTTTCTGCTCGCCGGCCTCTACGCGATGCAGCAGCGCAGTCATATCCGAATTTACATTATTTACGACATCCTGCCCCGCTGGGCACAAAAGACTTCTGATATCATCTCGGTCGTTCTGATCTGGTGCTTCACCATTGCCCTCGTCTGGGGTGGATACAACGAAGCCTCTGCGAAGCTGATGCGCTGGGAGAAATTCGGAACCGCCTGGGATCCACCCCTTCCGGCCACGCTGAAGACGGGCATCCTCGTCGTCATTTCACTGGTCGCCGTTCAGGCGCTCTCTAATCTCATCGCCGACTGGAACAAAGCCCCGGAGCACCATTCGCCGGCCGACGAAATCGACGACGTCGAAATCGAGAATATCCGCAGCACGCTGGGGGAGAAGAACTGACATGGAATTTCTCGAGTTCTTCTCCTGGATGAAGGTTTCCGATATCGGCACTCTCAGCATGATCCTGCTGATCGCGATGTTCTTTCTTCTGGCGATAGGCATGCCGCTCGGTTTTGCCTCGGCCTTTCTGGCCGTCGCCACGCTCGTCATGAAATTCGGTCCCGAACTGCTCTTCGGCAACTTCGGCCGTGGTCCGCTGAACGTGCTGGCCCAGGCGATTTACCGTCAAATGACGAACTACGTGCTGATATCGGTGCCGCTCTTCATTTTCATGGCCGCGCTTCTCGAGCGCTCCGGCATTGCGCGGGACATGTATTCCTCACTCAATGTCTGGCTGTCCCGCACCCGTGGCGGCATCGCGTTCGTCACCGCAATCATGGCGGTACTGATGGCGGCCATGTCCGGCATCATTGGCGGTGAGGTCGTGCTGCTCGGTCTGATCGCCCTGCCGCAAATGCTGCGCCTCGGTTACAATCAGAACCTGGCCATTGGGACGATCTGTGCGTCCGGCACGCTCGGCACGATGATCCCGCCCTCCATCGTGCTGATCATGTACGGGCTCGTGACGGAAACCTCGATCAAATCGCTCTTTACGGCGTCTTTCCTGCCCGGGTTCATGCTGGCGTCGTTCTTCATCATCTATATTTTTATCAGGACCCGCCTGAACCCCAGCCTGGCACCGCTCCCGGAAGCTGACCCCGATGACCCGCCCGGCAGCGAAAAGGCATTGATGTTTGCAGGCTTTCTTGCCCGCCTTACTCTGTGGGTCACCGGCGTGCTGCTGGTTCGCGCCCTCTTCTTCACCGTAACCGGCGCAAACCGGATCACGGAAGGTGTCGATCCGATTCCGCTCGGCATGGTTTCCGACATCCCCTACATCCTGGGCGCCGGCGTCATCGCCGCGGCCCTTATCTTCTTCGCCATCGGCCGGGAACGCACGTCCCGCGGCTGGCATCTCGGCCGCGGCCTTATTGCTCCGACCGTGGTGATCGGCGTAGTGCTTGGCTCGATCTACGGCGGCATCACGGGTATCACCGAGGCTGCCGGAATGGGAGTGATCGCGGTGTTCGTCATCGGACTCATCCGCCGCGAAATGACGCCGGACATCATCTGGGAGAGCATCATTCGCACCCTGCGTTCCACCGGCACCATCATCTGGGTCACCATCGGCGCGGCCGCACTTGCCGGCGCCTATACGCTCGCAGGCGGGCCGGCATACGTGGCAAACCTGATCGTCGGCTCCGAACTCCCCACCATGGGGGTTATCCTGATGATGATGGCGATCTTCCTGATCATGGGCATGTTCATGGATTGGGTAGGTATCGTGCTTCTGATTATGCCGGTCTTCCTGCCCATTGTGGTGAAGCTGCCGGCTGCGGAGCTGGGCTTCCTGGGTGGACTCGAACCAAAGTACGTCGCCATCTGGTTCGGCGTGGTCTTCTGCATGAACATGCAGGTGAGCTTCCTGTCGCCGCCCTTCGGCCCGGCAGCGTTCTATCTCAAATCTGTCGCACCGGCGCATATTACGCTGACGGACATCTTCAAGGGCTTCCTGCCGTTCATCGCAATACAGCTTCTGGCGCTGTCGGTTCTGCTTTTCTGGCCACCGATCGTGACGCTGTTTCTGTAGCAATCCTGACCTTGTCCCGGGGGCGGCGAAACCAGGCCGCCCTCGGGACCTTAGCGAAACTCTGGCCTTCCGTCCCACAAGTTCAACCATGAAAACTGTTCCACATTCCACGGCTGACACCATCGTAACCGCGACCAGTGAACCTGCCCCCGCCCCGGCAGGAGCACAGACGGCGGTTCCCTGCGGCTGCAAGCCCTGTGAAATGCGGACGCGCATGGCGGACGGCGAAGTAGCCGGCAGGGGCGTTCAGGGTGGCGGCGGCCATGAATTCCTGCCGTGGCGGATCGGCGCGGTGACATGATGAGAGAAGCTGACACCTTACGCGGCGGACTGATCGGCGCCCATATTTCAAGGACGCGCCTTCCTGCTGCGCTGTCCATGCTGTGTATCGATGCCGGATTGGCTCTTGAATTCGAACTGATAGATACGGCGGAGGATTTCGATTTCGACCTTTCCGCCTGCCTCGCCGCCTGTCGCGACAAGGGCTGGAATGGCGTGAGTGTCACCCATCCGCACAAAATCGGCGCCTTTGAATGGCTGAACGGCAACCAGACCGATGGAGTGGCGAAGTTGGGTTCCGTCAACATGGTCGTCTTCGGTCATGCCACTGTTGGCACGAATACCGATTATACCGGCTTTCTCTCTGCCTGGCAGGCAGAGATGGGAAGCATCGCTCCAGGGCGCGTCGCTCTCGCTGGCGCTGGCGGTGTCGGACGCGCTTTGGGGCATGCCCTTGCCTGGCTCGGTGCGACCGAAATCCTTATCCTCGACGCCGCTGTCGAGCGCGCCGATGAGCTCGCCAAATCAATCGGCCCCGTTGCGCGGACCTGTTCGCTGGCGGAGGCTCCGGCCCTCATCCGCGATTTCGACGGACTGGTGAATGCGACGCCCATCGGAACAGCCGAGTATCCGGGGTCGGCCTTTCCCTCTCCCATACCCGGCAGACCCGTGTGGGTCTTCGATGCGATCTATACGCCCACAGAAACGCAATTCATTCAGGATAGCCGCGCTGCCGGCGCCAAAACCATCACCGGTTTCAGCCTCTTCAAGCACATGGCCCTGAGGACCTTCGAAGCCTTCACCGGCCTCACACCGGATGCGGAACAGATGCTTCCGCAACTGGATGATCTAAAACCACGAATGGAGTTCGAATCATGACTAAACCACGGATCGGTTTCATCGGGTTGGGTCTGATGGGCGCCGCGATGGTCGAGCGTCTGCAAAGCCTCGGGTACGAACTCACGGTAATTGCCAACCGCTCCCGCAAGGCCATCGACGACGCAGTGGCGCGTGGCGCCTCGGAAGCCAAGACCTCGGCTGAACTGGCCTCCGCCTCGGATATCGTCATGTTCTGCATGGACACATCCGCCAGCGTCGAATCCCGGGTCTACGGAGATGATGGTGTCCTTGCCGGCGTCAAGGAGGGTTCGATCGTCATCGACTTCGGCACCTCCCTGCCCGGCTCGACGCAGAAAATAGGCGCTGACATGGCCGCGAAAGGCGTCCTTTATCTCGACGCGCCGCTTGGAAGAACGCCGGCCCATGCCAAAGATGGCCTTTTGAATATCATGTGCTCGGGCGATGAAGCAGCTTACCGGAAGGTCAAGCCGGTGCTCGATGATTTGGGCGAAAACGTCTTCCACCTCGGCCCTCTCGGCACCGGCCATACGATCAAGCTCATAAACAACTTCTTCGCAATGACCACGGCTTGCGCCATGGCCGAAGCCTTTGCAATGGCCGATCGTGCCGGCGTCCCGCGCAACAAGCTCTATCAGGTGATGTCTGCCGGTCCGCTTCATTCCGGCATGATGGACTTCGTCAAGAACTTCGCCATGGAAGGACAAATCGACCTTGCCTTCTCGCTGGACAATGCATCCAAGGACGTCGGCTATTATCGTCAGATGGCCGAAGGACTTGGCGCGCATTCGCGCATGAGCTCGGCTGCGGCCGGCACGCTGAAGGAGGCGCTCGGCGCCGGTTGGGGGGATCGTATGGTTCCCGAAATCGTCGATTATCTGGCTGGGAGCCTGGACAGGAAATGAGACTTCAAGGCAAACGCGCATTTGTAACCGCAGCGGGTCAGGGTATTGGACGCGCCATCGCCGAACGCTTCTGTGCGGAAGGCGCCCATGTCGTGGCGACGGACCTGAAAAGTGACCTTTTGGCCGGTCTCGGCACAGCCGAAGCCTTTGCACTCGACGTAACCGACAAGGCAGCCCTTCAGGCGGCGGTGGAAAGCGCCAAGGCAGATATCCTTGTCAACTGCGCGGGCTTTGTCCACGCGGGCAGCATTACCGAAGCGACCGATGCGGATTTCGACGTTGCGATGAACCTCAACGTCCGCTCGCAGTTTCATGCGATGCAGGCGGCTCTGCCGGGCATGATGGAACGTGGACACGGATCCATCGTGAACATCTCCTCCGTCGCCTCCTCGATCATCGCGGCGCCAAACAGGTTCATCTACGGCATGTCCAAGGCAGCCGTGATCGGCATGACGAAATCGGTTGCGATCGACTACGTGACCAAGGGGATCCGCTGCAACTGCATCTGCCCCGGCACGGTCGAAAGCCCATCGCTGCAGGAGAGGCTCCGCGCCATGGGGGATTATGAAACCGCCCGCGCCGCCTTCATCGCCCGCCAGCCCATGGGACGGATCGGAACACCTGAGGAAGTCGCAGCACTCGCGCTCTACCTCGGCTCCGATGAATCCGGCTTCACCACCGGTCAGGCCCATGTGATCGATGGCGGCTGGGCCGCAGGCTGACACGGGGAAACCTTCATGGCGGCAGCCTCGCATTCATCCCAACGCGCGTACCGGAGCGCGGCTAACGTCATCTTCTGGGCAATTGGTTTTGCCCTTGCCGCCGCCAATCCCGGTGCGGCTTCCGATGCGAAATCCGGTGCGGATCTGTCCGGAACCGAAAGCTGTGTTTCTTCCGCAGTTGAGGCACAACGCCCGCCAGGCGACTGCCTGGCGGATTTGCATGCTCCCTGCCTGGCTTTTCCTCCCAATTCCAAAGCACTTGCCACGCTCTGTTTCGTAAACACGCGAAAGAGCTGGGATCTCCGCATCACGGAACGGCTGGACGCACTAGCAAAGACCGCGGAGCCCAAGGTCGCTTCCATTGCCAATATCGAAAGCCGTTACGACCTCCTGTCCAATCTGCTGCAATGCGACCGGCTGGACGAACTTTCGGCCCTTTATCAGGCGGCAGAGGAAGACCGGCTCCTGCAGAAGAAACGCTGTGAAGCGGCAGCTGCGGGACTGACCTACATCCGCTTGCTGGTGCGTTCGGAGAATCTCAAATGACGTCACGCTCGGCCTTCTGGCGGGGTTTTGCCGACTGTGCGCCGTTCATCCTGATCGTCATCCCCTATTCGATGATGTTCGGTGTCGTCGCGCGGGACGCAGGTCTCGATGTCTTTCGAACCATGTCGATGTCGGTTCTGGTGATCGCCGGTGCATCGCAATTCACGGCACTCACGCTTTTGAAGGAAGATGCCCCCGTCTTCGTCGCCCTGTTGACGGCCCTCGTCGTCAACCTGCGGATGGCAATCTATTCCGCGGCGCTTGTGCCGCATCTTGGCCATGCCCGTCTGGGGGTTCGGGCGCTCATGGCTTATCTGATGGTCGATCAGGCGTTTGCCGTCGCCGTGAAACGTTATGAAAGCCCGCCGCCTCTCTCGCCAACGGCAAGGGTAGCCTATTACTTCGGCTGCATGATGCTGATCTGCCCGTTCTGGTATGGCGGCACGTTGGCCGGCGCCATCCTGGGCCAGGCGATCCCGGCTTCGTTGTCGATCGATTTCGCCGTACCTGTCTGTTTCATCGCACTCGTCGCGCCTGGCCTTCGAAGCCTGCCGCATGTGGTGGCGGCGCTGACGTCCGTTGCCGCCATGCTGGTCTTCTCCGGCCTGCCATGGAGCCTTGGCCTTCTCGTTGCAACCCTGTGTGCCATGGTTGCAGGCGTCCAGACCGAGCTTTACTTGCGCCGCCGTGTAGACCGAAAGGCAGCGGCATGATCGATGATCGCGCTTTCTGGCTTTTGACGGCAGGCCTCGGGATCGGAACCTATCTGATCCGGTTTTCCTTTCTCGGTCTTCTGGGTGGACGCACCTTGCCGCAGTGGCTGCTCATGCATCTGAAATACGTCGGCGCCGCCGTTTTCCCGGCCATGATCACTCCGCTGGTCCTCTGGCCAGAGGCGACCGGCGGCCAGATCGATCCGGCACGCCTGATCGCGGCAGCGGCGGCCTTCGTTGTCGGCATGCGATTTTCCGTCCTCGGTGCGATTTTCACCGGGATGGGCAGTCTCTACCTCTTGCAGGCACTCGGGCTCTGAGAAGGCTTTCGCGCCTGTATTGGCGGTTTCTCCGGAAACGCCCCTCTCCCCGCTGGCTTGATCCGCCGTCATAGTCAGGACAACGAAGCGTCAAGCATCGGTTAAACCCTCGTAAGCTTTGGAAAGGAAAGGATTGGCATTTAAAATCTGAAAGAAGCTGTCCGTGTGGTGGCTGCGTCCGGGCATCGGTATCGAACGCATCAGGCCCGGACATCCCCAGCAGAACGGCCGGCATGAGCGCATGCATCTGACCTTGAAGAAGGAGGCAACGCGCTCACCGGGCATGAACAGCCTCCAGCAGCAGGCGAAGTTCGACGCTTTTCTCAAGGAGTTCAATCAGGAACGGCCACACGAAGCGCTGACCATGCGGATGCCCCATGAGGTCTTCAAGCCCTCACCCAGACCTTACCGGGGCCTGCCGGAGCTGGACTATCCCTTCCCCGACCGGGATGCGCTGGTGACCGCAAGCGGGCGGATCTGCATGTATCGAAAGAAGATCAACGTCTCCACCGTGCTCGCCGGTCAGAAGCTCCGGATCAAGGAGGTGGACGAGGGAATTTGGCTCATAAGCTTCATGAACTATGATCTGGGATACATCGACCTGGAGCAGAGAACACTACAGACAATCGACAACCCGTTCGGCACGAGGTTGTAACCCATGTCTCCGGTACAAACTGTTACCTATGTCTCCGGGTCGGACAAAATGCCCGACCTGAGACATAGGTGACAAAACGTTCCGGACACATAGGTAACACTTTTCGCTTTAGCGGGAGGTGTCGATGCCGTGGAAAGAGGTGTCCGTCATGGAGGAACGTCTTCGCTTCGTCGCCCGTCTTTTGGATGGGGAAGGCATGAGTTCGGTGTGCCGGGAGTTCGGCATCTCGCGCAAGACAGGCTACAAGATCTGGGATCGCTACCGGCAGGACGGCCTGGAAGCCCTGTGTGATCGGTCCCGTCGCCCTGTGCGCTATGCCAACCAGCTGCCGGACCAGGTCGAGCGCCTGATTGTTTCGGCGAAGAAGGACAAGCCGCACTGGGGTGCACGCAAGATCCGGGAGATCCTGGTCAGGAAGCTTTTCCGGCGATGTGCGTATTCCGGCCCAAAGCACGGTGCATGCGGTGCTCGACCGTCACGGCCTTGTCAAGCGCGCCCGCAAGCGGCAGCGCGCCTATAAGGCCGAAGGCACGGCCCTGTCGGCAGGCGTTCGTCCCAACGATCTGTGGTGCACGGACTTCAAGGGCGAGTTCAAACTGGGCAACCGGCAATACTGTTACCCCCTGACGGTCAGCGATCATGCCTCGCGCTATCTGTTGATGTGCGAAGCCTTTGACAGCACGAAGGAAAGACCGGTCATCGAGGCCTTCGTGCGCCTGTTCAAGGAGCGCGGCCTGCCAGGGGCGATCCGCACCGACAACGGACTGCCATTTGCCTCACCCAACGGGCTCTACAATCTCTCGAAGCTGTCCGTGTGGTGGCTGCGTCTGGGCATCGGTGTCGAACGCATCAAACCCGGACATCCCCAGCAGAACGGTCGGCATGAACGCATGCATCTGACGCTGAAGAAGGAGGCAACCCGCCCGCCGGGCATGAACAGCCTTCAGCAGCAGGCCAAGTTCGATGCTTTTCTCAAGGAGTTCAACGGGGAACGGCCACATGAGGCGCTGTCCATGCAAATGCCCGATGAAGTCTACAAACCCTCACCCAGACCGTACCGGGGCCTGCCGGAGCTGGACTATCCCTTCCACGACCGGGATGCGCTTGTGACAGCCTGCGGGCGGATCTGCATGTATCGAAAGAAGATCAACGTCTCCACCGTGCTGGCCGGTCAGAAACTCGGGATCAAGGAGGTGGACGAGGGAATTTGGCTGATCAGCTTCATGAGCTATGATCTGGGATACATCGACCTGGAGCAGAGAACACTACAGACAATCGACAACCCGTTCGGCACGAGGTTGTAACCCATGTCTCCGGTACAAACTGTTACCTATGTCTCCGGGTCGGACAAAAGAAAAAATGGTGGGCCCGGAGGGACTCGAACCCCCAACCAATCCGTTATGAGCGGACGGCTCTAACCAATTGAGCTACAGGCCCTGACCGGCGGAAAGCGGGGCAAGAGCCCTGCTGGTGCGGTGCTTTGAGCTACCTACACCATTGCAATCGGCACGAGCAAGCCTCTTGAGCCGATCGGCGGCGATCCTGCTCCGGAAATCGCCGTCCTCCGACGGTTACGCACTGGATTTGGCCGAAAACACACTTTGCACAGCCGCCCCGGTTCTGTACCAAAAGAACAAGAGCCTCATTTGCGGAGCCATCATGCGGTCGTCCCTGCTCAACGTGACCCTGAGTATCATCCTCGTCGTCCTGGTTGGCTGGCTTCTGGTGGCCGGGCGGACTCTGCTCCTGCCCTTCGTTATCGCACTGATCGTCTGGTATCTGATCAACGCCCTGTCCCACGGATTTCAACTCATCCGTCTGGGCGACCGGCACCTGCCCGGCTGGGTCGCCTTTCCCTTGTCGCTTGCGACCATCTTCATCGCGGGCACCTTCGTGTTCGACATGGTGGCCGCAAACCTGGCCCAACTGGCGCGCGACGCCCCGGTTTATCAGAACCGCCTGGAAGAGGTGTTCGATCAGATCTCGGGCCTTGTGCATCTGAACGATCCGATCAAGCTGGAGGATTTCCTGCCCGATGCCATCGTGCCGAAACTGGTGACCGCCGGGGCCGGTTTCGTGACCACCGTGGCCGGCTCCGCGTCTCTGGTCTTCATCTACACCCTGTTCCTGCTCCTGGAACAGTCGACCTTCGACCTCAAGCTGGAACGGCTGTTCAACGATCCGGCCAAGGCGAAGGCGGCCTTTGCCGTCCGGTCGGAAATCAATCAGAGCATCCTGCATTACTTCAGCATCAAGACCGCCGTCAGCATCGCCACCGGCGTGCTCACCAGCCTGGTGCTGATGGCGATGGATCTGCCTTACGCGCCGCTGTTCGGCTTCATCGCCTTTCTCCTGAACTACATTCCGACCATCGGCTCGCTGGTCAGCGTCATCTTTCCAAGCCTGCTCGCGGTCGTCTATTACGACGATCTGGTGCCGTTCTTCGTCATCGCCACCGGTCTCGGAGCGATCCAGTTTTCGATCGGCAACCTGATCGAACCCAAGCTGATGGGATCGAGCCTCAACCTGTCCGGCCTGGTGATCATGCTGTCGCTCGCCTTCTGGGGCTCCATCTGGGGGGCGGTCGGCATGGTGCTCTGCGTTCCGCTTACCGTCCTGATCATGATCGTCTGTTCCAAGTTCGAAGCCTCCCGCCCGGTCGCCGTGCTGCTGTCGGCAAATGGCGCGATCGCCGATCCGCCCGGACAGGGGGCGTCCCGGCTGCACGGACAGGAAAACGGGTGAGCGTGGAAGGACCGATGAACGTGTGATGAACCGTCAGGCCATCACTCCGCCCCAATCGGTCTGCAGCTTCTGAAAATTGCCTGTTTCAACCCCTTTGAGAGGTCTCATGTCGCAATCCATCCGGCTTTCCCGCATGCCCCGCCGGGCTCCGGTCCGCGCCCGCGTTCTTTCCGTCCTGCTTCTTGCGTTGTCGGTCGGCGCCATCGGCCTGACCCCGGCCGCAGCGGCTGCGGAAAAGCCCGCCACCATCAGCCTGCAGGGCCGCGGCGAGATCTCCGTTGCCCCGGACATGGCGGTGGTCACAACACGGGTCGTCACGGTCGGCGCCTCCGCGCCGGAAGCGCTTCAAGCCAACACCGCGGCCATTGCCAAGGTGATCGCCGACATCAAGGCGGCCGGCATCGAGGCGAAGGACATCCAGACCAGCGGCTTTTCGATCTATCCGCGCTATGAGGACCGGAAAGTCCTCAACCAGCTCCAGAGCGCGGAACCCAAGATCGTTGGCTACGAGGTGTCCAACGGCTGTGACGGTGCGCGTTCGCGACCTAGACAAACTCGGCCCCATCCTGACCGCGGTCGTCGCCTCCGGTGCCAATTCGGTCGACGGCCTCAGCTTTACCGTCAGCGACACGAACGAGAAACTGGATGAGGCGCGCAAGGAAGCCGTGGCCGATGCCCGGCGCAAAGCGGATCTCTATGCAACGGCTGCCGGCGTGAAACTCGGACGCATCCTGTCGATCTCCGAAGACGGCGTCTCAATCCCGCGCCCCTATGCGGTGCGCTCGGAAAAGATGATGGCGATGTCCTCCGCCCCCGTGCCGGTCGAGGCCGGCGAAGAGACCCTGTCGGCAACCGTCAACATCGTCTGGGAGATCGCGCAATAATCGGATCCCCACCAGTCACAGGTCCCCCAATCGCGGATCCTTCTGCCACGGATCGGCGGTCACAGATCGCCGATCCAGATCTGCATCGGCTTTTCCGTCTCCTGTGTCTCGCCCACATCCTGCCATGGAAAATAGACGACCCCCGCCGTTCAGCTTGCGATAGCCCCGCTTGGTCCAGAACGGATCGAGCGGCGAATAGTCCTCCGGTCTCATGGGATGATCGTCAGGCCGGATGACGGCGCAGAAGGCGGCTGTTGAACATCCAAGCGAGCGGGCATGGGCCTCGCGTTCGTCGAAGAACCTGTGGCCGATGCCCCGCCCGCGATAGTCAGGATCGAGAACGGATTCGGCGAAATAGAACACCTCTGCCGGATCCAGCCCCGCCTCTTCGAACGGACGGCGGATCGCGGCAACCTCATGAATGAGCGGCTGACCGGTCGCAGCCCCGACAAGTCTATCTCCATCAAAGGGCGCCGACGATCACCGCCCCATCCGTGTCCGCATAGCGCGCCAGATATTTCTCCTCATAGTCGAGTGATCCGTCATAGAGGTAGGGCCACTGCCGGAATACGGAGATGCGCAAGCCCGCCAGCGCCGGCAGGGCCGCCTTCAGGCTGCCGCCCTTCAGGGTTCTGATTTCAATCGTCACAAAGGCCTCCCAATACCGACAACTTATTAGCCGGCTTAATTAATTCGATAAAATCTATCATTGAATCCTGTTTCGAAAATGCGTATGTACGCGGCTCCGGTTTTGATCCGGTCTCATCTGCTGGTTGGGGAGAGCGTAATGGAAAACGTTCGCCCTCTTCCAACTGGGGATGGACTTGGAGGCTCTGGTTGAAGAAGGCGTCATGGACGCTGCCGAGCCAAGAAGCACCACCCAGAAGGAAGACGTAAATTCGAACGCGGTCGACGCGGTGAAAACCGATGACCGCCTGGACCACTTCATCGAAAGACAAGGGGTCCGCTGCGCTGGTGCGCATCTGATTATCGATCTTTATGACGCGGAGCGTCTGGACGATCTCCCCTATATCGAGGAGACGCTCAGGTCCTGCGTCGATGAAGCCGGGGCAACCCTGCTGCACATTCATCTGCATCCGTTCGAGCCGACCGGCGTGAGCGGGTGTCGCGGTGCTGGCCGAGAGCCATATCTCGGTGCACACCTGGCCCGAAGCCGGCTACGCGGCCTTCGACGTGTTCATGTGCGGCGATGCCAAACCGGAACGTTGCGTCGACGTGTTGCGGGAAGCCTTCAAGCCCGGTCGCACCGCCGTCTCCGAACTGCTGCGCGGCAAGGAAGTGGCATGAGCAGCGGATTGAAGTTCAACGAGACACTGCATCCGGGCGTCGAGGTCAGCTACAGCTGCGAAGACATCCTCTATCAGGACCGGACCGAACATCAGGATCTGGTGCTGTTCACCAATCCGGTGTTCGGCAAGGTCCTGATGCTGGACGGCATCACCCAGGTGACGACGGCCGACGAGTTCATCTATCACGAGATGATGTCCCACGTGCCGATCCTCGCCCATGGGGCGGCCCGCAACGTGCTGATCGTCGGCGGCGGCGATTGCGGCCTCGCCGAGGAAGTGCTGAAGCACGCCTCGGTCGAAAAACTCACCCAGGTGGAAATCGACGCCTCCGTCGTCGAATTCTCCAAGGAACACTTCGGCGAGTTCAATGCCGGCGTGCTCGAAGATCCGCGGTTCGACCTGGTGATAGCCGACGGCATGAAGTTCGTCGCCGAGACAGACCGCCGTTTCGACGTTGTCATCGTCGATTCCACGGACCCGCAAGGACCGGGCGCGATCCTGTTCTCGCAAGGTTTCTACGATTGCGTTCATCGCTGCCTGACACCGGGCGGCGTGCTCGTCACCCAGAACGGCGTGCCGTTCCTGCAGTGCCAGGAACTGGTCACCAGCATCGAACGGTTTTCGAAGACATATGGCGACGCAGCCGCCTATGTCGCGGCGATCCCGACCTATTTCGGCGGCCACATGGCCCTCGGCTGGGCGAGCGACAATGCGGAGTTGCGCAAAACCCCGGTCGCGGTCCTGGAAGAGCGTTTCAAGGCAGCCGGTTTCAAGACGCGTTATTACACGCCGGAGGTTCATGCCGCAGCCTTCGCCCTGCCCCGCTTCATCCTGGACGCGGTCGAGGAAGGCCGGGCAAAAGCCTGAAGCCGCTGGAAACGAGCGACCACAAGAAAGCGGGCCTCAGAGCCCGCTTTTTCATGGGCGGCCAGCAGCCCGTGTTACAGATTGCGACAAAAAATTCAAAACATCGAAACCATCAGCCGTTAAGCTGGGAATCGCCGCCAAAGGTGCGGCCAACGAATGATTTTGTCTGAAGGTGAGCCATGTCCCTTAGCCAGCCCGCATCCTACAGCCGCGCCCAGATCTTCCTGCACTGGGCCATTGCCCTACTCGTCTTCTTCCAGCTCATTTTCGGGGAAGCGATCGGTGAATACGGCCACGCCCTCCGCGACGGAGAGACGCCAGACAGCGGCCTCGTCATCATGGGCAACGCCCACATCTGGGTCGGGGTCGCAATCCTCGTCCTGATGCTCGCGCGGATCGCCCTGCGTCTTTCCCATGGCGCGCCGGCCCTGATCCCCGGCCCGAAGCTGCAGGAAACGGTCGCCAAGGCGATCCACGGACTGTTCTACCTGCTCCTGATCGCAGCGCCCCTGACCGGCCCTTGCCGCCTGGTTCCTGAAAATCAGGCCGGCCGGCGAGGTCCACGAACTGATGAAGCCCGTGTTCATCATTCTGATCGTGCTGCACATCGTCGGCGCCCTGTGGCACAAGTTCGTCCTCAAGGACGCCACGATGCAGCGGATGGTCTCGTCGAAAGCCTGAGAAGACGCGCGGTTCAGTCCCGCGCTTCCAGCCAGATCCGCGCCTGATCCACGTCGCCGGAGAGCACTCCGGCGGCGACTTTCTGTCCGACGACCGCGCCGAACTTGTAGCCGTGGCCCGAACAGGCGGAAACGGCAATCACCTTGCCCCGCTCGCTCAGGAAGAAATGTTCGTCAGACGTGAAGGTATAGGCGCAGGTGACCACATCGGCGACGCCATATTCCCCGATCCGCGCGAACGGCGGCGAGAAGTAGTCGCGAATGGTTTCGCCCTCGCCCGGCGCTGCCTCCCGGTCTGCATCCGGCGTGGTCACGTATTTGTGGCACCACCGCACCGACCTTCAGGCCGGTGCCGGCCACCGGCGGCAGCACGTAGCCGTCGACCTTGCCGCCCACATCCAGAATGACCGGACCCTTTTCCCAGTGGGGTTTGAGATCCGCCGGCGGTGTCAGATAGGCGACCGCCGTACGGTAGGTGGGTCAGGGAGGCGGCCAGATCCGGCAGAAGACCCAGTACCCAGGCACCGGCGGTCACCACCACCCGGTCGGCGGTCAGCTCATCGCCGTTTTCAAGCCGCACGCTGCCCGATGTCTCGTCGAGGGAGACCACCCGGGTGTTTTCGCGCACATCGACGCCAATGGCGATCAGCCAGTCGCACATGTCCGACGCGATTTTCTGGCAGAGAAGCACCCCGCCTTCGTCGCTATAGGCACCAAGCGGATCGTGCCGCCGTCGATGAAGGGAAAGCGCTCGCCGGTCTCTGAAGGGCTCATCTGCTCGAACGGATATCCGCCGGCAATCAGGCCGTCCCGGTACTCCTCGCCTTCGTCTCCCGGCTCCTGAGACAGAAGCAGAAACCCGGTGTCGACCAGATGCTTGCGGCCGAGGTCTTCCCACATCTGGTCCCAGGCGTCATAGGCCGCACTGATGCGCCGCTGGTAGCCGCCCTGACCGCCATAAGCCCGGCGGATGATCCGGTGCTGGTCGCCTGACGCAGACAGCGGGTTGGGGATCGGGCCCTGCTCGATGAGCGTGACGTCTACATCCTGCCGGGCGAGCGCCCAGGCGGTGGACAGGCCGGAAACGCCGGCCCGACAACGATGACTTTCATGTGAACCTGATCCTGAAAAAGACTTGGGCAACAGTAGCTCAGCGTTTGTCGGACGCAAGCCACGATAGGTCGCAATGTTATTCCGTTTGGTCCGATCCATATGTGATACGGATCAATACGAGGAAACGGATTTCTTCGAGGCGATAAACCGTCCGAATGCCGATGTAACCGAATGCCTGGGAGGCGCGATGTTGGAACGACGCTTGGCCGATCTACCAGACTGGGGATACCTGCTCAGGGAGTATTATGAGCTTTACCGGTTTCTGTCGTCGGGCGGCAGCGACCGGATCCGAACCCACCAGCGCGCCGTGCGCGAGGCCATCAGCCGCGTCCTGAAATCCAACCCGCCGATAGAGTTCAATAGCCCGGCGGAAAAACCCGTCAATGCGCATCTGAAACGCGCGCTCGACGAGGGCAAGCTGGAACGCACCGCCCCCTTCATCCGCTCGATCGAATCCATTCAGCAGCATCTCATCTGGCAATACGGCTACGAAAAGGTCCCGCGCGGCCTGGAAAAGACCTACGCCTATGCGGAAATCTGCGGCCCGAACGGACCGATCCTCACCGATCAGGTTATCCTGGGCTTCGTGCTGTTCGCCCCCGGCTGCACCTATCCGTCACATGCCCATGACGGCATTTCGGAAAGCTATATTTGCCTGTCCGGCGCGGTTTCGGAAACCATCAGGGCGTCTACGCGCCCGGATCGAGATCTTCAATCCGCCGGAACACACCCACCGGATCACGGTTTCCAATCTCGAGCCCCGCGCTTCTCGCCTATGCCTGGATCGGGCCTTCGGAGCGCCTCGCGAAGCAGAAGATGGTCTTCAGCCGAACGAGAAGCAGCAAAGCCTAAGCGGCTGCTTCGGTCGCATCCGGCTGCGTTTTCTGCATGCGGATATCGAGCGCGGTCCGCGCCAGCGTGCCGTCTGCGTTGATCCAAAGGGGCTCGGCGATCAGCTTGGCACCCCTGATGCCCCGGTTGCGGAAAATCGAGGCCCATGGAGTGGGCCATGGCAACCCGGCTGCCGGGCTTGGGATTGAGGCCGCAGCAGATCTCGCGTGTCCCCATTTTCAGATGATGGGCGATGTCCCACTCCAGAACGACGCCGTTGTGCCGGGTCACGACCCAGCAATGCATGTCGTCGCAGCAGCCGTTCTTTTCTTCGGGGAAGAAGTAGCCGGTCATGTAGCCGGCCTCGAAACCAGCCGCGCGCAGGCAGGCGATCAGGTAGGTGTTGATGTCGACGCAGGAACCTTCGGTCACGCCACAGGACAGATAGGGGATCTCCTCCAGCCCGTCGTTGAAACGGACCTCAGGGTGGCCGTAGACGAATTTCTCCGCCACATCGTTGACGATTGCCACAATCGCCGCGTGGCCGTCCCGGGCGCCGTCGGCCAGGCGCCGCGCATCGCGGACCAGCGCGTCGGCCGCCCTCGTGAAGCGGTTTGCCCGCGGCCGGAACAGATTGTCCGGATAGCCTGGGCCGCCGTCGGCGAAGGTGTAGACGAACCTGACCGATGTGCCCGGCGCAGGCGAAACCAGCCGCCGCCATCTGGCCGGTCGTGACCTCGCCGGTCAGCCTCGAAGTTGGCCCCTTCTACCGCAAAACGAACCGGCACCTGATGGGGTGTTGGAAGGCCGACCGGCGCCAACAGTTGACGGTCGCAGATTTCGTCAGGCGCCACGGTGACGGTGACTTGGGTCAGCATCGCATCATCCTCAAATGAACAATTGAAAGATCACGCCGGAGGCGACCGCACCGGCAAGACCGAGGCCGAGATAACTTGCAAACACCCCGGGCCCGGACCAGCGACCACACCGCCGCCATTGCAGGGATGGAACTGACAGCACCGGCGATCATGAAGGCCATGGCCGCACCCGGGCTCATTGCCCTGCTCCACCAGACCGGACAGCGAGAGGCGGCGCCACGTAGCTGTTGAGATAGGCGGGCATGCCGACCAGCGCGGCCGTGACGATCGGCAGAAGTCCGTCGCCGCCGACGGCCCGTGCGATCAGATCTGCTCGGCACATAGGTGACCAGCACCGCTTCCAGGGCGTAGGCAAGCGCCCAGCCACTTGGCGAGGAAAAGGGCGTTGATCCTCAGTTCCGGTGCCGAACACGGCCTTACGGTCTTTTTCCTGCCAAAACCGCCAAACTGGATTCCCCTTGAGACGGCGACGGTCCGCAACCGCAGCCGCCCGAGGTTCTCGGCTTGAGCGGGTTTGAAAACAGTCCGCCCGCTCACGAGCGCCTTGACGGTAAATCCGCCGAACAGGCCGAGGCCGACCGCAAAAACCGCCTTGCCGATGGCGAACGGCCAGCCGAGGGCAGCCGCGGTGATCAGCAGCGTCGGCGGGTCGATCAGCGGCGACGACAACCAGAAGGCCATGATCGCCGGCAGCGGCGCACCCAGCGCCAGCAGACCCGCGATGAACGGAATGACCTGACAGGAACAGAAAGGCGCCAGACCGCCGAACAGGGCGGCCAGAACGATCGCCTGGGTTTCCCGTCCTTCGAACACACGCCCGATGGTGGCCTCGGCGCCTGCCGCCTTCAGCCAGGCAATCAGCAGGACGGCGGCAACGATGTAGGGCAGCGTTCCCATAAAGGCCCGGATCGCGAACAGCGTCACCGGACCGGCTTCACCCGGATCGAAGGCCAGCACCAGAAGCGGCACGGCGACGACGAGCGTCCACGGGGTCAGCAGGATCTGTTTCCAAGGGAAGGACGACGGTTCGGGTGCACAGCAGGCATCGCCCGAAGGTGTTGCGCAACAGGAAGATTTAGCCGGCGTAATATCGGTCATGATCCGATCTCCTCCTCGGGCGCACATACGGCCGTACAGCCGTTTTCATCGACGCAGCATTCTTTCAGGATGTAGCCCGCAAGCGCTTCCAGATGATCGAAGGCCGCCCGGTTGATCACTGCCCGGCCGGCCTTTTCCTGCACGATCAGACCGGCGGATGTCAGGAACTTCAGATGATGGGCAAGCGTGGACGCGGCCATGTCGGTCCGCGCCTGGATGTCCCCGACCGTCAGCCCGCTCCTGCCGGCCTTCACCAGGGTGAGCACCACCTGCAGGCGGGATTCCGATCCCAGAGCGGCAAACCCTTGCGCGGCTTCTTCCAGATCCATCCTCATTCGCCTCATTTCAATATAACCATAAAACTAGAAATATAGTTATATCGAGCCGAACGCGAACGCAAGGCCTTTCATGCCCGACACCATCACGCTTGAAACGGGAAGCGGGACCGACCGATGCAGATGGGTGTTGCTCGGGGCCTATCCGGCCTTCTCGACCTGCGAAATCCAGTCCGTCAGATTGTAGTAGGTCGTGATCCGGGCGATCTTGCCGTCGCGGATCTCAAAGAAGCTGCCGGCAGGAAGCTTGTAGGTCTGACCTTTGGCTTCCGGCAGGCCTTCATCGTCGTCCAGGTAGGTGCCGGAGACGATGAATTCGGCCGCCGCCCGCGAACCGTCCTCGGAAATCAGCAGCAGGATATCCGACAGCCGCTCCTTGTAGCAGCGGGTCATATGCACGTTGAACGCCCAGAACTTGTCCTTGCCGACCCGCCGTTCGCCCTGATTGACGTCGTGGATCAGATCGTCGGCGACCAGATCCTCCATCTTGCCGGTATCCCCGGCGTTGAAGGCGGCAAAATAGGTGTCCAGCAGAAAGCGGGTCTGGGATTTGGGCATGATAAGGGACCTGATTGGACCGGAGAAGAACAAGACGGATGGGGAGTGTGCCCGTCCTTCGTGGCAGTGGCAAGACGGGAATTGGCCATCGCCATCAGCCTGTTGAACGCTCTTCCGGCTCCGTCTCGGCCCGCCACCTGAAGTTGCTTAAATGCAACACAAAGATGCATCCCTGCAGGTTTTGCCAATAACCCTCTTGCGGATCCGGGGGCCTTTCCCTTATGTCACGCCTCCCGGTCGCCGCACCGGTGCGGATGTCAACGGTTCGGCCATCTAACGGCCGCCCGCGTGATTGGGCCCTGCCCCCTCATGTACGGACACTGCTCCGGGATCGGACAAAGTCACATGATGCTAATCGGTATAGCGCCGGGCCTTTCACCCGGAGAAAGCAGGTTCGACTCCTGTCATGTGCGCTAGGATAGCTCAGTTGGTAGAGCATCGGACTTTTAATCCGACGGTCGCGGGTTCAACTCCCGCTCCAAGAGGTAGCCCTTCGGGGTTCGGGTTCAACTCCCGATCTGGCCTGTAAAGCCAACAGCCACTCACGCTGTCTCAATTGCGGGATTTGAAGGGAGCTTGCGGACGCAAGCCTGACCCGCCGCGTTCGCGCGGCCGGGAAAGCCTTGCCGATGCCCGGCGCTCCCGCCCGGCCTGTCGCAATGACCGCGCCGCGGACTTTCCGAAACCGCCTGTTTTCGAACGGGCGCGCTCTGCCTGTCCGCCGCAAGGCCCGCTTGCTTCCGGCCCGGCGCGGGCTCTGGTGCTCCCTTCGGGTCTCCCGTATCCGCGGACCCGGGACTGAAACGAAACAGACAAACAGAAAGGACGACCAAAGTGCCTTAGCGCGATGGAAGGAGTAACGAAGATGATGCGAATTCTCGAAAAGATCCTGGGCCGCACCCGCGTGCTGATCCAGGAAAACGAACGGGCTCTCCACCTGGTGAAGGGCGAACTGCAGACCATTCTGACGCCGGGCGAATACTGGCTGGCGAATGGCCAAGGCTCGCTCGTGATCGAACGGCAGAACCTGGCCACGCCCGAATTCCGCTCGCCCTATGAAAAGGCGCTCTTCGACAAACTCCCCGAGATTGCAGCTGAGCACCTGACGGTCGTCCGGACGAAGCCCGGCGAAGTCGCCGTCGTGGAACGGGACGGACGCGTCTACGCCGTCCTTGGGCCGGACCAGCGGCTGGTCCTTTGGACCGTCGCCGGCCCGTGGACCGTGACCGTGATCGACACGCAGGCGGAGCCGGTCGTTCCGGCCGCGCTGATGCGCCGTCTGGGCGATGCCAAGCAGACGGCCCAGTTCGTCATCGTGCCGGTCGCCGACGGTCAGGTAGCGCTCGTCTACATCGACGGTGTCATGACCGCTGTCCAGGAACCGGGCATCCACGCCTACTGGAAGGCGGGCCGGACGGTCACCCAGAAGGTGATCGACCTGAAGCGCCAGAGCCTGGACGTGACCGGCCAGGAAGTCCTGACCCTCGACCGGGTGACCATCCGGATCAACATCACCGCGGATTACCGCGTTGTCGATCCGGTGAAGGCCGCCCACGATGTAAAGGACTTCTCCGACGCGCTCTACCGGGCGCTGCAGGTCGCCTACCGCCGGACCCTCGGCGCCATGAAGCTTGACCAGATCCTGGAAAAGAAGGGCGAGGTCAACGCGGAAGCCGTCGACAAGGTCCGCGCCGATATGGCGAAGATCGGGCTCGAGGTCTCCGACATCACCCTGAAGGACGTGATCCTGCCGGGCGAAATGCGCGAGATCCTCAACATGGTGGTCCAGGCTGAAAAGGAAGCCGAAGCCAACGTGATCCGGCGCCGTGAAGAAACGAACGCCACCCGTTCGCTTCTGAACACCGCAAAGGTCATGGCCGAAAACCCGGTCATGCTGCGGCTGAAGGAACTGGAAGCGCTCGAAACCATCGCCGGAAAGGTGGACCGTCTGACGGTCCACAACGGCACCGATGGCCTGATGCACGACCTCGTCCGCCTGCGCGACGGGGACGCGGCCTAAGGCCTGATAACAACAGCGGCGCGGGGAGCAAATCCCCGCGCCGTTTTTTTTGAAAATTCAGAAAGGCGGAAGCCCACGCCCCTGCCACTTGGCCGGCGGGATCGGCGGGCCGATCCGGAACGAGAATTTCACCACCCGCTTGACGTCCTTGTCCGTCTCGCAGCGGAAATTGAGATCGTACCATTCGCCGCGCGATCCATAGGCCGCCTGCCCCGGTTCCAGGACGTTGCCCTCCTTCGGCCGGAACGACGGCAGCATCTCCGGCGGGCGGGCAGGATCCCAATCGATCAACTGCGCGCGCAACTCGGTCATGCACAAGAGGTTCAGCCGCTGTCCAGGAGGCATGCCGGCCATGGCTGTCCGTGCCCGGGCGTCGCCCAGGATCGAAGCGGAAAACAGCTGTCGCGCCTCGGCCAGCCGCGGCCCCTGACGCCCGGCGTTTCCACCGCCGACAGCAGAGCTTGCAGGCGCGTTCGAAACGCTTCTGGCCGCCGGACGCTGCGCCGGCTTCGGCGTGGGCAGGGCCGAGGTCACGATCGGACCGACCGTGCCGAAGTCCTCTGTCGGCGCTTCGGTTTCGGCGATCGCTTCCGGTGCCGGAGCCTCCGTCGTGGCGGCTTCGGGAGGCTGGTCCGGCTGAGTTTGCTCGGCCTGCGCCTCTTCCGGTGGAGTTTCTTCCGGCTGCGCTTCTTCCGGTTGAGAAGTCTCCTCCACTTCCGCCGTTTCGGCTGGCGGGGCCTCGGCAGGCTCCGCCTCCGCGGACTGACCGTCCTCGGGCGCCTCGGTCTCCTGCGCGGTCTGCTCCGGTTCCGTCGGCGTCTCCTCAGGCTTATCGGATTTTTCCGCCTCTTCCGCCGCCGTTCCGTCCAGCGCCTCGCGCGGTCCGCTGTCGGTGTCTCCGAATTCGACCACGGGCTGCATCACGGTCGGAGCCGTTTCTTCAGGTTCTTCCGTCTGTTCCGGTTCGGCCTGCTGTTCTTCCGGCGGCGGCGGGGGTGGCGGAGGCGGCGCTGCCGCCTTCTCGTCCTCCGGTTTCTCTTCTTCGACCTTCGGCTTTTCAGGTTCCGGGATTTTGAGTTCGGGAACTTGTGGTTCCGGCGTTTCGATTTCTGGCGGCGCCACCAGTTCGACGCTGATCGGATCCACCTGGGGCTCGCCAAATTGCCGGGCGACGACGCCGGTCAGGGCCACCGCGACAAGTGTGTGTAGAAGCAGGGAGACGGCGAGTTCCCCGCCGAAAAACCAACGGTACTTGCGCGATGTCTCATGCATCGGCGCATCAGTGGCAGGAATGAAGGTCAGAGCGGGCGCATCGGACGTGAAGGTCCGGTCACCTTTTGTTATCTGCACTGGAATCGGGAACCCTTCCGACATCGACCGACACTTCAAAACCTAGAGCATCAGGTACAAACAAAAAACCCGGCGTTACCAAGGCAGGGTTCACTTTTCCGGTGTTGTTCCTGCTCTTTCAATGGTTCCAGACAAAAAACCCGGCGTTGCCGCCGGGTCTTTCTTCGTTTGATTTGCCTGTCCGCCTAGCTGTCCAGGAACGACCGCAGCTTGCGCGAGCGGCTCGGGTGCTTCAGCTTTCTGAGCGCCTTGGCCTCGATCTGGCGGATACGTTCACGGGTCACCGAGAACTGCTGGCCGACTTCTTCCAACGTGTGGTCGGTGTTCATGCCGATCCCGAAGCGCATTCTGAGCACGCGTTCCTCGCGCGGCGTCAGCGACGCCAGCACGCGGGTCGTGGTCTCGCGCAGGTTCGACTGGATCGCCGCGTCGATCGGCAGGACCGCGTTCTTGTCCTCGATGAAATCACCCAGGTGCGAATCTTCCTCGTCCCCGATCGGGGTTTCGAGCGAGATCGGCTCCTTGGCGATCTTCAGGACCTTGCGCACCTTTTCCAGCGGCATCTGCAGCTTTTCGGCCAGTTCTTCCGGGGTCGGCTCACGGCCGATCTCGTGCAGCATCTGGCGCGAGGTGCGGACGATCTTGTTGATCGTCTCGATCATGTGCACCGGAATACGGATCGTGCGGGCCTGGTCGGCGATCGATCGGGTGATCGCCTGCCGGATCCACCACGTGGCGTAGGTGGAGAACTTGTAGCCGCGGCGGTATTCGAACTTGTCCACCGCCTTCATCAGGCCGATGTTGCCTTCCTGGATCAGGTCCAGGAACTGCAGGCCGCGGTTGGTGTACTTCTTGGCAATGGAGATCACGAGACGCAGGTTCGCCTCGACCATTTCCTTCTTGGCGATGCGCGCTTCGCGCTCGCCCTTCTGGACCATGGCGACGATGCGGCGGAATTCGGTGATCTCGAGACCGGTTTCGGTCGCCAGCGTCTGGATCTCCTGACGCAGCTCGCGAATGGTTTCCTTTTCCTTGGCGATGAAGGTCTTCCACCCGCGAGTGGACAGGTTCGCCACCTTGCGCAGCCAGTTAGGGTCGAGTTCCGCGCCCTGGTACTGTTTCAGGAAGTCGGTCCGGTCGACGTTGTAGCTGTCGGCCAGACGCAGCAGACGGCCTTCGTAGCCCATCAGCCGCTTGTTGATGTCGTAGAGCTGGGCAACCAGGGCGTCGATACGGTTCTGGTTGAGCGACAGGCTCTTCACGTCGACGACGATTTCTTCCTTCAGCTTCTTGTAGCGGCGCTCCTGGGAAGGAGACAGCGTCCGGTTGGCCAGCTTGTTTTCAACGAGCTGATCCTGCAGGCGGCGCAGCTTCTTGTAGCTGTCGGCGACCCGATCGAAGGTTTCCAGAACGGCCGGCTTCAGTTCCGCTTCCATCGCGGAAAGCGACACGTTGGCTTCGAACTCGTCGTCGTCCTCGCCGTCCTCACCTTCGCCCTCGCCTTCGGACTCCGTTTCGCCTTCGGCGCCGGTCTTGGATTCCGGAGCCGTCCTGGCAGAGGTTTCTTCTTCCTCTTCGCCCTGCTCCTCGTCGTCGTTCGCGCTGGTCGGCCCCGCCTTGGCATCCGGACCGGCATAGGTCGCTTCCAGGTCGATGATGTCGCGCAGGAGAACCTTGCCTTCGTTGAGCTCATCGCGCCAGATGATGATCGCCTGGAAGGTCAGCGGGCTTTCACACAAGCCGGCGATCATGGCCTCGCGGCCGGCCTCGATGCGCTTGGCAATGGCGATTTCGCCTTCGCGCGACAGTAGCTCGACGGATCCCATCTCGCGCAGATACATGCGCACCGGATCGTCGGTCCGGTCGGCCGGCTCCTTGGTCGTGGTCGTCTTGGCCACGGCGCCGGAGCTTGCCGCGACCAGGTCGCCGCCGCCGTCCACGTCTTCCGCGGCCGCGTCGTCGACTTCGTCCGAATCGATCACGTTGATGCCCATGTCAGACAGCATCGACATGGTATCTTCGATCTTTTCGGAAGACACCTGTTCGGAGGGCAGGACTTCGTTCAGCTCGTCATAGGTAACGTAGCCGCGCTTCTTCGCGGCCTTGATCATCTTCTTGACTGCGGCATCCGACAGGTCGAGCAAGGGGCCGTCCGGGCCTTCTGTGCTGGTTTCCTGCGTGTCGTCTGCTTGTGTCGCCTTAGCTACCATATTTTGCTCCAGAACCGCGGCCCGTTGTGAAAGGCCGCGCCGCGCCCAAAATCTGTTTACTCCGACCCGACAACCGGCGCGCCAGCCTCACGACCGCGCAGCCCATTGCATTGGCTTATCGAATCGGGTTGTAAACCGTGTCCCTTAAGTCCCAATTAACCGTGGCGTCAAAGGCGGCTAAAAAAGCCTGACCCGAAACCACAAGCGTAACGCCTGCGCAAATGACCATCCATTTGCCACACCGCGTCCGATACGGGTTGTTGCAGCCTCTTTGAGAATATTTGCCGGGGGCTCGGTGCCATGCCGCGGCGCTTGCTGCTGCAGATGTTGTATTTAGCTTGCCGTTTACGATTCGCAAGTGCGATTCGCCGAAGGTCAATCAGATTCGGCTAAAAAAATGTGCTTTTGTGCAGATTTAGCACATATCAGGCACTGGCCGCCGCGGAAGCCGGCTCAGGAACGGGCATTGGCGTCGCCTTGATCTTCTTTGCCCGCTCGGCGAGTTCGGCTTCTTCGCGCACGCATTCCTCACGGCGGCGGCTCAGATCCTGGGTCACGGCCCGTATGCGGTTCCAGGCATCCTCGTCCAGTTCCGCCTCGCTTGCGGCCATTTCCATCTCCAGTTCGTTTTCCAGGGTGCGCAGCTCCAGCACATCCAGGAAATGCAGGAAGACAGCCTCGACGAAGTCTTCGGGCGGATGATTGCGCAGAAGCGGAAAGCGCTGAATGAGCGCGGAAAAGGCCCCGCCGTTGCGTTCCTGCAGGCCGGCCGAGCGATCGGCGATCATTTCCGCCAGAAGCTGCTGCAAGGGTTCGTCGGCAGTGCCTGCCAGTTCCGTTACCGGCGCTCCGTCCCGGTCATCGGCAATCCGGCACAGGGCGTCGCGAAACCGCCGGTGCAGATCGTCGGAAAACCACAGGCTGGCGATCCGTTCCAGATGACGATCGAGCAGTTGCGGATAGCGCACGCACAGCCCGCAGACCAGGCGCTCTGTTCCAAAAAGCGGCGCATCGGGCGCATCGACACGGGCCGGAGCGGCGCCGGTAATGCTCGCAAAATTGTCCTTGTTCCTGTCTCCGCGCCGTTGCCGGGCCAATTCGAAAAACAGATTGGACAGCTTCAGCTTGATGTCGAGCTGATAGCGCCGCCGGACCCGTTGGTCGCGGATGGTCTCGATCAGGTCGTCGAAGCGCTTTTCCAAAGCCGCCTTGCGTTCCGGCGTATCCAGCCGGGCAACGCCAATCTCCCGCTCCCAGACCGCATCGAACAAGGGCTGGGCACGCTCGATCTCGGTCTCGAAACCGGCGAGACCGCGTTCCCGGACAAGATCATCCGGGTCCATGCCGTCCGGCAGGAATGAGAACTGGAACGAATAGCCGCTGCGCAGAACCGGCAGGATGCGGTCGATCGCCCGATGGGCGGCCGCGACACCGGCCACGTCGCCGTCGAAACAGACAACCGGTTCGGCTGCGAATTTCCACAGCCGCATCACCTGATCTTCGGTAAACGCCGTGCCGAGCGTGGCAACCACATGCTTCACACCGGCCTGCCAAAGTGCAATCGCGTCGAGATAGCCCTCCACCACGACCGCCTGGCCTGACTTGAAGGCCGGTTCGCGCGCCCGGTGGGCGTTGAACAACATGACGCCCTTGTGGAACAGCGGCGTCTCCGGAGAATTCAGGTACTTGGGCTGGCCGTCCGGATCGAGTGTCCGGCCGCCGAAGGCGACAACCCGCCCCCGTTCGTCCTGGATCGGGATCATCAGACGTCCGCGGAACCGGTCATAGGTGGGACGCCCGCCCTCAGGCCGGATAATCAGGCCGGCTTCGACCATCATCTCTTCCGGCACGTCCTTGCCGATCAGATAGCGTTTCAGCGAATCCCGGCTGTCCGGCGCGTAGCCAAAGCGGAACTCGCGCAGGGTCTCCTGCGTGAACCCGCGCTTCAGGGAATACGACCGTGCCGTTTCGCCCCTTGAGGTGGCGAATTCCGCCTGGAAAAACTGCGCGGCCATCTCGCACACGTCGGCGAGGCTGGCGCGCTGCTTTTCCCGGCGCGCCGCCTGCGGATCCGGTGCGGGCAAGGCCACGCCGGCCTGTTCGGCCAGCCGCTCCACCGCTTCGGGGAAGCTCAATCCCTCGGTTTCGGTCAGAAAGCGGAAATGGTCCCCCGAAGCACCGCAGCCGAAGCACTTGTAGCGGTTGCGCCGGTCGTCCACGTGGAAGCTCGGGGATTTTTCCTGATGGAACGGACAACAGGCCCAGAAATCGCCCTTGCCCGGCTGCGTCTTGCGCCGGTCCCAGGTCACCCGACGGCCAACCAGATCAGACAGGGTGATCCGGGCCCTTATTTCATCGAGGAGCCGATTGTCGAAACGCATGAAGTCCGCCGAAACGCGCCTGAGTTTCGTCAGGAGCACATGTTGTCACTATGTCCGGCAATACCCGGACCTTGAGGTGCGAAGATAGGAGTAAAATACGGCCAGAGCGAGTCGCCTGCACGAGTCGCCCTGTTCGCGCGCACGCCCTGTGGCTAACCTGGGCATAACTCCAGTTCCGGTTGCCCGGCCACTTTCAGGTCTTCACGCGCCCTCGCCGGCCTTTCGGGGCGGGATATCCGCCTCTTTCGGTCCGTCGGAGCGCAGCAGGTCCTTGACCACGCAGGACGCCTGGACGAAATCCATTTTCCCCGGATAACGCGCCTTCAGTTCCGACATGCACCGGCCAATATCGCGCAGACCATGGGCATTGATATCGCGCACGGTTTCCTCGCAGATCGAGCGAATCTCGTCTTCGTCCAGCTTCTTCGGCAGGAATTCCCGGATGATTTCGCCTTCCCCGCGTTCCTGCTCGGCCAGATCCAGCTGCCCGCTTTCCTCGAATTCCTGAGCGGACACCTCCCGCTGACGAACCATTTTTTCCAGGATATCAATGACTTCGTCATCACTGACCCCGTCACGGCCGCTGTCGCGTGCGGCGACATCCCGGTCCTTCAAGGCCGTCTGAACCAGGCGCAAGGTGGCGATACGGCGTTTTTCGCCGGCCTCCTGCGCCTGCTTGAGTGCGATGGTTATTTTCTCGCGCATGCTTTTCCACTGCCCCCGCGGCTGCCGCAAACTTTAGGGCGCCCCAAGTCCGCCTTCAACCCATATCAAAGCAAGTTGTTGAAAGATATAGCCTTTTTTTCACAGGATCTCTGTTGACGATCGAGATGGCTTACCCTAGAGTCCCGCGCTTAATGCAGATGGCAATCTGACGGGCCCATGCCCGCGCGCTCACGCCCTTCCTGCAGCGCATGATGTCACCAACAACACCTGGAACGCAAGACATGACGACTGCAGACGCATGGTCCATAAAGCCGGCGACAGCCCTCCTCGTACTTGCCGACGGCAGCGTGATCGAGGGTGAAGGCCTTGGCGCCACCGGCGACGCCGTTGGAGAAATCTGTTTCAACACGGCAATGACCGGCTATGAAGAGATCCTGACCGACCCCTCCTACGCCGGCCAGATCATCACCTTCACCTTTCCCCATATCGGCAACGTCGGCACCAACGAAGAAGATATCGAGACCGTCAACATGGCCGCCGACAGCGGCATTCGCGGCTGTGTGCTGAATGCCGGCGTGACCGATCCGTCCAACTATCGCGCCTCCCGCCGCCTCGACCAGTGGCTCAAGGCGCGCGGCATCATCGGCATCAGCGGCATCGACACCCGCGCCCTGACCGCACTGATCCGTGAAAAGGGCGTCCCGAACGCCGTGATCGCCCATTCGCCGGACGGCACCTTCGATATCGACGCATTGAAGAAGAAGGCCGCCGGGTGGCCGGGCCTGGAAGGCATGGACCTGGCCAAGGACGTGTCCACGACGCAGACCCACAACTGGGATGAAACCACCTGGAAGTGGGACGCCGGCTACGGCAAGGCCGGCACGGCCGAATTCAAGGTCGTCGCCCTCGACTTCGGCATCAAGCGCAATATCCTGCGCCTGCTGACGGAAGCCGGTTGCGATGTCACCGTGCTGCCGGCGACCGCCACGGCCGAAGACGTTCTGGCCTATCAGCCGGACGGCGTGTTCCTGTCCAACGGACCGGGCGATCCGGCCGCCACCGGTGAATATGCGACAAAAACCATCAAGGCACTCGTCGAACGCGACATCCCGGTCTTCGGAATTTGCCTGGGCCACCAGATGCTGGCGCTGGCACTCGGCGGCAAGACCGTGAAGATGCACCAGGGGCACCACGGCGCCAATCACCCGGTGCACGATCACACGACCGGCAAGGTGGAAATCACGTCCATGAACCACGGCTTCGCCGTCGACGCCAAGAGCCTCCCGGACAGCGTGGAAGAAACCCACGTCTCCCTTTTCGACGGATCCAACTGCGGTATTCGCCTGAAGGGCAAGCCGGTGTTCTCGGTTCAATATCACCCGGAAGCGTCGCCTGGGCCTCGTGACAGCCACTATCTGTTCAAGCGCTTCACGGATTTCATGCGGGAAACGAAAAAAGCGGCCTGACCGATTAAACAGGACCGGCCGGTTCCGCAAAAGATCGCGAAATAAAAAAGGCCCGGAAACAATTCGGGCCTTTTTTACGACAGAAAGTGGCTTTTGGCGTCCGCGCCGGAGGAAGCAGGCGCGCCACGCGTTCTGCTAGTTGGCAGCCACCAGCTTGTTCAATGCCGTCAGGACGTCGTCGACTTCGGTAACCTGCTCGTCCAAAAGCGCCTTCTGCTCGTGCAACATTTCCTGCTGCGCCTGGCAGATGCCCTGAAGCTCACGGTATTGGTCCGTTTTCGGCGTGTCGCTTTCAACCAGCTTGATCACCCGGCGGATTTCCGCCAGCGTAAGACCGATCTTCTTCGCCTGCAGGATCACGCGCATGCGGCCGACATCTCGTGAACCGTAAAAGCGGCGTGCGCCCCGCCTCACGGGATGAAGAAGGCCTTTTTCCTCATAAAACCGCAGTGTTCGGAGTGTGACGCCGAACAGTTCCGACATTTCCGAAATTGCGAGAACTTCGTTTTCGGTTGCGGCATTTTCGACCGGCCCCGCGATATCCGGAACGGCGACTATGTTCATAGCTATGTTGTTCATCAAACTTGCCCGATAGTTTCTCGTTTTTTTTCACGGCTTGCTGACTATCCGGCATCCAAATGATACGGCCCACCTCCGTATTCATCGGATCCCACACGCCGAATACCCGCGAGCGCTGCAGTTCCCATCACTATACATGACGGACAGGAACGGAAGCGGTCGAACTCCAAACCGCGTAAGCTTTCACATAACTCTCTTACACTATTTTCGAACAGCTAATCCACGTCATTTTCAAGAAATTGGCGCGAATTGCCAAAAAATAGAATTTTTTTTAATAAGAGAGATCTTTTTACGACACATAAACTGCAACTTATGATCTTTATGCAAATTTTACAGAGACACATAGCCTTTCAGGTGCTTTATAATATTAATTATCGATAATATTTACATGAAATATACGCTTCGAAATAAAGGCAGCGTAAAAGCAAATGTCCAGCCTGAAAACAATCTCACCTCCTCTTCCCCGGCGAAAAAATAAACACCACCCTCTGTAAAAACGCCGATATTCCTGAGTGTTATATTCTGCTTTGTTTTAGGTGTTAACAATTCGCTTCCGAATAGTCTGAGCTTAGATAGTTTCAGTTACAACCATTGAGTTGGTCAAACCGTCCCCAGAAAATAATGCAGGAAAACGACACTTAACGCTTAAAAGCGTGCGCATGAGACGATTTGTCCGGGAGGAAACCCCGCCTCTGCAATTGTGGCACAAAGTGCACTTCCGCATTGACAGTCCCGACCGTTCAAGATTTTTCTGTTTTCGAACGAAGCTTATGTAGCGCTTCATTATTTTGTCGGTTAATGAGTTTCCGGCTGCGTTTTCCGGCTCTTGCAGGATCACGGAAGCCGGAACGGACTTAACCGCTGAACACGAGAGACTTCGGACATCTTGCCCGCAAATGCTCGTTCATTTGCCCGACCGGCAAGCACGATAGATGACATGGCCGATACCAAGAACTCACATGCCGCCCCCGTTATGAGCCCGGATCAGTTCCGTGAATGGAGACGATCACTCGGGTTGAAGCAGAAGGAAGCTGCCGATCAGCTGGGGCTCAAGAAGCGGATGATCCAGTATTACGAAAAAGGCAACCGGGATGGTCGCCCGGTCGAAATTCCCAAGTCGATTCGCCTCGCCTGTTATGCCCTGTCGGAAGGAATCGTCGATTTTGACGGCAATAATGCCCTGCCGGCAGACGAGGCTCCTACCGGGAATTAACGTTTTGCGCGCCCATGCGTCGTGAAAACGGAATTTAGCCTCCACGCGGGGTTTCCACGCCTCATAGTTTTCCCTATAAGACGCGCTCAGCCAACATAGACAACCATAATGGAACGAGCCGAACCGGTGGGCCGCTAGGCCTGCGCGGAAACGGCCGATGCGAGCCCCGATGCCAAAACGTACTGACATCTCCTCCATTCTCATCATAGGCGCCGGTCCGATCGTGATCGGCCAGGCCTGCGAATTCGACTATTCCGGAACGCAGGCCTGCAAAGCCCTTCGAGAAGAGGGCTACCGCATCATCTTGGTGAACTCGAACCCGGCAACGATCATGACCGACCCGGATCTCGCCGATGCCACCTACATCGAGCCGATCACGCCGGAAATCGTCGCCAAGATCATCGAGAAGGAACGTCCCGACGCCCTGCTGCCGACCATGGGCGGCCAGACCGCGCTCAACTGCGCGCTCGATCTGGAGCAGATGGGCGTCCTGGAAGAGTTCAATGTCGAAATGATCGGCGCCCGCGCAGACGTCATCGAGAAGGCCGAAGACCGCGAGAAATTCCGCGCCGCCATGGATACCATCGGCCTGGAGAACCCGCGCGCCGCCATTGCCTCGTCCCCGGCAATCAGGAACGAAAAAGGCAAGATCGTCGGCTACGACCGCGCCACCGGCGTCCTGGAGGCCATGAAGGCGCTCGACGATATCGGGTTGCCGGCGATTATCCGGCCGGCCTTCACCCTCGGCGGCACCGGTGGTGGGGTTGCCTACAATCGCGAGGAATTCGAAGCCATCGTCCGTTCCGGTATCGACGCCTCTCCGGTCGGCCAGGTCCTGATCGACGAGAGCCTGCTCGGCTGGAAGGAATACGAGATGGAAGTCGTCCGCGACAAGGCGGACAACTGCATCATCATCTGTTCCATCGAGAACGTCGATCCGATGGGCGTGCACACCGGCGACTCGATTACCGTCGCCCCGGCGCTGACGCTCACCGACAAGGAATACCAGATCATGCGCGACGCCTCGATCGCCGTGCTGCGCGAGATCGGGGTGGAAACCGGCGGCTCGAACGTGCAGTTCGCCGTCAATCCGGACAACGGCCGCCTCGTCGTGATCGAAATGAACCCGCGCGTGTCGCGCTCCTCTGCGCTCGCGTCCAAGGCAACCGGCTTCCCGATCGCCAAGATCGCGGCCAAGCTTGCCATCGGCTACACCCTGGACGAGCTGGAAAACGACATTACCGGTGGCGCGACCCCGGCCTCCTTCGAACCGTCCATCGATTACGTGGTCACGAAGATCCCGCGCTTTGCCTTCGAGAAGTTCCCCGGCTCCGAACCGGTGCTGACCACGGCGATGAAATCCGTCGGCGAAGTCATGGCGATCGGCCGCACCTTCGCCGAAAGCCTGCAGAAGGCTCTGCGCGGCCTGGAGACCGGACTGACCGGACTGGACGAAACCGAGATCCCGGGCCTCGATCAGGGCGACGACAAGAACGCCATCCGCGCCGCGATTTCGGTTCCGACACCGACGCGCCTGCTCAATGTCGCCCAGGCCATGCGCCTTGGCATGAGCCTGGAGGAGATCCATGAGGCCAGTTCCATCGACCCCTGGTTCCTGGAACAGATCGCTGCCATCGTCGATATGGAAGCCAAGGTACGCACCCACGGACTGCCGCAAAGCGGGCAGATGCTGCGCAAGCTGAAGTCCATGGGCTTTTCCGATGCCCGGCTCGCCGCCCTCGCCCGCAAGGACGAAGCGGATATCGCGAAGTTGCGCGCGGAGCTGGACGTGCACCCGGTCTACAAGCGGATCGACACCTGCGCGGCCGAGTTCGCCTCCCCCACCGCTTACATGTACTCCACCTACGAAGCGCCTTTCATGGGCAACCTCGCCTGTGAGGCGGCGCCCTCCGACCGCAAGAAGGTGGTCATCCTGGGGGGCGGACCGAACCGGATCGGCCAGGGTATCGAATTCGACTACTGCTGCTGCCATGCCGCCTTTGCCCTGGAAGAGGTCGGTTATGAAACCATCATGATCAACTGCAATCCGGAAACGGTTTCCACCGACTACGACACCTCCGACCGGCTTTACTTCGAGCCGCTGACCGCCGAGGACGTTCTGGAGATCATCCGCAAGGAGCAGGAAAACGGCACACTTCACGGTGTCATCGTCCAGTTCGGCGGCCAGACGCCGCTGAAGCTCGCGCAGGCGCTGATGAAGGCCGGTGTGCCGATTCTCGGTACATCCCCGGACATGATCGACCTTGCGGAGGACCGGGACCGGTTCCAGAAACTTCTGGTCAAGCTCGATCTGAAGCAACCGGAAAACGGTATTGCCTATTCCGTCGAGCAGGGCCGTTTGATCGCGGGCAAGCTCGGCCTGCCGCTGGTCGTGCGTCCGTCCTATGTGCTGGGCGGCCGGGCCATGCAGATCATTCGCGACGAGGAGGCCCTCAATTCCTATCTGCTCGGCACCCTGCCCGAACTTGTCCCCGGTGACATCCGGGCGAAGTATCCGAACGACAAGACCGGCCAGATCAACACCCTGCTTGGCACCAACCCGCTGCTGTTCGACCGTTACCTGGAAGGAGCGGTCGAGGTGGACGTGGATGCGCTGTGCGACGGTAAGGACGTCTTCGTCTGCGGCATCATGGAACATATCGAGGAAGCTGGCATTCACTCCGGCGACAGCGCCTGCTCCCTGCCGCCCTACAATCTGTCGAAGGACATCATTGCGGAACTGAAGCGCCAGACCACGGCTCTGGCCCTGGCTCTGGAAGTCGGTGGCCTGATGAACGTGCAATACGCCATAAAGGACGGTGAGATCTACGTTCTTGAGGTCAACCCGCGCGCCTCCCGCACCGTGCCCTTCGTCGCCAAGACCATCGGCGATCCGGTCGCCAAGATCGCAAGCCGCGTCATGGCGGGCGAAAGCCTCGCCTCCTTCGGCCTTGTGGAAAAGGAACTAAAGCACATCGCCGTCAAGGAAGCCGTCTTCCCGTTCACCCGTTTCCCCGGTGTCGACACGGTTCTCGGACCGGAAATGCGCTCAACGGGCGAAGTCATGGGCCTGAACGGCGCCTTTTCCACCGCATTTGCCAAGTCGCAGATCGCCTGCGGCACCGGCGTCCCGGAAAAAGGAACGGTCTTCGTCTCCATGCGGGATCAGGACAAGGTGGGCGTGGTCGAGGCGGTCCGCATGCTGGAACAGGCGGGCTTCACCATCATTGCCACCGGCGGCACCCAGAAATTCCTGCAGGATGAGGGTATTTCCTGCAAGAAAATCAACAAGGTTCTGGAAGGACGACCGCATATCGTCGATGCGATCAAGAACGGCGAAGTACAGCTTGTCTTCAACACCACGGAAGGCGCTCAGGCCCTTCTCGACAGCCGCTCGATGCGTCAGGCAGCGCTGATGAACAAGGTGCCCTACTACACCACGCTTGCTGGCTCGGTAGCGGCTGCCAAGGGCATCGTCGCCCACAAGGAAGGCAACCTTGAAGTGAGACCTTTGCAATCTTACTTCGCTTGAGGCTATTATCCGGCCCGCCCTTCTCGCACTCCCTTTGCCCTGCGTCGATCGGCACGGAATACCAGGGAAACTTGGGGACCAGGGCAATGGGAGTGCGAGAAATGTGGGCTAGCCCCCCGGCCGGGAAAGTGTTCCTTTCCCGGCTGGGTTTCTTTTTATGATACGAGGTCCTGAAAAGGGGACCCGGTAAGCTGAAGGTCTGTGACCAATGGAAAAAGTTCCGATGACCTCCGCCGGTTACGCGATGCTGGAACAGGAATTGAAGCAGCGTATGTCGGTAGAGCGCCCGCGTATCGTGGATGCGATCGCGGAAGCCCGCGCGCATGGCGATCTGTCGGAAAACGCCGAGTATCATGCCGCCAAGGAAGCGCAGAGCCACAATGAGGGCCGGATCACCGAGCTGGAAGACAAACTCTCCCGTGCGGAAGTGATCGACGTGACCAAGCTGTCCGGCGACGTGGTCAAGTTCGGCGCCACGGTGTCCCTCATCGACGAGGACACCGAGGAAGAGAAGAAATACATGATTGTCGGCGACGTCGAGTCCGACGTGAAGCAGAACAAGATTTCGATCTCCTCTCCGATCGCCCGTGCCCTGATCGGCAAGACCGTCGGCGACAGCGTCGAAGTCTCTGCACCCGGCGGTTCGCATTCCTACGAAATCGTCGGCGTTCAATTCATCTGACCGGGCCCCGGCCTGACGGCCGGCATTAAATCTCCAGCCCAATCAAAACGGCTTCTGACGGCGTGTTCCACCCGGACCGCCGGCAGTCGCCTTTTGGTCATTGATGCTGGAGAATATTGACCACTCGGCCGAAGGGGTCTCGCACGAAGAAGCGCCTGACACCCCAGGGTTCGATTGCCGGCCCGTAGAGGATCTCGAATCCACCCGAGCGGGCGCGCTCCAGGACCTGATCCAGATTGTCGACTTCAACGGAAAGGTCGGGCACTTCGGTTCCCGCCCCGCCTTCACTGGCAATGCTGATCTGCGGTGTCGCAGTTCCCTCAGCGGCAAAGGTCTGGATCCAGCCGTGGTCCATGACAATGCGAATTCCCAGAACATCCCCATAGAAGCGGGCCGCCTCCCCGACGTTCGGTGAGGCGATATTCGTAACGATGCGTTTGACAGTCATCCCGTTTCCTTGCGCCGGTCGCCCGGTCAGGCCGAAACGCTCCGTGCCGCATCATGGGTCTGCGCCTCATGCGGCGCACCGCCACCGTCCTGATCTTCCATCCCCGCCATGCCTTTCCGCCGGCCGGCCTTCAGAAGCTCTTCGAATTCCACACCACCGACCGGACGGCTCCATATGTAGCCCTGCCCGAGATTGAAACCAATCTGTTCGACAATCTGCGCCTCCTCCGCCGTTTCCACACCTTCGGCGACCGAGTCCAGCCCGAACTCGCGTGCAAGCATCACCATTGCCCGCAGGACCGCCTGGCTCTCCGGTTTGCCCGCCGAACCCGAAACGAAGCTTCGGTCCACCTTGATCGTATCGACCGGATATCTCGTGAGACTGTTCAAGGACGCATAGCCGGTTCCGAAGTCGTCCAGTCCGATCGTCACCCCCAGCCCCCTGAGATACCCCAGAACCTCGATGAAATTCTCGGACGAATCCAGGATGGTGTTTTCGGTCAGCTCCAGCTCCAGCGAACCGGCGCTCAGACCGGTGTCTGCCAGAGCCCAGGTGACATCGTTGACAAGGGATTTTGAGTAAGTCTGCCGTGGAAACAGATTGACCGCAACTTTCAGCGGCCGGCCTGTAAGCGAGCGCCACTTCTGCGCCTGGGCGCATGCCTGTGTCAGGACCCAACGGCCGACGCTGATAGACATGTCGCTTGCTGTGATAAGGTCGATAAAGCAGTCCGGCGTCAGCAAGCCTCTATTGGGATGGTTCCACCGCAGCAACGCCTCGGCGCCAACGATCCGGCCGCTGCGGATATCGATCTGCGGCTGGAAGTGCAACTCGAATTGGTCCTTTTCCAATGCTGCCTTCAATTCCGGCATCAGCGCGAACCGTTCTTCGACTGCTTCCCGCAGGTCCGGCGTAAACTTGGAAACCCGGCCACGAATGATCTTGGCTTCATAGAGCGCAAGGTCGGCATTGCTCATCAGTTCGTCGGGGGTCTTCCCGTTTTCCGGCGCATGCACCACACCGGCACTGCATCCGATGGTGATCTCGTGGGCATCGACGACAACCGGTTTGCGCACGTTCCAGATCACCGTTTCCACGAAAGCGTAGGCATTTTGAGGATCAGCGCAGGTCGGCAGGATCAGCGCAAATTCGTCTCCGCCAATCCGGTAAAGGCGCATTTGATCATGCATGACTTCGCGCAGCCGGTCGCAAAAAGCCACCAGCAGCTTGTCCCCGACCGAATGTCCCAGAGTGTCGTTCACGTCCTTGAAATGGTCGAGATCGAACAGCGCGATACAGACCCCGTTGGGGCGAATATCCAGACCGGACATGGCCTCCGCCAGATCCTCGTTGAAGGCCCGCCGGTTCAAGACGCCTGTGACCGGATCGTAATAGGCCGACTTTCTGATTTCTTCCGCCAGCCTCACGTGTTCCGAGGCATCGCGGGCAAAACAGATGATATCTCCCTGGTCGTTCAATTTGCTCAACGAAACATCGAGCGGGAGTTCGGATCCATCCTTCCGTCTGCCGAAGATCCGCTGGACTGACCCCATAGGCCGGGAAACCGGATTCTGAGCATAGGTTTCACGCAGCTTCTCGTGCCCCGCAAACCGTTCGGGAATGAGGATCTCGATCTTCCGGCCAATCAGGTCGTTGTGCGAATATCCGAAACACCGCTCTAACGCGCCGTTGAATGCCAGGATCGTGCCGGTGGGGTCGCATATGACGACACCATCCGGAAGATCATCGATTGAAATCTGCAGCGTCGTCCTCACTACGCCCCCCTGCAAAAGACTTTGACACCGGCTCCCAACTTTATTCCGGCATCAGAGCGCGTCTCTTGCTAGTAAGTTTATCTACGTAGGGCATCATGTAGAAGGCAATGTTAATGCGCCGTAAACTGTCATGAAAATTGCCGAAGAAAAGCGGACAAAGGATTTTCTTCGCTCTCACTCAAGAAATAATATAATACATATATTATATTATAATATAAAACTGCCGTTACGTTACTTAATATAGGCGATCAGTCATCGATCGGAACAATCGGTTCATCTTTGGTACGCCGAATGGTCAGCGCTGTGCGCACGCTCGCCACGTTTGCTGCAGCCGTCAATTCGCTGATGACGAAATTCTGAAAACTTTGCAGATCCGGCGCAACGCATTTCAACAGGAAGTCGACTTCGCCGGAAAGCATGTAGCTCTCACGAACGACATCCCAGGCCTGAACGGTTTTTTCAAAAGCGATCAGATCGGCTTCTTTCTGACTATGCAGACCAACCATGGCAAAGGCGGTCACATCGAAGCCCAACTGCTTTTCATCCAGAAGCGTCCGGTAGCCGCGGATCAATCCAGCTTCTTCCAGCGCGCGGACACGGCGCAGGCAGGGAGGAGCGGAAATTCCGACCCTACGGGCGAGTTCGACATTCGTCATCCGCCCGTCTTCCTGCAACTCTTTCAGGATGTGCCAGTCGATTGCATCAAGCCGCGCTTTCACTCTTGTTCTCCCGGGCCGCTTTATGATGTCCGGCCAGCCCGGATACGGCCTTGATCTGGAAAATCGAATACCAATCCGCAGAGAATCCGGCCGAATGGTTCACCCTAGCCGAATTATGATTTTTTGCGCATTTGTGCAAGACTATAACAAAATCGCGCATGATTCAGAAACATCACAACAGGATTCCCGTGCCTATATCACCAGCGCCTGAAAGTTGTTGGGTCCTGACAGATGGCAAGGCAGGGGACGAAGCCCAGTGCATCGGCGTGGCGGAGGCACTCGGGACCGGTTACGAGATCCGCAAGGTAGCCCCCCGTCCGCCGTTTTCCTGGATCATGCCGTGGGGACCGATCGATCCGCGGGAAAGGGAAAGCCGGCCCGGCAGTCCGATTGCCCCACCCTTTCCGGATATCGCCATCGCTTCAGGACGGCGCGCCGTGGCCTATCTGAGGCGGGTTAAAAAGGCCTCCCAGGGGCGAACCTTCACCGTGTTCCTGAAAGATCCGCGCACCGGGCCGGAAACAGCCGATCTGATCTGGGTGCCCGAGCACGATGGCCTGCGCGGTGCGAACGTGATCGCGACACCGACCGCGCCGCACCGGTTTACACGCCAGGTTCTGGCGGATCTCCGGGCAGGATCGCATCCGCAAATCGATGCCCTTGCCCATCCGCGCGTCGCCGTCCTGATCGGCGGCGACAGCCGTCATCACACGTTTACAGAAAGCGATATCGAGAACCTGAGCGCAGGACTGACACGGCTTATGGACGACGACGGCGCATCCTTGATGATCACGGCATCCCGCCGGACGCCGGAGCCGCTCAAGCAGCGGCTGGAACAACTTGCCGCATCACCGAACTGTCTTCTTTGGAACGGCAGCAGCGAAAATCCGCTCGCCCCCTATCTCGCCAAGGCGGATGCCATTGTCGCAACGGCCGATTCGACCAACATGATCGGCGAGGCGGCAGCCACCGGAAAACCGGTCCACGTGTTCACACCGCACGGCGATCACCCGAAAATTGACCGCTTTCTGGGGACTTTGACCTCACTTGGGATCATTCACCCCTTTCCGGGGCCGCTAAAAAACACTACCTACGAGCCGCTGGACAGTACGCCGATGATCGCCAGCGAAATTCTGAAGAGATTCGCAAGACATCGGACGGACTGACAAAAGCATACCGGGCCCGGCCGTTCCGACGACGGCGCCCGCGACAGGCAAGGCGAACGAGACGAGGCACTTCACCCATGACCACCGAGCATTCAAAGCTTTTCATCATCGGCTCGGGACCTGCCGGCTATACCGCGGCCATTTACGGCGCCCGTGCCATGATGGAACCGACGCTTGTTGCCGGTATCCAGCCGGGCGGCCAGCTCACCATCACCACCGAGGTGGAAAACTACCCGGGCTTCGCCGATCCGATCCAGGGTCCGTGGCTGATGGAACAGATGCAGAAGCAGGCTGAAAACGTCGGCACGAAGATCGTCTATGACACGATCCTCAAGGTCGATCTTTCCAAGCGCCCGTTCCGCATGGAAGGTGATAGCGGCACGACCTATACCGCCGACGCGCTGGTCATTGCCACCGGCGCCCAGGCGCGCTGGCTCGGCCTGCCTTCGGAAGAAGATTTCATGGGAGCCGGCGTGTCCGCCTGCGCCACCTGCGACGGCTTCTTCTACCGCAACAAGGAAGTGGTCGTTGTAGGCGGCGGCAACACGGCGGTCGAGGAAGCGCTTTATCTGGCGAACCTCGCCTCCAAGGTGACCCTTGTGCATCGCCGTGACAGCCTGCGCGCGGAACGCATCCTTCAGGATCGCCTGCTCAAGCACCCGAAGATCGAGGTGATCTGGGACCATGCGGTCGACGAAATCCTGGGCGGCGGCATTCCGAAGGCCGTTACCGGCGTACGCCTGAAAAACACCAGGACCGGCGAAACCCAGGAAATTCCGACCGACGGCGTCTTCATCGCCATTGGCCATGCGCCGTCGGTGGAGCTGTTCAAGGGACAGCTGCCGCTCAAAGCCAACGGCTATCTGGAAACCGCTCCCGACAGCACCAAGACGGCCATCCCCGGTGTCTTTGCCGCCGGCGACGTGACCGATGACATCTATCGCCAGGCCGTGACCGCAGCCGGTATGGGCTGCATGGCGGCGCTTGAAGCGGAACGCTTTCTGGCGGAACATGAAGTCTCCGCACCTGAGCCGGCGGAATAAGACGACACCGAAGATTGATGCGATAAGCCAGCGGGGGCGCGTGACATGGATTGGGACAAACTGCGCATCTTCCATGCCGCCGCCCAGGCCGGCAGCTTCACTCACGCCGGAGATGTGCTCAACCTGAGCCAGTCGGCCGTGAGCCGGCAGGTCAGCTCCCTGGAACAGGATCTCGGCGTGCCGCTGTTTCACCGGCACGCCCGCGGGCTCTTGCTGACCGAACAGGGGGAGCTGCTTTACCGAACCGCTGCCGATGTGCTGATGAAACTGGAATCGGTCCAGAGCCGACTATCCGACAGCAAGGATAAACCATCCGGCGTTTTGAAAGTCACGACGACCGTTGGTCTGGGCTCCACCTGGCTGACGTCGCGGATCAACGACTTCATCAATCTCTATCCGGATGTCGAACTGCAGCTGATTTTCGACGACGATGAACTGGACCTGGGCATGCGCGAGGCGGATGTCGCGATCCGGCTGCGCTTGCCGACCCAACCGGACCTCATTCAGCGCAAGCTGTTCACCGTGCATTTCCACGTCTATGCGGCACCGAGCTATCTGAAACGCTTCGGAACGCCGCTCAGCACCGACGAACTGGACAAGCACCGCATCGTCACCTTCGGCGAACAGGCGCCGGCCTATCTGCGCGACATGAACTGGCTCGACACCGCCGGGCGAACGCCATCGGACCCGCGGCGCTCGGTCTTGCAGGTCAACAACCTGGTCGCCATCAAACGCGCCGTGCAGGCCGGTGTCGGCATTGCCATCCTTCCCGACTATATCATCGAGAAGGACAGCGGCCTTGTGCAGGTCCTGACCGAGCTGGAAGACAAGGTTCCCTCGTTCGACACCTATTTCGTTTATCCGTCGGAACTGAAGAATACGGCACGGGTCAAGGTGTTCCGCGACTTTCTGGTCGCCAACGCGGAAACCTGGGTCTACTGACCACCGCGCATGCCCACATAACAGACATGCCTATTTTGACTGCAAATTATGCAGAGTCGGAAGATTCGCGCCTGAACTTCCTCTGAAGTCTCGAAAATAGCACCGGTAAAAGCACTTTTTTGCACAAAAAATCAAAATTTTATATATTTAATTCAAGCACTTATCAAAGCTATTCGTTTTTCGCATATCAGACCTGCGCACCTGCCTCTTGTTTCACCAGCTTGTGCACTGCATATAAGCATCACTGTTGGTCAGTTGGCGCGGCTAGTTCCTCCCAGCAGCGCCTCATCTGCCAGCTGTTCCCCTCTGGAAGGTGATTCCACTGCTACATGCGGTGAAATCAAATCTAAACTGCCGGGTCCTTGACCCGGCATTTTTTTTGCGCCGCACGATCGGAATGCGGGCGCACCACCCTCCGGCTTCAATCTTTCCATGACAGCTTGTCGCAGCCTCTGGCGTAACCCACCGGGTATCCCCATATCGAGGAAGACGGGCTGAAACGGTCCGTCGTCCCCTCCCCGAGATCCGCTCTCCCCCGGCGGATCTTCATAAACTTAGGGCCGGTCGCCAAAAGCGCCGGCCCTGTTTTCTTTTCAGACCCATTCAGCAGCCCAATTCGGCCGCTCGCCCCTACATGAACAGCCGCTCGTCCTGCAGGTCCTTGTAGAGATAGGCGACCTGCTCTTCGTAGCCGTTGTAAAGCAGCGTATCCCGGCGTTCGTCCGTGCCAAGCAGTCGTTCGCTCGCCTGGCTCCAGCGCGGATGCGGGACTTCAGGGTTCACGTTCGCCCAGAACCCGTATTCCGAGGCCTGGATTTCCTCCCAGAAGCTCACCGGACGCTTGTCGGTGAAGGAAATGCGCACGATCGACTTGATCGACTTGAAGCCGTACTTCCAGGGCAGAGCCAGCCGCAGCGGGGCACCATACTGTTTGGCGAGCGGCTTTCCGTAGACGCCGGTCGCCATGAATGTCAGCTCATTGGTCGCCTCTTCCATGGTCAGCCCCTCCACATACGGCCAAGGATACCAGCTCTGTTTCTGACCTGAGGCGACATCGGGGTTTTTGAACGTTTCGAAGCGCAGATACTTGGCCCCCGATTTCGGTCCGGCCATCTTGACCAGTTCGGACAGCTGGAAACCGGACCACGGCACGGCCATCGACCAGGCCTCGACGCAGCGATGCCGGTAAAGCCGCTCTTCCAGCGGCATTTTCGCCAGAAGGTCGTCGATATCGATTGTCTGGGGATTGTCGATCATCCCGTCGAGCACCACGCTCCACGGCCGGATCGGCAGCTCCTGGGCGGCGCGCGCAATCTGTTTGTGCGACCCGAATTCATAGAAATTGTTGTAGACGGAGGTGACGGATTCCGGTGTCACGTCGCGATCCAGCGTGAACGCCTCGTTGCGCGGAACCGGATAGAGCTTCGCGCTCGGATCGTCCTCGGCAAAGGCCGGACGCGCGAAACCGCCGGCTCCCAGAGCCAGTCCGCTTGCCCCGAGGCCGGCAAGAAACCGCCGCCGGTTCCAGAAGACATCCTCTGGCGTTGCCGCGCTTTCCGGTATTTCCCAGGACCGCTTGTGAATGATGTTCATGGCGTCTCGCTCCTTATCTAGCCCCAGAAGATCGGTAAATCGGAGATCAAAGGCAAATAACGCCCGAGTTACTTGGTGCTGAAAATCCGTGACCGTTCATTCCAAAGTCGGCAAGAGCAACCCATTCAAAAAACCCTGCGCCGGAGCGAACCGGCGCAGGGGCTCCTCAGAGGTGTCTCAGGCAGCCTGCTGTCCGGCGCGGCGCAGCGCATCGTCGGCAGCCTTGCCGGTGAGTTCCGCCATGTGGTCGAAGTCGGCAGTATAGCTCGCCACCCCTGCCGTCGCCGATCTGAGTTCGACAATCAGATCACCGATTTCAGCCTGTGGCATCAGCGCATTGACCTCGTCCCAACCGTCCCAGCCCGGCCGGGCATCGAACCCGAGCAACTGGCCGCGGCGGGCGGAGACGATCGCATTGATCTTGGCCGTGGCATCGCTCGGGCAGACCACGACAACCTTCATGATCGGCTCCAACAGCACCGGCTTGCACTCCGGCAAACCGTCACGGATCCCAAGGATTCCCGCCATCTTGAAGGCCTGATCGGAACTATCGACCGAATGATAGGACCCATCGGTCAGACACACGGCAACATCCACCACGGGAAAGCCGAGCGGCCCCGCCTGCAGGGCTTCCGTAACACCGTCCTTCACCGAGGGGATATACTGCTTCGGCACGACGCCGCCGGTGATCGTATCGGTGAACTGAACGCCTTCGCCGCGCGGCAGCGGCCTGATGTCCAGAACCACATCGCCGAATTGGCCGTGTCCCCCGGATTGTTTCTTGTGCCGGCCGCGAACCTTCGTGCCCGTCCGGATCGTTTCCTGATAGGGCACATGAGGCACGGACGTATCGATGCTCAGGCCATACTTGCCCGATAGCCGTTCCTTGGCCACCCGGAGGTGCATCTCCCCCTGACCGCCAAGCATGGTTTCACTGCTCGCCTGGCTCTGATGCAGGCAAAGAGACGGGTCCTCCTCGATCAGCTTGCCCAGTGCCGAAGACAATCGCACCTCATCCTGACGCCTGGCGGCTGCGACGGAAATCGACAACACCGGCTGGGGAAGACTGAGCGCGGCTGGACCGGCCCCATTGGCCACTTCATGCGCTGACATCTGCAGCCGTTCACCGGTCTGCACGTCATCGAGCCGTCCAAGGCCGACAAGGTCGCCGGTTTCAGCTGTCGCACGCTTGACCGCTTGCTGACCGAAAATCGTGAACACCCCGGACACTTTCACTTCGCTGCCGTCGGCCCGTTGGAGCGTGTCGCCATCGCTCACCTGCCCGCCCAGGATCCGGGCGATGGAAAGCTTGCCGCCATGGAGCGTATGCAGCGTCTTGACCACCTGAACCGCAGCCCCTCTGCTGTCCACCGCAAGACGGCCGCGCGTGCCCGCCACATCCGGCGTTTCGTGGCGGAGCGCCTTCAGGAGACGCCCGACGCCGTTGCCGTGTTCCGCCGAGCCGAAGAAGACCGGACAGATCAGGCCCTCTTTCAGTTCACGGACCAGATCTGCGAAAACGAGATCCCGGTCCGGTGCGATATCTTCCAGCAACGCTTCCATCAGATCGTCGTCATGATCGGCAAGCGTTTCCAGCATTGTATAGCGGGCTTCGAGCTCCCGGGCCCTGTCCGCATCCGACATGTCGACCAGGGTGCTTTCCTCCTGTTCGTGGTAGACATGCGCCCGTTCCAGGGCGAGATCGATAAAACCCTTGGCCTCGCCGCCCTCCCAGATCGGGATCTGCCGCAAGACCAGCGGCACGGAGGACGCCGGCTGCAGCACCTGCAGCACGTCGCGCACCCGCCGGATGCTCTTGTCGATCTTGTTCAAAAACAAAAACCCGCGGCACAGCGCGGGCTTCCAGGCTTTTCAGGATCAGCTGCAAGGCAGGTACCTTGCGTTCGTCGTCCTCCGCAACGACCACGGCCAGATCCACGCCGTCGAGCACCCCTTCCATTTCCGACAGGAATTCGACCGACCCCGGGCAATCGATGAAGCTGTAGCGATCGCCGAGATACTCCGTTTCCGCGAAATTCGCTTCCACGCTCATGCCATGGGCACGCGCTTCCGGAGACCCGTCGCCGACCGTATTGCCGCCTGCGACCGTTCCCTGGCGCGCCACCGCCCCTGTCCGCGCCAGAAGTGCTTCCAGGAGACTGGTCTTGCCACTGCCGAACGGTCCGACCAGTGCGATGCATCTCGTGCCCGAACCTGATCTGGAACCGGAATTATCTGCTGTTTCGCGGGCCCCGTCGTTCTGCCCGCCCTTACTGCTTTGCGCCATGAAGTGCCTCCCGTTGGTTCTGGGGTTGAAACCCTCACCAGCGCCGACAAGGCCACACATGAACTCAGCTCATTCAGGCTGGACGCGGCCCGCCGCGCCTCGCCCCGCCATGGGGGCGGTCCGGTATCGTCGCGCCGATTGAACCGATAACGCAAGGGAAACATATGCGGCAGCGCAGCATGGAAAGCGAGCGGACGGCGGCCCATATTGGAGGAGAACGCTTCCGCACAGGACCGGGCTATGCCGCCAAGCCGCGAAACGTTCAGGGAAAATGCCTGTCACGAAACCGGAACGCCCATCATGACGAAACAGGTTCTTCAATCCGCCCTGTTGGCCACCATCCTTCTGCTCGGCCTGACCGCCGGCGGACAGGCCCAGACCCAGCAGTTGCGCGGGATCCCCGACGACCCCAGGTCGAACCTGCCGTCGGTCAAGGGCATGCTCCAGAGACAGCAGGACCAGCAGATCGGCACCTTCTCCACCCGGCAATCCATCGAACAAAGCGAACGGCGGCAGAAGCTGGATCGGATGAACGAGAATTCGAGGGATTGCACCTCTCCCACCGGCGCAGGATGTCCGCAACCGTCGAAATAAAACCGGTCGGGACGGCTTTGGCGCGTTCCGTCCGAAAACAGGAAGGGCCGGCAAAAGCCGGCCCTTCTTCATCGGTCCTTTGACCCGGATCAGTTAATCAGCTTGAGCGTGAGCTTGCTCACACCCAGTGTAATATTGGTTCCGGTTTCACCCTGAATACTGAGCGGGTTCAAGGCGATCGACTTGTCCAGCCCGCCGACCAGCGCATTCGCTTCCAGGCCGGCGCCGAGGCTTGCACCCGCGGTCACCCCGCCATAGGTGCCTTCCAGCGCCCCGGGCTGCATGTCCGCGCTCGGCGCAAGCACGCCCCAGATCAGCGTCGCGTTGTCGATGCTTCCGATGTCGATCCCATAGTCCTTGATGGTACCGGTGTAATACTGCACGGCCCCTCCGGTGGCCGGCTGGTAATTGCAGCCGAGCGTCGCCGTCGAGCCGACGATGAAGCTGGTCTTCTCCGTCACGGCGCAAGTCAGCTTGCCGACCTGAAGACCGGGCGCATCCTTTGCCAGCAGAGGGGTCGCCGAGGCGGCCGCGGCAACGAGGGAAAGTGCAATCGGCATCAAACGTTTCATTCTCAACTCCTATGCTACCTGACCGTAACGCCTACGGACGGCATTTGGTTCCCAACCCCGGCACGCCGGATAAACCCGCCGACGGCCTGCGACAGTCACACACCAAACCTATGGCCCAATTGTGTTGATCGAGAAAAATCGATTTCGGGTCAGGCCAGGCAGATCCCCGGGCAATAAAAACACGGATTGCTCCACAACCCCGAGGCTGAACACGGGCGCAAATGCAGGGTGGTTCTCTCCCCAATCATTGCCGCGAGGCAAACCTGCTGGCAGAAATTGCCCTGAAGTCTAAGAAGAACTCCGCCTTTCGTGCACGGCAAGCGCGGCTGCAATCGTATCGGAGTTCTCTTCCCCCCACATGCAAAGCGGCCTCAAGGCGTCTGCCAGGCTCCTGCCAAGCGGGGTCAACGCATAGTCGACCCGTGGCGGAACCTCCTTGTAATCGGTTCTGGAAACAATGCGGTGTGCTTCAAGCTCTTTCAGTTGCTGAATCAGCATCTTGTCGCTGACCCCACGCACGGAGCGTTTCAACGCGCCATACCGTTTTGGCCCATCATCCAGAAAGTAAAGTACAAGCGGTTTCCATTTGCCCCCGACGACGCGGAGTGCGGCGTCCAGACCGCAGATAAAGGGCGTGATCTCGGTATTGTTCGCTTTCATTCTTCATACTTACCAAAAGGTGCATACTTGTCCAAAAGAAATCACCTCTTAGCTTCAGGATACACCCAAGCAAAGGAGATTTGAACATGGGCAAACTTGAAGGAAAGACAGCGGTTATCACCGGCGGAGCGAGTGGTATTGGTTTTGCTACCGCCAAACGGTTCGTCGCCGAAGGCGCGTTCGTCTATATCTTTGGCCGACGGCAGGAGGCGATTGATGCGGCTCTGGCCGAACTCGGCGACAAAGCGAGCGCAGTCCGCGGCGACACGACAAACGCAGAGGATCTCGATCGCCTCTATGCAACGGTCAAGCGTGAGAAGGGAGCCATAGACATCCTGTTCGCAAATGCCGGCGTTGGCGATTTTTCCCCTCTCGGACAGATCACTCCGGAGCATCTGGCCTGGACCTTCGACATCAACGTCAAGGGCACATTGTTCACGGTGCAAAAGGCACTGCCGCTTCTGAAGCAGGGAGGATCGATCATCCTGACCGGCTCGACGGTGGGCGTGACCGGCACGCCGCAAATGAGCGTTTACAGCGCGTCCAAGGCGGCGGTTCGTAACTTCGCCCGGAGTTGGGCGCTCGATCTGAAGGACACGGGCATCCGGGTCAATGTTCTCTCGCCGGGGGCGACGGAAACAGAAACGATCAAGGATCTGTTTGCGCAGACGGGCATGGCGGACGAGATCGTCGCCGACTTTGTTGCCAAGACACCGTTGGGACGGATTGGAAATCCGAGCGAGACCGCAGCAGTCGCAACGTTCCTTGCCTCCGACGACAGCAGTTTCATGACCGGCAGCGAGGTCTTCGTCGACGGAGGTTATGCGCAAGTCTGAGCGCCAGGGCGCGTCGCAAGAAGCAGAACGAGCCTGCGGCAGGTCATCACATGATACGAAACATGGCTCTCGTTTCTCCGGCAGAGAAACGAGAGCCGCGTAACTTGCGACAACAGTTTTTGCTCAAAGGCCGGAAATCGCTCCGCCCTTTCGAACCGGAAAAAGACCGGCCTTACTTCAGATTTCCGCAGAAGCGCTGAATGCGCGTGCAGGCTTCCGTCAGCGCCTCGTTCGAGGTCGCATAGGAGATGCGGAAGTTCGGGCCGAGACCGAAGGCCGAGCCGTGAACCACGGCAACGCCCTCGGCTTCCAGAAGCTCGGTCACGAAGTCCTCGTCCGTTTCGATCACCTTGCCGGACGGTGCGGTCTTGCCGATGGTGCCCGCGCAGGACGGGAACACATAAAAGGCGCCTTCGGGAACCGGACAGTGAATGCCGTTCGCCTGGTTCAGCATCGAGACGACCAGATCGCGCCGGCCCTTGAAGATCTCGTTGTTGACCGGAATGAAATCCTGGCTGCCGTTCAGGGCCTCGACCGCCGCCCACTGCGAGATCGTGCAGGGGTTGGAGGTCGACTGGGACTGGATCTTGGCGATCGCCTTGATCAGCTCGGCCGGACCGCCGGCATAGCCGATGCGCCAGCCGGTCATGGCATAGGCCTTGGACACCCCGTTGACCGTCAGCGTGCGCTCGTAAAGCGCGGGCTCGATCTGGGCCGGCGTGGTGAACTTGAAGTCGTCGTAGACCAGGTGCTCGTACATGTCGTCGGTCATCATCCAGACATGCGGGTGCTTCATCAGCACGTCCGTCAGACCCTTGAGTTCCGCTTCCGTATAGGCGGCCCCCGACGGGTTGGACGGCGAGTTGAAGATGATCCACTTGGTGCGCGGCGTGATCGCCGCATCGAGCGCTTCCGGCGTGATCTTGAAGGTCGACTTGTCGGCTTCCACGATCACCGGTGTGCCACCGGCCAGAAGAACCATGTCCGGGTAACTCACCCAGTAGGGCGTCGGGATAATAACTTCGTCGCCCGGGTTCAGGGTCGCCATCAGGGCATTGTAGAGCACCTGCTTGCCGCCGGTGCCGACCGTGATCTGGTCCGGCGTGTAGGTCAGGCCGTTTTCCCGCTTGAACTTGGCGCAGATCGCAGCCTTCAGTTCGGGGATACCGTCCACCTTGGTGTACTTGGTCTTGCCCTCGTTGATCGCCTTGATCGCGGCTGCCTTGATATTGTCCGGGGTATCGAAGTCCGGCTCACCGGCACCCAGGCCAATGACGTCCATACCCGAGGCTTTCAGTTCAGCTGCCTTGTTGGTGACTGCAATGGTCGCGGATGGTTTAACTCGCGCCAGCGCGTCGGCGATAAAGCCCATAATGCCCTCCATGGGAAACGGGAAGTTTTAAGCGCGGCGGACCGTAGTCCTCTGCAACGCAACAAGCAAGACAAAGCCCCGCTTTTCGGCGCAAAAAAGACGCTATTTGTGAGACTAGTTCAGGAACGGGCTTCCAGGATCAGCTTCGGCGTGCGGTCCGCGTCGATCAACGTCGCCTTCAGGCGCTTCTTCTTAGACTGGCCGTTCAGGCTGTTGACCACCACCGACTGAGGCACGTCGACGTTTTTCTGGGCCGCTTCCAGAAGCGTGGCGTAACTTCTGGGATGCAGCAGCGTCTCCGTGATCGGATTCTGATCGATCGAGTCCTGCGTCAGATGATAGGCCTTGAGCGCAGATTTGTTCGCCGCAACGATCATGCGGTTCGAGGTATTGACCACGATGATCGGCGCACCGCAGATGTCAAAGACCTGTGCGTAGTCCACGTCGCCTGCGGCATGGCCCGCTGAAAACAGAACACCGCCAACACTGCTGCCGAACCGGAAATACATGGCCTCATAGGTCAGTTCCACGTTGTCCGAGGAAGCCAGCAGGAACTTGGCCCGGCCGGTCGCGCTTTGCCGGCGCGCCAGCGCGGTCAACGCCAGCGACACGATGGACCGGCCGACCCTTTTCTGGATATGGGCGATGTTGCGGCCCAGGATCAGCTTGGCATCGGGGATCTGGAAGCTTTGGAGGAACCCGGAACTGGCAAAGCGGACATAGCCGAAATTGTCCACCAGAAGCACAATCCGGTTCGAACTCGCAACGAAGTGCTGCAGGATCGGCGCAAGGCCCAGGACGATATTGCCCGGATTGGCATCGTCCTCACCAAGGGAGGGAAAACAGATGGCCAGCAGCCTGCCGCCTTCCAGCTCATAGCGGTAGGCCATGAGCGGAACGCCCGGAATACGGTGGTCGGCGCCGCCGCCAACATCATAGGGCCCGGCCTTGCCTTCCCTGATCGCCCCCTGAACCAGACGCAGAATGGTCTTGCGGTCCTCCGGAGTGAGCAGGCGCAACGCCTGAGCGGATTGTGCTTCCTGAAGATCCTTGATCTCGCTGTTGAAGCTTTGCGACCCGCTCTCATTCCACAAGATGGTCTTGCGGCTGATATCGGCGATGAAAAACTGGAGCCCCGCCAGATGAAGTGCCGGGCCCAGCGTGTCCTTTTCATCTTCGGGAGCCTTCGCGGCATCAGAGACCGCAGTCTCGGCCGGTTCCCGACGTTGCGCTACTTGTGTACTCATTCGCGTGCCTGGCCGATCTTTGCGGCAATACATGGATTGGAAAGCATGATCGGGCTTAAAAGCAAAAAAGTTATGAAGACGATTCAGACAATGCCAAACATCTGACAACTCTCTTTTCTTCGCCTCTCGCCGTCGCGAATTGCGACCACAATCCGGTCACGAAATGACACCGGAAGCGCCTAAAATCGGTCGGCAACCCGGCCCAATCGACAGCCATTGTCTTCGTGTCGAAGCCATTGGAGGATTGAGCGATGGTCCGGAGAAAAAATCGTGAAGCCGATTTCCAGGATGAAACTGAAGACAACCGCGTTCTGTTGAAGGTCGCTGCCCTGTCGACGTTAGCGCTGCTGGCGCTGGTCGCCGGCATCGCGTTTCCGCAAAACAACCTGCTTCTTCTGCTGAGCGCCGCCTTCATTGCGATGGTCACCGCGACGCTCTTCCTCGCCGGTCGGCTCGGCGCAGAACTGGCCGGCATCAACGGCGGCGACGCCGACCTGGATTCAGCTTTGGTCAGGGTTAGCGTAACGTCATCGCGGAGCTACGAACAGTGATCCGGACAAAACTCAAGAAGGCATCGGCCAGTCCGATGTTGCATGAAGCGCGCCCGCTGCTCATAGCCATCACCATCGGGCTTGTCCTTGCCCTGACCCTGACGGTAGCAGCGGCATGGCGCCCCGATCAGTCCAACGCGGCGCAAACGACGGATACCTCATATTCAAGATGAAGCCGTGCTGACAAAAATAATGAGAGTTGTTTCGGCAGATCGCTCAAGACCGCACCCGGGAAAACAGGTTGCGAACCTAAGACCAAGCTGGGAGCCAACGACAACCACCAGATCGCTGTCGTTGGCCCCCGAGTGCCCGGTCCGCCCCCGGTAATCAGGTTTTTCTGCCTTTTCAGATCCGGCTCCCCCCCCCATACTGCCCGTTTGCCCCCGATAGCGGAGCTTCACTGCGGCAACAAGGTTTCTTCCGGAGCACTTTCCTTGAAACAAATGCTAATCGGCAGGCTTGCATTCGTGCAAGATATTTCGCCGGGAAAGCGCTATATAAGTGTTTTCCCGGAGAAATCAGCTGAATTCCGGGGATAACTCCAGCTTTATCTTGATTCAACTGGAGGACCGGGACCGCGCGGATCGGCGTATTCGACCCGAGCGGTTTGGCTTTTTTAAACAGAGGATTTCCTGTCGTCCATCGACGCCATCTTGCGTGCAGACCGATAGGATCGACGTACAAAACCGTTGCGAAGCGGCGTGACCCGAACCATAAAGAAATCAAAAGCAATTGGGAGCCTGCCATGGACGTCAATCTGACCCTCTCCGCGGATACAATCCGCCTTCTGGCCCAGAAGGCCCGTGCCGCTTCGTCCGCCCTCGAAGACACCTTCGAAGACGGTCACGAAGGGGAAATCGAGTTCGATGAGGAGACCCTGTCCGACACCCATAGCCATGACGGCCTTGCGGAAGAGGAAAACGACGACCTGTCCGACGAAGAGCTGCGCGAACTGATCGAAGACCTCAATGTCGATGAAGCCGCCGAACTGGTTGCCATTGCCTGGATCGGCCGCGGCGATTTCGATGCGGAAGATTTCGAACAGGCTGTGGAAGAAGCCCGGGAGCGCGCAGTCGGTCCGACCGCCGATTACCTGATCGGCATGCCACTTCTGCCGGATTATCTGGAAAACGGCCTCGACGCGCTTGATCTCTGACCAGCGCTTTTCCAACGGCACAGCGCGTCACCGGAAGGTTCTTTTGGAAAACCCGGTTAACGGTTCATTTACCAACTTCACGAAACTTCTTGGGTCCTGCAGGCTGTCAATCAGCGACATTCAGGAGCAAGGAGCTTTTAGGCAATGTTCCAGGACCATTCGGAAAGTGACACCTTTACCGCTCACAAACCGTCTCCGTGGCCCCTTGTCGGTGGCATTATCGCCCTGGCCGCGGTGGTCTGCTCTATGCTGCTTGCCTTCGGAAGCTAGATACGGCGCCACCAGCCTCTCATGGCGCGACCTTTGACCATGTCGCGCATTCCGGTGATCGATGCCCTTCGAGGCTTCGCGATCCTGGCGATGATCGCCTATCATCTGTCCTGGGATCTTTCCTGGTTCGGCTTCGTCGGCTGGCCGGTTTCTGACGGGCCGGGCTGGCGGATCTTCTCCGGCGCTATCGCCGGCTCCTTTCTCTTCCTCGCCGGCGCCAGCCTCGTTCTGGCCCATGGTCAAGGCATCCGCTGGAAGGCTTTCTGGAAACGGGAGGCCGTGATCGTTGCCGCAGCCCTTGCTGTATCCGCAGGGACCTATTTCACCTTCTCCGGCATCTTCGTGCGTTTTGGCATCCTGCACTCGATCGCGGCCGGCAGCCTGATCGCCCTGCCGTTCGTGCGCCTGCCGGTCCTGTTCGCCTATGCCGCGGCGGTCGTCGTCTACACGATGCCCCACTGGGCAAGCAGCCCGGTCTTTGACGGCGATCTCTTTTTATGGACGGGTCTGGGGACACCGGCTTCCGGGTCCGTCGACTATGTGCCGCTTGCGCCTTGGGCAGCAGCGGTCCTGTTGGGGGTCGCGGTCTTCAAGACCCCGGGCATGCCGGCTCTGCTCGAAGCGGTCCGCCCCCTGCGCCTGGCCTCATGGCCGGGCCGCCTGATCCGCTTCTGCGGTCGCAGGTCCCTGGCAATCTATCTGGTGCATCAGCCGGTCCTCTACGGACTGGTGTGGTTGGTCGCCGCTGCCGGTTTTGCCCCAGACCGGATCGCGCTCGGCTTTCAGGAGAGCTGCGTCGAGCGCTGCGTATTGGCCGGCGGCTCTGAGGCGCAATGCAAAACCATCTGCGCCTGCACCTTGACGACCTTGAAGGAAGACGGCCTCTGGGAACCTTTACTGACCAACCCGGAAGATCCGGAGCTGCTGCAGGACATGAACAACCACTACAACGCCTGCACCTTTCCCGCTGACAGCACCCAAACGCCTATCCGCTGAGGTTGGAATAGGTGTCCAGCGCCCGTTTTAGCCGGGTTCGGGCAAAGGCTTCGAAATCGGTGGAGTTGTTACCCTTCGTTGCCTGACCGAGCGCCCAAAGCATGGAAACCGCATCGCAGCGGATCTTCATCTTGAGTACCTCCAGGCACAGGCCGGTCCCTGAGTTTCCTGTCTCCGCATAAGCCGCCAGGAATGCCCGTTCTTCGCTCGCGTCGAAGTCATGTTCCAGGATCGCATAGGCGAGATCCCAGGCGGGATTGGCCATGGCCGAATACTCCCAGTCGATCAGAACCGGTCCGTCAAAACCGGAAAGAACGTTTCCTGGGGACAGGTCTCCGTGGCTTGGAACAGGCGCGAAAACATCCGATACAGGTCCCAGCCGTTCCAGCACGTCGGCAAGTGGCTCGAAGGAAGCTACAAGGTCGGTATGGGCATCCAGGTCTGCGCGCTGGCGGTCAATCAGGCTGTCCGGATCGGTCACACCGCGAAACGCAAGCGGCGCCGAATGCAAGTCGGCAACGATCCGGCCCAGCGCGGTCGGCCCGACCCGCTCTGACGCCGGCCTCGGTTCAATCGCCCGGGTGAGCAATATTCCGGAGCGGGGGTCGAGAATGACCGCAGGCGGCGCAAACCCGCGTTCCCAGGCAAGCGCGAGATTGTGCGCTTCCGCTTCCCTGTCGATCAGCCCGGCATTCTCCGCCCGCGGCAGCCGAAGCACGAAATCGCCGTCTGCCGTCGTAACCCGATAGACCCGGTTCGTCAGTCCGTCCAGCCGGGTAACGGACTGCACCGTACCAACGGCCTCCCGCAGCTCCGGATACTGTCGCAGCGCGGCCTTCACAGCCGCGTGAGCACCCTCCTCGTAAGCCGATGCAGGAAAAGTCGAATCCGAGGCTGGCGGACGGGATCTCTTTTGTGGCACTAATTACTCAACTTTTCTTTTCAGGCCTATTTCGGGCCCCTCACCTTACCGCTTCATCCGGACGGAACCCATGCAAGACCTGCCTTCCCCGCATATCACCATTACCTATTGCCGCCAATGCGGCTGGCTGCTCCGCTCCGCCTGGATGGCACAGGAAATCCTGTCGACGTTTTCCGAGGAAGTCGGTTCCCTGTCCCTGATTCCGGGCACCGGCGGCACCTTCATCATCACCTGTGACGGCAAGACCGTCTGGGACCGGACGGTCGATGGCGGCTTTCCCGAGGCCAAGGTTCTCAAGCAGCGCGTCCGCGATCTGGTCTGGCCGGAAATGGATCTCGGTCATTCGGACCGTTAGGTCATCTGCATCTGCTGCAATTTGACCACTCCTCCTCCTTAAGGATCGGACCTGACACGTAAGAGGATCGGCTGGCCCAATGAAAGCCCTGCTTTTCTCCTTCGGATTTTTGTTCGCCTCCTGCGTGACGGCGGTTCATGCGGAAACCCGAACCCTGTGCACGATTGTGCTCAACGCCGAAAACGGTGCGCGTCTCGTTGAGCAGGGCGACTGCGACAGCCGCATGTCGCCTGCCTCCACCTTCAAGATCGCCATCAGCCTGATGGGCTACGATGCCGGTGTCCTGAAAGACGCCTCGTCGCCGGTCCTGCCGTTCAGGAAAGGTTATGTGGACTGGCGGCCCAATTGGCGCAAAACAACCTCGCCCCGAACATGGATGCGGGATTCCGTGGTCTGGTACTCCCAGCAGATTACCACGCGCCTCGGCGACAAGCGTTATGCCGACTATGTGAAGGCCTTCGGTTACGGCAATGAAGACGTGTCAGGCGATCCAGGCAAGAACAACGGTCTGACCGCTGCCTGGCTCAGTTCCTCCCTGCAGATTTCGCCGGCGGAACAGGTGGCGTTCCTGCGCAAACTGATCCGCGGCGAATTGCCGGTCCGTGCCGAAGCCGTCCAACATACGGCCGAGATCACCGATTATGGCCGACAGCCCGCCGGCTGGCATGTTCACGGCAAGACTGGAGCCGGCTTGCCGCGCGATGCGGATGGCACACTCCTCAAGGGGCAGCCCTTCGGCTGGTTTGTCGGCTGGGCGGAAAAGAACGGGAAGATGGTCGTCTTTGCCCGCCTTATCCAGGACAGCCAACGTCAGACGTCACCGCCGGGTTTCCGGGCCCGGGACGGCATACTCGAAGACCTGTTCACGAACCCGGTTGATCTGGACCAGGCGTTTTGACCGCGTCCCGGATCCGTATGATGGCCTCTCCCAGCAGTTCCAGTTCCGCTCCGCGCGGCGACGTCTTACGCCAGACGAACGCGATCCGGCGCGGATGCGCGCCTTTCAGGGGGACCAGCGCCACGTCCTGGCCCTCGGCAACACCGGCATCGATCGCGATGTCCGGCAACAGCGTCGCGCCCAGCCCTTCCGCCACCATGGCAACCAGCGTCGGCAGGCTGGTCGCCTCGAAGGTCAGGTCCTGCTGCGGGCCCAGCGGCGCAAAGGCGGACAGCGCATGCCTTTGCAGGCAATGACCTTTCTCCAGAAGCATCATCTGGATGTCGGTCAGGTCCTCGCCGGACAGCCGGGGGCGTTTGGCCAGAGGGTGATCCGGCTGGATTGCCAACTGATAATTGTCTTCAAACAAGGGAAAGACCGCGAGATCCCCGATTTCATACGGCAAGGCCAGCAGGACGGCATCGACCTCCCCCGCATGCAGGCTGTGCAACAGGTCGTCGGTCTTGGCTTCCCGCAGATAAAGCTTGAGATCCGGATAGTTCCGCCGCACTTCCGGGACGATTTGCGGCAGGAGATATGGCGCGAGCGTCGGGATGGCGCCCAGCCTGAGATCGCCGGACAGGACACCCATATTCGCCGCCGCATAATCCACCATCGCCTTGGCATCCGCCAGAAGCCGGCGCGCCCGGGCCGCCAGTTCCTTGCCGATCGGCGTCAGGGTGACCGACCGGCGCGTGCGTTCGGCAACGACGACCTTCAGGGTCGCTTCCAGTTCCTTAAGCCCGGCGCTCAAGGTCGACTGGCTGGCATGGCATTTTTCGGCGGCACGGCCGAAATGCTGCTCATCGGCGAGCGCCACAAGGAATTCAAGCTGGCGGAGACTGGGTAGGATCACTGGCAGGACCATCCGACTTATCGAAATAACCGATTACTGAGATCAAACTAATCCGTTTCACTATTTTATCGCAAGCACCTATTTTCACTTTAGCGAAATTACCAACCCAAGGAGACCAAGATGGAAAACGACCTTATCGCCCGCCCGGCCATGCCGCAGCTGAACAAGCCGGCACCGGCCTTCACCGCCCCGACCACCCATGGCGAAATCAGCCTCAGCGACTATAAAGGCAAGTGGCTGATCCTGTTCTCGCACCCGGCCGATTTCACGCCTGTGTGCACCACCGAATTCATGGCCTTCGCCAAGGCCGCGCCGGACTTCAAGAAGCTGAACTGCGAGCTGCTGGGCCTGTCCATCGACAGCCACTACGCCCACATCGCCTGGATGCGCAACATCAAGGAGAAATTCGGCGTCGAGATCCCCTTCCCGATCATCGCCGATCTTTCCATGGACGTGGCCAAGGCCTATGGCATGATCCAGCCCGGTGCATCCGATACGTCCGCGGTGCGGGCGACCTTCGTCATCGATCCGGACGGCGTTCTGCGCGCCATGGTCTACTATCCGATGTCCAACGGTCGTTCGATCCCGGAATTCCTGCGCCTTGTGACCGCCCTCCAGACCTCGGACGCCAACAAGGTGGCGACCCCGGAAGGCTGGCAGCCGGGTGAGGATGTCATCGTCCCGCCGCCGGCAACCGCCGAAGGCGCCGAAGCCCGCGCCAGCGAAGGCTACAACTACGTGGACTGGTACTTCTCCAAGAAGTCCCTCTGATCCTAGTCACCCGAATCTGAAGTTCGTCTTATGTCTCAGCGCACTCCAAACGAACTTCAGATTCAAAGGGGTGACTAGCAAGTATATGTTTCTAGTGCGGTTTACGGATTTGAAATACGCGTCGGCATCCGCGGTGGAAATGAGGCGTATTTCAAATCCACCGCACTAGCTAGAGGTCCGGCCCTCCCGGACCTCCCTAACAGCGCGGCGGACGGGGCCGCGCCAAGGGCGGAGCGTTTCGTGCGATGCCGCGCTCCGCCCGACACTGGAAAAGGAAGCCGTCAACATCACTGTGGAGCCGGGTCCCGGCTCGCAGTTTCGACACTGTCATCAGCATTGGGGATTTCATCATGAGCGACCGCAAGAAAACACTCGCCAACCTGCAGACCGCCGTTTCCATGGAACTCAGCGCGGCCCATCAGTACCAGCTGCACGCGCACGTGCTCGAAGACTGGGGCATGGACAAGCTGGCCGCCCAGATGCGCGAGGAAATGCAGGAAGAACTCGGCCATTCCGACGAATTCATGGCCCGGATCATGTTCCTCAAAGGCTCGCCGGAACTGAAATTTGCAAAACAGCCGGAACGTGCCCAGACGCTGAAGGACATGTTCGAAGCCGACCTCGCCGACGAAAAGGACGCGATCAGCTTTTACACCAAGGCCTCACAGGAGGCCGCGGCCGCCGGCGATATCGGATCGCGGACCCTCTTCGAAAAGATCGTCCTCGATGAGGAAGGTCACATGTCCTGGTTGGAACTGCAACTCGACCTCCTCGAGCGGATCGGCGAAAAGACCTACGTTTCGAAACATATCTCGACCGGCCACGACGCCGAAAGCGAATAGGCACGTCGCCCTTCCTTTCCCTTCGGCAGGAGGCTTTATCGGCAACATGCCCGATTTAGCCGTCTTGCCGGGGGTTCGGCTCTCCCCCTCTGTTCGTCACATAGATGACGCCGCGGGCGAATCTCCCGCCGGCAGGGTCGTAAGGCTACTCACGTCGGTCAAAACGGGTTGCGGACGTGTCAACCATGTCCCCGAACACCTGTCAGACATGTCTCTGAACGGCGCACGAGCTGAGGAGGAAGGCACACAACATCCCTGCCGGCCCACCTGCAACGGCTACGTCAATTTAAAGCAGAACTGCGCTCGCGAAAAAATAGATTCATGTTCCGTAATATTGACAATATAATTGTCAGCCATGACGATGATTTTAAACCGAACAGAATAATCATCATCAGATATTAAACATTATTTTCCAGTTTTGCCGGACTGAAGGACCAAAACCCAAGAGGGTGATCCCCGGCTATGCAAGGCGAAAACAAGAAGACCCCCATAAAAGTCATCATCGCTGACGATTCCTCTACGGTATGCAAATTCATTGCAAGGGGCCTCCACGAAACCGGTCGGGATGTTGAAATCTCGATCGCTCACGACGGTCATGATGCTGTGCGAAAACTCAGCATGGAAACCTTCGACCTGGCTTTTCTCGATATCAACATGCCGCAACTGAATGGCATTGAAGTCATGGCGGCCATCCATGTCACCGGGGCCCGAACATTCGCCGTCTCCATGTCGGACAAATTGAGCGAGGCATCGGAAAAGAAGCTTAGGTCCTTCGGCGCCTACGATTTCCTGACCAAGCCTTTCAAAAATGCCCAGATCCGCCAGATCATCGAAACCTATGAAGCCATTCACAGGTCCTACGACGTTCTCCTCGTGGACGATTCCTCGACCGTTCGCCGCCTCGTCGAGAAAATCCTGAAGAAGAGTATTTTCGACCTTCGGATCGACCATGCCGAAGATGGCCCGAGCGCAATCGAAGCGGTCAAGAAAAAGGACTACCGGATCATTTTCACCGACTTCAACATGCCGAACATGAGCGGGATCGAATTGGCCGAACGGCTGGCAGCCTACCAGGGTGATGCGGATGTCATCCTGATGTCGACGGAAATGAGCGATGATCTCGACCAGGCGGCCCAGCGCGTGGGCGCACGCGCGTTCCTGCGCAAGCCCTTTTACCCGGCCGACGTGGATTCCATCCTGCACCACCTGTTCCGGCTGCGGCACTCGCGCTTTTCAAAACATGTGCGCATGTTCGCCATGACCTGACCGGAACCCGTTTCCGGTCGGGCCGCACTGAAACATTTCACATGGTCAACATCCGTGACGGCCATCATTTGATGGATGCAAGCTCGGTTGAGCTTCTCCGTTAATCCGCCATCACGGTCGATGCAATTCTGGAGTACCCCATAGGGCCGAACGAAGGCAAACGACATGCCTCCGTCCGGGTGTTTCAAAGCCGCGGCTCCCGTCAGGCGGCAGACCGGTCGTCTTCGGCGAACACGTCCATTGCGGCATTCAGCCCGTTGATTGCCGCCGGCAGGCCGCCATAAACCGCCATCTGCCAGATCGCCTCGACAATCTCGGTCCGGCTCGCTCCTGCCGCAAGCGTGTGTTCGATGTTGATTTTCAATTGCGGACCGGTCTGTCCGCCCAGCGCCGTCAGCGCCGCAATCGTGCAGAGTTGTCGGGTCTTCAAATCCAGGCCCGGGCGGGCATAGTGCCGGCCGTAGGCCCATTCAATCAGGCTTTCCGCGAAATCCGGCAGCAGCGCGCCATATCGATCATCGAGGATCTGTTCCAGATCCGGGTTCAGCCTTTTCGTCAGCTCACGGCCGCGTTCCAGTGCAGTGCTCATTCATCTGTCCTTTAAAGGTCACTGCGCGCCGTGTTCGGTCCGGGCACAGCTTTCGAAAGACGGATCGACGGTTTCACCCGCTTCCATCTTCCGATAGAGGGCGATCTTGTCGTCCAGAACGCCCAGCATGTCGGTGAGCCGGGCAATGTCTTCCGCCACCCTGTCCCGGTGGCATTCCAGCATCTGCCGGCGTGGCGTGAGCGAAGCCCCCCCCTTGCCGCGCAGGTCCGCATACCGCAACCGATCCTTGATCCCCATGCCGGTTGCCTTCAGCCGGTCGAGAAAATCGATCCACCGCAGCATTGTCGCATCATAGATCCGCCGGCCACCGCCATCGCGCGGCGCCTTCGGGATCAGCCCGATCTTTTCGTAGTAGCGCAGCGTATCGACGCTGAGCCCCGACTTTTCCGCAAGATCACCGATCAGCATGGACGTTCTCCGAACAGGACGATTTGGCAGACCCTAAGTGCTGGAGTGCACTCCAGGTCAAGAACCGATTTTCGGTTTTCGCTCCAACAATGGCCGCAAGACGCCTGTCATCCACAAAGCGACGGTTTTTATTGATCGAGCATTCAAAAAAACGCTAGAAAAACCGGGAGGCCTGCCCCCCTTACCGCGGAGACCCCCGATGAGCCACGCCAAGAACATTCTCGTCCTGATGGTGGATCAGCTGAACGGGACGCTGTTTCCCGACGGGCCCGCCGGGTTTCTGCACACGCCGAACCTGAAGAGGCTCGCCGACCGCTCCGCCCGCTTCCGCAACGCCTATACCGCGTCACCGCTGTGCGCCCCCGGACGGGCGAGCTTCATGTCCGGGCAGCTTCCCAGGCGTACGCGTGTCTATGACAATGCCGCCGAGTTCGCCTCCGACATTCCGACCTACGCCCATCATCTGCGCCGAGCAGGCTACACCACATGCCTCTCCGGCAAGATGCACTTCGTCGGACCGGACCAATTGCACGGTTTCGAGGAACGGCTGACCACGGATATCTATCCGGCCGACTTCGGCTGGACGCCCGACTACCGCAAGCCCGGTGAGCGGATCGACTGGTGGTACCACAACATGGGCTCGGTCACCGGCGCCGGCGTCGCGGAAATCACCAACCAGATGGAATATGACGACGACGTCGCCTTCCAGGCGGTGCGTAAGATCTACGACTACGGCCGCGGAAAATACGACCGTCCGTGGATGCTGACCGTCAGCTTCACCCACCCGCACGACCCTTACGTGGCGCGCAAAAAATACTGGGACCTCTACGAGGATTGCGAACACTTGCTGCCGGAAGTTCCCGCCATCCCCTATGAAGAGCACGACCCGCATTCGAAACGCATCTTCGACGCCAACGACTGGCGCAGTTTCGCCATCTCCGAGGAGGACATCCGCCGCTCGCGCCGGGCCTATTTCGCCAATATCTCCTATCTGGACGACAAGATCGGCGAGATTCTGGCTGCCCTCGATGCCATGCGTCTCACAGAGGACACGACGATCGTTTTCGTCTCCGACCACGGCGACATGCTCGGCGAGCGCGGATTGTGGTTCAAGATGACCTTCTTCGAGGGCGCGTCCCGTGTGCCGCTTATGGTCGCGGATCCCGGCATGCCGGCCGGGCTCTATGAGGCGCCGGTGAGCACCCTTGATGTCTTGCCGACGCTGGCCGATCTCGCCGGCATCGACATGGGCGAAATCATGCCTTGGACCGATGGCGAAAGCCTGGTGCCGCTGGCGAACGGCGCCGGCCGCGCGTCGTCAGTACGTATGGAATATGCCGCGGAAGCCTCCTACGCGCCGCTGGTCGGCCTCCGCCGCGGCCGCTACAAATACGTCCATTGCGAACTGGATCCGCCGCAGCTTTTCGATCTGGAAAGAGACCCGCTGGAACTGAACAACCTCGCGCAGGACACCGCCTTCATCGACGTTGCAGCGGAACTCGCGGCGGAAGTCCACGACACCTGGGACATGGCCGCCTTCGACGCGGATGTGCGGCAATCCCAGGCCCGGCGCTGGGTCGTCTACGAGGCGCTCCGGAACGGCGCCTATTTCCCCTGGGACTACCAACCGCTGCAAAAAGCCTCCGAACGCTATATGCGCAATCACATGGATCTGAACCAGGTGGAAGAGAGCCAGCGGTTTCCGAGAGGAGAGTAAGGCAGCCGACCCGTGCCATGGCAGAAACTGCTCAGAAGATCGCCCGCGCACAAAAAAGAAGCAGAAAATCGGGACGGAGGCTGTCCAACCCGCTCATTCCTTTGCACTTCCTTAGAGTTTTACCCCGATAAAAATGGCGGGAGGTATCGTCATGGGCATCTTCAGCGGGGTGTGACAGTGCTGTTCAATCGATCGACCGGGCACGACGGGTCGGAAGACTCAACTTCTTCGAGCCTATCCTCGAAAAAGCGTAGCCGGTTGCCGCAGCTCTCGGTCAAGACCCAGTTCATGGGCGGTCTGGGTGTCATGCTGCTGTGTGCGGTCGGCGTCGGTGCCAGCGGTCTCATTGCCGCCGGACAGGTGCAACGCACCGTTTCCGTTGCCAATGAAGCTAGCGGCATTATGGGCAATGTGCCCGGCCTTCTGCGCCATCTGGGCGACTTCGGACAGTCCGGAACGGACGAAGCCTCCAATGCGGTTCGCACCGAAATCACCTCCATCACCGGCCGGGCCGACAGGCTTGCAGCCGCCCGTCCCGACGAAGCGAACGAACTGACCGCCATTACCGGGCAACTGGACGGCGCGTTCGATACGCTTGCCGCCGCCCGCCAGGATCGCGATAGCGCCGTTCAGGTCCTCAACGACATGACCACCGGCCTGCTGGCAACGACCAACACCGCCTTCGGACAGATCGAGGCTTTGGCAAGCCAGCGGGTTGCCGCCACTCTGGTTAATGAAGGCAAGCTGCAGAACCTGTCCGGCGTGGAATCGCGGATCAGCGACATGCGTGTTGCCGTCGTCCTGATCGGCAAAGCCGTCGCCGAACTGGCGGAGCAATCTAACGGGAAGCTTGCCAAGGATGCTGTGAAACAGATCAAGGATCTGGAGAAGGACGCCAAGGCCGTGCGCAGGGCCGTCAAGCTCGACAGCGTCAAGGATCTGGTGAAGGATCTTCTCAAGCAGACCAAGGACCTGGCAAAGGATATCGGCACAAGCGACGCCGCACCGGCCGTGAACACGCTGTCCAAACTGATCGGCGACCTGCAAACCGCGGTCAAGACGCCGATTGCGGACATGAAGGCGGAACTCCGCGCCTTCGAAACGGTCAATGCGGCCATCGCCCGCCTGTCGACCAACACCCAGACCCTGGCCCGTGGTGCAGTCAGCATCCGGAGTACCTATGCCGATTACCTGAAGCAGCCTTCCGCCGAGGCGGCAACGGTTCTCCAGGGCATCCTCGACGAGATGTCCAGGGTCTCCGCCAACATGGCTGAAAACCGGACCAAGACCGTGTCGGAGGCTGGCGACAAGGATGTTCTGGAAGTTCTGAACGGATCTGTTGCGGCGCTGATTACCGAAGCCCAGGCGGCAACGGCCAAGGTGCCCGAGACTTTCGCCGAGGTCATGACGGCAACCGAGGCTCTGAATACGGCGGACAACGCCTTTTCGAACACGGTCGCCAGCCTGACCGATGCTGCGCGCCGGATCAGCGAACAGTCCGGCACCCAGGCCGTCGTCTCCGGGCAAAGCGCGAAAATCGAAATCGTGGCGGCCCTCGGCCTGGCGCTGGCAATCAGCGCCCTGCTTGCGGTCATGCTGTCACGCACGATCATGACGCCTCTCAGGCGCCTGACCGCCGCCATGCGCCACCTGCAGGACGGGCAAACCGATCTGGATATCCCTGCAGAGCACCGGCGCGACGAGATCGGCGACATGGCTCGTGCCATCGGCACCTTCCGTGACCGGGAACATGACCGTTTCCGTCTTGAGGAAGAGCAGCGCGCGAATTCGAACGCCGCTCAGCACCGCCAGCACAAGATGGATCAGCTGGTTGCTGAATTCCGCCAGGACATCGAGACCGCCCTGTCGGCCGTCACGGAAAACATGCAGCAGCTGGAAGCCACCGCGGAGCTCCTGTCCGGGATCGCCTCCAACACCAGCGGCAAGAGCGAGGAGGTGTCCCAGGCCTCTCGCGATGCCACGGACAACGTGCAGACCGTTGCGGCCGCTACCGAGGAACTCACCGCCTCCGTACAGGAAGTCGGCCGTCAGGTGACCGACACGCTGGGACGTGTGGAAGAAGCCACCGGCGCGACCAGAACCTCGACCGAACAGGTGCGCGGCCTGTCCCGGGCAGCCGAACGCATCGGCGATGTGGTGTCACTCATCCAGGAGATCGCGGAGCAGACGAACCTGCTCGCTCTCAACGCGACCATCGAGGCCGCGCGCGCGGGGGAAGCCGGCAAGGGCTTTGCCGTCGTCGCCTCCGAGGTGAAGTCGCTGGCGGGCCAGACCGCCCGGGCAACAGATGAAATCTCCACCCATATCTCGGAAATCCAGCAGTCCACCAACTCGGCCGTCCAGGCGATCACCGGCATCATGAGCATGATGGAGGCCGTCAACGAGACCGCCGCCGCCATGGCCGGTTCGGTCGAACAGCAGTCGACGGCGACCGCCGAGATATCCACCAGCATCAGCGTCGCCGCAGAGCGTACAGCCCACGTCACGGACAACATCCGCATCGTATCGCAAGGGTCAGGCGAAACCAGCCAGTCGGCGCAACAGGTCGAACAGGTGACCGACGAGGCCACACGGCAGCTCGGCGCCCTGACCCAGCGGATCGAAACCTTCCTCAAGGACGTGGCGGCAGCCTAAAAGGATGAATTGCCCGGAGGCGCGGAACACGTTCCCGCCTCCGGCAAAATTATTTTTTTAGCTCACGTTCCCAGCCTAAAATCCGCCGCAATGCGGGCGCTCATATCGGGACCGCGGAATGACACGCGCCCTGCGTAAGCCCTTCTGGGAAAAGCCGGAATCCGGCCCCTTCGAAAGGACCCAAGCCGCCTGCTTCTCCGGACAGAAGATCCGGGGCAAGGCAGGCCGCGACAGCTCCGCGCATTTATGAAAAACCACCCCCCGATACCCCCGGCAGGTTCCGAGGATACGGTTTGCCGCGCCATGAGCCCGGCCCGTCCTCGCCGTCGGGGCTCTCTTTGGAGATCCTGGAATGCGCATGTTCAAACGTCTGGTGGCCGTCCTGGCCGTTACGGTCGCCCTGCCCCTCGCACACGCCTTCGCCGACGAAGCCTCTGGCACCATCGTGGAGATCGATCCGGAAGCGAAATCCATCGTTCTGGACGATGACAGCGTTTACGTCCTGCCGGACACCATCGACACGGAAGGACTGAACATCGGCGATGTCGTAATGCTCACCTACAGCGAAGCCAGTGATGGCACACTTGTCGTTACCAAGCTCGAACTCGACCAGTAACGCGTTTCGCCCGGCCCCTTTCGAGGGGCCGGGCTTTGATCATTCAAACCCCCGGATGCACCATTTTCTCCGGGTCGACGATCCGGTCGAACTCCACCTCGTTGACATAGCCCAGATCGAGGCAGGCCTGCCTGAGGCTGAGGTCGTGCTCATAGGCGTGATGGGCCGCATGGCTGGCCTTGTCGTAGCCGATGACCGGGCTGAGTGCCGTCACCAGCATCAGGGAATTTTCCACGAAACTGGCGATCTGCTTCTCGTTCGGCTCCGTGCCGTCTACCAGGAACTCCGCGAAATTGGTCGCGCCGTCGCCGAGAATGCGGATCGACTGCAGCACCGCGTTGATCATCACCGGCTTGTAGACATTCATCTCCAGAAGGCCCCCGGCACCGCTCAGTCCCACCGTGACGTCGTTGCCCATCACCTGCACGGCGATCATGGCCAACGCCTCGCACTGGGTCGGATTGACCTTGCCCGGCATGATCGACGAGCCCGGCTCGTTGGCCGGGATGACGAGTTCGTTGAAGCCGCAGCGGGGCCCGCAGGACAGAAGCCGGATGTCATTGGCGATCTTGTAGAGCGATCCAGCCAGCGCCTTGAAGGCTCCGTGCAGCATCACCAGGGCATCATGGGCGCCCTGCACCGCGAACTTGTTCGGCGCCGTTTCAAACGGCAGCCCGGTCAAAACGGCGATCCGCTCCGCCGCCTGTTCCGCAAAGCCCGCCGGCGCGTTGATGCCTGTGCCGACCGCCGTTCCGCCCAGCGCCAGAAAGTAAACATCCTTCAACGCATATTCGATTCGCGCGATGCCTTCGTCGAGCATGCGCACATAGCCGGAAAATTCCTGGCCGAGCGTCAGCGGCGTTGCGTCCTGCATGTGGGTGCGTCCGATCTTGATGATCCGCTCCCAGGTCTTCGCCTTCACGTCCAGAGCGTCACGTAGCTTGCGCACCCCCGGCAGCAGCCGACCGGTCGTGTGGATCGCCGCCGCCATGTTCATCACGCTCGGAAACGTGTCGTTGGACGACTGGGACATGTTGACGTGGTCGTTCGGATGGATCGGGTCCTTCGACCCCATTTTTCCGCCGGCCATCTCGATCGCCCGGTTGGCGATTACCTCGTTGACGTTCATGTTTGGTCCTGGGTGCCGCTGCCTGTCATCCACACATGGAGGGGAAAATGCGCATCCAGATCGCCCCGATCGACCTCCTCGGCCGCGGCCACGATCAGTTCGCACTTGTCGTCCGGCAGAAGCCCCAGCTCCGCATTCACCTCCCCGCCGCAGCCCGCTTCAAAAAGCCGTAGGCATGAATGATCTCGATCGGCATCAGGTCCGTGCCGATCGAGAAATACTTCAGCGACCGCTGCGTCTGCGCGCCCCAGTAACGGTCGTGCGGAACTTCGATCTCGCCGAGGCTGTCGCTTTCTAGGCGCATGGGGGACTCCTGACAGGTGAAATGGTTAGGTGGGCGGCGTCACCTTAACGCCGAGAGAGGACCTGTGTCAGCCGTCTCGCTCCGGCAAGCGATCACGTTCCCGATCAACCTGAAAAATTTGATCGTTCCCGCTCACCCTTCATTAACCGAAACCGCTGAAATCCGCGGGTTTCTCCCGTTTGCTCAGGATTGTTTCACTCCCTTGCCGCACAATGCCGCTCAAGAGATGGGCACGAGTTCAGCTTTCAACGCCGCGGGGGCGGTGGCAAGGCGACGTGCTCCGTTTGATATCGCGAGGGGAGCGCCCGCAGATGTACCGTCAGACCCGGCTGACCAAACCGGAGGACATGGAACCGTTCGATCCCGGTGGGAAGCCTCCCCGTTTCCGGCTGCGCCATTTCGTCTATCTGACCGTTTCCGTCCTGCTGGCCGGCGGCATCATTGCCATGGCGTATCTGCTGGCGACCACGACCCAAAGCGCAGACGACCTGGCGCTGACCCATGAAAAGGCGCTGGTCAACGAAGCCCTGAATCATCAGCTGGACCTGCTCGCCCGCGACCAGACCTTCCTCGCGGTGAACGACCAGACCGTGAAAGAGGTCGAGAGCGGGCATATCGGCAAGGCCGCCGCGGACATGATTGCCGCCCGGACCTGGCTCGACTTCGACCATGACTGGACGCTGGTGATCGGACCGGACAACGACCTGATGATGGTCGCCGCCGAAGACGAGGTCGTACCCGCATCCGGCGGCCGCGAGGTTCTGCTGGCGGCCCGCGATCTGGTGACCCGTGCGCGTGACGGATATTTCTCGGTCCGCAGGCCCGCCGCGGAAGGGTATCGCGTCCGCTATGTGGAAAAGGGCGAACTGGCCCCGATCTACGCGTCGGATGTTCGCGAGGTCGACGGCAAGCCGGCGCTGGTCAGCGCCATGGCCATCATCCCCGAAACCGATGCCCTGACCCTGCCGGACGGCGCGCCCGGCGTCCTGCTGTCGGTGCGGCTGATCGAAACCAGACTGCTCGCCAGTGTCAGTCAGACCTTCCTGCTCGACGATTTCCGTTATTCCTCAAGCCCGGTTTCAACCGACGCCAACGTGCCCGTAACCGTCAACGGCGATGCTCCGATCGGCTATTTCGAGTGGATCAGCGCGGCGCCCGGCACGGCGATCCGTTACGCTATCGGTCCGATCGCGACCGCCATCATCCTCGCCTTCCTCCTGATCGGCTATATCTCCGCCCGCAAGCTGGCGCAAAAGTCCAAGGCGCTGGAGGACAGCGAGGCCCGCAACCGATATCTCGCCCTGCACGACACGCTGACCGGGCTGGGCAACCGGACCTATTTCGGCGATCTGCTGGATGCGGCGATGGACAAATGCGACACGTCCCCCTGCGCGGTGCTCGCCATCGACCTCGACCGCTTCAAGCAGGTCAACGACACCTATGGCCACGAGGCCGGCGACATGGTGATCCGCAACGTCGCCCGCCGGCTGAAGGAAGCCATTGCCGGATCGGGCATCGTTGCCCGCACCGGTGGCGACGAATTCCTGGCGCTGATCACCAGCAATGTGGAAGAGAGCCATCTGCGCTGGCTGTGCGACACGATCATCGAGGAAGCCTCCAAGCCGATCCCGGTCGCCGGCGGCATGGCCCATATCGGCGTCAGTATCGGCTGGGCCATCGCCCCGAAAAACGGCGACACCGCCTCGCTGGTCCTGTGCCTCGCCGACCAGTCGCTCTATCACGCCAAGGAAAACGGCCGGAACATGGCTGTGTTCGTCGAGGACCTTTTCCGCGAGGACATGGCCGCCCGCGAGAAGGAGGCTTCCGAAAACGGCGCGGACAAGCGAAAGAGCGCCTGAGAACCGGCGCGACTACCAATCGGCACGTGTCCCGCGAACGTCCACGTGAACAAAGGTGGCATATTTTCCGATCCCCCCTTCGAACAGGCCGGAACTGCGGATCTGCCGCATTCGGTCAGCCCATTGTGCGGGTCCCCCAGCCCCAGCGCCAACTACCTTGAAGTCAGCGGCCGTAAAAGCCATGTGCTGGCTGCGCGTTGCACCACCAATGGCGGAATTGTACTTGGGGCTTCGATAAACGCTCGTCAGAACGACCGGAAGTCCCACTTGCTCGCGGAACTCTTCAAGTACCCGTACGAGTGGAAGAACATTTTCCCATAGCTCCTGTGGAGGGTCGGTGTTCAGGCCGTTGGTGGCATGAGCTCCGCCTTTCACCAGGAACTCATGCCACTTGAAGTGTTGAACATCTGGGAGTTTTTCCTCGAAATAGGCTTGGAATGGATGCGCGGGAGGGACATTGTTGTCGATGTTCGGTTTGTTATGCTCAACGACATCGTTTGCATCCGCATCGGAATCTGACTGGTTTGCCTCGTCCTCGCCGACGACATCGAGCCCAAGGTCAACATGCCCCTCGTCATGCAAGTATTTCAAAAACGCCGCGCAACCGCACTGTTTAGAAACTGCGTTCACACTGAAAACACCATCCCCAATATACTTGCCCTTGGCGTAGATGGTTGAGAAACTCCAGAGGTAAGGCGTCGGAATTCTTTTCTTGCGATAGCCCCAGCCATTGTATCGCTCCCAGCGCCACAAGGCCCGGGGCAGTGACCAGTCCTGCAGTCCGGCGAGTTCATGGTGTTTCAATGCATCGCTGGCACTCGCTTCCCAGGAGTTCGGCGGATTCCACACTTTGGGGCGGCCTGAAGGCACTCGAAACGTCCTGTCTCTGAGCGGGTCTCCATTATGTAGATGCGTTTTGAAATTGAAACTCGACTCAAGCATGTGGATTCCGGCGATGAACCACCACGGAATACCGAGAGGGTTTCCGACCGCTTCGTATCGCGTCTTGTTTTTTAAAGCTTGCAACGCTTGCTTCTTCACCAGGGCCTTGCGGTCGTTCTTGTAATCCGCGCCGAGGAAGAAGCGGATATACTCATCCGCAATCTGTTCATACTCGCGTGCTGTCGACGTCGCAGGGGCGACGAGAACTTCGGTCGGTTTTGCCTCCTCCGGAATATCGACCGGATTGACAACAGGAGGCAATTGCCCTTCATCGTTCTTAATATCCTCGACTTCCTGATTGGACGTGTGGGTTGTGCGCATCCCCTCGTCATCGTGGAACAGACGCAAGGCTTCAGACAAACGCTCCAGCAGTTTGTTGAGGACCGGTGCTGCATCGGGTAACCGATCAGGCGATATGGAAACGAACTTGTCGTCCAGTTCATCCGCGAGCGCCTGGAAACGTTCCGTGATATTCAAGAACCTGCGCGTTCCGGCGCGAAAGCCCGCTATGGCTTCATCAAGGTGCTGATCCGCGAGATTCAGGCCGAAATCAGTGATGGCATTCAGCTCATCCATGGTCTGCGCATTGTTTTGCAGTTCCAGGATCCGGGCCGTGGTGAGGTCTTCCGTGAGTTCTGCTACAATTGATTCAGGTGTTGCCATAAGACTCCTCCCGCATCTGAAGCTCAGCGCGTTGCAACGGCGGCGGCTGAACGGACATCTCTTATCCGAGCCCAGAATTCTTCGGATTTTCTACGGATCTCGGCCGCTTCCGCAGCAATCAGGGTCAGACTTTCCACCGTACCGGGTTGCTGGCTTGCCGCGATCACCAAAGTGTCCAGCGCCTCGGACGTCTGGTTCAACAATTGCGTGTAGGCAGTCAGGCTCTTGTGAAAGTCCGAGATGCTCTGCCGGATGGCGTTGACCCGTTTTAATGCAGCCGCCCGGGTGGTCGAATCTTTGTTCAAGCGTGCCGCATTGGCTTCGTGATTGGCGACAATGAGGTCTCTTTCCCGGGCTGCGAGGAAAACTTTGTAAATTCTGGGCGTATCCTCCATCAACGCCAGCAAAAGCTCCTGAACATCCGGCTTGCTGTTCAGAATCGCATCGCGAACAACGGCATTCGCCCTCGCCGCGCTCAAACGACTGTACATATCCTTCGCAAACGTCGCCGATGGCGGAATAAGAGTGGACAGTCCTCCACTGGGAACAACCCCGAGTGTGGCGACCGCATTTACAAGCTTGATTAACTCATCGACACGATTGCCGAAATCGGTCGCCGGCTTTCCTTCCGCCAGGTCCACCAGCATGCTGTTGTAGCGAACCACTGCTGCCAGGGCATCGCGACGTGCGACGATGGAAGGATCCTCGTTTACGCGCCTCCCTTCTTCCGATAGCGCGACAGCCGGATCAAAACACTGAGGATATCCGAGAGGTGACGTCCCGCAATTTTGCCGGGCGGTTGTACCTTTCGAGGATATGATCGGGGAGATCTCATCCAGCAGAAGGTCTCCTGCATCCTTCGCCTGCTGAAACGCTTCGGAATAGGCCCGCAGCGCTTCTATCGGAACGCCGGCACAGCCAGCGAGGATGGCAAGGCAGACCACGACTGCCGGAAGCATCGCTTGCCACATCCAGCAACTCAGCCTTGACCTTGCTTGAATGCCCATCACCATCCCCTTCAGGTTGCTCAAGCCGGCAATCAAAATCTTTGATAGAAATTAACTTTATTCCACACCCAAAGCAATGCGAAGGAACCGCGCCTCCGGAAACATATGAAACTCCGCCTGGTTTTGCTGAAGGTCCATCGTTCGATTGATTGCTCATCGCTTCGCCGGGTTCGACGTCCCGCGCAACGTTGCGCGCCCTCCCAACTCAGCCCATTCAGGAGCCGTGGCGAACCGACGGCAAAGGGCCGTCCGCCCCCTTATCCGAGCGCGGGTGGCCCATATTGCGGGGACGAGCAAGTCGTCCCCTTCCCGTTCGAAAAAGATCGCCGCCAGATACCTGAAGGCTTTGGCTAAGCCGCCAGGCGACCTTCGAAGGCGTGCTGGTGAGTGCAGCATCTCTGACGAGACCAGAGGGAGACCGAAGAAGAAGCGGATAAACCGCCTTCCCTGAAACTGGTAGGGCGAAGGAGTTCCTGAGCAGAGCGAAGCCAAGCCCTCCGGCTGCCCCATTATTCGCGAGACTCGACCACGCCTTTTCGCAAGAGATCCGGGTCGGTGTCCGGTTCGGCCTCGATATCCGCATGAGGCAGCGGCTGGACCGGCATCAGTCCCGGACCGAACAGGTTGCGCCGGCTCCCCGCGCCAATTATTGATTCCCTATATCGAAGCACCAGCCGGCGGTTCCATCTTTCATGCATTCCCTTAGAAATTTTCAGCACTTCGCAAAACGCATTGCTTTCGCCATCGCAACGTCCCTCTCCGTCCTGACCATAAGCTCGTCCGCGTCTCATGCGGGCGAGCAGGAAACCCTGCCCTGCAAGGCCGCACAGGGTGAAGCGCAGGATATCTCCCGGGAAGACCTGGAACACCGGTTGTCGGATCTTCTGTCCCGCGGCGAGAACGACGGCGTCAGCCATAGCGCGACGTTAGAGGGCTGCGTCCTGGTTCAAAGGTTTAACTATGACGAAAGCCAGCAGAAATTTCGCGGCTACAATTACATCGAAAAGAAGGTCGATGTCCGGCTGCTGGAAACGAATCTGTGCAAGGTCCGCGAGGAAAACGCGGACAAGGAGCGGTTTACCAGGGGAGACCAGATCGCCGTTGTCTACAAGCCCCGGCCCGAATACCTTCAAAGACTGCTGAAGCTTGAATCCATGGACTATCGGATCGGAACCGAGGAAACGAAGGCCTTTCCCGAAGACGTTTCCGCGCGCCTGAAAAGCATTGCCCAGCGCCAGAAAGACGAGCTTCAGGACAAGATTTACCTGAATGCGGGAACGGGAACCTATTTCAGCGACGGCACCTGGACCTTTTCGCCGGAATCCATCCACATCCTGACCGTGCTGCTTGGGCAGGAAGACGAACTGATGGAACGGATGGACACCTACGGGCGCCTGTACTGCAGCGACAAGCCTGCCGACTAGGTCACGGCCCCTGGGTTCTCCTGTCACCCTTGTGTCAGGAGCCTGTCATTTGCACCCGCTCTGTCCGTACCGCCCCTTTATTCCCGCGCGCGGGTGGACCATATTGCGGGGATGAGCAAGACGTCCCCTTCCCGTCCGAAAAAGACCGCCGCCGACGAGCCGAAAACAGACGGCTTCGGCGAAGCCCCCCAGGCCACCTTCGAAGGCGCCCCCCTGAGCGGCAGCATCTCCGACTGGGCAAAGGAAATCGAGGAAGAAGCGGCGAAACCAGCGCCGAAAGGGCAAAAGAATTCCGGCGAAGCCGGCAAGCGCGACCGCGCGCCGGCCGGTCAGGCCGCCCCCGCGGAGGATAGTGAGCGCAGCGAACGCTCATCCGTGAGCGCAAACAAAAAAGCCCCCAAGCGGAGCCAACCCAAACCCACCAAATCCGCCCGAGGCACGTCCATCGGCAAGGCCGACACCGCCCGCGAACGCGCGGCGGGCGGTCTCAACCCTGTCGCCGGCCTCGACATCTCTCTGGAGGATGCGGAAAAGCTCGAGAAACACCTCAAGGACAACAAGAAGAAAAAGAAGGAATCCAAATTCGGCGAACTGACCGGCAACCAGGGCGCGACCGCCACCGTGGAGGCCCTGTCGGCGCTGATCGAGAGCGGCAACCCGCTGCACAAGAACGGTGAGATCTGGACCCCGCACCGGCCGGAAAAACCGGCCAAGTCCGAAGGCGGCGTACAGATCGTGCTGAAGTCCGAGTACGAGCCTGCCGGCGACCAGCCGACGGCGATCGCGGAACTGGTCGAAGGCATCCAGGCGGACGAGCAGACCCAGGTGCTGCTCGGTGTCACCGGCTCGGGCAAGACCTACACCATGGCCCAGGTGATCGAGCGCACCCAGCGCCCGGCCCTGATCCTGGCGCCGAACAAGACGCTGGCGGCCCAGCTCTACGGCGAGTTCAAGAGCTTCTTCCCCGACAATGCGGTGGAATATTTCGTCTCCTACTACGACTACTACCAGCCGGAGGCCTACGTCCCGCGCACGGACACCTATATCGAGAAGGAAAGCTCGATCAACGAGCAGATCGACCGCATGCGCCACTCGGCCACCCGCTCTCTGCTGGAGCGCGACGACGTCATCATCGTCGCTTCCGTGTCGTGCATCTACGGTATCGGCTCGGTCGAAACCTACACCGCCATGACCTTCGCGCTGGAAGTCGGCGAGCGCATCGACCAGCGCCAGCTGATCGCCGATCTTGTCGCCCTGCAGTACAAGCGCAACGACGCCGCCTTCCAGCGCGGCACGTTCCGGGTGCGCGGCGACACCATCGAGATGTTCCCGGCCCATTACGAGGACCGGGCCTGGCGCATCTCCCTGTTCGGCGACGAGATCGAGTCGATCACCGAGTTCGACCCGCTGACCGGCAGGAAGTCCGGCGAGCTGAAGCAGGTCAAGGTCTACGCCAACTCCCACTACGTGACGCCCAAGCCGACGCTGAACCAGGCGATCAAGTCGATCAAGTCCGAGATGAAGGAGCGGCTGGAGGAGCTGAACGCTCACGGCCGCCTGCTAGAAGCCCAGCGTCTGGAGCAGCGCACCCGCTTCGACCTGGAAATGCTGGAGGCCACCGGCTCCTGCGCCGGCATCGAGAACTATTCCCGCTATCTGACCGGCCGCGCGCCGGGGGAACCTCCCCCGACCCTGTTCGAATACCTGCCCGACAACGCGCTGGTCTTCGCCGACGAAAGCCACGTCACCATTCCCCAGATCGGCGGCATGTACCGGGGCGACTTCCGCCGCAAGGCGACGCTGGCCGAATACGGCTTCCGCCTGCCGTCCTGCATGGACAACCGCCCCTTACGCTTCGAGGAATGGAACGCCATGCGGCCGCAGACCGTCTGCGTCTCCGCCACCCCCGGTTCCTGGGAGCTGGACCAGTCCGGCGGCGTCTTCGCCGAACAGGTCATCCGCCCGACCGGCCTTGTCGACCCGGTCATAGACGTACGCCCGGCCTCGTCCCAGGTCGACGACCTGCTCGGCGAGGTCCGCGAGGTCGCGGCGAAGAGCTACCGCACGCTGGTGACCACGCTCACCAAGCGCATGGCCGAGGACCTGACCGAATACCTGCACGAGAACGGCGTACGCGTGCGCTACATGCACTCCGACATCGACACGCTGGAGCGGATCGAGATCATCCGCGATCTTCGTCTCGGCGCCTTCGACGTGCTGGTCGGCATCAACCTGCTGCGCGAGGGCCTGGACATTCCCGAATGCGCCCTGGTCGCCATTCTCGATGCGGACAAGGAGGGCTTCCTGCGCTCGGAAACCTCGCTGGTCCAGACCATCGGCCGCGCGGCCCGTAACGTCGACGGCAAGGTGATCCTCTACGCCGATAACATGACCGGTTCCATGGAGCGGGCCATGGCCGAGACCGAGCGCCGCCGGGAAAAGCAGCTCGCCTATAACGAAGAGCACGGCATCACCCCGGAATCGGTCAAGCGCAACATCGCCGACATTCTCGACAGCGTTTACGAGCAGGACCACGTCACCGTGGACTCCGGCTTCGCCGAGGACTCCGGCGCGCTGGTCGGGCACAACCTCAAGGCCCACATCGAGGATCTGGAACGGCAGATGCGCGAGGCCGCAAGCGACCTCGACTTCGAAACCGCCGCCCGCCTGCGCGACGAAATCAAGCGCCTGCAGGCCACCGAACTGGCGGTGGCCGACGACCCCATGGCCCGCCAGGAAGCCGTCGACGACCGCAGCGGCGGCTACCGCGGCGACCGCAAGTTCGGCGCCGGGGGGACCAAGGCAGGCGCAAGCGGCAAGAAACGGGAAACGGCGAAGGATCGGGCGAGAGCGGCTTCGAAATCGGCCCTTCCCGGGCCGAGCGCCAAGGTGCGAAAGAACACGCTGGACGAGATGACCGTTGGACGGACGGAGGTACCGTTGTCACGCGGACCCGTGCCGACGAAGCCCGAAGACGACGTCAGGCCCGTCGTGCGCGGCAAGATCGGTGCGGGGTCATATGAGGATCCGGCGGAGGAAAAGCGCCGCGGCCGGCCGAAGAAGAGCGGGCGTCCGGGGCGGTAGAGCCCAACGCACAAGAGGGGGATAGAACCATGTGGTTTTTCCGGGCGCTGTACCAGATGATCTCAGGACATCTCATCCGTGAGGCCGAAGCGAAGGCAAATAACGGTTCCACGAACGTGACGCTCAGCCTGAAGCAGGAAACGGGCAATGGGGACTATTTTGTGGTTCTCGCGTTGAAGTCAGCCGGCAACTACCAGTATGCGCACTTTACCCGGCCGGAATTCGACATGTTTGCCGCAGAAGTTGCCGGGATCCAGGCGGATTTGTCGAACCTTTGAGGCTTCAGCGCGAGCGCAAGAGAGCGCTGCTTTCATTGAGAATTAGCCGCACCTGCGGTGCGAATGATTTCTGGCAACTGTGTTTTCACGGAGTGAACGGCACTTCGTCGCGAATGACTGCATTCGCAGTCGTCAGCAGTTTTCTTGCAACCGCTATTGTTTTGACTTTGAAAGGTTTTCCGCGATTTCCAAGAGTGTCAGCGAAGGCCTTGAACCTTGAGCTGGAGCGCCTGCTTGCGGTCGAGCGCCTGTTGCTGCGTGTCATAGGGTCCGCCGGCGATGTTCCAGTTGGCGCTGTGATGATAGCCGCCGTCCAAGTCGGTCAGCATCCGGATGGTACAGGTGCCCGCATGATCCTGTCGCAGCACGAACCATTTGGCCGTTTCTCCCTGCGCATAGGCGAGGCCTGCGGAGGTGACGGCCAGTAGCCCGCCGAGGAGTGCGATTCCGGGGACCATTTTCATTTTGACATCTCCCGAATTTCATTGTTTCGGAAGAGCTTTACATGGTCAGTGGCAGCGATTGTTTCAACTGATAGAGGCAAGCTAACACACTGAAATAAAATGAATTATTTGCAACTTGCCATAAACGGAAACCGCATCCGGCACTCCGCGGCAGGCATTGCATCGGCCGCACAACCGGATAGTGTAAGCACACCACCATCCTCTTGCGGAGTGCCCATGCGCGTTTCCAGCCTTGCCGCCCGTTTCAAATTCGCCCTGGCACTGCTCGTCCTGGCCATTTGCACGGTTCCGGCACAAGCCAACCCGCCAGACGTGCTGAAGCAATGGAACGGTGATCATATCCAATGGCTTGGGTACGACGCGGGCGCCCGCAAGGCCCGTGAAACCGGCAAGCGGATGCTGGTGGTGTTCTATACGACCTGGTGCCCGCACTGCACCCGATACCGCAAGCAGTTCTTCGATCCGCGGGTGACCGCGCTTTCGGAAAAGCTGGTGATGGTGCTGGTCGACCGGGACACCCAGCCCGGCATCAACAAGCGCTACGACCGGTTCGGCCGTTACATTCCCAGGACAATGGTGCTCAACTCCAAGGCCCGCCTGCTGCCGGAGATCCGCGGCCTGCATCCCGAGTATCCTTTCTTTCTGGATACGAACCATCCGGAAGATCTGCTTCGACTGATGACGCTGGCGGCCGGGCAAAGCGGATAAGCTCTGTTCACCCCGGCACCGCCGGCAGGACGGTGAACAGCACCACAGCAAACGCAAAAACCGCAGTCGCCAGCGCATAGAGCCGGATCACCCGGCGGCGCAGCGGTTCGGCTTCCGGGCCGAAGCCGTTGCGCCGCAGGAGCCGCGACCACAGTCTCAAACCCTCGACGATATCGAAGCCGAGCGCGCCTTCCGGCGACTGGTGGCGGAAGAACACCATGGTTCGCGCCCAGGCCGCCACCAGCAGCAGCAGGGCCAGCGCCATGAAGGTGATGAAAATCAGATAGGGACCGCTCACCGCTTCCACCCTTGTCTCGCGTCCGGACACCAATTGACCCCGATTGGCCAAGACCACCATTGCCGTTAAGTTAATCCTCCTTTCGGCCTGGGGGAAACAGCGATGCGGGCAATCGGGGCAATTCTGGGGGCGATCGTCGGCGGCATCGCCATGGGCGTCGCCGTGACCCTGGGCCCGGCGATGGCTGTGATCACGGCGCTTGTGTTCATGCTTCTGATCCTGCGGCTGACCCGGCCGAAACAAACGCCACCGTCGGCGGCCCCGGATCCGGCGGAAGATCCGGATGAGGCCCTGCTGCGGCCGCCACCAGGAACGAACCCCGGCCCGGACACCCAGACCCTGATCGCGACCGCAGTCGTGGTGGCGCTTATTGTCGCGGGACTGATGTGGCTGAACGGCGGCTGAGCGGCGGGGCTGTCGCTCGCCGCATAAGCCGTTGCTTCAAAGCGCCGCACTGCCAGGCCCGTCCGATACAGGATCGCCCCCGGCGGCCCTTTTCTCACACGTTTAAGGGGATATTTCGCAGAATTGCCACTGGACTTCAAATTAGCAAATTCTTTAAGTTTCTTAACAAGAGTCGAAAGTAACAGAGCCAGGCACGGATTCGCCGGACCCATAAATGAGCAGCGTATACACAAACGACCAGATCGCGGACCAGTTGGTCAACGGCTACTGGAATTCAAACGGCTACAGCTGGCGCTCCTTCGGCGTCTCTGTCGGGGCCACGCTGACCTACAACATCACCGGCCTCACCTCCGCCGGACAGACGCTGGCCACCACCGCACTGCAGGCCTGGTCCTACGTCACCGGCCTGAATTTCAGCGCGACCACCTCCAGCTCGGCAAATATCTACTTCTATGACGATTACACCGGTGCCTTCAGCCAGTCCTACGGCTACGGCAACACGATCACCCAGTCCATCGTCAACGTCTCGACCGCCTGGATAGCCACGTACGGCACAAGCCTCCAGTCCTATTCCTTCCAGACCTTCATCCACGAGATCGGCCACGCGCTCGGCCTCGGCCATGCGGGCAACTACAACGGCTCGGCCACCTACGGCGTCGACAACGACTATCTGAACGACTCCTGGCAGGGGTCGATCATGTCGTATTTCACCCAGACCGAGAACACCTACGTCAACGCCAGCTTCGCCTGGATCATCACGCCGATGATCGCCGATATTCTCGCGGTCCAAACCCTTTACGGCACGGCGTCTTCCCTGCGCACCGGCGATACCACCTACGGCTTCAATTCGACCGCCGGCGGCTATTACAACCAGTTCTCCTCCCTGTCTCCGGTCAGCTACACCATCATCGACAACGGCGGCACGGACACGCTCGACTACAGCGGCTATTCTGCAAACCAGACGCTGGACCTGCGGGCCGAACATTATTCCAACATCGCCGGCCTGACCGGAAACCTGGCGATTGCCCGCGGCACGGTGATCGAAAACGCCATCGGCGGCTCCGGCTGGGACATCCTGATCGGCAACACCGCCGCCAACGTGCTGACCGGCAACGCCGGCAATGACAACCTGCTCGGCGACTACGGCAACGACACGCTCAACGGCGGCGGCAACAGCGACACGCTCAACGGCGGCTACAATTACGCCTTCCTGGCGGTCGAACATGTCGATAACCGGGCCATCAACGGCTACCACGACCATGTGCTGGCCGGAGACTTCAACGGCGACGGACGCGACGATCTGATCTTCACCTGGGACCACCGCGGCGAAAACCGCCTGTTCCTCGGCAAGGCCGACGGCAGCTTCACCGACGGCGGCAGCCCGCTTCCCGCCGCCGGGATCAACGGCTATCCGGATCACACCCTCATCGGCGATTTCAATGGCGACGGCCGCGACGACCTGATCTTCACCTGGGACTACCGCGGCGAAAACCGCCTGTTTCTGGGCACCGCCGGCGGCGGGTTCACCGATGCGGGCGTGCCCATCGATTCAAGGGGCATCAACGGCTATCCCGATCATACGCTGGTCGGCGACTTCAACGGCGACGGGCGCGACGACCTGATCTTCACCTGGGACTATTACGGCGCGAACAATCTGTACCTCGGCACTGCCGGCGGCGGTTTCACCACCGTAGCCGGCCCCATCGATCCAAGGGCGATCAACGGCAGTCCGGACCACACCCTCGTCGGCGATTTCAACGGCGACGGGCGCGACGACCTGATCTTCACCTGGGACCGCTACGGCGAGAACAAGCTGTTCTACGGCACCGCCGGCGGCGGCTTCTCCACCCAGGGACAGACGATCGAAGCGACCGCGATCAACGGTTCTCCGGACAACACCCTCACCGGCGACTTCAACGGCGACGGACGGGACGACCTGCTGTTCGGCTGGGCCCACACCGGCGACACCCGCCTGTTCTTCGGCAGCGCCAGCGGCGGCTTCGACTATTCGAGCTCCTACAAAGGCCCGAGCGGCCTCACCGACAACCCGGACCGCGTTCTGATCGACGACTATGACGGCAACGGCACGGACGACCTGATCCTGATCTGGGCCGGCTCCGGACAGGCCAAGTTCTACACCTGCATCAACAACTCCTTCGTGGAGATCCCGAACTACATGGACTCGGACTGGTTCCTGTCGTCGGAAAACATCGTGACCGGCGATTTCAACGGCGACAGCGCCACGGATGTCTTCTCCGCGGACGCCGCGTCAGGCACCAATTACCTGCTGCTCTCGTCAAGCTCCGACGGCAACGACACCCTGAGCGGAGGCTCCGGCCACGATGCCTTCTATTTCCGGGGCAAGAATTTCGGCATGGACCACATCACGGACTTCACTGCGGGGGCAGGCACCGAAGACCGGATCGTCTTCTCCAAGGCCGTCTTCGACGACTTCAGCGCGGTGCTCGCCGCAGCCTCCACGTCCGGCTCCGACACGGTCATCACTGCGAGTTCCGTGGCCACCATCACCCTCGACGGCGTCGCCCTCGCCAGCCTGCATTCGGACGATTTCGAGTTCATTTGAGGGGAGAGGCCTGATAGGCCAGATCTGTGGCGCGGATTTGATAGCCAGCCCCGATTTCGTCATCCCGGACGCAGCGTAGCGGAGATCCGGGACCGGGGAGCCACGGTCTTCGTTAGGGCAACTCTATAAAAATTGTCAGCTTTCGCCGCCCCTGCCCTCCACCAGGGCTTCGGGCGTTCGTCGCTTGAAACGCCAATCGTGTACGCCCGCTGCGCTTCGCTAGGACTTCGGCCGTTCGTCGTTCAAAAAGCAAAATCGTTTGCGCCTGTTGCGCTTCGCTATGGCTTCGCGCGTTCGGCATTCCAATCGACAAATCGTTTGCGCCCGTTGCGCTCCGCTATGGCTTCGCGCGTTCGGCATTCCAATCGACAAATCGTTGTCGATTGGCCGGCCAAAGGCCGGACATGCCTCACTCCTCCGGTTCAACCGTGAACTGGAGGGGGAAGCCGCGTTTCTGGGCGGCGGCGACGGCGCGGTCGGCCTTGGTTTCGGCAACGTCTTTCGGATAGACGGAGACAACGCAGGCGCCTTTCTGGTGCGCCGTCAGCATGACGATTTCCGCTTGGGAGGAATCCAGCCGGAATTCGCCCTTCAGAACCGTCACGACGAATTCCCGTGGCGTGAAGTCGTCGTTCAGGAGCACAACGCGGTAAAGCTTCGGCCGCTCGGCCTTGAGCCGCGGCTTGATCCGCGGTTTCAAGTTGGTGTCGCTCATCTGGAAACGTCCGTCAAAAATTCTGTCTTGACCGGTTCGTCATTATCGCACCGCAGCGCCGCGAGGTCCACCTGCGTCGCACACAGAGCGAATCAGTCTGCCGGCCAGTCATTCCGGAGCCGCATCTACATCGGTTTCGCGCAGGATCTCAAGCGCAAATCCACAACAGGGATTTCCCCAAGAGACTCTGGTGCAACAGCGGGATAAAATTTGGCGGTGAGCCTTCCCCATACCTTGCTTTTAGGGCTAAATCTGGCTGACCGTTGAAAGCGACCGGCAAGATCGGTTAAAAATGAGTTAATGAAAATGCAGAGTCGCGTCGGCAGTAGGCCCTTCGCGTAAGACAGGAGTCGGTTATGGGCATTTTTTCCAAGAGCTCGCGGTCTGGCGAAGACGCGCGGGAACGGCCAGAGGACGCCGGTACCGCCGGTGCAACGCACATGGAAGCGGAAGACACAGCATCGAACGTCGCGCAGATTTCTCCGTTTGCGTTGCGGATGCAGGAAAAGATGCACACGCTCGATGGCCTGAAGACCCGCATCGGCGGCCTCAGCAAGACCTTCGACCAGATGAATGCCCTGGCGATGGAATCCCAGAACAGCATTCACATGCTGGCCGAATTCGTCGAGACCTCCCGTCAGCACGTTGAGACGGAAGTCCGGCTAAAATCCGAGAACGCCAAGCTGTCGACCGATCTTCTCGACGTGCAGCACCAGGTCAAGTCGCTGTCCACCCAGCTGGAAGAAGCCCAGGCGGAAGTGCATTCCCTGCGCAAGCGCTCCACCGAGACCCGCACCGCCCTGGAAACCGCCCGCAACGACATCGTCACCATCCGCGACAACAACAAGCGGGTGAACGAGGAATACCGCCACCAGAGCGCCCAGCTTGTGGAAGCCAATTCCCAGATCGCCGAACTCACCGGTGAGCTGAACGATCTCAAGGCGAAATACGACTCCCTCGAGGACCACGCCGAAAGCCTGAAGTCCGAGCTGGATGCCATCGCCCGGCGCGAGAAGGAACTGCAACAGAACCTCTCCGAAAGCGCGACGCTTCTGGAAGAGGAAGTCAAGAAGAACAGCCGCGCCTCCAACGAGCTTGAAGCCGCCAAGCGCGAAGTCGTCGATCTGCGTAATGACAACATCGACCTGAAGTCGCACATGGATGTCGCCCGCCAGGAACTGGCCTATTCCAAGTCCCGGCTTGAAGAAGAACAGCGCAAGCACGACAACGAGGTCTACGCGCTGAACGCGGAGATCGAGAACCTGTCCTCCCAGCGCCGTATCGGCGCCCAGTCGCTGCAGGAAACGACCCGCGAGAACTCCTCCATCAAGGAGCGCAACCGCTCGCTGATGAAGCGCATGCAGGAAATCGAACTGCTGCTGGACAGCGCGCAGAAGAACCACGAGAAGGACCGCAACGAGCTGATCTCGACCAGCGCCAAGCTGCGTGAGGTCAACCTGCGTTACAATTCGGCCCTGACCGATCTCAACCACGAGCGCAAGCAGAACCAGAAATACGCCGAAAATCTGGAAGATCTCGTCGAAGAGAACAAGAAGCTGCAGAAGTACAAGATCCAGGTCGACACCGCGAACGACCAGATCGCCCAGCTCAAGTCCGTCATCGCCAATTACCAGATGGCCATGGAAGGCCGCGGCCCGGCCGAGGAACTCGGCCTCACCGAAGAAGCCGAAGACAGCGGCAAGAAAAAGGACGGCGACGACGATGTCGTGGTCAAGCTGCGCGACTGATATCGGCACTTCGCTCAATCGAATAACAAGGCCCGGAGTATGATGCTCCGGGCTTTTTCATGACCGGTTGCATTCCGGGCGCGATCGGGCGACCCTCGTTCCAGCAACAGCACCGGATGTCATGACCGTTCGACCGCCCAAAGCCTATTCGAAGGACCTGCAGGACCCGCTTTCGGCGGCTCTGGAGCAGGAGATCTTCAAAGAAAAGGCCGGCACCCTTGCACGGCTGAACCGGAAAACTGGAAGAAGCGCTCGCCCGGCTGCCCGACCCGGATCCGGATGCCGACGAAGTTGCGCTCGAAAAACAGGACAGGCTCATGGCCGAAGCCGGAGAAGCGCTCTGGCACGTCACGATCCAGCGCGAACTCTGCGGCCTGACCCGGCACAAGGAATTTTTCGACCACATGAAGGTCCCGCGCGCCGTCCGTCTGCGCATGGGGCCCGTCCTTGGCAAGAAGCGCCCGGATCAATGAACTCATCGTCCGCATGCCCCGTCGCAAAATCACAGCGGCGGCCAATCCGTGCTTTACGTCACAGACACCTGCCCGGGACGCTGTAAGGTCTTCAGCAGCAAACGAAGGGGGTTTCGACACATGCGAAAAAAACAGGTTTCCCGGATCAAGGGGCTCCGGCAGACGGTGGCAGGCTGTGGCAATCGCTCTTCTCGCGGCGACCACCTTTTCGACCGTTGCACGCGCAGACAGCTGCTGGACCCACAACGGATCCCTGATGCGGCTCCAGGCAAGGGGCAATGAGCGCTGGATCAGTTATGAAGTTCCGCGGCCACAACTGCAGGCCGGCGGCGTCCAGCGCGGCACCTTGCTGTTCAACGGCATAAAGCAGGGCAACTGGTACCCGGGGCACCGCCCGGGTGTTTTCAAAATACTGCCCCGGCACACCCCCTGGAATATGCCGTTGAAGGCCCCGTCCGGTCCGACCAGTTGCAGGTAACCGTCCGCGGCACCCGGGAGGTTTACAACCAGTGTCGCCCAACCGGCCGGTACACGACCGACACCCTGGTCTTCACCTATTCACATCAATGTTAGGTCCAATCTGGAAACGCGCATCTTTTTTCCGCCCGGCAAAAAACCGGTCGATGAGGCCAATGGGCCAGCTTGCAAGTAACGTTGCGGGATGATTTCTTGTCGCCGGCGTTTACGGGATTCGCAGGATTCGATGATAAACCGTCCTGCGGTTCGCACGTTCGACGTCGGTAAGGCATGAAATCCAACGATACCGGCAGGCCGCGTTTAATATTTTGAGCCTGGTCCTGGAGCACCGGCAATGTTCGGAAGAAATATATTCAAACGTCTTGTTCACACCGCAGCCGCACTGGCCGTCGCCCTGCCGTTGGCGGGAGCAGGCTTACATTGCGATGTACTCGACGGCAGCGGCCGCTCAGGTGCGTGTCGTTCCGGATGGAAACCGCTACCGGAACCAGCCCAGTATCCCTTTCGCGTCGGCGCGCCGTACCAAGGCTGCCAAATCCAGCTATGACGCAAAATTCGAAAAGGTGCTTGCCGTTCTCCAGCGCGACCGCCGGTTGGTTTCGTCCATCAAGCGTGTTGCGAAGGTCTATGGGATCGACCCGATCCACATGATCGGCGCCATTGTCGGCGAGCATACCTACAATTACGACACACTCGACAGCGCCCAGTCCTACTACATCAAGGCGCTCGCCTATGCCGGCATCGATATCAGCTTTGAATACAACGACGAAAACGTGGTCGACTTCGTCCAGAGACCTCAGTTCGACCGTTGCCGGAAGGGCAAGACCGCCACGGACAGCGATCGCCTTTGGTCGTGTTACGAGCGCGTGTGGAACGGCCAGTTCCGAAACCGGAAGGTCGACGGCACCCGGTATCCCCGCACGAATTTCAACGAAACCTTCTTCCAGCCGCTTTTTTGCCGGGCAGAGCTTCGGTCTCGGCCAGCTCAGCCCGCTGACGGTCCTGAAGATGACCGACCGGGTCGCCCGTCAAAGCCGCTACCGCGCGCTGGACGCGTCCAATGCCAAGGAAGTCTACAGGGCTACGATGGACCCGGACATCTCGCTGCATTACATGGCAGCCGTCATCCAGGATGCAATCGAGGCCTACAAATCCGTCGGTAAGGTGGACATTTCGAAGAACCCGGGACTGACGGCCACCCTGTATAATCTGGGCGATCCGTGGTCACGGGCGGCCCGCCTTCCGCAGAAGCGGTGCGGCCTGGCCCCCGCGAAAACTATTACGGCTGGCTGGTCAACGACAAGGAAGACGAGCTGCGCGCCCTGCTCTGACGCGCAGGGCAAGTCGCCCCGTAAAATCACAGGGCTCAGCGCAGGAACGGATTGGTTTCCCGCTCGTGTCCGAAGGTCGATGCCGGGCCGTGACCGGGCAGGAACGACACATCGTCCCCGAGCGGCAGAAGCTTCTCCTTGATGGACGCGATCAGCGTGGCATGATCGGCACCCGGCAGGGTCCGTCCGTCCGATCGATCCGGCGAACAACACATCGCCGGAAAAGGCAAACCTGAGTTCCGGATCGAAAAAGACTACGTGCCCGGGCGCGTGCCCCCGGGCAATGCAGGACCTGGAAGGTCCGCCCGGCCATCTCCATCGTATCGCCGTCGACAAGCCACAGGTCCGGCTCCACCGGCTTGGCCTCCGAGACGCCGAACTGGCGCGCCTGGTCGGCAACCCGCTCGATCAGCATTCGGTCCGCCTCGTGCGGCCCCTCGACCGGCACGCCGAGTTCGGCCGCCAGGTCCGCCGCACCGCCGACATGATCGATATGGCCATGCGTAAG
>NZ_CAXXSJ010000026.1:0-61618 GCF_963675095.2 uncultured Roseibium sp. | reverse complement strand
CCCGTTCGGCACGAGGTTGTAACCCATGTCTCCGGTACAAACTGTTACCTATGTCTCCGGGTCGGACAGCCAGAAAAGTGGTGCCGCTGATAGGACTCGAACCTACGACCCCATCATTACGAATGACGTGCTCTACCAACTGAGCTACAGCGGCTAACCGGACCGGCGGATGTTTCGCCGGGCGGCGCGATGCGGATGACCGGCAATCGCGGAAAGTCCAAGGGCATCACCCTTGGAATGGGCCGCTTGATACCGGAGCGCTTGCAAAGATGCAAGAGGCTTTCGACCCCGTTTGGAAGAGATCAACCGTCGGATCGACCGGCAACGGCTCCGTCCTTCGTCTTGACCACGCCTGAACCCCGCCGAAAGACCGGATTCAGTTGAAAAACCGGGGGCGCGGTTCCTTTGGTTCTTCTTCCTCTTCGTCCGTCCCGGATCGTCGGGCATGCGCGAAAACGGAAAGGCGATCGGCCTGTCGAGATCTTCGGCCGTCCCGGCGCCTTTGGCATCCTGAGCGCCGGACGCCGCCGTTGCCTTACTGTCCTTTTCCGCCTTGGCCTCGGCCTTCTTTTCCGGCGCCTCGGCCGGGGCCTTTTCATCCGATTTCGTATCGGCAGCGGGTGTCTTCGCAACCGCTTTGTCGGCCGCTTCCGGCTCCGTTTCGTCGGGCGTCTCCGGCAGGTCCTGGACCGGCTTCACATGACCGACATCGTCCGTCGTGCCTTCATAGCCTTCCTTCACTGCACGGACTGGCGTGGGAGGTGTTTTCGGCTCCGGCTCTGACTTGACGGCCTCACTCTTCGTCTCGTCGTCCTTTGGGGCAGGCTTTGCCGGTTCGGCCTGAAGTTCCAAATCCGCCTTAGGTTCCGGCTCCTCGGATTCAGGGGATCCGGCCGTATCGGCCTGTTCAGGGGCAAGCGGCGGCTCGACTGCTTCGCGTGCAGGTGCAAGAACAGGCGCTTCGAACAGTGCATCTTCGATGGTTTCGCCAGCGGACGTATCTGGCAGACCGCTCGGCGTCTTCCATTCGAAAGCATCCAGACGGCCTGTCACCGGCGACACCGGCTGCCATTCCGCCGATACCACGCCATCGGCGACCCAGGCCTTGTCCTGCGGCGCGCGGACCGCACGCGACAGCCAGTCGCGCATCCGGCCCCTGTCGCCGTGCTCGGCTTCTTCCAGTTCCGCCATCATCAGGAAAGCGGCACGGATCGGTTCCGACCGCAGCACCTTCTTCAGTTGCTCCCGCGCCTCGTCGAATTCCCGCGCGTCCATGGCCGACCGCGCTACCGCCAGGGCCCCGACGCTGGTATTGGCGCGCAGCGCCGCCAGTGCCTTCACCCGTTTCAGCCGGTCGACGGCGGAATCACCGGTGCGCACATGGGCGTAAGCCTCGGCCAGGTCCGGATGGGGCGACAGACGCCAGGTCGCCTCGATCATTTTCGAGGCCTTGCGGATATCGCCGCGCCGCGTCGCCAGGCGAGAGGCAATGACGGCGGCCGGCACCAGATCGAGCGCCAGTCCGTGAGCCTCCTTGGCCATAGTATAGGCCCGCTCCGGCTCGCCTTCCTCCAGCTTCTGCGCCAGGGCGGTCAGAATGACGGCCCGATGGCGGCGATAGGTCTTCTTGTCGATCAGCTTGGAGGTGTAATTGCGTTCCAGGGTCGACAGCGCCTGTTCCCAGTGGCTCGCAACCGCCTGGTAGCCGAGCACGGCCTTTCCGGCCCACTCCAGGCCCGGGACTGCCTTGTTGGCTTCCTCGGCATAGTGACGGGCGGCAACCGGCTCATCATGCCGTTCGGCCTCGATGAACAGGCCATGCAGGCCGAGCGCACGGGTCTCCGGATCGTCGAGCATGGCCTCGAACCGTCCCCGCGCCTCCTCGTCCTTGCCGGCAAGCTGCGCGGTCTGGGCCAGAAGCAGTTTCGTGGCCGGTTCTTCTTTCAGAAGCTTGTCCGCATCAAGCCCGTGCTTGCGGGCGAGTTTGGCATTGCCGGTGCCGAGCGCGATCAGGCCGCGCGACAGGGCCTGATAACCCTTGTCCTTGCGCCGGCGGGTGAAGAACCGCGACGCGATCTTCGGCGACCTCAGGATGACCAGCACCAGCCAGACGGCCGCGAGGAACAGGGCCAGGGCGATGCCGACCACAAGCGCGACCACCACGGGCGGCTGCTCCCAGACGTATCCGTCCCAGCTGATCGATATCACGCCGGGCAGATCCGCCATCCAGGCGAAGCCCAGCGCGACGGCAAACAGCAGGGCAAAAAAGATGAGGACGCGGATCATTGCGTTCGCTCCTTCAAGATCAAACCGGCGTTCTGCCGGCCGGGCATCGATACCATACGCGGGAAGCCGCTCTCCCCGCGCTTAAAAACGTCAGCTGTCCTTGCCACCAAGCATGGACAGCACTTCCTGGGAGGCCGCTTCGGTCATCCGGTCGACGGTCACCCGCGCCTCTGCGCGCTCGGCCCAGTCGGCACCGGCTTTCTGCGCAACCTCGGGAAGCGCCTTGTAGGCCTCCAGGCCTGCGGCAAGGTCGCCACGCTTCACGGCGTTTTCCATCCGGCGCAGAACCGCCTCCGGTCCGGTTCCGTTTTCATCGCCCGGACCGCGCACAGCGACGATCGACTTTGCACTGGCCAGAAAGTTGTCCAGAAGATCACCCGACCGGTCGGGAGCGGAGAACGCGGCGTACATTTTCCGCGCGACCGATGGGAATTCAGCGATCAGAACAGAGGCCGGCGCCACGCCTGCCTCGGCATGGGCCTCGAGCACCGCAAGATCCGTATCCTTGGGCAGACCCGCCTTGACCGCCGCCAGTTCCGTGGTGAACGGCCGGCCGGAATCGACCGCGGACTTCAAGGCGGACACCGACAGGGCCCTTGCCGCGACCTCGCGCGCGGTTGCATCGCCCATGGTCGCTTCGACCGCGGCAAGGCGTTTGGACAGCGCGTCCAGTTCGCCGCGCAGGTCTTCAAGGCCAGCCTTGCCCGCCTTGGAGACCGTTTCAATGTCGGAAGAAAGGGTTGCCAGCGTTTCGGACGCCCGCGCCTGACTGTCGGCAAGGGTTTTCAGCGACACGTCCGAGGTCGTCACCGCCGTCTGGGCGGCCTTGGCCGTGGCTTCGACGTTCTGGAGGCGCGTCTCGATTTCTGAAAGCGAGGTCTTCAGATCGCCAACGCTGGTTTCCACACCGGACACCGTGCCGGAAAGCTGATTTGAGGCACTGACGCTTTTCTCCAGCGCCGCCAGCCTGCCATCGATCCCCTTGATGGCTTCGACTGCTCCGGACGTTTCCCCACCACCTGCCGTGGACACCGGCAGGGTGTCGACTTTCGTGCCAAGCGCGGCAAGGTCGGACTTCACCTTGGCAAGCTCCGGCGCCAGGTCAGCCCCGGCGGCATCGGCCATTTCGCCGACCGATTTTTCCAGCGCTGTCATGCGGTCGGAAAGACCGGTCACCAGGCTGCGGGCATCGTTGCTACCGGCCGCCTTGGAAAGATCGGCAATCTGGCTTTCCAGGTCTCCGATCTTGCGTTCGGCCTGGTCGAGCATCTGGCTGGTCGCCGGATCGAGCTTGCCCGGAATGTTCAAGATACCGGCCACATGCAGCCCGTAAGCACCCGACAGCACCACGACCCCACCGAAGATGGCGGCGACCAGAACACCGAACACGCCGATACCGCCGCCTTCGGGCGCACGTGGCGACTGGGAGGTGGAGCGTGTGCCGCTTCCCCCCGACGAGGAGGTCGCGGATGCGGCCGAAGATGATTTCGAAGCGCTGTCCGTCGCCTTGTCGAAGGAAGACCGGCCGGCGGCGGTCTTCGGCGCTTCGGACGGTTTTGAAGCCGTTGTGGACGCCGCCGTGGATGGCGTCTGGCCGGCAGATGACCCGGTGGAACCGGAAGTAGGCTTGGTCGTACTGGCAGATGACGCCCCGCCTGTCGGCTTTCCCGTTGCCGAACTGGTGCCCGAAGAAGCCGCGCCTGTGGAGCTCGTGCCCGAAGAGGACGGCTTTGACGAGGTCGCTGAAGACGTGGTGGACGACGATGTCGATGAAGATGTGGTTGCCGCCGGCTTGTCGGCAGGCTTGGCCGCGACTTTTTCCGGCTTCAGGTCGATCGTCACCGGGCGCTTGGAGGTCGTGCCGCCCGAGGCGGATTGTGATGTGGAACCGGTCGTTCCCGACTTCGGCGATTCGCCTGAACCGGCTGTGCCGGAAGAGGAAGATTTGCCGTTGGCCGGGTCTTTGTCAGATGCCATTTCAACTCCTCCTGCCCCCATTCTTGGGGTGTCTCATCCCACTATACACACCTGCCCGCCAGAAAATACCGTAACGCGATCGCCTTTTCCGCAGTGCCGCAATCAGGACTCCCCCGGATTGGGTTAACAGCTGTTTAAAGCAAGCCTCAGTAATGCATCCTCACCTGGGTGCGCTGCCATTTCGACACAAGTATAGCCCTCCAGCGGCTCGCCAGCCTGCGGCGAAATGGCGAAGGCTCTGATTTTTTTGAGCAACCCGGCCGAATCCGCCGTTTTCAGCGCGCTCAGAAATGCCTCCGCGCTCCGCCGTGAGTAAATCAGAACCCCATCGATAGCGCCGTCCCGCAGGCTGTCCAGGACAACTGCGGGCATCTGATCCACCGGGTTGGTCTCATAGACGATGACGGGATCGCAGCGCAGGCCGCGCGCGGCAAGATCGCCTTCCAGGTCGCCCGCCCTGTCCCTGGCACACGGGTAAAGCAGATGCCCTTCCGGCTGACGGGCGGCAATCAGGCCGGCCAGCGCAAGCACATCGCCATCGGCCGAAACAACGTCCTCAAAACCGGTAGATGTCATCGCCTCGGCCGTTCGCTTGCCGACCGCAAAGACCGGCAGGGCTCGAAGGTCCGCAAGTTGCGGGTGATCTTTCAGGATCCCGGCCACCCGGCTGCTGGTGACCGCAAGTCCCGTCACACCGGTGAGATCAAAACGCAGGGGCGCGGATACCCTGGTTTCCAGCATTGGCACCTCGACGGCCTCGCCGCCCAAAGCGCGGATACGCGCCGCCGTTTTGCGGCATTCCGGCTGCGGACGTGTTACCAGGAGCCGCAAGATCGATCCTCAGTCCGCCAGAAAATCCGGACCGGCCATGGCTTTCAGTGCCTCACCGGCTTCGCGTCCGATCATCGTGGCATCGACAACGGATCCTTCCCGGGCAATGCTGTGAACTTCCGAGCCATCCGGCTTCAGCACCGTGCCCCGGAAAGAGATCTTTTCGCCCTCCACGAGGGCCAGACCGCCGATCGGCGTCCGGCAGGAACCGTCCAGCACAGCAAGGAACGCTCGTTCCGCGTCGAGCCGGACCTGCGTCTCCGGATCATGGATCGCGGCCAGCAGGTTGAGCGTTCTGTCGTCGTTTTCGCGGCTTTCGATACAGATCGCGCCCTGGCCCACGGCCGGAAGGAAGTCCTCCGGTTCCAGAAGACTGGTGACCACGTCGGACAGACCGAGGCGTTTCAGTCCCGCATAGGCAAGCAGGGTCGCATCCACGGCGCCTTCTTCCAGCTTACGCAGGCGGGTCTGAACGTTGCCACGGTACATGACGACATCGATATCCGGCCGAAGCCGCTTGATCATTGCCTGCCGGCGCAGGGAACTGGAACCAACCACTGCGCCCTGCGGCAGGTCCTGAAGCCGTTCGGCCTTGGGCGAGATGAAGGCGTCACGCACATCTTCGCGCGGCAGGAAGGCGCTCAGGATCAGCCCGTCCGGCAGCACCGTCGGCATGTCCTTGGAAGAATGCACGGCAAGGTCGATCCGCCCGTCGAGCATCGCTTCCTCGATTTCCTTGGTGAACAGTCCCTTGCCGCCGACTTCGGACAACGGCCGGTCCTGGATCTGATCGCCGGAGGTCTTGATGACGACGATCTCGAACGCCTCTTCAGGAAGAGCATGGGCTTGCATCAGCCGGGCGCGGGTTTCATGGGCCTGGGCAAGAGCCAAGGCGCTGCCGCGCGTTCCGATTCGCAAAGTTTCAGTCCCCACGTCTCACTCTCCCTGTCGCCGACATCGCGTTCCGGCGTTTTAAATACAATTGCAAGGACGGTTGTCCTGATGCTAGAGGCCCTTATAAAGCGAACAAACCGGCGGCATCCAACGACTTCCGTTTCGGCCGATGATACGTAACCCGAACCCGTCGGCCAATGCGGCATGATCAATGACCTCTGTCGACCCCGATTGCAACATGCGTGATCTTACCATCCTGGGAATCGAGACCAGCTGCGACGAAACCGCGGCGGCGGTCGTGCGCGGACCGCAGAATGCCGCCGTCCTGTCGAATGTCATCCGCTCCCAGATCGACGAACACACCGAATTCGGCGGCGTCGTCCCGGAAATCGCCGCCCGCGCCCACATCGAGGTGCTCGACCGGATCGTCGGCGAAGCCATGCACGAGGCCGGCTGCACATGGGACGACATCGACGCGGTCGCGGCAACCGCGGGGCCCGGGCTGATCGGCGGCGTCATCGTCGGCCTGATGACGGCGAAGGCGATTGCCATGGCCGCCGACAAGCCGCTGATCGCCGTCAATCACCTGGAAGGCCACGCGCTGACGGCCCGGCTGACCGACGATCTTCCCTTTCCCTTCCTGCTGCTTCTGGTTTCCGGCGGTCACAGCCAGTTCCTGCTGGTGCGCGGCGTCGGCGACTATGAGCGGCTCGGCACCACCATCGACGACGCCATTGGCGAAGCCTTCGACAAGACCGCCAAGCTTCTGGGCCTCCCCTACCCCGGCGGCCCCGCCGTGGAGAAAATGGCGAAGCTGGGCGACGTGACCCGGTTCAGGCTGCCGCGCCCGCTGCTCGACCGGCCCGGCCTGGACATGTCCTTTGCCGGCCTGAAGACCGCGCTCCGGACACAGGCCAAGAAACTCGAGCCCGTCGACGAACAGACGGTCGCCGACCTCTGTGCCGCCTTTCAGCGCGCGGTGTCCGATGTGCTGACGGTCCGGACCAAATCCGCTCTCGACCTCTTTTGCGAACGCTTCCCCGATGTCCCGCCCACCATCGTCGTTGCCGGCGGTGTTGCGGCCAACCAGGAAATCAGGGCGGCCCTGACGCAAGCCGCAGACGAGGCCGGCGCCCGCTTTGTCGCCCCGCCGATGAAACTGTGCACGGACAACGCCGCCATGATCGCCTGGGCGGGCATCGAACACATGCGCCTCGGCCCGGTCGATGACAGGAATGTCTCGCCTCGACCGCGCTGGCCGCTCGATGCCCGGAACAGCGGCGTCCTCGGATCGGGGAAGAAGGGCGCCAAGGTCTGATTGTCTGTTTCCTGAGGTCGGCGAACTTGCTAGGAAGAACGCTCCAGCCGAAATGGATTTTTCATGCGCACCTATCACAAGGCCTATGTCTATCTGACCTGCGGATCGCGGCTCCTGGTCTTCAGCCAGCCCGATCAGCCTGAGGTCGGCCTTCAGGTGCCCGGCGGCACGCTCGATCCGGGTGAAAGCCACCTGATCGGCGCCAAGCGCGAGTTTCAAGAAGAAACCGGTCTCGATCTCGACATCGCCTTCCATCATCTGGCCGATCAGGAGCATGTCTATCATCAGGCGCCCGGCATGCTTCCGGGCCTGCACAAGCGCCGCCATTTCCACGCGGTGATCGACCGGATCCCGGTCGAGGAATGGGAACATTATGAAATGACCCCGAGCGCGGGCGGTCCGCCGATCCGGTTCCGCCTGTTCTGGCTCGACCTCAATTCGGAAGACGCCCACAATCCCGACAGCTTCTTCGAAGGCTTCGCCGCACCCCTCGACGAATTGCGCGCCCGGGTCGAAGGAACACGCCCATGAAGCAGATCAACCGGATATCCGTGATCGGCGGCGGCGCCTGGGGCACGGCCCTTGCCCTCACAGCCGCCCGCGCCGGTGCGACGGCAACCCTTTGGGCGCGCGATCCCGATACGGTTCGCGAAATCCAGATCCGCCGGCAGAACGCGAAATACCTTCCAGGCATCACCTTCGACGAGAACATCCACGCCACGGCGGATCTGCGTGAGGCTCTCAAAGCGGATGCGGTCTTGCTCGTCACCCCGGCCCAGACCACGCGCGAAACCCTAAAGGAAATCGCCGCCGCGGGCGGCTTCGACGGACCTCTGGTTCTCTGCGCCAAGGGGATCGAGCAATCGACCGGTGAACTCCTGTCGCAAGTCCTGAAAGACGAACTGCCGCAGGCGGAGGCCGCGGCCCTGTCCGGACCGAGCTTTGCCGACGATGTCGCCCGTGGCCTGCCGACCGCGGTCACGATCGCCGCCGAGACGATGGAAACCGCCAACCGGCTCTGCGAAGCCATGGCTTCGCCTGCCTTCCGCCCCTACGCCAGCACCGATGTCACCGGCACGCTGATCGGCGGCGCGTTGAAGAACGTCCTGGCGATTGCCTGCGGTGCCGTCGTCGGCCGCAAGCTCGGCGCCAGCGCCCAGGCTGCCCTGACCGCCAGGGGCTTTGCTGAACTGTCGCGCCTCGGGGCCGCGATGGGTGCCAGAAGCGAAACGCTGACCGGGCTTTCCGGCCTGGGAGACCTGGTACTCACCTGCTCCTCGCCGCAGTCACGCAATTTCAGTTTCGGGATCAAACTCGGCGAAGGAAAGAAGGCTCAAGACCTGATCGCCGCCGGCGGCAAGCTGGCCGAGGGTGCCTACTCGGCCCGCATTGCCGTCGAACTCGCCAAACGGCTGAATATCGAACTGCCGATCTGCGCCACCGTGGCCCGCATGATCGACGAAGGGCTTTCCGTCGACGACGCCCTGACCATCCTGATGTCCCGTCCGCTGAAACACGAGGCGGGAACCGATTGAAAATCAGGGTGAAACGCAGTCTTCGCCCGCTGTTTTATCGTTGAGTTCAACACGCCGCCAACCTAGGTTGGCGGGCAGTCAGACATAACAAGGGGGCTTCATGCTTTACGCACTGATCTGCACCGACAAACCGCAATCGCTTCAGGTCCGGCTCGACAACCGTCCGGCGCACATCGACTTTCTGAAGGACATGGGCGACGGCCTGAAAGCCGCCGGACCGTTCCTCGACGACGATGGCAACATGACCGGATCCCTGGTCATCATCGAAGCCGCCAACCGGGACGAGGCACTGGCCATTTCCCAGGAAGACCCCTACGCCAAGGCCGGCCTGTTCGAAAGCGTGGAAATCCGCCCGTGGAACTGGGCCGTCAAGAACCCGGAGGCATAAGCAAGTGCGTTACTGGCTGATCAAGTCCGAACCGAACAAATGGTCCTGGGAACAGCAGAAGGCCAAGGGCGAGCAGGGCGAGGAATGGGACGGCATCCGCAACTACCTGGCGCGCAACAACATGCGCGAGATGAAGTTGGGCGACCGGGCGTTTTTCTACCATTCCAACATCGGCAAGGAAATCGTCGGCATCGCCGAAGTCTGCAAGGAAATCCACCCCGATTCGACCACCGACGATCCCCGTTGGGAATGCGTCGACTTCAAGGCCGTCTGCGACATGCCGAAACCGGTCACCCTTGCCGACGTCAAGGCCGAACCGCGCCTGGAAAAGATGTCGCTGGTCACCTCCATGCGCCTGTCCGTTCAGCCCGTGACGGAAGACGAATGGAAACTCATCTGCCAGATGGGCGGCCTGGACGACTGACATCGTGAAGCGCATTTCCGATCCGCGCGCATTCATAAAGGCCGAAACGAAGGTCAAGCCGGTCCCCCATGCGGAGGAGGTCCGGCTTTATCTCGCCGACGAGGCCATGGACCTCTGGCAGAAGACGGAGGAAGAGCTGGGCGAAATGGGCCTTCCTCCTCCCTTTTGGGCCTTCGCCTGGGCCGGTGGGCAGGCACTTGCCCGCTATGTTCTCGACACGCCCGATCTGGTGGCGGGAAAGTCCGTCACAGATTTCGCCTGCGGCTCCGGCCTCGTCGGAATTGCCGCCATGCTTGGCGGCGCAAAATCCTGTCATGCGGTGGATATCGACAGTTTCGCCATCGAAGCGACGCTTTTGAACGCCGAGCTGAACGGCGTCACGCTTTCCGCCGAACAGGCAGATATCACCGGAGGCGATCCGCTCGAAACGGACCTGTTTTTCTGCGGCGACGTCTTCTACGACAAGAACATGACCGACAAGGTGCTGGCCTTCCTGGACCGGACCATGGAAAGAGGCACGCCGGTTCTGGTTGGCGATCCCGGTCGCTCCTACCTGCCGAAAAAACGGCTGGAGCTTCTCGCCACCTATCAAGTTCCGGTCGTCGGTGCCCTGGAAGACAACGAGATCAAGAAGACAAGTGTCTACCGGTTATTGCCCAAAACCGGTGCATGACGGCGATTGCGGCAAGACCGCGCAAAAAAACAGCACGGACCCACTTTTTCTTTTTCCGGCTTGGAGTAGGTTAGAGCCAATTGCGGTCAGGATAACCACGTAAAGGCCGGCCGCCCGCGAATTCAAGAATTCCCGTTTTCGAGGAGCAATCGATGCCCATTGTCAATCGCCTGGCCGACCTTGCCGATGAAATCACCGCCTGGCGCCACGATTTCCATGAAAATCCGGAAACGCTGTATGACACTTTTCGTACCAGCGAGAAGGTTGCCGAACTGCTGCAAAGCTTCGGCCTGGACGAAGTCGTTACCGGCATCGGCAAGACCGGCGTCGTCGGCGTGATCAAGGGCCGGAACGGCGGTGTGGGAAAGACCATCGCGCTGCGCGCCGACATGGACGCCCTGCCGATCGAGGAGATCACCGGCAAGCCTTACGCCTCCAAGACCCCCGGCAAGATGCACGCCTGCGGCCATGACGGCCACACCGCCATGCTGCTGGGTGCCGCGAAATATCTCTCCGAGACCCGCAATTTCGACGGCACGGTGGTTGTCATCTTCCAGCCGGCCGAAGAAGGCGGCGCCGGTGCGAAAGCCATGATCGACGACGGCCTGATGACCCGCTGGCCGATTGAGGAAGTCTACGGCATGCACAACTTCCCGGGCATTCCGGTCGGCGAATTCGGCATCCGCAAGGGCCCGCTGATGGCGGCGACCGACGAGTTCCGCGTCACCATCACCGGCCGGGGCGGGCATGCGGCCAAGCCGCACCAGACCATCGACCCGATCGTCGTCGGCTCGCATATCGTCACAGCCCTTCAATCGATCGCCAGCCGCAATGCGGATCCGCTGAAATCCGTCGTCGTTTCGGTCACCGTGTTCGAAGCCGGCAACGCGTTCAACGTCATCCCGCAGGAAGCGACCCTGCGCGGCACGGTGCGCACCCTGGATCCGGGCATCCGGGAACTCGCCGAAAAGCGCATGAAGGCGCTGGTCACCTCCATCGCCGAAGGCTTCGGCGCGACCGCGGATATCGAGTACATCCTCGGTTACCCGGTCACGTCGAACCACGACGCACAGACGGAATTCGCGATTGAGGTCGCGGAAGGCATTGCCGGCAAGGGCAAGGTCGATCCGGACATCGCGCCGATGATGGGTGGCGAGGACTTCTCCTACATGCTGCTTGAACGCCCTGGCGCCTTCATCTTTGCCGGCAACGGCGACAGCGCCGGCCTGCATCATCCCGCCTATGACTTCAACGACGACCTGATCCCGGTCGGCTGCTCCTACTGGGTCAAGCTGGTCGAAACGGCCATGCCGGCGAACTGACAAGCGCCGATTAAATCCGACCTATCGTCAAGACTGGATCAGGGCCGGCATTCCGCCGGCCCTTTTTCATGACCTGCGTAGAACCTCTCCTTACGTCAGGGAATTCTCGTAAGGAATTCAATAACCAAGATAAATGGTTAGGCAGCGTAACTTCATATTTTCAAGCCCCGCTTGAGCTAACTTTCCGCCCGGGACATCCGCAATATTCACAGGGTGGGGCAGAAAGTGACGATTGCAAAACACGAATGGGCTGCGTCCTTGCGGTTCGATATGATTCCTCAGGTCTTTCTGACCAACGCCGACAAGGTCCTCGACTACGCGCTTCAGCCGATTGTCGATGCCCATAGCGGAGACGTCCACGGGTTCGAAGCTCTGGTCCGCAACACCGACCAGCTCGGCTGTGCGACCCCCGGAGACCTCTTCGATCTTGCCCATTCCATAGACTGCCTGCCGCGCCTGGAACTCCTGCTCCGGCGCAAGGCGATCGGAAAGTTCGCCAGCATCCCGCACAAGACTGCCGAAAAGCTGTTCCTGAACGTCGATGTCCGCCTGCTTGAGGTGAATGACTTCCTCATGCCGGAAACGGTCACGATCCTGTCCCAGCACGATCTCAAGCCGGCAAGCATCTGCCTCGAGGTCTCCGAGGCGGGTGACGCGTCGCAGATGGGAAAGGTGAAGGAGTTCGTCAAACGGGGCCGGTCGCTGGATTTCTCCTTCGCCATCGACGACTTCGGCAAGGGCTATTCCCAGCTCCAGAACCTTTACGATTTCGAGCCGGACATTCTCAAGATTGACCGGTTCTTCATCCGGTCGATCCAGACCGACGCCCGCAAGCGGCTACTGGTCGCCTCCATGGTGGATCTGGCCCACGTGCTGGGCATGCGCGTGGTCGCGGAAGGCGTGGAAACGGAAGCCGAACTCAAGGTCTGCCGGCAGGTGGGCTGCGACCTGATCCAGGGTTACTTGGTGGCCCATCCCTCCACACGGATCAGCGACGCCCTGCCCCGCTACGAGCGCATCGCATCGGTCGCCGAAGCCCAGAAGCAAAGCGGACAATCGGATTCCGATCTGCTCCGCCGCGAGATCCGTCCGCTTGTCGCCCTGCGCGACGATGCATCGATGGATGACGTCCTGGCCCTTTTGCGCGCCGGACGGGCCTACCCGTTCATTCCGGTCGTCAACGCCGCGGACGAACCCCGTGGCCTGATCCAGGAAAGCGATATCAAGGACCTGATCTACATGCCCTTCGGCCAGGACCTTTTGCGCAACAAGGCCGTCAACAACCAGTTGCGCAAATACGCCCACCGCTGCCCGGTCGCCGACCTGAACTCCAGGCTGGACCAGCTGGTCGGCATGATCGCCCACGACGACAACACGGTCGGCGGAGTGATCATCACGCTGAAAGGGAAATACTACGGCTTTCTGACGACGAGTTCGCTTTTGAAGATTGCCAATGAAATCCGGATGCGAGAGGCGGAAGACCAGAATCCGCTGACGAAACTGCCCGGCAACGGATCGGTCACATCGTTCGTGATCGATGAGGCCGCCAATTCGGAAGCCGATCGCAGCTTCTGCTACATCGATTTCGACCATTTCAAACCCTTCAACGACACCTACGGCTTCCGCACCGGAGACCGGGCTCTGCTGCTCTTCTCCGAACTGATCAAGCGGCTGGCCAGTTCCACCCGGGATTTCGCGGGACACATCGGCGGCGACGATTTCTTCATCGGCCTCAAGAACCGCAGCATTGATGAGGTGGAAAGCCTGATGTCCACGCTCCAGGCGGAGTTCCGGCACCAGGCGGAGAGCTTTTACGATCCGCAGCACCGCGAGGCCGGATTCATCTGCGCGAAGGACCGCACCGGCGTGGAACGGCAGTTTCCCCTTCTGACCTGTTCCATCTCCATCCTGCACCTGCCGGCGGGCCTTGCGGTCGACAATCAGGATCTCCTGCTGCGCCAGATCGCGACCCTGAAATATGACGCAAAGGCCGATGACAACGGCATTGTCACGGCGACCTTCGGACAAAAACCGGACGGGAAGTCCAAGGCCTCACCGCTTGCGATGAACGGCACGGGGGTCCCGGAAAAAATCGCCGTTTCGCAGTGATCGATCAAGCCGCAACGCGCTGCCATCGACTCAGTTGCAGATGAACAAGGCACGAGGTCACCTCACTCACAGACGTCATCGCCCGGACTTCGCCGGGTGACGACCCCGGAAAGATGCGCCGACGCTCTTCCAGAGGGCAACGTTTTCTCAGGCAAATCCGGCAGATGCCCGACCTCTAGACAAGAACCTCAAGCGATCAGCACTTCGCTTACTCTTTATATTGTATACGCTTGTGTCCAATCATTGCTTTTCCGGCCATTATGTCGGATAAGCCTTCCATTGCTCCTGTAATCTCCGGTCCCAATGGAAACGTTCTTCGACACCCTGCTCCCGCATCAGCTGTCTCCGGCCATCTCGCTTCTGCTGATCGGGATCAGTTTCGTGACATCCGCGCTGACGGCAGCGATCGGCCTGGGCGGGGGGATTGCGCTGATCGCGGTCATGGCGAATGTCATGCCGGTGGCCGCCCTTGTGCCGGTGCACGGCCTCATTCAGCTTGGATCCAACTTCAGTCGCGCCCTGGTCCTGTTCCGCCACATCGACTGGTCGATCCTTGGATGGTTTGCCGCGGGAGCGGTATGTGGCGCGGCCCTAGGCGGATCCGTCGCGGTCACGCTCCCCGCCCCCTATCTCCGTCTCGGCATCGCCTGTTTCGTCCTGTGGACGGTCTGGGGCAAGCCGCCGAGGCTGGAACGGGCGAAGAAACCGGCCATGGCGGCAGCCGGCTTTGTCGCAACGCTGCTTTCGATGTTTTTCGGAGCAGCCGGACCGATCGGTGCCAGCGTTCTGTCGACCCTGGGCCTCACCCGGCACCAGTTCGTCGCCAATCAGGGCGCAACTGCCCTGCTCATGCACCTGATGAAGATCATCGCCTTCGGCCTGCTCGGCTTTGCCTTCGCGCCCTGGCTGGGCCTGATCGTGCTCATGATCATCAGCGGTTTCTTCGGCACACTCTTCGGTAATAAATTGCTCGGCCGCATGCAGGAAGCCACCTTCAAGAAGGGCTTCAAGCTGATCATGACCCTGCTGGCGCTCAACCTGCTCCGGCAGGCCGGCGAGGGGCTTTTCTTCAGCTAGAAAATGGGCGGACTACCTACGAAGAACCCCTCCAAGCACTCGATTGACCTTTTCGACCCGCTTGATTGAACTCTTCACAACCGCTTCAGCCTTGCCAGAGACCGGGCAACCGGCTAACCCAAGCGCATCGAATTCTCATGAGAACAAACGGGGCGGAAACCCATGGCAACGAATAAACTCCTCCTTCTGCCGGGCGACGGCATTGGTCCGGAAATCATGACCGAGGTGAAGAAGGTCATCTCCTGGTTCAATGCACGCGGCGGCGACACGTTCGAAACCGACGAAGGTCTTGTCGGCGGCTGCGCCTATGACGCGCACGGCCAGTCGATTTCCGAAGAAGACATGGCCAAGGCCATGGCCTCCGACGCGGTCATCTTCGGCGCGGTCGGCGGCCCCAAGTGGGACGGCGTTCCCTATGAGGTCCGCCCGGAAGCCGGTCTTCTGCGCCTGCGCAAGGACATGGAGCTGTTCGCCAACCTGCGTCCTGCGATCTGCTACCCGGCCCTTGCCGATGCCTCCTCGCTGAAGAAGGACGTGATCGAAGGCCTCGACATCCTGATCCTGCGCGAGCTGACCGGCGGTGTCTATTTCGGCGAGCCGAAGACGATCACCGATCTCGGCAACGGCCAGAAGCGCGCCATCGATACCCAGGTCTACGACACCTATGAGATCGAGCGCATCGCCAAGGCCGCCTTCGAGCTTGCGCGCACGCGCAACAACAAGGTCACCTCGATGGAAAAGCGCAACGTGATGAAGTCCGGCGTGCTTTGGAACGAGGTCGTGACCGAGACCCACAAGAACGGCTACCAGGATGTCCAGCTGGAGCACATGCTGGCCGATGCCGGCGGCATGCAGCTCGTCCGCTGGCCGAAGCAGTTCGACGTGATCGTCACCGACAACCTGTTCGGCGACATGCTGTCCGACGTGGCCGCCATGCTGACCGGTTCCCTCGGCATGCTGCCGTCGGCGTCTCTCGGTGCTCCGGACGCGAAGACCGGCAAGCGCAAGGCACTTTATGAGCCGGTCCACGGCTCCGCTCCGGACATCGCCGGCACCGGCGCCGCCAACCCGATCGCCATGATCGCTTCCTTCGGCATGGCCCTGCGCTATTCCTTCGAGAAGATCGCGGAAGCCGACATGCTCGACAAGGCGATCGCGAACGCCCTCGACAAGGGCCTGCGCACCAAGGACATCGCCTCGGACGGCGACAAGGTCGTCAGCACGGTCGAAATGGGCGATGCCATCATCGCCGAACTGGACGCGCTCAGCGCCTGACACGGAGCCGGTCATGTCGCAAGGATCCCGGATCGACATTGCGCTGGCCGGCCCGGATGATGTTGAGGCGATCGCCGCCCTGTTTGCGGCGATCGACCTGCATTATCAAAATCAGACCCTGGATCCGGAAGAAGCGCTCGAAAAGGCTGCCCTTTATCTGCGCGAGCCGGATAATGGCGCCCACTATGCGATTGCTCGCATCGATGGCACTCCGGTCGGCTTAGCCTGTTTCGCGCTGTTTCGGCACGGGCTGATCGCCACCGGCTCGGTGTTCTTGAAGGATCTGTTCGTGACCGAGGCCGCACGCGGCAGCGGCGCGGGCGAAGCGCTGATGCAGTTCGTCGCCCGCTATGCCCGCGATCGCGACGTAACGCGCATTGACCTTAGCGTCGACGTACCCAACACCGGAGCCGCGCGCTTCTATGATCGCCTCGGCGGCCGGCTCGAGGACAGCAAGCGCTTCTACCGCTTTATCGGCGAGGCCTTTGCAAAGCTCGCCGACAAAGGCTAGACCGGCCCGAGCAGCACAGACACGCCGCATCGCCGCGCATGTTTGAAAGCGAACAGGTCAAGGAGCATCACCCGTGTCCGACAAGATCACCCCTTTCCTCGGCACCTGGATCCTGGATGTCGAGGCCAGCGATTACGAACAGGGCGAGCCGCCGAAAAGCGCCACGATGAAAATCGAGGACGAGTTCGGCATGGTCCGGTTCGCCATGAGCCAGGTTTCGGCGGAAGGTGAGACGGTCGACGACGAATTCTCCGCCATGCCCGACGGACCGGAAACCAAGCTCGGCAAGAGCGGACTGGTTGATGCCATGCGGCTGGTCTTTAACGGCGACCGCAACCTGGTGTCGGAGGCCCGCCGCGGCGGACTGACCCTCATGAAGGCGGAACGGGAGCTGTCGGAAGACGGCCAGACCCTGACCGTCACCCAGACCGTTCACCTGGTCGATGTCGCCAGCTTCACCAACATCTCCGTCTACCGAAAGGCCCAGTAACGGCCTGAGTAACGCCCCCCTATAACCCATTGACTTCCCCCTTCGGCTGCTTTCCGAATACCTTAAGGATTTCGGATGGCTCGGGGACGGAATTTGATGGAGCTGAATTTTTCGCACTTGCAGGAACGCCGGACGAACCGACGGTCCGAAATCTGCCCGCAGCGATCATCTCCTAGGTCGATTCCGGCTCCACGTCCTGACCTGTATTCAGGAAGGACCGGACAGTGACCCAACCCGATTTCCCGGTCTCCGAATACGAGCAGCGCCTGGAGCGCGCACAGCGCGCCATGCGCGCGCAGGGTCTCGACGCCCTGCTCCTGACCAACGAGGCCGACGTCCGCTACTTCTCCGGCTTCCGCACTTTGTTCTGGCAAAGCCCGACCCGGCCATGGTTTCTGGTCGTGCCGAAGAGCGGTAAACCGATCGCCGTCATTCCGGAGATCGGGGCGAACCTGATGTCGTCCACCTGGCTGGACGACATCCGGACCTTTTCCTCGCCCCATAAAACCGACGACGGCATTACCCTTCTGGTCGCGTTATTGAAAAAGACGGACCGGATCGGCCTGCCCATGGGTCGTGAAACCACCCTGCGCATGCCGCTGAACGATTTCAAACGCCTGAAAAGCGAGCTGCACCTGACCGACTGGATCGATGCCACGCCGCTGGTTCAGGGGCTTCGCATGGTGAAATCCGAGCTGGAGATCGAGACCATTGCGGACATCTGCCGGATCGCGTCGGACAGTTTCGGCAATGCGGCTGAGCTGTTTCAAGAAGGCCAGACGCTCAAGGAAGCCTTCCGCGCCTTCCGGATCGAATTGCTGCAACAGGGCGCCGATGACGTGCCCTATCTCGTCGGTGGCGCGGGTCAGGACGGATATGGGGATGTCATTTCCCCTCCGGACGACCGGCCGCTTGCCGCGGGCGACGTGCTGATGCTCGACACAGGCGCCACCCTGAACGGCTACTTCTGCGACTTCGACCGCAATTTCGCCATCGGGCATGCAAGCGAAGCCGCCAGGAGAGCCTATTCGACCCTTTACGTGGCAACCGATGTCGCCATCGCTACGGCCCGCCCGGGGGTGACCTGCTCAGAACTGTTCCACGCGATGGCAGATGTCATCGGCACCACCGGCAACGATGTCGGCCGTTTCGGCCACGGGCTCGGCATGCAACTGACCGAAGCCCCGTCGCTGATCGACTTCGACACCACGGTCCTCACCGAAGGCATGGTGATCACGCTGGAGCCGAGCATGGAAGTCGCGGACGGCAAGATCATGGTGCACGAGGAAAACATCGTGATCCGGGACGGACCGCCCACGCTGTTGACCCGCCGTGCGCCGCCCGAATTGCCAGTCATTTAGTCATCTGGCGACGGATCAGGCCGACTTGCCGATGTCATCCAGCTTTTTCTGCAGCGCCAGCTTGTCAAGCGACGTGATCGGCAGGTTGACGAAGATGGAAAGCCGGTTGTTCAGCATCCGGTAGGCCTCCGTAAAGGCGAGGCTCCTTTCCGTCTCGCTGCCTTCCGCCCTGACCGGATCGGGCACGCCCCAATGGGCCGTCATCGGCTGGCCCGGCCAGACCGGGCAGCTTTCGGCTGCCGCCTGGTCGCAGACGGTGAAGACGAAATCCATGGTCGGCGCACCGGCCTCGGCAAACTCGGCCCAGCTTTTGGACCGCATGACATCGGTCTTGTAGTTCAGCTTCTGCAGAAGCTGCAGTGCCCGCGGGTTGACTTCGCCGGAGGGATGGGAACCGGCGGAATAGGCCTTGAACCGGCCCTGGCCGACACGGTTCAGGATCGCTTCTGCCATGATGGAGCGCGCCGAATTGCCGGTGCACAGAAACAGGACATTGTAGGCGTGCTCAGTCATGCGTCTTGTCCTTTTGAAACCCCTGTCCGTCACAGGGCGCAGGAAACTTCCTCGATCACCTTTCGGCACAGGTCCGGCTGGCCACCGCAGCAATCGGCCATGAGAAACCCGAGCAAGGCCCGGATGCCGTCATAGTCCGCGTAATAGCGAATGGCCCGTCCCTCGCGCTCATTGCGGATCAGTCCGGCATTCAGGAGTACGGCCAGGTTCGCCGACATGGTGTTCTGCCGAACACCGAGAATTTCGCCGATGTCACCGGCGCCCATGCCATCGGCGCCGCATTTGATCAGAAGCCGAAAGACATCGAGCCGGGTCTTCTGACTCAGGGCGGAAAAGGCATTCAAAGCGTCATTTATATCCATATATCATGATTTATTGATATAATGTGACAATATCAAGACAGACCTCAAAGCCTGAGATGAAAAGGCCGTCCGGTTTTTCTCCGGTTGACAATTTCCCGGTTCCGGGCAAAAACCGGCACGTTTCGTACTTACAGGAGCAACCGCATGGTCCGGCACTTTGCCGACACCGCAAAAAAGCAGACGACGGTTTCGACCGGCGCCGCTTTCGCATGCGCGGTCACTGCTCCGACAACCACCGTCAAACCGACTACGAAAACCACCGCTTAACGGTGCCGCTCGTCCCGCGCTCCCCGGGGATGGGGGGCGCTGAAAAGCCGGCTGGCCGGATGATCGGCAGACCGGCGAAGGCGGGGAGACGGATGAGGAAATTCAACATGGGTTACAAGATTGCAATCGCGGGTGCCACGGGCAATGTCGGCCGGGAAATGCTCGACATTCTCGACGAGCGCGGCTTTCCCGCGGACGAAGTCGTCGCACTCGCATCCCGCCGCTCTCAGGGCACCGAGGTCTCCTTCGGTGACCGGACGCTGAAGGTTCAGGCGCTGGAGAACTACGATTTCTCCGACACCGACATCTGCCTGATGTCCGCCGGCGGCTCCGTCTCCAAGGAATGGGCTCCGAAGATCGGCGCCAAGGGCTGTGTCGTGATCGACAACTCGTCCGCATGGCGTTACGACGCGGACGTGCCGCTGATCGTTCCGGAAGTGAACGCCGATGCGATCGTCGGCTTTTCCAAGAAGAACATCATCGCCAACCCGAACTGCTCGACCGCCCAGCTGGTCGTCGCGCTGAAGCCGCTGCATGAGGCGGCCAAGATCAAGCGCGTGGTCGTCTCCACCTATCAGTCGGTGTCCGGTGGCGGCAAGGACGCCATGGAAGAGCTGTTCAACCAGACCCGCGCCGTCTTCGTGAACGACCCGATCGAGCCGGAAAAGTTCACCAAGCGGATCGCCTTCAACGTCATCCCGCACATCGATGTCTTCATGGAAGACGGCTACACCAAGGAAGAATGGAAGGTGCTGGCCGAAACCAAGAAGATGCTCGATCCGGCCATCAAGGTGACCTGCACCGCCGTCCGCGTACCGGTCTTCATCGGCCATTCGGAATCGGTCAACATCGAGTTCGAAAACGAGATCACCGCCGAGGAAGCCCGCAACATCCTGCGCGAGGCACCGGGCTGCCTCGTCATCGACAAGCAGGAAGACGGCGGCTACATCACGCCGTATGAATGCGCCGGCGAAGACGCCACCTACATCTCCCGCATCCGCGAGGACGCGACGGTCGAAAACGGCCTGAACATCTGGGTGGTGTCGGACAACCTGCGAAAAGGCGCTGCCCTCAACACGGTGCAGATCGCCGAGGTTCTGGTGAACCGCGGCCTGATCCAGCCGAAGAAGGCCGCCGCCTGATCAAACCGCGGCGTGACCGATAAAGAGCCCGGTCCTCGTGCCGGGCTTTTTTATTTCCTATTGGCCAAGTCTGGGATGATGGAAACACGTAAGAAGTGCGCCCAAAAAAATACAACGGCTGAACCAAATTGCGCTTCCTGCTGCACGACCCGGGATTTATTCAGCCGCCCTGATCAAAACCAGCCTTTCAAACAAACCCATTAAATCGCTGCACTTTTCCCGACACGGACGATTTGGGAAGATTCGGCAAAGCACCGACCAAGGTGGCTCCTGAACCTGATTGCAACAGATGATACGGTTTTCACTCCCCACAACCTGAGGAGGAAATAGCATGAAAACCTGGACCAAACCTGCCATGGCAGCCGTTGAAGCCGGCTTCGAGGTATCTCGCTACGTACCGGCTGAGATCGGAACCTGCGGCCGCAAGAAGTAAACCTTGGCACCGCAGCCGGGAAAACTCCGATGAAGATCAGGGTCCTCGGATCCGCGGCGGGCGGCGGGTTTCCGCAATGGAATTGCAACGCGCCGCTCAGCCGTGCCGTACGCGCGGGAAAGCCGGGTTTCCTCGCGCGGACCCAATCCAGCATCGCGGCCAGCGCGAACGATACGGACTGGGTCATCTTCAACGCGTCGCCGGACATCCGGGAACAGATCGCGGCAACGCCCGAACTCCAGCCTCGCGCAGACGGACCCTTGCGGCACACGCCCCTGAAGGCGGTCGTGCTGACCAATGCGGACGTGGATCATATCGCCGGTCTCCTGTCGTTGCGGGAGCGCGAACCCTTTACGCTTTATGCGACCGCACGCGTGTTGAAGACGCTTGCCGAAAACAGCATTTTTCAGGTGCTCAATCCGGAGGTCGTCGAGCGGCGGGAACTGCCTCTCTCCGGAACGACCGAACTGGAAGGCCCTGATGGCCCACTCGGACTGACGGTGGAAACGTTCCCCGTCTCCGGCAAGGTCGCCCTGTTTCTTGAACAGGACGCGCAAGCGAATTTCGGCACGGCGCCGGGCGATACCATCGGCATCACGTTGCGTGAAACCGCGAAAAACGGAACTTCGGGCCAGCTTTTCTACATTCCCGGCTGCGCGGCCGTGGACGATGCCCTGCGACGCCGGATCGACGGCAGCGATTGCCTGATGTTCGACGGAACCGTCTTCCACGACACGGAAATGGCGGACACCGGCGTCGGCACCAAGACCGGCGCGCGGATGGGACATCTGGAGATCGGCGGACCGGCCGGGTCGATCGAGGCCCTGAAAGGCCTGGACCTGGGCCGGCGGATCTTCGTTCACATCAACAATACGAACCCGATCCTCGATCCGGGCTCCGAGGCGGCAAAAACCGTCCGGACCGCTGGTTGGGAAGTCGGCTATGACGGAATGGAGGTCCTCCTGTGAACCCGACAGCAGCAACACGTGCAGCCATTCGGCCCCATCACCACATCGTGCAGAGCGGTGTAGAGCCGACCGCCGCCGACAGGATCCGCCAGGCCGGACGGCTTCTTCCGCGCCCCGAATTCGAAGAGGCCCTGCGCACGGCCGGCTTTGCGCGCTATCACATCCATCATCCCTTTCATAAGCTGATGAACGCGGGTGAATTGACCAGGGCGCAGCTACAGGCCTGGGCGCTCAACCGTTACTGCTATCAGGCTGCGATCCCGAAGAAGGATGCGATCATCCTGTCCCGCTCCGAAGATCCGGCATTCCGCAGGGAATGGCGTAAGCGCATCGTCGATCATGACGGCGAAGACGGCGGCGAACTGGACGGTGGCATCAAGCGCTGGCTGAAACTCGCCGAAGATCTCGATCTTGACGTCGACATGGTTCGGGAGCGCCGCTACGCCCTGCCGGCAACACGGTATGCGGTCGGGGCCTATCTCGATCTGGTGTCGTCCTCTTCCCTTCTGGTCGCCGTCGCCTCGTCGCTGACCGAGCTCTTTTCGCCGGTTGCCATCGGCGAACGGGTGCCGGCCATGCTGGCGCGATACGACTACATCACCGAAGACACGCTGGCCTATTTCAAGCCCCGACTGCACCAGGCGCCGCGCGATGCGGAACATGCCCTGTCGCTGGTCTTCGAATGGGCGGATACGCCGGACAAGCAGGCCGACGCGATCGATGCCCTCTTCGCCAAATGCGACATCCTCTGGGCCATGCTGGACGCGCTCCATCATGCCTATGTGACGCCCGGCAACATTCCACCCGGTGCCTTTACCCCACCAGCTCTGGTGTGACCGAAATGCTGGCCCGCACCCGCCATATCGTGACCAATATCAGCCAGCCGGGATTTCCAGACTATGTGCGGCTGCAATTCGATGAGCTGCGGGACCGCTGGGCCCTGCTTGCGCCGGAAAAGGTCTATTGGCCGGATGACATCAGCGTCGCGATCCTGAGCCGCTGTTCCGGAACGAAAACCGTGTCGGAAATCATTCTGGACCTGGCGGAGGAATATCAGGCGCCTGTCGACGAAATCGGCCCGGACGTTCGGGAGTTTCTGCAGGAATGGTCCGACAGACTTGTTATCCGATGCGGTTGGGGGCAGGCATGACACAAACCGCAGGGCCGGCACTTGGGATGCTGGCCGAGCTGACCCACCGCTGCCCACTGCAATGCGGATATTGTTCCAACCCGCTCGAACTCCTGAAAGCCGACCGAGAGCTTGCAACGGAGGTCTGGCTCGACGCCTTCGAACAGGCCGCCGATCTCGGTATTCTTCAGGTGCATCTGTCCGGAGGCGAACCGACCCTGCGCCGCGACCTGGAAGACCTCATCGCGGGCCTAGCCGCACGCGGTGTCTACACCAATCTGATCACCGCCGCCGTGACCTTGAGCCGGGAACGGATCGCACGCCTGGCGGAAGCCGGCCTCGACCATGTCCAGATCAGCTTTCAAGGCGCCCGGCCGGAGACGACCGAACGCATCGGCTACTATAAAAATGCCCATGAAAAGAAACGCCAGGCGGCCGGGTGGGTGAAAGACGCGGGCCTTCCGCTCACGGTCAACGCGCCAATTCACAAGCTCAACATTACCGAGGTTCCCGAATTCGTAGATCTCGCGCTGGACCTCGGTGCACAGCGGCTGGAGATCGCCAATGTGCAATATTACGGCTGGGCCTATCTCAACCGGTCCGTGCTCATGCCCGACTACGACGCCGTCATGCGCCAGGTCGACTTTGTCGAAAAGACCAGGGAAGAGCTCACCGGCATCCTCAATATCGATTTCGTAACGCCGGATTATTACGCGGATTACCCCAAACCCTGCATGGGCGGCTGGGGCGCCGATGCCTTCGTGATCACGCCCGACGGCAAGGTTCTGCCCTGTCACGCGGCTCAATCGATCCCGTCGCTGACCTTCGACAGCGTCACCGAAAAGCCGCTGAAGGAGATCTGGGAAAAATCCGAGGCCTTCAACCGGTATCGCGGGTTCGACTGGATGCCCGAGCCCTGCCGGTCATGCGAACGCCGGGAGATCGATTTCGGCGGCTGCCGGTGCCAGGCCTTCGCCCTGACCGGCGATGCCGCCGCAACCGATCCGACCTGCATCAAGTCGCCCTTTCACGACGACCTGAGCCGGCTGCCGCCGGAACAGCCGATCCGGAAAAGGGTCATCGGCCGCGAAAAGGCCGACGCATAGGCCGGCAACAGCGTTCAAAGTTGTCGCCCGATGCTCTAATCAGCAACTTCCGCAGGAGCGGCCGCTTCGAATTTCCCCGTTTCCGGATCCATCACCCGAAGTTCGGCGGAGCCGATATCGAACCAGGCGCCGTGGATCTGCAACACGTTGTTGTGCAGCGCCTCTTCCACGAAGGGGAAGGTCCTCAGGTTCTTCAGCGACTGGCGCACACCGGCAAATTCCATGGCGAGCTGCGGATCGTCCATCTTGTCGATCGGCATGCAGGCCATGGCGATCGCCGCCGGTTCCAGAAGCTTGATCCAGCGGCCGATGAAATCGCCGCGAAGCGACGGCACATTGGCGTTTTCCCGGAACGCCTGGACGCCGCCACACTTGGCATGGCCCATGACGACGATATGCTTCACCTTCAGCGCACGGACCGCATATTCGATCGCAGCACTGGTACCGTGCTGCCCTTCGGTCGCCTCATAGGGCGGCACGAGATTGGCAACGTTCCGCATGACGAAAAGTTCGCCCGGACCCGCATGGAAAATGCCCTCCGGCGTTACGCGGCTGTCGCAGCAGGAAATCACCATCACTTCCGGCTGCTGGCCGTAAACCGCCAGGTGCTCGCGGGTTTCCTTGTGACGGACAAACCCCTTCTGCAGATACTGGCCATATCCTTCGATCAAACCGGCGGGAAATGCAGCAGTCATGGTTCCTCGCAAATAGATTATCGCTGAGGGACCTATATAGGGAATCGAAAGCGAAAGCACAGCCCCGGAATCGGACGAGTATTATCGTCCCGTTGTTGTCCGGAAAGGCGGGGGTCAGGCCTTCAGGTGGCGACATTCACCGAGTGCTGCTCGATCTCGCCGCCGTGATCCTCATAGGCATGGCGGACGGTCTCCGCGGCGCACTTGTCATAGCTGCCGAGTAACGAGGCTGATGTCCGCGCCTTCGCCTTCGGGTCGAGCACATGCTGTGCCGCCGCCCTGTAGGCAGCAACTCCATCGAGCGCATGATCCTCGTGATGATGGGCGTCGACCAGAACCGCGGGCGTCTCGGCGAGAGATCCGGTCTCGTCTTCATGGCGCTGTGCGTCGGACTCGTTACTGTTTCTACGGTTGTCGCCCTGACCTTTTGAGTCCCGGTCGGGAGCGTATTCCGTCGCATGCGCCACGACATTGGCCGCGGGCGGCCGTTCAACTGTCGATGGCATATCGGCCTCCTGGCCTTTTCCTCAAGATACCGCCTTCTGGCAGTCACGAGGAAAAGATTGGCAAGAAAGAGTTAACAAACCTTTACGACAGGTTAAGAGCCGATACCAGTCCGGCACAAGTGTATTTGCCCGCAGACAAGAACAATACTCTGAAAACTGGGGGAACCGGCCTTCAATGCTCGACGACACTGTGGTTCCGAATACGGGAGCGGTTATCCATTTTGTAGGTAGCATGCTGCGGATACAACCGATAACGTTGCTTCCAGCAAGTGTTTGCTTTCACGCATGAATCCCTGCGAATTCGGTGCAGATATGTCCTTTGTTGCAAATGATAATGACCGTATTTGTAGTATATGGAAATTGATCGAAACCGATCGCGAGGCGGGTTTGAAGGAACTAGCTGTCCTGGCCGAAGCCGGTGATAAACCAGCAATCGAATCTTATGCCTTGTATCTTTCCGAGGAAACGCCAACCACCGAGGAAGCTGTCAAATGGCTGTTGCGCGCCAACGAGTTCGACAGTGCAAGTGCCGCCTGGAACCTTGCAATGGTCGCGCGCGAACAAGGCAAGCCGTTTGAAATGAGGCAATGGATCAACCGAGCAGCGGAACTGGGAGAAGAAGACGCCCTTGAATTGAAGAACAACGGCTACGATGTGGAAGCGGTGCTGGCAAAGTATTTGGATTAGGCCTTTGCCGTCACGGTGAAAGCAGCAAAAACAATTGCCCGTTTTCGTTATCAATTCTGTTTGTGAATTGGTTCAGAGTTGCCCCTTGTGCCCGTCTCCCCCCTTGAGGGGGAGATGCCGGCGAACAGCCGGCAGAGGGGGGTGACGATCTTTGCCCAGAATACAGGGCGTCGGTGGACAGGCTGCATACCCCCCTCTGTCCCCTAACGGGTGTGCAACCCGGATGATGGGTAACAGTTCTATCCGGGAGGATGGGTAACAGTTTTTGTTTTTCTGCCTCGTGTGGGCCACCGCAGTTTTAGGTCTTCTGTGATGTAGCCGATGAATACCGGTCCGTAACGGAGTTCAAGCTGCCCGGTGTCGGCTTCTTCAATGCTGACCGGCTCTCCGACGAGGGCCATGGAGACATAAACGGTGCCGCCGCGCCACTTGATTTCGCCGTTCTGGCGCACCCTGCGCACGCATGTTCCTTGATCATAGTCGGGTGATCTCAGCCTGCCGCTCCAGGGTCTTGATGAGTCTGTATAGGCGGCTGCCGGGGTTGCCATGCCGAGTGCCTCATGCGGACGCTCTTCATTGTAGGTCTGCCGAAAGCGGACAAATCGGTCGGCCTGGGCCTTCAGGTTGGCCGCCGGTGGATTGGCGGTTTCATCCTTCAAGGTTCTGTGCAAGCGCTCCAGCCGGCCGTTCTGCTGCGGCGAGGCCGGGGCAATGCGTTCAGGACGAACGCCAGCCTTGATGAGCCGGACTGCCAGCCCCGACAGGCCGGCAGCTCCGGTCGAGGCAAAGGGCGCCCCATTGTCGGAACGGATAGCCCGTGGCAGGCCGAACTCGCGGAAGGCTGCATCCAGAACGGACCAGACATGGGTCGTGTCGGGACGGGGGACGGCAACCACCCGCAAGAGATAGCGGCTCGCCTGGTCCTGCAACGTGAAGGGATCGCAGCGGCGACCGTCACCGGTCCGGAACCAGCCCTTGAAGTCCATGCTCCACACGTCGTTGGGCAAGGCCTGGTCAAAGGGGGACACGGAGCAGGGCGGCGCGCGGCGGCGGCGTTTGCGCGCAACGCTCAAGCCTTCCCGGCGCAGCAACTCGCCGATCGTCGAAGCAGCCGGAACCACAATCACCGGATCGGCATGCGCCTGAAGAAAGGCGCGCAGTTTTTTCGGACCCCAGCTTGGATATCGCCGGCGCAACGCAAGCACCGCCTCCCGGGATGTCTCCGCAAGCGCATGCGGACTATGATGCGGGGCGTGACTGCGCGGTGCCAAAGCTGCCGCGCCACCCGAACGCCAGCGCCTCAGTACCTCATAACCGGTCTTCCGGCTAATCCCGAACTGACGGCAAAGCTCCGACATCGACACCTCTCCGCTTTCAACCGAAACGCAGAACCGGACACGCTCTTCCATCGCACAGGTCTCCCGAAATCCCATACCCCGAACCTCCCTCGTTCGGCGTAAGTCTGACCTGTTACCCATCCTCCCGGATAGAACTGTTACCCATCATACCGGTTCATACCCGGTGACATCTCCCCCTCAAGGGGGGAGACTGGAACAAGGGGCACCGTCCAACCATCCCCGTTAAGGTCATCCGGGACCGGCGAGCCACGGTCTTTGTCGGGACAACCCAATAGAAATCGAGAGCCCTCTGCCTCCCCGGCCCCGGCTCGCGCTGCCGCTTGGCCGGGGTGACGATGGAGAGGTTGGATTTTAAGCTGCAATGAAAAAGCCCGCCGCCTGACGGCGACGGGCTATTTTCTTTCATCCCGGCTTCAGGCGGGAACTAGTCAGAAGATCAGGCGCTTGCCTTGTTGGCCGCCCGTTCCGCGCGCTTGCGCTCATGCGGGTCGAGCATTGCCTTGCGCAGGCGGATGGATGACGGGGTGACTTCGACCAGTTCGTCGTCTGCGATGTAGGAGAGTGCTGCTTCCAGCGTCAGACGGATCGGCGTCGTCAGCTTGACCGCATCGTCCTTTCCTGCAGAACGAATGTTCGTGAGCTGCTTGCCCTTGAGGACATTGACCTCGAGATCGTTGCCGCGGGTGTGTTCGCCGATGATCATGCCCGGATAAACCTTGGTGCCCGGATCGATCATCATCGGGCCGCGGTCTTCCAGGTTGAACAGCGCATAGGCCACGGCCTCGCCGGTACCGTTGGAGAGCAGCACGCCGGTGTGCCGGCCCTGGATCGGCCCCTTGTAAGGCTCGTAGGCGTGGAACAGGCGGTTGAAGATCGCCGAGCCGCGCGTGTCGGACATCAGCTCGGACTGGTAGCCGATCAGGCCGCGGGTCGGTGCATTGAACACCAGACGGGTCCGACCGCCGCCGGACGGCTTCATTTCCAGAAGGTCGGCCTTGCGCTCCTGCAGCTTCTGGACGACCGCCCCGGAATATTCCTCATCGACGTCGATGATGACTTCCTCGATCGGCTCGAGCCGGTTGCCGGCATCGTCGAACTGATAGACGACGCGCGGACGGCCGACGCCGAGTTCGAAGCCTTCACGGCGCATGTTTTCGATCAGGATCGCCAGCAGCAGTTCGCCGCGGCCGGAAACGACGAACGCATCCGGCTCGTCGGTGTCTTCCACCTTGAGCGCCACGTTGCCTTCCGCTTCCTTCATCAGGCGCTCGCGGATCACCCGCGACTGGACCTTGGAGCCTTCGGTACCCGCAAGCGGGCTGTCGTTCACGCGGAAGGTCATGGACAGCGTCGGCGGATCGATCGGCTGCGCCTGCAGCGGCTCGGTCACTTCCGGTGTGCACAGGGTATCGGCAACGGTCGCCTTGGTCATGCCCGCGATCGCGACGATATCGCCTGCCTCGCCCTTTTCGATCGCCTGGCGCTCCAGACCGCGGAAAGCCAGGATCTTCGATACACGGCCGGTTTCGAGCACCTTGCCATCGCGCGACAGGGCCTTCAGCGGCATGTTCGGAATGGCCGTACCGGACACGATCCGGCCGGTCAGGATCCGGCCCAGGAACGGATCGGATTCGATCGTGGTCGCCAGCATGCGGAATGCACCCGGCTCGGAAGCCGGCGGTGCGACCTTTTCAAGGACCATGTCGAACAGCGGATCCATGTTGTCCTTCGGACCTTCCGGCTCGGTCGCCATCCACTCCTGCTTGGCGGAGCCGTAAAGAACCGGGAAATCGAGCTGGTCTTCATTTGCGTCCAGGGACGCAAACAGATCGAACACTTCGTCCAGAACTTCGTCAGCACGCTGTTCCGGCTTGTCGATCTTGTTGATCGCGACGATCGGCTTCAGGCCGAGCTTCAGCGCCTTGCCAAGCACGAATTTCGTCTGCGGCATCGGGCCTTCGGCGGCGTCGACCAGAAGGATAACCCCGTCGACCATGTGCAGGATACGCTCCACCTCGCCGCCGAAATCGGCGTGACCCGGGGTATCCACGATGTTGATGCGGGTGTCTTTCCAGACCAGGGAGGTGACCTTGGCCAGGATGGTGATGCCGCGTTCGCGTTCGATATCGTTGGAGTCCATCATGCGCTCTTCGGTCCGCTGATTGTTGCGGAAAGCGCCGGACTGCTTCAGCAGCACGTCGATCAAGGTGGTCTTGCCATGGTCGACGTGTGCGATGATGGCGATGTTGCGCAAGTTCATTTAAGGCTCCAAAAGACACAGCGGGCCCCGATGGACCCGCATGTCATGTCTCGGCTATTCAGTTTTCGCTGTTTGGCCCGGGTGGCTGAAATTTGCGCCCTATATAGTGCGAACCGCCCGGTTGTGCAATGCAGTAACGCCGCGGTTCGCTTGACAAGACGGGACTCAGAGCGCATATCCATAAGGATTCCTTACTAAAGGTGCTATTATGAACCTCACCGCCCCTGACGGCGGCGCCAGTTTGATGATTGTCGATATCGCCAGGCTTCTTCGCCGCCGCTTTGAGGCTGCCCTGACGGAAATAGACACAGGCCTGACTGTCGCCGAGGCGCGTACGCTTGCCTTCATCTGGCGTAACCCGGGCCAGCGCCAGGCCGCATTGGCAGAGCGCATGTTCGTCGAACCCATGACCCTGGTCGGCTATCTGGACTCGCTGGAAAAGGCCGGACTGGTCGTGCGAACCGTCGACCCGACGGACCGGCGCGCCAAGCTGATCACCCTGACCGACGACGCAGACCCGATCCTCGCCAAAATCGAGAGGGCCATCGATCAGGTTCACGCCGATGCGTTGGGCGGAGTGCCCCAGAGCCGCCGGGAGGAGCTCGAATCCCTGCTTGAAACGATGCGGGTGAACCTCCTGAATTCCGAAACGGGTAGCTGAATGACTGCCGCTGCAGAACCGGCGATGAGCGCACGCCGGACAACGATCCTGGGCGCGGCTCTCGTGGCCATCGGCCCGATCACCATGTCGCTCTACACGCCGGCCATGCCGGAACTGGCCGTCGACTTCGGCACATCGGACGCGCTGATCAAGCTGACGCTGACCACCTATTTCGCGGGCTTCGCGCTGACCCAGCTGATCTGCGGACCGCTGTCCGATGCTTTCGGCCGCAAGCCCGTTACCATCGTCTTTCTGGTGCTTTATCTCGCGTCCACGGTTCTGGCCACCCTGGCCCCGGACATCACCTGGATGCTGATTGCCCGTGCCCTGCAGGGCGTCGGTGCCGCCGTCGGTGTCGCCGTATCCCGGGCCATCGTGCGCGATCAGTATACCGGGCAGCATTCGGCGCGGATCATGAACACCATCGGAACCATGCTCGCGCTCGGGCCGGCGATTTCACCGACCATCGGCGGCATCATCCTGGAAGTCTTCGGCTGGCGGGAAATCTTCATCTGCATGCTTATCTACGGTGCCGCCCTGATGGCCGCCGTCATCTTCTTTCAGCCGGAAACCAACGCCTATCGGAACGTGAGCAACATTCATCCCGAACGGTTGGCAATCAATTACATGACCCTGCTGAGTGACCGGAAATTCATGGCGCCGAGCGTTCTGCTCGGCATGTGCCTCGGCAACGTCTACGCCATGGCAACAGTCCTGCCTTTCGTGATGATCCACGACGTCGGCCTGACACCGGCTCAGTTCGGCCTCGGCATGATGATGCAGTCCCTGTCGTTTATCTCCGGAACGCTCGTCACCGGTCGGCTGCTTAAATACTTCGACGCCGAAAAACTGATTCCGATCGGCATTATCGGGATGATCGCGGCCTCGGCCCTTATAGCAATCCTGCTGCGCCTTTATGAACCGACCTACCTGATCGTCATGGGTCCGGTCGGTTTCTTCGCCTTTTCGGTTGCCTTTATCCTGCCCGCGACCCTCACTTCCGCCATGCGTGACTTCCCCCATATCGCCGGCGCCTCCTCGTCCATGATGGGCTTCATGCAGTTCGGCGGCGGCATCCTCGGCAGTCTGCTGATCGCCGCCATGGGCAATCCGCTTTTCGGCATGTCGACCATCATTCCAGCCATGCCGCTCGTGGGCGTGATCCTGTATTTCCTGCTACGAATGAACACTGGGGACGCCCGGGCTGCCGCCGAATAGCCGGCGGGCGATCTGGACAAAAGAAAACCGGCGGAGCTTCGCAACCCCGCCGGTTTTTTACGTAGCTCTGGCCGGTTCAGCCGCGGCGGACCGGATCCAGCGTGATCTTGTGCAGCTCGGCATCATCCCGGTCCATAAGGCGGACGGTGAGCTGTTCCGTGGCACCGTCGATATCGACGAGGCCGAAGAACTGCAGGCCCATGGACGGCGGCAGGTTCACGCCCTGCTCCTTGCTCGGCGCCTTCACGTATTTGACCTCCGGACCGAAGGTCATGTCGAGATCGTTCGGGCCGAAGGTACCCGCATGGATCGGGCCGGAGACGAACTCCCAGAACGGCTTGAAGTCCTGGAACTGGGCCTTGTCCGGATTGTAGTAGTGTGCGGCGGTGTAATGCACGTCGGCGGTCAGCCAGACCACGTTGTCGATGTCCGCCGATTTGATGAAGCGCAGCAGGTCGGCGAACTCAAGCTCGCGGCCCTTCGGGGCACCGTGATCGCCGTTGGCGACCGCTTCCGCGCCGGCCTGTTCCTTCCAGTCGTCCCAGACGATCAGGCCGATCGGCATGTCGCAGGCAATCACCTTCCAGGTTGCGCGGGAATTGGCCAACTCGCGCTTGAGCCAGGCAAGCTGCTCGGCGCCGAGGATGCGCGAGGCATCAGACATTTCCGTTTCCATCGCCGGACCGTTCGGGCCGCGATAGGAACGCAGGTCCAGGAAGAACACATCGAGCATCGGACCATAGGCGATCTTGCGATAGATGCGCCCCGGTTCCGCAGGCGTGTAGCGGATCGGCGTCAGTTCATGGAAGGCGCGGGCCGAACGGGCGGCAAGCACGGCGATATTCTTTTCCGTATAGCGGTCGTCGCCGCTCAGATCCTTCGCCGAGGACCAGTTGTTGACCACCTCATGGTCGTCCCACTGGAAGAAGGTCGGGACCTCGGCGTTGAAGGCCAGCAGATTCTCGTCCATCAGATTGTACTTCCACTGGCCCCGAAACTCGGCGAGCGTCTCGGCGACCTTTGACTTTTCGTCCGTGACGATGTTGTTCCAGACCGAGCCGTCCTTCAGCTCGACGCTCTCCTTGATCGGGCCGTCGGCATAGATCGTGTCGCCGGAATGGATGAAGAAATCCGGGCTGTGCTTGGCCATGGTGGCATAGGTCTTCATGCCGCCGTGGTTGGTGTCGATGCCCCAGCCCTGGCCGACGGTATCGCCCGACCAGGCGAACCGGACCGAACGGCGCGATCCGGGTGCGGTCCGGAACCGTCCGGTCATCGGCTCGGAAACCGCATTGACGTCGTTGAGGTCGGCGAAGGCCACCCGGTAGAAGATCTCCTGATCGGACGGCAGGCTCTCAAGGAGGCGCTTGGCGGCAAAGTCGCTTTCCGGCAGGGCGTTGATCGGCGCAAGGCGCGTCGGCGTTTCAAAGGTGCCGGTGGTGTCGAACTCGACCAGCATTTTCGACGGACGGTCGGCGCGCGCCCAGATCATGCCGGAGCTGGTATCGACATCGCCCGACTGCAGGCCATGGGTAATGACCGGGCGGGACGACGCGCGTGACAGCGACGGCATGGTGAGGCCCGAGGAAAAAGCAAGGCCGGTGGCAACGGACGACTTGAGAAAGGCACGACGTGAAACTTGAGAAGACATGTCTGGCTCCAAAGCTGAGGGAGGGCCCATCGCCGCTCCCGTGGCACGCCGCCTGTCTGGCGCACTATCTTAACAGGGAAACCAAAGTCCCGTGACGGCCGGCGGAAATTTTCATGACAGCGCGAAATGTGCAAATCCGGCAAGTCCCGGCCCAGCCCCTTGACCCCCTCCGCGCAAGGCGTCACACACACGGAAAGACAAACAGGATCAAAGCTGAAATGCCCCGATGTTCCGGCTACAAGTTGCCATCTGCGAGCGAACGTGCCCAGGTGATGGGCATCCTGAATGTGACGCCGGATTCCTTTTCCGACGGCGGCCTTCATTTTGCTGCTGAGCGTGCCGTCGCCCATGCCCGGGCCATGAAGGCGGAAGGCGCCGATATTCTGGACCTCGGCGGCGAAAGCACGCGGCCGGGCTCCGAGCCCGTCTCCCTGGAAGACGAATGGTCCCGTATCGCTCCTGTTCTGGAACAGGTCGTGGAGCTTGATCTGCCCGTCTCCATCGACACCTACAAGGCGGAGATCGCCCGGCGTGCCTGTGCGGCCGGTGCGCTGATCGTCAACGACGTATGGGGCCTGCAGAAGGATCCGGCCATGCCGGATGCCGCAGCGGAGACCGGTGCGCATGTGATCATGATGCACAACCGCACGGAGGCGGATGCAGCCATCGATATCATGGCGGACATCGACCGCTGGTTCGAGCGGTCCATGGAGCTTGCGGACAGGGCCGGAATCCCGAAAGACAAGCAGATCCTCGATCCCGGCTTCGGCTTCGGCAAGACCATGGACCAGAACTATCTGATCCTGAACCGGCTGGACCAGCTGAAGAAGCATGGCCTGCCCATTCTTGCCGGTGCGTCCCGCAAACGCATGATCGGCGCAGTCCTCGACGTGCCGACCGAAGACCGCCTCTACGGGTCTCTTGCGGTTCACCTGATCGCCGTGCAAAAAGGTGCATCGATCGTCCGGGCCCACGACGTCCGCCCCCATGCGGATGCGGTCCGGATACTGCAGGCAACGCTGAGCGAATCGGCATATCGGAACTAGACAGACTATGATGACCCAGACACCGACCCGCGTTGCCCTCGGGCTCGGCTCCAATATGGGGAACTCCCGTGAGAACCTCGAGATGGCGGTCAGATATCTGGATGCGACGCCGGGCATCACCGTGGTTGCCCGCTCGTCCGTTTACCGAACGGCACCCTGGGGGCCGATTACCCAGGACGACTACTCCAACATGTGCATCACCATCGACACCGTGCTGAAACCGCGCGCGCTTCTGGAACGAGGTCTTGCCATCGAAGCCCGGATGGGACGTATCCGCGATGAGCGTTGGGGGCCGCGTCTGATCGATATCGACATCCTGCTCTTCGGGACCGAAAAGATCGAAAAGGACGGATTGATCGTCCCCCATCCCCGCATGAGCGAGCGCGCTTTCGTGCTGATACCGCTCACCGAAATCTGGCCCGACGCGCCTCTCGGCGACGGCCGGACGGCAGCGCAAGCACTGGAAACCTGTCCGGACAAGGAAGGTGTGGTCAAGCTGGACGACTGAAAACCAGCTAGGCCTTCGACAAACCCATGAAGCTGTCCATGTGGAAGCGCGCCTGCTCCGGAGACTGGCGGAAGTCGGCGCCAATCGGACAGGCATGCCGGGCAAGACAGCCCGAAAAGCGCGGCTCGCCTCGCCCCTTCGCCAAATGATCCCGGCATCGGGTGACATCGTAGCCTTCCGTCCCTGAAATCGCATTGACCGGACAAGCCGAAAGGCACGGCTTGTCAGCACAGTCGGGGCAAGGCCCCGCAGACAGATTTTCAGCCATCGGCACGAGGCCTTCCGCCGACAGAAAGGCGGCGCGAAACCCGCTCCAGGGTCCGTAAATGTCATGCGCCAGGACGCCGAGCGGACTTTGTGAGAAACCTCCTGTCTTCATCGCCCATTTCTGGAACGGATGGTATGGAGGGCCATCGAAGGGGAAGACGAGCGCCAACCCGCAGTCCTGAGCAATCCCGGACAGGATCCGCCGCGTGAAACGGTCCAGCGGATCCGGCGCGCCGTCTGCGAACTCGGGTGATTCGGAAAACACGGGCCAGATCCCCGGTCCGGTGCTGCCGACAAGGAAGAGCGACTGCGCGGGTGTTCCCGGAGCGACTTCAGGCACGGCGTCATTCGGTCCCGGTGAAAATCCGCCGAGCACCAGAAATCCGTGCCGGTCACATCGGCCGGTTATGTCATTCAACCGGGTAAGGTCCATGTTCCGACTGCTCATTTCCCGCTGGAATCGCGCCTTTCAGGTCATTCCGTATCAGTTCGGACGGGCTTCCTTCCGGTTTTCCCGACGCGAAACCCTCAATTTCGAGACTCGCCCATTTGTGGCTAAATTGCCACGGCACCCGGCAAGAAACACAGGTAAAGAAAAAATCCCTGCAATTCGGGGCCCGGCATATTGCGTCCGGGCCGTCACCTGTGCTCAGTAACTTAACAAAACATGAAAAAACATCCGGGCTAGGGTCGTCATGAAAAGCTACGTACGCGGCATGCTCTTCGGAGCACTCATTCTCACGGGCGCGAGCTCGGCGGCGTGCGCGGACGACCTGGGCGGCAAGACGTCCGGCCTGACGAACGAAATTCGTGGTGGTGTTCTTTTTCATGACCTGATGAGCCGCGAAAACGGCATCGACATCAACGCCGAAGTCCTGTTTCGCTGGGCGGCTCTCGATTTCACCATTCCCGGGCTCGGAACCAATGGCATGCTGCGTCCGCATATCGGCGGCAACCTGAACCTTTCCGGCGACACCAGCATGGTCTACGCGGGCTACACCCTGACCCTGGACCTGACCGACTGGATGTTCATCGAGGGCAGCTTCGGCGGCATGGCCCATAACGGCGACACCAACAAGACCACGTCTAACTCGCTGGCTCTAGGCTGTAATGTCATGTTCCGCGAATCCGCCTCCCTCGGCTTCCGGATCAACGAACGGGTCAACGTCTCCGCGATGATCGAGCACTCCTCGAACAACGGTTACTGTTCGTCCAACAACGGCCTGACCAACGCCGGCGTCCGTCTCGGCTACGCGTTCTAGGCTTTCGAAGCAGATCAGCAAAAAACCAACTTCTCTTTCGTCATCCCTGAAAAGCCGTCAGGCTTTATCCGGGACCGGGAAGCCCCGTGCTTGACGAACTCAGCACAGTGACACCAACAAAGACCTCGGCTCGCGGGTCCCGGATCTCCGCTAAAGCGTCGTCCGGGATTGTTTGTTTTGAGCGATGTTATGATGGGATTGGTCTCCCGGAGCGGAATTCCGGGAGACCAGTGACAGGCGACCGTGCTGGGATCGGGCTTTCACCCGTAGTCATCAAGGTTCCCTGTCGCTTCCTTTTCCCGCTTGGAGAGTTGATTGGGCCTCTGGCCTGAACCACGCCCGCAAACAATCCGAAGCATGCAGAGGATACCATCGTCATGGCGGTTTTGCAGCAAGCTCCTGTGCGTGTTGTTGGCTTCGATGTTGCCAAGGACACGATCACCGTGTTCGACAGTGCAGCCGGCAAGGTGAACACGGTCGACAACAACCGAAGCTCCTTGCGTAAACTGATTGCCCGCCTCGAGCCCGACAGCCTGGCGGTCTGTGAGCCGACCGGAGGTCACGAGGCCTGGCTTATCGACGCGCTGACGGCTGCCGGCATTGCCTGTCACCGGGCCGATACATTGAAAGTCAAAGCCTTTTCGCGCTCCTACGGCACGCTTGCCAAGACCGATGCCATCGATGCCAGGGCGCTGGCTCGCTACGGCCAGGAGCGGTGGGCATCGCTGCCCCTGTTCGCTCCCGTCCAGGCTGAGCAGAAAAGACTGACCGCCTTGGTGGCCAGGCGTCAGGATCTCATCGACCTCAAGGTGGCGGAGACCAACCGTCTCAAAGCCCCAGGAGAGGACGTGATCCAGGCCTCCTGCAGGGTCTTGTTGCGAAGCCTTGCCCGAGCTCTGGAACGTATCGATCAAGAGATCGACGCACTGATCGACTGCTGTCAGTCCCTCAAGCGGAGGGTCCAAATCTGTCTATCTTTGCCCGGTGTCGGGCCGCGCACGGCCGTGGCCCTGGCCGCAACCATGCCGGAGTTGGGAACCCTCACCCGCAGGCAGGCCGCCTCCCTGGCCGGTGTGGCCCCGCACCCAAGAGACAGCGGAACGCTCAAAGGCTACAGGAAAATGCGCGGCGGGCGGGCGAATGTCCGAACCGCCCTGTTCATGGCAGCCCTGGCCGCTAGCCGCGCTAAGGGACCTTTACGTCAGTTCTATCAACGCCTGGTCGAAAACGGTAAGAAACCGATCGTCGCCATATCCGCCGTCATGCGAAAGATCATCGTCATCCTAAATGCAAAACTCAGAGACGGACTCGCAAAACAGAGTTGATGACCAAATCGGGGTATCTGAAAATACTTGAAACAAAAAAGGCCCGGCGGACATCCCGCCGGGCCTTTTTGATGTACGGGCTGAATGAACCTCAGCCGAGGCGGTCACGCTTGGCCAGCGTGCGCAGGCGCAGGGCGTTCAGCTTGATGAAGCCGGCCGCGTCCTTCTGGTCGTAGGCGCCCTGGTCGTCCTCGAAGGTGACCAGCTCTTCCGAATAGAGCGAATAGGGCGAAGACCGGCCGACCACGATCACATTGCCCTTGTAGAGCTTCAGCTTCACCGTGCCGGTGACGTGCTCCTGGCTCTTGTCGATCAGTGCCTGCAGCATTTCGCGTTCCGGGGAAAACCAGAAGCCGTTGTAGATGAGCTCCGCATAGCGCGGCATCAGCTCGTCCTTCAGATGGCCGGCACCGCGGTCGAGCGTGATCGATTCCATGGCCCGGTGGGCCGACAGCAGGATGGTGCCGCCCGGCGTTTCATAGACACCACGGCTCTTCATGCCGACAAAGCGGTTTTCCACCATGTCGAGACGGCCGATGCCGTTGTCGCGGCCGTAGTCGTTGAGCTTGGCGAACAGGGTTGCCGGCGACAGCTTTTCACCGTTCAGAGAAACCGCGTCGCCCTTCTCGAAGCCGATCTCGATTTCGGTGACCACATCCGGAGCCTCGGTCGGATCAACCGTGCGCTGGTAGACATAGGCCGGCGCCTCTTCGGCCGGATCTTCCAGAACCTTACCTTCCGAGGAGGAATGCAGCATGTTGGCATCGACCGAGAACGGCGCCTCGCCACGTTTGTCCTTCGGCACCGGGATCTGGTACTTCTCGGCGAAATCGATCAGATCGGTCCGCGACTTGAAGGTCCAGTCGCGCCAGGGGGCGATCACCTTGATATCCGGGTTGAGCGCATAGGCCGACAGTTCGAAACGAACCTGGTCGTTGCCCTTGCCGGTCGCGCCGTGAGCGATCGCATCCGCGCCGGTTTCCTCGGCGATCTCGATCAGGCGCTTGGAAATCAGCGGCCGGGCGATCGAGGTGCCGAGCAGGTAGACACCTTCGTAGACCGCATTGGCACGGAACATCGGGAAGACGAAATCGCGGATGAACTCCTCGCGCAGGTCATCGATGTAGATTTCCTTTATGCCGAGCATCTCCGCCTTGCGGCGTGCCGGCTCCAGTTCCTCGCCCTGGCCAAGATCGGCGGTGAAGGTCACCACCTCGCAGCCGTATTCTATCTGCAGCCACTTCAGGATGATGGAAGTGTCCAGCCCGCCGGAATAAGCCAGCACGACTTTTTTGATGTCACCATGCGCCATGAATGAGAAGTCCGTTTGAGATCTTGGATACGGCCGTTTCGAGGCCTTTGGATTTGGCGCGCAATTTAGCTGGTAAATAGCCAAGCGCAAGGACTTCCTGCGGCCTTTTCCTCCGGGACGCCCTGGGCCGAACCCCGCAATTCGGCGCTGCTTGACCTAATCGGACACCGCGCCCTGAAGATCATCAACCTCCCGGCGGGGCGCGTAGCGGGCGAGCATCATGTCGACGCTGTCCTCGATGACCGCCGCCATTTCCTCTCTCGATGGAAAGCGGTTCTCGTAAATATTGGGAAAGAACCCGCGCGACTTGATCAGCCCCATGAACTGCGTAGCGGCAAGCTTGGGGTCGGGAATGTCGAGTTTGCCTTCCTTCGACGCCCGCGCCATGAAGTCCTCCACGACGCCGAGCTTCGTCATGCGCGCATCCATGTCCGCGGCCAGTTTCGGATCGCGGATCGTTTCGCTCATGATCATGCGGGCCATGTTCATGAAACAGGGACTGGTCAGTAGGTCCCCTTCCGCCCAGCCGAGCCGCATCAGCGCCTCGCGGATCGGCAGGTCCGGGTCATAAGGCACTTCCATCGCCGCGTTGAACTGATCGGCGAGGCACTGGTTGATCGCCTTGAACAGCTCGTCCTTGCTTTCGAAATGATTGTAGACCGTCCGCTTGGAGACCTGCGCCCGTTCCGAAATCCTATCCATGCTGGCACCCGCAAAGCCCCGTTCCTGAAATTCGGCAATCGCCGCTTCCAAGATCTGCTTCTTTTTGCGTTCGGTGACAGACAGTTTGTTTTCATTCGACATGACCCCCCTTACATCCCAAAAAACGCGCCCTATGTAAACTTAGCGGTTTACACGTATGCCATTTCAATAATACACTACACGGTGTAGTTTACTTCCTTTAGCCAAGAAACAAGCCAGGGGAGACTTTTCCCGATGTCCATCACCCTCACCATCAATGGAGAACCGCGCACGATCGACGCGGACCCGGAAACACCGCTTTTGTGGGTGCTTCGTGACGAGCTCGGCATGACCGGAACGAAATTCGGTTGCGGCATCGCCCAATGCGGCGCCTGCACGGTCCATCTGGACGGTATGCCGATCCGCTCCTGCCAGACCATGCTCGAAGATGTCGGCGATGCATCCATCACCACCATCGAAGGCATTGACGGCAAGGCCGCCAAGGCCGTTCAGGCCGCCTGGCAGGAACTGGAGGTGCCCCAATGCGGTTACTGCCAGTCCGGCCAGGTCATGGCGGCAACGGCCCTTCTCGTCGAAATGCCGAAGCCGACCGACGAAGACATCGACAGCGCCATGGACGGCAATGTCTGCCGCTGCGCCACCTATGCCCGGATCCGCCAGGCGATCCACCTCGCCGCCGACAAGATGGAGGCCTGATCCATGTTGCACTTGCTTGAAAAACCGCTTCAGGCGGCCGCTCCCAGCCGCCGCACTTTCCTGAAACTCTCCGCAGGCGCCGCCGGCGGCCTGATGCTCGCGCTGCGCATGCCGGGCTCCGCCAACGCGGCCGGCGATGACGCGGCCTTCGTCCAGCCCTTCGTCCACATCAGGCCGGACAACACGGTCGTCGTCCTGAACAAGCATCAGGACATGGGACAGGGCAACGCCACGGGGCTTGCAACCCTGGTTGCCGAAGAACTGGACGCCGATGCGGCACAAGTGACGGCCGAATTCGCCCCTGCAAATGCCGAGGTCTACAAGAACCTCGCCTTCGGCATGCAGGGAACGGGCGGTTCCAGCGCAATCGCCAATTCCTTCATGCAATACCGCCAGGCCGGTGCTGCCGCCCGGGCCATGCTCGTCGCGGCCGCGGCCGAGGACTGGGGTGTACCCGCTTCCGAAATCAAGGTCGAAAAAGGCATCCTGTCTCACCCAAGCGGCAAATCCGCCAGCTTCGGCGAACTGGCAGGTCTTGCAGCCAAACAGGAAGTCCCGGGCGAACCGGTCCTGAAAAAGCCGGAAGACTGGGTCCATATCGGCAAGGATTTCCCGCGCGTCGATGCTGCCGACAAGTCCCATGGCTCCGTCGGCTATTTCGGCATGGACCATCAGGCGGAGAACATGCTCGTCGCCGTTCTGGCCCGGCCGCCAAAATTCGGCGCGGTCGCAACCGGTTTCGATGACGCCGAAGCGCGCAAGGTGAAGGGCGTGGTCGACGTCGTTTCGGTGCCGAGCGGTGTGGCGGTTCTCGCGACCTCCACATGGCCGGCAATCAAGGCCCGCGGCCTTCTGGACGTCACCTGGGACGACAGCAAGGCGGAAAAGCGCGGCACGGCGGAAATGGCCAGGGAACTTGCCGACATGACAACCGAAAAGGGGAATCCCGTCCCGAACGGCCATGGCGATCCGGAAGCCGCTCTAGCAAATGCTGCCAAGGTCATCGAGGTGGATTACAGCTTCCCCTTCCTGGCCCACGCGCCCATGGAACCGCTCGACATCACGGTTCTCTACGATGGCAAGAGCGCCACGTTCTGGACCGGGTCCCAGTTCCAGACGGTGGACCAGATGGTCGCCGGTACCGTGTTAGGCCTGACACCGGACAAGATCGCCATCCACACCACCTGGGCCGGCGGCTCCTTCGGCCGACGCGCCCAGGCGGACAGCCATTACTTCGCCGAGGCAGCCCTGATCGCCAAGGCCCGGCTCGATGCCGGCCATGGACCCCAGCCGATCAAGATCGTCTGGACCCGCGAGGACGACATCAAAGGCGGCTACTACCGGCCCATGGTCGCCCACAAGGCCCGTGTCGGCTTCGATGAAAACGGCAACGTGGTCGGCTGGCATCACAGCGTCGCTTCCAAATCGATCATCTCAGGCACTTTCTTCGAGCCTTACATGGTCAAGGACGGCGTCGATGCCACGACAGTCGAGGGCGTGGACGAGCTGCCCTATGAACTGCCGGCTTTCCAGGCGGAGGTTCACAACGCCGAAACGCCTGTGCCGGTCCTGTGGTGGCGCTCCGTCGGGCATACCCACACCGGTTATGTGGCCGAGACCATGATCGACCGTCTGGCGAAGGAAGCCGGCGAGGATCCCCTCGACTACCGTCTGAAGCGGATCAAGGAAGATCAACGCTATGCCGGCGTCCTGAAGCTGGCTGCCGAGAAGGCCGGCTGGAAGGACCCGTTGCCGGAAGGCCGTTATCGCGGCATCGCCGTGGTGAAGTCCTTCAGCTCCTATGTGGCGGAAGTGGCCGAAATCTCCTTCCGTGACGACGGAACGGTGAAGGTGGAAAAGGTGGTCTGCGCCGTCGACTGCGGTGTTCCGGTCAACCCGAAGAACATCGAGGCCCAGATGCAGGGCGGCATAGGCTACGGCCTCGGCGCCATCCTGCGCAACGAGATCACCATGACCGACGGCGTGGTCGACCAGGAGAACTTCGACACCTACCTGCCGATCCGCATGACGGACATGCCGGAAATCGAGGTTCACATCGTGCCCTCGACGGAAGCGCCCACAGGTGTCGGCGAACCCGGCACCCCACCGATCGGCCCGGCCGTTGCCAACGCGATTGCTGCTGCCAAGGGCGAATGGATCACCGACCTGCCCCTGTCGAAACACGGCCTGGCCTGAGAAGCCGCGCCATGAGAACAACAAGGGCCGCCATTTGGGCGGCCCGAATTTTTTTGGCAAAGCCATTCCGCTTGCGCCCATCTCCCCCCTTGAGGGGGAGATGTCACCTTTGGTGACAGAGGGGGGTAGCAGCGGTGGCTTCATCCTCCTGCGCTGCAACTTGCCGAAAAGCCGAACACCCCCCTCTGCCCGCTAACGCGGACATCTCCCCCTCAAGGGGGGAGAATGGTGCAAGAGACGAGGCTGTCATCAAACGTCAGGCAGAAACGCTCAGCTCTCGCGCCAGCGCACCGCGGCCGCGGTGACCAGGCCGAACAACAGGTGGCCGACGAGCGAGGCCCAGGTCAGGGTGATGAAACCGAGGAACGGCGGCAGCCCGGCGAAAATATGGGCCATGATGTAGAGCGCGAAGATCCACAAGCCGACACCGAAGCCGAGGCCGACGATCCACCACGGCAGGAACGGCGTGACGACCCGCGCGATCGGTCGGGCGATGAACAGGTAGCCGAGCGGATAGAACACCACGCCGACGACACCGTGGATCAGTTCCGCGAGGAACTTGCTCTTCAACCCGAACACCGACTGCACCAGCGCTGCCGGTTCCAAAGGCCCGCCGACCCAGAACGGCGTGATCCCGCGTGCCCAGATTTCCCAGGTCAGGTCGGCGGCAATCCCGGCAAGGATGGCCGTGACCAGCGTAGCCACGGTCAGCGGCGGAAAGAGCGAAGACGAACGGCTGGCGTGCGTCGCATATGAACTGTTCATTTGAAAATCCCCAAAGGCGATGATCCGCAATATGCCGGACGATAGCCCCCGGCCTCCATGGAGATGGTCCGGCAACCGGCTCCGTTCAAATCAAGCCTTGTTCAGGAGATCGTGGTTTCAGATCACGAAAAGGAAGGCATTACGTGATCGGCCGGCCGGCCAATTGCATCCTGCGATCAGACTCCCGTCCAAGCGCCGGCAAGGGCCGATCAACAAGCTCAATCGAAAACGTCGGCGCTAACGGATCGCCGCATGAAGACCTGGTATCGCCGTGCGAACAGGCCATAGGCAAATCCGCCGACAGCCCCGCCAAGACAGGCTCCGAAAATATCAATCAGATAGGACGATATCGACCACATAGTACTGGCTCCCCACCCGCCTGGCGGCGTTCCACGGAAAATGAGTGCCCCCACAAAGGCCGCCGCCAATCCGCAGCCTGAGAAATATTTGAGGCTCCGGTACCCACGCCTCACCCCCACGATCAAAGCGATCACAAAACCCGGCCAAGCGCTGAAGGTCATGAACATGGCGACAATAAATGCACCAACGAAATAAAGATCGAAAAAATAGGGAAGAATTCCACCCTGCTCAGCCGCCACACCAGGGGAGGAAATAGCTTCCTTAAGGGCAATCGGGGCAACTGCAACCACCGCGGCAACGAGAACCGCGATGACATAGCCAAGCAGAGCCCACAGCAGCTCCTGATACAGGCGCCGCTGCACCGCTCAGGCTCCGGCGCTAGCAGCCACCGCCTCGCGGTCCTTCTTGCGCATGCGCTCCGAGGCCGACTTGAGCTGGCCGCAGGCGGCGAAGATGTCCCGGCCGCGCGGCGTGCGGATCGGCGAGGCGTAGCCGGCCCGGTTGACGATATCGGCGAATTCCTCGATCCGCTCCCAATCGGAGCATTCATACTCGGACCCCGGCCACGGGTTGAACGGGATCAGGTTGATCTTGGCCGGAATGCCTTTCAGGAGACGCACCAGATCGAGCGCATCCTGGTTGCTGTCGTTGACACCCTTCAGCATCACATATTCGAAGGTGATGCGCTTGGCGTTGGACAGACCCGGATAGGCTCGGCAAGCATCGAGCAGATCCTTGATCGGCCACTTCTTGTTGATCGGCACCAGCACGTCGCGCAGATCGTCGCGCACCGCATGCAGCGAGATCGCCAGCATGCAGCCGATCTCCGCCCCGGCGCGGGCGATTTCCGGTACCACGCCGGAGGTCGACAGGGTGATCCGGCGCTTGGAGAGGGAAAGCCCCTCGCCGTCGGACGCGATCAGCAGCGCCTTCTTGACGTTGTCGAAATTGTAGAGCGGCTCGCCCATGCCCATCATGACGATGTTTGACACCAGCCGGCCCTCGGACGGCACGATCGCGCCCTGGGGCGTAGAAGCGTCAGGAAAGTCGCCCAGCCGGTCGCGGGCGATCAGGATCTGGGACAGGATTTCTTCCGCCGTCAGGTTGCGTACCAGCTTCTGGGTGCCCGTGTGGCAGAAGGTGCAAGTCAGCGTGCAGCCGACCTGGGAGGAAATGCACAGCGTACCGCGGCCTTCCTCCGGAATATAGACGGTCTCCACCTCGACCGGCCTGCCGGCGCCGCGCGCCGGAAACCGGAACAGCCACTTGCGCGTGCCGTCGACGGAAATCTGTTCGGAGACGATTTCCGGGCGTGCGATGGTAAAGGTCTCAGCTAGCTTCGCCCTGAGGTCCTTGGCGATATTGGTCATCAGCGTGAAATCGGAAACGCCGCGCACATAGAGCCAATGCCAGAGCTGGGAGGCGCGCATACGCCGCTGCTTTTCCGGCACGCCGATCTCGGCCATCGCCTCGGCCAGCTCCTCGCGCGTCAGGCCGATCAGGGTCGGTTTCTCATCCTCTGGAGACACAGAGGCCGGAATACCGGAAACCGTCGGCGCGTTCGGGTTTTCCCGCGCGATGTCGAGCGTTATCGCCATGTGCTGATCCGTTTTTCATCCGCATGTCGGCGGATAATCACTTCATTGTCGGGCATTTCATTGCCGGGCCCGGATCGTCATATAGGTTCGTTCGGCTGGATTTCAGCCACCTGTCCGATCGGTTCCTCCGGCAGGTCCGACCCTTTCGGCCCGGAACTCCGGATGCGGTCAAAACCATATTAGCGGAAAAAAATCAAGTTTGCCGCGAGATTCAGCCAATAAAACCAGAAAGCCCAAAACAAAAAGGGCCGGTCTCCCGGCCCCTTCTGTCAGACTTGTCCGCGACCGTGTCAGCGACAGGCGTCGGAGGCGCTTTTGATCGCCGCCGTCACGCCGGACAGCGAGAACTTGTAGGTCGTCTTGGTCCCGCGGCTCGATTCGCCGTGAACGGTCATGTCCCGTCCGGCCTTCATGGCCCCGACCAGCTGCGCTTCGATCGCCGCGTTGTCGACCCAGGCGCCGTCGTTGTTCGTGAACATCGAGAAGCTCTTGCCGTCCACGTCGACAGTTACCGTCGACTTTTCCTTCATGGGGTAACCGACCAGCAGGCTCGGTTCCTCCGAAACACCTTCCGCTGGGCGGCTGGTGATGAAGAAGAAGACATCTCCATGGTTCCGGTCGCCCGGCAGCATCTGCGTCGGCTTTGTCAGCGCATAGCAGACTTTCCCGCTGCCGCTTGCCATGACATAGGCTGCCCAGTCCTTATGCTGTTGCAGCAATGTCGGGGTCTGTGCGAAAGCCGCTGCACTCGAAAAAATGAGACCCGCGAGGGCCAAGATCAGCGTTTTTGCTTGCATCATCTCCACACCATTTGGCTCGTGACAGTTCGTTTGCATTCTATTCAAATGCCATTCGGCATATAAACCTTGTTTTAATGATAACTTAAAGCCGGTTACGAAAGGGTTGAGAGCCCAAAATAACGTGCTTTGAAGGCATGACCCCGCATCGTCACGACCGGGGACAGGCTGTTTGGATAAATCGGGCATGAGTGTGGCAGGATCGCACCGAAACTGGCCGATTGACCGGCACCACTGCATTTCCAGGCTTATCGCGCAGGCTTCGCGCGGCAGATTTATGCGAAACCATCCGGAAGGCCCATGAGGACAATTTTATTAGCCGGTTTGCTGTCGTGCGTCCTGCCAGCTCCCCTCCCGGCTCATGCCGCATCGCCTCTGCCGGACGGATTTGTCTATCTGCGCGACACGGCACCGGAGATTCGCCAGGATATCCGTTACGCGGGGCCGCAGAACTTCATGCACCGGCCGCTTGCCGGCTATCGGGCCGCCGAATGCATCCTGACAGAGGCTGCGGCACATTCCCTCCGGAAGGCAGCCAAATTGGCGAAAGCCCAGGGCTTCGACCTGATCGTTTTCGACTGTTACCGGCCGGCCCGCGCCGTCCGCGATATGGCCGACTGGAGTGCGGCCGGGGCGGAAACCGACGCCGCCTATTTCCCGCGAACGCGGCGGGACCGGCTGATCGCGGAAGGGTATGTCGGCCGCAAAAGCGCCCACGCACGCGGCTCGACCGTCGACCTTGCCCTGGCTCCTGCAGGTAGCAACGACGGCGGCCGTCATGCCCCGTCTCCCTGCAGCCGGCACGACCGGCAAACGTCCGACTTCGGCACGGCCTTCGATTGCTTCCATCCGTTCAGCCGGACCGCATCGAGAGACGTCTCTCCCGCCGCTCAGACCGCCCGGCGGAAGCTCCTTGCCCTGATGGAAAGAGCCGGGTTCAGGAATTATCCGGCGGAGTGGTGGCATTTCACCCTGAAAAACGAGCCGTTCCCTCGCACCTCCTTCGACTTCCCCATAAGAGAACGATAGTCAGCGGAACTAGCGAAAATCAGTCGGCAAACACGGGGATCAGCTCTGAAATCGCGGTGTCCTGATATTTGGAGCCGTCGTAGACGCCATCGATTCGAAATTCCATCCAGGTCGCTGCGACGGGTCTTTGCAGGCGCTTGCGTAACACATTCATCGTATCGCTCAGCGGCAGGTCATAAGTCGACCCATCCGACAATTTGACCGTGGCGTTCCGGACGCGGCCGTTCTTGGCAAAGATGCTGCGGTTCTTGGTGTAGCCGTTGGTGATGTCGATACCGGCGAACGGGCGCTCGGAGCCGAATTTGACCAGGATGCGTTCACCGGTCCCCGCCCCCCCGACACCCTCCACCCAGGCCGTCGCAGGGTCGCCGTCGGTCAGGTTTCCGGGTCCGTAGCGGTTGCCGTATTGGGGATCGAGCACGGAGGAGGAACAATAGGTCAGTTGCGCCCCGCCGACGGTCCGCACCGCACAGGCCCCGCTGCGATAGTCCGGCGGATCCAGATGCGCCGGCGAGGTATTCACGACCACGATCTTTCCCTGATCAGCAGGCTCCGGCGCAGATGCCTGGTTCGCCCCGGCGGAAGCCCCTTCTCCGACAAGCTTCTGCCTCGCCGCACGGGCGATGTCCGCATAAAAGCCATCGGAATACCGGGACAAAAAAGCATCATAGGCGGCAACGGTTCCGACCTTTTCGGCAAGCGCGAAGGCACTTGCCGAGGAATCACTGTCGGCGGCAGCCGGTGCGGTTGCAACCGATGCGCTCGCAACAGGCGCAGTCACCGCCTGAGCCGTACCTGCAAAGTAAAACTCGCCGATCAGGGCTTCGTTGACCCAGGGAAGCTGGCGCTTGCCGGTTTCGTCGTAGACCGCCTCGCGCACCTTGCCCATCATCTGGCGCACTTCCAGACCGGGTTGGCGGATGTAGCGGGCAAGGGCCGTGGTAAAGGGGCTGTTCGCCCCCGTTCCGTCGGAGGCGACATCACCGGGCGCGGTCGCGAATGCGATCATCGTACCCGCGGTGCCCGCGTCAAGCCGGGCAAGGCCCCTGGTCGTGCCGCGCGTCAGCGACCGGGGCAGTGGATTGTTCCGGCAGGCATCCAGGAACACCAGCTTCAGCCGCGCGCCCGATGCATCCATGATTTCCAGCAGATCCTCGGCGCGAACGGCCTGCCCCGGCAGATCCGTCGACGCTTCCACGTGGACATCGATCGGCAGGAGCCAGTTGCGCCCGCCCACCTGAACCCCATGGCCGGCATAGAACACCAGCGCGATATCCGCATTCTGCGCTGCCCGCCCGAACTGGGTCAGTGCGTTCAAGAGCGCCCGCTGATCGCCATCGATCACCTGAATGACATCGAAGCCGAGGTCCGCGAGCGTGCGCCCCATCAGGGCCGCATCGTTGGGCGGGTTCGGGAGCTCGGAAGCATACCGATAGGCTCCGTTGCCGACGACGAGCGCAACCCGGTCAGCCGCGCTCGCGGGCGCTGAAGCCAAATACCCCGGCAGACTTCCCAAAATCAGACAGCAAAGACATATCAGGCGTCTCACCCACCCCACTCCGGCCTGTTCCCGTTGGAAATAGAAAATCCCGACGTGACGTAAGATGCAAGATTCAATTCGGCCTACTGCCGCTCAGCCGGCTGCTCGCCAGGCCTGAACAGCATTCTCGACTGCCTTCGCTCCGCTCGACCCTTTCTCGAGCGTCAAGATCCCGCGTTTGCCGTTGTCAAAAAGCATCGGGATGTCGATCCATCCCCGATCCCGCAGCAGTCCGATGTTGCGCTCGAGTTCGTCGGTGAGGTTTGAAAGGGCGATCCAGAAATAGCCATCCGAGACCTTTATCGAGGCGCCGATGAGGGCATCGCCCCGGGCCTGCTCGGTCGGCTTTAATACGAGGCCCGGCACGTTTTGCACATCGCCCGAAGGAAAGCCATTCGGCAGATTGTATTTGATTTCAATCAGGTGACTGGCGGGCAATGAGTCGTCATCGTTGGGTTTCATGCGTAAATCGACCGAGATATCCCGATCGGGGATGTTGATCTTCGCAGTCAGAACCGCCTGTTTTCGGCCGTTCAGATCGGTCTCTTCGCCCACGGCCCAGACCACATCGCCCTGTGCCGCGGTCCCCGCGCCGTTTGCGCCTGCGTTTTCCTCATAAAGGATGGAACGCTGGAAAGTGACGGTGGTTTTACTGGTACCGAAAGTTTCCGCAGTTTCAGGCTTCTCGATAGAGGCGATGACTTTAGGAGCATCCGGCTTGTTTTTCGGTGCGACCGTTTCTGGCGTTGCCAAAGGCACCGGGTCTGTTTGAACCGGACGAGCTGCTTTTTCCTGCTTCTCCGGCGTACCGGACACCGCTGTCAGGGGCGGATTGTCTTCGGCGGAAGCCGCTTCGCCGGAAGGCACTTCGGCGACAAGCAGCTCACGAGCTGCCCTTGCACGGTCTGCATATAAGCCCTCGGGGAACATCGAAAGAAACGCGTCATAGGCGGCAAGGGTGCCGAGCTTTTCTGTCAGCGTGAAGGCGTTTGCCGACGCATCGCTGCCCTCGGAAGTCGGTGCGGCTTTCGTCTGCGACCTCCCCGCAAAATAGAATTCGCCGATAAGCGCCTCATTGACCCAGGGAAGCTGCCGCTCGCCGGTCTCGTCGTAGACCGCCTTTCGGACCTTTCCCATCATCTGGCGGACTTCGAGCCCTGGTTGGCGAATGTAGCGCGCAAGGGCCGTGGTAAAGGGGCTGTTTGCCCCCACCCCGTCGAAAGCGACATCCCCGGGGGCGGTCGCGAATGCGATCATCGTGCCGGCAGTGTCCGCATCGAGCCGGGCAAGGCCCCTGGCCACGCCACGGGTCAGCGAGCGGGGCAACGGGTTGTTCCGGCAGGCGTCCAGGAACACCAGTTTAAGCCGGGCGCCGGACGCGTCCATGATATCCAGCAGATCTTCCGCCCGTATCGCCTGCCCCGGCAGGTCCGTCGAAGCCTCCACGTTGACATCGACCGGCAACAGCCAGTTACGCCCGGCCACCTGTACGGCATGGCCGGCGTAGAAGACCATCGCGATGTCCGCAGCCCGGGTCGCGCGTCCGAACCGTATCAGGCCATCCAGCAATGCACGCTGATCGCCATCGATAACCTCGATGACATCAAAACCCAGGTCGGCGAGCGTACGGCTCATCAAGGTCGCGTCATTCGGGGAATTGATAAGCTTGGGCAAATGCCGGTAGGCCCCGTTTCCGACGACAAGGGCGACGAGGTCAGCTGCTTTCGCGGATTCCGTAACGGAAAGCCCGAGGAAGCTCCCCAAAACCACTACGCACAGGCTTAACAGCCTTCTCACCCCACCACTCCGGTCTGTTCCCGCTCTGAATAGAAAGACCCGGCCTGATGGAAGATGCAAGTTTCAATTGCACTTGCGGCCCCTACCCGGAACCGAAACTCAGTTGCCCGGTACTTTGCGGCCGGTCCGCATGATCGGTCCGCCCTGGACATGCTTCGGCCGGTCGCCGGCCGGCGCGCCCGCGGTGATCGACCGGTCCCGGTAGCGGCCCAGCGCCCGGTGGCGGTCGTACATGATAATGGCACCCGCCATCGCCACGTTGATGCAGAACTTGGTCGGGATCTTCACCACATGGTCGCAGCGCGCCAGCATTTCCGGCGACAGCGAACCCCGCTCCGGACCGAGCACGTAGGCCGCCTGCAGGGGATGCCCGAAACTCGGCAGGTCGATCGCCTCGTCAGTCAGCTCGATCCCCACCAGTTGGCAGCCCCGCGGCAGATCCATGGTGTCGACGCTGTCCCAGGCGAAATAGGGCAGATGCCCCGGGCTCTTGGAGGTATCGGACGGCGGCGCCTTGCGGATCGCCTTGTCCGCATCGACGGTGAAAAAGAAGCTCGCCCCGAATGCATGCGCGGAACGCATGAGCGTGCCGAGGTTCATCCGTTTCGAAAGCCCCTCCGCCCCGACTGCAAAATATCCGCGCATTCCAGTTTCCATCTCTTCTGAAGTGCGCCCTAAATACCGGCCGCTCCGGAAAATTCAACGGCTGTGCGTCGAAAGACGGTTAATGAAGCCTTTAAGGCTAAAAAAAGGCATGCTAACAACTAGGGTCCTGACCCTAATACATTGTTCTGAATTTCTTGAGAGATTTCCACCCGTGAAAGCCTGCCTTTGCAAAGCCTTCGGGCCGCCGTCCTCCCTCGTCATCGAAGAAATAGCAGCCCCGGTTCCAAAACCCGGCGATGTTCTGGTAAGGGTCAAGGCCTGTGCCCTGAACTTCTTCGACACGCTGATCATTCAGGACAAGTACCAGACCAAACCGGCCTTGCCCTTTTCGCCGTCAGCCGAATTTGCCGGCGTCGTCGAAGCCATCGGCGAAGGCGTGGAGGACGTGGCGCCGGGAGACCGGGTCATGGGCTATCTCGGCTATGGTGCTGCCCGCGAACTGGTCATCACCTGCGAGGACCGGCTGGTCAAATTGCCGGATGAAGTTTCCTTCGAGGCAGCCGCCGGGCTGACGGTCACCTACGGCACCACGCTTCACGCCTTCCGCGACCGCGCAAAACTGCAGGCAGGCGAAACAGTCGCCGTGCTGGGCGCCTCCGGCGGCGTCGGCCAGGCGGCGGTTGAAATCGCCACGCTCATGGGCTGCCGGGTCATCGCCTGCGCCTCTTCTGACGAAAAGCTCGCCTTCGCCCGCAGCCTCGGCGCGGCCGAGACCGTCAACTACTCCACACAGCCGCTGAAGGAGACGCTGAAGGGCCTGACCAGCGGCGAAGGCGTGGACGTGGTCTACGATCCGGTCGGCGGCGAGCTGGCCGAACAGGCCCTGCGCGCAACGGCCTGGGAAGGCCGCTTTCTGGTGATCGGCTTTGCCGCGGGCGACATCCCGAAGATCCCGTTGAACCTGGTGCTGCTCAAGGGCTGCGATATCCGCGGCGTCTTCTGGGGCGAAGCCGTCGTGCGCGATCCCGAAGGCCATCAGAACAACATGCGCCAGCTCCTGGAGTGGGTCAGCCAGGGACGGCTCAACCCCCATGTGCACGCGATCTATCCGCTGGAGGACATCTCCACCGCCCTGGATGAGATCGCCGCCCGCAAAGTGCTCGGCAAGGTGATCATTACACCTTAGGCACTTAAACGGAAAACTCCGCGATCACCGGCGCGTGGTCGGACGGTTTTTCCCAGCCGCGCGCGTCGCGCAGGACCTTCGTGCCCTTGATGGCGTCCGAGAGCGGGGACGAGACCCAGACATGGTCGAGACGCCGGCCCTTGTCTGCGGCCGACCAGTCCTTCGCCCGGTAGCTCCACCACGTATAGAGTTTTTCTTCCATCGGCGTGAACCGGCGCATGGCGTCGATCCAGCCGCCGGTTTCGCGGACGTTTTCGAACAGTTCGGTCTCCATTGGCGTGTGGCTGACCACCTTCAACAGCGCCTTGTGCGACCAGACGTCGTCCTCGTAAGGCGCCACGTTGAGGTCACCGACCAGAACGGCGGGCCGTGCAGTCTCCTCGCCCTTCAGCCAGTCCTTCATCTCGGCGAAGAAGTCGAGCTTGTGGCCGAACTTCGGGTTGATCTCCCGGTTCGGTTCGTCGCCCCCGGCCGGGACGTAGAAATTATGCAGCCGCAGGGACGCACCGTTGAACGGCACGTCGACGGCGATATGCCGGCTGTCGCCCATGGCGCAGAATTCGCGGCGCTCGATGTTTTCAATGGGCAGGCGCGAGACGGTCGCCACCCCGTGATAGCCTTTCTGGCCGTTGATCGCGATATGCTCGTAGCCGGCCTTGCGGAAGGCGCCTTCCGGGAAATTGGCATCCGGACATTTCGTTTCCTGCAGGCACAGCACATCCGGCTGCACTTCCGCCAGCAGCTTCTCCACGATCGGCATCCGGAGCCGGACGGAGTTGATGTTCCAGGTCACGATGGTCAGACGCTTGGGCATGGGAATCCTTTGAAAGAGAAAATCGGCCGGTTGCCCCTAGTCATAGGGATTCGGATGCCATACGCCTAGGGCCAATTCACCCTGATTGAACAGCAGCTGACAACATCGGCCGCTCCTTACAAATGCAAGCGATCTTGTTCACAATCGCCCGTTCTCCATATTCCGTTAGGAAAACTCGGTCATTTTAGGGGCGAGTTTTAGCACTTCCTTAATCAAACGAGCGCGCCGTGAGTTTCTGTTTCAGACGCCTTCTACCCGTTATCGCCCTGATTTTCCTCGCCTCCTGCTCGGCTTACGAGTTTCCGGACCCGACGCCGGAGGATTATGCCGTCCATGGCATCGATATTTCCCGCTGGCAGGGCGACGTGGACTGGAACGCGGTGCGTAACGACGGCATCTCCTTTGCCTGGATCAAGGCAACCGAAGGCGGCGACCACTCCGATCCGCGCTTCCTGGACAACTGGTATGGCGCGAAGGCCGCCGGCCTGCCCCGCGGCGCCTATCATTTCTATTACTTCTGCCGGCCCGTGGAAGAACAGATCGCCTGGGTGCAGGAAACCATCCCCGTCGACCCGACCGCCCTCCCGCTCGTGCTCGACATGGAGTGGAACGCGCATTCCAAGACCTGTCAGGAGCGGCCAGACCGCGAGAAGATCCTGCGCGACATGAACGCCTTCCTGGATGCCATGGAAAATCACTATGGCAAACGGCCGGTGATCTATTCTTCCGTCGATTTCCACCGCGACCGCCTCGTCGGCGCCCTGAAGGGCGAACAGTTCTGGCTGCGCTCGGTGGCCGCCTATCCGAACCGGGTCTACACGAAGCGGGAGGACTGGTATTTCTGGCAGTACACCGCCGAAGGCAAGGTCGACGGCATCCAGGGCGAAGTCGACCGCAACGTCTTCTTTGGCGCCAAGTCCCAGTTCAGGGACTGGTTGGATGGCAAGCTGAAACGGTACTAGTACCGGGATAGCCTAGCGCAGGAAAATCTGGTGGGCCATGTCCTTGCCGTTGCTCACCGTGACCTGGGTGAAGCCCATCAGCTTGCAGAAATCCAGGAAATTATATTCGTACGGCTCCGCGGTCTGGGAAAACAACGGCGTTCCCCGGGCCATGGACGTAAGCGACGCCAGGAGCGCCCTGAGACGATAGAGCGTGTCGTACTGCCCGTCGCCGGTAGCGACGATGATCAGCTTTTCCAGATGCTCACCCTTGGCGAACAGGTGATAGCCGGGAATATGGTTCTGCTCGAACTGCTTCGCGGCCAGGCCGACGACGAACGCCGCCCGGGAACTTTCCGTCGCTTCCGCGTCCGGTTTGGTGTCAGAAGCGTAGGTTTCGCGCGTTTGCGGTGACGGATAATAATATCCGGCATGGGAATCGAAGTCCTGCGCCTGCACGGACAGGAACGACAGCAAGACCGCGAACACCAATGAACCGGACACAACCGGCAATCTGAACACCTGACGCATGATTTCCCCCTGCTTCCGGGGGAGGTTAGCGTCTTGAACCGTAATTATACAAACAGAAATAGCCCTTAAGGCTTCGGCCCGGCCATCACCAGGGACCAGAACACCTTGTGCTTGGCGTTCGGCGCGTAAGCCGTGGCGATCCCCATCCGCGTCGCCTTGTCGTCCAGCATGACCTTGTTGTGCTTGGGCGACTCCCGCCAACCGGAAAAGGCCTCCGCAAGCGTGCGGTAGCCGCCGCTGACGTTTTCGGACGCGTAAGTCTGCGGTTCGCCGATCGAAATCATACGGCTTGCAAGCTGCTGTTTCTTCGGCAGCGACGCCCTCACGTCCCCCGCCTTGGCCATGGCCTGGGCCTGCGACAGGGCGATGGCCGTCAGCGCCGGATCGACCGTCACCGGCCCCAGCCCGTTGTTGGACCGGTACTGGGAGATCATCTGCGCCGCGGTCTGCTGGTCGACAGCGGCATCCACGCGCGCCATGCTCTTGTAAAAGGCTGGCGTCTCCGTCTCCGAGACACAGGCAGACAAGAGAAGGGCGGCCATACCCGCGACGCCGATTCGCTTCATCGATCCGGTCAACATCTTGAATGCATTCATGAACTTCGCTCTGCCTGAAAATAGTCCCCGACGGGATCGGCCAATCCTGACCCAGCAATTACCGCCGAACAAAGCTTATTTGAGGCGAAACAAGGGATATGCGGAATAAAGCGGCACAGTTGATGAGAACTTGCGTGCCAGAACACTGCGACCTCCCTCTCTGTTGTCATCAACTCTGTTTTGCGAGTCCGTCTCTGAGTTTTGCATTTAGGATGACGATGATCTTTCGCATGACGGCGGATATGGCGACGATCGGTTTCTTACCGTTTTCGACCAGGCGTTGATAGAACTGACGTAAAGGTCCCTTAGCGCGGCTAGCGGCCAGGGCTGCCATGAACAGGGCGGTTCGGACATTCGCCCGCCCGCCGCGCATTTTCCTGTAGCCTTTGAGCGTTCCGCTGTCTCTTGGGTGCGGGGCCACACCGGCCAGGGAGGCGGCCTGCCTGCGGGTGAGGGTTCCCAACTCCGGCATGGTTGCGGCCAGGGCCACGGCCGTGCGCGGCCCGACACCGGGCAAAGATAGACAGATTTGGACCCTCCGCTTGAGGGACTGACAGCAGTCGATCAGTGCGTCGATCTCTTGATCGATACGTTCCAGAGCTCGGGCAAGGCTTCGCAACAAGACCCTGCAGGAGGCCTGGATCACGTCCTCTCCTGGGGCTTTGAGACGGTTGGTCTCCGCCACCTTGAGGTCGATGAGATCCTGACGCCTGGCCACCAAGGCGGTCAGTCTTTTCTGCTCAGCCTGGACGGGAGCGAACAGGGGCAGCGATGCCCACCGCTCCTGGCCGTAGCGAGCCAGCGCCCTGGCATCGATGGCATCGGTCTTGGCAAGCGTGCCGTAGGAGCGCGAAAAGGCTTTGACTTTCAATGTATCGGCCCGGTGACAGGCAATGCCGGCAGCCGTCAGCGCGTCGATAAGCCAGGCCTCGTGACCTCCGGTCGGCTCACAGACCGCCAGGCTGTCGGGCTCGAGGCGGGCAATCAGTTTACGCAAGGAGCTTCGGTTGTTGTCGACCGTGTTCACCTTGCCGGCTGCACTGTCGAACACGGTGATCGTGTCCTTGGCAACATCGAAGCCAACAACACGCACAGGAGCTTGCTGCAAAACCGCCATGACGATGGTATCCTCTGCATGCTTCGGATTGTTTGCGGGCGTGGTTCAGGCCAGAGGCCCAATCAACTCTCCAAGCGGGAAAAGGAAGCGACAGGGAACCTTGATGACTACGGGTGAAAGCCCGATCCCAGCACGGTCGCCTGTCACTGGTCTCCCGGAATTCCGCTCCGGGAGACCAATCCCATCATAACATCGCTCAAAACAAACAATCCCAGCGAAGGCTGGGATCCAGTAAACACAGGCGCTTGCGGTTTCAAATGATACCGGGGCTACTGGCAACTGTGTTTTCACGGAGTGAATGGCACTTCGTCGCGAATGACTGCATTTGCAGTCGTCAGCAGTTTTCTGGCAACCGCTATTGTTTTGACTTTGAAAGGCTTTCCGCGATTTTCAAGAGTGTCAGCGAAGGCCTTGAACCTTGAGCTTGAGCGGGAAGCGGTCACAGCCGCCATGTAAAGGGCATCCCGCACCGGTTTGCGTCCCCCGCGGATTGAGCGTTTACCGCAGAAGCGCCCGGTATCGGCGTTGAAAGGGGCAAGTCCAGCGAGTGCGGCCAGTGATTTGGCCGGTCGGGTGCCGAGCTCGGGCAAGAGGGTCATCAAGGTCACAGCGGTTACCGGACCGATGCCCGGAACAGAGCGCAGGAGCTTTTCCTGACGGGCAAGGACTGCGCTGTTGTGCAGAAGTGCTCGCATCTTTTCTTCCAGACGTGCGATCTCCCGGTCCAGCCAGGCGATATGTCGCTTCAAGCTGTCCCGTTCATCTGCAGTGGCCTCACTGAGACGCTGTTTGTCCTTTTGCCGGACGGAGACCAACTGACCGCGCCGCCGATGGACGGCTTCAAGGCGGAGGCGGGCCGGATCTCTGGGCAAAGTGGCTTCTGGGGCAAGGCTTTGGCCTAAACGGGCAAGCATGCGCGCATCGATACGGTCCGTCTTGGCCAGATGTCCGGTGGCTGTCGCAAAGGCACGTGCTCGAGCCGGATTGACCCTGGCATAGCCGATGCCGTGAACCTCCAGAGCCTTGGTCAGAACTCTGTCGTAGCGCCCGGTCGCCTCCAGAACGAAGAAGGGCGTGCGTCCATTCAACTGGCTGAGCCATCCCGCAATGTCAGTGACCGTATTGCCGATCCGAAGGGACCTGCGGGTGTCGAACAAATCCAGATGCGCTTTAGGCTGTGGTGACAATTTAATTATTTAAGCCAGAGCATAATGCTTGCGAGCTTGATGAAGCCGATGAAGTTTGCAGCGAGCTTATCGTATCGCGTAGCGATACGGCGCCATTGCTTGAGTTTGGCGAAGTAGCCTTCTATTCCCCACCGGTTCTTGTATGCGATTTGGTCGTAGTGATGCTGATGCTTGCGATGGCGGCGTGGCGGAATGACGGGCTCGCCGCCTTGTTCAAGAATAAGATCATGTAGACTGTCAGCGTCATAGGCGCGATCCGCAAGAACCTGCTGTGCATGCAGACCGCTCATGAGACGGCACGCGGGAGCCATGTCATTTTGTTGTCCCGGCCCGATATCGAAGCGAACCGGTAAGCCCAGTGCGTCCACTACTGCGTGGATCTTCGTTCCAAAGCCGCCCCGGGAGCGTCCAAGGGCCTGGGCTTCAGATCCCCCCTTTTGCGCGCTCCGCCCGCGGCTTGGGCATGTGCTCTTATGACGGTCGCGTCGATTGCCAGCCACTCCATGTCCGGCTCACGGGCGATCGCCTCGAATATGCGCTCAAAGACACCAGCTTCAATCCAGCGATAGTAACGCCGTTTGGCTGTCTGATAGGGACCGAACCTGTCCTCTGGCAAATCTTTCCAGCGGGCGCCTGAGCGAGCGAGCCATAAGATCGCATTAAAGAAACGACGTCCGTCACTGCGCGGACCGCGCCGCCCCTGCCGGCCACCCGGAACAAATTCCCGAAGCCGCTCCCATTGATCGTCCCGAAGTATCTCGCCTTCCACACCAGCCTCCAAAAGCCAGTGTTGAATCTGATTTGTCGACCTTTGGGAATCCCCAATTCCTTAAATTGTCACTACAGCCTAGGCTGTGGTGACAATTTAATTATTTAAGCCAGAGCATAATGCTTGCGAGCTTGATGAAGCCGATGAAATTTGCAGCGAGCTTATCGTATCGCGTAGCGATACGGCGCCATTGCTTGAGTTTGGCGAAGTAGCCTTCTATTCCCCACCGGTTCTTGTATGCGATTTGGTCGTAGTGATGCTGATGCTTGCGATGGCGGCGTGGCGGAATGATGGGCTCGCCGCCTTGTTCAAGAATAAGATCATGTAGACTGTCAGCGTCATAGGCGCGATCCGCAAGAACCTGCTGTGCATGCAGACCGCTCATGAGACGGCACGCGGGAGCCATGTCATTTTGTTGTCCCGGCCCGATATCGAAGCGAACCGGTAAGCCCAGTGCGTCCACTACTGCGTGGATCTTCGTTCCAAAGCCGCCCCGGGAGCGTCCAAGGGCCTGGGCTTCAGATCCCCCCTTTTGCGCGCTCCGCCCGCGGCTTGGGCATGTGCTCTTATGACGGTCGCGTCGATTGCCAGCCACTCCATGTCCGGCTCACGGGCGATCGCCTCGAATATGCGCTCAAAGACACCAGCTTCAATCCAGCGATAGTAACGCCGTTTGGCTGTCTGATAGGGACCGAACCTGTCCTCTGGCAAATCTTTCCAGCGGGCGCCTGAGCGAGCGAGCCATAAGATCGCATTAAAGAAACGACGTCCGTCACTGCGCGGACCGCGCCGCCCCTGCCGGCCACCCGGAACAAATTCCCGAAGCCGCTCCCATTGATCGTCCCGAAGTATCTCGCCTTCCACACCAGCCTCCAAAAGCCAGTGTTGAATCTGATTTGTCGACCTTTGGGAATCTCCAATTCCTTAAATTGTCACTACAGCCTAGAAACGTCGCATCCAATAACGTCAGGGTGTAAAGTCATTGTGCCTATCCCTGTGCTACGAGGTCCGCGCCAACGGCCTCTATCAACTGTTCAGGTTGGGTATGTGGAACGGGCGGGGGCCAAGCCAGTAAACGGTCTTACAAGACCAGGATTCCAACGGCCTCCCGCCCGGACACACCTAAGCACAATTCCGACACACAAGGATTCCGGTCTCTCGCTACGCTCGAACCGGAATGACAACGGAGCTTGGGGCAAAACCGAGCCACTTCCACAGCTGTCACCCCGACTTGATGTTTAAACCGGGGACATGGCTGACAGGTGTTCGGGGACATGGTTGACACATTTGGCATGACTTACGTCGAAGGAGGCGGGCATGCCGTGGCAGGAGATGTCGATCATGGAACAGCGAGAAGAGTTCGTCCGGCTCGCGAGGCTTGAAGGCGTGAACCGGCGTGAGCTTTGCCGCCGGTTCGGGATCAGCCCTCAGACCGGCTACAAGTGGCTGCGCCGGTTTGAAGCGGGAGATGTGCTTGAGGACCGCAGCCGCCGGCCGCGATCGAGTCCGCAGCAGCTTTGCCCCGCGTTGGAAGAAGCAATCCTTTCGGTGCGCACGGCCCATCCGGCTTGGGGTGCGCGCAAGATCGCGGCGGTGCTTTCACGCACCGACGACAACACTCCAGCGGTATCGACCATCCATGCGGTCTTGCGTCGCCATGATTGTATCCGGCCCCGGGACAGGAGCGGGACAGACTGGCAGCGTTTTGAAGAAGAGGAGGCCAACCGTATGTGGCAGATGGACTTCAAGGGTCGGGTCCGTCTGGGCAATGCACAGGAGTGCCATCCGCTAACGGTTGTCGACGACCATTCCCGCTTCGCGGTGTGCCTGGCGGCTTGTCCGGATCAGCGCACACATACCGTCCAGACCCATCTGGAGCGCAGCTTTAGCCTCTATGGCCTGCCGGATGCATTTCTGGTCGACAATGGCGCCCCCTGGGGTTCCAGTTATCGGGACAGTCATTGGACACCGTTACGGGTCTGGCTGGCCAGGTTGGGCGTGAATGTGATCTACGCCCGGCCATTCCATCCGCAAACCAAGGGCAAGAATGAACGCTTCAACCGAACCTTGAACGAAGAGGTGCTGGCCTTGCGCTGCTACCGTAGCCAGGAGCAGCTCCAGCAGGCCTTCGACCGCTGGCGGCTGGTTTACAACCATCATCGCCCGCATGAAGCCCTGTCTGACAAGGTTCCCGCGAGCCGCTACCGTCCGTCGCTGCGCAGTTGGTCAAAGACCTTGCCGGAGATGATCTATGAAAACAGCACCATCACCCGCAAGGTTCCCAGAACCAAGGCCCAAATCAGCTACAAAGGACGCCTCTGGTCTGTGCCGAAAGCATTCAGGGGACACAGCCTGGCTATTCGCCCAACTTCTCACCCGGGAAAATACGGCATCTATTTCGGCGCCAACAAGGTCGCACAAATCGACCTCAACGCGATATAAATGTGTCAACCATGTCCCCGAACACCTGTCAGCCATGTCCCCGGTCTGTACATCACGTCGGGGGTGACGGCCTGTAGGTTGGAGAGGTGCCGAGGAATGCACCTGCCCCCATTGCGGCGTAGAGAGTGCTCTGTATGCCCTAGGCCTTGCCGGCCGGGACGGTCGGTGCGGGCGGGGTCTGGGCAGCGGCGGGCGTCAGCAGATTGGGTTTCTGGCCGAGCGGCATGATCCTGAGGCGGGTGATCCGGTTTTTCTCCCGGCGCAGCACCGTGATGCGGAAGCCGTGGAAGGTGAAGATCTGGCGTTCTTCCGGGATCATCCGCGCCTCGTGAATGACGAGGCCGGCGATGGTGGTGGCCTCGTCGTCCGGCAGGCGCCAGTCGGTCGCCCGGTTGAGGTCGCGGATCGGGACCGAGCCGTCGACGATGACCGAGCCGTCGGCCTGGGGCCGGACACCTTCCAGTTCCACGTCGTGCTCGTCTGCAATCTCGCCGACGATTTCCTCCAGAATGTCTTCCAGGGTCACCAGTCCCATCACCTCGCCGTATTCGTCGACGACGAGGGCGAAATGGGCCTTGTGGCGCAGGAAGGCGTTGAGCTGGTCCTGCAGGCTGGTGGTGTCGGGAACGAACCACGGCGGTGTCGCGATCTGGAGCAGATCGATCTTGGAAAAATCGCCGCCGGCGGCATGGAGCGCGCGCAGCAGGTCCTTGGCGTGGAGCACGCCGACGAAATTGTCGCTTTCCCCGCGCCACAGGGGCAGGCGCGTATAGGGCGACGACAGCGCCTGGTCGATCAGTTT
>NZ_CAXXSJ010000025.1:0-61914 GCF_963675095.2 uncultured Roseibium sp. | reverse complement strand
CCAGCTTCCGGCATTATCTCGTTCAGGACTATCTGTTCCTGATCCAATTCGCGCGCGCTTATGCGCTTGGCGTTTATAAAAGCCCGACCGTTGATGACATGCACGCCTCGCTGGAAGGCGTCAAAGCGATCCTGGATACGGAACTCGATCTGCACATCGAGATGTGTGCCGGTTGGGGCATGAGCAGGGCCATGATCGAAGACTCGGAGGAAGACCGCCCGACCATGGCCTATACCCGCTTCGTTCTTGAAACGGGAATGGCCGGAGACCTGCTTGATCTGCAGGCCGCCCTGGCGCCGTGCATCATCGGCTATGCCGAGATCGGGGCTGATCTTGAAAAGCGAAACGCTGGAGACTTCGCCGGTAATCCCTACCGTCGCTGGATCGAAGAATATGCCGGCGACCTGTATCAGGCACTGGCGAAGGATTTCGGCATCTGGATGGACAGGACCGCGGAGATCTATCTCACGGAAGCCCGTTATCCCCGTCTTGCAACGATCTTTCGCAAGGCCAGCATTCTCGAAGCCGATTTCTGGCAGATGGGATTAGACGCCGAAGCCACTCAGCGCTGACTTAGCCAGGCGATATCCGAGGCCTGAGCCCCGGTTAAGCGACATCCGAGGCCTGTGCCCCGGTTAAGCGACATCCGAGGCCTGTGCCCCGGTTAAGCGACATCCGAGGCCTGTGCCGAGGGCAGGTCCGCTTCGGTCTTCACGTTATTCCGGCCGGCAGCCTTCGCCGCGTACAGCGCTTCATCAGCACGACCGATGATCGAATGGGTGGTGTCATCGGGACGGAAGACGGAAATGCCGATGGAGACTGTGATCCGTCCGAGGTTTTCTCCGGTTGACCGCTTGACGAGTTCCTTCGACATCACCGAACTGCGGATCAGTTCGGCGACTTCGGTCGCTTCCGACAGACCGGTCTGCGGCAGCAGGATTGCGAACTCCTCGCCACCATAGCGGCAGGCGATGTCTCCATTCTTCACGTTCTGCTTGACCGCCAAGGCTACGAGCCGAAGCACCTGATCGCCCGTCTGGTGGCCCCAGGTGTCGTTGAACTTCTTGAAATGGTCGATATCCGTCAGCAGCAATGCGAAGCCACGGCTGCTTTCTGCAGCATTGGCCATCAACCGGTCGATCGACGTGTCGAAATGCTTCCGATTGTTGAGCGTTGTCAGCTCGTCGGTCAGCGACTCGTAGCGGATTGTTTCAAGGCTCGATTGAAGGTTCTCGATCTGCCGCTTCGATTCCAGCAACTGGGACTCGAGCTTGCGGTTCGAGGCGACTGCGGAGTGGGTCGACTTCATCAGGTGGGTGACAAAGACTTCCAGGTTCTCCGGATCTTTCAGCTTTTTCAGCTTTTCACCGGCGCGCTCGAGCAGCGTGCCATAGTCGGAAGTGGCATCAGCGCCCATTTTCAGGGCGTCGACAAGATCTTCGACTTCCCTAGAGACTTTTTCGCCAACTTCATCCAGCTGGTCGCCAAGTTTGTTGGGGGATAGAAACCGTCCGTAGATGGACTGCATTTCCTCCGTGCTGACGCGGCCCTTCTGCTTCAGCACGTCATTGATGGCGCGGTTCAGTCCATGATTATAGCCGGCACAATAAGTGTACCAGAACTCATAGGACCGAGGATACGCCGGAAGCACGTTCCTCTTGATATAGGCCAGTGCGGACTCGGCATAAACAATCGTCCGCTTATGGTCGTCTTCGTCTGACATCAATAATCCCACACACTGAACTTGCGGAAAGTTCCGGAGCGTCAATTTCCTGAATCGTAAATTTCTACAAGAGGTTTTAAGGTCGGGTTAAACTTACCGCCCCGTGATCTCCGATTTTCAAGAAACTTTCTTCGGACGTGGCTCTCTGAGGAGAAATGCGGGAACATGTCCGTCCCTGCCGAACGCAGGTTCGTTTCTGTCTGGCTGCGAACGCTTTGTGGGCCTGGAGCCTGACGAATCGCTCTGCTCTTGCCGTGCCGGGCGGCGGCGCGGTTTGGGCTGGATTTCTTCCGTCACGACTGCATCGTCGTTGTCGGCCTTTTTTCGCCGCGCAGGCTTTTCCGGGGCCGGTTTTGCTTCCGAACGGGTTTCGGTGCTTTCCGACTTGGTGGTAGATTTGCTGCGCCGGCGGGCCTTGCGTTCTTTCGCGGCCGCCTCGAAATCAATCGGCTCACCGGTCCAGTCGATGGTCTTGTTGATCAGCTTTTCGATCGCATCGAGATATTTCTGATCGTCGGGTGTCACGAGCGTAAAGGCAACTCCGGACCTGCCGGCCCGGCCGGTCCGTCCGATGCGGTGAACGTAGTCCTCCGCATGGCTTGGGACGTCGTAGTTGAAGACGTGGCTGACTTCGGGGATATCCAGTCCGCGGGCCGCCACATCGCTGGCCACCAGCAGGGTGATGTTCCCTTTCCGGAAGTTGTCCAGCATCATCATCCGTGTCCGCTGGTCCATGTCGCCGTGAAGGGCGCCGACATTGTAGCCGTGGCGTTCCAGCGAGCGGAACAGGGTCGTGATGTCGCGCTTGCGGTTACAGAAGACGATTGCGTTCTTCAGATCTTCGGACTTTTCAAGAAGTTCGCGCAAAGCTGCGCGCTTGTCGTAGTCCTGATTGTCCGTTGCCTTGAGGAACTGGGCGACGTTCTCCGCGGTCGACGACGAGGGGGCAACCTCTATTCGGGCCGGGTTCTGCAGGAACGCCTCGGTCAGTCGCTGGATTTCCGGCGGCATCGTCGCAGAGAAAAACAGGGTCTGACGGGTGAACGGGATCAGCTTGCAGATCCGTTCGATATCCGGGATGAAGCCCATGTCCAGCATGCGGTCGGCTTCGTCGATCACCAGGATCTCAACCCCCTGCAGAAGCAGCTTCCCGCGCTCGAAATGGTCGAGCAGGCGGCCGGGGGTTGCGATCAGAACGTCTGTGCCCCGATCGAGTTTCTTGTCCTGCTCGCCGAAGGACACGCCACCGATCAGCAGGGCAACGTTCAGCTTGTGGTTCTTGCCGTATTTCTCGAAGTTTTCTTCCACCTGAGCGGCAAGCTCGCGCGTGGGTTCAAGGATCAGCGTGCGCGGCATACGTGCGCGTGCGCGACCCTTTTCCAGGAGCGTCAGCATCGGCAGGGTGAAGCTTGCGGTCTTGCCCGTGCCGGTTTGTGCGATGCCAAGGACATCGCGGCGCTCCAGAACGCGGGGGATCGCTCCCGCCTGGATTGCTGTTGGTTCCGTATAACCCGCCGCTTCCACTGCAGCGAGAACCTTCTCGCTAAGACCGAGAGTATTAAATGACATATAGAGCCTTTAGCCCGGATTTCATGATCGATCGAATGAGACCTGATTGCAGGCTATGCCATGCAAAGTCGGGCACACCCTACATTTGTCCGCGCTAGTGTCAATGTGAAGACATGCCAAAATATGAAGAAAATCGCCGATTTCAGAGAATAAAAACGTATATCAGTTAACTGTGGTCTCCAGAGCGAGGTCGAAATTTAATTCATCTATCAAATTTGCATTCGAAAATGACTTTGCCACGAAAAGAATTTGCAACTTTAAAACGCAAGTCCGCATAAAATGACAATATTGGTTTGGGAACCGTTCAGACGAGTCCGGACGAACTTGCCTGCCCGCGCAGTTCATCGGCAGCGTCGGCATTCTTCCATGAACGTTCGCGCGCAGGCGGTTCGCCGTTGCCATTGTCGAAAAACAGTTTGTAGTCGCGCCGGTAATGTCTCAGCACCTGGCTGAAATAAAGCGAGTCCCGAATGGCTTCTGCCGTCTCGTGGGTCGGCATCTCGATGGCCGCGGGACCCTCGCCGATGTCGACATTGCTCTGCCGTTTCAACAGGGACCGCAGTTTGCTCCAGTCCGACGGCAGCTTGTTGAAATCCAGGATCAGGTCCGGAACGAGCGTGCCCTTGTGATGGAGCATTGAGGCCTGACTGCGCAGCAGATTATCCGCGACAAGGTCCGTCGTCTCCAGGACCCGTTCCAGGAATTCGTTGACCGGCATCTCTTTCCGGAAACGGTTTTCCTCGAAATAGGCGGGTAGGTCCGCCTCGCCGAGAATGAGGTGCTCGTAACAGGCGGCCAGCCGGGAGTGGGGGTATTGAACGATTGTAAACACCGGGAAATCCGGATGCCGCCGCTTGAGTTCGCTGGCCGTGAGAAGTTCGATATCTCCGTCCCACAGACCCGTGTAGTCCGTGGTGTAAGCCTGCGCGGCATCCGGGTCCGCTGCCTGGCCGCTCAGCATTTTCAATACCGGGAAGACCGAGGCCATCGGGGCGCCGGGAATGCGGGCATATCCCACCCGTGCATTCCGGAAGACCATGTAGTGACGGTTCCTGAGTGGCCGTCGCTGTCGGTCGAATACATCATACATCGCTTGCAGCATGGTCGCTATCCGCGGGCTTTTAATTACTTGTTTGCGTCTGAAGCGAGGGCAACAAAGACTTACGCATTAACATTCGGAAATATGATAATGCCTATCCGCGCGAAGCGATAGGGCAGACAATCGGTTTTCTCGATTGGAGCCGCTGAATCCGGGATTCAGATATCTAGATCCTCGGCGAATTCGGCATTGTCCTGGATGAAGCGGAAGCGGGCCTCCGGCTTGTTGCCCATCAGGCGTTCCACAACATCATTGGTTTCGGCCGTCGCTGCCTCATCGACCCGAACCAGCAACATGGTGCGGTTTTTCGGATCCATGGTGGTTTCCTTCAACTGGGCGGGAAGCATTTCCCCCAGGCCTTTGAACCGGCCGATTTCAACCTTTGCCTTCCCCTTGAAGGTCGTTGCCATCAGCTCGTCCTTGTGGGCATCATCCTTGGCATAAAGCGTCTTGCCGCCCTGGGTCAGCCTGTAGAGCGGGGGAACGGCCAGAAACAGATGGTCGTTGCGAATGAGCTCCGGCATCTCGCGGTAAAAGAAGGTGATCAGCAGCGATGCGATATGGGCGCCGTCCACGTCCGCGTCGGTCATGATGACGACTTTTTCGTACCGAAGGTCGGTGTCGCGGTAATTCGAACGGGTGCCGCAGCCGAGTGCCTGGACAAGGTCCGCCAGCTGCTGGTTGGCGGCCAGCTTTTCCCGGCCTGCGTTGGCGACGTTCAGGATCTTGCCGCGCAGTGGAAGGACGGCCTGGTTGGAGCGGTTGCGTGCCTGTTTCGCCGATCCGCCGGCCGAATCCCCTTCCACGATGAAGAGTTCCGTTCCGTCCGCCTGGTTGGCGGAACAGTCGGCAAGCTTGCCGGGCAAGCGCAGCTTGCGCACGGCCGTCTTGCGGGCGACGTCTTTTTCCTGCCGCCGGCGCAGGCGGTCCTCGGCCCGGTCGATGACCCATTCCAGCAGTTTGTTGGCCTGGTTCGGCGAGGCCGTGAGCCAGTGGTCGAACGCATCGCGGACCGCGGTTTCCGTAATGCGCGTGGCTTCGTTTGTCGCCAGCCGGTCCTTCGTCTGGCCAACGAATTCCGGCTCCCGGATGAAGACCGAAAGCATTCCGCCTGCGGACGTCAGAACGTCGTCGCCGGTAATGATGGATGCTTTCTTGTTGTTGGTCAGTTCGCCATAAGCCTTCAGGCCACGCAGCAGCGCATAGCGCAGGCCTGCCTCATGGGTGCCGCCTTCCGGGGTTGGAACCGTATTACAGTAGGAATTTATGAAGCCGTCGCCGGCAAACCAGGTCACCGCCCACTCGACCGACCCGTGGCTTCCCGCCTTGTCCGTGCGCCCAGCGAATATGTCATCGACGACGGTGCGTTCCTTGGAAAGCCGTTCGGCCAGGAAGTCGCGCAATCCGCCGGGGAAATGGAACACGGCTTCCGCCGGGGTCTCGTCCTTTTCCGACAACAGGGCGGGATCGCAATGCCAGCGGATCTCGACGCCGCCGAAAAGATAGGCTTTCGAGCGCGCCATCTTGAGCAGGCGCGCGGGAATGAATTTGGCGCCTTTGCCGAAAATTTCCGCATCCGGCTTGAAGCTGACACTGGTTCCCCGGCGGTTCTGCGTGTCGCCGACGAGTTCCAGCGGGCCTTGCGGAATGCCGCGCTGGAAGCGCTGCCGGTACAGTTTGCGCGTCCGCGCAACCTCGACGACCAGATCTTCCGACAAGGCGTTGACGACCGACACGCCGACGCCGTGGAGGCCGCCGGACGTCTCGTAGACCTTGCTGTCGAATTTTCCGCCCGCGTGCAGGGTGGTCATGATGACCTCAAGCGCGGACTTGTCCTTGAACTTCGGATGCGGATCGACGGGAATACCCCGGCCGTTATCCGTCACGGTCAGATAGCCGTCTGCGGAAAGGGACACATCGATCCAGGTCGCGTGGCCTGCGACGGCCTCGTCCATGGAGTTGTCGATGACTTCGGCGAAAAGGTGGTGCAGCGCCTTTTCATCTGTGCCGCCGATATACATGCCAGGGCGCCGGCGCACTGGCTCCAGGCCTTCCAGAACTTCGATGTCGGCGGCGGAATAGTCTTCGCCGCTTGCCACGGCTTTCAGGGCGGGGCGCGCGGTCTTTCGTGCCGGAGAGGCCGGCGGATCCCGATCGACCGGGACTGCCGCCTGCGCGTTTCCTGCAAAAAGATCGTCTTTTCCGCTCATTCAGTTTCCGCCGCGTTGGTCACATCACAATCTTGTCCGCCGACAAACATGTCTCGCGAATCACCATACCAGTTTCGCAGGACAAAGCCGGAACAGCAAAGCGTTCCGCGCAGTCGCCCCCAATTTATCGCCGGGTTCTCCAGCCCGAATGCTCTCACGGCAACCGAATGTCAACCGGTCTGTGGTTTCATGAGCCCCGAGAATGACAGCGGGTATAAAAACCGCAGCAAACAAAGGGGAATGGGCAAATGATCAAACAATATGGAGTCGCAATCCGGCAGCAGGCAGACCTGTTCTGTGCCGGCACCTTGGCAGTTTGCGCAGTGATTATGGCTCTGATGGGGTGAAACCCCTCATGGAAGTGTGACATCAACGCAACATGCGCGAAGGAAGTCTCATCACAGGAGGGGTGTCGGCATTGCTGCCGTTCTTCGGCCATGTTTCATCTGCACCCGTTGATCTTGCGCGGCATGAGGCTGGGCAGTGTCGATTGGCATGGTCCGGCCGGGATGACGGCGCGATGAAGAATTAACAACGTCAGATTGGGGCAATACGGTCCGCAGGACCGATTGCCGGATCGGCGGAAATGCGAAGAGCGCAAGCAAGCGACCGGAAGCGCAGCAGCATCATGCATCCGCATGTGCGCTTCGGCCGGACCTGCAGAAGGCGGGTTCGACAGAACAATGTCCAGCTCCTGCCGCATTCCGTCCGACAAGGGCCCAACTCTGGCCGAATTGAGCGGATACGCTTTGCGCAACGTGTTCAACAGGACCGGTTTCGCTGAGAAAAGCGGTCAATGTGATGAGTTCAGGATGATGCCTCGGGCGTGGCGACAGACAGGAACGGGAAGAAAGGCGCCGATGCCGGCGGTATCGGCGTGCCTGGTTGCCTGTCTTGTTCTGGCCGGAGGCTTCGGGTCGCTCAGGCAGGCCGTCGCTTTCGACGGCACGCCGGCAGCTAACGACGCGATCAAGGTCGAGGACCTTTCCCCGCGTGAGGCGCTGAGGACCGGTGCCCGTCAATATTACGCCGGCGACAAGGCCGCTGCGTTGAGTTCCCTGCAGTACGCGGCGAGGAAGGGCCAGCCGATGGCCGCCTGGAAACTCGGCGAAATGTATGCCAAGGGCGACGGTGTCAAGGAAGACGACATCAAGGCGTTCGAGTATTACAGCCAGGTGGTGCGCGAGCACGGTGACAGCGGTCCGCACGAGCCGGATGCGCCGTTCGTGGCAAGTGCCTTCGTCGCCCTTGGGACCTATTATCTGAACGGGATCAGCGATGCCGTTCCGCAGAATGTGGCGCGCGCCCGGCAGATCTTTACCCACGCAGCCTCGTATTTCGGCGACCCGGAAGCCCAGTACGAACTCGGCCGCATGTATGAAGGCTCCAGCAGCCGTCTGGCGGTTCGCTGGTACAACCTCGCATCGCTGAAAGGCCATATCGGCGCTCAGGCCCGGCTCGGGGAAACGCTCTACAACATGGCGCATTCTGATGCGCAGAAGGCCCGGGGCCTGATGTGGCTTTCGGTTGCCCGCCGGCAGGTTCACGGATCCGATGCAGACTGGATCAACGAAATGCACGAGCGTTATTTCTCGCTTTCCAGCGAGAATGTACGGATACTGGCCCGCGGCATGGCGGATAACTGGATCACCCAGAACCGTCCCGACATGGTTACGGCCCAGCAGGTGCCTGTACAGTAGGCCCGGGTTTACCCGTTTGAACTGATCCGTCTGATGTAATCGGGCAGGGGCGTCATCCTGGCGGTTGGGCAGGGCGTCTCACTCATGCTCCAGGATGTATTGTTGAGCACCATGTCGCAGGTTGCCATTCTCGGGCCTGACGGTCCGTTCAGGCACACCGCATCGCCCAGATGGTAGTCCGTGCCCCGGTAACGGCAGGTACAGTTGACGGCCGGAGCCTGAACTGTCGTCGCTGTTTGCGTTTTTCCTGAAGTGATCTCGCCGGAATGAGCGGCAGAATAGCTGATGCCGGTCAGCAGGACAGCGGTGGCGATCAGCAGGCCGATCCGGGCCGGTGCCGCGGCAGCCGACCGTCCTTTTGCGAAGAAGGTCAGGATCTGTGTCATAGCCATCCCATGCCGCGTCTTCTCAATAAGAAAAAACTCTAGCATATCCGCGGCCGGGACGGAAATTATTCAGGCTTGCCGCCGTTTCAGGCGGCCAGATCCACCCAGACGGGAACATGGTCCGACGGCTTTTCCCAGCCGCGCACATATTTGTCGATCCCGCAGCCGGTCATCCTGTCGGTCGCCTGGGGCGACATCAGGATGTGGTCTATCCGGATCCCGTTGTTTTTCTGCCAGGCGCCCGCCTGATAATCCCAGAAGGTATAAGTTTCCGGCGCCTGCGTGCAGGCGCGTACCGCTTCCGTCAGGCCCATGTTGACAAGGGTGCGGAATTTCTGCCGGCTTTCCGGTTGGAACAGGGCGTCGTCGACCCAGGCATCCGGGTTTCTGGCGTCGATCGGATCCGGAATGACGTTGTAGTCGCCAAGCAGCAGGAACGGCGTTTCCTCGGCAAGGCGTTTTTCCGCATGCGCGATCAGCCGGTCCATCCAGCCGAGCTTGTAGGGGAATTTCTCGGTGCCAAGCGGGTTGCCGTTGGGCAGATACAGGCAGCCGAAACGGATTGCGCCCTTGTCGGTCGAAACACCTGCCTCGATATAGCGCGCCTGCTCGTCGCCGTCGTCGCCCGGCAGTCCGCGCTCGACGTCTTCAAGCGGCAGCTTCGACAGCAGCGCTACGCCGTTGAAGCTCTTTTGGCCGTGGGTCGCGACATTGTACCCGAGTTCCTCGATGGCTTCCCTCGGGAAGTTCTCGTCAACGGATTTGATTTCCTGGAAACAGGCGATGTCCGGCTGGGCTTCCTTAAGCCACTCGAGCACGGTGTCGATCCGGGCCTTGACGCCGTTGATGTTCCAGGTGGCAATCTTCATCACTTGCTTCCAGCTTCGCTACGCTCTTGGGGAATTGGTAGCATCGCAGGCGCTGCTTTGTCCCGTCTTTGGCGGCAAAACCGCAATTGCCAACAGGAAACGGCTACGCTTCAGAGAACTCAGATCGTGAAACTGGTTCCGCAGCCGCAGCCGGCGACCGCATTGGGATTGTTGATCTGGAAGGACTGGCCGATCAGGTCGTCGACGAAATCGATCTCCGATCCCGCCATATACTGCAGGGAAACGCTGTCGATCAGAACCGCGATGCCGTTCTTTTCGATCACCAGGTCATCGTCCTCGCGTTCGGTCACGAGATCGTATTTGTATTGCAGTCCGGAGCAACCACCGCCTTCCACGCTGACGCGAAGATCGGTCCCGGCCGGCTCGCTGGCCAGAATCCTTGCGATCCGCTTGGCAGCGCGGTCACTGACTGTTACGGGATGTTCAAGTGTATCGGTCATGGTTCGCCGTCGTGAAAGATCGTTGGGAGTGGACTGCTGCAGAGCGCGGTCTGACCCGCCCGCAGTCTTGATCATGTAAGATAGGTATGGTCTTGAAGGCATCGCGTCAATGTGCGGGGGCAATCATGACGCTCGGGATCGAAACAATCATCATATAGGGATAGGACGGCTCAGAAATGACTGCCCAGGGAAAACTCGGGTATGGCGCGCAGCCGCTGGCCCAATTTGCGCAGGATCCGAACGACACGCGCGGCCGCCTCTATCCCGAGCCGTCCAGTCCGACACGGACGCCGTTTCAGCGCGATCGCGACCGGATCATCCATTCGTCGGCCTTTCGCCGCCTGAAGCACAAGACCCAGGTTTTCGTCTATCACGAAGGCGATCACTTCCGCACCAGGCTGACCCATACGATCGAGGTGTCCCAGATCGCCCGGGCGCTGGCGCGCGCCCTGCGTCTCGATGAGGATCTCGCCGAATGCCTGGCCCTTGCTCACGATCTGGGGCATACCCCCTTCGGCCACGAAGGCGAAGACGTGATGCACGAATGCATGGCACCCTACGAGGGGTTCGACCATAACGCCCAATCCCTGCGGGTGGTGACCAGCCTCGAACAACGTTATGCGGAGTTCGACGGGCTGAACCTGTCCTGGGAAACCCTGGAAGGCCTGGTCAAGCATAACGGCCCCCTGGTTTCGTCCGACGGAAAGCCGCTCGGCAAGTTCGCGGGCGGAGAGCTGCCGTTCGCCATTCGCGAATACGCGCAAAAGCAGGACCTTGAGCTGCATACCTGGCCGAGCGCGGAAGCTCAGGCGGCCGCAATTGCCGATGATATCGCCTATGATGCCCACGATCTGGATGACGGCCTGCGCGCACGGCTGATCGCGGTCGAGGATATCCGGACCGTCCCGTTCCTGGCCGATATCCTGGATGAGGTTGATGCCAGGTACCCGGGCCTGGAAGAGCATCGCCGAATCCATGAAATCGTGCGCCGGTCGATTACCCGTATGGTGGAGGACGTGATCACCGAATCCCTGCGCCGGATCGGGGAGGTGGATCCGAAATCGGCAACGGACGTGCGCAATGCTGCCCGTTGCCTCGTGAATTTCTCTGACACCCTGGCTGCCAGGGAGCGGGAGGTGAAGACCTTCCTGTTCGCCAACGTCTACCGGCACGGCGATGTTCTGGCGATCCGCAAGCTTGTGGCCGGTATCGTGCGCGACCTGTTCGCCAGGTTCATGGCGGAACCTGAGCTCATGCCGGCACCCTGGAACACGGATCTTGAGGCAATCGAAGAATCGGTTCTGGCGCGCCGGGTTTGCGACTATATCGCCGGAATGACCGACCGGTTTGCCATCAGCGAACATCGCAGATTGTTTGACGATACTCCCGAATTAGGTTAGCCCGCCTTTCGAAGCCTGCGGTGCTCGACGGAAAATCCGTCTGCAGCACGCGGGTTTGTTGTGTTTTACGTTTCCAACCGGTCGGATGGTCATGAATATCTTTGCTGAATTCGCGGAACGGGTAAGAGCGGCCGTTCAAGGGCTTGATCTGAAGGGGAGCGACGGCGCCAGTCCCGACCTTTCCCGCGTGACCGTGGAATCTCCGCGCGATCCGGCTCATGGCGATCTTGCGACCAATGCGGCAATGGTGCTGGCCAAGCAGCTCGGCATGAAACCGCGAGACCTGGCTGAACAGCTCGCCGAAAGCCTGCGCGCGGATGCCGATGTCACGGAAGTCAGCGTGGCCGGTCCCGGCTTCATCAACCTGAGGGTCACACCCGCCGTCTGGCACCGGATCCTGGCGACGGTGATCGAAGAAGGGCTTGGTTTCGGCCGGTCGGCGCGTGGCGCGGGCAAGAAGGTCAATGTCGAATATGTCTCCGCCAACCCGACGGGACCGATGCACGTGGGGCATACCCGTGGCGCCGTGGTCGGCGATGCGCTTGCCGGTCTGTTGGCCTATGCCGGCTATGACGTAGTAAAGGAATACTACATCAACGACGCGGGTTCGCAGATCGATATCCTGGCGAAAAGCGCGTTCCTGCGGTATCGCGAGGCGCTGGGCGAGGATATCGGTGCAATCCCCGCCGGCCTCTATCCGGGCGACTATTTGAAGCCGATCGGCGAAAAGCTCGCCAAGGCTCATGGCCCCGCCCTGAAGGATATGGCCGAAGCGGAATGGCTGCCGATCGTCAAGGAAGAGGCGGTCGCGGGCATGATGGATCTGATCCGGGACGACCTGGCGACGCTCAACGTCCATCACGACGTCTTCTTCTCCGAGCGCACCCTGCATATGCATGCCGGCGGCAAGCCGTCGAAGATCGACGAGATGCTCGAGGCGTTGCGCAAGGAGGATCTTGTCTATCAGGGCACGTTGCCGCCGCCGAAGGGGCAGGTGCCCGAAGACTGGGAAGACCGCGAGCAGACGCTGTTCCGGGCCGAGGATTTCGGCGACGATACCGATCGTGCGCTGAAGAAGTCGGACGGGTCCTATACCTATTTCGCGGCCGACGTCGCCTATTTCCGCGACAAGTACCTGCGCGGCTTCGATGAGATGATCTACGTGCTCGGGGCCGACCACGGCGGTTACGTCAAGCGCCTGCAGGCGGTCGGCAAGGCGATTTCCGGCGGCAAGTCGGAGGTCATTGTGCGTCTCTGCCAGCTTGTGAAACTGTTCCGTGGCGGCGAACCGGTAAAAATGTCCAAGCGGTCTGGCGATTTCGTGACCCTGCGCGATGTGGTCGAGGAAGTCGGCCGCGATCCGGTTCGTTTCATGATGCTTTACCGCAAGAACGATGCGCCGCTCGACTTCGACTTCCAGAAGGTCACCGAGCAGTCTAAGGACAACCCGGTCTTTTATGTTCAGTACGGTCATGCGCGCTGCTGTTCGGTCATGCGTCAGGCGCAGGAAGAGCTGCCGGGCCTCGATGCGAGCGACGCGGCGCTTGCCGGGGCGGATCTTGCGCAGCTGGATGATGTCGGTGAGCTGGAGCTGATCGGCAAGATGGCCATGTGGCCGAAGATTGTCGACGCGGCTGCGGAAACGCATGAGCCGCACCGCATTGCGTTCTACCTTTATGACCTCGCCAGTTCTTTGCATGCGCACTGGAATAGAGGCAAGGAATTGCCGCAATTACGTTTTATTAACGCAGATAATACCAAATTAACCCTAGCGCGTCTTGCTCTGGTCCGTGCAGTATCTTTGGTGCTTGCTTCCGGTCTCGCGATTCTTGGTGTTGATGCTCCGGAGGAAATGCGCTGAAGTTGTAATTGAGAACTGGTTGCGCAAACAGCGTGGCGAAGGAAAACCATCCGGCCGGATAGCAAATCGCAGATGTCTAGAGATTCCGACCATCCGAAAACCGATCTTCCGCAGACCTCGGCGGACGCGAGCAGCGCTGGCTCCACGCCGATGGAAGATCCGTTGGTGGAACTGGCCAGAATTGTCCATCGAAACAAGCAAACGGCTTCGGCCGCGGTCGAAGCCCCGCCCGTAAAGGCTCCGGTTCCGGACGAGCCTGCCAATCAAAGGCAAAGCGTTCAGGAAACGTACCCGGTCACACAATCGCCATACGTTTATTCGGAGTCTAAGGTTTCCGACGTGGAGCCGGCAGAGGACGCGGCCGGAGTTGCCGATCAACAGATGCCGGGCTTTGACGTAAACGAAACCATTGCTTCCCAAACGATGCAGTACCCTGCAGCAGGTGACATGAGTACATATTCCTTAAGCGGTTCCACGGTCATGACGGATGAACCCGTCGAAGCAGAGATCCCGCAGAGCCGGCTGCATGAGACGGTTTCCAAGAATCTGGAAGACAACCTGACCGCGGAACTGGAAGACGAACTGATCGGTGCTTTCCGACAGTCTTTCACGCCGGCCGGGGTCTCGGCTGCCCGGTCTCAACCCGATACGGTGGAGCCTTCGCCGGCCGAGGACTACGAGTACGAGACCGAAACAGCAACCGCATACGACACGGAGCCGGAGGAACGCGCTCCGGAGCATTCGGCGTCCTCGGCCTACAGCGAGCCAGTCGCGGAACAGGAACGCGGTTGGCATCAGGCACGCAGCGGCAATCTGGGTCATCTGGGCGTAAGTGCTTACAGGCAGCCTGCAAATGACCGAAGCCCGCCGCCGGACGATGATCTTTTCGCGGGGCTTGATACACTTGAGGCCGAAATCCGGGGCACCCGGACGACTGCGCCGTCCGAGCCGGAACCCTCCGGGCTCGATACGCTTTTCGCCGATCTTGAATTTTCGCCCGAGCGGGAAACCCGATCGGAGCCAGAGGTCCAGATTGAGCCGGATTTCCGGACAGAGCCGGAATTTCGGCCAGAGGCGGAACTCCCGCGAGAACCAGAACTGCGGTCAGAAGCAGTACTTCGGCCAGAAGAAGTACTCCGGAATGAACCTGATTTTACCGCGCTGGACTTCGAGGACCAACAGGATCCCCAGTATCGGGAACCGGTGAAATCCGATGACATTGACGAAATGGTCTGGCCGGATGCCGCGAACTCCATTCCGGTTGACGAGAACGACGAAACGCCGCCGCCGCCGGAAGGGTATGATCTAGATGCGGTTGCACGGGCCATGCAGGAGAGCGATCCCTCTCTCGACGGAACCGGCGTACTGCCGCCTCATCCCAGAAAAGAACGGCTCGCGGCTCCAGGTCATGAACGAAATTCCCGCAAGGGGCTGTACACCGCCGCCGGCGTCGTTGCGGTTGCTCTTCTTGGTGGGGTCGCATTCCTGATGTTCGACGGCTCGTCCGTCGATGTTCCCTCCGGTCCGCCCCCGGTCATTGCGGGGCTCCAGGAGCCTTTGAAGATCTATCCGGATAACAAGGAAGCTCCGGCGGAGAATTCCGCCTCCAAATTGATTTACGACCGCGTCGGAACGGCTGAAGGTCAGACCAACGAACGGCTGGTTCTGCCCGAAGAGACCAAGCCGGCCGAGTTGCCGCCGGCACCTGAAGGAACCGCGGCCTCAGATCCGCTCGTTCCTGGCGGTCCAAAGAAGGTGAGGACGCTTGTTGTCCGCCCGGATGGCACGATTATTTCCGGCGAACCGGATGCCGCACCTGTTCGGACCGTGGAAACGACACCGGTTCGTCCGACGGCTGAAACGCCGGCTCCGGCTCCGGCACCGGCAACGCCTGTCACCGGGACGCCATCGCCAGCAGCCCCTGCCGCTGCAACGCCCGAGCCGACGCAACCTGAAACGCCGCAGATTGTCGCTTCGACCGACACCGAGACCGGTACCCCGGACGCCGAAGCGACCGGTCCGGTCACAACCGTCGTTCCCCGGAAAAAACCGGAGGTTCCGGTGCAGGTCGCGACCACGAGCCAACCCGCCCCGCAAACGACGGCTCCGGCTCAACAGAACGCACCGCTCAACCTCAATAGTCCTGCTCCTGCCGCGCCGCAGGCCGCCGCGCCGGTGGCTTCCACTGCGGGACGGATTGCGCCCGGAACCTATGTGGTCCAGGTGACGTCGCAGCGTTCTGAAGACGCCGCGCGGTCCGCCTACCAGGCGCTGCAGCAGCGATATCCGAGCATATTGGGCTCAAAGCAGGCCGTGATAGTTTCCGCGAACATCGAAGATCGCGGCACCTTCTATCGGGCACGAATCCCCTCCGGTTCACGTGATGAAGCGATTTCGCTCTGCGAAAGCCTGAAATCCGCCGGCGGCGACTGCTTCGTGCGGAGAAATTGAAACGATAGGCCTGCCGTACCGGCGACCAAGGTTTGACAGCACCCGCTCAGCGCAAGTTGAGCGGGTTTTTTGTTGGCAACTGGGGAGCATGGGGATAGGAGGGATCGGAAAGGTCTTCCGAATGTCCCCGCGATCCCGCTATCTGCCGGATGAAAACACACCACTCGCCATAGGTCTGGTACTGTGCGGCGTCATCATGTTCACGCCGGTCTTTGCCGCTGGCAAGCTCGCTGACGGTCTGCTGCCCGCGGTGGTTCTTGTCTGGCTGCGCTACCTGGGCGGGGCAATGACCATGGGCGGCTATGTTGCGCTGCGCGGCTTGCCGGACGGAACCCTGAAAAGCCCCCAGTGGAAATTGCATCTTCTACGGGCCGGCCTTGGCACCGGCGGCCTCGGTTGCATCATTTATGCGAGTTCGAGGCTGCCGGTCATCGATGCGGCCGCGATCGGACTGACCAAGGGCTTCATGGCAATTGCTCTGGCGGGGCTTCTCCTTCGCGAAACGATCCTCCTTCGCCACTGGGTCGCCGGTATCCTGTGTGCCTTGGGCGCCTTTCTTGTCGTCCGGTCTTCAGCCGTGGCGCCCGGCGAGAGCGGCGCATGGGTCTGGGATGGCGTGCTGGCGGCACTTCTGGGTGCCTTCTTCATTGCCTGCGAGGCCTTGATGATCAAGGTTCTTGCCCGCCGGGAAAGCGCGGTGCTGGTGCTTGGCTACGTCAATGCGTTTGCGGCGGTCATCATGACGCTCCCGGTGGTCTGGATCGCTGTAACGGATGGCATCGACTGGGCGTTCGCCCTGCCATTTCTGGCACTTGGACCTGTCGCGATTATCGGTCAGACCTTCAATATCGAGGCGTATCGGAGAGCCGATGCGGCGACGCTTGCGCCGGTCGGCTACGCATGGGTTCTGACCGCAGCCGCCTTCGGCTATTTCTTTTTCGGTGAGGTGCCGACCCTGAAGGCGGGGTTCGGAGCACTGCTGATCGTGGCCGGCGGGTTCGTGCTGACTTTCGGTAGCCGCTTCCGGCTGAGGCGGCCTGTGCCGCGATAGGCCTTACGCCATCAGGGCGTCGGCCAGGAACGGCAGACTGCGGTCCAGGCGGTAGTCGATCGAGGAATGGTTGTCGTCGAATTCCTCGTAAACATGCCTGACGCCTGCCGCATCGAGTTTTCGGGCCACCCGGCGCGCGCCGTAGAGGAGGTTGTACTGGTCGACCGTGCCGCAGTCGATCCAGAGGCCTTTCAGCGACTTGAGCGCGTCCATGTGCCGGTCGACCATTTGAACCGGGTCCCAGGACAGCCAGTTGGACCAGCGATCGGCGATGACTTCGCAGGTTTCCAGATCGACGGGAAGGCGAATGCCGCAGAAGGTATCCGGATCCGGATCGGGATCGTAGGTCGCCGCCATGGCGAAGGTCATCAGGTCGTGCATCGCGCCGCCCGGATATTTGGGACCGCTTTCGAAGTCGGTTACGAAGGCCTCGACGGAACCGTATCTGGCGATAGCCCGGAGAGCGCTCGGCATTTCCGGCAGGTAGCAGAGCTCAAAAGCAAGGTCGCCGGAATGGCACGCAGCCGCGGACCAGACGTCCGCGTGGAGCATGCCGTGGACCAGCGCGCCGTAGCCGCCCGAGGATCGGCCGAACAGGCCCCGTTTTCCCTTGCCTCCGCAGCCGAAGCTGCCTTCCACGGCATTCAGCATGTCCGTCGTCAGCCAGGTGGCCCAGGGGCCCATTGCGGCGCTGTCGATATACTGGTTGCCGCCCAGGCGGGTGAAGCAGTCGGGAAATGCGACCGTGACAAGGGGCAGGGTGCCTTCATGGATCAGCCGGTCGAGTCGTTCCGGGATATTTTCACCGAAGTTCTTCCAGTTCACATGCGCGGGACCTCCGGAGGTGAAGCCGGCCAGGTCGACCAGAAGGGGTAAACCGGCTCCGTCATGGCCGGAGGGCGTATAGACGACAACCTCCCGCGTTGACGGGTCGCCGAGGCGGTTTTTTTCCAGAATGGGAGACGTCACGCTGATCCTGTGCAGGGTTCCGGCTGGGATATCGGGGCGGGCGCGCATGATTATCTCCAATTTGCAAAGTTCGGTGCCAGGCTACAATAGGCTTCATGTCATCGCAGCCCGGGGCAGGGGATGCAAGCCTATCTCGTTGATCCTTCTGCTTGACCGTCAAACCGCTCCCAAGGTAAGGCAGATCATGATCAAAGCCTTCATTAGCGGTAGTTCGGGCACAGCGCTGACACCCGAGGAAACGGCCTTTTTCCGGGAGGAAAATCCCTGGGGGCTGATCCTTTTCCGGCGCAATTGCGAAGCCCCCGACCAGGTCGCCGATCTGGTGGCTTCATTTCGGGAAGCGGTCGGCCGGCCCGACGCGCCGGTCCTGATCGATCAGGAGGGCGGCAAGGTCCGGCGTCTGCGGCCGCCAAACTGGCCGGCCTATCCGCCGGCTGGAACCTTCGGGACAATCTATGAAAAGGACCGTCAGGGCGGCCTGAGGGCTGCATGGCTCGGTGCCCGGTTGATTGCCCATGACCTTCTCACCCTCGGGATCACGGTCGATTGCCTGCCGCTGCTCGACCTTCGCCTGGCGGAAACCGTGGATGCCATCGGTGACCGCGCCTATTCCGACGATCCGGCAACCGTCGCCGATCTCGGACGCGCTGCGTGCGAGGGGCTGCTGGCAGGCGGCGTCCTGCCTGTGATCAAGCATCTTCCCGGTCACGGACGGGCGTTGGTCGACAGTCATCTGGAGCTTCCCCGGATCCCGGCATCTCACGAGGACCTTTCGCAAGCCGATTTCCTGCCGTTCAAGGATCTGTCGGACATGCCGCTCGCCATGACCGCGCATCTCCTCTACGCCGGGATCGAGCCCGAGCATCCCGCGACGCAGAGCCACAGGATCATTCACGATATCATCCGCGGTGAGATCGGATTTGACGGCTGTCTGATGAGCGACGACATCTCTATGAAGGCGCTAGGTGGGGATATGCGCGAAAGAGCGGCGCTAAGCTTTGCCGCAGGCTGCGATCTTGTGCTTCACTGCAACGGCGATATGGCGGAAATGAAGGCTGTTGCCGATGCTGCGCCTGCGTTGCAGGGGAAGTCTCTTCAACGCTGCGACGAAGCGCTGGCAAGGCGGAGGCCGCCGGAAGCAGGGTTCGATCCGCTTGCCGCGCGCGAAGAGTTCGACGAGCTGCTTTCAGACGTTCCGGAGTGGGCCGTCGGCTAGGCGGGGAAAAGGGGAAGCGACAGGCACATGGCCCGCGACACGCATCAGGATCTGCTGACGAATGTGGATGCGGCCGATCGTGCCTCCAACGATCCCCTGCTGGTTGTCGATGTGGAAGGCTTCGAAGGGCCGCTGGACCTGTTGCTGACCTTGGCGCGCAATCAGAAGGTCGACCTGACGCGCATCTCGATCCTGGCGCTGGTCGAGCAGTATCTGGAGTTCGTGGCCGAAGCACGGCGCATGCGGCTGGAACTTGCCGCCGATTATCTCGTCATGGCCGCCTGGCTTGCCTATCTCAAATCCAGGCTGCTGTTGCCGGAGCAGAAGGACGAGGATGAACCGACGGGTGAGGAGCTTGCGGCTGCCCTTGCGTTTCGCCTGCGTCGTCTGGAAGCCATGCGCGACGTGTCGGGAAAACTCCTGGCGCGCAACCGGCTCGGCCGGGACATCTTTGCCAGAGGTCGCCCGGAAACCACCTCCGTCGACCACAAGAGCGTCTGGACAGCGACGATCTACGAACTGCTCAGCGCCTATGCGACCCAGCGCCAGCGCCAATCGGTTACCTCCGTGCGGGTGTTGCGGCGGAATGTCTGGTCCCTTCAGGAAGCACGGGAGCTTCTGGCGCGGCTTGTCGGCCAGGTCGCCGAATGGGCGCCGATCAACGGCTATCTGCAGGACTATTTGCGCGACGATGAGGATTGGGCAACGATTGTCGCCAGCACGTTTTCCGCAAGTCTGGAAATGGTACGCGAAGGTCAGGTAGAAATCAGGCAGGGCGATCCGTTTTCGCCGATCTACATTCGGGCGCGTCCTGCGGGAGACAAGAATGGAAATTGAAGCCGACCTTCTGGGTGGGACCGGTTCCGGCCCGGCAGAGGAAAAACGGGTCCCGGACCCGGATGGGCTTCGCATGGTCGAAGCGCTGCTGTTCGCGTCAGCCGAACCGCTGTCCGCGGAGGAGCTCAAGGCGCGTCTGCCGGAAGGGTGCGCGGTGGACTATCTGTTGGAAGATCTTCAACAGACCTATGCTGCCAGGGGCGTCAACCTCGTCCGTGTGGCCGGTAAATGGGCGTTCAGGACCGCTGAAGATCTGGCCTTCCTGATGCACCGGGACATGGAAGAGCAGCGCAAATTGTCGCGGGCAGCCCTCGAAACCCTTGCGATCATTGCCTACCACCAGCCCGTGACCCGTGCGGAGATTGAAGAAATCCGCGGCGTCTCCACATCAAAGGGAACATTGGACGTGCTTTTGGAAACCTCCTGGATCCGCATGCGCGGCCGCAGGAGAACGCCGGGCCGGCCTGTAACCTACGGGACCACGGAGGCATTCCTGGAGCATTTCGGCCTGGACACCGTAAAGGATCTGCCCGGTCTGGAGGAACTTAAAGGGGCCGGTCTTCTCGACAGCGCCGTACCCGCCAGCTTCCTGGTTCCGTCACCGAGCGACGATCCGGCCTTGACGGAAGACGAGGACCCGTTGGAAGAAGGCACACTGTTCGAGGACGACGACAGGGATTAGGTGGCAGGACCTTGGTGTTAAGACCCGCATGAGCGTTAAAGAAACTTCATTGCTGACCCGACCCGGCCGGGATGCGGGAGCTGCCTTGCGCTGGGGCGCGCGGGGCACCGCGGGCGCAACAATCGCCGCCGGGCTCAAGTTCGAAGATGTCTATCATGATTATGACGGCAACGAATCCATTGCCGGCTTGTCTCTGGAAATCGCGCCCGGCGAGGTACTCTGCCTTCTGGGGCATTCCGGCTGTGGCAAGACGACGCTGATGCGCATCGCCGCCGGCGTGGAGCGCCAAGCGTCAGGACGGGTCCTGATCAACGGGCGTGAAGTGTCAGGAGCGAGCGGTTTCATTCCGCCGGAGAGACGTGGCGTTGGCCTGATGTTTCAGGACTATGCTCTGTTTCCGCATATGACAATTCTCGACAACGTCATGTTTGGGTTGACGAATTTGCCCCGCGAAGCGGCGAAACGCGAGGCCCTCGCGTCCCTGGCCCGGGTCGGACTGGAAGGCTATGCGGGGGACTATCCGCACGCCTTGTCCGGTGGCGAACAGCAACGGGTGGCGCTTGCTCGGGCCATTGCCCCACGCCCCGGTGTCCTGCTGATGGATGAGCCGTTTTCCGGGCTCGACCGCAGGCTTCGAGACAACGTTCGGGAGGAAACGATGGCCATTTTGCGCGAAACCCGCGCGACCTGCATCATCGTCACCCACGATCCGGAAGAGGCCATGCGCATGGGCGACCGTATCGCCCTGATGCGCCGCGGACGGCTGGTTCAGCACGGTACGGCCGATGACCTCTACAACAACCCGGAAAACATTTTTGTCGCCCGGTTCTTTTCCGAAGTGAATCAGTTTACCGGAAAGGTAACGGACGGTGGCGTCGATACGCCGCTGGGTCTTTTGCCCGGCTCCAGTCACAGCTCCGGGCACAGCACCGGGACCAGAGTGGATGTTTGTGTTCGTCCCCAGGGAATTCTCGTCGGAGAACCCGGGGAGGGGGCTGTTGTCGGCCGTATTTCCAGCAAGCGGTTCGTCGGTGAAGTCGATCTTCTGTCAATCGTTGTGGATGGTCTGGACGATCCGGTGCACGCAAGAGTGCGTGCCGGTGGTGAATACAGCGCGGGAATGGATGTGGGTTTGACCACTGATCCCAAAGATGTGCTTGTATTTCCGGCCGAGGATTGACATTTGTCAGAACAGAAACCCGCCGGTTAAGCACTTCGGGCATTCATCAAAAGATGAAGGAGTGTCCGTGTTGCGGCTGGTGTGGAATTTTGCAATAAGGGCAGTCCGGCCATTGGGCCGAGAAACCGGGAGTTTGGCGTATGAGCATTGGTATTTGGCAGATCCTGATCATCGCGGTGATCGTTATCCTGCTGTTTGGCCGCGGCAAGATATCTGATCTGATGGGCGATGTTGCCAAAGGGATCAAGAGCTTCAAGAAGGGCATGGCTGAGGACGATACCGCCGATGCTCCGAAGACCATCGACCATCAGCCGTCCGAAACCGTTTCGGCTGAAAAGACTGAAGACCAGTCCAAGGCGAGCTGATCCAAGTCCGCGTTTTCTTGGCTTGAATGGCGGATTTTAGATGTTCGATATCGGATGGACTGAACTGCTGGTGATCGCCTGCGTGGCGATTATCGTGGTCGGTCCCAAAGACCTCCCGCGGATGCTGCGTACCCTTGGCCAGACGATTGGCAAGGTTCGGCGCATGTCGCGCGAATTTCAGTCGACCTTTAATGACGCTCTGCGCGATGCGGAGCGCCAGGCGGATATCTCCGACATGAAGAAACAGGTCGAGGAGGCCGGTAACTTCAATCCGCTCGGCGATCTGAAGAAATCCATCGAAGACGACAAGGCCGAGGCTCAGGCAAAGGTCGACGCGGCGAACAAGGCGGCTTCCGAGCCGCAGCCCTGGATGCCGAAGGAAGAGGCGCCTGCGGAAAAGGCCAAGGCGCCCGCCGAGGCGGCAACGCCTGCGAAGGCGGCGACCAAAGCCAAGGCATCGGCCAAGACGGGGTCCGCAACCACCGCCTCCAAGAAAGCTCCGGCTGCGGCGAAGGCCGGAACGTCCGCAAAGGCGAAGGCACCCGCCAAAGCCCCTGCTAAGCCCAAGCCCCCCGCCAAATCGACGGCAAAGGCCAAAGCCCCTGCCAAGTCAACGGCAAAGGCCAAACCGGCACCGGAAGACACGAAGGCATGAGCCACGAAGGTATCGGCCCGACCAAGAGGCCCTTGGCCGAATTGCTTAAGCAACTGGTTTGGTCGATGGCCGCCATCATAGTGATGTTTGTCGTGAGTTTCTATTTCGCGGATCAAATCTACTATGTTCTGAGCATGCCGTACCTGAAGGCCGCAGGCCTCGGCCCTGACGTGGGAATAGCTTATACGGCGCCTCAGGAATGGTTCTTCTTCCAATTGAAGCTCGCGTTTTTCGGAGCCTTGTTTCTGGCTCTCCCTATAATCGCCTCGCAATTCTATTCGTTCGTTGCGCGCGGCCTCTACCGGGACAAGCTCCGTGCATTCCTTCTGTTTTTGATGGTGGCAACGATCCTGGCACTGATTGGCGCATCTCTGGCCTACTTCCTCGTCCTGCCGGTGATTATGAATGTCCTTGTGCCGATGGCCCCTGCTGGAAGCGCCCTGTCGGCCGAGCTCCATCACTATACCCTTGCAAGCGAATATCTCGGTTTCAACATGTCCCTGATTTTCGCCTTCGGACTGGCGTTCCAGATTCCCGTCGTCTTGACCCTGCTGCTGCGGGCAAGGAATGTTAAGCTGGATCCCCAGCATGGATAAGCGTAACGAGACCAGAGCCCAGGCGGCAAGAACAGGCGAAATCGCCAAAGGCGAACCGGTACAGAAAGACACCAAGGCATGAGCCACGAAGATATCGAAGCGTCGAAGGCGCCCTTGATCGAACATCTGATCGAGCTGCGGCAAAGGCTGATGTGGTCGATCGCGGCCGTCTTGGTGATGTTCATCATCTGCTTTTATTTCGCGAACGATATCTACAATATCCTGACGGTGCCGTATCTGCAGGCCGCCGGTCCGGATGCGCAAGTGGAGATGATCTACACAGCGCCGCAGGAGTGGTTTTTCACCCAAATGAAACTGGCGTTGTTCGGCGCGCTGTTCCTTGCCTTCCCGGTCATCGCCTCCCAGGTCTACATGTTCGTCGCGCCCGGTCTGTACAAGAACGAGCGTTCGGCGTTTCTGCCGTTCCTGGTTGCCACACCGATCCTGTTTCTGATCGGAGCCTGCCTGGTCTATTTCCTGGTCATGCCCATGGCCATGACGTTTTTCCTGTCGATGGAACAGACCGGCGATACGGGCAAGGTCGCGATCCATCACCTGGCAAAGGTGAGTGAATATCTCGGCCTGATCATGATCCTGATTTTCGCCTTTGGCCTGGTGTTCCAGCTGCCGGTGGTGCTGACCCTGCTCGGGCGCGCAGGGATCGTCACGGCGGACGGGTTGAGGGCCAAACGCAAATACGCGATCGTCGGCGCCTTTGCCGCGGCCGCTCTTTTGACGCCGCCTGACCCGATCTCGCAGATCGGTCTTGCGCTGCCGACCTTGCTTCTCTACGAAGTCTCCATCATTTCTGTCCGGCTTGCCGAAAAGAAGCGTGCGGAGCTCGAAGCGGAACGGGAGGCCGAAGAGGCCTGAGGTTCCTCGTCATCCCGCGCAGTTCGTCAGGCCGCCAACCCAGGTTTGACCTTCAAGCGCTGTCCGGGAAGCACGATGTTCGATATCAGATGGATCAGGGAAAACAGCGAAGCCTTCGACAAGGCTTTGGCACGCCGTGGCTATGAAGCCTCTGCACAAAAGCTGATTGCGCTCGACGAGGCACGCCGTTCCCACATTGCAAGCCTGCAGGAAGCCCAGGAGCGCCGTAACGCCGCCTCCAAGGAAATCGGCAAGGCAAAGGCATCCGGCGATGAGGCTGCCGCCCAGGCGCTGATCGACGAAGTCGCGAAGATCAAGTCCTTCATCCAGGAAGGCGAGGAGGTGGAGCGCCGTCTGATCGCCGATCTGGAAGCCGCCCTGGCGGTTATCCCCAATTTGCCGCTCGATGATGTGCCGGACGGGGAAGATGAGGCCGGTAACGTCGAGTTCAAGAAGTGGGGCGAGAAGCCGTCTTTCGACTTCGAACCGAAAGAACATTTCGAACTGGGCGAAGCACAGGGGGGAATGGACTTTGCCACCGCCGCGAAGCTGTCCGGCTCGCGTTTCGTCCTCCTGAAGGGACAGATCGCGCGGCTTGAGCGGGCCATCGGCCAGTTCATGATGGATGTGCACACGCAGCAGAACGGCTACACGGAAGTGTCGCCGCCGCTTCTGGTGCACGGGTCCGCACTTTACGGCACCGGCCAGCTGCCGAAATTCGAGGAAGATCTGTTCAAGACCGGTGGCGAGCATTACCTGATTCCGACCGCCGAGGTTCCGCTGACCAACATGGTCGCAGGCGAGATCCTGGCCGAGGACGAGCTGCCGCTGCGGGTCACCGCGCTGACCTATTGTTTCCGCTCCGAGGCCGGCTCCGCCGGCCGCGACACCCGCGGCATGCTGCGCCAGCACCAGTTCATGAAATGCGAACTGGTTTCGGTGACCGCCCCCGACCAGTCGATCGAGGAACTGGAACGGATGCTCGCCTGTGCGGAAAAAGTGCTGGAACTGCTCGGCCTGCATTACCGTGTGATGACGCTTTGCACTGGCGACATGGGTTTCGGCTCGCGCAAGACCTACGACATTGAGGTCTGGCTGCCGGGGCAGGACGCCTATCGGGAAATCTCCTCCTGTTCCGTCTGCGGCGACTTCCAGGCCCGGCGCATGAATGCCCGCTACCGGGTGAAGGACAGCAAGCAGATCGGTCACGTACACACGCTGAACGGCTCCGGAGTGGCCGTTGGCCGTGCGCTGATCGCGGTCATGGAAAACTACCAGAACGCGGACGGCTCGGTCACGGTACCGGATGTCCTGCGTCCCTACATGAACGGCCTGGAAAAGATTCGCTAAAGGGCAGCTATGCGTATTCTCATTACCAATGACGACGGCATCCATTCGCCGGGTCTCGCCGCGCTTGAACGCATCGCGCTCACCCTGTCCGACGATGTCTGGGTGGTGGCGCCGGAGACCGACCAGAGTGGCGTGGCCCACTCGCTGACCTTGAGCGAGCCTCTGCGCCTGCGCCAGATCGACGACAGGCACTATGCGCTCAAGGGCACGCCGACCGATTGTGTCATCATGGGCGTGCGCAAGGTTCTGCCCGGCCTGCCGGACCTCGTACTGTCCGGCATCAACAAGGGGCAGAACCTGGCCGAAGACGTTACCTATTCGGGTACGGTCGCGGGTGCGATGGAAGCGGCGATCTTAGGCGTTCGCTCCATCGCCGTATCGCAGGCCTATAGCTGGGACGTCAGCAGCGAGCCGAATTACATGACCGCGGAAACCCATGCCCCGGACTTGTTCCGAAAGTTGCTCGATTTTCCGCTCGCCCGTTACACGCTGCTCAACGTCAATTTTCCGTCGTTCGGACCGGAGAACGTCAAGGGCGTGAAGGTGACGGTCCAGGGCCACCACGAGCAGAGCGGTCTGGTCATTGACGAGCGCATGGACGGCCGCGGCTATCCTTATTATTGGCTCGGTTTCAGGGACCGCGGCCCCTCCGTCCTCCAGAATTCCGATCTTCAGGCGGTTGCCGACGGTTACATTTCAGTCACGCCGTTGCGGATCGATCTGACGGCTCATGATATGATCGAAAACCTGGCCAGGGAGCTGGGATAGATTCGAAAAAGGAGGCAGGGCGCATCATGACCGATCATCCGGGGGCGATCGTTCCCGAAGATGCGACTGCCGTTTCCAACGATGAGGCGGAGGCCCGCGCCGGGCTGGTTCTTGCCTTGCGCGGCCGCGGCATCGGCGACCGGTCTCTTCTTTCCGCCATCGAACGTCTGCCGCGCCGCCTGTTTCTGTCTGCCCGTTATCACCGGCTGGCCTACGAGGACGCCTCGATACCGATCGAATGCGGGCAGACGGTTTCCGCTCCCTCCTATGTTGCCCGCGTGGTTCAGGCATTGGCCCTGACCCGGGATCACCGGGTTCTGGAGGTGGGAACTGGGTCCGGCTATCAGACGGCCGTGCTTGGGTATCTGGCCGGCGAAGTCGACAGCATCGACCGCTACAAGACCCTGGTGGAGCTGGCGACCCAAAGGGCTGCCGCCCTCAAGCTGCGGAATGTTCGTATCCACCATGCGGATGGACTTCGCGGATTGAAGGAACGGTCCCCGTTTGACCGCATCGTGCTGACCGGTGCCGTTCCCGAAGTGCCGGAAGTCCTGATCAGCCAGCTCGCGCCCGAAGGTATTCTGATCGCAGCCGTCGGCAAGCCGGGCGAACAGCAGATCCTGACGAGGATCCTGCGTGGTGCTGCCGGAGATGAATATCAGGAGATCGACCGGGTTCGCCTTGTATCCTTGATGGAAAGCCGCGCCGACCGCCTGTAAAGCTGCCTGTAAAAGAGCGGTAATGCATGGCATCCGATACCGCGAGGTACCGGAAGAACGCGACACGGCGTGTGAACAATGCAGTACCGGGATCAGTCAATGATCCGTAATCCGGCTGCTCATGTGCGTTTGCTGATTTGTCATCAATTTTAGCAGGCGTCTTAGCTCTTTATAAACCTTACTGGTTTCTACTCTTAACCATAACCTTCATGTCTATCGGTTTGAGTAGAACTATGAAAAAGCGGAAGCGTATCGTCCGCAGTGGCCGGGTTCTCAAGGTCGCTCTCATTTCAGTCGCCGCCGGGGTCCTTGCCGGATGCAGTGCCGACGTCGAACGCTTCGGCGAAGCCCCGATATATACGGGCGGCACAAACAACCAGCGCGCCATTCTGGCTGGCGGGGCGAAGCAGCCGACCTATAAGGATATCGTAAACGGTCCGGGAGGGACCGAACGAGGCCTGCCGCCCACAGCTTCCCAGCCGACCTATACGGGGTCTGTGCCGACGCAGCGCAACGCCGTGGAGCGCGCGAGCCTTCCGTCTTCCGAGCCGCAGATCGTGAGAAGTCAGCGCACCAGCCCGGTGGAAACCGTGCCTGCGCCGGAAGTCGCCTCTTCCGGTGCGGTTCGCTGGAAAAACTGGACTTCTGTCGGAGGAACGCGCGTGACCGTTCGCGAAGGCGATTCGGTCGAAGCCATGTCCCGCCGCTACGGGGTGCCGGTGGAAGCGATCGCAGCCGTCAATGGCATTGAATATCCGGGACAGGTCAAGCCAGGTCAGTCTCTGCTGATCCCGACTTATGTGCATCCGGAAACGGCATCGGGAAATTCGGCGCGACCGGCTCCGCCCCGAAGCAGTCAGCCTGTCTACACCGGCTCGGTCAGCCCGACCGCACCGGTCGCCAGCGGCGCCCCGTCGCCGGATCGCAAGCCGGCTCGCCAGCCGAGTTTTGCCGAAGTCCGCTCCGGCAACACTGCTGATGCCGCGCCTGTCCGCGTTGCTGTTTTACCGAAGCGCAAGCCCGTGACGACGACCGGGTCGGTACGCTCCGCATCGGTTCAGCCTGTTGGCGGGAATGTGCCGGTTCCGCCGGAAATGCCGGCGCAAAGCGGCAATTCCACGACGACGCCCCGGGTCACGGTGATCAGCACCACAAAAGACGATGAGGCGCGGCCGACAGAGCCGATCAAGCCGGCGGAAAAAGTCGCCAGCGTCGAGCAGAGCGATTCGGGCGACGCCGGCGGACAGCTGTTCCGGTGGCCGGTGCGCGGCCGGATCATCTCCGACTTCGGTTCGAAGCCGGGCGGAACCCGCAATGAGGGCGTCAATCTGGCCGTGCCGGAAGGGACGCCGGTCAAGGCAGCCGGAAGCGGAACTGTGATCTATGCCGGCAATGAGCTGAAGGGTTTCGGCAATCTGGTGCTCTTGCGCCATGCGGATGGCTGGGTGTCGGCCTATGCCCACAACAGCAAGCTGAACGTGAAGCGCGGCGACAATGTGTCGAGAGGCGAGGTGATCGCCAATGCCGGGGCAACCGGGTCTGTCTCCCAGCCGCAGGTTCACTTCGAACTGCGCCGAGGCAACAAGCCGGTCGATCCGCTCAAGTATCTGCCGAAAAGCTGAGGCGGAATATTTTTGAAGGCGGCGGGAATAATGCTGCCGCAACGACGTCTATCAAAGGCAGCGGGTGTCAATCCGCTGCCTTTTTCCTGATGTCCGGGCCTTTGAAAAATGAAACCAGATCGTTCCCATCTTGTGGCGGAAATTCCCCACCTCAGGCGATATGCGCGGGCATTGACGCGTAACAGCGAGCGGGCGGATGATCTGGTGCAAGGCTGCCTTGAGCGCGCGCTGCGCGGATTTCATTCCATCCGGCAGGGAAAACGTCTGCGCCCCTGGTTGTTCGCCATTCTGCGCAACCTCCATGTCGACATGATCCGCCATCAGTCGGCGCGGGGCCTGCCTTTGCCGCTGGATGAAAACGACATGACCGCGTCCAAGGGGCCCGGACCTGATGGCCGGTTGGAGGTCAAGGCGGTTCTCGACGAAATCGACCGGTTGCCGCAGGAGCAGCGCGACGCGGTGCTTCTAATCGGTATCGAGGAACTGAATTATGCCGAAGCGGCTGAAGTGCTCGGTATCCCGATTGGTACGCTCATGTCGCGTCTGCACCGCGGACGAACGAGACTGCGCGAAAGCCTGGGGCGAACGGAAGGCAAGCCGGCAATCCGGCGGGTGAAATGACGATGACGGAAAAATCCTCCTATATACCAAGCCGCGACGATCTTCACGCCTATGCGGACGGACTGTTGCCGGACGAACGGATTGCGGAGATGGAGACGTATCTTGCGGCCAATCCGGAAGCCCGCGAGACTGTGGAGGACTACCGTCTCATCAACAGCGTCTTGAAACAAACCTATGATCCGGCTTTCGAGGAACCGATTCCGCCCGCGCAGATTGCGCTCGCCCGTGGCCGCAGGACGCAGTTCGTCGTTCCGATGGCTGCGGCCGTTGCCGGGATGATTCTCGGTGCCGGCCTCACTGTCGGTGTCTTGGGGATGCAAACAGGTGGAGACGACAGCCGGGAGCGTCTGGCGTTCGGCTCGACCGCTGCCTATGACGTCTATGCGCCCGAAAAGCTGCATCCGGTGGAAGTGCGGGCCGACCAGTCCGCGCATCTGTCGACCTGGCTCACCAACCGCCTTGGAATGCCGATCACGATCCCAAGCCTGAAGGACTTGGGTTTCGCGTTTATCGGCGGACGTCTGATCGTGGCCGACGACAGCCCCGCAGCGCTCCTCATGTATGAAAATGCCCAGGGCAGACGGGTTGTTCTTTATGTCCGCAACGATGGGGGCGGAAAGGGCGCCCCGGCAATGCGCTACGAGCGAAGGGCGGACACCGGTGTCGTGACCTGGTCGGATGGAAATGCCGGTTTCGGTCTTGCCGGCGGCTTTACGGAAAAGGAGCTCATGCCGGCGGCCCAGCTTGTCCGCGCCCAATTCGATATTTGAAAAAATACGGTGACCCGGGAATAAACGCTCCCCCGGAACGTACTTCAGGTGTTGCACCTCAAAACAGGGAAGTACAATCCATGTCACTGAAAATCTCTGCCGCTGCGGCGGTCGCCGCACTGTCCGTTCTGTCCGCCGGTCAGGCCTTCGCCGATGCGGGTCTCGCCAAGGCCCATATCGCTGCCATTGCCAAGGGCGATGTTGCCGGGATCGCGGCCGATTACACCGACACGACCGTATTCGAATGGGTCGGCGGCCCGCTCAACGGCGTCTACACGGGCAAGTCCGCCATCGAAGGCGTGTGGACGAAATTCGCCAAGGTTCAGGGTCCGCTGAAGGCCGAGGTCACGGATCTGCGGGAAAACGCCAATCCGAAAGGGACAACCGTCACGGCCGATGTCAAATTCTCGGGCAAGAACACCATCCCGGTCCGCTACGTGATGACGTTCCGGGACAAGAAGCTGGTCGCCGAGATCTGGCAGATCGACCCGAAGCTCGGCAAGTACTGATGTGAAAATGCCGGAGGCTTCCGGGCGACATATGCGCCCCGGAGCCTCCGGACCTTGTCCGATCAGTCCAGCGTCTGGCCGAGGCGACCGGCGAGGTCCTGGATGAACTGGAAGGCGACACGACCGGACCGGCTGCCGCGGGTGGTCGCCCACTCCAGGGCTTCGGCCCGCAGCCGGTCGGCTTCGAGTTTCAGGCCATAATGCGCCACATAGCCGTTCACCATGTCCAGGTAGTCGTCCTGGCTGCATTTGTGGAAGCCGAGCCACAGGCCGAAACGGTCGGAGAGAGAGACCTTTTCCTCAACCGCCTCGGCCGGATTGATGGCTGTGGAGCGCTCGTTCTCGATCATGTCGCGCGGCAGGAGGTGGCGCCGGTTGGACGTGGCGTAGAAGATCACATTGTCCGGACGTCCCTCGATCCCGCCTTCCAGCACGGCCTTCAGCGACTTGTAGGACGTATCGTCCTGGTCGAAGCTCAGATCGTCGCAGAAGATGATGAAACGGTAGGGCGTGTCGCGCACCATCTTCATCAGAAGCGGCAGGCTCTCGATGTCTTCGCGGTGAATTTCCACCAGTTTCAGGATGCTTGTGCCCAGTTCCTTGTTGATGGCGGCCTGGGCGGCTTTGACCAGCGACGACTTGCCCATGCCGCGCGCGCCCCACAAAAGCGCATTGTTGGCGGGCAGGCCGTTGGCGAAGCGCCTCGTGTTGTCCAAGAGAAGGTCCCGCAGGCGGGAGACGGCGCAAAGCAGGGTGATGTCGACCCGATTCACCTTCGCCACGGGAACGAGCTCACCCGGATGGGGGGACCAGACAAAAGCCTCGGCAGCGTCGAAATCGGGCGGGCAGGGCTGTGCCGGGACGGCCCGTTCAATCAGGCCGATCAGGGTATCGAGTTTTTCGTTCAAGCGTGATAGGTCGCTTCCGTCAGACATCTGGTCTTGTAACCCTTTGCAATGGGGACCATTTCAGGCCCTGTGTGACAGTGGCAAAGGACTATCATGGCTGGCGGTAACCGAAAACGCCGGATATTCCGGTTTCGGTACGCCTGATACCGGTTCAATCCCTTGAAAACCGGAGCGCCGTCGTTATAGTCCGCGCCACTGGAATTGAGGCTTTCTTGCCGGAAACCGTTCAAGCGGATCCGGAAGCCAGAGCCGCCCTTAGGAGAGTTTAATGTTCATCACCCCAGCCTATGCGCAGACCGGATCTCCCATGAGCCCGGACTTTCTCATGTCTCTGCTGCCTTTCGTGCTGATCTTCGCGATCATGTATTTCCTGATCATCCGCCCGCAGCGCCAACGCATGAAGCAGCATCAGGACATGGTGGCAAACCTTCGCCGGGGCGACACGGTCGTTACGTCCGGCGGCCTGATCGGCAAGGTTGCCAAGGTCGTTGACGATAACGAACTGCAGGTCGAACTGGGCGAAGGCGTGAAGGTGCGCATCGTCCGCTCGATGGTTCAGGAAGTACGTTCCAAGTCGGAGCCGGCGAAAGACGGCGCCTGAGGCTCCGTTATTTCGTTTACCGTCTCCCTTAGCCCGGCCGGCGATGCGCGGCCGGGTCGCCCGGATAGGGCCTTTGAACAGGCCCCAGCTTAGGCTCAAGTCATGCTTTACTTCGCTCGCTGGAAGATCGCGCTGATTGCTCTTGTGATCGCCCTAGGCGCCATTACGACGCTGCCGAACTTCTTTTCTGCCAAGACACTGCAGAGCTGGCCCGATATTCTACCGACGAACAAGATGGTTCTCGGCCTCGATCTTCAAGGCGGTGCCTATCTTCTCTACGAGATAGACAAGCAGGACTATATGCAGAAGCGGCTGAAGACGCTGGTCGGCGAGATTCGCACGGCGCTTCGCGAGCAGCCGCGTATCGGTTACACCGGCCTGGGCGTTCAGGGTGAAGGTGCTCAGGTTCGCATCCGCGACCTGACCAAGCTCGACGAGGCGCGCGAGCGGCTTGATGGCTTGCGGAATCCCTTGGTGAATTCCCTGTTCGGCGGCCAGCAGGTCTATGAATTCGCACTCTCCGTGTCCGACGACGGTCTCGCCCGTTTCACCTACACGGAAGAGGGCCTGGCCGATCGGATGCAGTCCATCGTCGAGCAATCGATCGAAGTGATCCGACGCCGCGTCGACGAACTTGGAACGACGGAACCCAACATCCAGCGCCAGGGATCGGACCGAATCCTGGTTGAGGCGCCGGGCGAAAGCGATCCCCAGCGGCTGAAAGACCTGATCGGTCAGACGGCACAGCTGACCTTCCACATGGTCGACACCACCATGACGGCCCAGCAGGCGCTGCAGGATCGGCCGCCGGTCGGTACGATCATCCTGAATTCGATCGACGATCCGCCAATTCCCTATCTGCTTGAGGAAAATGCACTGTTGGGCGGTGACGATCTCGTCGATGCGCAGGTCAGCTTCGACCAGCGCACCAACGAGCCGGTGGTCAACTTCCGTTTCAATACGGCCGGGGCACGCAAGTTCTCGGTCGTCACCCAGCAGAACGTCGGCAAACCCTTCGCCATCGTTCTCGATGAAGACGTGATTTCCGCACCGGTTATCCGCGAACCGATTACCGGCGGATCGGGGCAGATTTCCGGTAACTTCACCGTCGAAGGCGCCAACGATCTGGCGGTTCTCCTCCGTGCCGGTGCTCTGCCCGCGAAACTGACTGTGATCGAGGAGCGTTCCATCGGGCCGGGACTTGGTGCCGATTCCATCGAAGCGGGCAAGCTCGCCTCGCTGATTGCAGCTGCGGCGGTGGTCATCTTCATGGTTCTTGCCTATGGCCGCTTCGGCGTGATCGCGGATATCGCTCTTGCGGCGAACATCATCCTGATCTTCGGCGCCCTGACCCTACTGCAGGCAACCCTGACACTGCCCGGTATCGCGGGGATCGTGCTCACCATCGGTATGGCGGTGGATGCCAACGTGCTGATCTTCGAGCGTATTCGCGAGGAGGCTAGGGCAGGACGCTCCGCCATCTCGGCGATCGATGCCGGTTACAAGCGGGCATTGGGAACCATCATGGATGCCAACATCACGACCCTGATTGCGGCCCTGATCCTGTTTCAGCTCGGCTCCGGCCCGGTCAAGGGCTTCGCGGTGACGCTTGCCATTGGTATCTTCACAACGGTGTTTTCCGCCTTCACCTTCAGCCGCTTGCTCGTCTCCCTCTGGGTGCGGACGCGCCGGCCGTCGAAACTGCCGATCTGATCCGGGAGAAGAAAAATGGCACTGCTCAGACTTGTTCCGGACAACACCAAGTTGCGCTTCATGTGGCTGCGGAAATTCAGTTTTCCGCTGTCGATCCTGGCCGCGATCGCGTCGATTACGTTGTTCTTCACCGTTGGCCTGAATTACGGCATCGATTTCAAGGGTGGCACGGTCATCGAAATCAAGACCGAAGGTCCCGCCGATATCGCGTCCATCCGGTCCGAACTCGGCAACCTGAACTTGGGTGACGTTCAGGTGCAGCAGTTCGGCGCCGATGACGAGGTCCTCATCCGGATTGAGGAACAGTCCGGTGGCGAACTGGCCCAGCAGTCGGTTGTCGCGAATATCAAGGCCGCCTTTGAAGATCAGAATGTGGAATTCCGCCGTACCGAAGTGGTCGGCCCGCGCGTGTCCGGCGAATTGGCGCGTGCAGGCATCATGGCGGTCGGCGCGGCTCTGCTCGCCATCCTGGTCTACATCTGGTTCCGTTTCGAATGGCAGTTCGCCATCGGCGCGATTCTGACAACGGCAAACGACGTTCTGGTCACCGTCGGCCTTTTCGTGATCCTGCAGCTCGATTTCTCGCTGTCCAGTATCGCGGCGGTGCTGACCATTATCGGTTATTCGCTGAACGATACGGTGGTGGTTTACGACCGCATCCGCGAAAACCTGCGGCGTTACAAGAAAATTCCGCTGACCGACTTGCTGGACCGGTCGATCAACGAAACCCTGTCACGAACGACACTTACATCGTTCACAACCTTGCTGGCGCTGTTCGCGCTCTGGGCCTTCGGTGGTGAGGTCATCCGGTCGTTCACGCTCGCCATGATCTTCGGTATCGTGATCGGTACCTACTCGTCGATCTTCCTGGCGGCACCCTTCCTGATCCTGTTCAACCTGCGCGGCGACGGCAAGACGCCGGGCGGCGAGGACGCAGAAGAGCCGGATGTCGACGCGGAAGCGGCCGCCTGACGGCATGGACATCCGGGATGCGCATTTTCCGGGACGGGCCCCGCTGGACGCCTATGGCGACGGCGGGTTCCGTTTCGCAAATATGTCCCATCGCGGATCTCTGCTGTGCGTGCCGAGCGGGATCTACGGCTGGAACCTGACTGATACCTCAGAATTCACTGCAGCCGCTTTCGAGCGGGTGTTCGAGGAGCAGGAGGACATCGAGGTTCTCCTGGTCGGGACCGGGAAAGAGCTGCGGCCTTTGCCGGCCCAACTGAAGGAAGCCTTCCGCGAGGCCGGCATTCTGGCGGATCCCATGTCGACAGGGGCGGCGGTCAGAACCTTCAACGTGCTTTTGTCCGAGGACCGTGCGGTTGCCGCAGCCCTTCTGGCGGTGGACTAAAGCCGATGCCGGATCATATCTCTCCACATGAACTCTGATTTCGATCACGCGCGCGATCTGGTTTATGAAGCCGATCGGGACCGCTACCTGACCGCATTGTTCGCGGCGGCCGAGGATCGGCCGGGTCTTCTTGCGCTTTACGCCTTCAACGCCGAAATCGCCCGGGTCCGCGATATGGTCAGCGACCCGCTTCCGGGCGAGGTTCGGCTGCAGTGGTGGCGTGATTATCTGGAAGGCGTTGAGCATGGAACCGCTTCGGCAAACCCCGTTGCAGCTGCTTTGGGCGAGACGGTTGAAAAATACCGGTTGCCGAAGGAACCGCTGATCGCGATGACCGAAGCGCGGATTTTCGATCTCTACGACGATCCGATGCCCAGCCTGAATGATCTGGAGGGCTACGCGGGAGAAACCTCGTCTGCGCTGATCCAGCTCGGCAGTCTGGTTCTGAACCGGGGAGAGGATGCGGGTACTGCAACGATTGCCGGTCATGCGGGTGTCGCCTATGCACTGGCCGGTCTGATACGCTCCCTGCCATGGCATGCGGCGCGGGGGCAGATGTATCTGCCGAAGGATCTGCTGGAGCGCCATGGCGTCGATCCGCAGACCGTCTTCAACGGTCAAACGACGGACCCGCTACGCGCGGCACTGGCGGAATTGCGCTCTCACGTACGTCATCATTTGGATCGGGTTCGGCAGCATGTCTCGGACATTCCGCCTCATGTCGCTCCGGCGTTTCTGCCGGTCGCGCTGGTCGAGCCCTTTTTGAAGCGGATGGAAAAGCCGGGGTACGATCCGCTGCGCGAACCGGTGCGCATGTCCCAACTCCGCCGGCAGTGGATCCTGTGGCGCGCTGCGCGGAAATCCGGCGCCGTCCTGTCCGCCTGACAGGAATTCCCGCGACGTCCCGCGTGCGTAACCCAATATTCAGCCTTCCTTGATAATAATGACCACGGTTTTTGAGTAGGGGAAAGTGGGCATTCTTGCCCGCCGGGGTTTGGTAGCTGATGGCTGTTTTACGGATTCATGGCGAAGCTGTTGTTCGCGCCTTTCGCTTGTTTTGTGGGGTTGTAGGGTTGTCGATCGCCGTCTGGGCAGGGGGGGCGGACAGCTTTGCCCAGACGGCAACCGGGGTGAAGCCGGATCCCGATCTGGCGGCCATGAGAGCGATCAGGAAGGTCTCTGAACCTGCCGTTAATAGGGCCGCTTTCGACATCAAAACCTACCTGCGAGAAAATCCTCTCGCTCCGCCGGACACCAGCAGTCCGCGCGCGGCGCTTGAAAGCTATCTCATGCTCATGGAGGAGGCGGAGACCATCTGGCGTAATGTCCGCTCCGAATTCCAGGAAAGTTCGAACAGGTTTCTGACCCCAGAGCAGGAACACAGGCTCGCCTTCGTCAGGGCGATGTTCGACAAGGCAGCCGGAATCTTCGATCTGAGCGACATCCCGGATACGGCGCGCAAGAGCGCGAGCCTGGAGACAGTCCTGCAGTTTCAGGAGATCCTCGACCGGATCTACCTTCCGGCGTTGGAGGACGTGCCAGGTGCGCCGGCGGGATCTTTCCTGAATTCCAAGGCGATTGGCGAGTTGCCGGAACGTTGGAAGCTTCCCGGGACGGATATCGTCTTTGAGAGAACGGAAATGCCGGGCAACGGCAGCCGTTTTTTGATCACCAAGTCTTCGGTAGACGGGATTCCAGAGGATTACGAGCTGATCAAGTCGTTTCCCTCCCGCCAGGACAGGGGCGATGATCTCTATGCCTATTACATCTACACACCCGGAAATCTCGTTGCGCCGAAGTGGTACAACCTGATCCGCTCCGGCCCTGAATGGCTTGGCAATCAGGTTCTGTCCCAGGCCTATTGGCAGTGGATTGCGCTGGTGCTTCTTTCCGCTCTCACGTTGGCGGTCCCGGTCCTGTACCATCGGTGGAGCCGTTGGCGGCCCGTTCCTCTTTCGGATACCAGACGCAAGTTGCGCGGTCTGCAGATACCGTCGATCGTGATCCTGTCGGTGCTCGCATACCGGTACCTGATCGAGGAACAGATCAACATCACTGGCGAGGTCATGATCGCCACGGGAACCATCTCCACCGCGATAGTCTGGACGGCGACGGGGTGGCTTGCCTATCGGATCGTCGAACTCATCTCCGCGTGGGTCATCAAGAACCCGTCCGTTCCGACCAGAAGCCTCGACTCCAGCCTGCTCGTTACGGCCTTCCGTTTGGTCGGCGTGGCCGTTGCAGTGCTGGTCATCGGCTACGGCGCGACCCAGATCGGCATTCCGGTCTATGGCGTCATCGCCGGTCTCGGTGTCGGCGGTCTGGCAGTTGCCCTTGCCGCACAGCCCACGCTTGAAAACCTCATCGGCGGGATCATCCTTTATGCGGACCGGATGGTTCGCGTCGGAGAATTCTGCGAATTCGACGATCTTTCCGGAACGATCGAGGCGATCGGCATTCGCTCCACGCGGATCCGGGCACTCGACCGCACTGTGATCACCGTTGCGAACGCGGACCTCGCGAAGCGCAAGATCATCAATTACAGCCGACGGGACCAGTTCCATCTGAAACATCGGATCAACCTGCGCTACGAGACCAGCGAAGCCCAGTTGAACCAGGTGATCGACGGGATCCGTTCATTCCTGGAAACCCATGAGTTGGTCGCCGAGGAACCGCTTCGTGTCCGCTTGATGGAGCTTGGTGCCTTCTCTCTCGATATCGAGATCTATGCCTATATCCAGACTTCGGCGCGCGATACCTTCCTGGAAGTCCAGCAGGATATCCTGATGAAGATCATGGAAATCGTCCACGACAGCGGTACGGACTTCGCGTTCCCATCCTCCACCACCTACCTGGCGCAGGACAGCGGTCTTCCCGCGGTTGGACGGGAATGGCGCGAGGAGCGCAAGCCTGCCGACTTGGCTTCGGACAGTGAACGGAAGGCCGGTTAACGTTCCAGTGCGACGAACCAGGTTTCGAAATCCGCCTTGGCGCGCTGGGTCATGGCGGATTTCTTCGCCTTGGTCTTCTCCTTGCCCTTCAGGCGTTTGCCGTCAGGGCCGGTCTTCGGTGCTTCCACCGGCGGAAACAGGCCGAAGTTGACGTTCATCGGCTGGAAGGAGCGGGGCCCTTCGTCGTCCCGGGCGATATGGCCGCCGGTGATATGACCGATGAGAGCGCCCATCGCGGTGGTTTCCGGCGGTATCGTGATCGGGCGGCCGAGACGTTCCAGGGCGGCAAAGATCCCGGTCATGCAGCCGACGCTTGCCGATTCCACATAGCCCTCGCAGCCGGTGATCTGGCCGGCGAAGCGCAGGCGCGGATCTGCCTTGAGCCGGAGCGTGCCGTCGAGCACCCGTGGGGAATTCAGGAACGTGTTGCGGTGCAGGCCGCCGAGGCGTGCGAACTGGGCATTCTCTAGCCCGGGAATCATCCTGAAAATCTCGGCCTGGGAGCCGTATTTCAGTTTGGTCTGAAATCCTACCATGTTGTAGAGCGTGCCAAGCGCGTTGTCCTGACGCAGCTGCACCACCGCATAGGCCTTCATGTCCGGATTATGCGCATTCGTCAGCCCCATCGGTTTCATGGGGCCGTGGCGCAGCGTTTCCCGTCCGCGGGCGGCCATGATCTCGATCGGCAGGCAGCCGTCGAAATAGGGGGTGTTTTCCTCCCATTCCTTGAAATCGGTCTTTTCGCCAGCCAGCAGCGCGTCGATAAAGGCCTCGTACTGATCCTTGTCCATGGGACAGTTGAGGTAGTCCTTGCCTGTTCCGCCGGGCCCGACCTTGTCGTAGCGTGACTGGAACCAGGCTTTCGACAGGTCGACGCTGTCGAAATGGACGATCGGCGCAATGGCATCGAAAAATGCCAGCGCATCTTCCCCACTCTTTTCCAGGACTGCTTGCGACAGGGCCGGGGAGGTCAGAGGTCCGGTCGCCACGATAACGCTGTCCCAGTCGGCCGGCGGTAGCCCTGCGATTTCCCCGCGCTCGATGGTGACCAGAGGATGGTCTTCAAGAGCCTTGGTGACCGCATCGGAAAACCCGTCCCGGTCGACGGCAAGCGCGCTGCCGGCGGGCACCTGATGGGCATCGCCGCAGCGCATGATCAGCGACCCGGCATGGCGCAGTTCATGATGCAGCAGGCCGACCGCGTTTTGCTCACTGTCATCTGAGCGGAACGAGTTGGAGCACACGAGCTCCGCAAGTCCGTCTGTCTTGTGGGCATCCGTCCCGCGCACCGGGCGCATCTCGTGCAAGACAACTGGTATGCCGCGTTCGGCGATCTGCCAGGCGGCTTCGGAACCTGCTAGGCCGCCGCCGATCACATGGATGGGGGTCATCCTGTCTAACCTTCAAAGAGTTCTGGGTGGTGCGGCTGCCGCCTCCTGGCCGGCATGCCTTCGGCACGGGCGCCATCTGGGAGGAACTGCGTTTTCAACATTCCTTCCCTTTACAGGCAGAGACAAATTCAAGCAATGGTCGGATCTGGATTGACGTTAAGGAACGGCGTTGGTTCACTCGTTCAATTCGTACACCCACGATTCGTGAATGAGGACGTCTTGAAGATCGCGACGAAAGCTCTGAACGCGGCCGGCCTGGCAGGATTGCTGTTGCTCAATGCCTGCGCCGGGCAGTCGACCGGTCAGGCGACGTCCTGGTACGCCTCCCATGACGGTGTAGCACCCCGGCCAGACCGAACCTATGTCTGCCACGGCTTCGGCTGCACGTATAAAACCCCGGTGAATTTCTCCAGCCGGAGCCTCAAGCGTCTGAAGCGCATTCTGTCCGCCGGCAGCCGCTCAGCGGAAGCGGAACGCAAGGCGATTGCGAATGCGGTGGCCTGGAATGAGAAGCGCGTCGCGCCCGAAGTCGGCTCCGAAAACGACGTCGGCGGACTGGACCTGCACAATGCTGGTGTCCGGGGACAGATGGATTGCATCGACGAGGCGACGAATACGGCAAGCCTGCTGCTGGTCGCCGAAAAGCACGGCTATCTGAAATATCACACGGTCAGCGGACCGGTGGCGCGGGGCTTCTTCCTGGATGGCCGTTATCCGCATGCAACGGCGACGGTGAAGGAAAAGAAGACCGGAGAGGTCTTCGCCATCGATTCATGGCCGAAGAAAAACGGCGAAAAGCCGGTGGTGCAGAACCTGGACGCCTGGATGGCCAGCTAGAGGCCAAGCTCCTGGAGCCTGAATCAGGCCGCGATTCGAATCGAATCAGACTCAAAAACACCTGCCGGCGGGAGGACGCGGGCAGGTGTTGTTTGTTGCCGTTTGCGGTTCGGCAAATCGGGCTGCCCGGAAGGGGCTGCCAACCGCTATTATTTCGCCGCCATGCGGGCGTAGCGCGCGATATCGCTCCGGCTGATGCCGATGTCGGCAAGTTCCCGGTTCGACATGCGGGAGAGTTCATCGTAGGTGCTCCGGTACTGCTTCCAGTTCCGGTAATGGCGAACAACCTGGTCAAGCATGATGAGGCCTTTCTATGTTTTCTGTTTTTAGACCTGGCGCTGTCGTTCTGCGTCTGGCTCATTCGTTTCTTTGTATGGGCGGGATATAGGCGCCTAATTTTGCGGCAGCTAGAAGGGAAACCGCACGTCTGCTCTTCGAAAAATGCAGATCTCACAGCAGGTTATAAACGGGCCGCGTAACAGAATCCCCGGCGGTGTGGCCGCATCGGGGAGGCGCAAAAAATCCCCGGTCAATCGAGATTGCCGAGGGTGCGGTCTGGTAAGCGGATTTTCAGGCTTTAAAAAAACGATCGCCCGCCAGTGGGAGGAGGTTCTGGCGGGCGTCGTTTTGATTGGCAAGACTGGGAGGAGGATGCCTTGCCAAGGTCGCGCGTTCCGTCGCTTGGGAGGAGGTAGCTAGAGGAACGCGAGCTCTTTACTGGGCGGTAGTGCGGCGTGCGACGAAGCGAATGTCACTGCGGCTGATGCCGAGGTCGCTCAGTTCGCGGCTGGACAGGCGGGAGAGCTCGTCCACGGTACGCCGGTAGTTGACCCAGTTGTTATATTTGCGAACGACATTGTCGAACATTGTTTTTGTCCTTGTCGATTGCGTCGCAGCATCTTTTGTGTGCGCCGCATCATTGATCCGATGAGTGGAATATAATTCGAGGCCGAAAAAAAAGAAGTGCCATGTATGCATGTCAGTCATGCGTTCAGTGCAATGCAAAATAAATGACCCGGCACAGATGCATGCCGGGTCAGAAAAATTAGGTAAATCAATGCGAAGTGGGATTATGTTGCGTTGCAACCTATTCGGCAGCATCCGATGCGTGCTGTGGTCTGCGTTGCAAAAGCTCCCGCAAAAACTGCCCCGTATAACTGGCCCCGATCTCCGCGACATCCTCCGGACGGCCGGTCGCAACGACCGTTCCGCCGCCGTCGCCGCCCTCCGGTCCCATGTCGATGATCCAGTCGGCCGTTTTGATGACTTCCAGATTGTGTTCGATCACCAGAACCGTGTTTCCCTGCTCGACCAGCTCGTGCAGGACTTCCAGAAGCTTGGCAACGTCATGGAAGTGCAACCCGGTCGTCGGCTCGTCGAGAATATAGAGCGTGCGCCCGGTCGAGCGTCGTGACAGTTCCTTCGCCAGCTTCACCCGCTGCGCCTCACCACCGGACAACGTCGTCGCCTGCTGACCGACCTTGATATAGCCAAGACCGACACGTGCCAGGGTTTCCATCTTGTCCCGGACCGCGGGAACGGCGGAGAAGAACTCCGCGGCTTCTTCAACCGTCATGTCGAGCACATCCGCGATCGACTTGCCCTTGAACTCGACCTCGAGGGTTTCCCGGTTGTAGCGCCGGCCCTTGCAGACGTCGCAGGTGACATAGACATCGGGCAGGAAGTGCATCTCGATCTTGATGACCCCGTCGCCCTGGCAGGCTTCGCAGCGTCCGCCCTTCACGTTGAAGGAAAAGCGTCCCGGCGCATAACCGCGGGCCTTTGCCTCGGGCATGCCTGCGAACCATTCACGAATCGGCGTGAAGGCGCCCGTGTAGGTCGCCGGATTGGAGCGAGGCGTGCGTCCGATCGGCGACTGATCGATATCGATCACCTTGTCCAGGTGCTCCAGCCCGTCGATCCGGTCGTGAGGGGCAGGATTGTCACGCGCGCCGTTCAGCCGGCGGGCAGCCGACTTGAACAGGGTGTCGATCAGGAAGGTGGACTTGCCGCCGCCCGAAACCCCGGTGACGCAGGTAAATGTTCCGAGCGGCACATCGACGGAAACGTCCTTGAGGTTGTTGCCGCGCGCGCCGACCACGGAAATCTTCCTGGTCTTTTTCAGTTTGCGCCGTTCTTCGGGAAGCGGGATCATGCGCGCGCCGGACAGATACTGGCCGGTCAGCGAGGCCGGATTGGCCATGATTTCCTGCGGCGTTCCCTGGGCGACGATCTCGCCGCCGTGGACGCCGGCTCCCGGCCCGACATCGACCACGAAGTCCGCCGTCAGCACCGCGTCCTCGTCGTGTTCGACGACTATGACCGTGTTGCCGAGATCGCGCAGGTGCTTCAGCGTATCCAGCAGCCGGGCATTGTCGCGCTGGTGAAGACCAATCGAAGGCTCATCCAGAACGTAGAGCACACCGGTCAGACCTGAACCGATCTGGGAGGCAAGGCGAATCCGCTGGCTTTCTCCGCCCGAAAGGGTGCCGGAGTTGCGCGACAGGGTCAGATATTCCAGACCGACGTCGTTGAGGAATTTCAGCCGTTCACGAATTTCCTTGAGGATCCGGCCTGCGATGTCGTTCTGCTTCTGCGTCAGCTTTTCGGGCAGCTCATTGAACCAGTCGTTGGCGACACGGATGGAGAACTCGGTCACCTGGCCGATGTGCAGGCCGCCGATCTTCACCGCAAGCGCTTCCGGCTTCAGGCGGTACCCGGTGCAGGCCGGGCAGGCGTGGTCGGACTGGAATCGGGAGAGTTCCTCCCGCACCCAGGTGGATTCGGTTTCCCGCCAGCGCCGTTCGATATTGCCGATCACGCCTTCGAAGACCTTTTCGGTCTTGTAGCTGCGCGCGCCGTCATCATAGATGAAGGCCACCTTGTCCTTGCCGGTGCCATAGAGAATGGCCTGTCGGACCTCTTCCGGCAGTTCCTTCCACGGCGTCGCCATGGAGGCATCGAAGTGCCGGCACAGCGCCTCCAGGGTCTGGACATAATAAGGTGAGGTCGACCCGGTCTTTGCCCAGGGCAGAACGGCGCCTTCGCGCAGGGAAAGCGTATGGTCGGGCACGACGAGTTCTGCCTCGAAGGCAAGCGTCGTTCCCAGTCCGTCGCAGGCCGAACAGGCCCCGAAGGGATTGTTAAAGGAAAACAGCCGCGGCTCTATTTCCGGAATGGTAAAGCCGGAAACGGGACAGGCGAATTTTTCCGAAAAGACGACGCGCTCGTGGGTTTCGTTCTGGTTCTGCAGCACCGCGCCGGGGGCGGCTGCCTCAAGAGGCTTGTCGGCGAATTCCGCAATCGCGATGCCGTCGGCGAGCCGCAGAGCGGTTTCAAGGGAATCCGCCAGGCGTCCGGCGATGTCCTCGCGCACCACGATCCGGTCCACGACCACGTCGATATCGTGCTTGAACTTCTTGTCGAGGGCAGGGGCTTCGGCGATCTCATGGAATTCGCCGTCGATCTTGACCCGCTGAAAGCCCTTTTTCATGAGCTCGGCGAGTTCCTTGCGGTATTCGCCCTTTCGGCCGCGCACGATCGGCGCCAGCAGGTAGAGACGCGTGCCTTCCTGGAGCGCAAGGATCCGGTCCACCATCTGGGACACGGTCTGGCTCTCGATCGGCAGGCCGGTCGCCGGAGAATAGGGGACACCGACGCGCGCGAACAGCAGGCGCATATAGTCGTAGATCTCGGTGACCGTTCCGACGGTGGATCGCGGATTTCGGGAGGTGGTCTTCTGCTCGATGGAAATGGCCGGCGACAGGCCGTCGATCTGGTCGACGTCCGGCTTCTGCATCATTTCCAGGAACTGGCGTGCGTAGGCGGACAGGCTTTCCACATAGCGGCGCTGGCCCTCGGCATAAATCGTGTCGAAGGCAAGCGACGATTTACCAGATCCGGACAGGCCGGTCATGACGATCAGCCGGTCCCTTGGCAGGTCCAGGTCGACCCCTTTCAGATTATGTTCCCGCGCACCGCGCACGGAAATGATCCGGGTCGGGTCCGGGGCCTTTGTGTCGGCGTGAACGTCATGCGCCATGTGGTATTGATCCTCTCGGGCGGCTTTGGGAGTCCGGGGTAGCCTGAACGAGCCTTGGGGAGGCGGCTTGCTTTGGCGCTGTCCGGCGACGCTCCATATTTAGAATGTTCAATGGCGAAGGCAAATGACGGGCGTCAAAAAAACGCAAGCTCGCCCGATCTCTCCTGACACCAGGTGCGGTGCAGCCTTGACAATCAGAACATAAGAAGAACAAATATGGCAACTGGAAAAGTTTTGCACCCCACGCATGACCAAGCCTTTGTGGAAAAGGCCGGAATTGCGTGGAAAGACCCGGCGTGCCCTTGTGTTTGGCGTTAGGGTCGGCCGAAGACAAGATCCGGCGGCCGCAGAGCCGGAAGCGTAATCTCGGGAGTTCAGTCATGGCGGGCAGCGTCAACAAGGTAATTCTGGTCGGCAACCTGGGAGCGGATCCCGAAATTCGCCGCACACAGGACGGTCGGCCGATCGCAAATCTCAGGATCGCGACGTCGGAATCCTGGCGCGACCGCAATTCGGGCGAGCGCCGGGAAAAGACGGAATGGCACCGGGTGGTGATCTTCAACGAAGGTCTCTGCAAGGTGGCGGAGCAGTATCTGCGCAAGGGTTCCAAGGTCTATCTCGAAGGCCAGTTGCAGACCCGCAAGTGGCAGGACCAGAGCGGTCAGGAACGGTATTCCACCGAAGTGGTTCTGCAGGGCTTCAATTCGAACCTGACCATGCTTGACGGCCGGGGCGAAGGCGGTGGCCAGGGTGGCGGCAGCCTGCCCGACTACGGTTCTTCCGGAGGCGGTTTTGGCGGTGGCGAATCGTCTGGTGGCGGCTACGGCGGCGGCCCAGGCTATGGCGGCGGCTCCGGTGGCGGCTATGGCGGTTCTCAGGGTGGCGGCGGCGCCGGACCCATGGACGATGAAATTCCGTTCTAAACCTTCCGAGACGGCTTTTTCGCGGTTTTGCACGGTGCTATTCAGGCCCGTTAAGGCTCCGTAAGGGGGCGGCTTTGCAAGTTGTGTGATTTGCATTGTTGCTCGCCGACGGTGCGGTTCTGCGTTTTTTCGGTCACAGCCGCGTGAATGTTGATGCCAAAAAGGCTTTGGTTCTTAACGCTGTGTCGAAGAATGGTGTAATACTTTGCCAAGCTGCCGCTACGCCAGCTCGGTTTGGGGCTTACTGGGATGGCCGGTCCGACGGGACCGGTTCAAGCAGGCGTAACGGATGCGGATTCGTGAGGCAGGCGGTTCGCAAGAAACGAAATTTTATTCGGGACAAGGCGAATGGTGTCGTTCGCCGTTCCTACGAGCTTAAGGCGATTGGAAGATGCGGATCCTGGCGAACGTTGCAAAGATGAAGCCCAGCAGCTTCGGCACAGCGGGTGGTTCTCATGAGGTGAAACGACGGGCTTTGTCCTCAACCGTCATCGCAGGGCTGGCGACGCTGGTGCTCGGCAGTGCCTTTGCCGGTTTCGGGGCTGATACGGCTCAGGCGCAAGGGTTCTTCGATCGTCTGTTCAATCCGAAATACCATCGCATGCAGGAACTCCGGGCGCGCGACGAACTCCTGCGCGAAAAGGCCCGTACGGTGCGTGTCTCCGCGCCGAAATTCTTCACCTACAAGCCGGATGTCTGGAAACGGGTTTCCTTTGCCGGTCTTGCCGAGGTGAAGACGGCTGCTGTCGCGGCAAACGAAGATCAGGCAAACGAGGGTGAGGGCGTTACCGCCGATACGGCTCCGGCCGTTCTTACCGAGTTCGACAAGGCCCGTCCGGCCCTGAAGGGGCTCGACTTCGAAATGCTTCCCGAAGTGGCTGATGCCTTGAAGGCCTTCTACCGTGAACACCCGGATTTTCTCTGGATCAAGGACGGCAATGTCAACAGCCGGGCCTTGAGCGCGAAGATGGCGCTTGCCGATGCGGACAAGGAAGGCCTGGATCCGGAAGACTACAAGGTCGACCTGCCGTCTTTCGAAAAAGCTGTGCCGGATACGGCATCGGCCGATGACGCTGCCCCGAAGCTGACGCGCGAGAAAGCGCTGATGAATTTTGAGCTGACCTTTTCCAGCGCGGTGCTGACCTATGTCCTCGATGCGGAGCGCGGCCGGGTCGATCCGGACCGGATCTCCGGCTACCACGATCTGCCGCGCCGCGAAATCGATCTCGTGGCCGTTCTGGAAGAGATCAAGTCCAAGGACAATCTGGAAGCCTATCTGGTGTCCCGCAATCCCCAGAACCCGCAGTATGCGGCTCTGAAGAAGGAACTTGCCCGCCTGCGCGCGGAGGATGAAGCCGAAGACCAGATCGTGATCGCGCCGGGAACCTTCCTGAAGGCCGGTGGTTCCAGCCCGGAAATGAAGCACATCGTTGCCGCGATCCGGAAAAACGGTTCGGACGAACTGAAGGAAAAGAACGCGGATGTTATTGCCGCTTACGCCGGAGAGGAGCTGTACAGCCCTGAACTGGTTGCCCTGGTCAAGGATTTCCAGAAGGAAAACCAGCTGTCGGCTGACGGGATCATCGGCAAGAACACGATCAAGGGCCATGGTCGGCGAGACCAATGTCGCCAAGATCGCCAAGGTGAAACTGGCTATGGAGCGCCGCCGCTGGCTGCCGGTCGACCTTGGTGCTCGCCGGGTCTTCATCAACCAGCCGGCCTTTACCGCGACCTATTACGAGCCTGGCACAGAACCGCTTTCCATGCGTGTGGTGGTGGGCAAGAAATCCAATCAGACGAACTTCTTCTACGACAAGATCAGGCTGGTGGAATACAACCCCTATTGGGGCGTTCCTTATTCGATCATCGTCAACGAGATGCTGCCCAAGCTGGCGCAGGGATCCGAGCTATCTGGACCGAGCCGGTTATGAGGGTCTCGACCGTCTCCGGCCAGCAGGTCTCCTCGTCCTCCGTTGACTGGTATGCGGTGGCCTCCAAGCAGCAGAGCATCAATGTTCGCCAGTATCCGGGAGCTTCCAATGCGCTTGGTCAGGTGAAGATCATGTTCCCCAACAAACACCACATCTACATGCACGATACGCCGTCCAAGAGTCTGTTCAAGAAGGATGTCCGGGCCTTCAGCCATGGCTGCATCCGTCTGCAGGATCCGAAGGCGATGGCCGCCGCGGTCCTCGGCAAATCCAAGGATTATGTCACCGGCCGGATCAACCAGGGTCAGAATGCCCAGGAAGATGTGACCGGCGATATTCCGGTCTACATCTCCTATTTCACGGCCTGGCCGAACGACGAGGGCACCATCAGTTACTTCGACGATATCTACGATCGCGATATGTATCTGCTGAAGGCACTCGACATCACTGAAAAGACCCGGGAAGACGCCCGGGTCTGAGAGCAGATCGGATCGTAACGAAAAAAGCCGCGGAGATTGCTCTCCGCGGCTTTTCTGCTTTTCTGGGCGTCAGGAACCGGACAGGCAGTCCGTCATGGCGTCGGCCATGTTGCTGATCAGCTTGAAATAAAGACCAGGTCCGTCCGTCAGGTCGGCGCCGAGCGGGTCCAACGTGCCGGAACGGGCCTGGGTCCCTTCTAGAACGACACGGATCATCTTCGGCTCGAACTGGGGTTCTGCAAAAACACAGGCGGCCTGGTTTTTCTTGATGATGTCGTGGATCTCCGTAATCCGGTCTGCTCCTTGCCGGAACTTCCGGATTCAGGGTGATCGCACCGGCGGCCGCATGCCGAAGCGGTCCTCGAAATAATGGTAGCCGTCATGAAAGGACGATGAAGGGCCGCCCTTTCACCGGGGCGAGCTTTTCGTCGGTGCTTGTGATCAGGGTCCGCGAGCTTTTGATCCATGGCTTCAGCGTTTTGCCTTGTAGGTTGCGGCATTGTCCGGATCTGCCTCGCTCAGATGTATGGCGATATCCTTGACCATGGCGCGGGCGTTTTCCGGGTCGAGCCAGATGTGGGGATTCAAGTCCATCGGCACTGTGGTGATGGCCTTCTTCATGTCCGTCCTCGTCATGATCGTGGCCTTCGGCATGCTCGGCTTCGTCATGATCGTGGCCTTTGGCATGCTTTTTCGTTGTGATCATGGCCATGCTCTTCACCATGAATCGTGGTCATGGCCTCAAAACCTCGCTTCGCGGAATTTGAGATGCTCGACACCCGGAGCGTCAAACAGTTCGATCCTTTCAGCCTTTTCGGCAGATGGTCGAAATCGGCTTGCGAGGAGACGTTTCCAGATGATCGCCAATCCAGAAAACCACATCGGCATTTTGAAGCAGTGCCGCCTGGGAGGGCTTCATGGAAAAATCATGCGGCTACGCGGCTCCCTTGATCAGGAGTTCCGGAGAGCCGGCTCCCTCCATGACGCCGGCAACCAGCGAATGGACGGGCTTGATCGTTGTCACCACGGAGACTTCCGCTGACGCAAGAGCAGGGTCAGGCTCAGAGACGCCGCAAACAGCAGACGAGGAAGCAGAGCTTGAACGAGAGGCGAAGAGATGGATACAGGCAAGAGACGCTCCAATTGGCGGTATGTAATAACATAACATGTAACTATGTAACGTCTATTGATGCGTGGCGCAAGACCCTGGTCCCGTTCTGATTGTGAATGTGGAAATATCGACCGGGTCTCAGGTTTCGGCCGTTTATCTCGAAATATGAGATTTGCCGACCCAAGACTGGTTTTTGGATCCGAAAAGGCCTATCCGTCATAGGGTTGAGCAGCTCAACCGAATCCAGCCTGGCTGCATCTTCAGATTTCTTCGGAGCGTTCCTTGCCTCACATCGATCTCGCATTGATCCTTCCGGCGCTGCTCGCCTGTGTCCTGGGCGGCCTTTTAAAGGGCGCGACCGGGGCAGGGGCTCCCGTTATCGGTGTGCCGGTCCTCGCGGCGCTGACCGACGTTCAGTTCGCAGTTGCCGTTTTCGTTACGTCGAACCTGCTGACCAACGTTAATCAGGCCTGGCGCACCGCAAAGCCCAATTGCCATGGCCATTCATGGTACTGTTTGCCGGCGGAGGTGGCATTGGAGCGATTGTCGGTACGGTTCTTCTCGCCGGCTTGCCGTCCGATACCCTGTCGGTTGCCATGGCGCTGGTCGTCCTGGGCTATGTCGGTTTCCGGATCCTGAAGGCCGACTGGATGCTGAGCTATGCCGCTGCGTCAAGATGGCCGGTCCGATCGGTTTCTGGGCGGGGCGCTTCAGGGAGCGACCGGCATTTCCGCACCGGCCTCAATCACCTTTCTCAATGCATTGAAGCTGCCGCGCAGCACCTTCATCGCAACGATTTCGGTGTTCTTTATCGTCATGTCCATCGGGCAGATTGAACAACTGGTCGTGGTCGGGCTTCTTGACTGGCACCGGTTCTTTCTCGGGCTCGGCGTAACCGTTGCCATTGCCCTGTTCATGCCGGTCGCAACTATCTGGCCCGGCATCTGGCGAAGGAAACCTTCGACAAGATCATGCTGGGGCTGCTGACCCTGATCGCGGCGAAGATCCTGGTGCAGCAACTTTTCTTCTAGACCCACAGACGCAAAAAGGCCCGCAATGCCTTGCGGGCCTCAATACGAAACCTCTCGACAATCAGGCAGCAATCAACCCGCCGGCATCGGCAAGCCGGCTGAGGTGATAATCCGCATCGCCGAAGGCTGTGTCGATCATGGTCATCCGCTTGAAATAGTGGACCGACGGCCAGTTCCATGGTCCATGCCGACACCGCCGTGAAGCTGGACCGCCTGCTGGCCGACGAACCGACCGGAGCGGCCGATCTGCACCTTTGCCCCGGCAATGGAACGGTGGCGTTCGCTCAAGTCCTGTTCACTCGCCATCATGGTCGCGAGCATCGACATGCTGCGCGCCTGCTCCAACATCAGGAACATGTCGGCGCCCGGTGCTGAAGCACTTGGAAGTCGCCGATGGCCACACCAAACTGCTTGCGCGTCTTCAGGTAGTCGACCGTGGTCTCGTGCATCACCGACATGGTGCCGACCGCTTCCGCACAGAGGGCGGCAATGGCTTCGTCGGTGACCTGTTCGATCAGCGGCAGACCGTTCTCCGGATCGCCGATCACCCAATCGGCCTCGACGCGAACGCCTTCCAGCAGCACTTCCGCCGCCCGCTGGCCGTCCTGGGTCGGATAGCCGCGCCGGGACACGCCAGGCGCAGTCCCGTCGACCAGAAACACGCCGATCCCGGACCTGTCGCGCCGGTCGCCGGCCACCCGCGCCGTCACGATCAGCTTGTCGGCACTGTCTCCGTGAACAACCACGCTCTTCGCCCCGTCCAGAACATAGGAACCGCCGTCCTTGCGCGCCGTCGTCGTCACGTCCGCGAGGTCGTAGCGGGAATGACGTTCGGTCTGGGCAAAGGCGAGCGTCAGGCTGCCGTCGGCAATTTGCGGGATCAGGTCCGCCTTTTTGGGCCGCATTCGCTCCATTGCGCAGGAACCCGCCGCTGAGGACGACGGTTGCCAGATAAGGCTCCAGCGCCAAGGCGCGGCCGAAGGCCTCCATGACGATCATGGTGCCGACCGGTCCCTGGTCCATTCCGCCGTCGTCCACGGAGAAAGGCATGGCGAGCAGGCCGAGCTCCGCATATTGCGCCCACATATCCGGGCTCCAGCCTTATCGGAAGCGCCGTGCTTCTTGCGCTGCTCGAAATCGTAGCGATCGGCGAGCAGGCGCTCGACGCTGTCCTTGATGAGCCGTTGCTCGTCGTTCAGATCAAAATCCATCTCACAGCCCCCCTCACAGACCCAGGATTGCCTTAGCGATAATGTTCTTCTGGATCTCGTTGGATCCGCCGTAGATCGAGACCTTGCGCCAGTTTGAAATAGGTCGGCGCGGCGGTCGCGGCCCAGTCCATGCCGATGGGCGGCTCGTTCGAGCCTTCCATGAGACCCGGCTGGAACGGCAGGGCATACGGCCCGGACCACTTCCATCAACAGCTCGGTGGTCGCCTGCTGCAGTTCCGAGCCCTTGATCTTCAGGATCGAGGAGGCCGGATCCGGCTTGCCCTTGTCGCCCCGCTTGGCCTCAGCGGCCACGACCCTAAGCTGGGTCATCTCCAGCGCCTTCAGCTCCACTTCGACGGCGGCGAGCCTCTCACGGAACCGCTGGTTCTCGATCATCGGCGCAGACCCGTAGAATTCCTGGCTGCCAGTTCCTTGATCCGCCGGATGCGCCTTGCTTGGAAATACCGATCCGGGCAATGCCGGAGCGTTCGTTGCCGAGAAGGAACTTGGCGTAATCCCAGCCCCTGTTTTCTTCGCCGACCAGGTTCTCCACCGGCACGCGGCACGTCGGTGAAGAACACCTCGTTGACCTCCTTGCGCGTCGATGGTCTGGATCGGCCGGACCTCGATGCCCGGCGTCTTCATGTCGATCAGCAGGAAGGAAATCCCCACCTGCTTCTTCACGTCCGGATTGGTTCCGCACCAGACAGAAGATCCAGTCGGCGTGCTGGGCAAGGGTGGTCCAGGTCTTCTGGCCGTTGACGACATAATGGTCGCCGTCCCGCACGGCCTTGGTGCGGAGGCTGGCGAGATCGGACCCGGCGCCCGGTTCCGAGAAGCCTGGCACCACCAGTGGTCGAGATTGGCGATCCGCGGCAGGAAGCGCTGCTTCTGGGCCTCGTTGCCGAAGGTGGCGATCACTGGCCCGACCATATGCACGCCGACTGCAGCGGCTGCGGCGCGGGCGTCTGCTGCATTTCTTCCCAGAAGATATAGAGCTTGATTGGATCCAGCCGTTCCGCCGAATTCGACCGGCCAGTGTGGCACGGCCCAGCCCTTGGCGTTCAGGATCCGCTGCCAGGTCACCAGGTCCTGCTTTTTCCAGCGAGTGCTGGTCGATCATCTTGGCGTGGATGTCGGCCGGGATGTTCTCGTGGAAGAACGTGCGGACTTCCTCGCGGAATGCCTGTTCTTCCTGTGTAAATGCCAGATCCATGGCTAAGGCCTCACGAATTGATTTCAAACAGTCCGGCAGCGCCCATGCCACCGCCGACGCACATGGTCACCACCGCGTATTCCGCTCCGCTGCGCTTGCCCTCGATCAGGGCGTGGCCGGCAAGGCGGGAGCCGGACATGCCGTAAGGGTGGCCGACGGAAATCGCGCCGCCGTTGACGTTGAGCTTGGCCGGATCGATGCCGAGCCGGTCCCGGCAGTAAATGACCTGGACGGCAAAGGCCTCGTTCAGTTCCCAAAGGTCGATGTCGTCGACCGAGAGCCCGTGGCGTTCCAGAAGCCGGGGAACGGCGAAGACCGGCCCTATGCCCATCTCGTCCGGCTCGCAACCGGCGACCGCGAAACCGCGGAAGATACCGAGCGGTTCCAGGCCGCGTTGTTCGGCGAGCTTCCGCTCCATCACCACACAGGCCGAAGCGCCGTCGGAAAGCTGGCTGGCATTGCCGGCGGTAATGGTCATACCGTCGCCGCGCACCGGCTTCAGCCCGGCAAGCCCTTCCGCATTCGTGTCCGGGCGCGGGCCTTCGTCGGCGGCCAGTTCCACATCCTTGAAGGAAACCTCACCGGTCTGCTTGTCGGTCACGGCCATGCGGGTGGAAATCGGTACGATTTCCGCATCGAACCGTCCGGCTTCCCGCGCTGCCGCGGTTCGCTTCTGACTTTCCAGGCCATAGGCGTCCTGATCCTCGCGGGAGATTCCATAGCGCTTGGCGACCACTTCGGCCGTGTCGATCATCGGCAGATAGACGTCGCCCTTGATCTCCATCAGCGTCTCGTCGACAGCGTGAAATTTGTTCATGTGATCGTTCTGGACCAGGGATACCGATTCCACGCCGCCAGCGACGCCGATCGACATGCCGTCGTGAAGGATCGAGCGGGCAACGACTGCAATCGACTGCAGGCCGGAGGAACACTGTCGGTCGATCGTCGCGCCGCCGGTCGTCACCGGCAGGCCGGCGCGTAGCAGCGCGCGGCGGGCGACGTTGCCGCCGGTCGTGCCTTCCTGAAGGGCGCAGCCGAAGACGACGTCTTCGACTTCCCCGCCGTCGACGCCGGCCCGCGCGACGGCTGCGGCAATCGCGTGGCCGGCAAGGGTCGGTCCGCAAGTGAGATTGAGCGCACCGCGATAGGCCTTGCCGATCGGAGTGCGGGCCGTGGAGACGATGACGGCTTCCCGCATGAGTTCTGCTTCTCCCTATAAACTTTTGTCTGCGCCGTGACGGCGCGTTTTTATTCTGTGAGCCTCAAGAACCGCTTGCGCGCTTCTTGATCTCTTCCTGTTTCAATTGCAGCTTGGAAAACTTGCCGACCGCGGTGCGGGGCAGGGCGGTCCGGAATTCCAGGTCCCGTGGCATCTCATGGCGGCCGACCTTGTCGGCGAGAAAGGTTTGCAGGTCTTCCAGAGTGAACGGGGCAGCACCCTGGCGCAGGGCAACGAAGGCCTTGGCGGATTCGCCGCGATAGGTGTCAGGGATACCGACCACGAGCACTTCAGCGACGGAGGGATGTTCGTAAATCGCCTGTTCGACCACCTGCGGATAGACATTGAACCCGCCGGACAGGATCATGTCCTTCTTGCGGTCGACGATATAGAAATAGCCGTCCTCATCCATCAGGCCGATATCGCCGGTCAGGAAATAGCCGTCGGCAAAAGCCGCTTCGGATTCGTCAGGCTTGTTCCAGTAGCCGGAGGTGACGTTGGGCCCCTTGACCCGCAGTTCTCCGGTTTCGCCGGGCTTCAGTTCACGCGTCGGATCTTCTAGCGCAACGATCCCCATTTCGAGGCCCGGCATGGGAATGCCGATCGATCCGGGCTTGGCCGGGTTGGAGCAGGGCAGGTTGGTGCCCGCCGGTGCGGTCTCTGTCATGCCCCAGCCCCCAAGCAGGGGCAGACCGGTCAGCGCTTCGAAGCGCTTGGCCACCTCGACGGGAAGCGGCGCGCCGCCCGAGCTGCAATAGGTGAGGGACGAGAAATCCCGGCTGTCCAGGTCGGGCAGGTTCGCAAGCGCGATCCACATGGTCGGAACGCCGGGAAAGATCGTCGCCTTCTTGATCTCGATATCCTGCAGCACGCTTTCCGGATCGAAGCGCGGGCGCAGCAGGATTTCGTTGCCGTTGCTGACCTGCCGGATCAGGATCGTCGTCAGGGCGTAGATGTGAAACAGCGGCAGGACGCAGATGATCTTGTCGGTCCCCGGCACGGACGGCCGCTGCTTCTGGAACCAGTTGTTGTAGATCGCAGCCGACGTTGTAAGGTTGCCATGGGTCAGGATGGCGCCCTTCGGCATGCCGGTCGTTCCGCCGGTATACTGGAGCAGCGCGATATCTTCCGGGGAAACCGCCGGCCAGGCGTCCGGGATCGGTGCTCCCTTGGCAAAGTCGGCCCAGGTCATGACATCCGGCCGGTCCGGGATTTCCGCGAGCGGTGCCGGAGAGGCGCCCCAGGCGCTGTCCTCGGCGACGATGACCTTATCAAGATGGCCGGCATCCAGCAGCTTCAATGCCATAGGCAGCAGGGAGCCCAGGTCGGTCGTGACCATCACCCGCGCGCCGCTGTCCTTGAGCTTGTAGGCAAGTTCCCGCTCCGCATCGAGCGGGCTGAGCAGGACCATGCGCGCGCCGGCCTTGCAGCCCCCGAAGAAAAGGGCCGGAAAATAGGGCGTATTCGGCATATAGAGCGCGAGGGCCTTTTCTGCGCCGATGCCCTCCCGCAGGAGGGCGGCCGCCGCGGAATTCAGCTTGTGCCCGAATTCCGCGTAGCTGAGGACGTGGCCGCGGTATTCCAGTGCCCGGTGTTCCGGATAGCGGGCAACCGCTGTGTCCGCGATCCGGGAAAGCACCGAAGGCTCCGGTCTGAAGTCCCACTCCATGCCGGGTGGATAGGACTTCTCCCAGGCAAACGGCCGTTTGCTCATGCCGCCTTTGCCTCTTTGCGGGCAAGGGAGGCAAATCCCAGGCCCTCATCGGCAAGACGGTTGAGGAGCGGCGCGGGTTTCAGCGCCTTGTTGCCGGTAGACTCGGCATAATGGTTCAGCCGGTCGCGGATATGCGCAAGGCCGACCTGGTCGGCATAGAACATAGGGCCGCCGCGCCACAGCGGGAAGCCGTAGCCGAAGACCCACACGGCATCAATGTCTCCCGGACGCTGGGCAATGCCCTCGTCCAGGATCTTCGCGCCCTCGCTGATCATCGGATAGATCAGCCGCTCGACAATCTCCTCTTCGCTGATCTGGCGGCGGGTGATGCCCTTCTTGGCGGCTGTCTCTTCGATCAGGGCCTCGACTTCCGGATCCGGCGTACCGGCGCGGGAGCCCTGTTCGTAGATATAGAAGCCGCGGCCGGTCTTCTGGCCAAAGCGGCCCATTTCACACAGCGCATCGGCAATATCCGCGCTGCCGCCGTCTGCCGTTCCGCCCATCTGTTTGCGGATACGCCAGCCAATGTCGAGGCCAGCAAGGTCGCCCATGGCAAAGGGACCCATCGGGAAGCCGAAGCCGGTGAGGGCGGCGTCCACCTGTTGCGGCGACGCGCCTTCCAGAAGCAGGCGTTCGGTTTCCAGCGAACGGGCGCGCAGCATGCGGTTGCCGACGAAGCCGAAACAGACGCCGACCACCACCGGGACCTTCTTGATGCGACGGCCGATCTCGATGGCGGTTGCCAGCACTTCCGGCTCGGTTTCCGCGCCGCGCACGATCTCCAGCAGCTTCATCACATTGGCCGGGCTGAAGAAATGGGTGCCCAGAACCGATCCCGGGCGTGTCGTCATCTGCGCGATGTCATCGACATTGAGATAGGAGGTGTTGGTGGCCAGAACCGCGGACGGCTTGGCAATCCGGTCCAGGTCGCCGAAGATCTGCTTCTTGATGTCCATCTCTTCGAACACCGCCTCGATGATCATGTCCGCGTCGGCGAGGTCGTTCATGTCGGTCGATCCGGTCAAGAGGCTCATGCGCGCCTTCAGGTCGTCCTCGGTCATGCGCCCGCGCGAGACGGAAATGCGGTAGTTCTTCTCGATCGTGGCAAAGCCCCGGTCCAGAGCCTCCTGCGAGGTCTCGATGATGGTGACTGGAATACCCACATTGGCGAAGTTCATGGAAATGCCACCGCCCATGGTGCCGGCGCCGATAACGCCCACCTTGTTGACCTCGCGCGGCTTCACGTCTTTCGGCATGTCGGCGACCTTCGCCGCTTCACGTTCGGCAAAGAAGATATGTCGTTGGGCCTTGGACTGATCATCGTCGATCAGCTTCATGAAGGTTTCGCGCTCTTTCTGCAGAGCTTCCTCGACAGGCAGATCCATGGACCAGCGCACGGCATCGATACACGCAGCAGGTGCTTTCAGGCCCTTGGCCTTCTTCAATAGCGCTGCGGCCGTTTCCTCAAAAGATGACCGGTCCGCCTTGGCCGCCGCAAGCGCAGCGTCGTTCTCGCGGACCTTCACCAGCGGTTTCCCATCGGCCGCCATCTGGCTGGCGCGTTCCACGGCAGCGGCGATGGGATCGTCCGACACCGCGTCGATCACACCCATCTTGAGCGAGGCTTCTGTCCCGACCGGTTCGCCGGGAACGATGATTTTCAGAGCCGCTTCCGGGCCGATTATGCGTGGCAGGCGCTGGGTGCCGCCGGCGCCGGGCATCAGGCCGAGCTTGACCTCCGGTAGGCCGACCTTGGTGCCGGGCGCCGCGATCCGGGCATGGCAGCCGAGGGAGAGCTCGAAGCCGCCGCCCAGAACCGTGCCGTGGATGGCGGCGACCACCGGCTTCGGCATATCCTCGACCTTCTGGATGACGACGGGCAGCCAGGGCTCCTGGGAAGGCTTGCCGAATTCGCGGATGTCGGCGCCTGCGCTGAAGGTGCGCCCAGAGCCGGTCAGAACCACGCCGGCAACGGAATCGTCTGCAGCCAGTTGCTCCATGGCATTGAAGATTCCGGCCCTGACTTCATAGGGGAGCGCGTTCACTGGGGGATTCTCGATGGAAACGATGGCGATGCTGCCGTTGCGCGTGATCGTGACCAAATCGCTCATATTTTCGGCGTCCTTCCTGACCGGTTCTGTTTCGCCGGCGGCAATCGAGCTTTGCTCCAATTCCGCTCTGCGAAACTATATTTTATAATTTGACGTGGACGCTAGATTATGGTGCAGTCCTTGTCAATCGCTCCCGCTGGTGTACCGGGGATTAGTAGAAATGTCAGGAAAACGTGTCGGTGACAGCCACGAAATTGCGACCGGTGACACCCGTTATTCGGGAGACCGCAAGTTCGTCGTGGCGCTGGCGCGCGGCCTCGAAGTCCTTCGCTCGTTTCGGCCCGACGATGACATGCTCGGCAACCTGGAAATCGCGGAAAGAACCGGTATCCCGAAGCCGACGGTCTCACGCCTGACCTATACGCTGACGCAGCTCGGCTATCTCGCGCACGTGCAACGGTTTTCCAAATACAAGATCGCACCGGCCGCACTGGCCCTGGGCTACAGCGCCTTGGCTCAGTTCGGAATTAGGCAGATCGCCCGGCCCTACATGCAGGCGATTGCCGATCAGGCGGGGGCGTCGGTCGCCTTGGGGGCTCCGGACAAGCGACGGATGATCTACGTCGAACATTGCTTCAACGCGAATGCCCTGATGGTCCGTCTGGACATCGGTTCGCGTATTCCGCTTGCCGCCTCGGCCATGGGGCGGGCCTATATCGCGGTTATTCAAGACGAAAAGCGCGAAGTGCTGTTTGAGGATCTGGCCTGGTTCTACGGCGATAAGTGGCCGGCATTGCGTGCCAACATAGATCTTAGCTGTGAGCAGGTGGCCCGGCAGGGATTTTCAATTTCGATGGGCGACTGGCGGCAGGACATCAACGGCATCGGCGTGCCGCTGGTCATGCCCGACGGCTCCGGCATCTATGCCTTCAATTGCGGAGCCGCGGCTTTCTCACTGTCCAGAGACCGGCTTGAACAGGATATCGGACCGCGGCTGCTCGACGCCGTCCGGCAAATAAGAACCGTCCTGAACGGCGGTGCGGGCGAATGGCAGACCGGTCAAAACCGGCACCACTAGGCGGAGGTTGCGGGCGAGCGGTTCCAGAACGCTGGTTCGCGAGCGACGTCCTGCTCTTGGGAGGAGCGCGTGAGATCTGTTGCAAGTCGCCTGGCCGACGATCGGCCGGGCAAGGGGGGCGTGCATTCGGCGGCTGAGCCGTTGCTGGCATTGGACAACGTGACCATCCGCTTCGGCGGCATCGTCGCGCTCGACGGAATTTCCTTCGATCTTCAGCCCGGCCGTATCCTCGGGCTGATCGGCCCGAACGGCGCCGGCAAGACGACGCTGTTCAATTGTGTGAGCGGGCTTTATTTCCCGAACAACGGGACCATCCGCTTCGATGGCCGCGAACTCCTCGGCCGGGCGGCGCACCGGATTGCGCAGCTCGGCATTACCCGGACCTTCCAGAACATTGCCCTCTTCAAGACCATGAGCGTGCTCGACAACGTGCGCCTGGGCGCCCATTCCGGCACCTCGAGCAATTTCGTTATCGATGCCCTCCGGATCGGAGAGGCGAAGCGGCAGGCCGCCATCGACGAAACGGCCCTGGAACTGATCGAAACCTTCGACCTGAGCGACTGCATTCACACCCGTGTTTCCGATCTTCCGACAGGGACCCAGAAACGGGTCGAACTGGCGCGCGCCCTTGCAGGGAAACCGAAGCTGCTGCTGCTCGACGAACCGGCCGGCGGCCTGACCCATAGCGAGGTCGGTGAACTCGGCGACATGATCCGCAGCATCTGCAATGAGCGGGGCGTCACGGTGCTTCTGGTGGAGCATCACATGAGCCTCGTCATGTCGGTCTCCGACAAGGTCGTTGCCCTCGATTTCGGCCGAAAGATCGCCGAAGGCACGCCGGAAGAGGTGCAGAACGACCCCGAGGTAATCCGGGCCTATCTCGGGGGGACGAAACATTGAGCGCCATGGCTGCATCCCAAACCCCGGCGCTCTCCGGCGAGGCCTTGCTTCGGGTCCGTGGCCTGAACGCCTATTACGGGCGCATCCAGGCGCTGTTCGATATCGACTTCGACATCGCCCCGGGGTGCGTGACCACGCTGCTCGGCGCGAACGGGGCCGGCAAGACGACTACCTTAAGAGCGCTCTGCGGCATGATCCCGACGAAAGGGGACATCGAACTCGACGGGACTCCTATCGCCGGCAAGGCGACAGAGGACATTGTCTCGCTCGGCGTTGCCCATGTTCCCGAAGGCCGGGGCACCTTCATCGGCGTGACGGTGGAGGAGAACCTCAAGCTCGGCGCCATGACCCGTCGGGGACCGGCGCGAAATTTCCGCCGATATCGAGCGGATGTACCAGCTGTTTCCCCCGGCTCGCGGAACGGCGCAATCAACAGGCCCAGACCCTGAGCGGGGGCGAGCAGCAAATGCTTGCCATTTCCAGGGCACTGATGCTGCGGCCCAAACTCATGCTGCTCGACGAACCCTCGTTCGGACTGGCTCCACGCATCATCGAGGAGCTGTTCGAAACGCTCGGCCGTCTGAAGAACGAGCAGGGCATATCCATGCTGATCGTGGAGCAGAACGCCGCACTTGCGCTCGAAATCGCCGACCACGCCTATCTGATCGAGACCGGGCCGGGTGATCATGTCCGGCCCGGCGGACGAGATCGGCCGGGATGAAAGTATCCGACGCGCGTATCTGGGCTATTAGGGGGCAGTAGTATGGGAACTCTTCATCCACCAGGTTCTCGCGGGACTGGCAACGGGCGGCATTCTATTGCCTGCATCGCTCTTGCCATCGTGATGATCTACCAGGCTATCCATCATCTCAATCTGGCCCAGGGCGAGATGGCGATGTTCTCCACCTTCGTCGCCTGGCAGCTGATCGAATGGGGCATGCCCTACTGGGCGGCGTTTGTCCTCACTCTCGCGCTGTCCTTCGTTGCCGGGGTCGCCATCGAGCGGATCGTGTTTCGGCCGCTGCACAATGCGCCGGTCCTGAGCCATATCGTCGTCTTCATCGCGCTGTTCAGCATCTTCAACAGTGCGGCGGGCTTCATCTGGGATTTCACCATCAAGTCCTTCCCGACGCCGTTCGGCTCGCAGCCCCTGTTCGAGGGCGCGCCCGTCAGCGCCCATGACACGGGGATGTTCGGTGTGACCTTCGTCCTGCTGATCCTCCTGTTCCTGTTCTTCCGCTTCACTCGGGTCGGACTGGCCATGCGGGCAGCCGCCGTCAATCCGGAATCGGCGCGTTTGGTCGGCATTCGGGTCGGCTGGATGGTGGCACTCGGATGGGGGATGGCGGCCGCGATCGGTGCGGTTGCGGGCATGCTGATCGCGGCCCGTGGTCTTCCTGGAACCGAACATGATGCTCTCGATCCTGCTTTACGGTTTTGCCGGCGCGGTGGTCGGCGGGCTCACCAGTCCGGCCGGCGCCGTGGTCGGCGGCTTCATCGTCGGTGTGGTGGAAAACCTCGCCGGCTCCTTCATCCCCTACATCGGCCAGGAGCTGAAACTGACCATCGCACTCGCCCTGATCGTGGCCGTGCTGATGGTCCGGCCAAGCGGCCTATTCGGCAGCCGCCTCGTCAGCAGGGTCTAGTGGATATGAATCAGATGCCTTCAACGCTTTCTTCCCGGTTCAAGTCCCTGCGCCAGGTCCCTGCGAAGCCGCGTGACGTTCCCCAGTCCTGGCCCCGGATCGCCCTGATTGCCGGTCTCGTGCTGGCGGTGACCTTGCCGTTCGTGGTCAAGAACTTCGTCATCTTCCAGCTGACGATGGTGCTGATCTATGCGATCGCCATACTCGGGCTCAATCTGCTGACGGGCTTCAAACGGCCAGTTCTCGCTCGGCCACTCGGCCTTCTATGCCATCGGCGCCTATACGACAGCGATCCTGATGGAAATCTACGGGGTCGACTTCTACCTGACGATCCCGGTGGCGGCGCTGATCTGTTTTGCCTTCGGCTTCCTGTTCGGCCTGCCGGCCCTGCGGCTTGAGGCGATCTATCTGGCGTTGGCGACCTTTGCGCTCGCAGCTGCGACACCGCAAATCCTGAAATCCACACCGCTGTCGCCCTGGACCGGCGGCGTACAGGGGATCTACGTCCCTCAAGCCGGATCCGCCCTTCGGGCCTGCCGGTGAATTCCGACCAGTGGTTCTACTTTCTGACTCTAGGGATCGGCCTGGTACTGGCCGTCATCGCCCGCAACCTGATCGACAGCCGGTCGGGCAGGGCGATCATCGCGATCCGCGACAATCCGATTGCCGCGCGCGCCATGGGCGTCGACATCGCCCTCTACAAGACGCTCGTGTTCGGCGTCAGCGCGCTTTACGCCGGCATTGCCGGATCGTTGAGTGCTGTCGTCGTCCAGTTCGTTGCGCCCGACAGCTTCACCTTCGTTCTCGCCATCGCGCTCTTCGTCGGGCTCGTCATCGGCGGTGTCGGATCCATTCCGGGCGCCGTGCTCGGTGGCCTGTTCCTGGTGTTCGTGCCCAATTTCGCGGAGGAGATCTCCAAGGGGCTCGCAGGGGCGGTCTATGGCGCCATTCTCATTCTCGTCATCTATGCAATGCCATCGGGCGCTGCGGGGCCTTATCCGCATGCTCATGGCGAAACTGGCCGGAAGAAGCCGCTGAAATTGGTGTGTAAAGGGAGGAAATATCCATGAGACTGACAATAACCGCATTCCTCGG
>NZ_CAXXSJ010000024.1:0-2902 GCF_963675095.2 uncultured Roseibium sp. | reverse complement strand
TGTTTCCGGTTAGCGAGCCTGTAATCGGCTCGCGGCTTCTGACTGGAAGCGAAGACTCCAATCCGGAACAAAAAAAACGGCGGAACCTGTCAGGTCCCGCCGAGGTGAACTGCGATGTGCACAGTTTGATGAAACTAGTGTTGATCGTCCGCCGGTTTGTCGTCCCGGAAGGTTCGCCAACCGGAGAACATGGACGAGATGATCGACTGACGGGACATGATGTCCTCGCGGACCGCGGCATAGACGTGGACGATGACGAAGCTCACGATCACCCACATGCCCAGGTGATGCCAGGTGTGAACGTCCTGGCTCTGGCCGAACAAGGGGATGACCCAGCTGGAGAACATCGTGTACTGCCACGACCCCATCCCGGTGCCTTCGCCGTAAAGCGCGAAGCCGGTCACGATCATGAAGACGATCGTCCAGACGAACATGACGTGCATCACGATCGTCGCGAGCGGATTGTGGCCGGCGTATTTCATCGGCGCACTGGTGATCATGGCGTACCACTTCATCTCGTGGACGAGCTCCTTCCAGAAACTTCCCCGCCAGACCGGCGGCAGGAAGATCTGTCGGGCATGCTTGTTGCCGACGAAGGCCCAGTAGATCCGCAGCAGAATGCCGACGGCCAGGATATAGCCGGCGGAAAAATGCAGGAACCGGATCCAGCCGAACAGGTAGTGGAACGACGGTTCGCCGTGGATCGATGGCAGCGGCGACCCGATCAGGTAACCGGTGATGCCGAGGACGAGGATCGCCAGGGCATTGACCCAGTGCCAGATGCGCACCGGTGCCTCATAGACGTAGACGGCCTCTTCCTTGTGGGCGGTGGTTTCAACGGTCATCGCGCCCTCCTATCCGCCGGCCAGCACGAGGCCGGCGGTGAGAACCGCCAGGCCCGATGCGGCAAGACCGTGCCGTGTGAGGACAAGAAACCGTCCGACACCATAGCCGGTCAGGTGCAGGGCAGCACTTGCGACCAGGAAACCGGCCATGTAGGCCCCGATCGCGCCGGCCGCTTCAGAGCCATGGGCATGGCCGTGCAGCACCGCGAAGATGCCGATAACGGTCAGCGCGAGTGCCGACGGGATGCGGCGGCCGGCCACGAGCAGCACCGCGAGCCCGAAGATCGAAGCGAGGATGCCCGCTTCGACAAACGGAAGCGGCATGGCAGCAAGGCCGAGGCCCGCACCGGAGACGAGCAGGAGCATGAACAGGACCGGAGCCTGCCAGGCCTTTTCCCTTGGCTGAGCCGCCGACCAGAGCCCGACGGCCACCATGGCCAGCAGGTGATCGGCGCCGAGGACGGGGTGAGATACCCCGGCTCCGAAGCCGGTGACGAGCCCACCGGTATGCGCCAGCGTCGGCGAGACGGCAGCCGCGGTGATCCCGACTGCGGCGAGTGCGGTTTTCATTGCGTTCGACATGGATTTCCCTCCCTCAACGGACCTTGACGTCGGCCAGTTCCTCGCCGTCCGGTCCCATGACATGGGTGGAGCAGGCAAGGCACGGGTCGAAGGAATGCAGCGTGCGCAGGATTTCGACAGGCTCTTCCGGCCGCTCCACCTTGGTGTTCATGAGCGAGGCCTCGAAGGCGCCGATGTTGCCGTCGTTGTCGCGCGGGCTGCCGTTCCAGGTGGTCGGGACGACGCACTGGTAGTTGTCGATCTTGGTGTCCTTGATCTTGATCCAGTGTGCCAATGCACCGCGCGGCGCTTCGGTGAAGCCGACGCCCTTGACCTCTGTCGGCCAGGTTGCGGGATCGAACTTCTCCACGTTGGCGGTGGCCGAGTCGCCTGCCTTGATGTTGGCGATCAGCTTGTCCATGAAGTAGCGCTGCATTTCCGCAGCCCACTCGCATTCCAGCGCCCGGGCCGCGGTGCGGCCGAGGGTGGAGAACAGGGCGGTGACCGGCACGTCGAGGGTTTTCAGCGTCCGGTTGATCTGCTCGGTGAAATATTCATGGCCCTGGGCATAGCCGACGACGTAACGGGCAAGCGGCCCGACTTCCATCGCGTGACCGCGCCAGCGCGGCGCCTTGATCCAGGAATATTTCGCGCTTTCGTCGATGTTGACGATGTTGGTCTTCGTGCCGACCAGGTTGGGCCCGAGCGCGTAGTTCGGCTCGGTGATGCCGTCCCAGGGATGCAGGCCTTTCTTTTCGTCCGGATAGGCATACCAGGAGTGCGGTACGAATTCCTGGATCTGTTCCGGATCGCGGAGGTCGATCTCGTGCACTTCCTTGAGATTACCGTCGATGATCGCGCCCTGCGGCATCAACAGATTGCCGGCCGAATAGTCGTTGGCCTTGTCCGGGATGTCGCCATAGGCGAGTACGCTCTGGCCCGACAGGCCGCCGCCGTAGAGCCAGCCCTTGTAGAACTGGGCGATGGCGAACAGGTCGGGGATGTAGACGTTCTTCACGAAGTCCAGGGTGCGGTCGATCACGCTGGAGACGTAGTTGAGCCGCTCCATGTTGATCGGTGCGCCGGCAGCCATGTCGCCGTCCATGTTGATGGCGCAGGGCACGCCGCCGACAAGCCAGTTCGGATGGGTGTCCTTGCCGCCGAAGATCGTGCGCGTGGTCATGATCTCCTTCTGGAAGTCGAGCGCCTCCAGATAATGGGTCACGGCCATCAGGTCGGCTTCCGGCGGCAGCAGATAAGCCGGATTGGTCCAGTAGCCGTTCTTGAACGGACCGAGCTGGCCGGATTCGACGAATTTCTTCAGCCGGTTCTGGATGTCTCGGAAATAGCCCGGCGACGACCTGGGATTATGCGGCGCAATCGTCTGCTGCAGCTGGGACGTCGCCTTCGGATCGGCCTTGAGCGCGTTGACCGGGTTGACCCAGTCGAGCGCATGCAGGTGATAGAAGTGGACCAGGTGATCGTGCACCTGCAGC
>NZ_CAXXSJ010000023.1:0-19027 GCF_963675095.2 uncultured Roseibium sp. | reverse complement strand
CGGATGCGCTCGCCGGTCCGTTGCTGGCCCGGCGCGCGGAAGCGGCAGGGCTGGTCTATTCGCTTGCCTGGGGAGATCAGCCGGCGCTGATCGCCGATCATGTCGACTGGGCGCGCGCCTGCGGCTTCAAGGTGGTCTGCGCGGGCAAGGGCACGCGCTACCTGCCGAGCTATCACCACCTGACGCCGGACACGGTCTGGGACACGCTGCAGACCTATCTGGCGCTCAAGGATCCCAGCCAAATCAATCTGAAGATGTTCAACTCGTTTCTGGACGGCACCAAGTCCGGGATCGAGATGACGGCGGTCTGCAACACCACCGGGCTGATCCCGCAGGACGACGGCCTCGCCTTTCCGCCGGCGACCCGGTTCGAGCTTTCCTCCGTGTGCAAACCGCAGGCAAACGGCGGCACGCTGACGCGCACCGGGACCACGGAAGTCGTCTCCTCGCTCTACCGGGACGGCACGGACGTGCCGCATCATCTGGCCATGGGCACCTATGTGGTGATCGAGGCGGAGACCGATTACGCCCGCCAGTGCTTCACCGAGTATCATATGCTGGAGGACGACAGCGGCCAGTTCGCCGCGCTCTACCGGCCGACCCACATGATCGGAATGGAACTCGGCTGGTCGGTCGCCTCCGCCGCCCTGCGCGGCGAGCCTACCGGCACGGCCATCGGCTTTCATTCCGACGTGGTCGCGACGGCGAAGAAAGCCATGACGGCCGGCGAGATGCTGGACGGCGAAGGCGGCTTCACCGTCTGGGGCAAGCAATGCCCCGCAACCGCGTCTCTCGCCGCAGGCTACCTGCCGCTCGGCCTGTCGCACAACGTCAAACTCACCCGTGACCTGGCCGAGGGCCAGATGCTCACCTGGGCAGACGTGGTCCTCGACGAGACCGACAGCGCCTATCTGTTCCGGCGCAAGATGGAGAAGGAATTCGGGTGAAGGTCATAGGTCCATGCCTACTGCCGTCCGGTTTACCTATGAAGTTTCTAAGAATTTGAAATATCGGTAATATTCCTGCACCGGGATAGAGTGGAGACGAAAAGCCGTCCCGCCCACTCCCGTCTCCCCCCTTGAGGGGGAGATGTCCGCGACAGCGGACAGAGGGGGGTGAAACGGTACCGCATTTTCTGAAAAGCCGTATTTTCCGAGAGGCTTATACCCCCCTCTGTCTCCTGACGGAGACATCTCCCCCTCAAGGGGGGAGAGGAAAACAAGCGGATAAGCCAGAATTTCAACACATACGTCGCGAAACCGGACACCAGTGGGTCCATACCCTGGCTCAGCCGAGCGCGATATCGCCGAGGATCTGCGCCAGACCTTCCGGGTCGGAGTCGAAGGGCGAATGGCTGGTCGCCATGACATGAACGGTGGTCTTGTTGCCCATGGCCTCGTCCATCAGCGCGATCATCTTCTTCTGGCCCGCCGGGGTGACCGCCCGGTCTTTGGTACAGTGGATATAGTGGCGCGGCACGGTGCCGAACCGCTCCTTGGTAACCGGTGACGGCACGGTGGTAACCTGGGCCGGCTCGTCACAGTGGAAATGCGCGATCGCCTTCGTAAACATCTCCTCGCCGACATCGCCTGCATAGGCCTCCCGGATCCGGGTCCGGTAGTCCGGATCCTCGGAGCGGAAGTCGACGCGCATGGCGCCGATCGTGGCCGGATCGGCGGCAAAGAGCCCCGGCACCAGCGCATCCGCCATCAGTTCGTCCTTGATCATGGTCACCGGCGGCATGCCAGGCGGCAGCAGGAACGCGCAGACATAGACGGCGGCCGAAATCAGCTCGGGCACACGCTCGACCACATGGGAGACGGTCGCCCCGCCGAGGGAATGGCCGGCGATAACGACCTTGCCGCCGCATTTTTCCGCCGTTTCGCGCACTTGTCCGACCACGAAGTCGGTGCGTTCATCCTGGGTGACGCCCGCATTGGGCGACGGTTCGGTGGCGAAGGCCTGTTTGTCCAAAGGACGCTTCAGGAAAGAGGCGGGAAGTTTCGCGTTGACACCGGCGCCGGGCATATCGAACACGGTGGGGACGATGCCGCGCGCCTTCAGGAAGGGCAGGACGTAATCCCATGTCTCGTGATTGTGCCAGGCCCCGTGGACAAAAACGATGCCTGCGGACTGATCTGCCATTTTAAGTGCCTCCCGATTTCAAATGCCCCGATTTCAAGTGCATGGATCATGCACAACTGTTTTCCCCGTTTCCCATGGGCGAAATGGTCGCTAGGTTGCTACGAAACCGCAAAGCTTTTCAATCCGTTCGCGAGTTCACATGACATCCCGACTGTTTTCGCCGCTCACCGTCCGGTCGCTCACCCTGAAGAACCGCATCGCCGTGTCGCCCATGTGCCAGTATTCGGCCGGCGACGGCATCGCCAACGACTGGCACCTGGTTCACCTGGGCAAGTTCGCCCAAGGGGGCGCCGGGCTGATCTTCACCGAGGCCGTCGCCGTCAACCGGAACGGGCGGATCACCCATGGCGATCTGGGCATCTGGTCGGACGAACATGCCGCCGCCCTTGCCCGGATTACTGCTTTCCTGCGCGCCCACGGATCGGCATCGGCAATCCAGCTCGGCCATGCGGGCCGCAAGGCCTCCATGCAGCGGCCCTGGGAGGGCAATGCTGCCCTGACGGAGACGGAATTCGCCAAGGGCGAGATGGCCTGGCGCACCGTCGCCCCCTCGCCGCTTCCCATGGCCGAAGGCTGGCTGGTGCCCCATGAAATGAGCGCTCAGGATATCGCCGATACGGTTCAGGACTTCGTTCAGGCGACCCGCCGCGCCCACTGGGCCGGGTTCGACGTGGCCGAGATCCATGCCGCCCACGGCTACCTGCTGGCAAGCTTCCTCTCGCCCCATTCCAACAAGCGCACCGATGCCTATGGCGGCAGCCGCGAAGGCCGCGCGAGGGCACTGTTCGAGGTGGTCGAGGCGGTGCGCGCCGAGTGGCCGGAGGACAAGCCGCTGTTCGTGCGCATTTCCTCGGTCGATGGGACCCCGGACGGCTGGAACCTGGACGACAGTGTCTGGCTTGCCGGAGAGTTGAAGGCCCGCGGCGTCGATGTGATCGACTGTTCGTCGGGCGGCATCGCCGGCCCGGCAACCGCCGGCCGCACGCCGCCGCCTCCGGGCTTCCAGGTGCCCTACGCGGCGCGGATCAAGCAGGACACGGGCATTCTGACGCAAGCCGTTGGACTAATTACCGAGCCGCAGCAGGCGGAAGACATCCTCGCCGAGGGCAGCGCCGACATCATTGCCATCGGCCGCGAGGCGCTGTCCGATCCGAACTGGCCGGTCCACGCCGCCGACACGCTCGGCGACGACACCGCCTTCGAGACCTGGCCGAAGCAATACGGCTGGTGGCTCAACAAGCGCCGGGAGAGCACCGGGCGCTACTGAACGGCCGAACTATTCGGCCGCTTCCGGTTTCTTGCGTGGAGCCCTGGCGGATTTTCGGGGAGCTGGCTTCTTCCCGGCTTCGGCAAGCGGATCCTCAGTGATGTCGGCGGTCACCGGCGACAGTCCGAGCACTTCATGGAACGTCTGCAGCATTTCCAGGGTGTGCGGCGCCATTTCGTCGATGGCTCCAGGCACGAACTGAACGACCTTGGCCGCAAGCTCGCGCTCTTCCTGCGTTTTCAGAAGTTGCGGCAGGGTCGAAATCGCCGCTTCGCGGGCGAATTCCACGATCAGGTTCTGCTCTTCCAGGATCAACGCCCGCTGCTCGCTGGTCAGCGACTTGAACGGTTCGTCCTGGGTCAGAACCCGTGCGGAGCGTTCCAGCCGGTCACGGCGCACATTGCCCCGGCTTTCGGCGAGCAGGATCAGCATGCGGATGACCGCTTCGCAGAAACCGCCTTCGCCGATATGCATCAGCGCCGAGCGGACCGCCGGCAACGCGGCGAGTTCTTCCTTGCGTTTCAGGGTCCGGCCCGGCTGATGGGTACGGCCGAACCAGCGGGCATAGGGCGATCCCCACAGGCTGAAGAAGGTCGTCTCGTAGAGCATATCGCGCACATCGCGATAGAGATCGAGCGACTGTTCGATCACATCCGCGGCCACCTTTTCCGCCTGTACAAAAGGATTGTCCGGCGAAACCGGTTTGCGCTCCGCGCTCACCTTCTGCGCCATGTCGTGAAGCGGGGCGACAAACGGGTTCTGGCTTGAGATCGAGGCATGCTGGACCCGAAGCGGATGCAGCTTGCGGCGTAGATCGGCGGACTGTTCAGTCACGGCAGCTTCGACGAACGGACGCACCATGACGTCGTAGAATTCCGACTGCTGTTCCGATGCCCGGGCCACGGCCGCAAAGGGAATTTCGTCTTCCCGGCCATCGTCGAGCAGCTTCAGGTCTTCCATCTTTCGCTCGTGGAAACTGACGGTGAATGTGCGCTCCAGAAGCGGACCTTCGAAATCGTCGATCTTCATTTCATAGAGGCCGGGAGCGAGCGCCTCGATGGTCTTGAGCGTCGAAGTGACTTCCGTGTGTTCCTTCTTCGCGATCTTGGAGGACACGAAGATGCCCAGATGACCGACCTGCTCGTGGATCATGTAGATGATCCGCTGGCCGCGGATCGCGATCTCCCGCTCGTCCGTATAGGTGTCGATGATCCAGTTGATCGCCTGGGTCGGCGGCGTGATGTTGTCGCCCTCGCTGGCGAAAACGATGATCGGCGAGCGGATCTGCTTCAGGTCGATGTTGCGGCCCGGCTCAAGCTGGGCCTCGTTCTTGGACAGGCGATTGCCGACGAACAGTTCCTCGACGATCCAGCGGATCTCTGCCTCGTTGAGCAGGAAATACCCGCCCCACCAGCGTTCGAAATCGAGGAAGCGCTTCTGTTCCGTGTCAACCTTCGAATAGAGATCGAAATACTTGCGGAACTCGGTCCGCCCCGGATTGAGCATTTCGAAATTGGACACGAGATCCGCGCCGTCGAAGACGCCATGACCCAGGTCGGAGGCGAACATGACATTCCAGGTGCCGCCAAGGACACCGCCATTGTAGCGCATGGGATGTTCGCCGACCTTTCCCGCCCAGGTCTGGACCGGAGCGCCGTTCAGGAGGATCGGTCCGGTCAGGTCCGGGTTCGTGGCCGCCAGAAGCAGCGTCGCCCAGCCGCCCTGGCAATTGCCGGTGACGACCGGCTTGGGCGATTGCGGATGCTGCTCCATCACCTTGCGCACGAAGGCGGCTTCCGTATGGGTGACGGAGGCAATCGTCTGGCCCGGTTCCGGCATGCGCCGGAAGGCAACGAAATAGACCGGGTGGCCATCGTGCAGCGCGACGCCGACCTGGCTGTCCATCTTAAAGCCGCCGATCCCGGCGCCGTGGCCGGCGCGGGGGTCGATGATGATGTAGGGCCGCTTCCAGGACTTCGTTTCGACGCCCTCGGGCGGCAGGATCTTCAAAAGCATGTAATTGCACGGCCGGGGCAGATCCGCCCCGTCCAGCACGACCTCGTAGTCGTAGATCAGGACCGGCGGACAGCCTGCCTCCTCATGCTCCAGGAAATTGTCGCCCCGCTTGCGCAGGGTATCGAGCGTCAGGGTCAGGCGTTGGGCCGCATCCGCCGCATAGGCCTGATAGTCATCGACCAGAGTGCCGACCTGCCGGTCATGGCCGAGCGCCTGCTGCGCCAGCTCTCCGACATCGGCCAGCGTCTTCTGCAGGCGTTTGTTGTGGGTCTCCGAAATCCGGTTCATGTGGGTTGATATGCCCCGGGCCAACAGTTCGCTGAGCGTGGAGAGCTCTGCCATCTGGGCCTGAAACACGTTCACCCGTTCGCTCGGCGACCAGGCGGTCGCATCGGTCAGCTTTTCCAGGAACGCGTTCTGGCCGTCCACAATCGCGTCGAAAACATCCTTCATGCGGATTTCTCCTATCCGATAATGCTGTAGCCGCCGTCGATCGCGTGGACGCCGCCGGTGACGTTGGAGGCCTCGCGACTTGCCAGGAAGGCGGCATAAGCGCCGACATCCTCGATCGAGGCCAGATGATGGGTCGGCGCGCGTTCCGCGGCCGCATTCATGAGATGATCAAATTCGGCAATGCCGGAGGCCGCGCGGGTCTTCAACGGTCCGGGCGAAAGCGCGTGGACGGAGATGCCTTTCGGGCCGAGTTCGGCAGCAGCGTAGCGTGTGGCCGCCTCCAGCGCCGCCTTGACCGGCCCCATCATGTTGTAGTGCGCAACGACCCGTTCCGCGCCATAGAAGGACACGGTCATGCAGGTGCCGCCATCCTTCATCAGGGGTTCGGACCGCCGGATGAGACGCAGGAAGGAATGAACGGAAATATCCATCGCCAGGCCGAAGCCTTCTGCGGAACAGTCGACGACCCGACCGTGCAGGTCGTCCTTTGGACTGAAGGCGATCGAATGCAGCAGGGTGTCGAGCCCGCCCCATGTCCTGTCGATCTCGGCAAACAATGCATTGGCCTGCGATTCATTGCGCACGTCGAGCGGCAGAACGATGTCCGCCTCCAGCTCTTCGGCCAGCGGGCGCACATGCGGTTCGGCCTTTTCGTTGAGGTAGGTGATCGCAAGCCGTGCGCCCTGCGCCTTCAGCGCCTTCGCGCAGCCGTAGGCAATCGACTGATCGTTCGCGACCCCGACCACCAATGCTTTCTGGCCAGTCAAATCGAACATGGCTGCATACTCCCGAGCCGCTCACGGCCGGTGAAAGGAAACCTTCCCTTCAGACTTATACCGCAATGCAGCATAAATTATGACGTAACGATTAATTTTTGCTGTCGTTACGTGAAGCTACGGAGGAATAAGCAAGATCTTAGATACCCGGCCCCGAATTCGGTCAGGCATAATTTCAAGTCAACGACAAAGAAGGTTATTCTTCACAACCCTCGCGTCGCGACACTGTTTTCGAAGACGATCCGCGGATGATTCAAGACCAAGTTCGAGATACCGCCGTAGTTACCGAACCAAAGCACCAGGTGGTCCTCCACACGAATAACCAGTTCCCTGAAATCAGGATCCTGGGTGTCGTCCTTGATCGTTTCGACTTTCAATCCCTTCAGTATTTTCTGCGCGTCTTCATAGGATTGGTTGAGATACAAACCACAAAAATCAATTCTGAAGTTCACGACATCGAAGAAATCCTGATTGGCTTCGTTCCGCTGATCGCTTTCATACGGCTCAAAACCATCCTTCTCGGGCATGCCGAGGTCGCAAAACTGCAATCGGATGCCGTTCGATTTGGGATCCGGGTGTGACCAGTCCCACGAAAACCAGAACTCGAATGGATAACAACGGCAGTCGACCGCCGTTATTTCTCCTTCGTGATCGAATTTCTCGATGTAAATCTTCTCAAAATCGATCACCGCCCCGGCAGCCGAGCGGAAATCGTCAAAGGTCTGCCCCATACGGATCGGACCTATTTGCCCGGTTCTGGCTATGTCGAAAAGCGAGTAGGTTTCCAACGTTCTCCGGCTCTTCACGAGGCAGATGGCCTGACTTTACAGCGACAACATCCAGTTCAGGACCAGACGCCAGTCGGTCATGCGGATCGGGGTGCCGTGGGTGCCGGTGTCGAACAGGGTGAACTTGATCGGGTAGCCGGGCGCGGACGATTTGATCTTCTTGAAGAAATTCGCCTGCTTCTCCCAATTATAGACCTGGTCGTCGCTGCCGTAGCCCATATAGACCGGGACCTTGCGGGACAGCGCCCCGGACGAGAAAAAGCCAGGATCCTGCGGCGAGCCCAAAAACAGGATGCCGCTGAGATTGGAGGCATAATTCGCGCTTTTCAGGAGATCCCAGCAGATGATGCCGCCCATGGAGCCACAGGCAACGATCACCCGGGCATTGGGCGAGAGCTGCTTCTGATAGCCGATCAGCGCGGCGACATCCTGTGTCCCCTTGGCACCGAAGGACGTGATATCGACGGAGAGATAGGCCCCGCCGTTGCGCACCATCAGGTTCTGCACCCGGTTGAAGTTGCCGCCGAAGGACACGTCGTTCACGCCCTGGAAGCGATTGCCGCCCTGGCCGTGGACGTAGATGACGATGACCTTCGCGCCGCCCTGGGCCTTGCCGACGCCCATGTATTTGACGATCCGTCCATTGGCCTTGAGCTCGTAGCTCGACCGGCTGCGCTTCGGCTTGTAGGAAACGTAGTTGCCGAAAACCTCGCGCTCATCGACCTTGTCCCGGTCGCGCAGGTCGCGTTGCTTTGAATACTCGACGACGATGAAATCACCGTCCATATGACTGGCGGTGATCTTCTTGTACTTGAAGAGCCCGTCCTTGAACGGTGCCAGCGCTTCAGCGCCTGCGGGCCCCACGATGAAGACCGTCGCGAGGCACAAGGCTGCGAAGACGGCTGAAAATGTCCGAATGCGTCGCATTCCCGCTCCCTATGACCGGATCCGTTTCAAGACAGGGGCCTTTGCCGGCCACGGCCGACATAAATACCGGATTCGGTGTCCGTGTTGCACGTCCAATTGGTGACTTTCCGGAAGCCTAGCCGGGATAGCCAAGGGCTTCAATCTTCGCGAACCGCCAAATAACCGAACTCGTTTTCTCATCAAGTTTCGGCGTGCAGGTATACTCGGACTGACGCAAGTTTTATCGAAAGGCTTCATTCCATCTCATATGTAACTTTACGCGCCGCCTCGTCGATCTAGTTAAAAACATCGATATATATCGCCCGCCTTTGCACACAGTCCTTCGCTTTTTTAAAGAGAGTTCTCCAATTCTTCTGCTTTAACAAATTGGTAACCATAAACTATTGAAACTCAGGCAGAAGAAATCCGGCGGCAGAAGGCCTCGGGGTTCAGTTCAGGAGAACAGACATGCCAGTCATTTCCTTCGCGAATGCAAAAGGCGGCGCCGGCAAGACCACCGCGGCGCTTTTGCTGGCGACAGAAGTCGCCGAACGGGGAAAAAGCGTGACCATCTTCGATGCGGATCCGCAGAAATGGATCTCCAAGTGGTACGAATTGCCCAATCGGAGTTCCCGGATTTCCGTCGTCAGTGAAATCACCCCGTCCTCCATCACCGAACAGATCACCGATGCGGTGGCGGTTTCCGACTACGTGATCGTGGACCTGGAGGGCACGGAGAATCTCGTGGTCGCCAATGCACTGTCGGTCTCCGACCTGGTGGTCGTGCCGATCCAGGGGTCTTCCATGGACGCCCGGGGCGGCGCCAAGATCCTCACGCTGATTGGCAAGCTGGAAAAGATTGTCCGCCACAAGATCCAGCACTGCGTGGTCCTGACCCGCACCAATGCGGCCGTGACCACCCGCGCCATGAAAGCTGTGCAGGACTACCTCGCCATCCAGGGCATCGATGTGCTGGCGACGCCGATCGTGGAACGGGCCGCCTACCGCGACCTGTTCGAATTCGGCGGCGGGCTCGGCGACCAGAGCCCCAAGCAGATCACCAATCTGGACAAGGCCAAGGAAAACGCGGAGATGTTCGCCGCCGAAGTGCTGGAACGGGCCGTCGTGGTGCCGCAGAAGCGCTGGTACCACGTCTTCAAGAAGGCCTCATAAGGCCTCGCTGACAGGATTCGCCCCATAGACCCACGGCAAACGAACCTAGTCACCCGAATCTGAAGTTCGTCTCTTTTCTCAGCGAGTGCTGAACGAACTTCAGATTCAAAGGGGTGACTAGCAAATATATGTTTCTAGTGTGGTTTTCGGATTTGAAATACGCTCCGGCATCCGCTGCGGAAATGAGGCGTATTTCAAATCCACCACACTAGGTTCGTTTGCCGTTTTCTTATGTTCATCCGCCCTGCCAGACCCGGATGGCCTCCACCGGCCACAACAGCATCAGGACATTCAGGGTCAGATTGTCCCGGATCACCCAGAGCGCCAGCAGCTCGAAGGCGACGCCGACGGCGACCGTCAGCCAGACCGGCATCCGCCAGGCGAACCAGAACCCGGCGAGCATCCAGAGAATGTCGAAGACCGAATTCAGGACGCTGTCGCCGGTGTAGCCGGACGCGATCGTCGCCTCGCGGTAGCGGTCGATCACCCATGGGCTGTTCTCGATGATTTCCCAGGAGGCCTCGATGAAGATGGCGCCCAGCGCCCGTTCGCCGACCGGACGGTTCCGGAACAGCAGCCAAAGCGCCAGATAGAACAGAAAGCCATGAATGATGTGGGACGGCGTGTACCAGTCGGCGATGTGCTGGGAACTGCCCGCGACATCCTCAGCCGGGGTCCAGAACAGCACATAGCCGCAATCGCAGATCGGGATCCGCCCCATGGCAAGCAGGATGACCGCGGTCACCAGGATCATGCCGATGCCGGTCAGCCAGATCGTTCGTGTTCTCACGTCCTGTTCCTTTCCGAAGGTGCGGATTTGTCCGGGCATTCCCGTGGGGGAGACTGTTGTTCTGCGCCCTCCGAAAGCAAGGCTGAACCCCTTGCGTCAACAGCTTTAAATTCCAGCAGCAATGATTGGCAATACAGAGGACCCTCTCTATGGTGCCCTGTGACATTTGCGTATTCCCGTCCAGCGTTACATCAAGGTCCCGCCTCATGCGAAAACGCTTTCCCCGGCTGACATCTGCCAGAATTGCTCCGCTGCTTGGCCTCCTGCTTCTTGCCGCCTGTCAGGAAAACGGCGGCAATATCGCGCTCGGCACCATCGAACGGGACCGGGTCGCCCTGACGGCGACGGCGGCGGAGGTCGTGATCGACCTCCCCGTGGCGGAAGGTTCGGCGGTCAAGAAGGGCGACGTGTTGGTGCGGCTCGATCACAAACAGCAACAGGCGGAAGTCGCCCGTACCAAGGCGGAGGTCGAGCGGGCCGCGGCCAATCTGGAAAAGCTGCGCAACGGCGCCAGGGAAGAGGAGCTGGCCGCCGCCAGGGCCAAGGTCAGCGGTGCCAAGGCCGCGTTGCTGGAAGCGAAGCAGAGCTTCGAGCGCGCTCAGGACCTCAGCTCCCGGGGGACGACCAGCAAGGCGAGCTACGACAGCGCCCTTGCCAACCGGGATGCGGCCGACGCCTCGCTCAAGAGCGCGGAAGAAGAGCTGCGCCAACTGGAAAACGGCGCCCGGCGGGAAGATCTCGCCATGGCGGAAGCGGAGCTTGCCGCTGCCCAGGCTAGCCTTGAGAGCCAGCAGAAGGTCCTGTCCGACCTGACGATCGAGGCATCCCGGGACGGCATCCTCGACAGCCTGCCGTGGAACCTCGGCGAGAGGGTCACGATCGGCAGCCCGGTCGCCATCCTGCTTGCCGGAGACGCGCCCTTTGCCCGGGTCTATGTTCCCGAGCCCTACCGGGTGAAGGTGAAGCAGGGCGACAAGCTGACGGTGCGGATCGACGGTTTGGACGATCCGCTGGAGGGTACGGTGCGCTGGATCAGTTCCGAACCGGCCTTCACGCCCTATTACGCCCTCAATCAGGAGCAGCGCAGCCGGCTGATGTATCTGGCGGAGGTCGACCTGCCCGCATCAGCGGAAAGCCTGCCGAGCGGCGTGCCCGCCCAGGTTCTGCTGCCATGAACGATCTGGTGGTCCGCACCCGCGGGATGACCCGGAAATTCGGCGACGTCACAGCCGTGAATGAAGTCGATCTGGATATCGCCAAAGGCACCATCTACGGTTTCCTCGGCCCCAACGGCTGCGGCAAGACCACCTCCATGCGCATGCTGACCGGCCTTCTGACACCGACCTCCGGAGAACTGGAGGTTCTGGGCAACACATTGCCCGGCGAGGCGGAGAAGCTGAAGTACCGGATCGGCTACATGACCCAGACGTTCTCCCTTTACCGGGACCTGAGCGTGAAGGAGAATCTCCAGTTCTTCTCCAAGGTCTTCGGCCTCGGCCATCGGGAGGAAAAGCAGCGCATCGCGGAACTCCTCGACCTCTACGACCTTACCGACCTCGCAAAACAGCGCGCGGGTAGTATGAGTGGCGGGCAGCGCCAGCGGCTGGCGCTCGCGGCGTCGGTGCTGCACAAGCCGGACCTTCTGTTCCTCGACGAACCGACGTCGGCGGTCGATCCGGAATCCCGCCGGGATTTCTGGGAACAGCTTTTCGACCTGAGTGATGCGGGCACCACCATCGTGGTCTCCACCCACTTCATGGACGAGGCGGAACGCTGTCATCGCATCGCGATCATGGAACACGGCCACAAGCGGGCCGACGGTACTCCGGCCGAGTTGATGGCGAACATGGCCACCAACGTGCTGGAGGTCGAGGGCAAGGACCTCAGAACCCTGCGCAAGGAACTGACGGCGCTCCCAGAAGTCCGCTCCGCCGCTCAGCTTGGTGCCCGACTTCGGGTTCTGGTCAACAAGGAGGTCGCCGATCCGGAAGCCTGGTTCCGATCCCTGCCCCAGTCCAAGGAAGCGCAGCAGGTCTGCAAGGTCCGGCCGAACCTCGAGGACGTTTTCGTCACCAACACCGGCAACCTGCCGGAACCGGGGCAACCTGCGAAAGGAAGCGGGCAATGAGATCCCTCCGGCGCATTTCCGCAATCCTGTTCAAGGAATTCATGCAGCTGAGGCGGGACCGGATGACCTTCGGCATGATCGTCATGATCCCGCTGATGCAGCTCCTGCTGTTCGGCTATGCCATCAACACCAACGTGCGCCATATCCCGGTGGCGCTGGTGGATCACGCGGACACCGGCATCAGCCGGATCCTGGTGCAGACCATCCTGGCGACCCAGGTGGTCGACTTCACCGAGCACTACGACACGGTGGAAGAAGCCCAGGCGGCGATCACCGGTTCCCGGGTACGCGCCGCTCTGATCATTCCGCGGGATCTCGCCAGCCGCCTCGCCCGCAGCCCGAGCATCGGCATGGGAACGCCCGCCTCGACCAGCGAGGAAACCAGCCGGCCGGTGGCCCAATGGATCGTGGACGGCTCCGACACGATGATCGCCGGGGCGATCAAGGCCCTGCGCGCCATGCCGCTGACCGAGCTTCTGCACAAGCCGCCGAACCGGTCGACACCGACCTTCGAGGTGGCGCTGTTCTTCAACCCGGAACAGCGAACGGTGGTCAATATCGTGCCTGGGCTGGTCCCGGTCATCCTGACCATGACCATGATCATGTTCACGTCCGCGGCGATCGTGCGCGAAAGCGAACGCGGCAATATGGAGATGCTGATCAACACCCCGGTGAAGTCGATCGAGCTGATGATCGGCAAGATCATCCCCTATATCTTCATCGGCCTGGTGCAGGTGGGGATCATCCTCGGTCTCGGCTACGCGGTCTTCAACGTGCCGTTCAACGGCGGGTTGCTGCCGCTTCTGGGCGGCACGCTCCTGTTCATCGCCGCCAGCCTGTCGCTCGGCCTGTTGTTTTCCACCCTTGCGAAGAGCCAGCTTCAGGCCATGCAGATGACGATCTTCGTGCTGATGCCGTCGATCCTGCTGTCCGGCTTCATGTTTCCTTACGAGGGCATGCCGGTTGCCGCCCAGTATATCGCGGAGGTCCTGCCGGCGACCCATTTCATGCGCATGATCCGCGGCATCGTCCTGCGCGAGGCGGAACTCGCCGATCTCCAGTTCGACGCGCTCTGGCTCGCCGGCTTCTTCGCCCTGGGCATGGCTCTGGCCGCGCTCCGATTCAAGAAGAGGCTGGATTGAGCCAGGAAAGACGAAAGCGGGGGAAGCGGTTGCTTCGGCTGTTCACCCTGGGTTCATATTGGAATTTGCAAAGATCGGTTTGAAATCATTCTAAGAAGGCGCATAGGCCTTCGACACATGGGGACGCATATGCATTTTGAATTACCTGTTTCAACGCCGCTCTCTCTTTCGCGTCGGGCTCCGATGATGCCTTTCCGCAAGCGACCGGGAAGGCTTGACGGTTCGGAAAGAAAAGCGAAACGCGCTAGATTTCTGCGGATGGCCGTCGGGCTTCTGGCTGCGGCGTCTGCCAGCGCGGGTTTCGGCGAGGCTTACGCGCAGACCCGCATCTGGACCGTCACCGGCACCTATGCTGAGATTGTCGCGACCGACTGCCGCGATTGCGGGGATGATATCGGGATCCTGATCGCCTGCCGGGGCGACGGCTTGCCGGCACGGGTCAGCGTGCCATGGCTGGCGACGGAGAACGGACCGGCCGGCATGACCCTGCCGCTTGAAATGACCATCGGCAACCAGCGCTTCGTCTATGACGCGACACTGAGCAATCCCGGTCAGGCCGGCCACGTGCCCGAGTTCTTCATGAACCCGCACGATCCCGCGCTCGAGGCCCTGATGACGGGCCGGTCCGCGCAGATCATCTTCGATGGTGTTCAGGCCAATATCGGCCTGCAGAGCTCCCGCTCGGCCTTGTCGATCTTCAAGGCCCATTGCGGCTGGAACAATGTTCCCTACGGCGCGCAATTCGCCAACGGTGAGCCGGTAGGCTCCGGCGGTTCCTTCCAGCCCTCCGGAGCAGGCGGTCAGCAAGCCCCGGCCGCCAATCCGGACCTGTCCTGGTTCGCAAATTCCTATCCGGACCAGCAAACCGGTACGACGGATGGAACACTGACCTTCGGCATTCCGGAAACCGATGCCATGGTCTTCGATGCCCTGTGCCGCGCCGGGCAAGGCAATAGCGCAGAGGTCCGGTTCGGAGTGGCCCTGGGCACCTTGAGGGATGGCGACCCGGTCACGCTCTATATCCGCCCCAACGGAGCAAATTTCGAATTCAGCGGAACGGCATTCCAAGCCGAGAGCGGCGAATTCGCGGGTATGACCGTACAAATTCCGTTGTCCGACCCGGTCTGGCAGGCCATGTCGGCCGCCGGGGCTCCGTTTGTAATCGGGGCTCACTCGGGCGGCGAGGCGATGGTCAGCTCCGAAGGTGCCGCTGCTGCCATCGGCCAGTTTCTCCAGACCTGTCAGTCTGCTGCCGGCCAAGGAGCAGTTCAGGGAGCAGTTCAGGGAGCCCCCCAGCAACCGCAGGCCGACCTGCCGTCTCAGGGTGTACCGCAGCAGCCACAGACACAACAACCGCTGGCACAGCAACCGCTTGTGCAACAGCCGCTGGCGCAACAGCCGCAGCAGCCACAGCCCCAGCAGCAACCGCCCGCGGCAATCGACGGCAGCTACGCCTGCAGCGACGGCTCGAACCTCCTGGTTGCGGTTACGCAGCTCGGCGCGAACGAGATCGCTAATGTCGTGCGCAACGGCACGGAGGTCCACGCGCTCGTAAAGCAGCCGATGGAAGGCGCCGGTATGCGCTTCAGCGACGGAAATTCCAACCTGATCGCGATCAACGGCATCCTCATGCTGACCGGCTCCCAGGGCGGGGCAAGCTGCCAGAAACGATAGGCGAGATTATTGCCCCCTTTCGTGGGCGAGCAGATTTCAAACAAAGGACGATTTTTTAAATGGGTGAACGACTTATGCCGGGTTTCCGGCCTGGACAGGCTTGTGCCCTGATTGCAGTGATGCTCGGTTTTCTCGTGCTGCCGTCCCTGTCGGCACAGGCCCAGGGAGCTCCCGCCGAGCGGTGCTCCCAGATCATCGAACAGCAAGGGCTTCAATGGGACCCCAGGAATCCACAAGCAACCAAATGGGTCTATTCGAATATCCGCAGTCTGTGCCAGAGAACGCCGGCGGCGACCTATCCGATCGATTGCTTTCGCGCCGCGATCCGGCAGGGCCTGGATTATCAGCACGGAATGAACTTGTGCCGCTTCGACCGGGGCGGATGCGTCTTCAAGTCGGCGATCAGTTTCAGGCTGAATTTCAACCCTGACGGCACGTACTCCGGCCCGACCGCAGGAGGCTGGGACACCATCATTCGCCATTGCGCCTTCGGCGAACAGTTGAGATTGGGGCCGAATGGTGACCGCCCGACCGTTAACGGCGGCGGGTTTTCCGGAACATGCATGAAAACCCTCCTCAACAAAGCGTATTTCGGCGTCGCGTTGAACCAGGACGACGTGAGCCGGATGTGCCAGTTCGCCCGGGACACGGGCTCGCCGAACGACTGCGCCTTGGCGCTGGAACAAAACCTCCGGAACTACAAAGGCCTGCGAGACCGGACTGGTAGATTCTTCGGGTACACCCCTGGGGACAATGACTATCTGAAACAAAGTGTGGTTAGGGTCTGCGCCAATGCGCTGAACGAGGTGACCTCAAATTGCGTCTTTAGGGGCCTGGGAAACAACTTCGATCTCGACACGGTGGTCGAGGTATGCCGGGCCAAGGAGAACATTTTGCGTAATATGGGTCTGGTACCGGGAACGGGACGAGATCACCCGCTGAACGCCCTGCAGGCCATGGGCAACAATTGCGTGACCCGGAACTCCTTCGACAATGCCGGCTCGGTCAATATTAGCAACGGCTGGCTGCGATGCCGGAACCAGCCGTTGTTCAACTGAGGTCGGCCAGAACCGACCGTATTCGCCGGCGGCGCACCTGGTGCCGCCGGTTCAACAAACGGCGAGACTGATTTCGGATCAGAACCTGCAAGGCTGCCGTGCATAGATTGATCAGGTGGGAGCAACTCCTTATGCTGCAGGCATGTAACGGAGGGGCTTTTCATGATCGAACGCCGCGACGTCCTGCTGTCCGCCGGGGTCGGGCTCCTTTCCGCAGCCTCGTCTGCCGCCTCCGAACCCCTGCCGAACTGGATCGTGAATGGCGCGCATGCGCAGGACCCTGCCCCCTCCCGCAAAAAGGGTATTGCCCTGGCACTCGGAGGCGGCGCAGCAAAGGGGTTTGCCCATATCCCGTTCCTGGAATGCCTGGACGAGGTGGGTGTTCGCCCAACGCAGATCGCGGGAACGTCCATGGGGGCGATCATAGGGGCGGCTTACTGCTCCGGCATGAGCGGCCTGGATATTCGAACCTACACGCTGGATCTCTTCGCCAAACGGCGTCCTCTCATGCAGAAACTGCTGCTGGATACCGGCGACAACTGGGCGTCCCTGTTCAATCTTGTGAAGCCAGCGGTCATCGATCCCGAGGTTCTCTTTGGTTCCCTCCTGCCGGACAGCCTGAAGCAGGATTTTTCCGACCTTCAGATCCCGTTGAAGGTGGTCGCGACCGACTATCATGGCCAGAGCCAGTTCGTAATCGGCGAAGGACCTCTGCTGAGCGCGATTGCCGCCTCGTCCGCGCTTCCGGTCCTGCTGACACCCGTGCGCCGGGGCGGGGTACTGCTGATCGACGGCGGTTTCGTCAATCCGACCCCTTTCGATGTTCTGGATGCTTCGGAAAACATCGCGACCATCGGCGTCGACGTCACAGGCAGCGACAGCCACGACGACGGAAACACGCCCGGGGCGATGAAGGTCTGGATCAACTCCTTCAACATCACCCTGCACTCGATCGTGGAAGCGAAACTCACCGGTTCCCACCCGGACCTGCTGGTGCGCCCGCCCATCGGCCAGTTCAGCACCATGGACTTCTTTCAGGTGGAAGCCATTCTGGCCGCTGCGGATCAGGCGCGCGACGCGTTCAAACGCGAGGTCGACGCCCTCCTGGACCGGCCGTGAGCGAACTGATGCGAGGGACGTTTACATGACCGGTTTGAAGATGTTCCGCTTGCCCGTGCCCGGCATCGTTCCGCTGTCCGTCGGTCTGCTTTTCTTCGCGGCCGCGCTCACGCCGTCGCTCATTCCCCGAGGCTGGCTGCTTCAAGGGATCCTCGCCGGACTGGTCATGGCGATCGGTTATATGCTCGGGCGGTTCGCGATCCTCCTTTGGACCGCCTTGGAATTTCCGCGACCGCGTGGAAAGCTGCTGACCCTTGCCCGGGCTGCCGTCCTGTTGTCGGCGCTGGCGCTGCTCATCCATAACCTGTCCAAAACGACCGATTGGCAGAATTCCGTCCGGCTGCACGTGGACATGGAGCCGATCGAATCCACCACGATCGTCGGCATCGTTCTGGTCAGCCTGGCGGTGTTTTCCGCGCTGTTTCTCATCGGCGTGGCAGTCCAGCGGATTTTCGACTTCCTGCGGTTCCGGCTGTATCGGTACATGGCGCCGCGTGCCGCCGGCGTCCTCGGACTGGCGGTCCTTGTGACCGTTGCCTTCATCGGATCGCGCGACTGGGTTCTGCCTGAAACGCTGCAGTTTCTGGACACGACTTACGAAACCGCCCAGAACCTGTTCGAAACCGCTCCCCCGCCACCCGGTGACCCGGACGTTCCCGGCGGTGCTAATTCCCTGGTGAGCTGGAAGGCGATGGGCCAGCCCGGGCGGAACTTCATCATGGGAGGACCAACGGCGGAAGAGATATCGGAATTCACCGGCCGGATCGCCAAAAAGCCGATCCGTGTCTATGTGGGACGTTCGCAGGATGAAAGCCCGGAAGCACGGGCTGAGCTCGCTCTGCAGGAACTGATCCGGCTGAATGCCTTCGACCGCAAGATCCTGCTGGTGGCCAGTCCGACAGGGACCGGCTGGCTCGATCCGGGCAGCCACGACATTCTCGAAATGATGCATGGCGGCGACATTGCCACCGTTGCCGTCCAGTATTCCTATCTGCAGTCCCCGCTTGCTCTGGTGTTTGAGACCCGGACAGGCCTCGATCAGGCGTCGGCCACCATGGACACCATTTACCGCTACTGGCGGCAGTTGCCCGAGGACAGTCGCCCGAGGCTTTACATGCACGGCATCAGTCTCGGAGCCTGGTCGTCCATGTATTCCTTAAACATCATACAGATGATCAACGAACCGATTGCCGGTGCCTTGTGGTCCGGACCGCCGTTTCCGTCCGCACACTGGGTGCAGGCAACCGCCGCGCGCAACGCGGGAACACCCTTCGTCCTGCCGCGGATCGAGGATGGTGAGGTGATCCGCTTTGCCTCCCAGTATGTGCCGCCGCAGGACCAGGGCAGCCTCTGGGGCAGAGTGCGGATCGTGTTTCTTCAATACGCCTCGGATCCGATCGTCTTTTTCGATCCCAACTCCTTCTGGCGGGCGCCCCAGTGGATGCGGGAAAAGCCCGCCCCCGACGTTTCGCCGGAGCTGACCTTCATGCCGGTGGTCACCCAGCTGCAGCTCGCTCTCGACATGCTGCTAGCCACGCACCTGCCGCAGGGACACGGCCATAACTACGACAAGATGGACTATATCGACGCCT
>NZ_CAXXSJ010000022.1:0-13182 GCF_963675095.2 uncultured Roseibium sp. | reverse complement strand
AGCTGGTCACCGGCCGGTCCTGGCGCGGCACGGCCTTCGGCGGTGCGCGCGGTCGCACCGATGTGCCGAAGATCGTCGACTGGTACATGGACGGCAAGATCGAGATCGATCCGATGATCACCCACACCATGCCGCTGGAAGACATCAACAAGGGCTTCGACCTGATGCACGCCGGCGAGTCGATCCGCTCCGTCGTGCTTTACTGAGGACGGGCGAACCGCTTCCGCAAAGCGGATCCCAAATCGTTTAGCCCACCCTTTTCCAGGCCGGAGGAGGGCGGGTTACGTCCGGCAGGCGCCGGTGTTACCGACAAATTCCAGGGAAAGTGACATGAAGACCATTTCCGAGAACCGTGCCTATGGCGGTGTGCAGGGTGTTTACAGCCATGCATCCGAAGCCTGTTCCTGCGACATGACCTTTGCGGTCTACATGCCACCCCAGGCCAAGGACGGCCCGGTGCCGTGTCTTTGGTATCTCTCCGGTCTGACCTGCACCCACGAAAACGCCATGACCAAGGCGGGCCTTCAGGCCCATGCGGCGGAGTTCGGACTGGCACTGGTCTTCCCCGACACCAGCCCGCGCGGCGAAGACGTGGCGAATGACGAGGCCTATGACCTCGGCCAGGGCGCCGGGTTCTATGTGAATGCCATCGAAGCGCCCTGGGCGCCGCATTTCCGGATGTATGACTATGTCACCAAGGAACTGCGTTCCCTGGTAGAGGCAAATATCGCCGTCTCCGATGCGCATGGCATCACCGGCCATTCCATGGGCGGCCACGGGGCGTTGACGTTGGCTATGGCTAACCCGGATCTCTACCGGTCCCTGTCCGCCTTTGCGCCGATTGCTCACCCGGCGGCGTCCGACTGGGGACGCAAGCAGCTTGCAGCCTACCTGGGGACGGATGAAACACTCTGGGCGGCGCATGATGCCGCGCTGCTTCTCAGAGACAAGGGCTGGAAATCGGACATCCTCGTCGACCAGGGTGCGAGTGACCAGTTCCTCGACCTGTTGAAGCCGGAAGCACTGGCTGCCGCGCTTGCCGAAACGCGGACGCCGTCCACCTTCCGGATGCAGGAAGGCTATGACCATTCCTATTATTTCGTGTCCACCTTCGGCAGGGACCACGTGCAGTGGCACGCAGAGCGGCTCAAGGGCTGATCGCGACTACCATTCGGCCTTGGCAGCGTTTTCCTTCAGGCGGATCAGGGCGGCGAGCGCCTTGTTGATCGGGGCGTGGACGTCGTAGGCGATCGCTTCCCGTTCCACCATGCCGCAAAGCGCCTCGATTTCCGTCGGGCGTCCGGCCTCCACATCCTGCAGCATGGATGCCTTGTGGGGCTTGTGATGGGCAAGAGCCTCGTCGATCTTGGCGTGGACCGCGTCCATCATCGCCGCGATGCCCTTGGCGTTCGCGACGTCAACGACTTCGTCGGCGGCGGCCTTGGCAAGAACGACGGCGCTGGGCTCGTTGGCTATGTCACCGACCCGGGCCCCGCAAAGCGCGCTGATGGTGTTGAGCGCGCAATTGAAGGCCGCCTTCTGCCAGATGACCACATCCGCCTGATCATCGAGCACGAAATCGACCGGCTCCATGAGTTCGGCTAGTTTCTGCGCAAAGGGTCGGCCCCGAGGGGTCAGGGATTTGAAAGTCGTGGCCATGCCTGCATGGGTGGCCGCGTGGCCCGGACCTTTCAGATCCGCGGGGATCATGGTCGAACCTTCCAGGATATTGTCGTCAGGCACGAATTCTGCGACCCGGTCGGCATTGCCGAGACCGTTCTGTATGGTCAGGACATGGGCGCCAGCCGTGATCAGCCGTTCCACCGATTGCAGGGCAACGGCCGTATGCATCGTCTTCGTTAACAGGATGATGAGGTCGGCAGGACCGGTGTAGTCTTCCGGCCGCATGGCTGGAATTTTCCAGGTGTTGCTTTCCCCGTCCAGGTCCAGGCGCAGGCCGGTTGCGTTGATCGCAGCGATATGGGCCTGGTTGACGTCCAGAAGCGTGACCGGAATATCCGCACGGGCCATCAGGCCTCCCAGAACCGAGCCGAGTGCGCCTGCGCCGAGTATGACGATATCCATGCCGCTGATCTCCCGAATGCTGTTGGCCTTATGTACAGGCCGCTTCGGAATTTTGCCAAGGGCAGGTTGCCAAATCGTGAGGGATATCGATTTGCTGGTGCCCCGTGCGTCTCAGGCCTTGATCTTACGCTTGTGAATCGTCATCGGCAGCTTGTCGCCCGGACGCAGGGTGAGACGGCAGACCGGCTGAACATCCGTGCCGGGAACGAGCTTCAGGTTGAAATCCCTTGCCAGAATTGCCAAGCTCAGGATCGCCTCGGTCAGGCCGAATTGCAGCCCGGCGCAGATCCTCGGACCGATGCTGAAGGGGACATAGCCGTATTTGTTCGGCTTTTTGGTGTTCTTCTTGAGGAAACGTTCCGGCCAGAAGGCGTCCGGCTTGTCCCAAAGCCCCGGATTGCGATGCATGAGCCAGGGGACAACCATCACCAGTGATCCCTTGGGGATCGGCTTGCCGCTGATGACCGTGTCGGCCATGGCTTCGCGTGCGAGGATCGGTACCGGCGGATACAGGCGCAGGGATTCTTCGATAATCGCACGGGTGTAAGGCAGGTTGGCCACGTCCTTGAAGTCCGGCGTGCGGTCACCCAGCGCCTCTGTGACCTCTTTGCGGAGCCTTTTGGCGACCTTCGGAGATTGGGACAGCAGGTACCAGGTCCATGCAAGCGTGTTTGCCGTGGTCTCGTGGCCGGCCATGAAGATCACCGCCGCTTCGTTGCGGATCGCGTCTCTGGACAGAGGATTGCCGTCCTCGTCACGGGCTTCGAGCAGTCCGCCGATCACCGAGTCCTCACCGGCTTCCTTCTGGGCCTGATAGCTGTCGATGATTTCGTCGAGGACGCTCAGGATGCGCTCCTTGGATTTCCTGATCGCGTTGCCCCGGAAGCGCGGCAGCCATTCGGGCAGGCCGAACATGGAGATCATGTCGACCTGATCGATGTATTTCTGATAGTCGGAAAAGCCCTGAACCACTTCGCTCGCGTAGTTCTTGCCCAGCTGGCGGCCGAAGATCGTCCGGCAGATGATTTCCGCGGTCAGGTGGGCCATTTCGGCCAAAGCGTCGATTTCCGAGCCGTTTTTGAGAGCGTTCCATTCGGCGCGCTTTTCCATGATCGTGTCGACCATGATCGGGGCAAAGCCCGGCACCCGGGAGCCATGGATGATCGGCGCGACCACCTTGCGCCGCTTCGCCCAGGTCGCCGTGTCGCTGACGAACAGCCCGTCGCCCAGGAGCGGCTCCAGCGCATGCCGCATCTGCGGGCTCTTGCGCTGCAGGGTCTCGTGATTGGTCTGAAAGGCCTCGCGCACCACATCCGGCCTGTTGCAGACAACGAGTTCGCGGGTGAACACCTTGCGGCTTCTCAGCCTGCCCCGGAAATCCTCCACGCCCCAGATGGAGAGGAAGTTCTTCTTGGCCATGCCGATCAGTTTCCAGACCGGTGGTGCGCTCTGATGCCGGTAGGGGTAGGGCGGTATAAAGTCTTCCGCAGGGGCCTTGTCGTTCACGGGATCGGCGAGGGTCACACCCGTTTCCTTTTTAATCAGACGATCTTCGATTTTGCCGATCCTTGACCTATCTGGCGCGAATGCGCAAGGCCGCGAGAATGACCGCCGCCCAGCCGATGATCACCATCGTGCCGCCCGTGGGGGCGGACATGGGGAACAGCCGCCGGTCGGCAAAGGCGCGGCTGGCGAGATCGCCGCAGAAAAGGGCAAGTCCTGCGACCATCAGTATCAGCGCATAGAGCAGAAACGGCGATTGCCGGGACTGACTGATGGCGCCGATCGCAAGGATCGCCGGGGCGTGAAACAGAAGCATCTGGGCCGCTGTTTCGATCAGGCCGGTGGTATCCATGTGCGCGGCCATGGCCAGCAGCATGACGCCTGCCGCTCCGGCGATTCCACCCAGGACCAGGCAGGCACGCAGCAGGGCCGAAGTCGGTTCGCCCGGCGCGGGGATTATTTTGTGACTCATGGTGCAAAGCCCGGTCTGGATCGAGAAAACAGGCGGAAGTGTTTCGTGCCTTTGCTTGGCATCATGCAGCGGCAAGTCCGCGTTTTTCAAGCAGCGCGTCGATCTTCGGCGCGCGGCCCCGGAATGCCTTGTAGGTCTCTTCCGGATCCGGACGACCGCCGGCGGAATAGATATGGGTCAGGAGCCGTTCGGCGGTTTCCTTGTGGAAAATGTCGCCGGCCTCCTCGAATGCGCCGAAGGCGTCCGCATCCATCACTTCCGACCACATGTAGCTGTAGTAGCCGGCGGAATAGCCGTCGCCGGCAAAGGCGTGGGCGAAATGCGGAACCCGGTGGCGCATGGTGATTGCCTCCGGCATGCCGATCTTTTCCAGTGCTTGCGCTTCGTAGGCGGTCACGTCGAGATCATCCGCTTCGGTCATCAGATGCATTTCCAGGTCGACCAGCGCGCAGGCGGTGTATTCGACCGTGGCAAAACCCTGATTGAAGTTTTCCGCCGCCAGCAGCTTGTCGAGCAGATCCTTGGGCATCGGCTCGCCGGTCCGGTAATGGACCGCGTAGCGCGACAGGACTTCAGGCCGCGACAGCCAGTGTTCGTAGAGCTGGGAGGGAAGTTCCACGAAATCCCGGGCCACACTGGTTCCGGAAATGACCGGATAGGTCACGTCGGACAGGAGCCCGTGCAGGGCGTGGCCGAACTCGTGGAACAGGGTGTTGGCATCGTCGAAGGTCAGCAGGGTGGCTTCGCCCTTCGCGCCCTTGGAAAAGTTCATCACATTGACGATGATCGGCGAGACGTCGCCGTTCAGCCGGTGCTGGGAGCGGAAGGCGCTCATCCAGGCGCCGGAGCGTTTCGAGGGCCGGGCAAAATAATCACCCAGGAACAGGCCGACATGCTTCCCGTCCCTGTCGGTCACCTCGAACACGCGAACGTCCGGGTGATAGACGGGCATACCCTGCTTTTCCTCGAAATTGAGGCCAAACAGTCGGTGGGCCGTGTCGAAAGCGGCCGCGATCACCCGATCGAGCTGCAGGTAGGGCTTGATCTCCGCCTCATCCAGGTCGTGCTCCGCCTTGCGGACCTTTTCCGAATAGTAGCGCCAGTCCCAGGGGGCGATCTTGAAGTTGCCGCCTTCGGATCGGGCCATGTCGGCGAGTTTGGCTTCTTCTTCGGCAGCACGTTTCACAGCCGGTGTCCAAACCTTCATCAGAAGATCGCGGACAGCTTTCGGTGTCTTCGCCATGGTATCGTCGAGTTTAAAATCGGCGAAGGTGTCGAAGCCGAGCAGCTTTGCCTTTTCCGCCCTGAGCCTGATGGTTTCGGCCACGATCTCGCGGTTGTCGGTGTCGCCTCCGTTCTCTCCGCGCGCGCTCCAGGCCTTGAAGGCTTCCTCGCGCAGGGCGCGGTTGGAGGAGAACTGCAGGAACGGTTCGATCGAGGAGCGCGACAGCGTGATCACATGCTTGCCGTCCAGGCCGCGTTCGCTTGCTGCTTCCGCGGCGGCCGCCAGCAGGAAGTCGGGAAGGCCGGCCCGGTCTTCTTCCGTTTCCAGTACAAGCTGATAATCGGCTTCGTCCTTCAATACGTTCTGGGCGAACCCTGTACCGAGTGTTGCCAGCCGCTGGGAGATGTCCGCCATGCGGGACTTGTCGCTCGCCTCCAGTCCGGCCCCGGCGCGCTGGAACATCTTGTGATAGCGTTCCAGGACCCTGGCTTCCTCCTCGTTCAGGCCGAGGTCATCCTTCTTGTCCCAAAGAGCGGCGATGCGGTCGTAAAGGGCGCCGTTCAGGAGCGTTTCCGAGGAATGTTTGGCCAGCTTCGGCGCGATATCGCGTTCGATGGCCTGAAGCTCCGGATTGGTGTGGGCTCCGGACAGGTTGAAGAAGGTCCGTGCCACCCGGCTCAGGGTCTCGCCGGATTTTTCCAGTGCCACGATCGTGTTCTCGAAGGTGGGCTCGGCCTGCTGATCCGCGATCGCGTCCACTTCCGCGCGGCCTTCAGCCATGGATTTTTCGAAGGCTTCCGTAAAATCGCCCGGCTTGATGTCGGCGAACGGTGGCAGCTCGAAGGGCGTGGTCCAGTCGGTGAGAAGCGGATTTTGCGGCATGGAAGTTCCTGTGGGGACGAAAAGAAAACTGACTTGATGTCATATGGTGTCGGACCGGCGGCCGTCAAAGCGAAGCTCGGAAAGTGTGGCACAATTTCCCGCTTTTCAAAGCATTGCCGGGCTTACGAAAGCGCTTACCACATCGATTTTGCGGCGCGTTCGGGCCATTCCCGGTCGTAATCCTCACCGCCGGTCTTTCCGTCCGTCATGTCCGCCAGGATCTGGCCGGGGGTTGGCAGGGAAGCGGGGTCGATCTGTGCGGCTTGATCCCAAAGTCCGGCGCGCAGGACCGCGCGGGCGCACTGGAAATAGAGTTCGTCGATGGTGATGCGGATGACGCAGCGGGGCTCCTTGCCTTTTACGGCGAAGCGCCGGAGCAGATCCGGGTTGACGGAGAGTTCCGCACGGCCGTTGATCCTGAGCGTGCTACCGGAACCGGGGATGAGCATCATCAGGGCGACGCGCGGTTCGCGGACGATGTTCCTCAGGGAATCGGTCCGGTTGTTGCCGCGGCGATCCGGGATAAGCAGCGTTCTTTCGTCGTCCACGTAGACGCAGGTGCCCGGGTCGCCGCGTGGCGAGCAGTCCAGGCCTTCGGGGCCTGCCGTCGCCAGGGCGCAGAACGGAGAGGCGTCGATCATCTGCCGGTAGAGGGGGGTCACCCGGTCCGCGACCTTGACGGTGGAGGCTGCGACCGGCACGCCGTAGATGCGTTCAAGTGCGTCCAGGGAGGTGATTGTGTCTGTCATGAAAGGCTTTCCGCTGTCCTGTGTCCGGTGAAATTTACCACAAGAGGCATTTTCGCTTTTGACTTTCGACTAATGCGAGAAACGGGTTCCTTAGCCGACTTTATGATTGCGGCGCATTTCGCGCTGCAATGATGAAGTGTTTAAGTTCATGTTATTTTGAAGAGAAATCATATTTGCGTTGCAGCAACAAGGTCGAGGCGAATCTTTTTACCCTGTCCTTTGCGGGAACGTGCCCAATTTATTTTCACGTATACCGCGCCGATAGTCGTATTGCTCGCAGGCGGCACGTGTTTTTACAGTCTGACCAGCTTGCGTGCCCTTTGGCCATGGATCCGGGAAACCGGTTGGGAAAAGTCATGGGACATGCTCGCCGACTGCGGATTGTTCCGCGGATACTCGTCCAGGCTTTTTCGGGCCTTTCTGGGAGGAAAGTATGACCCTTATTCACAAACCCCTTAACCGTCGTTCGATTCTGAAGGCAGGCACGGCTGGCGGTGTTGCACTGGCAACGCCGACCATCTTTACCAGCTCTGCATGGTCCGCCGGCTATCTGAACGAGCCGACCGGTGCTGAAGTCACCCTCGGCTTCAACGTGCCGCAGACCGGTGCGTATGCCGACGAAGGTGCCGACGAACTGCGCGCCTACCAGCTTGCCGTCAAGCACCTCAACGGTGAAGGCGACGGCGGGATGTTGAATACCTTCTCGTCCAAGGCCCTGCAGGGCAACGGCGTGAACGGCAAGAAGGTCGCATTCGTGACCGGTGACACGCAGACCAAGTCCGATGCAGCGCGCGCATCTGCCAAGCGCATGATCGAAAAGGACGGCGCCATCATGATCACCGGCGGTTCGTCCTCCGGCGTGGCCATTGCCGTTCAGTCGCTCTGCCAGGAAGCCGGCGTCATCTTCATGGCCGGTCTGACCCACTCCAACGACACCACCGGCAAGGACCGGCGCGCCAACGGTTTCCGTCACTTCTTCAACACGGAAATGTCCGGCGCAGCCCTCGCTCCGGTGCTGAAGAACAACTACGGCACCGACCGCAAGGCCTATCACCTGACCGCCGACTACACCTGGGGCTGGTCTCAGGAAGGGTCGATCAAGAAGTACACCGAAGCCATGGGCTGGGAAACGGTCGCTGCCGTTCGCACCCCGCTCGGCGCTGGCGACTTCTCCCAGTACATCACTCCGGTGCTGAACTCGGGCGCTGACGTGCTGGTCCTGAACCACTACGGCAAGGACATGGTGAACTCCCTGACCCAGGCGGTTCAGTTCGGCCTTCGCGACAAGATGGTCAACGGCAAGAAGTTCGAAATCATCGTCCCGCTGTACTCCCGTCTGATGGCTCAGGGTGCTGGCGACAACGTCAAGGGCATCTTCGGCTCCACCAACTGGCACTGGTCCCTGCAGGACGAAGGCTCGAAGGCTTTCGTGAAGTCCTTCGGTCAGGAATACGGCTTCCCGCCGAGCCAGGCAGCGCACACCTGCTACGTGCAGACGATCCTCTATGCCGATGCGGCCCAGCGGGCCGGCACCTTCCAGCCGTGTGCTGTCGGTGCAGCTCTCGAGGACTTCGAGTTCGACGGCATGGGCAACGGTCCGACCCTTTACCGGGGTGCCGACCATCAGTGCTTCAAGGACGTTCTGGTCGTGAAGGGTAAGGAAAACCCGACCTCCCAGTTCGACCTTCTGGAAGTCGTCGAAATCACTCCGCGCGCCCAGGTCGAGTATGCACCCGACATGGAAGACGTGAAGGGCGATCTCGGCACCTGCAACAACGGCGCCTAATCGCCGAAGAAAACCTCAGGCGGCCGCCCCTCTCGGGCGGCCGCCTTCTCGGGATCAGCTCCGATTTTCAGTCGAAAGTACCGAATATCGTCGAATTGATCGTTTCCGACTAGTTGGTGCGGGATGCGGGCGGAAAACCGGTTCCCACTTTTTCTCATCCCGCACAGCGGCTTTGGGCAGAGAACTCCGGCAAAACAGATGGACGTCATCCTACTTCAACTTCTGAACGGTCTGGACAAGGGGGGCGCCTATGCGCTGATCGCCCTTGGTCTGACCCTCATTTTCGGTACGCTGGGTGTTGTGAACTTCGCGCACGGCGCGCTGTTCATGATGGGCGCCTTCTGTGCCGTCACCTTCAACAAGTTTCTCACTCTGGAGAAGGTCGCGCTCGATCCGACCCAGACGACGGCCTGGGGCACGCCACTTGAGGTGCGTACGCCCTATGTGGAAGCATGGCTCGGCGATTTCGGCGTCTGGATCCTGAACTATTCTGTTCCGGTATCAATTCTGCTCGCTGTACCGGTCATGCTGATCATCGGCTTCGCGATGGAACGCGGCCTGATCAAACATTTCTACAACCGTCCGCATGCGGATCAGATCCTGGTGACCTTCGGCCTCGCCATCGTCCTCCAGGAAATCATCAAGTCCATCTTCGGCGCCAACCCGATCCCTCAGGTCGCGCCTGAAGTCGTGCGCGGAGCCGCCGACATCGGCGCCATGCTCGGCCTGGATCCCGGCGCAATCGTCTATCCGTGGTGGCGGATGGTCTATCTGCTCTTCTCAGCTGTCATCATTGCCGCCGTCTTCGCCTTTCTCCAGTTCACGACCTTCGGCATGGTGGTGCGCGCAGGCATGGCCGACCGGGAAACGGTCGGGCTGCTCGGCATCAACATCGAGCGCCGTTTCACGATCGTGTTCGCGATCGCGGCCGTCGTGGCCGGTCTTGCGGGTGTGATGTACACGCCGATCCTGCCTCCCGACTATCACATGGGTATGGACTTCCTGGTGCTGTCCTTCGTGGTGGTCGTCGTCGGCGGCATGGGCTCACTGCCCGGTGCGGTCGCGGCCGGCTTCCTGCTCGGTATCCTGCAGTCTTTCGCCTCCATGAACGAGGTCAAGGAGATCTTCCCGGGCATTGATCAGATCATCATCTATCTTGTTGCTGTGGTTATTCTGCTTGTGCGTCCGCGCGGGCTGATGGGCCGCAAGGGCGTTATGGAGAACTAAGAAAAATGAATTCCCAAACGTCTTCCCTGCGCGACATCGTGCTTTTCCTGGTCTTCGCGGCAGCCGTTCTGACCATGCCGCTGTGGCTGGCGCCGATCGGCGCAGGCTACCCGGACCTTTTGCAGAAGTTCGCGATCTACGGGTTGTTTGCAACCGGTTTCAACCTTTTGTTCGGCCTGACCGGATATCTGTCGTTCGGCCATGCCGCGTTCCTGGGTGTCGGGTCTTACACGGCGGTCTGGACCTTCAAGCTGCTCGGCATGAACCCGATCCCGGCGGTGATCACCGCAACCGTGGTCTCCGGTGTTTTTGCCCTGGCAATCGGTTATGTCAGTCTGCGCCGATCGGGCATCTACTTCTCGATCCTCACGCTGGCCTTCGCGCAGATGTGCTACAATCTGGCCTATTCGGTTCTGACGCCGATCACCAACGGTGAAACCGGGCTGCGTGTGCTGGAGACCGATCCGCGGATCTTCGACAGTACGACGCGTGCCGAAGGACCCCTGATTTCGTCCATATTCGGCTATGACATGACCGGGTATCCGGGGTTCTATTTCTGTGCCGTCCTTCTCATCATCGGTTTCTTCATCGCGCAGCGGATCTTCCGTTCGCCTTTCGGAACCATGTTGCGGGCGGTCAAGTCGAACCAGAACCGGATGACCTATACCGGCCTCAATCCGCGTCCCTATACGTTGGCCGCCTTCGTGATCTCGGGCATGTATGCCGGGCTCGCGGGCGCGCTGCTGTGCATCACCGACCCGCTGGCGGGCGCGGAGCGCATGCAGTGGACCGCATCGGGCGAAGTGGTGTTGATGACCATTCTGGGGGGGGCCGGAACCTTGCTCGGACCGATCCTCGGAGCGGGCCTGATCAAGTACTTCGAAAACATCTTTTCGGCCTTCAACGACCAGACCCTGCATTCGATCTTCAGCTTCCTGCCGGACTTTATCGAAGCACCCGTCGTCGGAATCACGAGCCTTTTCGTGGGCGAAGGCTGGCATCTGACCCTCGGCGTCCTGTTCATGCTGATCGTGATCTTCCTTCCCGGAGGCATCATGGAAGGCCTGGCGCGGATCGGCAAACTGTTCAAGCGCCTTGGCGGCTCCGCCAAGAAACCAGAAACAGCTCCGGCCGAGTAAGGGGACACTCACATGGAAATTCTCAAGGTCTCGGGCGTGAACAAATCGTTTGGCGGTTTGAGAGCCCTCAACAATGTGGACTTTGCGGTCGAGCAGGGCACGGTGCATGCGATCATCGGCCCGAACGGTGCCGGAAAGTCGACTTTCCTGAACTGCATGATCGGCCGATTGATACCGGACACCGGAACCGTGATGTTCGGCGATATCTCGCTGACGGGCATGAAGCCCTACGAAATCAATCAGGTCGGCGTTTCGCGCGTTTTCCAGACGCCTGAAATCTTCGCTGACCTGACCCTGTTGGAAAACGTCATGATCCCGACGATGGCAAAGCGTGACGGTCAGTTCGCGCTGCATGCCTTCAAGCGTCTCGACAAGGACACGGAGATCCGCGACAAGGCGCTTCACATGCTTGAGGATGTGGGCCTTGCGGAGAAGCAGGGTATGCACTCCGGAAGCTTGTCGCGCGGCGACAAGCGGCGCCTGGAACTTGCCATGTGCCTGTCGCAGGATCCGAAACTCCTGCTTCTCGACGAGCCAACGGCCGGCATGTCGCGCGCCGACACCAACAACACGATCGACTTGTTGAAGCGGATCGGCGACCGGGGGATCACAAAGGTGATCATCGAGCATGATATGCATGTGGTGTTCTCTTTGGCCCAGAAAGTCACTGTTCTGGCCCAGGGAACGATCATCGCCGAAGGAAAACCGCAAGATATCAAGGGCGATCCCCGCGTTCAGGAAGCCTATCTCGGAGGAGCGCATCTATGACGCTTTTGGATAATCAGTTCGAAGGAGCGCAGGCTCCCGGCGTCAAGCCGGTCAAGCCGCAGGGCGGTGCCCCTGCGTTCTTTTCCGCCTGGGACCTGCACGCCTATTACGGTGAAAGCTATATCGTTCAGGGTGTTCACTTCGACATTCGCGAAGGTGAGATCCTGGCGCTTCTGGGCCGTAACGGTGCCGGCAAGACCTCGACCCTGCGGACGATCGCCCGGATGGACAATCCGAACCTGACCCACGGCGAGATCTGGCTGGATCACAAGCCGCTGCATTCCATGAAAAGCCACGAGGCGGCCCGCAACGGTGTCGGACTGGTGCCGGAGGACCGGCGGATCATCCCGGGGCTTACGGTACAGGAAAACCTGGAGCTGTCGCAGATCGCACCGCCGATCGGCTGGTCGATCGAGCGCATCTACGATCATTTTCCGCGTCTCGCCGAGCGCAAGAGCCAGGAAGCGGTGACCCTTTCCGGTGGGGAACAGCAGATGCTGGCGCTGGCGCGGGTGTTGGCGCGTGACGTCAAGCTGTTGTTGCTCGACGAACCTTACGAAGGCCTCGCCCCGGTGATCGTTCAGGAAATCGAGCGCATCCTGGAAGGGGTCAAGGAACTCGGCATTACGACGATCATCGTCGAGCAGAACGCGATTGCGGCCCTGCACCTGGCGGACCGGGCGGTGATCCTCGACATGGGTGAGGTCGTTTTCGACGGTACCGCTCAGGAGGTTCTCGACAACGCGGAGCTGCGTCAGGAATATCTCGCGATCTGACGTGCCTGTATCCAATCGGAATCCATGAGGCCGGTGTTCACGACACCGGCCTTTTTCTTGTCAGGTCCGTCTGTTCATTCCCCCATAGGCTTCCGGAACGTGGTCCGCGATTGGACACGCCTCCGTTTTTGTGCGAGGTCGGGGACAGTTATCTGGCAGGGAGTTTGAAAAGCATGTTGTTGCTTTCGCAGGATGAAACACGCGATGCACTGCCGTTTCCGAAATTGATCGATGCCTTGGCGGAGATGTTTCGCACGGGATGCGAAATGCCGGTACGCCACCACCATGACATGAAGGTGCCGGACGAACCCGACGCGACCATGCTGTTGATGCCGGCTTGGGTGCCGGGGGCGTATGCCGGGGTCAAGATCGTCAACGTGGCGCCTGGCAATGCGGCACGGGGCGAACCGGCCATCTCTGCTGAATATCTCCTGTCGGATGCGCGGACCGGAAAGATGCTTGCCCTGGTCGACGGCGGAGAACTGACCGCCAGGCGGACGGCGGCCGCATCGGCGCTTGCAGCCCGCTATCTGGCGCGCCAGGAGGCCGAACATCTGCTGGTTGTCGGAA
>NZ_CAXXSJ010000021.1:0-46229 GCF_963675095.2 uncultured Roseibium sp. | reverse complement strand
TTCCAGAGCCGCTGCCGCAATCCGGGTCGAATGCATGGACAGGCGGTAATGCCCCTGATCGTCGATTTCGATCCAGCCTGCTTCCACCAGGGTCAGGAGCCTCTGGTATGCAGTCGCCCGCTGCAGGTTCAGCTCGCGGGCCACATCGACGAGGCGCATGCCCTTCGATTTTTCAGCAAGAAGATCAAGCACCGCCAAGGTCTTGATAACGGTCGACAAAGGTCGAACGCCGCCCTCTTCTTTTTGTATTCTATTTGTATACTTTGTATCCATAAAAAATATCATGCCGCCCAAGTTTGATCTATGTCAAACTCGAATTCTGCGATTTGACCGCTCTGCCAGGCAGATCGAATGGCAAGCCGTTTGTTTTCAACGACTTACGACTGAAAATTTTTTGGATATTTTTTTGAGCGATTTTTCAAAGGCCGCCTCGGCTCAACTTCAAGATCCATGCCATTGAAAACAACAACCGGGCAGAGCGCAGCCGCTCAAAAACCTCTGCACGACAGGCGGTAACGATAAATTTTTCTATATTTTTATTCTTTTTCAGACACTTAATAATTACAGAAAACCACTCCACCTAAGACAGCCTATCAAATCCGATGCGGACAGATCCCCTCCACCGGACATATGGAAGAGATATCCCCACCATCAAATTGCTCATTATTATTGACACGTGAAACCCATTGGAACAGGCTTGCGTCCGAGTTCATTTCGAGCCTCAAGCTCAATTGCATAATCTGAAGGCAGCCAAGAACATGATGAAAAATGGTGCAGACAGCCTGGCAGGCGCTCTTGCAGACGCCGGTGTGGATACCTGTTTCGCCAACCCGGGAACCACGGAGATGCATCTGCTTTCCGCCTTCGGTCGGGAGGAACGGATCAAATCCCACCTCTGCCTGTTCGAAGGCGTTGCGACCGGTGCGGCAGACGGCTATGCACGAATGCGCGGCAAACCCGCCGCCACGCTGCTTCACCTCGGCCCGGGCCTGGCCAACGGCCTGGCAAATCTGCACAACGCCAAGAAAGCCGCCACGCCGGTGATCAATATCGTCGGCGAACATGCGACCTACCACATGCAATTCAACGCACCGCTGACGGCAGACATCGAAGGTCTGGCCGCACCGGTGAGCGACTGGGTCGGAACGCCGCAGACCGCCGCCGATATCCCTCGGTTGACGTCCGAAATGCTTGCCGCAATTTCCGGGCCTTCGGCGCGGGTGGCGACGCTGGTCGTTCCCAATGACGTTGCCTGGGATCCTGCCGGTGACACCTCTGCGACCGTTCGTCCCGAACCGCTCGAAACCTACGATGCATCGCAACTCTCAGCCGCGGTCGACGCCCTGAAAAAGGGCCCGCAGACGACCCTCCTGATCGGCAATGCCTGCATTACGTCCCGGGCCGCCAAACTGGCCGACGCCATCAGCCGGGCGACCGGGTGCCGGGTGCTGGCGGAAGCCGCCGTTGCGCGCATGGAACGCGGCGGAGACACGCCGCCCCTGTCGCGCCTCCCCTTCCACGTGGACTTCGCCACCGAGGCCCTCAAGACAGTCGAGACAGCCGTCCTTGTCGGCGCTCGCGAGCCCGTCGCTTTCTTCGCCTATCCGGACCGACCGAGCCGCCTGCTGCCGCCCTCCGCGAAGGCGATCGCCTTCAGTGCTCCACTTTCGGACCTGGAGGAAAGCCTTGCCGCCCTTGCCACGGCGCTCGGCGTCACCCCTTCCGACAGTGTTCCCGTATCGCTGCCGGACTATGACGGTGATGCCGCACTCACCCCAGAAGGCCTCGGCGCGGTCGTGGCCCACACCCTGCCGGAACAGGCGATCGTGGTGGACGAATCCATTACCAACGGCGTGCACCTGTTCCCGTCCTGCGGCCAGAGCGTCGCCCATGACTGGCTCAACAACCGCGGCGGCTCCATCGGCTATTCCCTGCCGGTCGCTGTTGGTGCCGCCGTCGCCTGCCCGGACCGGCGCGTGCTATCCATCACCGGCGATGGCTCCGCCTTCTACACGCTGCAGAGCCTGTGGACGATGGCGCGCTCGAAACTGGACGTCACGGTCGTGATCCTGGCCAACAGGTCGTATAAAATCCTGAACAACGAGATGTCGAAGATCGGCGCCGGCACCCCATCGGAAAGCACGATCCCGCTGATGAGCCTGGCCGACCCAGAACCCGACTGGGTGAAACTCGCCGAAGGACACGGGGTTTCCGCAACAAGAGTTACCGACCTGAAGGGACTGGCCGCGGCTTTGGAAGCCTCCTACGCGCAGACCGGTCCCAAGCTGATCGAAGCCGTCCTGTAAGACCGGCGCATCCGGAAAATCAGACGAATGAGGCAAGGCATCGGGGCTTAGGCTCCGATGCCTTTTCCCTTTTGATCAGGCCGCCTTGCTCAGCTGGCCAATCGAGGCGGTTATCGCCTGCTCCAGAAGGTCCAGCCCTTCCTGCAAATCCGCATCCGGGATGGTGAGCGGCGTCAATAACCGCACGACATTGGCGCGGGTGCCGCAGGACAGAATAATCAGTCCAAGGTCTTCTGCCTTTGCGACAATGTCATTGGCCAGTCCGGGCGCCGCGGCCTTCGATTGCCGGTCTTCCACCAGCTCGAACGCCATCATGGCACCGAAACCGCGAATATCGCCGATGGCTTCGAAACCAGGCCTGTTCGCCAGCGCCGTCAGCCGGGTGCGGATCGCTTCGCCGATGGCGGCGGCGCGAGCGCACAGACCTTCCTCCTCGATGACATCGAGAACCGCGTTCGCCGCGGCGACCGCAAGCGGATTGCCGGCATAGGTTCCGCCGAGACCGCCGGCACCGGGCGCGTCGACGACGTCCGCCTTGCCGACGACAGCGGACAGCGGAAAGCCGCCGGCCAGCCCCTTGGCCAGCGTCACGAGATCCGCCTTCACCCCTGAATGCTCACAGGACAACATCCGGCCGGTTCGTGCAATGCCGCCCTGGATTTCATCGAAGATCAGCACGATCCCGTGCCGATCGGCAATCTCGCGAAGGGCGGCCAGGAAGTCGAACGGCGCGACATTGAAACCGCCCTCCCCCTGGACCGGCTCGACCACAAAGGCCGCCACACGATCGGCGCAGATATCGCTGGCCAGGATCCGCTCCAGACCGGCAAGAGCGTCCTCAGTCGACACGCCCAGGAACGGATTCGGAAAGGGCGCGTGATAGATTTCCGCAGGCATGGCCCCGAAACCGGTCTTATAGGGATGCGCCTTACCGGTCAGCGCCATGCCAAGCAATGTCCGGCCATGGAACGCACCGCTGAAGGCTATGACGCCGGACCGTCCGGTACGGGCGCGGGCCATCTTAATGGCATTCTCGACCGCTTCCACTCCGGTGGTCAAAAGGGCTGCCCGGTTTTCGCCGCCGGTATCGACCAGCCCGTTCAGCCGCTCGCACAGCCGGACATAGGCTTCGAACGGACCGACATGAAAGCAGGTGTGCGTGAACGCTTCCGCCTGCTCCGCGACCGCCGCCATCACCTTCGGATGCCGGTGGCCGGTGTTGTTCACCGCGATCCCCGCCGTGAAGTCGAGATAGCGACGCCCATCGGCATCCCATAGCTCAGAGTTTTGAGCGCGGGCGACGTAAATCCCCTTGCCGGCGACACCCCGGGCAACTGCTGCGGCGCGACGTTGCGCCAATTCTTTATTCTGCGACATGGAAGCCTCCTTGCTGAAAGCAGGAAGACTATCATCGCGCAAAATATCGAGCAATCAATCGCTCAATATTTTTACCAACTACAGATAGGGCGGTGTACAGGCGGAAATCACGACCGTGTTGCCGTCATGGACATTGCGGAAGCGGTGCGGGATACGGCTGTCGAACAGGTAAGACTCTCCCGGCCTCAACACCTTCACCTGATCTCCCACGGTCAACTCCAGGGCTCCCTCAATGACATAGCCTCCTTCATTGGAAAAATGCTCCAGGAAGGTTTCTCCCGTATCTGCGCCGGGTTCATAGACCTCATGCATGATCTGGAGGTTGTGCTTGTGCGCATCGCCGACCTGGCGAAAGGCCATGCGACCGCTGGCATCCGGGGCACCGGACACCGGCAGTTTGGAGGTGAGGTCGATCAGGTCTTCAGGCGCAAAGAACGGACCTTCGGGAGCAGCCCTTTCCTCATCGAAGAAGTCCGCCATACTCAGCCCCATTCCGCTCAATACCTTGCGCAATGTTGCGATTGATGGGCTGGATTTATTCTTTTCGATGATGGAAATCTGCGCATGCGGAACGCCCGCGCGTTCGGCGAGCTGGCGCTGTGACAACCCGGCAGCCTTGCGCATCGCCAGGAGGCGTACACCGATGTCAAATGATTGATCTGGCATTGATATCTATACGTTCCCTCATCCAGGCCGCCAAGTCATCGGCCAATCCGCAATCGCAACCTCATGTAGCGAGTATTTTGGTAAATATATTTTGCAAACACAATCATCGGGGCGATGGATAAATGCGTTGGCAATAGTTGCAGGGATAGCTTCTGCAATTGGCCAAACTTTTCTTCAGTCTTCTGGCTCCGGCTTCTGACTCCGGGGATTGGTCTCTCTTCCCCTGGTGGACCCATTGCGCATCCCCTTCGCACCCACGCGGTTTTTCTAGGACTTCCAATCCTGGCAACCTTGTCGTCGGGGTTCTGCGCTTTGGAGTGCCCTCCGACAGTTCAGTCCGCCCATCCCGCGCGGTCGCTCATCGACGTTCCTGAATGTGGGCAATGGCGAAAAACCAACCCCTGACGAACGTAAAGAATGGTTGGAAGTGTAAGCCTGATGAGCTGGAGCGCGCCACCTTGCACTCTTGTCTCAAGCACTGGGACCATCAGATTGGTCCACCGGGTTACCAGGCTAAAGCGTCACAAGTCGGGAAGCATGATCGAACCGATCGCCGAGCTGGTGGTCGATCATTACCAAGCGCTTTGCATAATGCGACCCAGCATATTCCCAGGTCATTCCAATGCCGCCATGAAGCTGAATGGCTTCCTCCGACACCTGTATTGCAGCGCGACCGATCAGGTTCTTAGCCATCGCTACATGACGTGCTTGGTCAGGCGTGCCATAGCTTGCCACCGCGCGAATGGTAATGGAACGAGCCTGCTCCAGCGCGCTGACCATATCGACCACACGATGCTGCAAGGCTTGGAATTGCGACAACTTGTGCCCGAACTGTTGACGCTGACCAAGATAATCGACCGTCATTGCGATCAATCGCTCCATCGCTCCAACGGCTTCTGCGCAAAGCGCGATACATCCCAGGTCCAAGACATCCGCGATCACTTCACCCATATCCGTTCCAAGGCATTCGGCCGACAGATTTTCCATCTGCAGCTCAGAAATTCCTTCGCCGTCGACCATTGATGACTCTACCATTTCGGGCTTCGAACACATGAACAAGCCGAGTCCCTCGTCCGTGTTCGCAGCGATAAGTACGCATTCGGCTGACGGACCGCCATAGATGGCTGTCTTGGTGCCCGTCAGCTGCCAGCTGCCATTGCGAAGCTCGGCGCGGGCAGAAAGCCGGTCGAGGTCTGTGCTCATTTCAGGCTCTACCAAGGCTAATGCAACGCGCGTCTCACCCGAGAGGGTACGTTCCACCAGGTCCACCCGACCGGAGGCAGCCAGAAGACGAAGCCCCATCAAATTACCCAAAAGCGGCTCCGGGCAGAGTGCCAGCCCCACCTCCTCGAAGACGGTCGAAATATCCTGGGCTGTACCGCCGAACCCGCCTTGCTTCTCGGTCAGAAACGCTCCAAGAATTCCAAGCTCTGACAGCTTGGTCCAGATATTGGGTGCATGATAGGGTAACTCATAAGCCGTTTCATTGCGGATCTCGATATCGAGGTGATCGGCAAAGAAACGCCGAAGTGTATCTGCAAGCATTTGGAGATCTGAAGACAGTTCGAAATTCATGTGTTACCTGCCAAATACGTCTTTGGCGACAATGTTGCGCTGGATTTCATTGGAGCCGCCGTAGATTGATAGCTTGCGATGATTGAAATAGACGGGCGCGGCGCGGGCCATCTCGGGCGGCAACGGCAGTTCGTTTTCACTCATGTCGTCGGCGTTAAAGGCCGCTCTCGGCCCAAGTGCCTGACGGTAGAGTGCTTGGAGTCGTTGGCGGATCTCAGTGCCCTTAATTTTGAGTAGCGAGCTTTCGATACCGCCTGCGGCTCCGTCCTTTGCGCGCGACAACATACGCAGGTTGGAGACGCGCAGGGCCTCCAGATCAGCATCAATTTCGGCGGCCTGAAGTGCGAAGAACGGATGCTGCGCCAACAAGATACCGTCCCTGACCGTTTCCTGCGCAAGCGCCTTGTAGCGTTGCATGTCACGCGTCGAAAAGCCGATCCCGGCAATATTAGTGCGTTCGTGAGTCAGCAGGTACTTTGCTATAGTCCAACCTCTGTTTTCCTCACCCACAAGATTTGCAACCGGCACCTTAACGTCAGTAAAGAAAACCTCGTTAACCTCGTGACCGCCTTCGATAAGCTTGATCGGCCGCATTTCCACGCCCGGCGTATCGAGATCAACTAGCAGAAAGCTGATACCTTCCTGCGGTTTATCTGTTTGCGCCGATCGGACCAGGCAGAAAATCTTGTTGGCATATTGGCCGAGAGTGGTCCAGGTCTTCTGACCGTTGATGACATATTGATCGCCGTCTCGAACCGCCCGGGTTTTGATGCTGGCAAGATCCGAACCCGCACCGGGTTCCGAAAACCCCTGGCACCACCAGTCTCTCCCGTCGAGTATACGGGGTAGCAACTCGGCTTTCTGCTCCACAGAGCCGAATTTGATTAACACTGGCCCCATCATAGCCAAGCCAAAAGGAACCAAGCGCGGCGCGGAAGCCAAGGCGCATTCTTCGGCAAAAATATGGCGCTCTACAACGGTCCAGCCGGGTCCGCCAAACTCTTTCGGCCATGTCGCTGCCAACCATCCACGTTCATTCAGGATCGCATTCCAGCCTAAATAATCTTGTCGCGATAAAGCTTCTCCGTAGTCCACTTTGCGCGCAAGATCCTTCGGCAATTGCTTTGACAAAAACGCGCGAACCTCGTTGCGAAAGCCCTCTTCCTCGGGCGTGAAATTCAGATCCATCGAATAAGCTTCCATTCAAATCGTCAAAGCTTCTACCGCTACCACAGAGCTCCCTACCAAGCGGTGAGAACTTCAGGGAGCGAAGGTCTGCAACTGCCAGTGTTAGACCTGCGTGACATGCGAGCTTGTCACCATCGTCCAATACTGCCTTTTCATTCATGTCATGCGTTCAATCACCTCGGTAACACTCAGCTCGCCACCGATGCACATCAACCGGCACGCATAAATCCCGACGTTCCGGTCATTTTGACGTATCGCTGTCAGGATTTATCTGAGAGGTCTTCGAACAGATCCTTGTTCAGGCAGTAATCCGGGATCTCACCTTTCTGGGTATCTCCTTGAAGGAGCACGCGACAAGCGCAAGTTTCGGTGCAGTCCGCGCATTTCAGGATTGCTGCGCGCAGGGTTTCCGGGTGAAGGTCTCCAGAAGCTACCCTGGCTCCGACATCAGCTCCGGCACGCTTTGCCATACGCGATGAAAGATCAGCATGATCGTCGAGTTTCTTGAACATCGGAATGCTCCTTTGCTGTGTCACGTGTTCGCTTCGAGGAACCGTAATCTCCCACTCGCCTTGGCAAGCCCGACCACGAGGCAAAGTACTGCGCAGGTGAACAGCGCGGCCGCCACTGGCATGTGGTAAAGGGTCGGCGACCAGCCATGCACGCCCATGGTTCGGCCGCGGGAGGCCAAGTGCAGCCCCTCCTGGAACACCAGTTTTGCCAGCAGGCCAAGAACAGGCGCGGCAAGCAACAGCCAGACGGCCTCAAGGCGCGCCTTGTTGCGATCAGCAAGCTTGTAGGTGCCGATCTCGACCACGAGGTGTTTGCCCGTGACGAAGGCAGCCGGGATGGCGCAGCAGGTCAGAACGATCTGTGCGAACGTCATGTAGTCGGAAACGCCTGGAACATAGAACAACCCTGCATTTCGAAAAACAACATCGACCGCTACGATCATGCCCAGGAAGAACAGCGCAGCACTGGCAAGGGCAATCAACAATTCGGCGAGGACCTTGAAAAATCGGATCATTGCAGTCTCCTCAGTTGAACAGCAGGCCTGGAAGCCAGAGCGTCAGAACCGGTAGCGATATCAAAAGCGCTACGCGTACAACATCGGCGGCAATAAAGGGCATCACGCCTGTGAAGGCCTGGCCAAGTCGGATTTCCGGATTCATCGCGTTTATGACGAAGACGTTGATACCGAAAGGCGGCGTCATCAGGCCGATCTCGACCACCATGACCATGACGATGCCAAACCAGATCAGGTCATATCCAAGATCCTGGACGATCGGATACAGAAACGGCGTCATGATGAGGACGATCGCGATGGAATCCATGAAACAGCCCAGGATCACGAGCAGGCCGATAAGCATCAGCAACACCACAAAGGGCGGCGCATCAAGGCCTGTAAAAAAAACAACAATGGCCTCGGGCAGACGGGAAGCCTCCATAAAGTACTGGAAGAACTCGATCCCGATCAGCATGAGGAAAATCATCGCACTGACGTACGCGGAATCGCGCAACGCCACGAACAACTCCTTCCACCCGAGTGTTCTACTGAAGGCGGCGATCGCTCCCACAGCTACTGCGCCCACGCCCGCACCTTCAGTCGGTGAAAAGAACCCTCCGAATATTCCGCCCATGATGATGACGAAGGCCAGGCCGATCCCGGAGACAGCCCGGAGCGCGGCCCATTTTTCGACCCGGCCCGACCGGGCCTGTGCGGGACCGTCTCCCGGGCGGAGGCGGACCCAGATGAAAATCGCCGCGCAGTAGAGCGAGATCGCGATCAGGCCGGGAACGATTCCGGCTGCGAACAGGCGCCCGACTGATGTTTCGGTCAGGTAGGCATAGATGATCATCAAAAGTGAAGGCGGGATCAGGATCCCCAGCGTTCCGCCAGCACCGACAGAACCGGCGGCCAGTTGCGGCGAGTAACCGTAGCGCAACATTTCAGGTACCGATATGCGCGTTACCGTGGTGACGGTGGCAAGCGAAGAACCGCAGATCGCGCCAAAACCGCCACTGGCAAGGATGGTGCCTGCCGCCAGACCACCCGGATAATGCCCTATGAAGGCGTTGGCCGCGCGGTAAAGCGCCTTCGCCATACCTGTCTGCACCGCGAGATTGCCCATAAGCAGAAACAGCGGCAACACCGACAGCGTACTGCTTGTCAGAACGTGGACAGGCGAACTAGCGCCAATAAATTCCACCGTACGCCATCCATGCATCGCCCAGGTCCCACCCAGGCCAACAAAGATGAGCGCGAGACCAATGGGGGCGCGCAGCATGATAAGCAACAACAAAGCGCCAATGCCCAGGAGGCCAATGACTTCGGTGGACACAATCGGATCTCCTCGCCTGTCCGCATATTTCAGGTAGCATCGACAGCCGAATGGCTGCCGATGTCCGGTAGCTTAGCCGCCGACCTTGCCCAACTCTTCGACAATCCGATCACGGACTTTGAAAGCCGGCAGACCGTCATCAGCGAGCCTTTGCAGATAGGTGTCGATCACAGGCTTGACCTTTTCAGCCATGGCCGCCCGGGTCTCGGCGTCAACCGTGATCGCCTTGTTGCCTGCGTCTGTCCACTTCGCCTTCGCCTTTTTATCGGTGGCCGTGAAACAGCCGGCGACCTTCATCGAGGCGGGGGTGCCGGAATGCCGGTCGATGATCGCCTTCACATCGTCAGGCAGCCCGTCATAAGTATCCCGGTTCATCACCGTGAAGCCGACGGCGCCGCCAAAATTGACTTCGTAGTGCACCTTGGCGACTTCACCTACCTTGAACGCGGTCGCCGTGGTCCAGGTCGCCAGCGTGCCGTCGATCACTCCCTTTTGCAGGTTTTCGTAGGTCTGAGGCGCGGGAAAGGATGCCACCTGGGCCCCGAGTGCCGAGAGCGCGGCAAGCTGTACTTCACCAGCGGTCCGGACGCGCAAGCCATCGAGATTTGTCAGATCCGGCACTTCGGAACGCATATGGAACTGGTAGGGCGAGGTGAGCCAGAGGTTGATGACTTTCACATCGCCGAGTTCATCCTGCAGAAATTCCGGCAGAACCACATCGTTGAGCACCTGGGTCGCCTTTTCATGGTTATTCATCATGAAGGGAATGGCGATAATTTCCGAAAGCGGGTGCACTCCTTCGTTATAGGTCAGCATGCCGAAGGAAATGTCGGTGATGCCGCGCGACGCCATATCGTATTGGGCGTCCGCAGATCCAAAGCCGGAACCGCCGAAATATCGCTCCACCTTCACCTTGGTGCCTTCATTGGCCTCCAGTTCCTCCACGAGCGGCATCATCGAGCAGGCGAAAATCGGATTCCGCTCGCTCACGAACGCGCTAAACTTGATCGTGACATCCTCGGCCAGGGCCGGAGTCGTCAGTAGTGCCGCCAGGCTGGCAGCCAGTAGTTTCGTCTTGATGGTCATGTGTCTTGTCCTCCCTGTCACATGAGTCATGGCGCTGGGTTTGCGCGGAAATTTCATGAAAATCGGTGTTCCGACAGCCAGGTAGCGATCGCCTGGCCGGCGAGAATTTGTCCGTTGGGCCTGTCGGGATTGATTGGGCGGCCGTGATGATTGCCGTGGATGCGATGACGCGCCTTGTTTTGCGAAGCGATGGCGTTGAAGATCCGGTTTGCCTCGGATGGAAAAACGCTGTTGTCGCCCGTGTACTCGATCATCAGCACCGGCTGAGTGATTGCAGGCGCACAGCGTTCCATTCCCGCGTTGGAGTGGAATGCGGACCAGTTCGAAAGCCAGCTCTCCGGCGTGCACACGCGAGCAAAGCCGACACTGCCATAGTTGGAAGCTGTCTGATTGGCACCCCAAAGCGTTCCGTAGGCGCGGTCTGAAGGCTCCAGTGACAGGTCAAAACAACGCGGATCCGCGTCCGTGCGCCAGACCTCGAAGATTGGCGTCCAGGCGGCAAGGATCGACGCGTCACGGTCACCCGTGGCCCTGGCGCGTTTTCGTGCTTCCGCTTTGCGCGCGAGGCTTTCCAGCGCGAAGGCGTCGATCCGCCTGATCCGGTCAGCTTGTGCTGCCCGATACTTTTCCAGAAACACCGCAGTGTAGCTGGCACTTTCTGGCGGCAATGCATAACCGTTTTCCGGAGCGAAGGCCGAAAGACTTTCATCGGATTGCAGGGGATCCTTCTCGTCGACAACCGAAGGATCTATACAATTCAGCAGCAATTGCCCCTGCCCCAGGTGAGCAGAGACCAAAATCACCCCATCCGGTGGCGGCATGTCCGCTGTATCCAGCCCGATCGGACGTCCACCCGGCGATTTTCGAAGTCGCGCCTCGGGCGCAAGGGCCGATTGTTCGCAGTAGAAGGCCGCCAGCGGACCGCCACCGGAGGTGCCTTGAAGAACTGTCTTTTCGAAGCCCTTCTTGCGCAAAAACACCTGCCCGGCGGCCATATCCAGTAGGGCTTTTTCATGTTCCAGGCGGATATCATTGCCGGGCGAACGCGCACCCTGGATCCATACCGCGACGCCAGCCTCAAGAAGGTCCGGAACGAGATACTGGGTCACATTCATCTCGCGCGGATGCATCAGGCAGACGACTGTCCGCTCTCCGCCTCGTTCGAAAAGATAGCCGGTCACCGGTGCCTTGTCGGCGGTCGTCAAGGCATGCGCCGTCATCCGAACGTCAGCGGGTAACCGGTCGGAATTCCACTTGGTCCCGCGCAGTCCTGCGGTTGTTGTTGCCGTTCTCGGTTTCACTGCGGTGTCTGTCATCGCATCACCTGTTTCAGGAGATCGGGGATCGAGCCGGCGGCGTCCTGATAATTTTCCAGAACTGCTCTCACACTCCCGGGGATCGGTATCGAAGCCTTGCGGTCATCCGCCCTGACATAGATCGCGGAAAGCCTGCCCATGAAGACCGGAGTACCGTCATCGCAACGGCGCGCATCGATCAGAAGATCCGTGGTGCGTTTTCCGATCCGGCCGACGTGCAGTTCCATCACGAAAGCGTCCTCGGGCCAGAGCGGCCCCATGAAGACCAGTTCCATTGCCTTGCCGGGTGTGCCGTAGTCCTGGTCCACGGTCGGCCGGCCGATCGGAGCGTTCATGACATGGGTGCGGAAGAGATGCGCAGCGGACAGCATGTACAGCGGGAACTGTCCGGCAAAGACCACACCCGCCGGGTCGCATTCCGACCACCGGGTGCGCCGTTCCACCCTGAAGGGTACGAGCGACACAATGGCTTCCGTCGGGATTGGCAGGGCGTCGGTCATCCGGCCTCCACATACCGCCGGGCCGGGCGCTGCGCGACGTACCGCTCATAAAAGTCCGGCGCATAGGACTTCAAACGATCGTCATCAACCCGTCCGGTTCTCGTCAGGAAGCCGTGTACAAAGTCGTCCAGACCGGACTGCATATGCGCACGCATGTCCTCGTACCACTCGAAGCTCTTGACGGTTGCCGACGTGAACAGGTCCCGCGTCTTCCTGCGGGTGTCGACATAGGCAGCCAGAGTGGCCGGTATATCCTGTTTTTGATCCACGAAGGCCTCAAACAACGCGAGGGCGTCATCCATGGCCAGACGCGTTCCGGAGCCGATGGAGTAATGCGCAACCCGCAAGGCGTCGCCGATCAGCACCGCCCGGTCATGGGACCAGTCATCGACTGTGGTTGCGTTAAACTGCCGCCAGACCGACTTGTTTTCCCGCAGTTCCTCACCTTCGAGTTCGGTTTCGAAGATGCGCTCCATCAAGGCTTTGCGCTCGGCGTCGGACATCTGGTCCAGACCGGCGTCTTCCCAGGTACGGGCATCGCACTCGGCGACGAACGTGCTCTTGTTTTCGGTGTAGGCATAATAATGAGCGACGAACACGCCGCCCTCGGCATGACGGAACGCAAGCGCATTCGGCGTCAGGGCCTTGTCAACGCCATACCAGGCAAAACGATTGCCCAGTACACGGGATTTCGTGCCGAAGTACGGATCCCAGAACTCACGGACGATGGAGTTGGCCCCGTCGGATCCGACAACCAGATCGTAGGCAGCCAGGTCTGCTTCGCTTCCGATGCGGTTTTCATGGCTGACGTGCAGACCGACATCCCGGCAAAGGGTTTCCAGAACTTCCAGCAATTGCAGGCGCTCGATGGCCCCTCCCGAATGGGCATAACGGACGAGAATACGCTCATCGTCGATGCTGATGCCCTGAACATGATTGAACACCATGCGCTCGGCGAGCCGGTCATGCACCTCGGCATCGGCCTGCCGAAGCCGGTCACGCGCAGGGCCTGCCAGTGTAACCCCGAAGCCGTAGGTGGCATTTTCCGGGTTCTGCTCGAAGATATCGATTTCGATGGAAGGATCATGGCGGCGCACCAGGCGGGCAAAGAAAAGACCAGCAGGTCCGCCTCCGACGATAGCAATCTTCATGCCGGTTCTCCCTGCAGCTCGCGGGTTGAATGTCCAGCATCGGGATCGAGATTCAGCGTACGCAGCATCGCCCGTGCGGTGCATTCAGCGGTGGAGGTAACCGGCATGCCGAGCTTCTTTCGTGCCTCTTCTAGCGTCTCCAGGGACGGCATCTGCACGCAAGCCGAGAGCACAACCGCATCGGCACCATCTGTCTTCAGTTCGTCCAGTCCGGAGAGCAGCCGTTCGCCGGGTATCCGGCCGACTTCCTGGTTGTCGGTCACACTGAAATTGCGATAATCGCGGACCTCAATGCCTTCGTGCTCCATGTATTCGACCACGATCCGGGCAAGCCCGTCGGCATAGGGCATCAGGAGAGAGACGGACTTGTGCCCTGCCCGCTTCAGTTCCGCGCACAGTGCCCCTGCTGAAGTCACCACCGGGAACGCCTTGCCTTCCCGGGCCGCGATCGTTGCAAGTGTCTCCTCGGACTTGCGGTGATAGCCCTTGCCCATCGCCATGATCGCAACGAGACAGGCATAACCGGCCACGTCGATCGGCGCGTCGGACAGTTCTGCTGCGCAGCGTTGACTGTCACAATCCATCGCCGCCAATTCCTCTTGCGTAACGTGCTTCATGCGCATTCGCGAGGAATGAAACGTGAAACGGACATCCTCCCGTCCAGCCGCATAAGCGTTCAGGAATGCAGGCACTTCCGTTTCCATCGTGGTGTTCGAACTCGGGACGATCTGCCCGATCCTGTATAGGCGTCTGGTCATGGAGATTCCTTCCCGTCAGAGCGGTTTATTCGTCCCGATGATGGTGACTGTCTCGCGTCCCCATTCGGTGATCTCGCCGTCCAGACCGCCGGTGAACATCCCGTACCAGAGTGCGGGCTTCATCTGCATTTCCGTGCGATTGAAGGTCATCGGCCCGGAACACTGGATCATCCAGTATCCCTTGCGCGCTTCGGTCACGCTGTATTCAGGGCGCTTCCGTGCGGCCTCGACCACAGGCCGGAATTCGGGCACGTCGACGACATAAAGACGGGGCATCACTCTGCCTCCAGATAGGCGTCGACAAGCGCGGCCTTGCGGCGCCAAACCGTGTCGATGTCAGTCATCTTTTCGCCTGCCGCACGGGCGGCATCTTCCAGTTCGATAGCGGCGCGCAGGGTCAGTTCGGCGTCCCGGGCGTCGATCTCTTCGACATCACGAAGGCGTAGGGTTATCTCCAGCGGATACCCGTTCGGATCGCGAAAATAGATCGACTCAAGGCCTTCGTGACGGGTGTAGGGCGAAACGGTCATGCCGCGCCCTTCCAGGGTTTCCTTCCACTGCTCAAGCTCTTCGCGGCTTTCGACACCCCAGGCCGTATGGGTGGCCGAGTAGAAGTGGCTGTCTTCGGGCAGGTATCTCTCGGGGCGGTCCGCGCCGATGTAATAGAAGAAGGCAATAGTCGCGCCGTCTCCCGCATCGAAGAAGAAATGCAGGAAGTCCGGGTGACCCGGGTGCCCCCAGCCGCGGGCACTGATCGTATGGATTAGAGGCAAACCCAGAACGTCGCGATAGAAAGTCACCGTTTCCCGCAGCTTCCAGGTTGGTCGGGCGCTGTGATCCACGCCGTGAAGCTTCAGTTGAATGCCGTCATCGGCTTGCGTTTTCAGACTGGTGACGTCCACATCGCGGGTGCGATACGCGCGCTTGGTCGTATAGGCCGTATCCTGGCGCGCTTCCGAATGGAGGGTTTCCACGGTCATAATCGGTCTCCTTGGGTGGAAAATCGAATGAGAATTCAGGCGGTTGCTTTTTCCGGAAGCGGCGCTGGCGCAAGGCCCGCCGCCAATTCCCGCAACAAAGGTTTGGACAATTTCCCGGATGAGGTTTGAGGGAATGCGTCAACGGCTTCGATCCGCTCGGGCCACTTGAATTTGGCCACTCCCGCCGCCTCCAGGAAGGTCCCGGCCTCCTTGACGGATGGCGCGTCCTGGCCCTCGACCGGAATGACAAAGGCACAGGCCTTCTCGCCATAATCCGGGTCCGGCATCGGCACGATTGCGATGGCGCCAATGGAGGGATGGCGGATCAGGTACTGCTCGATCTCCAGGCAGTTGATCTTCTCGCCGCCTCGACTGACCACATCCTTGACCCGCCCCTCGAACTTGAGGAAAACCGTGCCATCGATTTCATGCAGACTCATTAGGTCGCCTGACCTAACGTACCCATCGCTGGTAAAGGCTTCCGCGTTGCGCTCCGGCGCGTCGAAATACCCCCTGGTCGAACACGGCCCCTTGAAGCAGAACTCACCCTGCTGACCGAACGGCAGAATTTCTTCCGTCACAGGATCGATCACCCGGAAGTCGTCGAGGGCGCTCACTGGGCGGCCGACCATCTTGCGCCAGACGACGTCCGGATCACCGGGTTTGCCGTAGCAGATGATACCTTCTGTCATACCGTAGAGCGGCAAGGTCACGGCGCCGGTCAATTCGGCAATACGTGGTGCGTTCCCTGCGGTGGACAAGCGGGCGCCCTTGAAGTGTTCGCCTACCAGAACGCCCTCGTTGTGCATCTTTACGAGCAGCGGCAGCGGGATCGCCATCCAGTTCGGCCGGCAGGCTTCGATCGTGCGGGCGAAGGCCCCAGGATCCATCTCCGCACTGCAGACGACGCATCCGCCCGACCACAGGACCGAGCCCCAGTAGCAGACGATCGGTGCGTTGTGCATCATCGGCGCCGGTGAGAAAGCAACCGTCGTTTCGTCGATCCCGTGAAAGGCCGCCGTCGCGCGGATCTGGTAGAGATATTCGTTATGAAAGCGCGGGATGATCTTGGGCGTGCCGCTCGTGCCTCCAGACAACTGGAACACCGCAACCTGGGCAGGGTCGCGTGGCACACGGCTAAGGATATCCAGCGCTTCGTCTCGTGAAAGACAATCTGTCAGATCCGCCAGCGTTTTTACATGACCATCCCCGTCGCCTTCACCGGTGGCGAATATGGTCAGCGCCATATCCGGCAATTCTTCCCGGACTTCCCGCGACAGGGCGACGAAATCGAACTTCTTGGCATCGCCGTGGACAATATGGGCGCGAGCGCTCGAATGTGCGGCCAGGAAGCCGATGTCCGCTTTGCGGTGGGCGGCCAGGGTGCAGACCGGGATCAATCCCGCCTTCAGGCAGGCCAGGAAGAGGATCACAAGCTCCGGACCGTTCAGAAGCTGAAAAATCACTCGATCGTTCGGCTTCAGACCAGAGCGAAGAAGGCCAGCACCGATCAGATCGGTGCGCAGATCGAGTTCGGCGAAGGTCAGGCTCGAAGAGCGGTCGCGTAAAGCCGGGCAATCCGGAAACCGTCGGCCAATGCACGAAAGGCCTCAGCCATGGTTTCATCCGTAAAGATTCCCAGCCGGTCATATTCGTTCACATCTTCTCTGGACGGGTAAACCACGCCGGCAATCGGCTCTTTCACGAGACTCACGCCTTCCTCCCTTGACTCGGTTCGCACTGTTGAGCATCATTTATCTGCACATTCGTCAAAAAATCAACACCTTCATCAAATTTTTTGCAAAGCCGTCAAATTCGTCATAGCCGAGACGGAGATTTTCCGTTAATTTAAAGATAGATAGGGAGGAGCTGTCGAGATGCCCGTTACTGACACATCCGTCAAATCACTCGAAAATATTGAACAGAATGACTCGTCGAAGGACGGTCGCAAGGCCCTCGTCGAAAAGCAGCTGATGGAACAGGCATGCATCATTTTCGCGAAAAAAGGCTACTCGGGAACCACACTCTCTGACATAGCGGAAGCGGTCGGTCTTACGCGCGCGGCGGTCTACTATTACTTCCGCAACAAGGAGGCGCTGCTCGAAGCAATCATGCTTGATCTCACCAGCGCTCCCATGCGCGAGATCGAAGCCTGGCGGAATGATGCCCCATCTGACTGTTCCGAACGCCTGCGAAGCTTCATCATCTTGCGCATACATGGCATTTTAAGCCGGCAGATTCAGATGCGGATGATCGAAGTAACGGAAGCTGTTCTGCCGCCCGAGCTGAAAGAACGTCACACCGAGGCCAAGCGTCGGATTCTGGATGAATACCGCACAATTCTGCGAGACGGCATGCAATCGGGCGTGTTCCGTGCCCAGGATGACAGGGTCGCAGCTTTCGGCATCATCGGCATCGTCAACTGGACAACGACCTGGTTCGCTCCAGCACGCAGCCCGTCAGTTGACCAGATCGCAGAGCAACTGGCCGACATGGCAGTGCGATCGGTGGCCGTGTCTGCAGATCGCCAACAGGACTTTACGAACCCGGAAGCCGCGCTCAAGTGCTTGCGCGAAGACCTCGATCAGCTGGAACATGCGTTGAAGTCGCAGCGCATGTAGAACCGGCATTTTCATTCACAACAAAAACGCATACAAAACAAACATACAAAATGAATTCTTATTAATTTCTATACTATTGATTATATTGAAATATTTGAACTTCGCAGAGAGTTCAAATCTCTCCGGCAGCACCATTTTCAAGCTAGACATATCAATAACTTGTTGGTTTCGAAGGACAATTTCTTCGCGCTGTTCCATTACGCCATCGCATTGGAAGGTTGGACTAGATGTCCGGACACCCTGTGTAATGCGCCCCTCCGGGCAGGCCTAGCAGAAGGCGAATGGAACCGTCTCCCTGAAAGCGTATTTCCCGGCGCAAATCCTTTGGTTTTTGACTGGCATCAAATACCCGGCGGCGTTTCTCCGCTATCGATGGAAACATCATAAATTGGGCTTCGGCCGATGACCCCGTTTCCAGGAAGTTCGACCATGTCAGAGACCGTCCAGACAGATTGCTGCTCCGCTGCAGCCGATACGAAAAAGCCGCTGGCGACCATCGAACAGACGATCGAGCGCGCGATCGGATTGTGCGCCCCGGTCGAGGGCACCGAGGTCGTATCGCTAGCGCAGGCGGTCGGGCGGACAGCCGCCTTTGACGTGATCTCCTATCTCGAACTGCCGCTTCGCGATCATTCCGCGGTCGACGGCTACGCGCTTGGCGGAACCGGTACCGGGCCTTTCCGGATTGTCGGCAGGACGACTGCGGGCGAGACCGCCGCGAAGCGGCTGTCGTCGGGACAGGCATTGCGGATCATGACCGGAGCACCGGTTCCGCCTGACACCGAAGCGGTCGTGATGCAGGAGCATGCGACGGTTTCCGGCGATCAGGTGACCGCCGACTTCGCCGTTCCCGCCGGCGATAACATACGCTGCCGGGGCGAGGACGTCTCCTCCATGGACACGCTGGTCAGGGCGGGCGCGCGGATCGACCCGCGGCATGTCGCGATCCTGGCGGCCAGCGGCTACCAGGGGCTGGAGGTTCGCCGGAAGCTCCGCGTCGCCCTGCTTTCGACCGGCAACGAATTGCGCGATCCCGGCGTCGGCATGGGACCGGGCAGCATCTTCGACACCAACCGTCCGATGCTGCAGGCACTCCTTGCCGAGGAACAGATCGACATCACCGACCTGGGTATCAAGCCGGACAAGCGCGACGTCATTTCCGCCTGCCTGGCCGAGGCAGCCGAGCATCACGACCTGATCATCACCTCCGGCGGCGTATCCGTCGGTGAAGAGGACCACATCAAGCCCGCAATCCTGGATGCCGGCGGCCGGATCGAGAGTTGGAGCATGTCGATCAAGCCGGGCAAGCCGATTACCCTGGGCCGGCTCGGCAATGCGGCTTATCTCGGGCTACCGGGTAATCCCCTGGCCTGTTTCGTCGACTTCCTGCTGGTGGGGCGGCCGATGATCGAGACCCTGGAAGGACGACTTGCGTTCATGCCCTCGCCGCAGAATGCAATCGCTGCCTTTTCCTGGGAGCGTCGCGCCGGACGGCGAGAATTCTTTCCCGCTACTGTGGTCGATATGTCCGACGAAGGTTTGCCGGTCATCGAAAAGATCGGCCGCGCCGGATCCGCCCGTCTGATGCCGCTGATCGAAGCCGACGGTCTTGGCGTCGTCGAAAGCGAGATCAATTCGGTTGAGCCGGGGACACGGCTGAAGTTCTTCCCGTTCCGAACCCAAATGATGCTCTAAATTCGGCGCCTCCGGCCGCACGAAACCTGCTTCGGCAGGTTTCTTCATCGTGATCAGACGCCGTTTTTCTTCAATCCCTACTTTTTCGGGCGGTAGGCTTTCAGAACGTCCGGATCCGTCTCGATATAGCCGGCGCCGATCAGGTCGAGGCCGTAGGGGATGGCTGGGAAGACGGCGTTGAGGCAGACCTCGATGCTGTTGGGCGAACCGGGCAGATTGACGATCAGGGTCCTGCCGCGCACGCCGGCCGTCTGCCGGGACAAAATGGCGGTCGGCACATAGTTCAGGCTGATCTGGCGCATCAACTCGCCAAAGCCCGGCAATTCCTTTTCCATCACAGCCTTCATCGCTTCCGGCGTCAGGTCGCGAGGCGAAGGTCCGGTGCCGCCGGTCGTCAGCACCAGGTCGACACACTCCCGGTCGCACAGGTCGATGAGGGCGTCGCGAACGGATTCCATGCCGTCTGGGATGACCTTGATCTCGATTCCGATCGGCGTGGTGACTGTCTTCTTCAGCCATGCCTCCACCGCCGGACCGCCGAGGTCGGTATATTCGCCTCGGCTGGCGCGGTCGGAAATGGTCAGGACAACAGCGCGAAACATTCATCAGCCTCCAAGCACGGACATGGTTCGGGCAATCCCCTTGCCGTCAGTCGCGCCGATATGAAAATCATGACAGGCCGGTTTGGTCCAGACCGCGGAGCGGATAAGACCGGCGACTTCGATATTGCTTTCCGAGCGGCGCAAAGCATCCCTTGAGGTCGACGCTGCCTTCGTGGCCCATGCAGGTGTAAAGCCGACCGGTACAGCTCAGCCGCAGCCGATTGCAGTCGGCGCAGAAGTTGCAGCTCATCGGCGCGATGAAGCCGAGGCGGCCAGCGGTCTCGGCAACCCGGACATAGGATGCCGGGCCGCCGGTGCTGTCCGCGACCGGAGTGAGCGTCCAGCGCCGCGCGAGATCGGCTTTAAGGTCATCGAGGGACAGGAAGCTGGCAGCACGGGTCTCCTTGGCGCCGCCGAGCGGCATCTCCTCGATGACGGTCAGGTCCATGCCGCCGGAATGGGCAAAGCGGATCAGCTCGTCGAGTTCGGTTTCAAAAACACCTTTCTGGGCTACGGCGTTGATCTTGACCTTCAGCCCGGCATCGCGGGCCGCATCTATGCCGGCCAGGACCCGATCAATCCGTCCCCAGCGGGTGATCTTGCGGTAGCGGTCGGGGTTCAGAGTGTCGAGCGAGACGTTGACCCGCCTCACGCCGAGATCTGCCAACTGCCTGGCATAGCGTTCCAGCAGCGTGCCGTTGGTCGTGAGCGCGATTTCATCCAGTTCACCGGCCTGAAGATGCCGCGACAGGCCTTCGATCAGGCTCAGGATATTCTTCCGGACCAGCGGCTCGCCGCCGGTGAGGCGGATCTTGCGGACACCGTGATCGATGAAGACGGTCGCGAGGCGATAAAGCTCCTCGAGCGACAGCACATCCCTGCGCGGTAGGAAGGTCATGTGCTCCGACATGCAGTAGGTACAGCGCAGGTCACAGCGGTCGGTCACCGACAGGCGCAGATAGGTTGCGTTCCGACCGTGGCGGTCGGGTATGCCAGTCGGGCTCTGTTTCAGCTCAGTCATTGCCGTTGCATGCCTCTGCCGCAAATCCCGCGCCGGCTTCCCCGCAGCTGCAGCCGCTCCTGCGACAGTCCAGGTCGCGCAGCAGACCGTCGTTCAATCCGTAGACCCAGCCATGGATGCTGAGTTTCTTGCCCCGTTTCCAGGCCGACTGGATGATCGGCGTCCGGGCCAGGCCGGCCACTTGCGCCTCGATGCTCAGTTCGCACAGACGATTGAGCCGGGTCTCGGTATCGTGGATGGTTTCCAATTCGCTGCTTCGATCATCGGCGACATCGCGGATCGGCTGCAGCCAGTGATCGATGATCCCGTGGCGATGGCCGTCCATGGCCGCGCGGACACCGCCGCAGCCGTAGTGGCCGCAAACGATGATGTGGCCTACGCCGAGCGATTCCACCGCGAATTCCAGCACCGACAGGAGATTGAGATCGCCCCGGTGAACGAGATTGGCAACGTTGCGATGGACGAAGACCTCGCCCGGTTCCAGCCCGGTAATGACGTTGGCCGGAACCCGGCTGTCGGAACAGCCGATCCAGAGGTATTCCGGCCTTTGCAGGGCCGACAGGCGCTTGAAGTAGTCCGGGTCCTCCAGGAGTTTCCCGGTTGCCCAGCGGCGATTGTGTTGAAGAAGATCAGTGAGCATTTTCCGGTTCCGGATAGGGTGCACCATGGCGGGCCGCCATGCGGAGCCCGAGGTTGCGCAGGTCCTCAGGCGAAAGCCGTACCCGTGCCAGAGGCAGGATGATGGCATTTTCGGCGGTCAGATGCCGCCGCTCGTTTTTTGAAAACCGCATCAGAAGATTACGGGTTTCGAGGTTGCAGGCCGGGAAGGGTCCGCGGCCGCCGAACGCTTGCAGAATGGTTTCGGCGTCGAAGGCGTCGAGGGCATGGTCATGACTGAGCTCGGACAGAACGTCCCCGATCCGGTCTTCCGGCCTGGCCCGACGGCGTAGAAGCGGAAACAGGTCCTCTTCCTCGTCGCGGACATGCAATCCGAAATCGCCCCGCAGGAAGGCCGTGATCGCCGTTACGGTTTCGGCGTCGGGCGGAGCGTGTTCGGCCAGATCATCGAGAAGGCTGCACAAGGTCCGCTGGCGGAAATGTTCCGCGAAGAAATAGTCGAGAGGTTCGGCAAACAAAGCGGGCGGTGGAGGATGGTTCAGAGCCTCCAATGCCAGCCGTCTTTTTTCCTGTGACCGCTCCATCTCCTCCCCTCCTATTGCACCAGGGGACCTTCCGTCTGTTCGAATGACACACCGGATATCGTCGCGTTCGAGGCGAGAATTCCGATGTACTGGGACACGGCTCTGGACCAGCTTGCCGCCTCCAGCCAGGCCGAGATGCGCTCATGAACATGGTCGAAGGGCAGGTCCTTGCCCGGGATTGCCCGATCGAGCGCGATGACGTGAAACCCGAAGCGGGTTGCGACCGGCGCTTTGGAGATTTCGCCTTCCGCCATCTCCTCCAGTGCTGCTTCGAATTCCGCGACGGTTTCGCCGCGGCTCACCTGACCGAGACGCCCGCCCTCCCCGCTCGACATGCAGGCGGAGTATTCCGCCGCCGCATTGGCAAAGCCGGACGGATCCGCGTTCAGGGCTTCACACAGTCCCTGCGCGGTCTTTCGCGCCGCATCGCGGGCGCCGCGGTCGTCTTCATGGGCGGCCAGCAGAATGTGGCGGACCTCGTAAAGCGGAGCACTGCGGAACTTCGCGCGATTGTGCTCGAAGAACCGTCGGCATTCTTCCTCCGACGCAGACGGCGCCGGGACTTCGCGCTCCATCAGCACGCGGATGCGCGCGTCGTCCGGGGTTTCCGTACGGCCGTCTTCCTCATCCAGATCGACATCACCGATCTGCAGGCGCCGCGCCTCCTGTATCAGGAGTTCGCGGATCACAAGCGCGCGGGCGGCGGCCTGAACGGCTTCGCCGGGATTTGCGGCCGGGTGGTTTTGCGCTTCGGCGAGAATGTCCGCCTCCGCAATGGTCACGCCGTTGACACTGGCCTCGTCGAAAACCGGGCGGGCCTTCGGCGGAATCCTGGTATCGGGCTCGATGTAGCCGTCGTAGCTGCGCTGCGGCCCACCCGGTGCTTCCGGGTGGGTTTTCAGCGTCGGGTTCTGATAGATCGTCGCCATCATCCTACTCCGCGGGCAGGCGAACGGTTGAAGGCCGGCGTTCCTTGGCCCGGACGATCTGGTAGCCCGGCCGCCAGATATAGCGGACCGGTACACTCAGCATGTGCACCAGACGGGTGAAGGGGAACAGGAGCAGGATCGTCAACCCCAGGACCAGATGCAGCTTGAAGATGATCGAGGCTTCGGCGACGAAGGCGGACGCATTGGCCTTGAAGGTGAAAATCCCCTGGGCCCAGCTCATGAACTTGACCATCTCATGGCCGTCCAGATGCTGCAGCGACACCGGGATCGTCAGCAGGCCGAGCGCAAGCTGGATCCAGAGCAGAATGATGATCAGCGTATCGGACGTGCTCGATGCCGCGCGCACCCTCGGATCGTAGAGCCTGCGGTGAACCAGAAGCGTGGCGCCGACGATCGCCATGATGCCGGCAACGCCGCCGGCAATGATGGCGAGGAGCTGTTTCGCCCCATGGCTGATGCCCAGCGCATCGAAGATGGCTATCGGCGTCAGCAGGCCGATCAGGTGACCGAAGAAGATCACCAGCACGCCCACGTGGAACAGCACTGAGCCCCAGATGAGCTGCTTGCGGCGAAGCAATTGGCTGGAACCGGACCGCCAGGTGTAAGGCTCGCGGTCGTAACGGACGATCGAGCCCAGGGCCAGGACCGCCAATGCGATATAGGGATAGATCCCGAACAGGAACGTGTTGAGGTAACCGGACATGGCCTTTCCTCCTAATGCGTTGCTTGGGCTGACGGGGCCGACGGATCGGCCGGCTTGCGGGCAGCCGCCCGGATCTGCCTCTGCAGACGGTCCGGACCGCAACTGTTTTCTCCGGCATTGCCGCCGAAGGTGACGACCTCTTCTTCCCAGATCTTGTCCAGGGCTTCGAGATCGGTCGGATCGTCTTCCGGAATGCCGAGCAAGCTCCTGACCAGGGACCGGTCAGGCTTTCCCAGAGCCAGGGACTCCAGCACCGCAAAGACGTTGCAATAGATTGACTTGCGCTTCTTCAACCGCTCCTTGAGCGCGGTCAGAATATGCGCGGTCTGGCCGATGAGTTCCGCGGCCTCTTCCTGTGGCAGCAGGGAAAGGTATTCAAGGAACATTGGCAGATAGTCCGGCAATTCCTTGGTATCGACCTCGAACCCGTTGGCTTCGTAGGTCGCCATCAGGTCGACCATGGCCTGGCCGCGGTCACGGCTCTCGCCGTGCACATGTTCGAAGAGATGCAGAGACAGGGTCCGTGTCCGGTCGAACAGGAGCACGTAGCGCTCCTGAACATCGTAGAGATCGTCTGCGGCAATGTCCTTGATGACTGCCGTAAGCAGGCCCCGGCGGCGGTCGCCGAGAGCCTTTTCGTCCTCCAGGGCTGCAATGAGGTCTCCGGACGCTGCCTGAAGTTCCTCCGTCGGATAGGTCAGAAGGAGGGAGATGACCTTGAGCGTCTTGTTCATCAGACCTGCTCCTTGAAGATGTCGGCCGGTGTCTGGACGGTCTTCGTCCTCTTGGCGCCGAACAGATCCTGAGAGGACGTGCCGCCGGAGCAGCCGTTGCCGAAGGAGAAGCCGCAGGACCCGCGGACGTCATAGGCATCCTCCGAGATCTCGCGATGCGAGGTCGGGATGACGAAGCGATCCTCGTAATTGGCGATCGCCATCACGTGGTACATGTCCTCGATCATCTGGCCGGTCATGCCGACCTTCTCGGCAACCACCTCGTCGATGACGCCGTCGACGGTCTTGGCCCGCATGTAGGCGCGCATGGCGAGCATGCGTTCCAGGGCGTGGACGACCGGCTCTTCTTTGCCCGCGGTCAGCAGGTTGGCGAGATAGCGCACCGGAATGCGCAGGGAGCGCACGTCCGGCATATTCCCCTCCATGCCGATCTTGCCGGCTTCGGCCGCCGACTGGAGCGGCGACAGCGGCGGGATGTACCAGACCATCGGCAGCGTCCGGTATTCCGGATGCAACGGGAAGGCGACCTTCCACTCCATGGCCATCTTGTAGACCGGGGAGTGTTTGGCGGATTCCAGCCATGCTTCGGGAACGCCGTCCTTGCGGGCCTGTTCGATCACCTTCGGATCGTTCGGATCCAGGAAGATCTTGAGCTGTTCCTCGTAGAGATCCTTCTCGTCATAGGCCGATGCGGCTTCCTCGATCCGGTCCGCGTCATAGAGAACGACGCCCAGATAGCGGATACGGCCGACGCAGGTTTCCGAACACACGGTCGGCTGACCGGCCTCGATGCGCGGATAGCAGAACACGCACTTCTCGGACTTTCCGCTGGACCAGTTGTAGTAGATCTTCTTGTACGGGCAGCCGGAGACGCACATGCGCCAGCCACGGCATTTTTCCTGGTCGATCAGGACGATGCCGTCGTCCTCACGCTTGTAGATCGCACCCGACGGGCAGGAGGCGACACAGGCCGGGTTGAGGCAGTGTTCGCACAACCGCGGCAGATACATCATGAAGGTATTTTCGAACTGGCCGTAAATTTCCTTCTCGACCCCTTCGAAGTTGACATCCTTCGACCGCTTGGAGAATTCGCCGCCCAGGATTTCTTCCCAGTTCGGACCCCATTCGATCTTTTCGATCCGCTCGCCGGAGATCACAGACCGCGGACGCGCGGTCGGCATGGTCTGGCTTTCCCTGGCGGTCTGCAGATGGCTGTAGTCGAAATCGAACGGTTCGTAATAGTCGTCGATTTCCGGCAGATCCGGGTTGGCGAAGATGTTGGCAAGGATGCGCCACTTGGCGCCGGCCTTGGGCTGGATCTTGCCGTTCTTCTTACGGACCCAGCCGCCGTTCCACTTGTTCTGGTTTTCCCATTCCTTGGGATAGCCGATGCCGGGCTTGGTCTCGACGTTGTTGAACCAGGCGTATTCAACGCCCTCGCGGTTCGTCCAGACGTTCTTGCAGGTTACGGAACAGGTGTGACACCCGATGCACTTATCGAGGTTCAGCACCATGCCGATTTGAGCACGGATTTTCATTCTGCCGCCTCCTTGTACGGGCCTTCCATCCAGTCGACCTTTTCGAGCTTGCGCACGACCACGAATTCATCGCGGTTGGAGCCGACTGTGCCGTAGTAGTTGAAGCCGTAGGACTGCTGGGCGTAGCCGCCGATCATGTGGGTCGGCTTGGTGATCGCCCGGGTGACGGAGTTATGGATCCCGCCACGCTGTCCGGTGATCTGCGAACCCGGCGTGTTCACGATCTTCTCCTGCGCGTGATACATGAAGATCGTGCCTTCCTTCATGCGCTGGGAGACGACCGCGCGTGCCGTGATCGCACCGTTGGCGTTGTAGACCTCGACCCAGTCGTTATCGACAAGACCGGCCTTGGCAGCGTCCACTTCGGAGATCCAGACCACCGGCCCGCCTCTGTTCAGCGTCAGCATCAGGAGGTTGTCGGTGTAGGTCGAATGGATGCCCCACTTCTGGTGCGGCGTGATGAAGTTCAGCACCACGTGCGGCTTGCCGTCGGACTTGGCTTCGATCGCCGGATTGACCGACTTGGTGTCGATCGGCGGCCGGTACACGCAGAAGGCCTCGCCGAAGGCCCGCATCCACAGGTGATCCTGATAGAGCTGCTGACGGCCGGTCAGCGTGCGCCACGGGATCAGTTCGTGGACGTTGGTGTAGCAGGCGTTGTAGCAGACCTTCTCAGATTCCAGACCCGACCAGGTTGGTGAGGAGATGATCTTGCGCGGCTGCGAGACAATGTCCCGGAAGCGGATCTTCTCGTCTTCCTTGGGGATGGCGAGATGAGTGTGATCGCGGCCGGTGTTCTTGGACAGAGCCTCCCAGGCCTTGACCGCCACTTCCCCATTTGTTTCCGGCGCGAGCGTCAGAATGACCTCGGTCGCGTCGATGTCGCTGTCGATCTTCGGACGGCCCTTGGTCGGACCTTCCTCCGTGACAACGCCATTGAGCTTGCCGAGAAGCTCGACCTCGTGCTCGGTGTTCCAGGAAATCCCCTTGCCGCCGTTGCCGAGCTTGTCCATGAGCGGACCAAGCGCGGTGAACCGCTTGTAGAGGTTCGGGTAGTCGCGCTCGACCACGGCAACCGTCGGCATGGTCTTGCCGGGAACCGGATCGGTTTCCCCCTTCTTCCAGTCCTGGACATCGAACGGCTGGGCCAGTTCGCCCGGCGTGTCGTGCAGGATCGGCACCATGACCACATCCTTCTCGACGCCCAGGACTTCCGGAGCCACTTCGGAGAACTTCTTCGCAATGCCCTTGAAGATATCCCAGTCGCTCCGCGCTTCCCATGCCGGATCCGCGGCAGTTGTCAGCGGATGAATGAAGGGATGCATGTCGGAGGTGTTGAGGTCGTTCTTCTCGTACCAGGTGGCCGTGGGCAGAACGATGTCGGAGTAGACGCAGGTGGTCGACATGCGGAAGTCCAGCGTGACCAGCAGGTCCAGCTTTCCTTCCGGTGCCTCGTCGTGCCACTTCACTTCCTTTGATTCCGCAAGGCCTTCGGCCCCGAGATCCTTGCCCATGACGCCGTGAGAGGTGCCAAGCAGGTGCTTGAGGAAATATTCGTGGCCCTTGCCCGATGAGCCGAGCAGGTTGGAGCGCCATACGAACAGGTTGCGCGGCCAGTTGTGCTCATCGTCCGGGTCCTCACAGGACATCTGCAGGGAACCGGATTTCAGGGCATCGGCAACATAGTCCTTGGGTTCGATGCCCGCCGCTGCGGCCGCCTTGGCGACGTCCAGCGGATTGGTCTTGAGCTGCGGCGCCGACGGCAACCAGCCCATGCGCTCGGCACGGATGTTGTAGTCGATCAGCGCACCGTCCCAGGCACCATCGGGTGCCGTCGGCGACAGGATTTCGTCCACCTTCAGGGTCTCGTAGCGCCACTGGTCCGTGTGCGCATAGAAGAAGGAGGTAGAGTTCATGTGCCGCGGCGGACGGCTCCAGTCGAGACCGAAGGCGAGCGGCAGCCAGCCCGTTTGCGGGCGTAGCTTCTCCTGGCCGACGTAATGGCTCCAGCCACCGCCTGACTGGCCGATACAACCGCACATGATCAGGAGATTCATGATCCCCCGGTAGTTCATGTCCATGTGGTACCAGTGGTTGATACCGGCCCCCAGGATGACCATGGAGCGCCCATTCGTCTTTTCCGCATTGGAAGCGAACTCGCGGGCGACCGTGATGATGTGATCCTTCGGCACGCCGGTGATCTTTTCCGCCCAAGCCGGGGTGTAAGGCAGGTTTTCGTCATAGGACGAAGCCGAGTTCGGATCCTTCAGGCCACGGTCGAGACCGTAATTCGCCGCGAACAGGTCGAAGACGGTTGCGACAAAGGCCTCGCCGTCCTTGAACTTGACCTTCTTCGCCGGGACGGAGCGTACCAGCACGCTTTCGTGATCCGTGCCTTCGAAATAGTCGTGCTCGCGGTTGCCGAAATAGGGGAAGGCGACCGGTGCGATCTCGTCGTGATCCTCTTCAAGAATGAGGCTCATCTTCAGATCGACGTCCTTGCCCTTGCCGTCCTTGGCTTCCAGGTTCCACTTGCCCTGCTCGCCCCAGCGGAAGCCGATGGAACCCGACGGCACCACGACTTCGCCTGTCGCGGAATCGACCGCAACCGTCTTCCATTCCGGATTGTTCTTCTCGCCGAGGGTGCGGGCGAACTCGGACGCACGGACGAGACGATCCGGCACCAGATGGCCGTTTTTGGCGACCAGCCGGACCAGCATCGGCATGTCGGTGTAGCGCTTGCAGTAGTCCTCGAAATACGCAGCCTGACGGTCGAGATGGAACTCGCGCAGGATGACATGGCCCATGGCCATGGCGAGCGCCGCATCGGTCCCCTGTTTCGGGTGCAACCAGAGGTCCGAGAACTTTGCCGCTTCCGAATAGTCGGGCGAGACCACGACCGACTTGGTGCCCTTGTAACGGACTTCCGTGTAGAAATGCGCGTCGGGTGTCCGGGTCTGCGGCACGTTGGAGCCCCACAGCATCAGGAAGCCGGAGTTGTACCAGTCGGCCGATTCCGGCACGTCCGTCTGCTCGCCCCAGGTCATGGGGGACGCCGGCGGCAGGTCGCAGTACCAGTCGTAGAAGGACATGCAGGTGCCGCCGAGCAACGACAGATAACGGGAACCGGCGGCGTAGGAGACCATGGACATGGCCGGGATCGGCGAGAAGCCGATCACCCGGTCCGGACCCCACTTCTTTGCCGTGTAGGCATTGGCCGCAGCAATGATCTCGTTGACTTCGTCCCAGTTTGCCCGGACGAAACCGCCGAGGCCGCGCACCTTGATATATTCGGCGCGTTTCTTGGGATCCTCCTGGATCGCGGTCCAGGCGCCAATCGGCGTCTTAACCGCCCGCTCCTTGCGCCACAGCTTCAGGAGCCGCGAGCGGATCAGCGGATATTTCACCCGGTTGGCCGAATACATGTACCAGGAGTAGCTGGCACCGCGCGAACAGCCGCGCGGCTCATGGTTCGGCAGATCGGGCCGTGTGCGCGGATAGTCGGTCTGCTGGGTTTCCCAGGTCACGATCCCGCCCTTGACGTAGATCTTCCAGGAACACGAGCCGGTGCAGTTTGCGCCGTGCGTCGAGCGGACGATCTTGTCGTGTTGCCAGCGCTTGCGATACGCGTCTTCCCAAGACCGGCTTTCGTTTGTCGTGACACCATGACCTTCAGAGAAGGTACCGGTGGTCTTCTTCGCCAGGAAATTCAGGCGATCCAGAAGATGTGACATGATGGAATTCTCCTCTCCTTTTTACGCGTCGGTTCAGCAGGGAACCGGCGCGCCTTTGCGGGAGTAGTAGGCCCAGGTGATCACCACGCAGACCGCGTAGAAGATACCGAAGCACCACAGGGCTGCTTCAGGGCCACCGGTCAGCCCGATCGAGGTGCCGTAGGCCTTCGGGATGAAGAAGGCGCCGTAGGCCGCGATTGCCGAGGTGAAGGCGATGATCGCAGCACTCTCACGCTCGGACTGCTTCAGCAGGACATCGCCCTGCAGCTGCGGCATCAGACGGGGCACTTCCTGACGCATGATCGACGGGATCATCTGGAAGGTGGAGGCATTGCCGACACCGGTCAGGAAGAACAGGGCCATGAAGCATGCAAAGAAGCCCCAGAATGCGCCCGGCTGTTCCTTGATACCGAGGAAGAAGAGCACACCGCCAACCGCAATGATCATGCCCAGGAAGGTCCAGAAGGTCACACGGCCGCCACCGAACTTGTCGGAGATCCACCCGGTTGCCGCCCGGCTCAGCGCGCCGACGAGCGGGCCAAGGAAGGCGTAGGACAGTGCATCGACGTCAGGGAACTGGGTTTTCATCAGCAACGGGAAGCCGGCGGAATAGCCAATGAAGCTACCGAAGGTGCCGGTATAGAGGATGCACATGATCCAGTTGTGCTTGCGGCTGAAGATGATCGACTGTTCCTTGAAGCTCGCCTGGGCCGAAGCGATGTCGTTCATGCCGAACCAGGCAGCAATCGCGCTGACGGCGATGAACGGCACCCAGATGAACCCGGCGTTCTGGATCCAGAGCTTGGAACCGTCGGCAAGGGACTGCGGCTCGCCACCGATCGCGCCGAAGACGCCCGCGGTGATGACCAGCGGCACGACGAACTGCATCACCGAAACGCCGAGGTTACCGAGGCCCGCGTTGAGCGCGAGGGCATTGCCCTTGGTCTTCTTCGGGTAGAAGTAGGCGATGTTGGCCATCGACGAGGCGAAGTTGCCGCCGCCGAAACCGCACATCAGCGCCAGGATCAGGAAGGTTGTGTAGGTCGTGTTCGGATCCTGGACCGCAAAGCCGATGCCGATCGCCGGCAACAGCAGGGACGCGGAGGACAAGGCGGTCCATTTTCGGCCGCCGAAGATCGGGATCATGAACGAGTAGAAGATACGCAAGGTTGCGCCGGACAGGCCTGGCAGCGCTGCCAGCCAGAAGCGCTCGCCGACCGAGAAGTCGAAGCCGATTGCCGGCATCTTGGCGACAACGACCGACCACACCATCCAGACCGAGAAGGCCAGGAGCAGGTTCGGGATGGAGATCCAGAGGTTGCGCGTCGCAATCGCGCTGCCCTGCGATTCCCAGAAAGCCGGATCTTCCGGACGCCAGTCGGTCAGCACCCGACCGGTATTTGCTTGAGCTGCGGTATTCGATGCCATGGGACTCTCCCTTCAGGCAGTTTTGAATTTGGTCAGGAGGCTGGCGGAACCGGGTGGTTCCGCCACGCCCGGATTACGCGGGGGTATTCGCCCTGCCGTTCTTTTTCTCGACCGCGACGGAGGCTTCCTCGAGAGCGGCGATTGCCTTGGCGGCGCGTGCCTTGAGGATGTCGATATTGGCGGCGGCGAAGTTTTCCCGTTCCTCGTCTTCCTGCTCCGGGCTGAACCGGACGAAGAAGGCGAAGACTGAAGCAATCGTCACGACGACACCGAGGATCAGGAAGGCCTGGGACCAGTCGACCGCGCCCTTGAACAGGAAGCCTGCTGCGACCGCGCCCGCATTTCCGCCTGCACCGACCACGCCGGCAACGGCGCCAAGGGCCTTCTTGTTGATGAAGGGTACGACTGAGTAGGTGGCGCCTTCCGCCATCTGCGTGAACAGCGAGAAGACGATCAGGGACGGTACCGCCAGGAACAGCACGTGCATCTGCGAGAAGATCATCAGCGCGATGCCTTCGCAGAAGATGCAGATGAACAGCCAGAAGGCACGCCCCTTGAGACCCCACAGCGCACCGTAGTTGTCGCCGAAGATACCGCCGAGTGTACGGGCGAAGATGTTCATCAGGCCGAAGGAGGCTGCAACGAGACCGGCGGTCACCAGGTTCAGGTCGAAGTAGTCGGCGAAGTAGAGTGCCGCCACGTTGTTGACCGTCAGTTCGATGCCGAAGCAGGCACCGTAGATGACGAACAGCATCCATACTCGGCTGTCACGCAACGCTTGAAAGTAAGCGCCGGTGACATGTTTCTTTTCCGGCATCATGCCCTTGGCGCGCAGGTCGGCGAAATTGCCGTCAGGCGCATCCTGGGTCCAGAAATAATAGGCGATACCGGTCACGAAGATCAGGGCGCCGACAACCACCATCGACAACCGCCAGCCGGCCGCTTCGCTGAAGCCGAAGCCGATCACGAAGAAGGAGAAGATCAGCGGCATGGCGAACTGGGTGACGCCGCCGCCGAGGTTGCCCCAGCCTGCGGAAGTCGCATTGGCCTGGCCGACCACGTTCGGGGCGAACATGACCGACGTGTGATACTGGGTGATCACGAAGGACGCACCGATCGCACCAATCATCAGACGGAAGAGGAGGAAAGTCTCGAAGCTGTGCGACAGGCCGATCCCCATCACCGGCAGAGCGCCGAGCGTGAGGAGCCCGGTATAGGTCAACCGCGGGCCGATCCGGTCGCAAAGCCAGCCGATCAGAAGCCGGGCAAATATGGTCACCGCCACCGACGCAATGATCGTCCAGCCGATCTGATCCTTGGTCAGGGCGAGTTCCTCACGCACGACCTTCATAAGCGGTGCAATGCCGAACCATGCAAAAAAGCACAGAAAGAAGGCAAACCACGTCATGTGGAATGTCCTGATCTGCACCATGGTCACTTTGAAGAAATTTCCCCAAAGACTTGTAGCCTTGTTCTGAAGCTCCATTGAACTGCCCCATAAAGTCACGGCTTTGCACTTTTGCCGCCGTCTAACTGTGAACGCTCCATTGCCGGATGCATCGGAGCGGGTCGTATCGCGCTGGGAGAGGGAGCGCGGGAACATGCGTTCGTATCCGCGAGGCGTCAGGTGTCATGACCTGAGACGTTCGTTGGCACCGGAAGCGAACGTTGCGTCCTGCACCCCCTCCTCCCATCTGAAGGCCGGTTTTTCAGGCCGGCAATCGATGAAACGAGGGTCAGTGTCAGGAAGCGAGGGATTTTGGAGTTGATCTTTATCAAACCGCAGGGGCGGGAGCGTTGAAACAAGACTTCTGGAAAAAACCGTCAAGTTCCCTTAGAAATATATTGGATTTTCATTTGCTAATGACAATTGCGGACGCGACGTTTATCGGTGTTAGAATTGACATTTATCAAGTGCGAGCGACTCGGTGCGGGCTGAAAATATCCAGGAAGTACGGTCTCTGGCGCTGTTCCGGAGCATGAGCGACGAGGCTTTCCAGAACCTCGTCCAGGCTGCCTATTTACAGACCTTTCCCGCGCAGCTCGACCTGATCCGGGAGGGCGACCCCGCAGACTTTCTCTATGTCGTGCTTGAAGGCTGTGTCGAACTCTATGCCCAGGCCAACATGCGCACCGCGACCATGGCGCTCATCCGGCCTGTCAGTACTTTCATCCTGGCCGCTGTTTTGAAGGATGCGGTCTACCTCATGTCCGCACGCACCTGCGACAAGTCAAAGCTGTTGCTGATCCCGGCGGAAAACGTGCGGCAGGCCTTCGAGACAGATGCCGATTTTGCCCGGGCGATCATCCGCGAACTCGCCAACTGTTATCGCGGCATCGTCAAGGACCACAAGGATCTGAAGCTCCGCTCCGCCGTCGAGCGGCTCGCCAACCGGTTGCTCCGGTATCATGCGGATCAAGGTGGAAACGGTTCGCTCGAGTTACCCTACGACAAGCGACGGCTGGCGTCGGTCCTGGGGATGACACCTGAAAATCTCTCCCGCGCCTTCAACACGCTCAAGCCCTATGGCGTCGAAGTCGACGGCAGCACGATCCACCTGAGCGATCTCAAATCCCTCACGGTCCTCGCCAAACCCAATCCGCTGATCGACGACCGAACCACCTGACCGGGCAGTTTTCTTCAAACACGTCATCCATTCCGCGAGCCGGCCCTGATCCGCAGGTGCCGGGTTTATCGGGTCAAGCACAGCGGTACGCGGCAAGCTCAAGAGGCACGCTCCATTCAGCCTGGCACCGGCCGCAAGACCAGCTCGGCCATCCTGCACTCGTCTCAAGGCGCGAAAAGAACCGGTTAGCCTATCGGCTTGCGCGAATGAGGCGATCAGCGACGGATGGGAGGGTATCTTCAGTTACGTTCGCCCGGCACGACCGGAACAAGCTTCCGACACCGATCAGCACCGGGTCCCTGACATCCAGCGTCGACACGCCGGCCGCAAGATCCTCAAGCCGTCCCGCCCAGCGCCGTTCGTTCTGACGGGAGACGCCGGAAACCGCCACAACGGGCAAATCGGCCGAAGCGCCCTCCCCCATCAGCCGCGCACTGATCTGTCCGGCCATACGCGCGCCCATATAGAAGACCGTCGTCGTCGCCGGATCGGTCAGCCCGGACCAGTTCACGGTCTCAGGCAAGTCCCCTTTGCGCGAATGCCCGGTGACGAACCGCACCGACTGGGCGTGATCGCGGTGGGTCAGGGAAATGCCGAATTCGGCTGCCATGGCCGAGGCGGCGGTGATGCCCGGCACGACCGACACCGGAATACCTTCGGTTTTCAGGCGCTCGATTTCCTCACCGGCCCGACCGAAGATCATCGGGTCTCCGGACTTCAGACGAACGACATTCTTTCCCTGTTTGGCAAGTGCCACCATCATGTCGTTGATGTCTTCCTGGCGGCAGCTCTTGCGGCCGCCCCGCTTGCCGACCAGCATGCGCCTGGCTTCACGACGGGCAAGTTCCAGAACCTCATCGGCGACAAGGTCATCGAACAGGATGACATCCGCGCCCTGCAATGCGCGCACGGCCTTCAACGTCAGGAACTCCGCACAGCCCGGCCCCGCGCCGACAAGGGTCACCCGGCCCTGGCTTGCCGGCTGGGCGAGGCCTGTTTCGTCGATCAGGTCCGCAATTCCGCCGTCGGCTTCCGGAGCAGACCTTTCGGAAAAGGCCAATTCCGTGAAGGCCTCCCAAAACCGCCGACGCTGTGGCCCGGGGGACAGGCGTTCCATGACAGCGGCCCGCACCCGTCCCGCCAACTTCGCCCAGTCGGCAAGACCGGACGGCAGCAACGTTTCGATCCGGCGGCGGATCGCTTGCCCCAGGATGGGAGCAGCACCGTTGGTCGAGATGCCGATGACAACGGGCGAACGGTTGACGATGGAGCCGAACTGGAAGTCGCAATAAGGCGGGTTATCGATGACATTGACCGGAACACCGGCTGCCTTGGCAGCATCGTAAAAGGTCCTGGCCTCTTCATCTGTTTCCGCATCGGCGATGGCCAGCGTCATCCCGGCAAAGCTGCAGGCATCCCATCGCGATGAATGGTGGACCAGGGAACCGCTGACGCTTCCAGCGTGCAGGAGCCTTGCCATCGCCGGCTCCAAAGTGTCGGCATAGACATGAACCTCCGCACCTGCCGCGGCAAGAAGCTCGGCTTTCCATGCGGCCGCATCCGTACCGCCGGCAACAAGCACCTTTTGGCCTTTGAGCTGGAAGAAGACCGGCAGGCAGGCGAGTTCCCCCATTCGGGCCGGCTGGCGAGAGGATTTCACCTCAACCGGCTTTCGCGATGTCGTCATCATCCGCCCCTTTCGCTGCAAGGTCATTCAAGAGGGAGTTGATTTCAGAGCGGCAGGAGCCGCAGTTGGTCCCGGCCTGCAGGGTTTCGCCGATCGCGGCAACACTGGTTGCCCCGTTCTTCGCGGCTTCGAGGATCTGGTTGACCCCGACCTGGAAACAGGAACAGACAATGGCGCCGCAGTCCGGTCGGTCCGCGGAGGGACGTCCCGCCAGGATACGGTACCGGTCGGCAGCGTTGGCAGGCTTGCTGCCCAGCAGGTTACAGGCCCACTGGCGGGACACTTCGACCGGGGATGACGCGAAGAAGAAAGCCGCGACCAGTTGATCGTTTTTCCAGAGGGCATACCGGGCGGCCCCGCCGCGCTCGTCGACGTAGGTCAACAGGTCGGTATCATCGTCCTCCACACCCAGGCAAAGCGAGCGGGCCAGGTCTTCGAAAACAACTGATTGAAGACCCGCCAATTCGAGCCGCCAACCGCCGTCGGCCTGAGCGAGCGCCCAGTAATCCGTGCCAATAGCACCCGGCCTGTCCTTTAAGATGGCAAAGCCATACCAGGCACAGTCGACCTTGCTGACGGCAGCCGGCGTGAACTTCGATCCCGGCTGCCCGGAGAACGGGTCGGTTTCCGGCGCCACGACCGCATCCACGCGCGCATTGGAAGCAAATTGATCGGTCCAATGCATCGGTACGAAGACAGAGCCCTTGCCGGCCTTTTCGCTGATCAAGGCGCGGACGACGATCTTGCCGTGCGGGCTTGCGACTTCGACCAGCTCGGCATCGCGAACACCGATCGCCGAGGCATCTTCCGGGTGCAGCTCGGCATAAGGCTCTGCGATGTGGGCAAACAGGCGCGGGGTTTTGCCGGTCCGGGTCATTGTGTGCCACTGGTCGCGGATCCGCCCGGTGTTCAGAACGAAGGGAAATCTGCGCGCCAGCTTGCGCGGTTGGGTGTACTCCACCGCGATGAAATTCGCCTTGCGGTCTTCGGTGTAGAAGCCGCCGCCGGCGAAGAAGCGCTTGTCACGGGCCGTTTCACCGGCAGGGCGCGGCCATTGAACGGGCTCGAGCCTGTCATAGGCTTCCGCATCTATCCCTGCGAAGGCGCCGATATCGAAATCGCGCGAGCCGTTGTTTTCATAAGCCGACAATCCGGCATATTCGGAAAAGATCCCATGCGGACCCGAATAGTCGAAGGCATCCGCAAAACCCATGCGCTTTGCGACCTCGCCGATGATCCACCAGTCCGGCTTTACCTCGCCGGGAAACGGCAGGAAACCGGCTTGCCGGGAGATGCGGCGTTCGGAATTGGTGACCGTGCCATCCTTTTCCCCCCACGCAGCAGCAGGAAGAAGCACATCGGCATAGACGGACGTGTCGGTTTGTTTCGTAACGTCCGAGACGACCACGAAGGGACAGAACTTCAGAGCCAGAGCCACTTCGTCCGCATCAGGCAGGCTGTCGACCGGATTGGTGGCCATGATCCAGATCGCCTTGATCCGTCCATCGCGCACGGCCTTGAACATGTCGACGGCTTTCAGCCCGGCGCGTTCCACCATGACCGGGCTGTTCCAGAACGTCTGCACCAGATGCCGATGATCCGGATTTTCGATATTCATGTGGCAGGCCAGCATGTTGGCGAGACCGCCGACTTCGCGGCCTCCCATCGCGTTGGGCTGACCGGTCACGGAAAATGGCCCCACGCCCGGGCGGCCGATCCGTCCGGTCACCAGATGGGTATTGATGATCGCATTGACCTTGTCCGTGCCGGAAACCGACTGGTTGACGCCCTGGCTATAGACCGTGACCGTCTTCTCGGTCCGTGCCACCATTGCATAGAAGGTCGCGATATCCTGACGGGACAGGCCGGTGATCGAGGCAATCTTCGAAATATCGCAGGGCCCGGCACTTTTCAGCGCCTCGTGATACCCCTTGGTGTGGCGCTCGATATAGGCGTTGTCGACAGCCTTGGATTCCTGAAGGAAGGCGAGCAGGCCGTTGAACAGCGCGACATCCGTGTCCGGAGACAGGGCCAAATGGAGATCGGCCAGTTCGCAGGTCGCCGTGCGGCGCGGATCGATCACGACGATCCGCATCGCCGGATTTTTCGCCTTGGCTGCCTCGATCCGCTGGAACAGGACGGGATGGCACCAGGACAGGTTGGACCCGACCAGAACGACCAGGTCAGCCTGTTCAAGATCCTCATAGGCACCCGGCACCGTGTCCGAACCAAAGGCACGCCGATGGCCCGCGACGGAAGAGGCCATGCAAAGCCGTGAATTGGTGTCGATGTTGGCCGAGCCGATGTAGCCCTTCATCAGCTTGTTGGCGACATAATAGTCTTCCGTCAGGATCTGGCCGGAAACGTAGAAGGCCACACTGTCCGGACCATGTTCGGCAATCGTCGCGGAGAATTTTTCCGCCACCAGATCAAGTGCTTCGTTCCAGGAGGCCCGTTCGCCGTCGACTTCGGGAAAAAGCAGGCGGTCGTCGAGGGACAGGGTTTCCCGAAGTGCCGCTCCCTTGGAGCACAGCCGACCGTAATTCGCCGGGTGATTTCGATCGCCCTTGATCGTGATCGTGCCATCGGCCTTTTTCGTCGCAATGACGCCGCAGCCAACGCCGCAATAAGGGCATGTTGTCTTGGTGGCCTTAGGATCCTCGGCGGTCATTTGTCCGTTCCTGTCTTCCCGACTGCATTGAGCGTTTTGTTATGGTGATGAGGCCCGGGGGGTCAGGAGTTGGGGGAGAGCTGGCTGGCCAGCCGGTCCGCAGCAAGAAGCACCTTGCCATTCTCGACCTTGGCCGCAGTCACCGGAACGGACCCCTCATCCGCGCCCTGCGCGAGGCCCGTAGCCAGATCAAACACCCAGTTATGCAGCGGGCATGTGATCGAGTTGCCGTGGACGATCCCCTGACTGAGGGGGCCGCCCTTGTGCGGGCAGCGGTCATCGAGCGCAAAGACCTGATCGTCCGAGGTGCGGAAAACCGCGATACAGCCGGCGGGGGTCTTAACAACGCGCGCGCCCTGGCGGGGGGATGTCCGTCAGGACGCCGATCTCGATCCAGTTCCGGGTTGCCGCGTTCATTCTGCAGCCTCCATGGTCAAGGTCGCCATGGGCTTGAACTCGTGCTTGTCCTTGCCGGACACGCGTTCCGACCACGGGTCGACCTGTGCGAATTTCTGGGAGAAGACGAAGCGGTCGTAACAGGCCTTGCGCTTGTCCGCATCGTCCATGATCTGGCGGCGGACCTCGTCGTAGCCGATGCGCTTCGCCCACTTGTAGATCCGCTCCAGGTAATGGCCCTGCTCGCGGTACATCTGGATCAGGGCGGTGATGTACTCGACGGCCTCGTCCTCGGTCTTCACCTGGCCGAGAACCTCCGTCCCCTTGATGTCGAGACCGGCAGCGCCCGCAAAATGGATTTCGAAGCCGCTGTCGACACAGATCACGCCGACGTCCTTGCAGGTCGCCTCGGCACAATTGCGAGGGCAACCAGAAACGGCGAGCTTGACCTTTGCCGGCGTCCAGGACCCCCAGAGGAATTTCTCCAGCCGGACGCCCAGGCCGGTGGAATCCTGCGTTCCGAACCGGCACCAGTCGGAGCCGACGCAGGTTTTCACCGTGCGCAGTCCCTTGGCGTAGGCATGACCCGACACGAAGCCGGCCTTGCCGAGATCAGCCCAGACGGCGGGCAGATCCTCTTTCTTGATGCCCAGCATGTCGATGCGCTGGCCACCGGTGCATTTCACGGCCGGGATGTTGTACTTGTCGACCACGTCGGCGATGGCGCGCAGTTCCGTGGAGGAGGTCATGCCGCCCCACATGCGAGGAACGACCGAATAGGTGCCGTCCTTCTGGATATTCGCGTGGACGCGTTCGTTAATGAACCGGGACTGGTAGTCGTCGGCATACTCATCCGGCCAGTCGCTGACGAGATAGTAGTTCAACGCCGGCCGGCACTTGGCACAGCCGCCGGACGATGTCCATTCCAACGCCTGCATGACGTCGGGAATGGTCTTCAGTTCCTTGGCCTTGATCAGGCGCCGGACTTCATTGTGACCCAGATGGGTGCAGCCGCACATGGGGCTGACCGCGGCCGGATTATAAGCATCGCCAAGCGTTGCCAGCATCAGGTTCTCGACAAGCCCGGTGCACGTCCCGCAGGAAGCCGATGCCTTGGTATGGGCGCGCACGTCATCGAGCGTTGTCAGGCCCTTTTCCCGGATCGCGCCGACAATCTTGCCCTTGCATACGCCGTTGCAGCCGCAGATTTCCGCATCATCCGGCAAGGCTGCAACGGCCGCCGTAGGGTCCAGGGGTTCGCCCCCCTGATACGCCTGGCCGAAGATGAGGGTATCGCGCATGTCGGAGACGTCCGTCCCCTTCTTCTTCAGATCGTTGAACCACGCGCCATCGGCGGTCTCTCCGTAGAGCACCGTTCCGATGATCTTGTTGTCCTGCAGAACCACGCGCTTGTAGATGCCTGCGGCCGCATCGCGCAGAACGATTTCCTCGCGGTCCTCGCCTTCGCCGAAATCACCCAGCGAGAACAGGTCGATGCCGGTGACCTTGAGCTTCGTCGGCGTGTCGGCGTGGACGAAAGAGGCCGCCCCCTCGCCGGCCAGATGCTTCGCCGCGACCCGCGCCATCTCATAAAGAGGTGCGACAAGGCCGTAGACCTGACCGTCAACCTCTGCGCATTCGCCCAGAGAATAGATATCGGGATCACTGGTCTGCATGCCGTCACCGACGACAATGCCCCGGTTGACCTCCAGCCCTGCTTCCTTGGCGAGCCAGGCATTCGGCCGGATGCCCACAGCCATGACCACGAGTGTCGCCGGAATGACTGTGCCGTCCTCAAGCTCGACACCCTCGACTTTGGTGTCCCCGAGGATCGCCCTGGTGTTGGCCTTGGTGACCACCGCAATGCCGCGGGCTTCCAGAGCCTTCTCCAACAGGTGCCCGGCGGACGGATCAAGCTGGCGTTCCATCAGGGTCGGCATCAGGTGCAGAACGGTAACGTCCATCCCGCGCGCCTGGAGACCGGCAGCGGCTTCGAGCCCGAGCAATCCGCCGCCGATGACCACTGCCTTCTCCTGGCTTTGTGCGGCCAGCAGCATGGCGTCAACATCGTCCAGATCGCGATAGCTCAAGACACCCTGAAGGTCCTTGCCCGGCACTGGAATGATGAATGGAACGGACCCGGTCGCGATCACCAGCTTGTCGTAGGAAGCGACCTCGCCGTGATCGGAGGTGACCGTCTTGGCTTCGCGGTCGATCTCGACGATCTTGTGCCCCTTGTAGAGCATGATGCCGTGCTCGATGTACCAGCCGTCACCGTGGATAACGATTTCCTCGTAGGTCTTCTCGCCGGACAATACCGGCGACAGCATGATCCGATCGTAATTGACCCGCGGCTCGGCATTGAAAATGGTAATGTCGTAGGCATCGGGTGCGGCTTCCAGCAGATGCTCGAGCATCCGTCCGGGCGCCATGCCGTTGCCGATGATGACAAGTTTCTGTTTGGTCATTTCGGTTATCCTGCTGCTGAAGCCGGGCCCGGATAGGCCGCTTCGATCATGACGGCGGAAAGAGCGCCATAGGCGGCAATCCAGGCCTGTTTCGTATTTTCGGTGAAGGCGTCACCGAGCCCCTTCTCCAGGGTCCAGACCAGCGCTTCGCCGACCGGCCGGTAATCTTCGGCCTTCACGCCGTAGTCGACGTGGCGGATGGCCAGTTCGCGGGCCGCCGGCAGAACGGCTTCAAGGTTCTTCAGGCCGTTGACCACCACGCCAAGCGTGGTCATCAACTTTCGGCCTTGTTCTTTCAGGTCGCTTTTGAAAAGAGGCCGGACTTCCGGTGCGATTTCGAACAGGTGCCCGTAAAAAAGCGCTGCCGCGTCCTCGGCGATCGGGGCGACCTTCGAAAACGAGGATTGAACGAGCTGGATCTGATCTGGCGTCATCGCTTCGTCTCCGCTTGGCTATTCGGCTGCTTCGACCGCGGCCTTTTGCCGGGCCTGCCTCGCAGCGCGTTTTTGCTGGATGGACTGGAGTTGCTCAGGGCTCGGATCGGCCCCGCCCTCATAAGCTTCGAGGAAGTCGAGCAGTTCCTCGCGATAGGCGTAGTAATCCGGGTGGGCAAGCAGCGCCTTGCGTGAGCGCGGACGCGGCAGGTCCACATCCATGATGTTGCCGATCTTCGCGTTCGGACCGTTGGACATCATGACCACCCGATCAGCGAGCAGGATCGCCTCGTCCACGTCATGTGTGACGCAGACGGCCGTGACCTGGGTGCGCTTCCAGACGTCCATCAGAACGTCCTGCAGTTCCCAGCGGGTCAGGCTGTCGAGCATGCCGAACGGCTCATCGAGCAGGAGCAGTTTAGGAGAAAGCGCAAAGGCGCGGGCAATGCCCACTCGCTGTTTCATGCCGTTGGACATGTCCGCTGCCGGCTTGTGCAGGGCGTCACCGAGCCCGACCTTCGACAGGTAGTACTCGATGATGTCGTTCTTCTCGGATTTCGACGCATCGGGGTAGACCTTGTCGACACCGAGCTCGACGTTCTCGTAAGCCGTCAACCAGGGCATCAGGGATGGCGCCTGGAAGACCACGGCGCGATCCGGCCCGGCCTGGGTCACATGGGTCCCGTCGAGAACGATCGCACCTTCCGTGATCGGATTGAGGCCGGCCACCATGGACAGGACCGTGGACTTGCCGCAGCCGGAATGGCCGATCAGGGTGACGAACTCGCCCTTTTTCATTTTCAGGTCGAAACCGTCGACGACCGTGAGCGGTCCCTTCGGTGTCGGATAGACCTTCTTCAGCTGGCTGAAGTCCAGATAACGGTCTTCGATCGTTGACTCAGCGGCACGCTCATAGGCTTCGGGAAGCTTGTCTTCTTTTTTCGAAGCCTTTTGCGTGATCGGCAGGATGTTCGGCAGTACGATATCCCGCTCAAGATCCGCACCGCGCTCGGCGCCGACTTCCATCAGATACTCGGTCACTTCGGCCCGAAGCTTGATGAAATCGTCGTCGTGGTTGAGCTCGCCCCGATCGCGCGGCCTTGCGAAAGGCACCTTGAATTCCGGACCCAGGGTTGCCTTTGTGCCAGGCTTCAGCGGAATGATCCGGTCGGCCAGCAGGATCGCTTCGTCAACGTCATTGGTGATCAGGAAAATGGTTTTCTTTTCCTGCTCGCAAATGGCGGCGAACTCGTCCTGCAGCTTGGACCGGGTCAGCGCGTCGAGTGCCGACAGCGGCTCATCGAGCAGGAGAAGTTCCGGCTGCATCGCCAGTGCCCGGGCGACTGCAACCCGCTGCCGCATGCCGCCGGACAATTCCGCCGGCTTGCGGTCCCGGGCGTGTGCCAGGCCGACCATCTCGATATATTTGTCGGCGATGGCCTTGCGCTCGGCTGCAGGCTTCTTCTTGAAGACCGCATCGACGGCGAGACCGACATTGCCGGCGACCGCAAGCCACGGCATCAGCGAGTAGGACTGGAACACCACGCCGCGCTCGGGGCTCGGACCGTCGATTTCCCTCCCCTTGAAAACGATGCCGCCCGTATCCGGTTCGATCAGGCCGGCCAGCAGGGAAATCAGCGTCGTCTTGCCGGTCCCGGAAAAGCCGACGATGGCGATGAACTCGCCTTCGTCCACCTTCAGGTTGATGTCCTCCAGGACGTCGGTGCGGCTCGCGCCTTCGCCGTAGGACTTGGAGATGTTGGAGATTTCGAGAAACGACATCTGCCTCTCCCTACCGGTTCGCCGAGAACGTGAAGGCACGCTGCAGGGCGTACATCAGCCGGTCGAGCGCGAAACCGATGATGCCGATGGTGAAAACGGCGACCATGATCTTGGCGAGCGACTGGGAAGACCCGTTCTGGAATTCATCCCAGACGAACTTTCCAAGGCCAGGGTTCTGGGCGAGCATTTCAGCCGCGATCAGCACCATCCAGCCCACACCGAGCGAGAGGCGCAGACCGGTGAAGATCAACGGCAGTGAAGACGGCAGCACCAGCTTGGTGACGGTCTTCATGGTCGGCAGTTGCAGAACCCGGCCGACATTCATCAGGTCCTTGTCGACCGAGGCTACGCCGAGCGCGGTGTTGATCAAGGTCGGCCACATGGAACACAGCGTCACGGTGACGGCCGAAATCAGCAGGGACTTGGACAGCCAATCCACCGGATCGACATAGAGTGCCGAAACGATCATGGTCACGATCGGCAGCCACGCGAGCGGCGACACCGGCTTGAAGATCTGGATCAGCGGATTGATTGCGCCGTTGAAGCTGCGCGACAGACCGGAGGCGATCCCGAGAGGAACCGCGATGATGGTCGCGATCAGAAAACCGAGACCGACGGTTTTCAGCGAGGTCCCGATCTGGTCGATATAGGTCGGCTTGCCGGTGTAGCTGCGCCATTTGATCTTGTCGGACTTGCCCGCCGCTTCCAGCTTGGCGTTGCGTTCGTCCTGACGCTCATAAAAAGCGGCTGCTTTCTCGCGCTCGCGGACGTGGTCCTTCCACAAATTGACAGTCTGCGTCCAGACCTGGGCAGGTCCGGGAACGGCGCCGAGAGAGGTCTGGATCTGCGGCGCAAGCACGCCCCAAAGAACCAGGAAAGCGGCAATGCCGATCAGCGGGATCAGCAGAACACGCTTCAACTCCGTCATCTGTTCCTTGACGCTGTCTCCCGCCGCGATTTTCAGGATCGGCACGAGCCAGGAAAATCCGAGGGCGTCCAACCAGCCCGAAGCCCGGTTGATCCGCATGAAGATGCGTTCGCGACGTTCGATGCGGCCGGCTTCCCGGTGGAAGCTGTATTGGCATTGGCCATGATGATGGTCCTTAGTCTTGAAACCAAATCGGGTATCGGGAGGGGCGGCGGACTGTGAGGATTGCCCGCCACCCCTGCTGCCGGAGGCCTTAGCCGCCGACCACCTGGTTGCCATCCACGACCTGCTTGCCTTTCAGGCCGATCGGCAAGCTGTCGATGTAGGCGTTGGGCGTACGGCCGTCGTAGGGAATGCCGTCGATGATGTCGGCTGCCGGGGTCGGCTCGCGGTACCCGTCGCTTTCCCAGGGGAAGTCCGCTTCGTCGACGAGACCTTCCTCGACCAGCATCTTCGCGGCCTGCAGATAGATCCCCGGCAGATAGACGGATTTTGCGACTTCGTCGTACCAGCTGTCCGGCTTGTATTCGCCGATCTGGCCCCAGCGGCGCATCTGGGTCAGGTACCAGACCGCATCCGAGTAGTAGGGATAGGTCGCGAAATAGCGGTAGAAGACGTTGAAGTCGGGAACGTCACGCTTGTCGCCCTTCTCGTATTCGAAGGTTCCGGTCATGGAGTTGGCGATGACTTCCTTGTCCGCGCCGACATATTCGGAACGCGACAGGATCTCGACCGCTTCCATGCGGTTGGCGTTGTCGTTTTCATCCAGCCATTTGGCTGCCCGGATCAGCGCCTTGGTGATGGCGAGCGTGGTGTTCGGATATTCCTCGGTAAATTCCTTGGTAAGACCGAAGACCTTTTCCGGGTTGTTCTTCCAGATCTCGTAGTCGGTGATCACCGGAACACCGATCCCCTTGAACACCGCCTGCTGGTTCCACGGTTCGCCGACGCAGTAGCCGTAGATCGTGCCGGCCTCGAGCGTTGCCGGCATCTGCGGCGGCGGCGTCACCGACAGCAGCGCATCGGCCTTGATCTGACCGGAAATGTCGGTCTTGGAATAAAAGCCCGGGTTGATGTCGCCTGAGGCGAGCCAGTAGCGCAGCTCGTAGTTATGGGTGGAGACCGGGAACACCATCCCCATGTTGAAGGACTTGCCTTCGGACTTGAACTTGTCGACTACCGGCTTCAGGGCGGTTGCCTTGATCGGATGGACCGGCTTACCGTCCGCACCCATTTCCAGGTGCGGCTTCATCATCTCGAAGACTTCGTTGGAAACGGTGATGCCGTTGCCGTTGAGGTCCATGGAAAACGGCGTCACGATGTGCGCCTTGGTACCGAAGCCGATGGTGGCCGCCAGCGGCTGACCGGCCAGCATATGCGCCCCGTCCAGTTCGCCGGTGATCACCCTGTCCAGCAGGACTTTCCAGTTCGCCTGCGGTTCCAGGGTCACATAAAGGCCCTCGTCTTCGAAGTAGCCCTTCTCATAGGCAATGGCGAGCGGCGCCATATCGGTCAGCTTGATAAAGCCGAATTTCAGCTCGTCCTTTTCTACGTCGAGCATGTCGGCTTGAGCCGCGCCCGACACCCCGGTCAGGCTCGCTGCGACCAGCACGCCCAGTGCGGCGGCGCGGCGGGTCATCTTCAATGTCTGCTGTTTCCTGGTCACTTGCTGATCCCTCTGTCTGGCAAGCACCCTTCTCAGGGCCGTTTTGAAAAACAAAAAAAGCCGCCGACGGACCTACATGCGGGAGGTGCATGATCGG
>NZ_CAXXSJ010000020.1:0-27540 GCF_963675095.2 uncultured Roseibium sp. | reverse complement strand
GATCGGCATCCCGTCATTATCGAAGTATTTTTTGAAGATGACGAACACGCTGACCGCGGCAATCAGTGCCCCCAGTCCAGTGTGAAACGCCATCACTTGATCATATGTCTTGCCTGCTATGATCAGGCAAGCGAATGCCAACGCTACGAGGAAAGCCGCAAAGAGGCCTTCTTCTAGCGAAATGAATCTGGCCTTTGTCTGTGCCATATTTCGCGCCCCAGTCTTTAAAATCGTTACAGAGTGCCAACGATGGCCCGACCATGCGCACGACGGCTCCATCCTGACGTTGATTCAAATCAAGAATGATTGAAACCCCTTAAGAAAGATCGCCGACATGATGCCGCTGGGTCAATTGGCCCCTGCGACAATAAGACTGGAAAAGTCCGCCGCCCCCCTTCGAAGATCTCAGTTTCGCCCACTTTTGGACTCATTCGAGACCCGCCCGAGCAGAAGACCTGTGATAAAAGGTAGCAGGAGAACCATCGAGATATAGCGCGCGAGCTGATGCGCCGCGACGAAAGCCGGATCGAGGTTCAGCATGAAGGACAGCAGGGTCATGACTTCCAGCCCTCCCGGCGCATAAGCCAGCAGCAGCTGGCCGAAGGGCAGCCCCACCAGAACGGATGCGATCCAGGCCATCGCCAGGGAAACACATAGTCCGACGACGATGGCGCCCAGAGACGCCCTGAGCATATTTACGAACATGCCGAATGTCGTCGATGTGAATCGGCTGCCGATATAGCATCCGAGCCCGATATAGCAGGGCACCAGGATCCATTGGGGCAGCGCGACCGACATGAGGCCGGTCACATTGATTGCCGAACTCATGAAGAAAGCTCCCGTCAGCCATCCTCCGGGCACGCGCAGGCGCACGGCCAGAAAGCTTGCAGCCAGACAGGCTACGAGCAGAATGACCCCTTCCCCCCAGTCCGGAAAAGCGGTCGGAACACCTGTTTGCGGACCATGGGAAGCCGTCGACGTGATCACCAAAGGCAGAACGGAAACAAGAATCACCAGGCGCACGGTTTGCGATACGGCAATGCGCGCCTGATCCGCCCTGCGCTCGGCAGCAATCGCCATGACAAATGAAAGGGCACCGGGGATCGCCCCAAGAAAGGCCGATTCCCGGTCCCAATGGGCGAATCGTTTCAGAAAGACATAGGTCGCCGCAGTGACCAGTACGAGGGTGACCGCCAGTATCGCCATTGTTGCGGGCCAATGGCCGATCCGGTCCACCACATCCGGCCTGACTCCGCCCCCCATGGAAAGACCCAGGATGACAAAAAAACCGTCGCGCATCCAATTCGGCAGATCGACCGGAACGCGCGCCAATGCCGCCGCCGCAACAAGAATCATCGCTCCTGCGAGCCAGCCGGCAGGCATTCCGGCAGTATGAAATAGCGTCCCGCCGAAGGCGCCCAGTGCAAATGTCAGCCCCGTCTGGCGCAAGACACCAGTCACCGTCGATTTCTCACTCAATGAACAATCCCTTTGCGGACGAAAGACGGGTGGATAAAAGACGGGGGCAGGCCATTTTCAGCAATCAGTTTTTAACAGGCATATGGATTTGCATGCGCTAAATTCCGGTCAGCGCGGCGGGATTGATGGCGGGCCGTTGGGGATCGAGGAACGCAGGTCCGGGGATCTGCTCCATCTTCTTGGCACGCACAACGGCCGGACGGGTCTGAAGATCGCCGAGCATCGCGGTCAGCCGTGGCCAGGCTTTGCGATCGAACTCGGACGATTGCGGATAAATCTGATACCACCTGGCACAAGTCGCTGCATAAAAATCCACGATCGAGGGCTCGGCCCCAAGCAAATAGGGTCCGCCCGACCGTTCGAATGCGGTTTCAAGATGATCGAAATCCTGCCTCAACCGGTCCCCAAGCCCGGCGACAAGATGTGGACGGACGGCTGCGTCTGCCACATAGCGTTCGGGCCTGAACGAGATGCGCAAATCAGCATGGAGCGTGTTGGACAGAAAGAACAGCCACGTCAGAAGCCGGCCACGCTCGAGTGAGGACGGGTGCGGCGCGAGCCGTTGCGTCTTGTCGGCGAGATAGAGGATAATGGCCGCGGTTTCGAAGACCGGCTCGCTCAGGTCCGGATCGGAAAGGACCGGCAGCAGGCCTTGCGGGTTCAGCTTCAGATAGTCCGGTGTCCGGTTCGCGCGGACGGCCCGGTCTACCGGAACAAAGCGATAGTCGAGCCCGATTTCCTCCAGAACGAACCGCACCACCAGGTTGGCGCTGTCGAAAGAGCCGTAGAGGCACAGCCGGCCCCGGTCCGGTTTGAACAGGTCCGGTTCGAACGGGTCTGACATTACACCTCCGATTTCAGTTTGCGGGCGAGCTGATTTTTCAGCCGCGATTTCCAGCCTCCTTGAGCAATATCAAGGACACATGTCGATACCGACACCAATGTGGCGTCATGACCGACACTGCTCTTACCTACGCCATGCGGACCGTTCCGCGCTACACGAGTTATCCGACCGCGCCGCATTTTCACGGCGGCATTACCGATGAGGTTTATGCGGGGTGGCTGGAGAAGCTCGGGCCGACGGATACGCTGTCCCTCTATCTCCACGTGCCCTATTGCCGTGAGATCTGTCACTATTGCGGCTGCCACACGAAGGCATCGCGCCAGGAGGCGCCGCTGGCCGCCTATGCGCAGACCCTGGGCCAGGAACTGGAACTGATTGCGGGACACCTGACATCACCGGGTCCGGTCAAGCACATCCATTGGGGTGGCGGCACACCGAGCCTGCTTCCCGAGGACAGCCTGCGCGACCTTGCCGGACTGATGCGCGTCCTGTTCGACTTCGCACCGGACCTGGAACACGCGATCGAGCTGGACCCGCGGGTCGTCGGCGCGTCGCTTGCGCATACGTTGGCGGAGATCGGTGTCAATCGGGCAAGCCTCGGCGTTCAGGATTTCGATCCCGAAGTTCAAAAGGCGATCGGCCGGTTACAGCCTTATGAGATTGTCGCTCAGGCCACCGCTCATCTGCGCGATGCCGGTCTGGACAACCTGAATTTCGACCTGATGTACGGATTGCCCGCCCAGACGGCGGATACCATTCGCGATACGGTCGCCAAGACCATTGATCTTAATCCAGGACGTGTCGCGCTGTTCGGTTATGCGCATGTCCCCTGGATGAAGAAGCATCAGAAGCTGATCGACGAAACCCTCCTGCCGAGCCCGGCCGAACGCCTTGAGCTGGCGGAAGTTGCGCGGCGCGACCTTATCGATGCCGGATACGTGGCAATCGGTCTCGACCATTTCGCGCGCGAGGACGATTCCATGGCCATCGCCGTGCGGAACGGCGACCTGCGACGCAACTTCCAGGGATATACGACAGATCAGGGCGAGCAGCTTATCGGGGCGGGCGTATCGTCCATCGGCCGGCTGACCCAGGGCTACGTCCAGAACATTCCCGATGTCGGCCACTGGCGCCGCGCGATTCTCGGCGGCAAACTTCCGGTCGCACGCGGAATGGCGCTGTCGAAGGACGACCTGCTCAGAGGCCGGATCATCGAACAGCTGATGACCGACTATCGCTGCGATCTTCAGGCGGTCTGCCGGAGTTATGGTGTCGGCGTTGCCTCACTGGCGGATTCTGTTGCGGCGCTCGATGAGCTCATCGCGGATGGACTTGTCAGTCTGGAAGAGAATGACGTCATTCAAATTACGCACGCCGGACAGCCTTATGTCCGGCTCGCTGCCGCGGCCTTTGATGCCTATCTCGCAGACAGTCACGCCAAAACCGGCGCGCGGCACTCCATGGCCGTGTGAGGTATCAAGCGTGATACACGCAAAAAAGAAGGCCGGAATTCCGGCCTTCCTGGGATCGATGGGGCACTTTGCTGTTGTTTGTGATCCCGAAATCAGTGAATACCCGTCATCTGACAGAGGCTGCAGACCTTGTTCAGATGGATCTTGTCCGCCCTGTCGATACGGATGACACCCCGGCGCTTCAGTTCGGAAACGACGCGGCTGACCGTTTCGATGGTCAAACCCAGGTAGTCGGCGATTTCCTGACGGGTCATGTGAAGATGGATATCGCAGCCGTCGTTTTCTTCATCAGCGGGACCGGTGCAGCCGACGCCGCCGCGGTTCGGTACGAGATACATGAGGAAACTTGCGACACGCTCGATGGCCGACTTGCGACCGAGCAAAACGGCATGTTCGTGCAGGACATGCATCTGATGGGTCAGGCACCTGGTCAGCTTGCGCTGCATATCGACCGACGCCTCGACCTGCTTCAGATCGATTTCGTGAACCTCGGAAGGCGTCAGGGTCTCGGCCGTGCAGTCGTATTCGTCACTGTTGGACAATCCGAAAATGTCGCCCGGGCGCAGGACTTCGACCACCTGGCGGCGCCCGTCCGGAAGCAGCTTGAACAGCATCACCGTGCCGGAGGCCAGTTCATAAATCCGTTTTGCGGGATCGCCTTCGTAATAGATGACATCGTGGGCATCAAAGCTCGCGCGCTTGGCCCCGAAGGATGCAAAAGATGCATCTCTCGTGTCTGTCACGCGGTTGAAAGCGGTGTGCCCGATGGCAGCCTGTCCGGTGGCTTCATGCTGAAGATATGCCATATTCCCCTCCTTTTAGAGGCAAGGCTCTGTCGAAAGAGACAGGTGTTCCCGGCCAGACTAGCCTATTACCGTCCCTATCGCTCTGAGCACAACGTCCCGTCCGACGACCATGCCATCCTTGCAGGTTTGACAATAGAGATGCTGCATGACAGGAAAAATTCGGTCAACTGCGTAGGGTTAACTACATAGCCCGGATGGACGGGCGACCGCGGGGGCCTTCGGTCAGGCCTTGAGGAGGTGCTCCGTCAGGACCAGCCAGAGACAGCGGCTTGCGTAACAGAACGTGACCGGGTACGCCTGAGAGACGACGCTCGAGCGCGTTCTTCGGCTTACCGGAAATCGCTATGATCCGCGGGATATCCTGCAAGCTGTTCAGGTGCCGAATCACATCGTCCCCCCCGATGCCGGGCAAACCGACATCGACGATGACGACATCTTCCGACGGCCGGAGATGCGGTTTTCAGAAACGTTTCACCATCCGGATAACATTCGACGGAGTGGCCGAAATCGCTCAGGACCACCAAAAGCGCATCCGCAACGGCTGTATCATCTTCAACTATATGAACACGCAAGACGATTCTTTCAGCTTGGAACAACTGTCAGCTTTGAACAGCAACAAGTGCCCGTCTAAAATACATCAGTCCAAGCCCGAACGATGTACGCAGTAACACTGCACGAAGATGTTCGCTGACAATCTGGGGGAAAAAATCCGAAACAACAGTCCGGAATTTCCCTTATGTCCCACACGCACAAGCCAATCGGTCAGGCGCGTCCCAGCACGATACGGACCAGATCCGCGGCATTCCGGGCGCCGAGCTTCTCCATGATCCGCGCCCTGTGCACTTCCACCGTTCTCGGGCTGATCCCCAGCTTGCGGCCGACTTCCTTGTTCGAAGAGCCGTCGGTGATCTCCTTCAGAACTTCGCTTTCCCGGCGGGTCAACAAATCCGCACCGGAGAAATCCATCGACATCTCGTCGGAGCCTGTCCTTTTGACGGCCTCAATGCCCTGATTGATCCGATCGACCACCTTGTCCGCGGTAAACGGTTTCTCGATGAAATCGAAAGCGCCGTTGCGAATGGCTTCGACCGCCATCGGAATGTCGCCCTGCCCGGAGATGATGAAGATCGGAGCGGGATAGTTTTCCGCATTCAGCGATTTCAGAATATCGATACCCGACCGGCCCGGCATATGGACATCCAGGATCACGCAAGCGGGATGGGTCTTGCTGGCCGACTGCACGAAATGTGTCGCCATCGGAAAACGTTTCCACGACGAAGCCTTCGAGATTGAATACGACCGATAATGCATCCCGTACCGCCGGATCGTCATCGACAATGTAAATGGCTTTCGCTTCGCTCGTCATAAAGTCCGGCCCCTATTCAGTTCTTCTCATTTCAATCGCAGTAACTTGGCGCAGCTGCTAGCTTTCCGATTCGGAATACACCGGTTTTCCAGTTGGAAGTTTCAGGACAAAAGTTGCTCCCGGCTTAATGGCGTTTGTATCGAGGAACAAATCGCCGCCGTGATTTTGCGCAATCGATCGTGAAATCGCGAGTCCAAGCCCCAAACCTTTCTGTTTCTTGCCCGAAAACGCACGGAACAGTTCCGGCACCACTTCCTCCGGCACGCCTGGTCCGGTATCGCGCACCCGGAACTCGATAAAGCCATCCGTACCGACAACGAACAGATGCACTTCCTGGGTCTCGCTGTCGGAGACGGCTTCGCGCGCGTTCCGCAGAAGATTGACCAGAACCTGTCGGATCTGAACCGGGTCAGCCGGCAAAAACGGAAGGTCCGGCTCGACGGTATAGCTGATGATCGATCGCTTGCCGCCCTGCCCCATCTCCACGAGGTCGATGCATGCCCGGGCGAACTCCTCAACATCGATATTCGTGCGTTCCGGCTCTTTCTTTTCGACCAGCTCACGCATCCGCTGAATGATTTTCGCCAGCCCGTTCGGCTTCCGCCACCGCCTTTTCGATCACTGAAAGCAATTGCGCATCGAGCGCATCGTCGGCTTTCGCCTTGCGGGAAACGGCCTGGAGGTAAAGCAGAATGGCGGTCAGCGGCTGGTTCAGCTCGTGGGCGATCGCGGCCCCCATTTCGTCCATCGCGCTGATCCTGGTCATATGCACCAGTTGCGCCTGGGCCTGCGCCAATCTTTGTTCGACGGAGTGACGGGGCCGCAAGTCGCGCAGGATGCCGATGAACTGCCTGCCGTCCGGGGTCGGCGCCTCACCGACCGACAACTCCACCGGAAATTCCGTTCCGTCCTTGTGACGGCCGCTGACTTCCCGGCCAATGCCGATGATACGTTTCTGGCCGGTGTCGAGGTAGCGCTGAACGTAACCGTCATGGGCGGTCGCATAATCCATCGGCATGATCTTGTTGACATTGTCGCCGAGCAGCTCGCTAGCCTTGTAGCCGAACAAGTCCTCGCAAGCCTTGTTGAAGGCGAGTACCTGGCACCGTTCGTTGATCACGACAATACCGTCGACCGCCGTGTCGAAAAACGCTGGCCAGCCTTGCCTCGGACGTCGAAAACGCCGCTCCCAAAAGAGGCCTGACGGTATCATCCATTGCCGAATTCCCGGACTGAAAGCTACACCCTGAGTGTCTGATTAAGGGTATTTACTTAACTCCGTCAAGAAAACCCCTCATTGGAAATCCCCTGCGGCTGAAGCAATCCGCTCCACAGCAACTTTCAACTGCTCCGGATTGCGCGCAAAGCACAGCCTCAGGAAGCCCCTCGCCGCCCGTTCCGAACGCGGACCCTGGGGCGAGGCCGACACCGGTTCTGGCCACCAGGTCAAGCGCCAGGCGCCGGCAGTCCTTGATGCCTTCGATGCCGAAGAACAGGTAAAACGCGCCGTCCGGGGCAGACAGCTGGATCCGGTTGGAGTCCGACAAGCCGTCGACCACGATCCTGCGCCCGCTTTCCGCCCGTTCGATCTGCTGTTTCAGAAAATCGCCCCCTTCGGTCAGGGCCGCAATCGCTGCGCGCTGGCTGAAAACCGGCACGCCGGAGGTCGAATACTGGATCAGGTTCTCGATCACCTGTCCCATTTCCGTCGGCGCCGACAACCAGCCGATCCGCCAGCCGGTCATGGCCCAGTTCTTGGAAAACGTATTGATGAAACAGGATCCTGTCGTCCGGGTCGGCAATCTCGTTGAAGGAGGGAGCCGGCCCCCGCACCCTGATAGGAAAACCGGCCGTAGACCTCATCGGCGAGAATCCAAAGGCCCCGGTTCCGCCTCGCTTCTTCCAGGATCGTCGTCAGAAGCTGCCTGTCCGCGACCCAGCCGGTCGGATTGCTGGGAGAATTCAGATAAATCGCCCGCGTTTGCGGCGTGACGGCGTCGAACAGCTTTTGCGGGTCGAGCGACCAGCCGGCATCGTCGTGATCCATCGTCACCGGCACGGCCCGTCCGCCCATGATGCCGACCACTGGCGGCCAGGTTCGGCCAGGCTGGGCTTGGGAACACCACCTCGTCGCCCGCCCCCCACAAACACATTGGACGGCGATCTGCATCGCCTGCATCCCCGAGCCCGTCACGAAAAACTGGTCCATGGAAAACGGTTTGCGGTAGAGATCCCGATGATAGCCGGCGAGCGCCTCCCTCAACTCGGGAATGCCTCTTTGATGGGTATAGAACGTTTCTCCCGCATCCATCGACGCCTTGGCCGCGTTGCAGATGAATTCCGGTGTCGGCAGGTTGCCCTCGCCGACCCAGAGCGGAATGAGGCCCTCCCGATCCCGCGCCGCGTTCACGACTTCCACGATTGCCGCTTTCAGGTGCAAGCCTTGCCTCGGCCCTCAGGCCGCCAATCACATCACGCGCCACCTATGTAGCCTTTCCAATAATCAAGAGATCGCAGAGAGGGGTTCGGACGTATTCCTAACGGCAGGGAGTCCGGTTTGAAAAAGTCGACCTTCGGCCGCAACACCCGACGGCAAGGCCGGTCCAGGCGTTATCGGCGGCGGACCGGCGCAAAATCCGCGAGCCGGCCCCTCCTCGGGGAACGCTATTTTTTCAACAGGTCCCGGATTTCCTGCAGCAGTACGATATCCTGCGGGGGAGCCGCGGGTGCCTTGGGAGCTTCTTCTTCCTTACGGCGAAGGTTATTGACGCCCTTGACCAGCACGAAGAGAGCAAAAGGCGGACGATGACGAACTTGATCAGGGCGTTGATGAACAGACCGACATTCCAGGTGACCGCACCGGCCTCCTTTGCGGCGGCCACCGTCGCATAAGGGCCCTCGGGCGTTCCCTGCTTCAGAATGATGAAGATCTCGGAGAAATCGATGTTGCCGAGGATCAAGCCGATCGGCGGCATGATGATGTCATCCACCATAGAGGAGACAATCGCGGAAAAAGCCGCGCCGATCACAATACCGACCGCCATGTCGAGCATGTTGCCCTTCATCGCGAATTCCTTGAATTCCTTAAGCATCCGGTGTTCCTCACTGCAAAAAAGGCCGGCATCGAAACGGCGACTCGGCAACTTTCATGTAGTTTATCGCCGGAAATGACCCAGCGTTAAGAAAAAAACGATCCGCGTGCCGGCGAGACCTTCCGAAACGTCTTCGCCCCAAGACGAATGGACAGTCTGCCGCAGTTGTGGTCCGATCTCAGGTGCGGTGGACAAAAAAAGCGGAAACAGGCTGACAGTTCCGCCGCATCGGGGAGGAAGGCACAGAACTCAAATGATGCATGAAGGTTGGGTCGTGATACTGGTTGCAGTGGGGTATATTCTCCTGCTGTTTGCCATTGCCCAGCTACGGGGACCGGATGCCACGCCGTGGCCTTTCCCCGGGCGCGGGCGGCCGCTGATCTATGCGCTTTCGCTTTCGGTCTACTGCACATCCTGGACCTTCTACGGCTCCGTCGGGGGGGCGAGCCGCAACGGTATTGAGTTCCTGACGATCTACATCGGCCCGGTACTTGTTTTCGGCCTCGGCTACACGCTCCTGCGCAGGATCGTCCCGCATAGCCAAGGCCGAAAGCATCACCTCGATTGCCGATTTCATCGGCGCCCGCTACGGCAAAAGCCAGTCGGTGGCTGCGGTCGCGACCATCATCGCCGTCATCGGGATCATTCCCTATATCGCCTTGCAGCTGAAAGCCGTTTTCGCTGTCCATCACCACCATGGTCGGCCCCGCTCATTACACCGGCCGAAAGCTATTTCCCGGTCTTCGACGACATCACCTTGTTGATCGCCATCGGGATGGCGGTGTTCACATGGCTGTTCGGCACCCGCCACATCGATGCGACCGAGCACCAGGAAGGCCTGATGCTGGCAATCGCATCGGAAGCAATCGTCAAGCTGATCGCCTTCCTGGCCGTTGGGCGCATGGGTGACCTTCACCCTTTATGACGGGCCCCATCGACCTCGTACGCGCGATCTCCGGGGCGCCTGAAGTGGCTGCCGTGTTCGAACGGCCGCTCAATCACGAGAACTGGCTGGTCATGGACGGTGCTGTCATCCTTCGCCGTTATCATGCTGCCGCGCCAGTTCCACGTCATGGTGACGGAAAACAATTCCGAGGGCGAACTGCGCCGGGCCGTCTGGCTGTTTTCCCCTCTATCTGATCCTGATCAACCTGTTCGTGGTGCCGATTGCCCGCCGCCGGCCTGCTGCGCTTCGGACAGGACATCAATCCCGACACGTTCGTGCTGGCGCTCCCCCTTGATGCCGGGGAGCATTGGCTGGCGATGTTCGCCTTCATCGGCGGGCTTTCGGCGGCTACGGCAATGGTGATTGTGGCCACTGTCGCGCTTGCGATCATGATCTGCAACGACATCGTCGTTCCGCTGATCCTGCGCAGGCGCTCAGAAGAGGAACTGCTCGCCGGCGGCAGGGACATGAGCCGCCACCTGCTCAGCATCCGGCGCATGGCGATCTTCGGCATTCTGCTGCTTGCCTATGCCTATTACCGTGCTGCGGGAGATACCGCAGCCCTGGTTTCCATCGGCCCTCCTGTCCTTTGCGGCCATTGCCCAGTTTGCGCCGGCCTTCATCGGCGCGCTGGTCTGGCGCAGGGCAACCGCGCGCGGTGCGATCGCCGGAATGGTTGGGGGGCTTCGCCTTCTGGTTCTACACGCTGCTTCTGCCCCACCTTCGCACAATCCGGCATCGTCTCCTCGACCATTCTGGAAACAGGCCCGCTTGGCCTCGCGTTTTTTGAAGCCGCAGTCGCTTTCTTGGGCTGCAGATGGATCCCTTTATTCACGGAACCATGTGGAGCCTTCTGGTCAATGTGCTGTTCTTCGTGGCCGGCTCCCTGACGCGTGCTCCGGAACCGGCGGAAAAGCTGCAGGCCAATGTCTTCGTGCCGGACGAGATTGCCCCTGCCCCCGAGCCTCAGGCTCTGGCGCACGTCGGTCACGGCCGGAGACCTGACCGCGACCCCTTGGGCGGTATCTCGGCGAGGAACGGGCCAACCGCTCGTTCAACCGTTATGCGCAAGAGCGCGGCAGCATTCTCGATCCGAATGCCCCCGGCGGACGCAAGCCTGTTGCGGTTTTCAGAACAGCTTTTAGCCAGTGCCATCGGCGCGGCCTCCTCCCGCCTTGTCCTGTCGCTGATGCTCAAGCGCCATGACCCGTCCACGAAGGGCGCGGTCAAGCTGCTCGACGATGCCTCGGCCCGCGATCCAGTACAAACCGCGACCTGCTGCAGACGGCGCTCGACCAGGTTCGTCAGGGCATCGGCGTGTTTCGACCGGGACCTGCGCCTGATCTGCTGGAACAGGCAATTCCGCGATCTTCTTGAACTGCCGACCGAATACGGTCAGGTGGGAACGACGCTCGACGCCATTATCCGCTATAACGCCAAGCGCGGGGAGATCGGCGACGGCCCGGTCGAGGCCATCGTATCCGAACGCCTTGAAAAACTGGTTGTCGCACAGGAGACCCATCAGGAGCGCCTTGCCTCTTCGGGCACGGTTCTCGAGGTCCGGATCAGTCCCATGCCCGATGGCGGTATCGTGACGACCTATACGGACATTACCGAGCGTGTGCTGGCGGAAGACGCGCTCGCCCGCGCCAACGAAACCCTTGAACGACGGGTCCGCGAACGCACCGAAGAACTGACCCATGTGAACGACCGCCTGCGGGAAGCGACCCATGCAGCGGAAGAAGCGAACATCGGCAAGACGCGCTTTCTCGCGGCCGCAGGCCACGACATTCTTCAGCCGCTCAATGCGGCCCGGCTATATTCATCGGTCCTGGTGGAAAAGCTGAAGGATGGCGAAACCGGCACCCTGGTGCGCAACGTGGAAGGCGCCCTTGAATCGGTCGAGGACATCATCAGCGCGGTGCTGGATATTTCCCGCCTCGACACCGGAGCCCTGAAACCGGAACTGACCGTCTTCCGCCTCGACGTCCTTTTCCGCGCTCTGGAAACCGAGTTCGAACCGGTGGCGCGGGAAAGAAACCTTGAACTGACGTTCGTACCGACCTCCGTTTCGGTACGCTCGGACCGCAGATTACTGCGCCGTCTGCTCCAGAACCTCGTATCGAATGCCCTTAAATACACCACCAAAGGCCGTGTCCTCGTCGGCTGCAGGCGTAAAAACGGCAAGGTGGTCGTTGAAGTTCACGACACGGGCATGGGTGTTCCGGGAACGAAGCAAAAGGTGATTTTCCAGGAGTTTCATCGCCTCGATGACGGCATGCGGGTCGCCAAAGGGCTCGGTCTGGGCCTGTCCATCGTCGAGCGCATCGCCCATGTCCTGGAGCATCCGGTCGATCTGCGGTCCTCCGTCGGCAAGGGATCCTGCTTTGCCGTTACGCTGCCGACCGCCGCCGCGGTTCCGGTCGAAACACCCCAGCAAAGTGCTGTGCCCACGAAAGGGCAACTCGACGGCCTATGCGTGCTGGCGATAGACAACGAGCCGGACATTCTGAGCGGCATGCGTCATCTTCTGGAAAACTGGAACTGCAAGGTCATCACTGCCCGAGACGACGTGGAGGCGATCGAAAAGCTGCTGGAAGCAGGCGAAACGCCCGACGTCATCGTGATCGATTATCACCTCGATGATGGCAACGGCATCGATGCGGTCGTCCGCCTGAGGTGGAAGTTCGGGGCGGGCATTCCTGCGCTTCTGGTGACGGCGGATCGGAGCCGGGCAGTCCGCTCAGCGGCCGCCTCGAAAAACATCGAGATGTTCAACAAACCCATCAAGCCCGCCGCTTTACGTGCTCACCTGGCCCGCTGCCGGGCGGAGCATGTGGCGGCCGAGTAGCCGCCGCTTTCAGGTCTCTTTCCTGTTAGCCGGACGAGGCTGCGGAATCGTCGGCTTCCTGTCCCATCTGCCATTGCCCCGCCTCGATCTTGGAAGCCGCGATCACCGCCTGGGTACGGCTTTCCACGCCGAGCTTTTGCAAAATGGCGGACACATGCGCCTTTACCGTCGCCTCGGAGACGGACAGTTCATAGGCGATCTGCTTGTTGAGCAATCCTTCCGACAGCATCATCAGAACCCGGACCTGCTGCGGCGTCAGGGTTGCCAGGCGCTGGACCAGATCGCCCGCGCCGTCATCCGCACCGAGGTCCACATCCGGCGGGGTCCACATGTTGCCAGCCATGACGGAGGAAATCGCCTCACGGATCACCTCGATGCCGTGAGACTTGGGAATGAAGCCGGAAGCGCCGAACTCAACACACCGGCGGATCGCCTGGGCTTCCTCGTTGGCGGAGACAATCACGACCGGAACGCCGGCGTATTGGGCCCTGAGATACATCAGGCCGGAAAACCCCCGCATGCCCGGCATGGTCAGGTCGAGCAGGATCAGATCGACGTCACCGTCCTCCTCCAGACGCGCCGTGACATCTTCCAGGGTACCGGCTTCGTCGATGCGTGCATCCGGATATTGTGTTTCAAGCGTCTGCCTCAATGCTCCGCGAAACAGCGGATGGTCATCAGCGATTATGAATCGATATGCTGTATCCGGCACGCTTGGTTTCCTCCCTCGCTCATGCGACGTCCCGACAAGACGCCGCGGGGACCGTTTCCCCTATCCCCATCCAATACTGTATCCGGGCGCTCACCGGCTTGACCCCATTCACTGGCTGGCCGCTCGATGACTTCAGTCGCCCCCGATGCCTGTGCCTATTATCCTAGTTATCCCTAACAAGTCTCCGAGTTTTTGTCCCGAAGCTTGTATCTTTTGCAGGCCGACCATGTTTGCACTGCAATGTTTCCGAAAGTCAAACCCGCAGTCGCTTGGGTACGGCGCGCGTTATTCAAGCAAATACCAGAAAGTCCAAGATCGCCTAGCAGACAAGAATGCCACATCCGCAGTCTCTTACCTTTCGAATCCGAGCGATTTTCTATCGGCCATTATTCGGCAATGCACAAACGTTTTCTACGTCATGGCATTGCGAATTCTTATCCAAAAGTCTAATATAAACTAAAGTCTAAGAACGAGTCGTGTGTGCGGTTTGTCGCCAACTTGAAGGAGTGATCGGATGAACGCTTGGAGTCTGACCCTGGCCGTCATGATCGTTGTCGCCGCAGTTGCCGGCAAAGTCGTCAATCCGGGTCTTGCGAGTGATGGGCCGACCACGTTATCGGGAACCCCAGTCACGACATTGCATACGCCCGCGACACCCTGACCGGCAAAGCACGCCTGACGTAGCGCTCCCCCTGACGGACGTTCAAAAGCATATGCCTGACTGGTCAGGAGACCTTCACCTTGCGGAGGCCTCGGCAAGCTTCAGAGCTATAGATGCGCCATGGCATCCATCCAAAAGAGCATCCGCACAACCAGCGTTCCTTTCCCCAACTGCACTGCGAACACTTTCACGCTCACATCAGAATTCAGGTACATCTTGCTTTCTGCAACTACGCAATATTAGCAATACGACACGCATGGGCACGTAAAAGCTCCTCCCCTTCGCCCAGTTGGCTCGACACACCCTTTTGATAGAAAGAATTAGAAAACAAAACCACCATAAAATGCAATGATATATACATACAACCAATAGATCTTGATTGCTTAACGGCGCATTAACTATCAAATTTTCTATTCAAGTGAAATATTTTGTTTGAAAATTGCCGCAAAGAAAGTATCCCTTCATTGAATTATGGGTGATCGTGAGTCGCCGGACAAGAATCCCGCATTGTGCGAGAAAAGATTTGTAATGAGCACCGAAGAGACACTGTTTTCATTTGTGAACCGATGGGAGTGCGACGAGAACGACCATCTGAATGTCCAGTTCTATTTCAGCCGATTCGAAGAAGCCGACAGGCAGTTTCAGCTCATCTCGGGACTGAGCGAGGCGCTTGTCGGAGCCCGCCGCGTTCGCCACGTCCGGTACCACAAGGAACTCAGGACCGGCGACCTCGTTACCGTCCGCTCCGCGATTGCGTTTGACGGTCCTCATATGCTGACGGTCGTCCACGAGATGTGCAACACGACGACCGGCACGCTCGCCGCAACCGCGATCGACGGCTACGAGCCCAACGCCGGCTCCGTCAAGACACTGCGCAGCCGGTTCAAGGATCATCAATGTCCGATGATCGAAGATGCTGCACCGCGGGGTCTATCCGCGACACCCGTCGGAACGCGCTTCACCCTGGACAATGTTCTCGCATCGGGGGCCAGGATCTGTTTTCGGGGAACCGTACTGCCGCGCCATCTCGGGATCGACGGCCGGGCCGATGACGGCTTTGCCCTGTCCTGCTTTACCGACGGTGTCGGCCATGTCTGGGAACGGACGCCAATGACCCACGCCTTCATGAGCGAAAAAGCCTTCGGCCGGGTCGCTGCGGAAATGAAACTGACCTGGGCCAGCCCACTCAAGGCCGGCGACGCCGTTGTGATGGCAAGCGGGTTGACTGGCAGCAGCGGCAACAAGACCTTCTCGATGCGCCATCATCTCTTCGAGTCGCGCACCAAACGCCTCGCCGCCATCTGCGATGTCGTCGCACTGGTTATGGATCTCAAAGCCAGGAAGGCGGTGGAACTGCCCGAAACGGCAAAGAAAGAGATCTCGCGCATCTCGATGCAGTAGACAACGACGGCCCCCGCGCCGTTTGCCTGTTTCAAGCAGCTCCGGGCCTCCAGCCGTCTCTTGGCCGGAGACAAACGGGTGCTGTCAGTTGTTGCCCATTTCGCTCTGCAGATCCTTCATCAGACCGAAAAACCGGCGCATCGCCTTTTCGGAAAACTGCATCATGCGTTCGAGTTGCTGCTCGTCTTCATCCGACAGGCGTGACGCCGACTTGTCCTTGTCGGACGGCTGTGTCTTCTCGTCCGCCGTTTGCCCCTCCGCCGGCTTATCCTCGGCGGCTTGGGGCGGCTCACCAATATCACTCTCGGCCTGTGGCGCGGTTCCTTCCGGCTGGGCAGATGCCGCGGTCTCCAGGTCGCGAATGCGGGCATTCAACCGATCGATTTCCTTCGACAGGTCTGCGATTTCTTCCTGATAGGCCTGTTCGGCGAGAGGGGCCGGCATGCAGCGCCAGGCGTCATTGATCTTGCGGCAGAAGCTGACCGATCCCGCCTCACGATCGATCCTAAGAATATCGCCGTTCGCCTCAACAAAACCGTAGCGCTGGCCGGCAGGTGACTGGTTCTCCGTAGCCGGTGCGCTTTCGGCAGATTGCTCGCCATCCGGCACAGCGGTTTGGGCGAATCCCGCCGGAGAGACTGCCGCAAAGGCTGCGGACAGAACCAAACCGGCGGCAGTCTTGCGTATGAATTTCGGCAGGCTTGCCATCGACGGGCCTTCTGTTCGGGTCAATTGCAATACTCCGGGTTTATAGCGGGCCGGGTGCCGATTGAAAGCACCTGGCACAGCAACCTATGCCACGAAGTCATGGCCAAAGCACGACGGCACCGACCTTTCCGGTGGAAAGCGAACTCCGCATAATCTGCCGGCTCTTCAACCGCCGCATGTCAAAGCGGCTTGTACGGCCCCCTGCCGCTCGCCAGTGCGTCATCCAGGAGGTCCAATCGGTCCTGCCCCCAGAACGGTTCGCCATTCAAGACGTAACATGGCGACCCGATCACGCCCAGCTCGATCGCATCCGCCTGGTTCTGCTTATAGATTGCGGTGATGTCTTCCGAACGGGCGGCTTCCAGAACGGCACCTGCATCCTGCCCCAGTCCGGATAGCAGATCGCTCAGAACCGCTTCCTCGGCGATATTCTTCTCGTCTGCCCAGATCGCCTTGAACGCCAGGCCAGTGAAGTCGAACGCCGGACCGCCCTGCTCTGAAAGCGCGATCGCGCAGCAGTCGCACAGGCCGGGAGGCGTGGGGAAAAATGCGGGCTTCAACGTCAGCGGCAACGCCCGCTTCTCGCGCCAGCGCTGCATTTCGATGAACCGGTAGTCCTGGCGGGCCGGATGGCGTTTGCCCAGCGGCAAACCGCCCGAAGCGTCAAAGACGCCGGAAAGATCAACCGGCCGAAGCCGGATCGCAGCCCCGTGTCCGGCCGCAATTTCCCGAAAGGCCTGATGGCCGAGATAGGCCCAGGGCGAGATGTGTGTATAGAAATAATCGATGACCGGCGGCATGATGTGAACCCCTCCGCATTTCCGGTTTGCGCCCGAGCCTGCGCCGAGACGCACCTCAAATCAACGGCGGCGGTGTTCACAACAAATTCAGCCCCAAAAACGAATTGCATTTGAAAGGCCGCTGATCGCGTTTTGCGGCCTTTCCCCTGCTGGAACAAGTCAGTCCGACCGCGTTCCTACCCTTGGCGGATAAAAGCGCGCCTTCAGGCGGCAACTTTCTCGGATGCGGCTTGGGCATGCAGTCCCATGCGCTGATTGCGGACCCAGGTCACCACCCATTGCCCGCTGGAGCCGTCTTCGCGTTCGACCGTTACCCTGTCGCCGGCCTTCACTCCGGGCACGCTGCGAGCGCCCAGCCCGTCTTCGGACGCGTCGAACAGCGCGCTAACGAATTCGCCCCGGCAGTCTTCACGGTAATCGGTTCCCCGCTCACCTGTTTGCGCAAGGCCTTGCGCCGTTCAGACACATCGCTCCTCATTTCCTTCAGGAAACCGTCGACGGCATTGGAGAGTTCGGTTGCAATGGACTTGACCTCGCAGGAGATGCTGTCGACAGCTTTCGCCTCTTCGGCTGTCTCGTGAATGGACCTGCTGACCTGCGTTGCGCCTTCGACCGCCTGGGCAGATCCGTCCGCGGCAATCGTGATGCTTTGCGAAATTTCCTTTGTCGCGATGCTCTGCTGTTCGACAGCTGCGGTGATGGCAGTGGTGACGTCCATGATGTTATTGATCGATTCGGTAATGTCCCGGATCGAGTTCACTGCGCCATCGGTCAATCCCTGGACCGCGTCGATCTGGCTCGCGATTTCCTCGGTTGCCTTGGCCGTCTGGTTGGACAGTTCTTTCACTTCTGCCGCGACCACGGCAAATCCCTTGCCTGCTTCGCCTGCGCGGGCGGCCTCAATAGTCGCGTTCAGAGCCAGCAGGTTTGTCTGCTCGGCAATATCCCGGATCATTTCGACAACGGTACCGATCTTTTGGGCCGCATTCGCAAGGCTTGAGACATTGGCATCCGTATCTTGGGCGATCGCGGTCGCTGCATCGATGATCTCGCTGGCGCGACCCGATTGGGAGAGAATCTCGTCGATCGCGCTCGACATTTCCTCGGCGGCCGACGCAACGGTCTGAACACTGGTCGAGGACGCGGCCGAAGAACTCTGAGCCTCTTCAGCCGTATTCGTGGCCGAACGGGCGATTTCCAGAACCTTGGCCGCAATCTGGATCATGGCCTCGGTCTTTTCATTGACCTTGCCATTCACGTCATCGATCAGGTCGCGAAAATGCAGAATGATCGTTTCCACGTGGTTCTGACGGGAGGTTTCGCGGCTTCGTTCCTCGAATGCGTCTTCTTCCAGATGGGTCCGGGCCTGGGCATTTTCCTGAAAGATGACACCGGCCCGCGCCAGATCGCCGATCACGTCTTTCCGCTCGACCATGGGCATATCGAAATTCGTGTCGGAATGGGCAATCCGCATGAGGCTGTCCCGGATCGCTCGCAGCGCATTCACGATGCTGCGGATCTGCCACACACTTATGCCGATGGTCGAAAGCAAGACGATCGCGCTTGCAAGGACGATGGCGTAGACATTCTTCCAGGCTTCGGTCGCCAGTTGCTGCGCCCGCGCTTCGGCCTTTCCGGCGAATTCAAGCGAAACGTCACGGATCTTGTTCAATCGTTCCGTCGCCTTGCTGAACCAGACACTCCCGTCGATCCCCTGGCCATCGACCGTCGACGGCAAGTCCTTGAGCACCTTGCGCCAGGCGATCACCTGATCGATCGCCGGACCGGAGACAACCTTGTCGAAGTAGGCTGCCTGTTCCGGGTTTGCGATTTCACGAAACTCTTTCAAACGGTCGGTCTCGACCGACAACCGATCATAATAGGCGAGAAACACCGGCATCTCGACTGTCCCCTTGAGCGCAACGCCGGCGAAAAGCCTGCCGCCGATCGCCCGTTCCAGCCCTCCGGCTTCCTTTGCATCGGTCAGGAGAGAGAAGGGGACCATCTCGGCCGCGTATTCCGGGTCCGAACTCGCCTGGACCGCATCGTGCACCACGCCCAACAACGCCCGGATCTTACCGGAGTAAAACGCCAGATTTTCCGCACCGGTCGCTGACTTGCCGTCGACATCCAACCGATGAGCATTTATCTCGGCCAGCCCCTCGATCGTCCGGCCAATGGCTGCCTGCATGACACGATCATCGAGCTTCAGATCCTTGCCGAAAGCAACAAAGTCTGCGATGGCGCTATCGGACAGTTGTCTCTGTTCTTCGACAAGCTTTCTCGGTCCAGCCCCATGATCGGAGGCCAACAGAACGGCCGTTCGTCCCCGTTCCTTCTGCAGCTCATTCAAAACAGCTTCCGCCAATCTGGCGACTTCGGCGATTGGCTGAAGATCAGATGCGCGGCGAGCGTCATTATAGGCTTGCGCAAGTGAGAGTAGATTAACAACGAGAAGCGCCAACAAAGGTATTGCCGCCAAAACTGCGACTTGGACTCGAATAGATTTCAGCATTTGCCGATCCCCGAAATGCATGAGATGCGGACATAAGAAAGCAAAAGAACTTAATTAAACACTTATTACGTGCACAAATATTAATCACTCTACTTTTCATTGTAATTTTTATCAGTAATAAATTCTCAAGTTACACGTTATTAATGCATAGGCCGAATTGCCGTTGGAACAGCGAGATTTCCGTTTTCGAGAGTTTCAGTGGACCTTGGGCACATTCCTCTCTATACAGGCCGCAAAGTTTGCGCGTTTAACCGGCATTTCTCGCGTTCGATGAGATTGTGGACGGCGCTGTTCCCACTGAAAGAAATGAATGACTGACATGACTTCCGTCGCACCGGCGCTTGCTGCCGCGTTGGCGAAAAAGGGCTATGACACCCTTACCTCCGTGCAGGAGAGCATCCTCAAAGAGGCGCCGGCCGAGGCCGACCTCCTTGTCTCCGCCCAGACCGGCTCCGGCAAGACCGTTGCCTTCGGCCTGGCGCTGGCGCCGACCCTGCTCGGCGATCAGGACCGGCTTGGCCCCGCAGGCGCGCCCGTCGCCCTTGCCATTGCGCCGACCCGCGAACTGGCGTTGCAGGTGAAGGACGAACTGACCTGGCTCTATGCCGAAACCGGGGCGCAGACCGCGTCCTGTGTCGGCGGCATGGATCCCAGAACCGAACGCCGCACCCTGGAGCGGGGCACCCATATCGTCGTCGGAACGCCGGGCCGCCTGCGCGATCACATCGAGCGCGGCGCGCTCGACCTGTCCGCGATCCGCGCCGTCGTACTCGACGAGGCGGATGAAATGCTCGACATGGGCTTCCGCGAGGACCTGGAATTCATCCTGGACGCTGCTCCTGATGACCGGCGCACGCTTATGTTCTCCGCCACCATGCCGAAGCCGATCGTGGAGCTGGCCCGCCGCTTTCAGAAGGACGCGGTGCGGCTGTCGACGATCGATTCCCGCGAACAGCACGGCGACATCGACTACATCGCCCATCCGGTCGCGCCGAATGAGCGGGAAAACGCCATCATCAATGTGCTGCGCCTGCACGAGGCGGAAAAGGCGATCCTGTTCTGCTCCACCCGCGAAGCGGTCAAGCGGCTGACCAGCCGGCTTGCCAACCGGGGCTTTTCCATCGTGTCGCTCTCGGGCGAACTCAGCCAGGAACAGCGCTCCGCTGCCCTGACGGCCATGAAGAACGGTTCGGCCCGCGTCTGTGTGGCGACCGACGTCGCCGCCCGCGGCATCGACCTGCCTAACCTCGACCTGGTCATCCACGCCGACCTGCCGACCGGCAAGGCCGCCCTGCTGCACCGCTCCGGCCGGACGGGGCGTGCCGGCCGCAAGGGGACCTGTGTCCTGATGGTGCCCTATCCGCGCCGGCGCGCGGCGGAACGCACGCTGCAGTTCGCGGGCGTGAAGGTCACCTGGAAGCCGGCCCCGACCGCCGATGACATCCGCGCCAAGGACAAGGAACGTCTGCTTGCCGATCCGGTCCTTTCCGCGGAACTGGAACCGGAAGAACTGGCCATTGCACGCGAACTGCTTGCCGCCCACAACGCCGAGCAGATCGCGAATGCCTTCGTCAAGCTCTATCAGTCCCGCCTGCCCGCTCCGGAAGACGTCTCGGAAGCAACGGAAGACAACCTGAAGGGCCGCGGTGCCGGCGAACGGGGCGGACGTGTCGCGGAGATCCGCGGCAAGTTCGATAGCGGCGTCTGGTTCCGCCTGTCGCTCGGCCACAAGCACCGGGCCGATCCGCGCTGGCTGCTGCCGATGATCTGCCGCGCCGGCCACGTGACCAAGAAGGAAGTGGGCGCGATCAAGATCTTCCAGAACGAGACCCGGTTCGAGATCGACGGCGCCCACGCCGAACGCTACGCGGAAATCATCCGCCGCGATGGCTCCGGCGAAGACAAGGTCACGATCACGGTGCTCGACGCCCGTGGCGGCAAGACCCCGCCGCCGCCCTCCGATGAGCGGCCCGGGCGCAGCCAGCAGCGCGACCGCAAACCGCAAGGCCGACGGCGCGATGCACCGGATTACGAAAACATGGGTCGAGAGGACCGGATCGAGAGCGAAGGCCGAGGCGACAGCCGCGACAGACGGCCCGCCCGCGACTTTGCCCCCAAGGGCAAGAAACGCCGCCGGTCCGACGACGGCGAGGAAGCCCCGTTCCATCCGGCCTATGAGCCGCTGGACATGAAGGCGCTCGACCGAGCGGCTGCAGGCCGGGACGAAGCCCCGCGCCGGGAGTCCGACGACCGGCCGCCGCGGAAGCCTGCCAAGGGCGAGAAGCCGTTCGACAAGAAGAAGCCGAAGAAAAACAAGCCGTCACGCGCGGCACGCAAGGAAGCGCGGGCGAAGCAGGGGTGATGAGGTAAGGCCACGGGGCGGTTTCCATTACGCCGCGCCCTCTCACTTCAAACAACCAGCCTCTCGGATTACTGGGTCCCCGATCGCGCTTCGCTTGTCGGGGATGACAATCGGAGGGTGGGCCAAGGCAGCGCGTCAGCGTCAATCTCAGTTGTCATCCCAGGCGAACGTCAGTGAGACCTGGGACCCAGTACTCCGTGTCCTATCGGATCAAGCAGCAGCCTACCGTCCAAGCGACCGGCCTCACGGCGTACTGTTGGGGTGGACGGCCCCTACGGCATCGATGTGCCAGAATGAGGTTGTTAAAGATCTCAAACGATGGAGCCGTCCATGAAGAATATTAGCCGCGTTGGAATGGATACGTCCAAGTCTGTTTTTCAATTGCATGGTGTGGATGCTGGGGACCATCCGGTGTTGAGCAAGAAGCTTCGCCGTCGTCAGGTTCTCGACTTTTTTGCCGGGTTGCCTCCGGCGCAGGTGGGCCTTGAGGCCTGTGGAGCCTCGCATTATTGGGCTCGGGAGTTACGGAAGTTGGGGCATGAGGTCGCGCTGATCCCGCCGCAATACGTCAAGCCCTATGTGCAGCGGAGCAAATCGGACGCGGCGGACGCGGAAGCGATCTGCGAGGCGATGAGCCGTCCGAAGCTGGCCCGGACCTTCGTGCCGGTGAAAAGTCCAGAGCAGCAAGCTGCGCAGATGCTGGCGAAGCTGCGAGGGCAATTCCTTGGCCGGCGTACGCAGCTTTCCAATTCGATCCGCGGCTTTGCGGCAGAGTTCGGTCTGGTTGCCCCGAAGGGCCTGTTCCAGCTTGACCGGCTTGTCGAGCGGATCCGCGCGGACGAGACGCTGCCGGAGATGGCACGGGATATGTTCGAAACGCTGGTCCGTGACTACGCGCGAGTGGACAAGGAGATAGCCGATCTCAACGCAAAACTGCGAGAGCTTCACCGTGCCGATGAACTCAGCCAGCGGCTGGCCGGCATCCCGGGCATTGGTCCGGTTGGTGCGACCCTGCTGGCGATCAAGGTGAGCAACGCGCATGCCTTCAAATCGGGGCGCGATTTTTCTGCCTGGCTCGGCCTGACGCCGAAAAACCATTCCACGGCAGGCAAGAACCGGCTCGGTGTGATCACCCGCGCCGGGGACGAGATGCTGCGCGCCACCCTGGTTGCCGGCGCAAGCGCCGTTCTGCTGCAGTGCCGGCAGGGGAGGATCAAAACGCCCTGGCCCTGGTTGGAGAAACTGTGTCGTCACAAGCCGCACAAGCTGGCTGCCGTCGCGCTCGCCAACAAGCTGGCGCGCATCGCCTGGAAGCTGATGGTCAGCGGCGAAACCTATCACCCGCAGTCACCGCAAGAGCAACCGGGACTCGCCTGACGATCGACAAAACACTTGCCCCGGCCAAAGACAGGCTGGCGCGACAGAGGAACTTGCGAGGGAAGATGAGAAGGTGTGTTCGGTCGAACCGAGGCGGATGGGAAATACCGTGGGATCCAGTGGCGGCTTCAAGGCCGATATCGCTGTACTGTTTGGATCCCATCCGCTGCGGAACCCATCTTGGCCAGCGGCAAAACGGCCGCAAAGCAGGCCGTACATATGACCGCAAGCGATCCGGAACACCTGCCAACTTCAACCTTGCAACCACGGGGCCGTCCACATATGGGTCCCAGCCTGCGCTGGGACGACAACCGGGAATGTGGCACGGCCTTGCCCATTCATCGGTTCAACCTGGCTCCCGCTCCCTTACTCGTTCACCACCATTGCAATCGCCCAGTCGTCGCCGTCCTGGATCAGGTGGTAGTGGCAGGTGAATTCCAGCACGGCGTCTCCGTCGTCGTTCTCCTGCTGCCAATCCAGGGTGACGAGTGCGGTGGTGCCGCTAACGTGGCTGGACGAGACATGGAAGTCGGAATAGGTCACGCCTTCCTTCTCAAGCGCTGCCAGCAATACCTCGATATTCTCCAGGAGTTCCTCTTCGTCGGAGAAGACATGACCTTTTTCGTGCTGCCAGATGATCGCCGGCAGAGCGAAACAGTCGGCAATCCGCTCCGCCTCGAAATCGTTGAAGCCTGTCTGATAGTCGTCGAAGAGCTGCGCGATTGCCTCGATGGCTTCGCCCCCGGGATCGGTGCCCGATCCGTTGGTCCCGCGCCCGTTGTCGTCGGACATGTCTCGCCCCCATCCTCTTCTGCCTGCCGGATCTATTGAAACTTCGGCAGCACCTCAGTCTATCATATTGACCGGATGCAGCTGTCGTCCATCCACCTGCGACAGGTATCCAGAGAAGGATGAGCCTTCAGGGGCCCACGCCCTTCTAGCGGGGGATGTTCTGGCAGGAGGCGTAGAGCCCGACGAGCTGTCCGCCGTTGGAGCACAGGATGCCGCCCCACTGGAACCCGCGCTGACCGTTGTCCAGCGCCACCTCGAACCAGTCGTAGCCATCAAAGCTGACGCCCGTGTTGGACAGAATGGTCAGATAGGTCCCGTCCTCAATGTTGCCGATCTGCGGATAGTTGGTCCCGGGCCCCGAACGCAGCCGGCCGCCGAGCGACTGGCCGACATGGTTGAGCTGTTCGGGCCCGCCGAGGACCGTCGGCGGCGGTGCCACCGGGGCGCGGGCGGTTGTCACCTCACACGGGAACGACACATCGCCGAGCCACAGGGTTCCACCCTGTTCCGTCCTTTGAAACGAGATACCCGAATTGTCGCTGACGTAGGCGCCATTCGGCATCGCCGGGAGCGAGGCGATATCGTCAGGTCCGGTATATTGGGCACGACCCTCTTCCGGAATCGTCTCCACAAAGGAGTTCGACCGTGCCGGTCCGGCACTTGTAGGTGCGATTTTCCGAGGCCGCGGCAAAGGATGAACCGATGGCAGCAGAGATCAAAACCAGGGCGAAGCGCAACAGCAAACCGGATCTCACATTATCCTCCGAGTCGAAAATCATTGATCGCAATTCCGGCCGGATCTTACCCGAAGAGATCCGGGGCTGACCACTGCTGACAGGAACCATTCACCGGCATCTCGCCTTTCACTGAGCGCGCCCTTATTAAAGGACCCATGGATGCAAGTCTTCTCCCCCGCCGATTTCAGGACTGGTTCGCCGCAAGGGGCTGGGCGCCTCGCGCGCATCAGCTGGCGCTGGTGGGAGAAGCTGGACCAGGGCCGCTCCACGCTGCTGATCGCGCCCACCGGAGCGGGCAAGACGCTGGCGGGTTTCCTGCCGAGCCTCGTGGAGCTGGAGGCCCGGGGGAAAGAAGAAGCCGGGTTCCGCAGGATCGAAGGGCGTGCACACGCTCTATATCTCGCCGCTGAAGGCACTTGCCGTTGATATTGCACGCAATCTGGAGGCGCCGGTGTCCGAAATGGACCTGCCGATCCGGATCGAGACCCCGCACCGGTGACACGCCGTCCCACAAGCGCCAGCGACAAAAACTCAATCCGCCGGACATGCTCCTGACCACGCCGGAGCAGATCGCCCTGCTCCTGTCCGACCCGGCGGCGGAACAACTGTTTTCCTCGCTGAAGACCGTCATTCTCGACGAGTTGCACGCGCTGGTGACCTCCAAGCGCGGCGACCTGCTGGCGCTCGGCCTTGCCCGTCTGCGCCGTCTCGCCCCGGGGCTGAGGACCATCGGCCTGTCGGCGACCGTGGCCGAACCCGATGACCTCAGGGCCTATCTGGTCGGCCAGCAGGCCCCGGAAGCGCGTGCCTTCTCCGACATGGTCGAGGTGGCCGGCGGAGCGGAGCCGGACATCTCCATCCTGGCCTCGGAGGAAACGGTTACCCTGGTCCGGTCATTCAGCCCGCTACGCGCTCGATGACATGTACCGGCTGATCAAGGAGCACCGTGTCACCCTGCTCTTCGTCAACACGCGCAGCCAGGCGGAAGCAATCTTCCAGGACCTGTGGCGGATCAACGACGACACGCTGCCGATCGCCCTCCACCACGGCTCGCTCGACGTCGGCCAGCGGCGCAAGGTGGAAGCGGCCATGGCATCGGGCGTGTTACGCGCCGTAGTCGCCACCTCCTCGCTCGATCTCGGCATCGACTGGGGCGACATCGATCTCGTGGTCAATATCGGCGCGCCCAAGGGCGCCAGCCGACTGGCCCAGCGGATCGGCCGCGCCAACCACCGCATGGACGAGCCGTCCAAAGCCGTTCTCGTGCCCGCCAACCGCTTCGAGGTGCTGGAATGCCAGGCCGCCCTGCAGGCGTCCAAACGGGGCGACCAGGACACGCCGCCGCTCCGCAAAGGCGCGCTCGACGTGCTGGCGCAACACATCCTCGGGCTTGCCTGTTCGGCCCCGCTCGACGCGGACGATACCTTTGCCGAGATCCGTTCCTCGGAGACCTACCGGCATCTGGACCGGGAGAGCTTCGACAAGGTGCTCGATTTCGTCGCCACCGGCGGCTATGCGCTGAAAACCTATGAGCAATACGCCAAGCTTCGAAAGGGCAAGGACGGGCTTTGGCGGATCTCCCATCCGAAGATCGCCCAGCAATACCGGCTGAACGTGGGCACCATCGTCGAGGCGCCGATGCTGAAGGTGCGCCTCGTCCGCTCAAAGGCCGATGGACGGCGCACGCCGGTCGGGCGCGGCGGACGTATGCTCGGCGAGATCGAGGAGTATTTCATCGAGCAGCTGGAACACGGCGACACCTTCCTCTTCGGCGGCGAGGTGCTGCGCTTCGAGGGCCTGCGCGAAAACGAGGCCTATGTGTCGCGGGCGCGGTCGGACGACCCGAAAATCCCGGCCTATATGGGCGGCAAGTTTCCGCTGTCCACCTATCTGGCGGAGGGCGTGCGCGCCATGCTGGCAACGCCTGCCACATGGCCCAGCCTGCCGGAGCAGGTGCGTGAGTGGCTGGAGCTGCAGAAACTGAAGTCGAAGTTGCCGGAGCGCGACGGGTTGCTGGTGGAAACCTTTCCCCGCAACGACAAGCATTACATGGTCTGCTACCCGTTCGAGGGTCGGCTCGCCCACCAGACGCTCGGCATGCTGCTGACCAAGCGGCTGGAACGGCTCGGCGCCCGGCCCATGGGCTTCGTCGCCAACGACTATGCGCTTGCCGTCTGGGGCCTGGGCGACCTGTCGCTTTACTTCTCCACAGGCAAAATCGATCTGAACGGGCTGTTCGAGGAAGACATCCTGGGCGACGATCTGGATGCCTGGCTGGCGGAATCCAGCCTGATGAAGCGCACCTTCCGTAATTGCGCGGTGATCGCCGGCCTGATCGAGCGCAGACACCCAGGAAAGGAAAAGTCCGGCCGGCAGGTCACGGTCTCCACCGACCTTATTTATGACGTTTTGCGCGCCCATGAACCGGACCACATTCTGCTGAAGGCCACGTGGAACGACGCGGCTGAAGGACTTTTGGATATCTCCCGTCTGAGCCAACTTCTTTCGCGGGTCAGAGGTCGAATCACGCATACTCGCCTTAACCGGGTATCGCCGCTTTCGGTCCCGATCCTTCTGGAGATCGGCCGTGAGCCCGTCTACGGCGAAGCCATGGAGAGC
>NZ_CAXXSJ010000019.1:0-41845 GCF_963675095.2 uncultured Roseibium sp. | reverse complement strand
CACGTCTTATCCGGCAACGCATCTGGGAGCGACTGAAAGACGTCGCCAAGGCCGACACGCGCCTTCACCTGGAGTTTTCCGAAGTCATTCCGGATTTCGAAGCTTCCGATCAGGCGACCGACCGCATCGCCACGCAGGACGCTTTTCGGAACAGCAAGCTGGCCTTCGTCACGCCGGACAACTCCATGACCGGGCTGCGCCGGAAGATGATCGAGGTCGGCATTCCCTTCGTGATGTCGACCTACAACATCCGCCGCGGATTTCTGTACCTGGAACCGGGCGTGGTGCCGGAGGGGGCTGCGCTTTACGCCTCCTGGCTCGACGGCATGGAGCATTTCGCAAGACCGGTCAGCCTGGAAGAGATTGCCGCGCTCGGACGGTTCGACTTCGCAGCTACCGGCGCCTCGGCCGTCACCACCGACGGCATCCGCTTCGGCAAGGGCCACCTCTATTTCGACCTGGAATGGGGCATGTTCACCGATCTCGGGCTGATGGAGGAAACCACGCCTGTGGCTGCCATCGTTCACGACGTTCAGGTGGTCGACGAGAAGATCATGGTCAGCGAGACCGATATCGCCATCGACATGATCGCGACCCCGACAAGGCTCGTCCATGTCGAGCGCCAGTCCCGCCGCCCGCGCGGCATCCGCTGGGACCTGATCTCGAAAGACCTGATTTCCGAAATCCCCCCGCTGCAGGAGCTTGCCCGCATGCGGGGCATTGCATGACGCCTACCCGAACCACGGAGACTTCCAGATGAATATTGCCCTCGATAGACGCCGCTTCCTGTCCCTGATGGCCGCCACCACGGCCCTGCCCGCCATGAGCCGGTTTGCCGGCGCCGCGACCCCGTTCAATTTCCAGGCTTCCTGGATCAACGATGCCGAATTCACCGGCTATTTCATTGCCGCGGACAAGGGCTACTATTCGGACGCAGGCCTGGACCTGACCTATTTCTCCGGCGGCCCGGACGTCATTCCCGAAAGCACGCTGATCGCCGGCAAGGTGGACCTGACCCTGACCACGCCGGACACCACCATCAAGGCGATATCCGAACAGGGCGCACCCTTCAAGATCATCGGCGCGCAATACCAGAAGAACCCGATCGGCATCGTTTCGCTCGCCTCCAACCCGATCAAGACGCCTGAGGACCTGATCGGCAAGACCCTTGCCGTGCCGCCGGTCAACGTGATTTCCGTGGAAGCCATGCTGAAGATTTCCGGCGTCGACCGGTCGAAGGTCAACATCGTGCCTTACGCCTACGATCCGACGCCGCTGATCAAGGGCGAGATCGATGCCTCGCTCGACTTCACCACGAACGTTCCCTACACGATCGAGCAGGCCGGCGCCGAAGCAACCTCCTTCCTGCTTTACGATTTCGGCTTCACCATCTTCAACGACACGGTTGTCGTCACCGAGGAAACCCTGAAGACAAAACGCAAGGACCTCGTCGCCTTCCTCAAGGCCTCGCGCATGGGCTGGGACGAGAACTTCAAGGACACCACCGTCTATCCGCCGATGTTCGCCGACAGCTGGTTCAAGGGCACCGGCCGCTCGATCGACAACGAGATCTATTTCAACGGCGCGCAGAAGCCGCTGATGGAAGCCCCCGGCGGCATTTTCTCCATGAGCGAGGAAGCGATCGAGGCCAACATCAAGGCGCTCGCCGAGGTCGGAATTGCCGCCAAGCGGGAGTATTTCGACACCACCGTGCTGGAAGAGATCGGATGAGCGCGCAAGCGTCCATTGCCATTACTCACGTGTCGCGGTCCTTTGCGGGCCGCGGCGCTGTCGTCCAGGCGCTGGACGACGTTTCCCTCGACTGTCCCGCCGGATCGTTCACGGCCCTGATCGGGCCTTCGGGCTGCGGCAAATCCACCATGCTCAGGATCGCCCTCGGTCTCGACACGCCCAACGAAGGCGAAGTCCAGATCGGCGGCATGAAGCCATTCCAGGCGGCGAAGAGCGGCATGACCGGCGTCGCCTTCCAGGACGCCGCCCTGATGCCCTGGCGGACGGTGGAAGACAACATCATGCTGCCGCTCGACGTCCTGAACCGCAACCGGACAGAATTTCAGGAAAAGGTCACGCATCTCATCGAGCTGGTCGGTCTTGCCGGGTTTGAAAAGGCCCTCCCCGGCGAATTGTCCGGCGGCATGCGCCAGCGCGCCGCGATCGCCCGCTCGCTGGTCACGACACCGCAGGTCCTGTTTCTGGACGAGCCCTTCGGCGCGCTCGACCAGATCCTGCGCCGCCAGATGAACATCGAGCTGCAGCGCATCTGGATGGAAAGCCGGGCGACGACGCTGCTCGTGACCCACGGCATCGACGAGGCCATTTTCCTGGCCGACCGGGTCGTGGTCATGCAGAGCCGACCGGGCCGCATCGGGAAGATCATCGAGATTCCCTTTGACCGTCCACGCAGGCCGGAGCTTTTCTCCCTTCCCGAGTTTCACCAGCTGGAAAGGGAAATCGCGGAGGCCCTTGATGGCCACTGACGCCATGACCGGCCGCTCCACAAAAGCCGCACCAAATGCAACCGGCACCCGGTTCGCGCATCTCGCGACCCTGCGCAACTGGCTGATCCTGTTCGCCCTGTGGGAGATCATCGGACGCCTGAAACTGGTGGCCGACGGCGCCCTGCCCGCCCCTTCCAGCGTGCTTTCCCGCCTGTGGACCGACCGGGCGGACTATCCGGCCCATATTCTGGCGACGGTCGAGGCCGCCGGCGCCGGCTTTCTGATCGGCAACCTGCTGGCCGTTGCCGCCGGTGTCCTCTTCGCCCTTTATCCGGTCACGGCCCGGCTGGCGCGCGGCATCAATGTCGCTATCTTCGCCCTGCCGCCAATCGCCATTTCCCCGATCCTCGTCATCACCTTTTCCGGCATGGAGCCGCGCATCATCCTGGCGGCGGTCGGCTGTTATTTCGTCACCATGAGTGCCACCGTCACCGGGATCACCCAGACCGACGGCCGGGCGATCGACATCGTCAAGGCCTATGGCGGCGGGCGCTGGCAGATCCTGCGCTATGCCCAGTTCCGAAGCGCACTGCCGTCCATTCTCGCAGGCCTCAGGATCGCCGCGCCAAATGCGGTGCTCGGCGCCATCCTGGCCGAATTCGGCGGCGGCGGGCGCTATGGCCTGGGGGTTTACCTGATCGGCTCGCTCGGCCGCGGCGAACCGGACCGGCTGTGGGGCATCGGCCTTTCAGCCACCCTGATTGCCGGACTGGCCTATGCGCTCTTTTCCGTGCTCGCGGCACGTCTGACCGGCGCATCCAAGGCCGTCACCGTTCCGGCCAGTCCGCCGGCGGCGGTAAAGGACGCCAACCGGCTGCATGAGGCAGGTCTCGTCCTGGCCTCCGTCGCCCTGCCCTTCCTGCTGTGGTGGTTGCTGCTTTATGCCATGGGCACGCCGGCCATGATCGCCAAGACGCCGGCGGCCCTGTTCGACTACCTGTTCCTTGCGCCCAACAGCGCGGCAAGCCAGGCGAAGCTTCTCGCCGCCCTCGCCCAGACGCTGCCGATGACGATTGCCGGCATGGCGCTCGGCCTTGCTTTCGCCTTCGCGCTTGCCCTCGGGTCCGTGCTCTTTCCTGCGATCATACGCGGTTTCATGCCGGTTGCCCTGGTGACCCAGACCATGCCGCTGGTGGCGCTGACACCGCTGCTTGTGCTGATGCTCGGCCGCGGTCCGTCGGTGATCCTGTGGATCACGGTCTCGGTGACCTTCTTCCCCGCCTTCGTGACCATGGCGCAGGGGCTTTCCCTGGTGCCGCGCGCGGCCCTCGAGGTGCCCAAGGCCTATGGCGCCGGTCCTTTGAAGCAGCTGCGTTTCGTCTCGATACCGGCCTCGCTGCCCTATCTCTTTGCCGCGACACGGCTTGCCGTTCCGCGTGCGCTGCTCGGCGTCATGATCGCCGAATGGCTCGCCACCGGCACCGGGCTCGGCAACCTGTTGAACCAGTCACGCGGCTATCTGGACTACGGCATGATCTGGGCCGTCGCCGTCGTCTCCGTGCTGGTGTCCGTCCTCTTCTATCAATGCGTCATCGTCATCGAGCGGCGCGTCCTTTCCAGACGCGGCATGGCGCCCGCGCAATAAGCCAATCAGGGAGTTTCACCATGGATATTGTGGACCACAAGATCTCGGTTCGCGAACGCGTCTGGAGCGAGTTGCGCAAGGTCGCCGTGCCGGACAGCCGGTTTCACTTCGACTTCGGCGAATTCATCGCCGATTTCCAGGGCGGCGAAGCGGCCGTAGAACGGCTGGTCGACCACCCCTATTACCGCGATTCCAGTTACATCTTCATCACACCGGACAATTGCCTCGACCGCCTGCGCCTGCGCGCGCTGCAGGACGGCAAGACCGTGCTGATGACGACCTATTCCATCAAGCGCGGCTTCTGGCTGCTCGACCCGGCGGAAATCGACCCGGAGCTTTATCTCTATGCCTCCACGCTGGACGGCATGGAGCATGTGGGCAAACCGCTGACGCTCAAGGACATCGCCGCCATGCCGACGGTCGACTACATGGTCACCGGGACCGGGGCCATCAACACCAAGGGCATCCGCTTCGGCAAGGGCCATGGCTTCTTCGACGCAGAATGGGGCATGCTCTACCAGCTCGGCCGGGTCACCACCGATACCCCGTCGGCCGCGGTGGTGCATGACTGCCAGGTTCTGGAGGAAGACCTCACCCCGGATGTCTACGACACGGTCGTCGACGTCATCTTCACGCCCACCCGCACCCTGACCGTGGACTCCCCGCACAAACCCACCTGCGGCATCATCTGGGACCGGCTCGACCCGCACATGTACGAAACCATCCCGCCGCTGCAGGAACTGAAGGGGATGGGGCTGTAGGGGGCGATCGGCCACATCCACGGTACGAAGCGGCGAGCTGCCCTAACCGGTCCCACCGTCACGGCTAAACGGGGTGTTGGAATCCCAGAGATAAATCGTTCTGCCGGAAGACGTGGTCTTTTTGGTGGGCGAGAGCGTTTCGCCCACCAAAGGCGCCCGGCCGCTGGCCTGCGCCGTCGCGGTGACCCGCTCGCCGGTGTCCAGTTGCAGGAAAACCCAAATAACAGGAGACCCGGTTTCATCCAGGTTTCTTGACCACGAGAGCACCGTGCCTTCAGCCGCAGAATAATTTGCAGGACCAAATCCGCTGCGAAGCGAAAGAAGACCAATCCCGACCGCGATAAATCCTACAAGGACGACAGCGACGGGGCTGATCTGCGGGATCTTTTTGTGGAGATTGAGGTCGGTCAGTCGCCAGTTTCGAGACATGGCAAAAGACTATCCGCATAGGACAGAAGACACAATCAGGGAGTGTGCATTCAGGCTCCCCGCTCTCCAGCAACGCTCTATCCGAACCCCTTGATCCGCCTCGCCGTTTCCGGGTCCAGAAAGCCCTTCACCGTCGCTTCCGTTTCCAGCGCCATGGCCATTTCCAGGCTTGCGCCGCCGGGGCGGGTGAGGATGCGGCGGAGGTCCTGGACCGGGCCCTTTGGGAGGGCGGCGAGGCGTTTGGCGAGGGTGGTGGATTTTTCCAGGAGGTCTTCTTCAGGCACAACCTCCCGGATCATGCCCCACTCGTGGGCCTGCCTGGCATCGAAGCGCTCGCCGAACAGGATCATGTCGCGGGCGCGCTGGAGGCCGACGAGGCGGGGCAGGAGTTCGGTGACGCCGCCGGTGACGAAGAGGCCCCAGGAGATTTCAGGGAAGAAGAAGCGGGTGCCCTCAGCGGCAATGGCGAAGTCGCAGTTGATCACCCATTCCAGGCCGCCGCCGACGGCCCAGCCGCGGATGGCGCCGACCACGGGCGTGTTGCCAAGGAGCATGGCGCGGGTGACGTCCTGGATGCGTTCCACGTAGGCGGTCGTGCCTGCGTCGTCGGAAACCTGGTCTTCGAAGTCCTTCAGGTCGTCGCCGGAGCAGAACGCCCTTCCCTCGCCGGTCAGGACGATAGCGCCGACCTTGTCGTCCTTGTCGGTTTCGTTCAGCGCCTCCACCAGATCGTCCAGCAGCTCCGGCACGATGGCGTTGAGGCGCTCGGGCCGGTTGAGGGAAATCTTGCGGACGCCGTCGCCCAGGTCTTCGGTGAGAACGGTTCCGGTCATGCTTTGTCTGTCCTTATGATTCTTCTGGTTTTTCCATCGGTGCGCGGCAGGGTGTTGAAGGGCACGATGGTGACCTTCGCGGTGATGCCGATGTCGCGCTTGAGGCGGGTTTCCACCTCTGCGGCCAGGCCTTCGTCGCTCGCGGCTCCTGCGGCAAACTCGGCTTCCACCGGCAGGACGTCATAGGGGCCCGGACCGGGCAGCACGATGCGGTATTCGCCGGAGAGATCCTCGAACTGGTTGATGGTCGCCGCCACCTGGGTCGGGAAGGCGTTGATGCCGCGGATGACGACCATGTCGTCGGCCCGGCCGACCACGCGGAAACGCGGCGCGGTGCGGCCGCAGGGCGCCTTGCCCGTTCCGGTCAGCTCGATGATGTCGCCGGTGCGGAAGCGGACCAGCGGCTGGCAGTGGCGGCGCATGTGGGTCAGGACCAGTTCGCCCCGCTCGCCCTCCTGCCAGGGCAGGACGGCGGCCGTTTCCGGGTCGATCAGTTCGGGGTGGAGAACGTCGAGTGCCACGAAGTGCAGGTCGTTGCTCTCGTCCGTCTGGCCGGCGAAATTGCAGAAGACATCGGTGACGCCGTAATTGGCGTTGCGGACCTTGAAACCCCAGGTCTCCTCCATACGGCGGCGGAAATCGGCATTATCGAGCCCGGCCTCCCCGCCGAACAGCCCGAGCCTCAGGCCGAGGTCTCGTGGTTTCAGGCCGGGGAACTCCTCTTCGATCACCCGCTCCAGCACCGCCGGATAGGAGGGCGTGCAGGAGATCGCCGTTATGCCCAGTTCCTGGATGGTGCGGATCAAAAGTCGCGTATCGCCGACGCCGAAGGGCACGACCGCGGCCCCTGTCGCCTCCAGCGTCATGTGGTCGGTCAGCCCGCCCATCCACATGCGGTAGTTCAGGCAATGGACGACGCGATGTCCGGGGACAAGGCCGCTTGCGGCCTGCGCCCTGCCCCCGACGACGGCCGTCTCATGGGCGTCCTGCGTCGACAGGACCAGGTTCATGGCCGTTCCGGTCGTGCCGGAGGTCCGATGCACACGGGCGATGTCTGCCGGCTCTGCTGCCAGATAATCGCCGAAGGGCGGATGGTCGCGCTGGCTGGTGCGCAGCATCTCCTTGTCGACCAGCGGCAGGTCCGGCAGGGCCTCCAGCTTTTCCGGCGGACGATGGGTTCCCCACGCCCGGCGATGGAGATCGGACCGGGCGATGACATAGGCCCTTTGGGTCTCCCACAGGCGCTGCCGGTGGGCGGCCAATTCGGAAAGGTCTGCGAAATCGGCGCGGTGGTAGAGCATCACCGTCTCCAAAAATGATACTGATATCATTTTCATTTCCATAGTATCGGATTTGTGTCAATATCTTCCGACACAAGGAGACTAAGACGCTTGATCCGAGAACAGGCGTTGGACTCTCTGCTTGTCATCCCGGTTTGACGCTATAGCGGCAAGACCGGGATCTAGTACCCCGTGTGGTTGGCGATTGGAAAAGATTGGAAACTCAAGAGTTTACTGGATCCCAGCCTTCGCTGGGATTGTTTGTTTTGAGCGATGTTATGATGGGATTGGTCTCCCGGAGCGGAATTCCGGGAGACCAGTGACAGGCGACCGTGCTGGGATCGGGCTTTCACCCGTAGTCATCAAGGTTCCCTGTCGCTTCCTTTTCCCGCTTGGAGAGTTGATTGGGCCTCTGGCCTGAACCACGCCCGCAAACAATCCGAAGCATGCAGAGGATACCATCGTCATGGCGGTTTTGCAGCAAGCTCCTGTGCGTGTTGTTGGCTTCGATGTTGCCAAGGACACGATCACCGTGTTCGACAGTGCAGCCGGCAAGGTGAACACGGTCGACAACAACCGAAGCTCCTTGCGTAAACTGATTGCCCGCCTCGAGCCCGACAGCCTGGCGGTCTGTGAGCCGACCGGAGGTCACGAGGCCTGGCTTATCGACGCGCTGACGGCTGCCGGCATTGCCTGTCACCGGGCCGATACATTGAAAGTCAAAGCCTTTTCGCGCTCCTACGGCACGCTTGCCAAGACCGATGCCATCGATGCCAGGGCGCTGGCTCGCTACGGCCAGGAGCGGTGGGCATCGCTGCCCCTGTTCGCTCCCGTCCAGGCTGAGCAGAAAAGACTGACCGCCTTGGTGGCCAGGCGTCAGGATCTCATCGACCTCAAGGTGGCGGAGACCAACCGTCTCAAAGCCCCAGGAGAGGACGTGATCCAGGCCTCCTGCAGGGTCTTGTTGCGAAGCCTTGCCCGAGCTCTGGAACGTATCGATCAAGAGATCGACGCACTGATCGACTGCTGTCAGTCCCTCAAGCGGAGGGTCCAAATCTGTCTATCTTTGCCCGGTGTCGGGCCGCGCACGGCCGTGGCCCTGGCCGCAACCATGCCGGAGTTGGGAACCCTCACCCGCAGGCAGGCCGCCTCCCTGGCCGGTGTGGCCCCGCACCCAAGAGACAGCGGAACGCTCAAAGGCTACAGGAAAATGCGCGGCGGGCGGGCGAATGTCCGAACCGCCCTGTTCATGGCAGCCCTGGCCGCTAGCCGCGCTAAGGGACCTTTACGTCAGTTCTATCAACGCCTGGTCGAAAACGGTAAGAAACCGATCGTCGCCATATCCGCCGTCATGCGAAAGATCATCGTCATCCTAAATGCAAAACTCAGAGACGGACTCGCAAAACAGAGTTGATGACACCAAATTTGAGGAAAATCGGATTACCCAATCGCACACAGCTCATCCGGGCGGTTGTGGAGAAGAAGGAGGCACAGACACCATGCAGGCCAGGACTGCCAAAAACCCGCTGTCGGCCGAAAACGACCTTCGTTTTTCGGCCGTTCTGATGATCCGGGCACGGGAGGCAAAGCGGAAGACCGAGCGGACACGGAGCCGGCTGCTTGCCAGTCTCGCCGATCATCTGGCTGACGGCATCGACCGGCGCGAGCTGAAAGTCGCCGCCGTGACCGCTGCTGCGGATGTGGCCCATGGCACCTTTTACCGCTATTTCGACGATATCCGCGCGGCGACGGATGCCCTGATCGAGGAGTTTGCCCTTTATCTCAGGGCGACGCTCTCCACCCAGCGCGGAGGGGAACCGGGATCACGGGAACGGGTGTGGGGAACCAGCCTCGTCTATGCGCGGCTCTTCGCCTACAATGCCGCGCTGATGAAATGCCTGTTCGACATGGGCAGTGAGAGCACGGCCTTCGCGCGTTCCTATCAGGAATTGAACCGGTCCTGGTACGAGCGGACGGCCATGGCGATCGCGCGCCACATGTCAGACAACGGAGAAGCGACCAAGCCGGAAGAGGCCCTGCCCGTCGCCTATGCGCTCGGCGGTATGGTCGACGAGTTCCTGACCCAGATCCACCTGCGCAAGGCTCCGGCGCTGGCGCATTTCGCGGGCGATCCCGAAGCGGTCGCGGACTTCCTGACCGATCTCTGGCTGAAAGGCGCCTACGGGACCGTCAGTCCTTCTTGAAGATGACGCTGGCGAGCCAGCCGGTAAAAATCGCCAGGAAGACGGCCAGCAGGCCGTAGGCAATCGGCATCTTCTGCGCCAGATTGAAGGTCACCTGCTCGAAGCCTGTCTTCGCGACGTGCAATTGGGCTTCCGTTTTCGACAGCAGGCTTCCCTGATGCAGCAGGAAACTTTTGACCTTGTAGGTTCCCACTGGAATGTTTGCCGGCAGGGGGACATTGGTCCGGAACATGGTGCTGGTCAGGAACTCGATCTCTCCGGGTCGTTCGGAGAAGAGCCCCTGCTGCTGGCGTAGACGCAAGAAGGCCTGGCGGAAATCGTCGCGCTCCGAGAGAGGCACGGAAGATCTGCGGGCAATCGCGAGGTTCAGGTGATTGAGCCCGATCCGGTGTTTGTCCAGCAGCTCCCGCGATCCGAGCTCGCTCACCTTCACCGTGCTGACCAGCGCATAAAACGAAGGCACGTCTTCAAAGGTCTCGTAGTAGCGGTTGACCCAGACACCCAGGAAGCGACCCTTGCGCCGCGTGGTGACTTCCTGCGGCGGCCCCTCGACGATGATGACCAGATCGTAGTCCCCGCTCCGGCTGATACTGTTCACATCGCGCGCCACCTGCCCGAAAATGACGATGTCCGTCCCGGTAAAATTGGACTGGATGGACACCAGGTCCGAGGAGAGCGCGGTGACCAGTTCCTCCGCATGAAGCGCCTTACCGGAACCAAAGCCGGCAAGGAAGGCCGCGACCATGAGGGCAAGATAGCGGATCATGACCCTGCCCCCGTTATGATCGCGATGGAGTAGAGGTCTTTCGGCGTCAGCAGCAGATCGATGGCGAAGCGCAGTCCTACGCCGAGCACCAGCAGGGCCAGTAGCAGGCGCAGTTGGTCGCCGCGCAGGTTCTGCCCCATGCGGGCTCCGAACTGGGCGCCGATCACGCCGCCGATCATCAGTGTCAGGGCCAACACAATGTCCACGGTCTGGGTGCTGACGGCGTGCAGGACCGTGGCCGACGACATGGTGAACAGGATCTGGAACAGGGACGTGCCGATAACCACCGAGGTCGGCACGCGCAAGAGGTAGATCAGCGCCGGCACCATCATGAAGCCGCCGCCGATGCCGAGAACCGTACCCAGGAAGCCGATAATGCCGCCGAGGCCCAGAACCGGGATCACGCTGACATAGAGCTTGGACTGGCGGAACCGCATCTTGAACGGCAGGCCGTGGATCCAGTTGTGCTGGCCCGGACGGCGCGCCGTGACCTTCGCCCCGGTCTTGCGCCGGCGGATGGCGCGGATCGATTCAAACAGCATCAGGCCGCCGATGGTGCCCAGGAAGGTCACATAGGACAGCGAGATCACGAGATCGAGCTGGCCGAGGGACTGCAGCAGGTCGAACAGCATGACGCCGAGGGACGATCCGGTGACACCGCCGATCAGAAGCATGATCGCCAGTTTGAAATCGATGGCCTTGCGCCGCCAATAGCTGATGACCGCGGAGGCGGAGGAGGCGACGACCTGGGTCGTGACAGTTGCGACCGACACGGCCGGGGGGATGCCGGAAAAGATCAGCAACGGCGTCAGCAGAAACCCGCCGCCGATCCCGAACAGGCCCGACAGGAAACCCACGGCGCCGCCCATGCCGAATATGACAAAGATATTGACCGGTATTTCGGCGATGGGCAGATAAAGTTGCACGATAGGCTGCCGGAGTTCATCGCAGCGCAACGGCTTGCGCTACTGGTGATTTCACACCCGGTTTAAGACCGTCCCCTGAAGATCTGTCAACCGGTGAAACTTGTTCATCGCCGATTTGACTTAACTAAATCGACTGGCTGTCCAGTTCCTTGATCAAATCCGCGTCAATGACCCCGGTTTCCTTGAGCCCGAGGCTTCGCTGGAAGGCCTTTACCGCACTGCGGGTTCTCGGCCCCATCTCGCCATCGGGCGTGCCCGTATCGAAGCCGAGCTGGTTGAGCTGGGTCTGCGCCTTACGCACCATCGCGGTGTAATCAATACGATCCGAACCGCCGACCGATGCGTTGGTCGCCCCGATGCCTGCATCCGCCCATTCCGGATCGGTCACGACCTTGTTGGCCGCAGGCTCCGGCGTCTTGAGCTTGAAGTTCTCGACCGCCAGCCGGGCTTTCGCCAGGCCTTCCTGATCTAGGGAATTGGCGACACCGTCGCGTTTCTTGGCCGCATCCTGATCGCCCTGCTCGGCTGCAATCGCGAACCACTTGTAGCTCTGGGTCAGATCCTTCTCCACCCCGAGACCACGGGCATAGAGGATCCCGAGATTGAACAAGCTGTCCTTGATCCCGTAAATGGCGGCGCTCTCGAACCACTTTGCGGCCTGGGTAAAGTCCGGCGCGCCGTCGGCGCCTTCCGCATAAAGCACGGCGAGATTGTGCATGGCCTTGGCGTTGCCGGCTTCCGCCGCCTTCAGATACCAGTCCTTCGCCTTCTGGAGGTCCTTCGTAACGCCGCGGCCTTTCTCGTAAAGGCTCGCCAGACGATACTGGGCCGGAGCCAGCCCCTGAACGGCTGCCTTCTGATACCATTTCGCCGCTTCGGCCAGATCAGCGGGGATGCCGTCGCCCTCGGTGTATTTCACACCGACCAGGAATTCGGCTGCCGCGTTTCCGCTTGCCGCCGCGCTGCGCAGGGCCATGGGGCCGACCGCTTCCGGGGGCAGGCTGGCCACCAGGCTCGCCTGATGGGTCTCGGCCTTGGTGCCGGCCTTACCCGGTTCGAACGTCGTTTCCGGCTGGACCTTTTCGCCGCCGAAGCTGCTGTTCACACCTGCCGGCGGCGCAAAGGCCAGTTCCTGTCCGCCTTCGGCGGGGGTCGTCGTCGGGGCGGCTGCGAGCGCGGAGGCCGCCTGTGTCGGTGTTTGCGGCGCATCGGTCGCAGCCCGGACAGGCGCGGGCTTGTCGTCTGCGGGACCGTCAGCCATCGCTTCCATATTATCCGCACCGGACTTCGGCATCCCAGCCGCTCCAGCAGCCGCGTCGGCCCCGGCCATGCGTGGCGGCGCCTCGACATTCTTGTCCGGCATTCCGGCGGTTTTCGCGGACGCGGGTGTCGGTGCGTCGGCCTCTTGAGACTTGACCCCGGGTGTCTTGACCTCAGGCGCCTTGGCTGCCGTCACCTGCGGTGCGGGCGCTTCGGTCGTCGCGGCAACCTGTTTGTCGCCGGCCCCGGGAGCCATCGCCATCTTGAACACCTGCAGGGTGCCGATTGCCAGAACAACGGCGGCGGCTGCAAACAGCAGGGCGCGGCGTCGGCCGCCGCTGGACGGCTGCGGTTCTTCCGGCGCCGGACGATCACCCGGCAATACGTGTCCCGGATCGTCGCTCGGCTGAGCGGATTTGGCGGTTTCTTCCGCTTTCTCGGCAACAGCTGCAACTTCTTCCGCGGGATCCTGCTTCTTCCGGCCGCGCTTGAGGGCGCCTTTCAGCCAACCGACCCGCGCCTCGCTGCGATCCTCGTCCTTCTCCACGGACGGCGCAGCCATCGCGCTTTCCGCCTTCAGCTGCGCGGCTTCTTCCGATGCCGCATGAGCGGCCCGGCGGGCTGCGGCGATGAAATCCGCCTTGCGGTCGCGGACGCGGTCTGACGGACGCTCTTTGGAGGCATCCACGGTGGTGCGAGTGCTCGTGTCTTCGGCAGCAGCACGGCCGGCCTTTGAGGCCAGGAACGAGCCAGGCGACCGGCCGGTTGCATCCCCGGAGCGTTCCAGGCTTTCCAGGCGCTCGGTCAGGGAGCTGAGGACAGCCTGAACCCCGTCGAAGGTGTTGCGGGTACGCTCGTCGGAGCCTTCAGCGGCATCCAGAAGCCGCTTCAGATCGCCTTGGAGACCCTCGATCGCATCGTCATAATCGGCAGACCGGGCCGCGGGCGCGCCGGTGACGGCTTCGCGGGCCGCCTTTTGCGCGATGTCGACGACATCGCGCCGGGTTTCCTGAAGACCGCTTTCGATCCGTGCCAGCGCGGTAGCCACATCCGACATGTCGCTGTTGCGGTTCGACGAGGTTTCCAGCTGTTCGGCAAGGGCCGCAACCTTCGCACCCAGCTGTTCCAGACGGCTCTCGTCGAGAGCGGTGCTGCCCTGCTGGATCGCCTGCGCCAGATCGTTGATGCGTTGTTCCAAGGCTTCGGAGGAAGCGGGGGCGGCAACGCTCTCCCGCATCGCGCCGATTTCCGCGCGCAATTTGTCCAGATCCGAGGTCGTAACGGTTTCCCTCGGCTGTTCCAGCTGCTCGGACAGAATGTTCAGCCGCGCCTGCAATTGCGACAGGACTTGCGTGTCGATACTGCTGCCGCCGGACGCGGACGCATCAAGCACCGGGGCCGGATTGCTGGCCTTTTGCTCGATCGCCTCGATCTTGCCGGTGATGGTATCGAGCCGGTCGGCAATGGCGGAATAGGCGCCGTCATCCGCCGGTGCCGGACCGGCCTGTTCCATCCGCTCCAGGCGACCGACGATTTCATCGAGCCGGTTGTCGACCCGGTCGATGTCGATGCTGGCATCGCTCATAGCCCGGTCGTCGGAGATCATGCCGACGATTTCCTCAAGCCGGCCCTGCAGGCGGCTCAGGGTTTCAGGTGCCGGCATGCGCTCTTCCATGGCGCTCAGGCGATTGTCCAGCCCCATTTGTTCGCGCGCGAGCTGCTCCAGGTCGTCCAGGCGATTGGAGACGAAGCGCATGCGGTCGTCGATGCCTTCGACCAGGCCCTTGATGTCGATCTGCTCGATGAACTGGCGAACTTCCAGCAACTCGGTGCGCAGGGGGTTCGATATCCGCATGGTTCTTGCGCTGAAGCAGCACTTCCATGCGTTCGGAAATGTCGCCGATCCGGTCCTGAAGTACGAGGATATGTTCGCTGCGCGGCAGGGCGGCGAAAGCATCCTCGATTTCGTTCAGCCGGGAAGCCAGAGTGCGCAGGGCGCGCGGGTCTACCGTCGCGCGGGACAATTCGTCAAGGCGCTGCAGAATATGGGCATAGCCATGCTCGAGCGTCTGCAGGGAACCTTCCACGTTCGTCCGGGACACCATGGCCTTCAGATCGGCAATTTCCTTGCGGATGTCCTTCGCCAGAAGGTCGTCGTCACGGTCGACGCGCAGACGCTCCACCATGTCGGCCAGACGGCGCAGTTCGGCATTCTGCTTGCCGACCCGCTCATGGGTGCCGCGGGAATAGCCGCCGAGCGCATCCTTCAGGGAGCCCAGTTCCTCACGGACCCGGCCATAGGCCTCTTCCTGCGGCTGGCGCAGGGCTTCGATCCGGCGGCCGAGGTCCCGGTAGATATGGATCGCCGGATCAGGAGACCGGCGGCGGGACCGTCTGCGTGGCTGGCGGCGCGGACGCTCGTCATAGTCTTCCGGTTCCATGTCATCGAAATCGTCCGGCTCATAGGCAGCCTGACGGGCGCCCTGATAACGCTCCTCGATATCGCGCTCGTAACCGTCGTCATAGCCGTCTTCATGGTCGGCATCGCCGGCCAGACCCTGAACCTGCCGATCCAGGCGTTCCAGCGCTCCCAGCACATCGTCCAGACGGTGGACCGGTTGGGCAGTCTGATGTGCACTCGGGCGCGCCTTGGTGCGGGGCGCTTCGGCCCGGCGGCTGCGGCGAGGTTCCGGCCGCTCTTCCGGCCGTTCACGCCGGTGTTCCAGGCCCGCGGATTTTTCGCGCCCGCCGCGCTCACGCGTGTTCAGCAGCCGGTCGAGCTCGTCCGCGACCGCTTCCAGTTCGTCCTCACCGTCGGAATAGTCCATACGACCCGACCCGAGCGCGGTTGCGGTTCTGGTCAGTCGCTCGATCCTGTCAAGCTCCGCACGGCGGGATCGTCTCGAGGCGGAACCTTCGAAGTCATCGTCTAGCGGTCGCCCGCGCCGATCCTGTGTTTCGAAACGTTCATGCCCGCGGCGTCCTGCATCGCGGTTTTTCCAACCCGGCATGTCTTGACCCTGAACTGACGGTCTTCTGACCGCTGAAAAAGACGCGCTGCGTTGCGCCGAAACAAGGTACAAGAGGCATTGCAGCAATTGGTGAATCTTTGTCCTGTCAGGGTAAACAGGGCGTTAATCAGAATAGCCAAATGCGAAAACTGTCACAGTCCCCCTCCGCAAAATGCAGTAAAAGCCTGACCTCACGTGAGTTCGGCCGTTAACGTAACCAAACGGTTATCGGCCTGCCCACTGGACGGTTACGTGTGCGTAAGCTAAACATAACCGTAACGGAAGCAGCCGCCTTTCAGCCACATCGCGGAGCGAGACCGGCCCTGCGCGGCTTCCGAAGCGATCATTCTCAGACATTACGCGATCAATACGGCCGGTCAGGCCGCAATAAGAAACAACATGAACACAGGCGAATACCCGATGAGCGAAGCCCTCTCCATCCTGAGCGACAATGAACTGGTCGATGTCGTCGCTGCACGAGACGAAAGCACCAAGAAGACCCAATTCACAATCGGCGACCTCGCCAAGGAATTCGGCACCACCCTACGCACCTTGCGGTTTTACGAGGACAAGGGCCTGCTTAATCCGAAACGCGACGGCATGAACCGGATCTACAACCGGCGCGACCGGGCGCGGCTGAAGCTGGTCCTGATGGGCAAGCGGGTTGGTTTCTCGCTGACCGAAATCCGCGACATGCTCGATCTCTACGACCTGCGTGACGGCCAGGGTGACGCAACTGCGTGTCGCGCTTTCGCGTTTCAACGAGCAGATCGCCATTCTGGAAGTTCAGCGCAAGGACATCGAACAGGCGATCGAGGAAACTGTCGCGGACGGTCGAAATCGTCTCCGGCATGCTGAAGCAGAAGGAAGCCGAAGGCGAGGAATAAGCCTCCCCCTTCCCGTTTTTACGCCGCGAGCTGGCAGCCGTCCGGCAGAATGTCTGCCAGGGTTTCGCACAACACCGATGCCAGATATTCCGCGGTCGGGCTCAAGGTCTTTCCGCCGCGGTGAAGCATCAACCCGAGTGACGGCAACTCGGGGGAGATTGTGCGCGGCACGGCGCCAGAATTCTGGTCCCCTTCGGCAGGCCAACCGGTGTGCGCACGGAGATCCCGAGCCCAGCGGGAAACAGCGGCGCCAAGACCGGCAAGACCCGGGCTCACGAAACGCCATACGCCCATGACCTGCCCCTGCCGGTCCAGGCCGGTCGCAGGCGACCGACCTGAACAGGCACGGTGCATCGAGGGCGGCCAATGCGACGGGCCCGTCGCGATCCGTGCGCCAGTCCGCATCCAGGTCCGCCGCCCCCAGCCAGCACAGGGGCACCTCGGCAATGCGCCGGGCAAAGGGCACCGTCTCTCCGCCGTCCCAGGCAATGGCCAGATCGAGATCGCCCGACGTCACCCTTTCGATCAACTCGCTGTTGCGGGCGATGCGTCCTTCGATGCTGACCCTGGGATGGGAGCGGGCAAACCGTCCCAGTACTTGCGGCAGCAGGGCGTCACCGAAGTCCTCCTGCAGCCCCAGACGCACCCAGCCATCCAGATCCACGCCTTTTACCGCAGCAACCGCTTCGTCGTTCAGATCCAGGATCCGGCGTCCATAAGACAGAAGCTGTTCGCCACTTGCCGTTGGCACCAGCCCCCTCCCCGACTTACGCACGAGGGACACGCCGGCCTGCTCCTCGAGCTTCTTGAGTTGCGCGCTTATCGCAGAAGTGGAGCGGCCGAGACGGTCGGCCGCGCGCGCGAACGACCCCAGCTCCATGCCGGTGACGAAGCTGCGCAGGGCATCCATGTCGAGATTGGTGACGCGCATTCAACCATCCATATTTTCAGGATTAAATGTCAATTATTTCCTGATTTTCCGGATAATACTGCTGCTCTAGGGTGTTCGTGTCAATCGACGACCGCGTTATCCGGAGAGGAACCCATGAGCGCTGAATTTGAAATGAACGATGCCTGTCCACTCGAAATGATGATCGTTCCGGAGGCCGGACAATGATGGCGATGCAATACAGCTTTGTGCTGCCGGCCGACTATGACATGGAGATCATCACCCGGCGTATCCGCGACAAGGGTCATTTGCTCAACGGGTTTCCCCACCTGCGTTTCAAGGCTTACCTCTTCGCCGACCGCAAGGACGGCGACATCGGAGCCCAAGACAATCTCTATGCTCCGTTCTATCTCTGGGACGCGCCGGAAGGGGCCGATCAGTTTCTGACCGGACCCGGTTTCGAAGCCGTGTCGCGGGATTTCGGCCGGCCGAGCGTAGAGACCTGGATCGGCTGGCATGCGGAACTGGACAGGGACCTCTCCCAGGCGCGCTATGCCAGCCGGGAGATCCGGCCGATTGCCCCTGACTGCGACCTGCAGGCCTTGCGCGCCCGGTCGGCCGAGGGCGCACGAAACGCGCTCAAGGACAATGACGCCATAGCCTGCCTGACCGCTTTCGATCCGACGAGCTGGAATACCTTGCGGTTCTGCCTTTGGCAGTCACCACCAGAGCGCGGTTCCGAAGATACCCAACTCTACCGGGTCGGCTACGTCGCCCTGCCCTAGCAAAGGGCAATGCGCCCCGCCGATCCTTTCACCAAATTGAAACCGGGGAGAAATCTCCGGTTTTCCATTTCCGGCAGCAGTTCCTGTTCTATTATTCAAAAAAAGAGAACAGGTTGCCGTTGGGACAGCGCTTGTTTAGCCATCCATAACCGCGTATCTGTCTCGCAAGGTTTACGTTTACGCAAACGTAATGCGGCAAATCTGCGGAGATGCTCAGGGAGGATTACATGCCGAGTTACAGTGCCCCCGTCGATGACACGCTCTTCCTGCTCAATGACGTCCTCGGCTTCGAACGTCACAGCAACCTTCCCGGGTTTGAAGACGCCACGCCGGATCTGGTCGAAGCAATCCTGCGGGAAGGCGCGAAATTCTGCGAGGACATCCTTCAGCCGCTGAACCGCACGGGCGATCTGGAAGGCTGCAAACGAGCCGACGACGGTATCATTACGACCCCGGGCGGGTTCAAGGACGCATATTCGGCCTTTTGCGAAGCCGGCTGGGGCAGCCTTTCGGCCTCCGCCGATTTTGGCGGACAGGGCCTGCCGCATACGCTCGCGGTGATCATGAACGAGTACCTGTCCTCCGCCAACATGGCCTTTGCCATGTACCCCGGCCTGACGGCCGGCGCCATCGCCGCCCTTACCCTGCATGGCACCGAAGAGCAGAAAGCGAAATATCTTCCCAACATGATCGCCGGGACCTGGACCGGTACCATGAACCTGACCGAGCCCCATTGCGGCACGGATCTTGGCCTGATCCGGACCAAGGCTGTTCCCCAGGCGGACGGCAGCTACCGGATTACCGGCACCAAGATCTTCATTTCGGCCGGCGATCATGATTTGTCGGAAAACATCATCCATCTGGTGCTCGCCCGCATCGAAGGCGCGCCGGAAGGCACCAAGGGGATTTCCCTGTTCGTGGTGCCGAAGAAGCTGATCGGCGAAGACAGAACACCGGGAGCGGCCAATGGCGTTTCCTGCGGCGCGCTGGAACACAAGATGGGCATTCATGGCAATGCCACTTGCGTCATGAACTACGACGAGGCGACCGGCTGGCTCGCGGGCGAGGAAAACAAGGGTCTGCGCGCCATGTTCACCATGATGAACGAAGCGCGCCTCGGTGTGGCGGTCCAGGGCCTGGCCCAATCGGAAGTCGCCTACCAGAATGCCGTCACCTATACCAAGGAGCGCCTGCAGGGCCGCGCCCTGTCGGGACCCAAGGATCCGGACAAGGCCGCCGATCCGATCATCGTTCATCCGGACGTGCGCCGGGTGCTGATGGGGATCCGCTCCTTCAACGAAGCCGCCCGCGCGCTGGTGTTGTGGACCGCGCTCAACGGCGACATTTCCCATCGGTCCGAAGACGAGAAGGCCCGGCAGTCCGCCGACGACATGATGGGCCTGATGACGCCGGTGCTGAAGGGCGTTCTGACCGACACGGGTTTTGCCAACGCGGTCAATGCCCAGCAGATGTTCGGCGGTCACGGCTATATCGCCGAATGGGGCATGGAACAGTTCGTGCGCGATGCCCGCATCGCCATGATCTACGAAGGCGCGAACGGCATCCAGGCGCTCGATCTGGTCGGCCGCAAGCTGCCCGCCAACGGCGGCCGCGCGGTGATGGCTTTCTTCAACGAGGTCGGCACCTTCCTGCAGGAGAACGGAGAAAATGCGGAGCTTGCCGCCTTTACCGGTCCACTGAAAGCCGGCCTGGAAGACCTGCAGAAGGCGACCATGTGGTTCATGAACAACGCCTTGACCAAACCCGACAACGCCGGCGCCGGGTCGACCGACTACATGCATCTCTTCGGCCTCATGGCGCTTGGCTACATGTGGGCCAGGATCGCGAAGACGGTTCAGGAGAAGCTCAAGGAAGGCTCAGACCCCAAGGAAGACTGGCTTAGAGCCAAACTGACCTTCGGGACGTTCTTCATGGAGAGGCTGATGCCGGAGACGGCGGCGCATCTCGCCCGGATTTCGACCGGCGCCGACACGATGATGGCGCTTCCGGCGGAGGCCTTCTAGTTTCAATCGCGGGCAGGAGGAGAAGGTTGCCCGTGAAAAAGAAAAACGAGAATTTTGGGAGAAGCATATATGGGTGTTCTGGACGTTCCGGCACCGTCCTATCAGGATGAGGAAATCAATCTTCTGGACGAAGCGTTCGCACGCTTTCTGGAACAGGAAATCGCGCCGGACTACGAGGACTTCGTTGCCGCGGGCAGCGTCAGCCGGGAAGCATGGAAGAAGACCGGAGACGGCGGCTTCCTGTGCCCGGCCATCCCCGAGGCCTATGGCGGCCCGGGCGGCACATTCGCCCATGAGGCTGCGATCATCCACCGCCTGGGGGTCGATGGTTTCGATCATTTCGGCATCGCGCTGCACTCGGCGATCGTCGCACCTTATATCCTGCACTACGGCTCGGAAGACCAGAAGAAGCGCTGGCTGCCCGGTCTCGTCTCGGGCGACCTCGTTGGCGCCATTGCCATGACCGAACCGGGTGCCGGGTCGGACCTTCAGGGCGTGAAGACGACGGCGAAAAAGGACGGCAATCATTACGTCATCAACGGCAGCAAGACCTTCATCACCAACGGCCAGCTTGCCAACCTGATCATCGTCGTCGCCAAGACCGATCCCGCACAAGGGGCCAAGGGCATCTCCCTGTTCGTGGTTGAGACCGACCAGGTCGAGGGCTTCAAGCGCGGCCGCAACCTGGACAAGCTGGGGCTCAAGGGCAACGACACGTCGGAGCTCTTTTTCGAGGACGTACGCGTTCCCGCCGACGCGCTGATCGGGGCGGAGGAAGGCCGGGGCTTCTACCAGCTGATGGAGCAACTGCCGCAGGAGCGGCTGCTGGTCGCCTGTCAGGCGATGGCGGCGATCGAACGGGCGCTCGCGGTCACGATCGATTACGTGAAGGAGCGCAAGGCCTTCGGCAAATCCATCCTGGACTTCCAGAACACCCAGTTCAAGCTGGCGGAGGTCAAGACTGAAGCCACCATCGGGCGGGTGTTCGTCAACGATTGCATTCAGCGCCACATCGAAGGCAAGCTCGACAGCGTCACCGCCTCCATGGCCAAGTACTGGACAACCGATCTTCAATGCAAAGTGATGGACGAGTGCCTCCAGCTTCATGGCGGATACGGTTACATGAATGAATATCCGATCGCCCGGCTCTACGCGGATGCCCGCGTGCAGCGCATCTACGCCGGGACGAATGAAATCATGAAGGTGCTGATCGCCCGCAGCCTCTAACCCGAGAGTTTTCCATGGCCGAATACGTACTGCATTGCTTCGCCCAATCCGGCAACGCCTACAAGGCAGCCCTGATGCTGGAACTGTCCGGCGCCGACTGGGAGCCGAAGTGGAACGACTTTTTCAATGGCGGATCGCGGGCACCGGAGTTCCGGGAAAGCTATAACGAAATGGGCGAGATCCCGGTCCTGGAGCACGAAAGACTGAAACTGACCCAGTCCGGCGTGATCCTGGATTATCTGGTCGAAAAACTCGGCACCTTCGGCTGGGCGGACGATACGGAGCGGCGCGAGGTCCTGCGCTGGATCCTGTTCGATAACCACAAGGTGACCAGCTACACCGCGACGCTCCGGTTTCTCAGGGTCTTCGCCAAGACCGGTGAAACCGAGGTGGTGAAGTGGCTCGAAGGCCGGGCGATCGGTGCCTACAAGGTTCTGGAGCACCATCTGAACGGCCGCGATTTCGTCGTCGGCACCAAGCCGACCATCGCCGACCTGTCGCTGTGCTCTTATCTCTACTGGCCTGACGAGATCGGCGTCGACTTCACGCCGTTCAAGAACATCAACCGCTGGCTGGGGAACATCAGCGCCCTGCCCGGCTGGAAAGCCCCCTACGACCTGATGCCCGGGCATCCGCTGCCTGCATAGGCTGCGACCGAACCATTTCAGGAGGAAACCATGGCGGAAGCCTATATTTACGATCACGTTCGCACGCCGCGCGGGCGCGGCAAGAAGGACGGCGCCCTGCACGAGGTCCCGAGTGTACGCCTTGCGGCGACCGCGCTCGAGGCGATGCGTGACCGCAACGGCCTGGATACCCGAAAACTGGACGATGTCATCCTCGGCTGCGTCGATCCGATCGGAGAAGCGGGCGGCGATATCGCCCGCGCGGCGGTCTTTGCCGCCGGTTACGACAAAACGGTGCCCGGCATGCAGATCAACCGGTTCTGCGCCTCGGGCCTCGATGCGGTCAATACGGCCTCGGCACAGGTCATGGCCGGCCAGCATCAGCTTGTGATCGCCGGCGGCGTGGAAAGCATGAGCCGCGTGGGGATCGGCGCCTCCGGCGGTGCCTGGGTGGTCGAACCGCAAGTGGCCCTGCCCGGATACTTCGTGCCACAGGGCGTATCCGCCGACCTGATCGCCACCAAATACGGCTTTTCCCGCGACGACTGCGATGCCTATGCGGTCGAAAGCCAGAAGCGGGCGGCCAAGTCCTGGAAGGAAGGCCGGTTCGCCAAGTCCGTGGTTCCGGTGAAGGACATCAACGGGATCACCATCCTCGACCGGGACGAGCACATGCGGCCTGAAACCGACATGCAGTCGCTCGCATCGCTCAATCCCTCCTTTGAACTGATGGGCAGCATGGGCGGCTTCGACGCGGTTGGCATCCAGGCCCATCCGGAAGTGGAGAAGATCACCCATGTCCACCATGCGGGCAATTCCTCCGGCATCGTCGATGGCGCGGCGGCCGTTCTGATCGGCTCCAAAAGGGCCGGCAAATCTGCAAACCTGAAGCCGCGCGCGCGGATCCGGGCCTTCACCAACATCGGCTCGGAACCGGCCATCATGCTGACCGGACCGGTGGATGTGACGGAAAAGCTCCTGCGCAATACGAAGATGACGCTGAAGGACATCGATCTGTTCGAGATCAACGAGGCCTTCGCCTCCGTCGTTCTGCGCTACCAGCAGGCCTTCGACCTCGATCCGGAGATCGTCAACGTCAATGGCGGCGCCATCGCCATGGGCCACCCGCTGGGGGCCACCGGCGCCATGATCCTCGGCACGGTGCTCGACGAACTGGAACGGCGCGATCTGAACACCGCTCTCGTCACCCTGTGCATCGGCGCAGGCATGGGAACGGCAACGATCATCGAACGTGTGTGAGGAGACAAGATGCCCAAGATCGATATCGGATCCGTTCCGGCCCTCTCGAGAACCATCTATCCCGAACCTTATGCGAGTGCGACCGAAGGCCGGGAGAAACAGGCGCTCGGTGACGCGGCAGGCCTGACCCAGTTCGGGGTCAACCTGACCCGGCTGAAACCCGGCGCAGGTTCTGCCCTGAAACACTGGCATGAAAACGAGGACGAGTTCGTCTTCATCGTTGAGGGCGAGGCCGTCCTGGAGGAAGGCGACAGCGCCGAAATCCTCAAGGCGGGAGAAGCGGCCGGCTTCAAGGCGGGCGCCGGCGTCGGACACCGTCTGCTCAACAAAACCGATCGGGACCTCGTCTATCTGGAGATCGGCACGCGCGCCGCCGCCGAGATCGTCCGCTACACGGATGCCGACCTGCAATTCGAACGGATCAACCAGTCGAAGCGGCTGCTGCACAAAGATGGAACGCCCTACTGAGGCGAAGGGAGGCATGAACGCATGACCTACACCAATTTCACACTGGAAACGGACACTGACGGTATTGCGCTGATCACCTGGGACATGGCCGGCCGCTCGATGAACGTGATCGACATGACGGTCATGGACGAACTCGATGCGCTGGTCGACGAGATCGCCGGCACCGAGGCAATCAAGGGCGCCGTCATCACGTCGGGCAAGTCCACCTTCACCGGCGGTGCCGACCTGACCATGCTGGAAAGTCTGCTGCAGGACTTCCACGCCAAACGTCGGGCCGACCCGGAAGGCGCGGCAAAGGTCCTGTTCGAGGGCTCGCGCCGCCTGTCGCTGATCTACCGGAAGCTGGAAACCTGCGGCAAGCCGTTCGTCGCCGCGGTTGCCGGAACCTGCATGGGCGGCGGAACGGAGTTGGCGCTCGCCTGTCACGCCCGGGTCGTTGCCGATGACGACGACTTCAAGATGGGACTGCCCGAGGTCAAGGTCGGACTCTTCCCCGGTGCTGGCGGTACCCAGCGCGTCATGCGCATGACCGACGGCCAGCAGGGGATGCAGTTCCTGCTTCAGGGCAAGACGCTCCGGACCAAGCAAGCGCTCGCCATGAAGCTCGTTGACGGCGCGGCCCCGGCCGGAGAGCTGGTGGAAGCAGCGAAAAAGCTGCTCAAGGACGGTGTCGATCCGGTCAAGCCCTGGGACAAAAAGGGCTTCAAGCTGCCTAACGGTCCGATTTACTCACCGCAGGGTTTCCAATTCTGGCCGGCGGCCAACGCGATCTACCGGCGCGAAACCTACGACAACTATCCCGGCCCGCGCTATCTGCTGCACTCGGTGGTGGAGGGTCTGCAGCTGCCGATGGATCTCGCGCTGCAGGTAGAAAGCCGCTACTTCGCCAAGGTGCTGCAGACGCCGGAAGCGGCCAACATGATCCGCTCCCTGTTCGTCTCCATGCAGGAACTGAACAAGGGCGCGCGCCGGCCTGAAGGCGAACAGCCGAACAAGATCAAGAAGATCGGTATTCTCGGCGCCGGCTTCATGGGCGCCGGCATTGCCTATGTCACCGCCCAGGCAGGCATCGATGTCGTGCTGATCGATCGGGACCAGGAAAGCGCGGACAAGGGCAAGGCCCATTCGGATGCGCTGATGACCAAGGCGATCCAGCGCGGCCGGGCGACGCAGGAGCAGAAGGAAAAGCTGCTGTCGAAAATCCTGGCCACGGCCGATTATGACGAACTTGCCGAATGCGATCTGGTGATCGAAGCGGTCTTCGAGGACCGGGAGATCAAGCGGGAGGTGACGGAAAAGGCGGAAGCGGTGATGAAGACCGCCGCGATTTTCGCTTCCAACACCTCGACCCTGCCGATCACCTCGCTCGCCCAGGCCTCCAAGCGCCCGAAGAACTTCATCGGCATTCACTTCTTCTCGCCGGTCGACAAGATGATGCTGGTGGAAGTGATCCTGGGCAAGAAGACGTCCGACCGGGCGCTCGCCATGGCGCTCGACTACATCAAGGCCATCAAGAAGACGCCGATCGTGGTCAACGACAGCCGCGGTTTCTATACGTCCCGCGTGGTGATGACCTATATCCGCGAAGGCCTGATGATGCTGGCCGACGGCGTTCCGGCCGCCATGATCGAAAACGCCGGACGGATGGCCGGCATGCCGGTCGGCCCGCTATCGCTCGGTGACGAGGTCGCGCTGGATCTTGCCTGGAAGATCGTTTCCGCAACCCGAAAGGATCTCGGTGACAAATATGTCGAGAGCCCGCTGGACACCATTCTGGGAGACATGGTGGTCAAGCGCGAACGCTTCGGCCGCAAGAACGGCAAGGGCTTCTACGACTACCAGGGCCGGGACAAACAGCTCTGGCCGGGAATTCCGGAGGTTGTCGGCACGCCGAAGCCGGCCGAGCAGTTCGACATCGAGGAACTGAAGCAACGGCTCCTGGTGATGCAGGCCCTGGAGACCGCGCGCATCTTCGAGGAAAAATGCCTGACCGATGTCCGCGAGGCGGATGTGGGTTCGATCCTCGGCTTCGGCTTCGCGCCTTATTCCGGCGGCACGCTGTCCTACATCGACACGATGGGAACGGCCCGCCTTCGTCAAGCTTTGCCAGCAGTTCACCCGGAAATGGGGGCCGCGTTTCAAGCCGAACCGGCTGCTGCGTGAGATGGCGAAGACCAACGAAACCTTTTATGGAAAATTCCCGCCGAAAGAACCGGCAAAGGCCGCTCAAGCGGCCTGACAAGCAATCGACTGGAGGGGTGGGAAATCATTCCTTTCCCTCCAGTTGAAAGGAAACCGCTTCCGAAAGCCGGGGGAATTTTCTCTGGAAAATTCACTCCGGCGAAAATAATTTCCCTCGTCTGTGCTGCCGTGTGCATTAATACACTAACGTTACGTTCGATACGCGGCCCCGATCGAGAGGATCATGTTTCAGCCGGCAAACAGTGCGTGGGTCCAGGGAAGCCCGATTGCCCGTCTGGGCGTGCTGGCCAAGGCGCGAGGGCTGGATTGGGCGGCCATCCTGAAATCCTACGACATCGACGCATCGGGAATTGACGACCCGGACAGAACGGTCGACATGGCGACTGCGCTCAATCTGTTTGGTCAGGTCGCAGGGGCCCTCGGCGACGATGCCCAAATCCTCGATCACTTCTACGAAACACCCGTCGGATTCACTGAAGGGTACGACTATGTCGGACTTTGTGCCGAGACCGTGAGGAACGGACTGAAGAACTGGGCCCGGGTCACACTTCTGCGGAGCAATTGCGCCAGGACGATCTATTCGGAAACCTCGGAAGCCGCGAAGCTGGAATGGACCATTCCCAGCCTTTACCGCGACTACACCCAGTTTTCCCTGGCCTTTCTCGGCTGGGCCATCAGACGAACCGAAATGCTCCTGGACGGTGCCTATGAGGATGTGACGATCCACGTCTCGTCGCCGGCACCGGCTTCCCGCTCCCGTGTGCTGCAAAAATACGGACACCGGGTAAAGTTCAGTCAACCTGATCACGGTGTCATCGTGCCGGTGGCGCTGCTGGACCTTCGTCCTCCGACCGCGGATCCTGTTTTGCTGCAAATCATCGAGCAGCATGTCGAAAGGATCATCAAGGAACACAGCACGGAGGCTTCGCCGCTCAACAAGATCGTTGAAGCAATGTGCACCATACTGAAGTCCGGCGACTGTACGGCCGAGGCCGTGGCCCGAGAGCTCGGCATGTCGCGCCGCAGTCTTCAAAGGACACTTGGTGACCAGGGAACGACCTACAGAAACCTGCTGACGGATGTCCGACGCTCAATGGCGGAAAAGTATCTGGTCAACACGGAACTGCCGATGAAGGAAATCGCGTTCCTTTTGGGTTTCTCGGAGATCAGCACCTTTTCCCGCGCGGTTAAGAGCTGGTACGGCGTCTCGCCGAAATCCGTCCGGCAACGGGTGCATGAGCTACCGTCGGCGCGCGCTTCCCTGCTCCGCCAGCATTAAGGTCAGAAGGTCCAGTTTTCAACAGGTACACCCTCTAACCACATGCAATATATCGCCAACTCCTTAGTAATTTAGACAGTATATTTTTCCGTTTCTTCCAATTTCCCGTTCCCTACCTCCAACAATGCTTGACACCGAGGGCTCTTGCGCTACGTCATAGCTCTACGTGATTTTACATATATACCTTAGTTGAACCCGAAGGCCTTTCCTTGTCTGAAACCGTCAAGCCCAACCAGTTGGCGCCGGCCATTTTTCCGGAAGCCTCCGTTGGCAAGATCGAGGCGTCGGAATGGATCGTCGCCAGACCGCTTACGGTATTAGCCAGGATCGCCAGATCCAGAGGGCTCGGACTGGGTTCGCATGAAGGCGGCATACGGCCTTGTCCCCGGCGACCTGGAAGACCAGGACCGCAAGTTGAATGTGCACGACGTGATCTGTCTCTTTGAGGACGTCGCCTGGGCGATCGGAGATTGATGCCGCGATACTGAATGAATTCAGCATGCTTCCGCAAGGCTATGCCTTTACCTTCGATTATGTCGGCCTGCTCGCACCTACCCTTCGCGGACGGGTTGAGAAACTGGCAGCGTTTCTATCCCCTGCACAGCAATTCAGTCGTGTTGCAGTATTCAGAAGACAAACGATTGTGGGGTGCTGCAGTGCCAACTGCCCAACGGCAACGGCACCTCTTTTCAAGCAACATACGGGTTTGTTGCCTGGATTGCCGGGCGTATCGAGTTGGTTCTGGATACAGTTGTGGAACAAATCCGCTTGGAATTCGCGGCACCGGCACCGAAACAAAGCTGCAGGTTCCTGGAAAAATACGCCGGACGGGCTCATTTCGGCCGGACGGCCAACCGCATTCCTCATACCAGCCTCCCTTCTGGACAGCCCACCTCCCAAGGCCGATTCCGGTCTTTTGAAGATCATTGTAAACGCCGCCGAACGGGATATGCAGGACCGATTGCGGGAGGTGTCCCCACTCCCGGAATTAAACGCGGCCGTCGACACATTGCTTGAGGTCCGGGGACTTTTCGATGGGAAACGTGGCATCCACCATGGGGCTGACCCAGAAGGCTCTGCAAAGAGCGCTTGGGCGGCAGGGAACATGTTTCCGGCACGTTCTGGAAGATGCCCGCAGTTCCATGGCCGCGCACTATCTCACCCGCACGAATCTGCCGATGAAGGAAATCGCCTATCTGCTCGGGTTTTCGGAAACCAGCGCATTTTCCAGAGCCGTCAAGAGATGGTTTGGCCAGCCGCCGCGCGCTATCCGCGAACAGGGCGACGGCTAGCCATCAGGTTCGTGATCGGAATTTTCCTGAACGGATCCTCGCCTAATCGACCAGCTCTGGAAGGCACCTGTCCGGCTTATTTTGTGATGGGGCCACATGCCGGTATTGAATAATGCCTTCCGACGTTCAGGAAAGGGTCTGTCGAACCGTTCCCGCACGATCTGAATGAGTTAACCAGCTGATTTCATTTCCATTTCCTCAGCTGATTCCATCAAACAGTCTTTGTACGGGATAATACGTAACTTTTCCATATTTTGCAACTTCTTTTGCAAACTGCGGCAACCGTCTGAAACCATTATCCAAATCCAAACAATCCACCTCATTCCACAGCGGACCGATCACTTCCATTCTTCGAAGTTGGCGTGTTCGTAGTCTCCGGGCTGCAAAACTTGGCCGAATGACCCGTAAATTAGACAAAACGCGCCAGAAGAGGTACATTCTGCAATCGCACGCGCCTCCGTGCACCTCCGCAGAGGGGGATTTCCATGCCAGCCAAATCCGAATGGATGCGTTCCGATGCATTCAGGGCCCTGAAGTACTATTCCCCGGCCGCCGAGCTGGATTGGAAGGTAATTGCCGAGATTCACAAATTCGATCCTGCCGGTCATTGACGATCCGGAAGGTACCGTACCGATAACCACATGGTTCGACGTGTTCGAGCATGTGGCGCGGGAACTTGGCAGTGATGCCGTCATGTTCGACATTTTCAACACGATGGATGTCGGCGCCTTTTCCGTATTCGATTATCTTTTCATTTGCGCTCCGACGCTCAGGGACGCCTGCAAGGCCTGGAAAGCGCTTCATGCCGATGCGCACCAACGCCTATGAACTCCAGTATCAATGAGGATGAGCTCTTCGGCACGCTCGAGTGGCCGATTCTGGAAGGGCGCGGCATCTGGTATCAGAGTATGTACGCCCGTGTTGGCTGGGCGGCCAGACGTTTCGAAATCGTACTTGAAACCGACCATCCGCCGATCGACATCGAACTGGCGGCCCCGGAACCAAAAGATCCTTCGGACTTTCTGGAGCGCTACGGCAGGAAGATCCAATTCAACCGCCTTCGCAACAGCATTTCAATTCCCGCGTACCTGCTGTCGAAACGCCTGCCGCAGAATGAGGACAATCTTTATACGATCATCCAGACGTCCGCGTTTCGGGAACTGGGTCTGTTCCAAAACCGGAATTCACCGATGTCCCGGGTTGCGAACGAGATCGCGGACACCCTGAAGAACGGCACCTGCAACCTGGCGCAGGTCGCCCAGAATCTCGGCATGTCCCAACGCTCCGTCCAGCGTGTCCTGGAACAGGAAGGAACCACGTTCCGCAAACTGACCGAAAACATTCGAAAGACGGCCGCAGAGCGCTACCTGCAAAGCACCAACCTGCCGTTCAAGGAGATCGCCTTTCTTCTCGGTTTTTCGGAGTTGAGCACGTTCTCCCGAGCCGTGAAAACCTGGTACGGCGTTCCTCCGAGGAAAATTCGAGAGGGCGGCGAGAGGTCGGTCAATTAGTTAAAAATACCAATGAATCGAACTATATTAATCAAGCTTTCGCCGCTTACACTGGTGTGCCCGATGTTTCATCGGTAGCAGGACCTGAAGGGAGGAATGACGGCTTGGCTGCCAGAAAACTGCAGTCCGAAGAATGGGGACAGGCCGAACAGATTGGCTATCTGGAGCCGCTCCTGGTCTCGAAGGGGAAGAGTTGGAAAGGCCTTGTCCAGCGGTTCCCGCTGCCGAGACATGCCTCGGATCTGAAAGGCCGGAAAGTGGAGATGTCACTCATGCTCGAAGTTTTCGAGTATGCGGCGGAACTCATCGGCGACGATGCCGCCATGCTGGACTACTATTCCGATCTGCCGCACGGCGCCATTCCAACCTTCGATTACGTCGCCCTTTGCGCGCCTTCGCTCCGTGCCGCCCTGCAAAACTGGCAGCGGTTCATTGCGCTGCGCACCAACTGTTATCACATGATATTCACCGAGGAGACGGGTTTCGGCATCCTCACGTGGGACATTCCGGACCGGCTCGGCACGCGGACCCAGAACATGTTCGCCAAAATCGCCTGGGCATCGAGCCGCATTGAGCACATCGTTCAGGATCCGGATTTGCACCTGACGATCGAGCTAACCGTTCCGCCTCCCAGATGCACATCCCGTTTCCAGGAAAGATACGGCAACCGTCTTTTATTCTCACAGGCTCGGGACAGGATCCTGATCCCCTACCGGTATCTCGCTGCCATTCCCCCGAAAAACGAGGAAAACCTCTACGGACTGGTCGAGGCAACCGCCATGGCCGAGGTCGAGAAGATCCTGTCGCTTCATGATCCGATTAACCGGATCAAAGCGGCCGTCAACGAACATTTCAAGTCCGGCGACTGCAAGCTTGGAACGGTTGCCAAAAGCCTAGGCATGTCCCAGCGCAGCCTGCAGCGTCACCTGGAAACGGAAGGAACCTCCTTCCGGGAATTGACCGATACGATTCGCCGGACGCTGGCATCCGGATATCTGCGCGAGACGAACCTGACTCTGCAGGAAATCGCCTTTCTCCTGGGCTTTTCCGAACTGAGTTCCTTTTCCCGAGCGGTCAAAACCTGGTTCGGCCTTTCGCCGAGCCAATATCGCCGCAACCGCTAGAGCAAGCCCCATGACATGAAAAACGGGTCCCGTACGCCGTGTACGGGACCCGTCTGTAATTATCCGGCCTTTGCTGCGCGGCCCAGGACTGTCTTATCGACAACCTCTCGGCCATATCGGCACCCGCATCCGCCACATGCGGCACCGAAGCTCATAGGTTTACCGGACCGGATCAGCCTTGTCTTTTTTTTACCGCCGCTTTCAAACCGTAACCAAAACTGCCGCAGCCAGATGGGGCCATGTGCGTAGTCAGGTGCCTCGTCACGATTCGTCTTCCAGCGCGATGGCTGAACCGCGTCTGCCTGATCCGAGGTTTCATGGGAGGTACAAAACCGCGTTTCCGCTACGACGCAGCTTGGTGAATACCTCAAAAATCCATGCGGGTAATTGGCAGAACTGGTTTCATATTTACCCAAATATGCCAAATGTCATTGAAGTGTCACAAATGGTATAAATACAAATGACATTCTTTCGACTTTTTCCTGCAAATACTGATGAAATTTCCCGAGGCATTGCGGTTATCCCTCGCCCGACTTAAGTATTAAAAATCACGTCAGATCAAAAGTTATCTGACCGAATCCCTACCCCGCTCTAATGACAGGAACGAAAATGTCCGACAGCAGCCTCACCAAATTCATGGGCGGTTCTCCCGGTCAGGTGATCCTCCGGCTCCTGTTCCTGTCGTTCGTAGTCGGCGTCATTTTGTCCGCGCTCGATCTCAATCCGCTGCAGATCTTCGACTACGCCGTGCAATTCGTCCAGCGACTGTGGAACATGGGATTTGCCGCGATCGAAAACCTCCTGCGCTACTTCGCGGTCGGCGCAGTGATCGTCGTGCCCATCTGGCTGGTCGTAAGGCTGCTCAAGTCGGTCGGTCGATAACCGCTTCAGCCGTCTCGACCGGACGGCTGGCCTCGCTCAGACGCAAGGCTTCGCGGTGCAGGGTGACGTGCCTGTCGGCCAGTTCATCAATGTCATCGGAATAGCCGCCGCCCAGGACGCCAGCGACCGGCAATCCCACGGCACGCAGGGTTTCAAGGACATACCTGTCGCGCCGGATCAGGCCGTCCCTGCTCAGTCCGAGGCGGCCGAGCCTGTCGCCGAGAAACGGATCGACGCCGGCATTGAAAAAAACAATATCCGCTTGCGCACGGTCGATTGCCCTGGGAAGCGCCTCCATCAGGCTTTCCAGATAAGCTTCATCGCCCGTGCCGTCCGGCAAGGCGACATCCAGACCTGAGGGGACTTTCCTCACCGGATAATTCTTCTCGCTGTGCATGGAGAAGGTGAAGACGCTGGCATCTCCGGTAAAGATATCGGCAGTGCCGTCGCCCTGGTGCACGTCCAGATCAACGACCAGCGCTTTTTCGATTGCGCCATCGGCCTGCATCACCCGGATAGCGACCGCCACGTCGTTGAAGACGCAGAAACCGGCGCCATGGGCCAGCCTGGCATGATGGCTGCCGCCCGCGGTGTTGCAGGCCAAGCCGTGTTCGAGGGCGAGATAGCCGGTCAGAACGGTGCCGCCGGTCGCGCACCGGGCGCGCCGCGCAATCCCCTCGTTCATCGGAAAACCGATTTCCCGGGCGATTTCAGCCGGAACACGGGCGCCGAACACCTGATCGACATAGCGCCGGTCATGGGCCAGTGCGACCCATTCGGCCGGCGCGGGCCGCGGCCTGACGAATTTTCCGCCGGATAACAGCCCTTCGGCAACAATCCGTTCCGCCACCGCGCGGAACTTGTCCATGGGAAACCGGTGGTTTGTCGGCAGGTCGGCGCAGTAGTCGGGATGATGTACGATCGGCAGCGTCATATTGGCAGACTACAGCCCGAAAAGCCCTGGAACCACCGGTGATTTACGCGCGGACAGCATGTGGCAATCCTCTGCGCCCCCGCGGAACCCCGAGGCTGCCATGTCCGCTTGACGGCACAAGGCAAATGCCGAAGAGTGCACCATCACCTTCCGGACTTTCCATGACCACCCAGTCTTCCGATATCAGGCCTGAAAAAGCGTTTGACGTGACCCATCGCAGTGTCCTTGCGATCGCGGTGCCAATGACGCTGGCGTTCCTGTCGACACCGCTTCTGGGTGTCGTGGACACGGCGGTGATCGGCAGGCTCGGGGATGCGGCTTTGGTGGGTGGGATCGCCATCGGCGGGGTGATCTTCGACCTCGTGTTCACCACCTTCAATTTCCTGCGCTCAGGCACCACGGGGCTGACGGCCCAGGCCTATGGCGCCGACGACCAGGTCGAGATCAAGGCGACGTTTTTGCGTGCCCTGGTCATCGCGGCCGTCGCCGGGCTCGCCGTTATTCTCCTGCAGATGCCGTTTCTGGAAATCGGCCTGACCTTCATGGGCGGCAGCGCGGATGTGCAGTCGGCCACACGCAGATATTTCGAGATCCGGGTGTACAGCGCCCCGTTTCTGCTCGCCAATTACGCAATTCTTGGCTGGTTTTTAGGACTGAGCCGCGCCGGCACCGGCCTTTTCCTGCAGCTGTTCCTGAACGGCCTCAACATCGCCCTGAGCCTCTGGTTCGTCATGGGCCTCGGCTGGAGTATCGAGGGTGTTGCCGCAGCAACCGTTCTGAGCGAGGCGGCCACCTGTCTGGCCGGGTTTCTTCTGGTACTGCGTGCGGTCCGGGGAAGCGTCTGGCCCGCCCGGGCCGTCATCTTCGACCGCCGGCTGATCCTGCGCATGATGGCCATCAACCGCGATATCATGATCCGCTCGTTCAGCCTTCTGTTCGCCTTTGCCTTCTTCACGGCCCGGTCCGCCGATCAGGGCGATGTCGTCCTCGCCGCAAACGCGATCCTGGAAAAACTCTTTCTGGTTGGCTCCTATTTCCTCGACGGGCTGGCAACGGCGGTCGAGCAACTGGCGGGCCGGGCGGTCGGAGCCAGATACCGGCCGGCCTTCGACCGGGCGGTGAAGCTCACGGTCCTGTGGAGCTTCACCCTCGCCCTTGGTCTCGCCCTAATTTATTTCGCCGCCGGTCCCTTCCTGATCGACCTCATGACCGTCTCACCCGGCGTCAGGGAAACCGGGAGGACCTATCTGTACTGGGCAGCGCTGACGCCTCTTTTCGCCGTGCTTGCCTTTCAGATGGACGGGGTTTTCATCGGGGCAACCTGGTCGCGCGACATGCGCAACATGATGCTTCTGTCGCTCGCGATCTATATCGCGGCCTACTACACCCTGTTCCCGCTGATGGGAAACCACGGCCTGTGGCTGTCCCTTGAGATCTTCTTAGGCGCACGTGGCATCAGCCTGGCCGTCATGTGTCGGCACCGCGCCAACGAGACATTCCAGCCGGCCTGAACAGTAAAGGGTCAGAGATCCAGACCGGCCCAGGCATCCAGATTGGCGTCACGGGCTTCGGAGATGCTTTTGAGCCCATGCCGGTCGAGTCTCTCCGACAGGCCTGTCAGGATCTCTGCGACAAGACCGATGCCGTGATAGGTCAGCGACGAATAGAGCTGCACGAGATCGGCGCCCGCGGTGATTTTCGTCCAGGCGCTTTCCGCGCTGTCGATGCCGCCGACACCGATGATCGGCAGATCCGGACCGGCCAGCCGGCGCGCCTTGGCAAGGGCAATGGTGGACTTGCGGAACAGGGGCCGGCCGGACAGTCCGCCGGTTTCCTTGGCGGTCACCGTGTCGGTCAGGCCGTCGCGCGTAATGGTCGTGTTGGACACGATCAGCCCATCGACGCATTTGGCCTGCACTTCCTCGATGATGTCCTCCAGCGTGGCCTCGTCCACGTCCGGTGCGATCTTCAACAGCACCGGCACATGGCGGCCGACGACCCGGGTGCGTTCATCCCGTGCCGTAATGACGCCGGTCAGAAGCTCGGCAAGGGCTTCGCGTGCCTGCAGGTCGCGCAGGCCCGGGGTGTTCGGCGAGGACACGTTGACGGTGAAATAGGAGGCGAGATCGGCGAAGGCGTGAATGCCCGTCACATAGTCGGCGACACGGTCCGTGGCATCCTTGTTGGCGCCGACATTGACGCCGACGATCCCGGTCTGGCGCCTGCGCCCGTCCAGGCGCCAGCGCAGCGCCTCATGGCCCTCGTTGTTGAAGCCGTATCGGTTGATCACGCCTTGGTCGGCAGGCAGGCGGAACACGCGCGGCTTCGGATTTCCCGGCTGGGGCCTCGGCGTGACGGAGCCGACCTCGGTGAAGCCGAAGCCAAGTTTCAACAGCGCGTCCGGAACCTCGCCGTTCTTGTCGAAGCCCGCCGCCATGCCCACCGGATTGGGAAAACGCAGGTCCCAGAGCTTTACTTCCAGGCGCGGATCGGCGGCGACCGGACACTTCGGCATGAAGCCCGTCTTCAGCGCCTTGATGGTCAGGCCATGGGCGGTTTCCGCATCCAGAAGGTGCAGCCCGGTGAGCGCCAGTTTTTCAAACGGAGACACGGTCATTGTCCGAGGTCCGGAAAGACATGTGCGCCATTGGGCCCAAGCGGCAGCGGCCTAACCCAGACGGCAAGCGATACCGGCAATTCGGCATAAAGATGCGGGAACAGGTCCCCTCCCCGTGACGGTTCCCATTTCAGGTCCGTGCCGAGTCCGTCCGCATCGAAGGCCGCAAGCAACAGGCCGTCCTGACCGGCAAAATGTTTCGCCGCCGTTTCGCGCGCCTGATCCACGGTGGAGAAATGAATGTAGCCGTCGGCCAGATCCACCGGCGCGCCCTTGAAGACACCGAGCCGCTCGGCTTCCTGCCAAAGGTCATGGGGCACAATCTTGAAAATCAATCGCATGCGGATCTCGTCCTGGAAGTCGGTATGGGGCGCCCGGCACAGCCACCGGACCCGGGCGGCGCGGACCCTATCGCCTGGCGCGCGGCAGAACAAGCGTGGGTAATGGTATTGTCCGCTTTGACAGGGATTTCCACCCTGAACATAATCATGAAAAGGTATATTCCTGTCGCACTAATACCCGCAATGAACAAGCCAACGGAGACCGGATTGGGATTGCCTAAAAAGCTCCGCCCGGTCCTGACACCGGTCCTTGTCCTAGGTGCCGGGGCGAGCCTGCTCGCCTGGCTGCTTCTGGCCGATCCACCGGCGCCGCCGCCTCTTCAAAAGAGCGCCTCTGCGAACGCCAGGCCTCAAGCTGCCTCTCCTTCCCCCAGCCGCGATACGGTTGCTCCGCAAACGACACCGACAAACCAAGCCACCGAATCGCCACCGCCGTTACCGAGCGATATCCGCGATGTCTCTCCTGCAGGGATCAGCCCGCCAGAAGTCACCGGGACGCTGACCCGTGTCAAACCATCGCAACGCTTGCTCGACCTGATCAATCCGCCGGCGGAACCGGTGCCCGACGGCGAATTCGAGCTGCGGCGGCCCAAGGTGATCGATGCCGGCACCCTCGGGATTGACGGGCTCCTTGTGCACATAGCCCATATCAAGGCCCTGGAGCCCGACGAAACCTGCGTTTCCCGCGTGGGCGGCACCTGGCCCTGCGGCGCCCGCGCCCGAACCGCGCTACGCGGCCTGATCCGCATGTTCACCATCGTCTGCCAAAAGACTACAGATCTCGGTCCACGTCAGATCGCCGCCACCTGCATCCGGCGCAAGACCGACATCGGCGAATGGCTGGTGCGCTACGGCTGGGCGGATCCGGCGGAAGATGCGCCGGAGACTTACCTGGAGCTCGCGGCGGAGGCGAAAAAGAACAAGCGGGGCAAGTGGCAAGCGGAGTGGCTGAAGGATCTGCCGGAACCGGTTACCGACCTCTCCCTGCCTGAACTTTCCTCCGGCCTGCCCGACGCATTGCCGGATGACGGCAACAATATCCTGGTCAGCCCCCAGGACTCGCCGTTGCCTGCCCTTGATCTGCGGGAGACGCTGCCGCCAAACGGCTGACGGATACCCGGAACGCGAAAAGCCGCGCGAACCGCGCGGCTTTTGCCATTGTAAGCAGTCTACGGACTTGGCTTACGCCGTCAGTTCGCCCTTCAACGCCTTTTCGATCAGCACCCGTGTTTCGTCGATGCCGTAAAGGGCGACGAACGATCCGAAACGCGGACCGCGTTCCTGGCCGAGCAGGACCTGATAGAGTGCCTGGAACCAGGCCACCGACACGCCGGGGCCGCCGTCCGGGCTCTTCTTGTTGTGATCCTGATAGCGCTCGATGGCACGGGCCACATCGAGGGCCGCGTCCTGGATCACCGCGCCATCCGCATCGGCGGGAAGGGCTGCCAGTTGCGCGTCCAGTTGTTCCAAGGCCACCCGCTCGACATCGTCCGGAGTGCGGAACGACTTGGTCGGTTTGACGAAATCGTCGAAGTAGCGGATCGCGTAGCCGACCAGCGCATCCAGCTCGGGGTGATTTTCCGGCGTCACACCCGGGGCGTAGCGGGAGATGAAGGCCCACAGCACGTCCTTGTTCTCGGCGTTGGAGGCCGAGACCAGGTTGAGCAGCATGGAGAACGGCACCGGCAGGTCGATCGTCGGCACCTTGCCGGAATGAATATGCCAGGCCGGGTTACCGAGCTGCTGTTCGATCGGCATCGACGGGTACTTCTGGGCGAAGGTGTAATACTCGTCGACCGCCTTCGGGATCACGTCGAAGTAGAGCTTCTTCGCCGTGCGCGGCTTCTGGAACATGTAGAGCGACAGGCTCTCCGTCGGCGCATAGGTCAGCCATTCGTCGATGGTCAGACCGTTGCCCTTGGACTTGGAGATCTTCTCACCGTTCTCGTCCAGGAACAGTTCGTAAACATAGTGCTCCGGCGGCTGGCCGCCGAGCACCTGACAGATACGGTCGTAGACGGTCATGTTCGGACCGTGGTCCTTGCCGAACATTTCGAAGTCGACGTCGAGGGCCGCCCAGCGCGCGCCGAAGTCCGGCTTCCACTGCAGCTTCACCTTGCCGCCGGTGACCGGCAGGGTGATATCGGTGCCGTCTTCGTCGGCGAAGGTGATCGTGCCGTTCTTGGCGTCCACATCCTTCATCGGCACATAGAGCACGCGGCCGGAGGTCGGCGAGATCGGCAGGAACGGGCTGTAGGTCGCCTGGCGCTCGGCGCCGAGCGTCGGCAACATGACATCCATGATCGCCTGGTACTTCTCGGCGGCCTTTAGCAGGATCTCATCGAACTTGCCGGACTTGTAATACTCGGTCGCGCTGGCGAATTCGTAGTCGAAGCCGAACGTGTCCAGGAACCGGCGCAGCATGGCGTTGTTGTGCGCGGCAAAGCTGTCGTAGTCGCCGCCGAACGGGTTCGGCACGGAGGTCAGCGGCTTGTGCAGATGCGGCTCCAGCATCGCCCGGTCTGGCACGTTTTCCGGGATCTTGCGCATGCCGTCCATGTCATCGGAGAAGCAGAGCAGCCGGGTAGGGATCTTGTCCTCGGTGATCAGCCGGAAGGCGGTGCGCACCATGGTGGTGCGGGCGACCTCGCCGAAGGTGCCGATGTGGGGCAGGCCCGAGGGGCCGTAACCGGTCTCGAACAGAACCGGCCGGTCCGGATCCCGCTTCTCGATCCGTTTGACCAGTTTTCGCGCTTCTTCGAAGGGCCAGGCTTTGGAAACCCGGGCCGCCTCGACAAGATCTTGCGAGAGGTCAAGCGGTGGCAGGGATTGGTCGGTCATAATGTGTTTATCAGTTCTGTTGAGGTGGAGAATTCCGAGCTGCGTGGCATCAGCAAAAGCCCGCAAACCGCGGCGACAGACGCGTAGAGCATAGCCGACGCACTGGTCAAGTGTCTTTTAGCCGCCGACGAACGGCCGAATGCACTCGTTAAGGCTGGAGAACAGGTGGCTCCCGGTCACTCGATTGTCGACCGCGTGTGACTTGAAGTGCGGTGCAGGAGCGGTTACCAAACGCAAAACCTCAAGCTGGCGACAAGGCAATAGTTTAAATGAGCGACACAATCAGCATTCAGGAAGCTCTGATTTACGTCATGGTGATTACATCGGCGTCCGACGCCAGCATGACCGACAGCGAATTGGCAACCATCGGCGAGGTCGCCAAGACCCTTCCCGTGTTCCGTGATTATGATGCGGCGAACGTGCTGCCGGCGGCCCAGCGTTGCGGCGAGAGACTGCAGGCTGAAGACGGCCTGACTGACGTGCTGCGCCTGGTGGCCGACACCTTGCCGGTCCATCTGTTCGACACCGCCTATGCGCTGGCGGTCGAAGTCGCCGCGGCCGATCTCGGTGTTTCCAAGGAAGAACTGCGCATCCTTCAGCTGCTACGCGACCGCTTCAACCTCGACAAGCTGACGGTGGCCGCCATCGAACGGGGCGCGATCGCGCGGCACCGGACGGTCTAAGCGATCAATTCATACTCCGGATCGCATCCGGAAGATCAAGCGAGAAGGCGGGGATGGTCACGTCGAAGGTCGTCCCATCCTGGCGCTCCATGCCGTAGCTGCCCTGCATGAAGCCGGAATCGGTCGAAAGCGGGCATCCGGAGGAATATTCGAAGGTTTCGCCCGGGCTGATCACCGGCTGTTCGCCGACGACACCCGCGCCGCGCACTTCCTCCACGCGGCCGAGCGCATCCATAATTTTCCAGTACCGGGTCTTGAGCTGAACCGGCTCGTCGCCATCGTTGCGGATTTCCACCGCATAGGCCCAGATATACTCGTTTTCCTCCGGATTGGATTCGTCATCGAGATAATAAGGCTCGACGGAAACCTCAATTCGGTTGGTGACCGCGCGATACATTCCAAAACTCCAGTCGTCTCGTGCAGTTTGTCTCCCTGCCCTTCATGCGCTTATAGGGCCGATGACGCATCCGTGAAAGGGATCGGGTGTTCAAAGTCTCGATATTACGCAATGAGATTAAAAGAAAGCCGGTCCTGGAATGAGAGAGCCATGTTCGATAGCCGTCTGCGCCCCCTGATCGATCCGCCGCTGAATGCGGCAGCCAAGCGCCTCGCCCGGACGGGGATCAGTGCCAACGCGGTTACGGTGTCGGGTTTCGTCTTCGGCATGGCGGCCGCCGTGCTGATCGCCCTTGGTGCTCCGCTTGCAGGCCTCTTGTTCGTGCTCCTGAACCGGCTCGCCGACGGGCTGGATGGCGCGGTCGCCCGGGTCAACGGCAAGACAGACCTCGGCGGCTATCTCGACATCACCCTCGACTTCTTTTTCTACGGCGCGGTGCCCTTTGCCTTCGCGGTCCTCGATCCGTCAAAGAACGCACTAGCCGCCGCGGCCCTGCTCCTGAGCTTCTACGCCAATGGCGCGTCGTTCCTGGCCTTCGCCATCATGGCGGAAAAGCACGGGCTCGAAACCGACCGGCAGGGATCGAAATCGCTCTACTATCTGGGAGGGCTGGCAGAGGGCGCGGAAACCATCGCCCTCTTTATCCTCATGTGCCTGTGGCCCGCAGGCTTCCCAATTCTCGCCTGGGCCTTCGCCGCCGTCTGCATCGTCTCCGCCTGCGCCCGGGTCCTGATCGGGGTCCGGACGCTCAGGCGGATACCGACTATTTGATCGCGTCCAGCGCGCCCTGGATGTCTTCCAGAAGGTCTTCCGGATCCTCCAGGCCGATGGACAGCCGGAGCAGGCCATCGGAGATGTCGAGTTCCGCCCGCGCCTCCTCGCCGATCGATTGGTGGGTCGTGGTCGCCGGATGGGTGATCAGGCTTTTCGCGTCACCGAGATTGTTGGAAATCTTCACGATCTCCAGCGCGTTGGTGAAACGGAAAGCCGCCTCCTTGCCGCCGTCGATCTCGAAAGCAAGCATGGTCGAGCCGCCGCGCATCTGCCGCTTTGCGACTTCCGCCTGCGGGTGATCGTCCCGGCCGGGATAGATCAGCCGTGAAACCGCGGACTGCCCGGCAAGGAAGTCGGCGATCCGGCCAGCGGTGGCGGTTTGCCGCTCGACCCGAAGCGGCAAGGTTTCCAGCCCCTTCAGCAGCACCCAGGCGTTGAACGGGCTCATGTGCGGCCCGGTATGCTTGACGAAAGGCATCACCTCGTCGGCGATCCATTCCTGATCGGACAGCACGACGCCGCCAAGACAGCGTCCCTGGCCGTCGATGTGCTTGGTCGCCGAATAGACGACCACATCCGCGCCCAGGGCGAGTGGCGACTGAAACATCGGGGTCGCAAAGACGTTGTCGACGATCAGCCGCGCGCCGACGGAATGAGCGATCTCGGCGACGGCCGCGATATCGATCACCTCCAGCGTCGGATTGGTCGGGCTTTCCAGGAACAGGGCCGCCGTATTCGGTTTCACCGCCGCCTTCCACTGATCCAGATCGGTGCCGTCGACCAGGGTCGATTCCACGCCGTAACGCGGCAGCAGCGTTTCGACGATATAACGGCAGGAGCCGAACAGGGCCTTGGCGGCCACCACGTGATCGCCCGCCTTGACCGAAGCCATGAGCGCCAGATTGACCGCGGCCATGCCGCTGGCGGTCGCCCGTGCGGCTTCCGCGCCTTCCAGCGCCTTGATCCGGTCCTCGAACATGGCCGTCGTCGGATTGGCGTAACGGGAATAGACGAAGCCCGGATCCTCGCCGTTGAACCGGGCTTCCGCCGCTTCGGCGCCCGCATAGATGAAGCCCTGCGTCAGAAAAAGCGCTTCGGACGTCTCGCCGTATTGAGACCGGGAGGTTCCGCCGTGAACCAGTTCCGTCGCCGGACGCCAGGTCTTCTTCGCTTTCGTGTCGTTGGTCGTCATGAAACTTTACCCCAAAATGCAAAAACCCCGGCCTGG
>NZ_CAXXSJ010000018.1:0-52607 GCF_963675095.2 uncultured Roseibium sp. | reverse complement strand
GCGACGGTTTGCGCGACGCGGCCGATCCCTATAAGTGATCGTCTGACACCTTTATCGCTCCCGGCTGCATGAAACGCGTGCCGGGTGCCATTTGAACCGGAGAAATCATGTCGAAGAATGCGAGTACCGCCGAAGGTTGGGACGAGGAATACGAAGCAGGCCGCTGGGCGTTTCTGCGCTCTCTTCCCGAAAGCGGCCGCTACGGCATCATCGGCATGTGGCTGAGCCTGACCGACACGCTGTCGGACGTCCTTGATATCGGCTGCGGCGAGGGGCTTCTGTACGAGCGCCTGGCGCCCATGGGACTGAAGCGCTATGTCGGCATGGACCTGGCACCGGCAGCGCTGGAAATCGCCAATGTCGACCCGAAGATCGCAGCCCTGCGCGCCGGCGACATGCACAGCTTCGAACCGGAGCCGGGCGAGAGCTTCTCGGCCATCGTCTTCAACGAAGTCCTGCATTTTGCCGACGATCCCGGAGCCGTCGTTGCCCGCTACGTGCCGTTCCTGAAGGAAGACGGCATCATTGCCTTGTCGATGTACTCGCCCAAGCGGCCGGAAAGCGGTGCCAACAAGCTGATTGCAAAGCTCTGGGAATCGACCGACGACGAGACGAAATGGGAAGTCCTCGACGACTACCGCCTCGTCTCCGACAAGAAGGGCGTCACCTGGCGCATGCGGCTGGTCAAGCCGGTCCGGTAACGCTCTCTGGGCGGTCTGAATGCCATCGATATCTGATCTCGGAAGGGGCGCAATGCGCCCCTTCGTTTTGATCCCTGCTGAACGGATCAGTTCGGCAGAACAATAATCGTCGACTTGCCGCCGGCATTGCGCAGGGCATGGACCTCGGCCAGAGCCGGATCCGTACGCCATGCCTTCGCCGCTTCGACATTCGGAAAGCCCAGCAGGGCCGTCAGGTCCGGAACGTCGCCGGCCGCTTCCAGAACGACAGGCGAAGGATCGCCCGCCAGAACTGTGCCGCCGTGCTTGGCAAGGGCCTCTGCGGCGGCTTCTCGGTATTTCGCTAGAGTTTCCCGGTCGGTGATCGTGATCAGGGCTAGGGCTTGGACACTCATGGAATTTCCTCCTGTTTCGGATGGAAAAACCTTACGCACGCCGGCATATGATAGAAATTCCACAAAAATAGAATCATCCTGTGCAATAATGCACAGCCATGGAGAACTGGGACGATCTGAAATTCGTACTGGCGGTTGCCAGGGCCGGAGGGCTGTCGGGAGCGGCGCGGAAGCTCGGGGTCAATCACTCCACCGTTTCCAGGCGGCTTTCGGCGCTGGAGACCGGCCTCGGTACGCGGCTTTTTGAAAGACTTCCGGGCGGGTTGGTGCCGACAGCAGCCGGCACGGAGGCGGTTGAGGCTGCCAAAAAAATCGAAACAGAGCTTCTGGCGCTCGATACCCGCATTACCGCCCAGGATACGGAACTGGAAGGTCCGCTACGGATAACCGCCGCCCAGCTCATATTCCAGGTTCAGCTGGCGGAAATCGTCGCCCGTTTTGCGGAGCGTCATCCGCAGATCGAGCTTTCCATGATCGCGGCGAACGAGGTACTAAGCCTGCAGCGTCGTGAGGCGGATGTCGCAGTCCGGGTCACCGACCGTCCGGATGACACCCCTGTTCGGGCGCATGGCGACCGGGCAGCGCCGGGCCTTTTACGCTTCGAAGGCCTATCTGCGGATCCACGAAGAAGCATTGTCGAAGACATCGGATCCGGTGGAAATCGCCTGTGTCACCTTCAAATGGTGGGACCAGGGGGCGCCGAAGGAAATCCGGGACCGGTTTCCGAATGCCTACGCCTCGGTCGTCTGCGACGACATGATTGCGCTTCATGCCGCCGTCAGGGCGGGGCTGGGTATAGGCCGAATGCCCTGTTTTCTGGGAGACCCCGATCCGGACCTTGAACGCGTTCCGGGGTTCGAGCTTGCCCGCTACCTGGACATATGGATCCTGACCCATCCGGATCTGAAGCATGTGGAACGCATCCGCCGGTTCATGCGCTTTGCGGCGGACGCGTTCAAGGCCAATGCCGGGCTCTATCTGGGCCGGTAAGGGAGGCCTCAAGTACTCAGGAAGCGCGCCTTGACGGTCGGGTCGGCGGCAAGTTCCGCGCTGGTGCCGGTCCACACCGTGTTGCCCTTTTCGATGATCACGTGCCGATCGGCGAGCTTTTCCAGGGCGGAAACCGTCTTGTCGACTACCAGGATGGCCTGGCCGTTGTCCTTGAGCCCTTTCAGGCAGGACCAGATTTCAGCGCGGATCAGTGGGGCGAGGCCTTCTGTCGCCTCGTCGAGGATCAAAAGCTTCGGATTGGTCATCAGCGCCCGGCCGATAGCCAACATCTGCTGTTCGCCGCCGGAAAGCTGGGTGCCGAAATTGCGCCGGCGCTCTTCGAGCCGGGGAAAGAGGCCGTAGACGGTCTTCAGCGTCCAGGCCCGCCCGGACCGTCTGGCAGCCGTGGCGACGAGATTTTCCTCCACCGTCAGGTTCGGAAACACCTGCCGGCCTTCCGGAACCAGTCCGAGACCGGTCTGCGCGACCCGGTAGGACGGCTTGCCGGTCATGTCCGTGCCGCCGATCCGGATGGTGCCGGCTTCCGCCTTGAGCATGCCGAGGATCGTCTTGATCGTCGTCGTCTTGCCCATATTCCGTGTGCGGCCCATCAGGGTCACGACCTCTCGCCCGGATGGACGGTCAGCGAAACGTCGAACAGCACCCGGCTATCGCCATAGCCTGCCTGAAGATACTCAACTTCGAGAAGCGGCGCGCTCATGCGGTTTCGTCCTCCCCGAGATAGGCTTCGCGAACCTTGTCGTCGTTGCGGATTTCATCGGGTGTTCCGGTGGCGATGATGCCGCCATAGACAAGAACCGAGATCCGGTCCGCGAGCTGGAACACCGCGTCCATGTCATGTTCGACCAGAAGCATGGGGATCGTGGTCTTGAGGCTTTGCAGAACCTCCACCAGGTTCTTCGTTTCCTCCGGACCCGTCCCGGCCATGGGTTCGTCCAGAAGAAGCAGCTTCGGCTCGCCCGCCAGGGCGATAGCCAGTTCCAGGACCCGCTTCTCGCCATGGCTGAGATCGCCGGCGCGGGTCTCCACCCGGTGGAAAAGCTTGACCTTGTCCAGGATAGCGAGCGCCTTGCGGTTGAGACCCTTGTCCGTATCGGCCGGCTTGAAGAAGTGGAACGAATGTCCCTGATGCGCCTGAACGCCGAGGGCGACATTTTCCAGGACAGAGAACTCCGGCAGGATCGCCGTGATCTGAAACGAGCGGCCGAGGCCGAGTTGCGCCCGTCTCGCGACCGGCAGAGCCGTCACATCCCGGTTTCCGAAGAAGACTTTGCCACTGTCGGAGCGGACATTGCCGGCAATCTGGCCGATCAGCGTGGTCTTGCCGGCACCGTTCGGTCCGATCACCGCATGGATCTCGCCGGGGCGCACCTCCAGCGACAGGTCTTTCGTCACCCGCAGGGCACCGTAAGTCTTGTTGAGGTTCTTCAGCTGGAGAACGGGAGCGCTCATGATTTTCCGCCTCCCTTGATCAGTCCCAGAAGTCCGCCCTTGCCATAGAGCACCACCAGGATCAGGAGCGGACCGAAGATCAGGCGCCAGTGTTCGGTGTAGCCGGAAAGGACTTCTTCGAGCGACATGTAGGCGACGGCCCCCAGTACAGCGCCGTACAGCGAGCCCAGCCCGCCGAGGATGACCATGACGATGAGTTCACCGGAACGGTGCCAGGACATGTAGGCAGGCGAAACGAACTCCGACTGGTTGGCCATCAGCGCACCGGCAAGCCCTGCGATCATGCCGGCAATCACATAAGCGGCCAGCCGGTAGCGGTAGGGATCGATGCCGATGGCATGAAGCCGGGCCTCACTCTGCTTGGCGCCCTTGAGCACCCGCCCGAAACGCGATCCGGCGATCCGCCTCAAAAGGAGCGTGACGACGAGCAAAACCCCGAAAACCAGATAGTAGAACCAGGTGGCATCGGAAAAGATCTCGGTGTCGAAGAATTCGCTGCGGCCCCACAAGGTGAGACCGTCATCGCCGCCATAGGCGGAAAGCGACGTGGCGGTGAAATAGGCCATTTGACCGAAGGCGAGCGTGATCATGATGAAATAGACGCCGCGCGTCCGCAACGAGATCGCGCCGGTAACAAGGGCGAACAGGCCCGACACAAGGATCGCCACAGGAAAGGAAATCCACGCGTCCCAGATATCGCTGTCGGCCAGTATGCCGACCGCGTAGGCCCCGAGCCCCAGATAGGCGGCATGGCCGAAGCTGACCATAGCGCCGAGCCCGAGAATGAAATCCAGGCTGACGGCGGCAATGGCGAGCACGAGTATGCGGGTGAAGAACAAGAGGAGGAACCGGTCGTCCATATAGGTCGCATAGACCGGCACGAGAGCCAGTAGCAGGAATAGGAGGACCGGCACGACCCGGTTGCGGAAGAGGAGGGCGGTTCCGCTCATGCGCTTCTCACCGGGAACAGGCCGCTTGGGCGGAAGAACAGGACGCCGGCCATGAGAATGTAGATCAGCATGGAGGCAATGGCCGGTCCGACATCATTGGCGGCGGACGGCGGCAGGACGAGACGGGCGATGTCCGTGGCGAAGGACCGACCGAGCGTATCGACGAGGCCGATCAGGAGGGCTGATAAAAAGGCACCCCGGATCGAGCCGATGCCGCCGATCACGATCACCACAAAGGCCAGGATCAGGAGATTGTCGCCCATCCCCGGCTCGACCGACAGGATCGGTGCGGCCATGATGCCTGCGAAACCTGCGAGCATCGCTCCGAAGCCGAAGACGACAGTGAAAAGCCGGCGAATGTTGACCCCGAGCGCGGCAACCATCGGCGCGTTGCTGGCGCCGGCCCGCACCAGCATGCCGACGCGCGTCCAGGATACGAGCACATAAAGCAGGACCGCCACGCCGAGACCTGAGCCGAGCAGGGCTATCCGATAGATCGGGTAATTGAAATTCTCCATGAGCTGGATGGAGCTGTCGAGCTGCTCCGGCACCGGAACGGAGAGCGGTGCGGCGCCCCAGATGGCTTTCACAGCCTCGTTGAGAAACAGGATCACGCCGAACGTGGCGAGCACCTGGTCCAGATGATCCCGGTCGTAAAGATGGCGGAAGACAAGGAATTCCAGTAGCAGGCCGCAGAGCAGCGCGCCGAACAGTGCCAGCGGAAGCGCCATCCAAAAGGAGCCGGTCAGCTTGTAGGCGGCCACCGCCAGGTAGGCGCCGAGCATGTACTGGACACCGTGGGCCAGGTTGATGAAGTCCATGACACCGAAGACCAGTGTCAGCCCGGCCGCAATCAGGAACAGCAGGATACCGAGCTGCATTCCATTCAGGGTCTGAACTGCCAGAAGAGTCGTGCTCAAGATGAAGGTTCCGGTCGAATGAGGTTGCGCCAGGGACTGCCCGGGCACATTGCCCGGGCCTTCACGCGGTGATTTTACATGCGGCAGGAGCCGGCATAGGCGTCGCCGAAGTCGTCAAACACCTTCTCGACCGCTTCGGTCACATAGCTGTTCCCTTTCTGGATCGCCTTCGTCAGGTAGAAATCCTGGATCGAGAGAACTGGTTGGTGTTGAACTTGAAGTCGCCGCGCACGCTTTCGAACGGTGCCGCGTTCAGAGCTGACAGTAGAGCGGTCTTGTCCTTGATGCCGGCCATGGCGACCGCTCCGTCGATCAGCTGTGCCGCATCATAGCCCTGAGCAGCGTAGAGTGACGGAGCGTAGCCGTATTCCGCCTTGAAGTCGCGGACGAACTTGGCATTCGCCGGATTGTCCAGGTTCGGAGCCCATTCGGCGCCGGAATAAAGCCCGACCCCCAGATCCTTGGTCGCAGGAAGCGTCGTCTCGTCGACGGTGAAGGTGGACAGGAACGGGACCGCGTCCTTCAGGCCGGCTTGTGAGTACTGCTTGACCAGGTTCACGCCCATCCCGCCCGGCATGAAGGTGAAGATCGCGTCCGGTTTCAGGTCAGCGATGCGGGCGAGGTCCGCGGAGAAGTCGAGCTGGCCGAGCTTGGTGTAGATTTCGGCCGCGATTTCACCCGTGTAGTGCCGCTTGAAGCCGGCGATCGCGTCTTTGCCCGCCTGGTAGTTCGGCGCCATGACGACCATCTTGCCGTAGCCCTTCTGGCTGGCGTAGCGGCCCATGACTTCATGGTTCTGGTCGTTCTGGTAGGAGGTGGAGAAGAAATACTTGCTGCAGCCCTTGCCGGCGATCGGAGACGGGCCTGCATTGGTGCCGATGAAGATCGTTTCGGACTGAACGACCGGCTTGTAGACCGCCATCATCACGTTGGAGAAGACGACGCCGGCCATGATGTCGACCTTGTCGCGCTCCAGAAGCCCCTGAACCTTGGTCAGTGCTGCATCGGGTTTCAGTTCGTCGTCAACCACGATGACCTCGGTATCCATCCCGCCGAGCTTGCCGCCGGCCTGTTTGACGCCGAGCAGAAAGCCGTCGCGCATGTGCTGGCCGAGAACTGCGGGCGGTCCCGACAGGGTGGCCAGGAAACCGATTTTCAGGCCTTCGGCGCCGGCCGGGGCGGTGGCTGCTCCAAGACCGGCGAGCCCGATCGATGCGCCAACCGCGAGCGCGGACAGAATGTGCTTCATGATAGTCTTCCCCCTCTTAACTTCCTGATTGGGCAGTTTCCCGATTCATTTGTTGTTCTTCAGAGTACTGCCAACTCTGAGCCAGATTAATAGCAAGGCGGTCCGGCACACAATCGTTCAGACCTCGCAAATGGCGAAAGCGGGTCCTGCCTGACCGTACCTTCCCGTCCTCACGCTCCTTTTGGAATATATTTTAAGCTTAAAATAATTTCCGGGCGTTTCGCAAGCGTCCTGTCGGTCGGGTCGACAGAAAATGTCATGCGATTTTCAGATGCTCGCCCGATTTCGGTCCGGATACCGCCACATAGGCGCGAATTAATAGGAGCCCGGGTAGGGGGAAATGGCGTTCGAGCGCAATCAAATCGCGCTCGCCAGGTCCACGGAGGGCACCATGTTCAAGTATTCCGCGCCATCCACGCAGCCGATCGTTGCGCCCGAGTTTCACGGGATCCCGGATCTTTCGACAGATCGGGACGAAAACACCAGGGAGCGTCCGGAATTGACCATCGTCCGGGCATCTTCCGCGGCACCGCCCCGCTTGCGAGGTGGAGAAGCAGAAGACGACGGTGATCTGATGATCCCGGAAGTTCTGCGAAAGCCGACGGTGGCCCCCGTCAGCCAACTCGCTGAAAACGCCGGGAACACGACGTCAGAAGCCCGTTTTCGCCTGTTGCCGGTCGCAGTTGCGTCCGCTGCCGGGCTCCTGCTGGTGCTGGCTGCGGGGACAATGAATTACGCTGCCGGCCACCTATCGAACCCGGATGCCGGCCCTATCGCCGTAAAGACGGTATCGCTTGAAGGGCAGACAACGACAGAGCCGGCAAAGGAGACCGGGCCGGATGCCTCTGCCTCGGCTCAGGCGCAAGCTTTGAACGAGTCGGGGTTTGACCTGCGCTTCAATTCCGCGCAGGCCGCCGATCCCAACCAGAAAGCGCTCAAGATCAAGAACCAGGCTCGCGTCGCGAAAATACCGCAGGAAGGGACCGGGCCTGCCGGTTCCGTCAGGCAGGCAGGTTTACCGGCGCGTCCCGGCATCCGGTCTTCGCTCCCTGTTCTCGGTTATGCGTCCGTTCCGAACCCTCATGCCGGTTGGGAGGAGGGCCAGCAGGCGATTTCCGCCGCCGCCCGAAAGTCATCTGCTGCAATGCCTGTCGCCACTCCGGCGGCGCCGGCAGCATCTGCAAATACGCTGGATACCGGACCGGTGACGGAAACCGCGAGCGTGACGGCCGATGTCAATCTGCGCAGCGCGGCTGAAAAGGACGCGCCGGTCGTGATGGTCGTGCCGAAAGGGTCCGCGGTCCGTGTCGGATCCTGCGATAATTGGTGGTGTGCGGTAAGCGTCAACGGCCAATCCGGCTTTGTCGGGAAGAAGTTTGTCGACGGCAAGGGGTGACAGTCCCGCACCGAAGTGGCCGGAAAGTATCCGGATGTTAGGATTTCAGACCTAACATCCCGCTTCCATGTTTCCGCGACAGACAAGGGTGAGGCAAGCCGGAGCGATTACGATCCGGCCGACCAACCCAAAAGTCGAGAGAGGTTCCCATGATCGGCTCCGAACCGGATAACCATACTGCAACTCAGGCCGGCAAATCCCGTCTCAGCCCACTTGCCATCCTGTTGGCTGCCACAACGGTCCTGCTCGGCGCCGCCCCAGGCCATGCCGGCGGCAGTCTTTCAAGCTGTGAGGAGTACGCCCGGGACTATGCCGACGCCCATGCGGGCAGCGGCGACCCGACGGGCGACATGATCGACGAAGGCATGCGCGGCGCCGTTGTCGGCGGCGCCTGGGCTGGCCGCAGCGGCGCCCAACGTGGCGCGCGCGCCGGGGCAGCCCTGAGCGTCCTGGACAACATGGGATCGACGCCTGAAGGCTGGCAGTCGCTCTACGACATGGCCTATCAGATGTGCATCAACGAGAATTCGCCGGCGAATTACCAGCCGGAGCCGATGGGCAGTCCGAATGTCACGCCCGGCTGCACCTCTTCGGCGACCACCCAGCCGATCCCGCCCTTGCCGGACGGAACGATACGCGCCGGAAGCGGCTGCCCCTGAGGTTGAGGTCTGCCGTTTTCCTGCCGTTTGGCCTGTCTCTTCGTGGAGAAGCCCTGAAAGCCTGTTGACGTCGGGGATAGGGCAACGTCAACTGTGCCCGGAAATTTTGTCCGTTTTTGCCCTGAATTTTGTTCGATCAGAGACCCCTCATGAACCTTTTCTCCCGCACCGCCGCTTCCGTCCTTGCCGGCCTTACGGTCGCAGTTGCCTCGCCAGCCTTTGCCAAGGTCCCGTGTGGCGGCGATTTCCGTCAGTTCTTGGAAGGCGTCAAGCAGGAAGCGGTTGCCTCCGGTCTGTCGGCCCGCGCCGCGGACCGCACGCTTTCCGGGGCGCAGATCGATCGCAAGGTTTTGTCCAGGGACCGGGCCCAAGGGGTGTTCAAGCTGGACTTCCTGACCTTTTCCAAGCGCGCCATCTCAAGCTACCGGCTGCAGGCACGTGCGCCTCCAATATGAAAAAGTGGGCCCGCGTCTTTGACCGAGCGGAAAAGGACTACGGCGTTCCTGCGCCGGTGATCACCGCTTTCTGGGCGTTGGAGGAAACGGATTACGGCGGGTATCAGGGCGACTTCAACACGGTCAATGCACTGGCGACCCCTGTCCCATGACTGCCGCAGGCCGCACCTGTTCCGGCCGCAGCTGATTGCGGCGATCGAAATGGATGCAGCATGGCGATCTCGATCCGCGCGGTACCACAGGGGCGTGGGCCGGCGAGATCGGCCAGGTGCAGATGCTCCCTGCCGATATCATCCGCTTCGGCGTGGACGGCGACCGTGACGGTCACGTCAACGTCAAGGCCAGTTCCGCCGATGCGATCCTGACAGGCGCCAACTTCATTCAGCACCTGGGCTGGAAGCGCGGAGAGCCCTGGTTGCAGGAAGTCAGCCTGCCGGGCAATTTTTCCATGGGAAACGACCGGGCTCGATCAGCGCAGGAACGGCAGCGAGTGGGCCAGCATGGGCGTGAAGCCGCGTCAGGGCTCGATTGCGAACGTGCCCGCCGCGGTGATCCTGCCCCAAGGCGAAGGGACCTGCTTTCCTGGCCTATCGGAACTTCGACATCTATCTGGAATGGAACCAGTCCTTCGTCTACACGACGTCCGCCGCCTATCTGGCGACCCGCCTGGGCGGTGCGCAGGTCTATAACCAGGGGCAATCCGGATCCGGGCTGGACGACCCGCAGATGAAACAGCTCCAGAAGAAGCTCCAGGATCTCGGCTACGACGTCGGCAAGATCGACGGGAATTCTCGGCTCAGGCACCCGCCATGCGGTGCAGGAGATGCAGAAGAAAGCTCGGCATGCCTGCCGACGGCTGGCCGACACCGCAATTGCTGGCGAGGCTCTGACGGGCACCTCTTGTCAGTTATCTGACACGTTTTCAAAAAGGCGCCGCGGAACCGGCGCCTTTTTCGTGTTCAGTGCCCCGTCAGCACGAGCGTCTGGACCGGGAACAGGATCGCCTGGAGCCTGAGCAGCATGGCGTGGACCAGACCGACCGTGTCGATCGCATGCAGGAAGATGTATTCGCCCGTGCCGATGGACGGATCCGAGGACAGCCGTTCGTGATTGCTGGTGTAGGCATTGGCCACACACTGGCTGCCGGCCGCCACCTTGTCGAGGCCACCCGGATAAAGCGGTTCCATAAAGGTCGTGATCGTCCCGGGCTGGATCTGGCGTGCCGCGTCGATCAGCTGATCGCTCGCGCGGATCTGCCCGGAGGAGATATGCGGCTGCACCTCGGTGACGATCATCGGGATGACGGTGAAGGGCAGGGACGAGCACACCGCTTCGGCAAACATGCCCGGCTTGATCACCTGTGCCTCGATCTGGGCGAAACTCGCGATCATCCGGCCGCGGCCCGCATCGGCCGGGATCAGGACCCCAGCCGACGCAGAAGCGGATTGACGATATCGCCGACCCGCAGGGTGAACTGATCGATGGAAACCGTCTACGCCCGCATAAACGGTCATCTTGCCGAGTTCGATCTCCGCTTCATGGAGCTGGGCCGGCAGGCTCTTCAGTCTTGCGGCAGAACGACCTCGATTTTCGTCGTCACCAGGTCTTGGTTGGCCATGGCGGCAGCAAGGGCGCCTTTCCGGCTGTCGACCATTGTCTGGAGGTTTCTCGACTTCGCGCTCGCTGACCACGTTCTGGTTGCGGTCGCGCAACTCGGTCTTTGTATCCAGTTCGTCCGTCGCCTGTTTGAGAGCCGATTTCGCCTGGTCCACCTGGCTAGCGGCAACCGCCAGTTCGCCCCTCGACCGTTTTTAGCTCGGCCTCGATTTCGGCCACCTGGAGCGTCTTGGTGTCGACATCCGCTTTCTGGCGGGAACTGTCGAGCCGGAAGATCGGATCGCCCGCCTTGACCTCGTTCTGCAGCCCCGGCTCGAAATAAACCTCCTCCACGCGCCCTGCGGTCTCCGGCAGGATCGGTATCGTGCGGAAGACAAGCGTCGCACTGACCGCGGTCGGGTGGAATAAAAGATCAATGTGATCAACGACACGGTCAGCATGAAACAGGTCACGATGCCGTAGCGCAGCTCGTACCAGACCGTGAACAGAGTGATTTCCCGGCCGATGCGCTTGTCCTGGACATAGCGGCGGATCAGGTAGTCGGGCAGGATCGTGAGGGTTCGCGCAGAAAAGAAGCTCAAACATGGCTTATACCTTCTCTGCAGGCGGAGCGTCTGCCCCGGTGGGCGATGAAGTCGCTTTCCCTGATGTTTCGGACAAGGCATTTGGAACCGCCGTCTCGGACGGCGCACTGGCACCGTCGCCAACGGCTTCCATTTCCTTGCGTCCGGTGAGCCCGGCCAGCGTGGCCGCGATGGAATTTAGCGGTGTCTGGAGATCGGGCAATTGAATGAAGGCCAGGATCAGGGCGGCGATCCAGAACAGATTGTTTGTGCGTGAACAGAGCGACCAGGGCAGGATGGCGACGATTTCCATCTGCATCCGCTCATTGCCATGGGACGACACGTTCCGGCAGGGCATGCAGATGGAGGTAGAGCGACCCGACAAGGATCACGAGGGCGATGAGGGCGACGATCATGACCGTCATCAGCGGATCGCTGCCGTCCGGTCCGGGAAGAAAGTGAGGTATGTTGATGGGCTGCCAGCGGGTGAATATTGTCGCTCATGACTGCTCCCAAGCGGCAGGCCGTTCCACTTGGCACACGGCCCACTGATGCAATGACTTAAATTACGCAAGGTGAGTATAGCTGCAGACGGAAGCGAGGGAAGCGGCTGTGTCACACGTGAAAGTCGAAGCAGCCGGCCGGTGCACCAACAGGCTATTGCGGGGCCTTCTCCGGTATCGTCGGTTTTTTGTCGTCGCCAGTAAGAAACACGGCCAGGATCCGCACCGGCGTCGTACCCGTGTTATGCCCCTGATGGGTCACATGCATGGCCTCCAGAAACCCGTCGCCGGGCTTGTAGTGGCGCTCGCCGATCCCCTCGTAGGTCACGGTCAGATCACCTTCCAGAATATAGGCGTAAAGAGGCGTGCCGTGCTGGTGCCAGGCGGTCTTTTCCCCCGGCTCCATGGTGACGATCAGGGACGTGATGCCCGGGATTTTCCGCCGGAAAGGCGACCTTCTCGCCGGCAATGGTCGTATCGCCGGTGAAGACGTCCCACGACTTTCTTGTACGGCGTTTCAGCGGGACCGCTTGCGGGCTTCTCCTACCGACGCAGCCGGCTTCGGTTTTTGAACGGCCGGCGGAACCGGCGCTTTTGGCTTCGCGACCGGTGAGATCGAAGTATCTGCTGCGAGCGACGGCGATGTCAGTGCTGGCAGCACTGGAATGGCAAATGTAGCGAACGCGGCCAGAAGGCGAATGTGATTGCGACCATGGTCAGTTTCCCGCTCTGTTTGGCCGGAGACTAGCCGAAGACAGGAAAAAAGAGGTTACTGCTCCACCCTTTCCGTATCGGCCCATTCCAGATTGGATTGCGAGGGGGGCAATCACGAAACGCGGGCCGGTTCCGCTATGACCGGCGCGGTCTTCCGGATTGTAAAGCGCGCAGCTTTCCAGTGACAGGCAACCGCAGCCGATGCAGCTGTCGAGCCGGTCACGCAGCCTGTTGAGGGTTTCAATCTTTCTGTCGAGATGACCGAGGAAGGTCTTGGCTGATGCGGGTCCAGTCCCGCTTCGTCGGCGTTCGTCCTTCCGGAAGGGACTTCAGGTGCTCTGCGATCTCGGCGATGGTTGAAACCGAATTCCTGGGCGATCAGGACGAAGGAAAGCCGGCGGATATCGGACCGCAGGAACCGGCGCTGGCCGCCTCCATTGCGGGCCGGCGTAACAAGCCCCTTGGTCTCGTAAAACCTGATCGCGGATACGGACAGGCCGGTCCGTGCCGCCAGGTCGCCTATCGACAGAGGCTGGTTTCCCTTTGATCCGTGCCATATTTTTCATCCAGCCCTTGACCTCAAGTAAGGTTGAGGTCCTAGATCAGGAACCTGTTCAAGTCAAACAGGAGGAAGGCCGATGGCCGAAGCGTTTCTGGAACACTGTCAAACATCACCGTCAGCGACCCCGCTGAAAACCGCGGAAAGGCTCGCCGATCTGTTCGGCTGGTATATCCGCTGGCAGGGGGAGGCGAAGGCCGGCGGCTTCGCGGTTCATGTCGGCAACGACAGTTCCTATGTGGCGGTCTATTCACTCGGGGATCCGAAAGACCCGCAGGACAGCTACACGACCCGGGGCGGGCTCAACCATGTCGGTGTGGTCGTCGACGACCTGGATGCGACCGAGGGAAAGGTCAAGGCCATGGGATATAAGCCCGCACAGTCACGCCGATTACGAACCGGGACGCCGGTTCTACTTCGATGACGCCGATGGTATCGAGTTCGAGGTGGTGAGCTATCCCTCTTGAGCAGATGCCCTCCAGCACGGATGAACGTGTCGGAAACAGTCAGGGGTGCACATGCAAAAGGCGGCTTGAGAACAAGCCGCCTCGCAAACTGATTTCGAAATTTAACCTCGGGCGATGCTACCGGAAGCAGCAGCTTACCGGGGCGCCATGCGGATGGCGCCGTCCAGGCGGATGGTCTCGCCGTTCAGCATGTCGTTCTCGCAGATCGATTTGACCAGCTGGGCATATTTCCGTTGCGCGTCCAAGACGGGAAGGGAAGGGCACCTGCTGGCCGAGGCTGTCCTGGACTTCCTGCGACAGGCCTAAAAGCATGGGCGTTTCGAAAATGCCCGGTGCGATGGTCATGACCCGAATGCCGGACTTGGACAGATCGCGTGCGACCGGCAGGGTCATACCGGCAATGCCGGCCTTGGAGGACGCGTAGGCGACCTGACCGATCTGGCCGTCGAAGGCCGCAACCGAGGCGGTGGAGACGATCACGCCACGGGCTCCGTCTTCGTTCAGCGGTTCCAGTTCCGCCATGGCAGTGGACGAGAGCGCAATGCAACGGAACGAGCCGACCAGATTGACGGCAATCACCTTCTCGAACATGTCCATCGGATGGGGTTCACCGCGCGAGGTGGTCTTGGCGACCGGGGCGATCCCGGCGCAGTTGACCAGAATGCGTTCCGTTCCGTGGGCCGCGCGTGCTGCCGCAAAGCCGGCCTCGACGCTTGCCTGGTCGGTCACATCGACACTGACGAACAGACCGCCGATTTCCTTTGCGACCGCTTCGCCCTGTGTCTGGTCGCGATCGAACAGCGCCACCTTGACGCCTTGAGAGGCGAGCATACGTGCCGTCGCGGCGCCCAGGCCGGATGCGCCGCCAGTGACCACCGCGGCGATTTGATCGTTAAGTTGCATATTGCCTCCGCATCCCAGATTTAAAATATTGATATTACGTCGTATTTTTTATTCTTTTGACTTTGACGTAAACTGACGGATGGAAACTGGCCTGAATTATCCGCGAGGTCAAGGGCAGAAATACAATTGCCAATGCAACCGGCAGGGTGAAATCAGCCAGGGGAGCATTTCAAAGCTTTGAAGGCAGCAAATCCGAGGCCCTGACCCTAGGCCAGCACCTTCAGGTCCAGGGGGACGGCAAGACCGCCGATCGGGCGGGCGAAGCGATCCAGGGCGGGCAATCCGTCATACCCCTGAGCCACGGCCAGATCCCAGGTCGCGGCATCGGTGAGCGCCAAGGAGGCTTCCTGCTTGTTGGCGTCTTCCAGTTTGGCGGCCCGGTTGACCGCGTCTCCGATGACGGTGAATTCGAGGCGGTCATGGGCGCCGACGACACCGACGGTGACTGGACCCGCCGCAACCGCAGTGCCGATCCTGAAGTCGCCTGGCCAGCCCGCGACCTGAAACAGATCCTTCTTGTCCTGCGTTGCCACGACAACCTCCCGGGCGGCCCTCAGGGCGTCGGCGGCATAGGTCTCGGAAGGGTGGATCGCGCCGAAGGTCGCCAGGATGCCGTCGCCGAGGAACTTGTCCACGCGGCCGCCTTCCCGTTCGATGACGGCAACTGCCATCTCCTGATAGGCGGCCAGCACGGCCATGACCTTCTCCGGCGGCAGGTTGTTCGCTGTCCGGGTGAAGTTCCGGACGTCCACGTAGAGGATGGCCGCGTCCCGCACGACACCTTCGCCTGCCTGCAGCCGGTCTTCGGCTCCAGTGATGGAGGCGGCGACCTCCGGCGCAAAGAAGCGGCGAAGATCACTTGCCGCCGTCTGTTCCCGTATGGAGGCCATCATCATCTTCCGTCCTCTGTAGAGCGCGGCGGTCAGGATCGCTGTCACGGTGATGATGACGACGGTCTTGTCCAGTTCGGCGCCGATCAGGATAGAATTGCTGGTCAGGTATTCGACATAGTTCCGGGTGACCCGCATGCTGCCCATGTCCGCGACAACGGCGTAGAGCACCAGGCCAACCCAGCCGCACACCGCGACGAGGGCCGGTGGTCAGAACGAAGCGCGGATCGAAACGCAGGGCGCGAAGGCTGATGAAGATGAACATGTACATCAGCGTCGGCGCCTTCAGATAGAAGGTCGGGTGCTGATTGTACTGGATGTGGAAGGAATAGATCAGGCCGACCAGCAGCGCCATGTCGACCCCTATGGAAACGACCAGGTACCAGGTCGGCAGGACGATCCGATAGGAGAGGACCAGCCGGACGAGGGTGAAAAGCAAGTAGATGCCAAGAGCAAGCGGAACGAAATTGAACCCGGCGGTTCCTTCCGCGCGAGGGGCAATCGCGTAGAGAGTGGAGAAAAAACAGGACCAGGGCAAGCTGAACCCAGCCGATCAGGCGCTCCGACTCTGCTTCGCGCAGCCGGAATTCGGCGCGGACCCGTTCAGGTATACCGGCTTCAGGTAACCCTCCCCGGAAGATGGATCTGATAGTGTCGCGAATACCCGCCATCGCCGTCTCGTTTGGTTCGTATCGGGTATGATACGGTAATTTCGTCAGCAATTGGACGGTTTGCCGGCGACGGCAAGCCTTCGTCAGGCTTTGTGATCCCGCGTGATCGGCAGAACGCGGCTACGGCTTGAGCAGCATGCCCTCGCTCGCGACCAGCGTTCCTGGGTAGGCGGCGTCCGCGGCCATGCCGATCTCATCGAGTTCGTCGTCTGACCGGCGCGGGTCGTGATGGAACAGTACCGGCACCTTGACGCTTGCCTCCCGGGCGAGGGCAACCGCCTTCTGCCACGTGGAATGGCCCCCAACCTTTATAGGTTTCGTATTCGTCGTCGGTGAACATGGCATCGTAGATCATGACATCGGCACCCTCCACGAAGCTGCGGACATTGGCATCGATCTCCGGATCGCCCATGCTCGTGGTCGGTGATGATGCAGATCGATTTGCCGTCGTAGTCGAACCGGTATCCGCAGGCGCCACCAGGATGATTGAGCCGGACAGTCCTGATGACCAGGTCATCATTGCGCGGGCAGGGTGTCGCCGGCCTGGAATGTGCGGAAATTCACCGCTTTCAGGGTCTTCGCGGCAACCGGAAAGATCGGCGGTGACATGATCCGCTCGACAATGTCCACCAGGCTGGTCTCGTCCAGGAAATGTCCCGCCCAGGCGTTTACCTCGAAGCGGGGATCGTAGGCGGGCTTGAAGAACGGCAGACCGCAGATGTGGTCCAGATGGGTATGGGGTGAACAGGAGATCGAAGGCGACCGGCTCGCACTGGCACAGATCCGCGCCGAAATTCCGCGCGCCGGAGCCGCAGTCGACCAGCACAAGCGAATTGCCGGCGCGAATTTCGAAACAGGTCGTCTCCCCGCCGTAGCGGAGCGTGCTGGCACCCGGCGTCGGCGTCGAGCCGCGCGCACCCCAACAGCGAAGCGAAAAACTGGTCGTCCACTCAATACTCCTTCAAGCCGCCGCGCCCGAGCGGGCCGCGGCGAGATCGCGCGTCGTCTGCTCCAGCCGGAGGGCAAGGGTGCGCATGACCTCAAGGGCCATATCCGGAAATTCCTTCAGGAGCTTCAGGAAATCATCCTTGGAAACCGTAAGCACGTCCATGTCGTTCGCCGCGACAAGGGTTGCGGTTCTCGGCACATCGCACAGGATGGCGATCTCTCCGACGATGGAATTGGCCTCGACCTTCGCCACAGCCTTTTCTCCATCGGGCGTGTTGACCAGGACGTCCGCGGCCCCTTTCAGGATAATAAGGCGGAATCGCCTTCCTCGCCCTGTGTGCACAACCGTTCACCGGTCTTGTACTCCATCCGGTCGCTGATGAAGGCAAGAAGTCGTAGCTTTGTATCGTCGATACCCCTGAACAAGGGAACCTTGCGCAGGGCCCCGACTTCGCTATCCAAAGACACACTAACCTCCTTTGCCGTCAGAGACGGCGAGATATCTGCCGGCCTTTGCCGGTACGCGGGTTTCAGAAAAGCATCTTGGTTGCCGTTCCTCAAGCATCCTGAGTGCCTTTCGATGCGATCCGGCCCTGATCAAGGGTAACCGCATGCTCGAATTCGGCGGCAACCTCTTCGTTCGGTGTGCCGAACAATAGGGTGCGGCCTTCAAGAACGGTGCGGATCGACTGGCGCAAAGCCTTGTCCTCGTCGCTGAGCCCTGTGGCGATATCGTCAAGAATGGTGACTTTCACATTCTTCAGAAGACCGCGGACAAGCGCCAGGCGTCGGCGTTGCTGGGCGGACAGGCGAGAGCCAGAAATGCCCACATGATAGCTGAAGCCCGCATAAGTGATCGGTTCGCGAAGGCCTGTTTCCTCCACAACGGAACGCAGGACCTGGTCGATCCTCTGGCGTGCATCCCTGCGGTCGACGCGGGCGCGGCCGAACAGGAGGTTGTCTTCGATCGTCAGCGGCGGCAGGTAGAGGTTCGGATCGATCGCGAGGAACTTGTCGTCCTTCTCGACCACCTGGTCGCGGAACTGGGCGCGGGCCGCGATGATCTGGGACTGCAGTTCGTCGTTCATGATGCCCAGACGATGGCGGGCCGGTACCAGCTTGAAGGCCAGCGACAGGAGCCGGACCTTGTCGTTCTCCGAAAGCCCCGGCTTCTGCTGACCGGAACGCGCGACCCGGATCATGCGCTCGAAGTCCGGCAGCTCGTCCTGGGTAATGAACGAATAGTTGCCGAGCAAGCCGCTATCGCCGCTGACGTTCGCAAACAGTTCGACCATGGTTTCGGCGATCTTGAGGCCGATTTCCTGGAACTTCTTGTCGAGGCCGGCACTGGCCAGGAAGTCCTTGACCTCCGGAATCTCCGGCATCATGTCCGGGGTAATTTCCGGGTCGGTCGGTACCGCGAAGAACAGGTTTTCCGCGAGGCTGGCGCTGGGGTTGAAGGTCTTGATATCCCACAGTTCGACCAGATCCTTGAGCTTGGGATCCTGGGCGATCCGGTCGGTCAGTTCCCGGCGGACGGTCAAGATCCGTTCCGCAAAGGTCTCGTTCATTCCCGGATCGAAGCGGGACTGGAGACCCAGGCGGTAGACATCCGCGTCCAGTCCGACCGCGGCGAGCAGCTTCAGCGCATCGGCATCCAACGCTTCCTCATTTGCGGCACCTGTCGCGGACAGGTCGTCCCAAAGGGCCTCGATGTCATAGGTCGGGTTCTTGTCTCCTTGGCCTCCAGGAGCCGGCGATTGTATTCCCGTAAGGCCTCCCCTGAACGCTCGAGCGTCGTGATCGGGCGATGGCGCAGGCCGTAATAGAGATTGTCCCGGATGGTCCCCGTCCAGATATGGATGGCACCGCCGACATAGGCGATTTCGCGGCCGAGGGTCGCGGCTGTCAGCCGGTCGAGGTCCTGGTCTCCGATCTCGACGCGTCCCGATGACGGGCTGACAAGCCCGGCGGCAAGCTGCAGGACCTCCGACCGGCCCGACCCGTCCTGTCCGATGACGGCACAGGATTTTCCGGCCGGCACGGTCATGGAGATATCCATGACTTCCTGGCCAGCCGCGCCGCCGGAAAAGGAGACGTTGCTCAGCTTCAGGTCTCCGGACAGCTGGATGTGTTCGTCGGAGGTCAGGCGTTCGACCGGATAGATGTCCGGCGGATCGAAGTTCTCGACCACGGTCTGGTACTTCACGTCGACGTCCGCCACGATCTGGTAATAGGCCAGCAGTTCCTTCCAGGGGCCGGCCAGGTCCTTGTAGGCGGCAATCACCGCGAGCAGGGCGCCGATGCTCATGTTGCCTTCAATCACCAGATAGCCGCCGATCAGATAGAAGAAGAACGGCGTGAGCTGGTTCATGAAGTTGTTGAGGAACTTGATGAAGTATTTTCGATTGAAGATCTCGTAGCGAAGCTTGAAGTTTTCGTAGAGCCGGTCGGAAAAATCCGCCGAATGCCAGGCCGACGTGTCGTTTGCGTGGATTTCGGGGACACCTGAAATGCTCTCGCCGATCTTGTCGGAAATCAGACGGACGTTCTTCACCCGCTTGCGCGCCAGAAGCACCACCTTGCGCTGCAGTTTCGGGATCACATAGCCCTGGATCGGATAGGAACTGATCGCGGCCAGGCCGAGCAGGGGATCCTGCATGAAGATGAAGCCGAGCTGCACCACGAGCATGCCGCCCTGATAGGCCGGCAGCGCGATTGCTTCGCCGATGAAGCCGCCCACATCCTCGACTTCGGCCGTGATCATCGGGATGATTTCGCCCGAACTCACTTTCCGGAAATGCGGCAGCCGGAAACGCAACACCCGCTGGAACAAATCGAAGCGCAGCCGGCGCAGCATGCGTTCGCCGAGCCGGCCCTTGAACACGTGATGTAGAGCTTCAGCCGTTGGAAGCGACGACGAGGGCCAGGAACGCGGAGCACAACAGGAACAGATAGGAGATCTGGTCGAATTCCAGGCCGAGGATGTCGCGGGGAAAGCCGTCTCCCTGAACCGCGTCATTGACGATAAGCTTCGGCAGCTCGAGCAGAACGTAGGTGATCGGATAGGAGATGATCGTGATAAGAAGAATGAAAATCTGCTGGCGTGCACTGAACTTCCAGATGAAGCGAAACAGGCTCTTTTCCATGTCGGCATCCAAATTGATAAAGTGCAACTGCGTGCACACACAGCCAGTGAATTATATTAACCGGACAGCCCGGATGTGCTACCCGCGAATAACAAAGTCATAAACGGAAATGCCACACTGGCAAACAAGCTGATCATTTCCGCAACACAAGACGTGACAAAATGGTCGTTTCTGGGACATAAAACCCCAGGGCAGTCAGGCGCAGTTTAGGGGAAGTATGCGTTCCAACTCACCGAAGATCCTGATCTACAGCCATGATTCCTTCGGGCTTGGGCACCTGCGCCGCTGCAGGGCCATTGCGCATTCCTTGGTGGGGACGTTTGAGACCCTGTCGGTCCTGATTCTGTCCGGTTCCCCGATCATCGGCAGTTTCGAGTTCCGCTCCCGGGTCGATTTCGTGCGAATCCCCGGCGTGATCAAATTGCGCGACGGTGAATATACGCCGCTGTCGCTGCACCTGAATATCGATCATACCCTGGCGATCCGGTCGTCGATCATCGAGCACACGGCGGAAGTGTTCGCGCCGGACATTTTCATCGTCGACAAGGAGCCGCTCGGTCTTCGCGGCGAGGTTCTGGGAACCCTGGAGGCGCTCAAGAACACCGATACGCGCCTGGTGCTGGGCCTGCGCGATGTCATGGACGATCCAGAAATCCTGAAACGGGAGTGGGACCGCAAGAACGTCTTCCCGGCGCTGAAAGACCTTTACGACGAAATCTGGGTCTATGGCCCTGAGAGCGTGTGCAATCCGCTGGAGGGCATGGACGTCCCGCAAACCGTCCTCGACAAGGTCCGCTATACCGGATATCTGCGCCGCGACTTGCCGGAAGGGGCGGAGCACTTGCCGAAGCCTGCCCCTTCGACGACGAGCCCTATATCCTGGTCACGCCCGGCGGCGGCGGTGACGGTGTGGAAATGGTCGACTGGGTGATGCGCGCCTATGAGGCGAGAAAGCGCCCCCTGTTTCCCGCGCTGATCATTCTTGGGCCGTTCATGCCGGCAGCCCATGTGGCCCATTTCGCGGAAAGGGCTGAGAACCTGCGTGACGTTTCGATCCTCCGCTTCACGCCGCAGATCGAACCCTATCTCGCCAATGCCACCGCGATCGTTGGGATGGGCGGTTACAACACCTTCTGCGAGATCCTGTCCTTCGACAAGCCGACGCTGATGGTGCCGCGGATCATACCGCGCCGGGAACAGGCGATCCGCGCCGACCGGGCGGAGCAGAGCGGAATCCTCACCGTGCTGCCCATCGAACGGTATCCGGACCCGGGTCTGATGGCGGATGCCCTTGCCCGGTTGCCCAAGAACCCGAAGCCTTCGTCCGCCGGGATCGAAAAACCTGCTCGGCGGGCTGGATATCATCGGCACCAGGGTCGGTGAGATCTTTGAGGAAAACCGCACCGCCCGTGTCGAAACGAAGCGGGCCATCGTTTAAAGGCCTCCTTAAGCCCCTCCTGGAAATCCCGTTCAAGAAACGCTGAGCCCGAGAAACCGCATGTCCCGTATCGCCGTCGTGGTCAAAGGCTATCCGCGCCTGTCCGAAACCTTCATCGCGCAGGAAATGCTCGGCCTCGAACGGCGCGGTGTTCCGATCCTGATCGTGGCGCTCCGCGAACCCTACGATCCCTATATTCACGAGCTGCACCGCCAGATATCGGCGGAGGTGCTCTACCTGCCGGAATATATTTCCGACGATCCAGCGCGTGTCAGGAAGGCGCGGCGCTGGGCGGAGCAACAGCCGACCTATGAGGCGGCCTTGAAGCTTTTCGAAGCCGATCTGAAGCACGAGAAGAACCCGAGCCGCTACCGGCGCTGGGCGCAAGGGTGCGTCTTTGCCCATGAGCTTCCCGAAGATGTCACCTGGATCCATACCCACTATCTGCACACACCCTGTTCGGCGTCGCGCTACGCGGCGCATCTGTCGGGCAGAGGATGGTCGTTCTCGGCGCACGCCAAGGACATCTGGACCAGCCCGGAATGGGATCTGAGAACCAAGCTCGACGATGCCGCCTGGGGTGTCACCTGCACCGGTGCCAACGCGACCTACCTGAAAAGCCTGTGCAAGGATCCGGAGAAGGTCGAACTGGTCTATCACGGCCTGGATTTCACCGATTTTCCGATGCCTGAAGGCGGGCATTCCACACGCGACGGGTCCGGCGATCCGGTGCGCCTGCTGTCCGTCGGCCGCGCGGTGGAAAAGAAGGGCTACAACGATCTCCTGACGGCACTTTCCAAGCTGCCGCAGGATCTGAACTGGCACTTTACCCATATCGGCGGCGGCCAGCTCGCCGACAAGCTGAAGGCCCGTGCAGAGAAGCTGAAACTGTCCAACCGGATCACCTGGCGCGGCGCGCAGCCCCGGGAAGAGGTCATCAAGTCCTGCCAGGAGGCCGACCTGTTCGTCCTGCCTTCCAAGCTGGCGAAAACCGGCGACCGTGACGGCCTGCCGAATGTGCTGATGGAAGCCCAATCGATGGGCCTGTGCTGCCTGTCCACCGAGGTGTCCGCCATTCCCGAACTGATCACCGACGGCGAAACCGGACGGCTGGTACAGCCCGGAGATCCGGCTATGCTGGCTAAGGCGATCGCGGACCTGATCCGGGATCCGGCGGAACGGAACCGGCTCGGGATCGCCTCGTCAAAGCATGTGCGGACGCATTTCGCTACCGAGCCGGGTCTCGATCATCTGGCGAAGAAATTCAGGAAAGTCCTTTAGAGCATCACGAAACGGAACCCGGCATCTTGAGAATTGCCTTCACAGCCCCGATGAAGCCGATCGACGACTCGGTGCCGTCCGGCGACCGGACCATGGGCAGGCTGATCGTAAAGGCGCTGGAAAGTGCCGGCCACGAGGTTCGGATCGCCAGCCGTTTCCGCTCCTGGCGCAAGGACGGCGGCGATGAGGCGCTGACGGCCGTCCGTGATGCGGCTCTGGAAGAGGCGGAACGAGTTGCCGAAAGCTGGACCCGGGAAAGCTATCGGCCGGATCTGTTCCTGACCTATCACCTCTACCACAAGGCGCCCGACTGGATCGGTCCGGCGCTGGCCGACCGTTTCGGGCTGCCTTACGTCATTGTGGAGGCGAGCCGGGCGTTGAAACGGAAGACCGGCCCCTGGGCGCTCGGCTTTCAGGCCGCCGACGAGGCTCTTCACCGGTCCGACGCGGTGGCGGCCATCCACAACTGGGATCGGGAACGGCTGCTGCCGTTTTTCACCGACCCGGATGATCCCCGTCCGGGCGTGCTGTTGCCGTTTCTCGACAGCCGTGCCTTCGAGGAAGCCGCGAAAACACCGCGCCCGCCCGTTCAGGCGCCGCTGAAGCTCCTGACCGTCGGCATGATGCGCGAGGGCGATAAGACCAGCTCTTACGAAGTCCTTGCCGAGGCGCTCGGGCTTGTCCGGGATCTGCCGTGGCAACTCACGATCATCGGCGACGGCCCCGCGCGGGATCATGTTCTGGCGCTGTTTCCCGCCGATCGTATCCGCTGGCTCGGGGCTATGCCGCCCGAACAGCTTGCCGCCCAATATGCCGCCCATGACCTGTTCGTCTGGCCGGCCATTCGCGAGGCCTTCGGCTTCGTTACCCTGGAGGCCCAGGCGGCGGGGACCGGCGTTATCTGCGGCGATGCGCTCGGTGTCCCGGAAATTGTCCAGGACGGTGTCACCGGCCTGCTGGCTCCTGAAGGCGACGCGAAGGCGTTTGCGGATCGGCTTCGCAACGTTTTGACCGATCCCATGAAAGTCCGGGCCTTCGGCGCGGCTGCTGCGGCGCATATTGCGCAGGACCATTCGCTGGAAGCCGGTGCCGCACGCCTTGACGCCTTCCTCAAAGCCGCGCAAGACCATTACAGGAACGTCCGTTCCAGGAAAAAGCAGGACAGTTGATCCCATGACCCAGACCGCCTTCATCTATGTCCAGCACCTTCTGGGAACCGGCCATGCGGTGCGCGCTGCCGCCATCGGCAAGGCGCTGGTGGCACGCGGCGTCGAGGTGACCCTGGCCACGGGCAACCTGCTGCCGCCGACCCTCGACACCACGGGCCTGGAAATCGTCCAGCTGCCGCCGGCCAAAAGTGCGAACGCGGCCTTCAGCCGGATCATCACCCTCGATGGCGACGATATCGATCCCGCCTGGAAGGAAATGCGCACGGCCGCGACCCTTAAGGCGCTCGCCGCAAAACCCTACGATCTTCTGCTTACGGAAACCTATCCCTTCGGCCGCCGACAGTTCGAATTCGAGCTGGCAAGCGTTCTCGATACGGTGAAGGCGCTTGATAAGCCGCCTGTGATCGCCTGTTCCGTCCGCGATATCCTCGTGCCCAAGAACGAGCTCTGGAAAGAGGAGTGGATGGCCGACAAGGCGCTCGCCTATTACGACCGGGTGCTCGTCCATGCCGATCCGGATTTCATCACCCTGGCCGACAGCTTCCCCTTCGCCCACAAGGTGGAAAACCTGGTGCGCTACACCGGCTACGTGATGCGCGCCGGTGACCGGCCCGAGCCGCCAGAGGGCGACGGCGAGGACGAGGTGATCGTTTCCTGCGGTGGCGGCGCGCTGGCCGAGGCGTTCCTGAGTGCTGCGGTGGATGCCCGTCCGCTGTCGCGCCGGGCAGGCGACTGCACCTGGCGCATCCTGGTCGGTCACAATATTTCCGAAGAGGATTTCCAGGATTACCGGAGAAGGGCGGGCGAGGGCGTCATCGTGGAACGTGCACGGCCCGACTTCACCGGCATGCTCAAACGGGCGCGTCTCTCCGTCAGCCAGGCCGGCTACAACACCATCCTCGATATTCTCGATGCCGGTGTTCCGTCCGTCCTCGTCCCCTTTGCACAGGCGACTGAAACCGAACAGGCGCAGCGCGCAAAGGCCCTGGCCGCGCGCGGCCGTGTCGTGGTCGCCGAAGAGCATAACCTGACCACGGAGAAACTCGCCCAGGCGGCCGACGACGCGCTGGCATTGCCGCGCTCCCATCATCACGTGCTTCTGGGCGGCGCGGACAAGAGCGCGGATGTTCTCATGGAAGACCTGAAGGCGCGGGGCTGATGGAGGATGGCCTTGCAAGGTTCCGCTCGGAGCTGACCGCCCACCTCGACTGGTTCGCCAAGCGGGGTCGGAAGGTCCGCTTCTGGTGGCGCGACGACGATGCTATCGAGCCGACGGAAGACCTTGACCGGCTGCTGTCGATTGCCAACGAACACGGCGTCGATGTGGCGCTCGCCGTCATTCCGAAAAACGCCACGCAGGCCCTGGCCGACCGGCTGGCGGAAGAACCGCACGCCATTGTCCTGCAGCACGGCTGGCAGCACAAGAATTTCCAGCGCAAGGACCTCGGCGAGGGCGCCGCCGAACTCGGCACCCGCCGCGATCCGGATGAGTTGCTGGGCCAACTGGCTGAAGGCAAGGCAAAGCTGGAAATCCTGTTTGGCGACCGCTTCGTGCATGCCATGGTGCCGCCGTGGAACAGGATCGCACCGGAGATCTCGCGGCGCCTGCCGAAAATCGGGCTGCCCGGCCTGTCCACCTTCACCTGGATGAATTTTCCGCGGACGCATCAGGTGCAGACCCACCTCGATATCATCCGGTGGAAGAAGGACCGCCGCTTCATCGGCTGGAACAGCGCCGCCATCCGCCTCGATCTCCAGCTCTGCCGCCGCCGCACCAATCCGGGGGAACCGCTGGGCATCCTGTCCCACCATCTGGCGCACGAGGAAGGCTGCTATGCCTTCCTTGAAGAGTTCTTCGCCATCGCCGCGCATCACGAAGGCGCCGAATGGCCGCCGGTGAAGGACCTGTTCGCGGAATAGGGATGACCGGCAGAGGTTAGGCGAGAGAGACGAATACGTCCGTCAGCAACTCGTCTTCCGGCGTCTTGGTCGGATCGTTGAGATAGACCTCCCAGGTCGGCGCGCCAATCCGGATGCCCTCTTTCTCGACATGGGCCATCATCTGCCCGTAGCTGTCACGCAGCTTGGAATAGGGCCCGGTATGGCGGAAGTGAAGAACCTGTCCGGCCGGCGTCGTGGCGTATCTGGTAGGGCCTTCCGCGCTCGCCTCCGCTTCGGCCTCGACCGAGAAGCCGGAGCGGAAGGTCATGCGCTCGGGATCGATGGACTGGTAGACGGTCAGCGCCTTGCCAGTTGTGGTGACGCCGCTTTCCTGCAGGAAGTCCCAGACCGCCTGGAACGCCCCGCTCATGGCCGCATTGACCTCCTCAGGCTCCATGCCGCAGCTGCGCTCCTGATAGAAATAGGGAATTTCGGCAACGTCGACGAGCTTGAACTCCAGCATGATGCGCTCCGGCGGCAGATCGAGGATATCCGATCCAGACTATAGGCCGGATGGGCTGATATCCCTAATCGTGCCGGTTGCAGCCCCTTTTCAAACCGTCTCCGCGTTCAGTTCCTTCATTGCATGAGCGGCAATCCGGAAGGAATTAAGCCGAGAGATGTGATCGTGGATCTGGCCGGTGATGATCACCTCGTCCGGCTGATAGATCGACGTCAATTCCGCCAGCTTCGCCTTGACCGTCTCCGGCGCCCCAACGGCGGAAATGCGCAAGGCATCCTCGACCATCTCGATGGCAACCGGCCCGACCAGCGCTTCCAGATCCGCGACAGGGGCGGGTAGGGGGCCGGGGCGCCCGGTCCTGAGATTGATGAAGGCCTGCTGCATGGAGGTTCTCAAGTAGGCGCCTTCCGCGTCGGTCGCTGCGGCAAAGACATTGATCGCCATCATGAAGTGGGGTTTGTCGAGAAATCTCGATGGCTGGAACTTGCGCCGGTAGATCTTCGAGGCATTGGAAAGCTCCGCCGGGGCGAAGTGGGAGGCGAAGGCGTAAGGCAGGCCGTAAAAGGCGGCCATCTCTGCACCGTAGAGGCTGGACCCAAGGATCCAGACCGGCACCTTGGTGCCCATCCCTGGAACCGCGCGGATTTTCGCGCCTTCCACCGGATCGTCGAGATAGCCGATCAGCTCCATGACGTCCTGCGGGAAGGTGTCTGTCTGGTCCATGGACCGGCGCAGGGCTCGTGCGGTCAGCATGTCGGTGCCCGGCGCGCGGCCAAGGCCGAGGTCGATCCGGTCCGGATAGAGTTCCGCCAGCGTGCCGAACTGTTCGGCGATTACCAGCGGCGCGTGGTTCGGCAGCATGACCCCGCCGGAACCGACACGGATGGTCGAGGTAGCGCCGGCCACATGGCCGATCAGGATGGAGGTTGCCGCGCTCGCGATACCGCGCATGTTGTGGTGTTCGGCAAGCCAGTAGCGCTTGTAACCCCAACCCTCCGCGTGCTGGGCCAGGTCCTTCGTATTGGCAAGCGCCTCGCGGACCGAATGGCCTTCGGGAACGGGGGAAAGGTCGAGAACGGAATAGGGGATCATGTAGTTGTCGCCGTTTGGGGAATGAAGCTGGATTCAAAATAGGAACGTTCGGTCCAAAATGTAACCCTTGCAATCACGTTGCAGTTGGAAGGTGGATTGATCGTTCGCGGTTTCCCGGAAGACCATGTCAGACCACGCATTCATACCAGCCTGACCGGCCTGTCTTTGGCCATATTTGCAGGGTTGGTAGCTTGAATCATAATGAGAAACCCTATGCGCATCTGTCTGATATTTTTCTCGTTCCTGTTGTTTGCCCTGTCCCTCGGACGTGCGGAAGCTCACCGTCCTTATTTTAAGGAAAGCGCAGAGATCATATTGGCTAACGGCGAGAGTATGCAGATGCGTTTCGCGTATGGAGACGGCCTGTTCGGCCCCGATCCGATAAGGGCAGTTCTCGTCGATAAGGATGGTATTATTGTTGCCGTTGGCGGATTAACGCGATCACTGTTCCTGGACTGTTTTCGACTTGTCGCGGATAACGGATGCGTTGCCTTCGATCCTGAGCATCGGGTTGCCTATGTACCCGACCCGGTATCATTTGGACATCATGGGAAAGTGACCGATGACGACCGGCCTCCCTGGTATCCCGAGGAATATCCCGGGAATCCGGAAATAGTTTCTGGATTTGTCCTGAAGCCCATTGGCTGGTGGGGGACATTGCTATTCGAGATTTCCAACATCATTCGCCATCCGATCGGAGTTCTTATTCTTTTCGGTTTGCTTGTCGCTATCTGGCTGAATGTCTTGCGGTTGTTTCGGAGGGCGGCAAACAAAACTACCGAAGATACGACCAGTGCGGACCTTCAAAGTTTAGGCATGATCGGGCTGTTTGTTTTCCTTCTTGCTACACTGTTTCTTTTCGTGGCCCTCGGTCCCTCTTCAACGCAATCGGCAATGATCAGCTTGGCTCTCCTGCTTCCGATCATGCTCATATTTCACTTCGGGCTAAGGTCAGTGATGCAAAAACGGCGAGGGAACCGGACGCCGTAGAATGCGATGTGAAAGAGCGGAAATCAGCTGCGTATTCACAGGTGCTCCTTTTTCATCAAAAGGTACCGATCCAGCGATGTGACGCGAATTGCGTCGGTCAGCCGAAGGGCTTGATCCGTTTGATCCTGAAGGGTTTCTTGCCGGAAATCAGCTCTTCCGGCACGGAGAACAGCTGTACTGCGCGCGGGTGGGCTTCCACCTCGCCGAAGGTGATTTCCGCCATTTCGAACCGTTCCGGCTTGAAGGTGCCGTCCTGGGCCTGGGCCATGGCCTTTTCCAGAAAATCCGCGCCGAAGACGATGGCTCCGTCGAAGTCGACGGACTGCAGGCCGGCGCCGGTGAAATCCGGCGAGACGAGGAGGGCGTTCCGGAAGGTGGTTCCGCCAATGTCCGCGCCGTTGAATGCGGTGTTCGAGACCAGGGCGCCATCGAAGTTCATGGCAAGGGCATGGACGTTGGTAAAGTTCGTGTCCAGCAGGACGGCATCGGTGAAGTCGACGCCGGCCATGGTCGTCGGCATGAATTCCATGCCGGGATCACCCCGATAGGGCAGTTCCACCTTCTCGCTGGGAAGCGAGGAGAAATCGCATTTCGTCAGCACCGAAGCGTTGAACCGGGCCTTGTCGAGGCTGGCTGCCCCGAAGGTGACGGAATTAAGCGCCATGTGCTCGAAACTGGAAAACCGCAGCCGGGCGAAGCGGAAGGTCATCAGGTTCAAGGTGTCGACGGCGACTTCCGAATAGGAGAAATCCGCACCGAAAAAGCTCAGGAGTTCCGTTTCAAGGATACCGGCGCTGTAGAGCATGGACAGGATCACCCCGCGCTCGGGGCTGACCGGGTGTTCCTTCAACACGCCCCTGTTGCGGCGCCCGATCATTTGCTCGACCAGCTCCGGGTTGCGGAGGATTTCGGGACGTCGGGACATGGCGAGCATGTTGAGCGCGTTGGTATCGTTCGCGTTGACGAGGGAGGTTTGCAGATAACGGTAGGGCCGAGCCGATTGGGTTGCCGCTATGATGCGTGCCCGGATGCCGTTGGTCAGTTCGTCCAGCTTGAAATAGGCGGCGGGGCGGCCGTCGCCTTTCAAGGCCTCGGTTTCCTGAGACAGCTTGTCGCCGATCTCCAGAAGGCCCTGGACGATGCCGGCGGTGCGCTGAGCCTCGCCGAGCTCGATCTGGGTGACGATGAGATCGTTCTGCTGTTCCAGCCGGGTCGTCTGGATTGCGATGAGTTCGTTCTGGCGGAACAGGAGCGCCGTGCCGGCCAGGGCGGCCAGAGAGGCGATCAGTCCTGTCAGGGACCCGATCAGCCAGCGGCGGGTGGAGATCCAGGTCCAGCGCGCCAGAAGAAGGCGTGTCAGCTCCTCCGCCGAATTGATGGCGCTCGCCGGGTTCTTGTCCATGATGCTGCGGGCGGTTTCCGACAGGGGCCGGGAAAACAGCTCGAGCTGGGTCGCGGAGACATTGAACAGGAATTGCAGGATCCGGCGGCGGAACAGCAGGATCAGCGTGCCCATAAGGGCGATGACGCCCGCGAGCGTCAGGATGATGGCAACCAGGATGCCGGCGTTTTCTGTCAGAAACGACGTGCCGATCACCGCAAGCGGAAAGCCGACCGCGATCCCGATCATGAACAGGATCAGCCCGACGGTGACGGTGCTGAACTCGAGACGCTTGGCTGCCGCCTCGGAGAGTTCCGCCTTGTCTTCTGGCGTTAGGGTGTCGTCGTCCATAAAGCTTGCCTGAAATGCGGAATAAACAATGAAATTTGGCCGGAAAAGCCCCCGCTTTGGCCAATTCATCAGACTTTAGGCGTTTTCGCAGGCGTGATCCAGTCCGTCGGCGCAGGTGCGGCTCTGACTGGGGTTTGTCGTCTGTCGGAACCTGAAATCGGAATGTTCGGTCCAAAATAAAATCGGGAGCTATTGAATTGCGAACCGGATAGTCCAATATCCTCGTTATGACACGAGAACACACCCATAGCATGCCCGCAGAGAAGGGCAGTCCCAAGGGCCACACCGGCCCCGGGAGACCGCGTTGCTATGATGAGGCAGAGGTGCTGGAAAAGGCGCTGCAGGTGTTCTGGCGGCAGGGCTACGAGGCGACGTCGGTCGATGACCTGACGGCCGCTATGGGCCTGTCGCGGTCGAGTTTCTATTCCGCCTTCGGTTCCAAGCATGGCGTTCTGATTGCCGTTCTCAAAAGCTATTCCCAAGCCGGCCTCCAGGCTCTGGAACACCTGGCGGAGGGACCGCGCGACCAGGCGGTCAAAGCCATGCTGGACGCTCTTTCCGATCCGTCGGGCGGACCGCGCGGCTGCATGCTGGTCAATTGCATTACCGAACTGGCGCCTCAACACGAGGAGGTCGCCGAACTCGGCCGTCGTCATCTGGAGCGGATCGAGGAATTGTTTGCCAGGGCCCTGTCTCCGGACAATCCGGACGCGGCGCGTGACAAGGCCCGTGCCTTGTCCGCATTGGCCATCGGAACTCTGACCCTTCGAAAGTCCGGCATGCCGTCGGAAAGCATTTCCACGGCCCTTGAGGCGGCGAGGACAATCCTGGCCACATAACCTGAAGGGCGGAACACCTGCCGTAGCACCGATCCCAAGCAATGCTGCGGCTATTTTTGGACTGAATAGTCCGTAATTTCGAGCCTCCGAGGAGAGCGAAATGAGCGAAGCGAAATTGTTTACCCCTTTGAACGCCGGTGCCATCGCGTTGAAGAACCGGATCGTCATGGCGCCCTTGACCCGCAACCGGGCGAAGCCGGAAGACGACACGCCCTATGACATCCACGTCGACTATTATTCTCAGCGCGCGAGCGCCGGGCTGATCGTGACCGAAGGCTCGCAGATTTCGCCCCAAGGCAAGGGTTATGCCTGGACCCCGGGCATCTACTCCGATGCCCAGGTCGAAGGCTGGAAGAAGGTGACCGACGCGGTTCATGCCAAGGGCGGCCGGATCGTCGTCCAAATCTGGCACGTCGGCCGGATCTCGCACACTTCGCTGCAGCCGAACGGCGAGGCGCCGGTCGCCCCGTCCGCGCTTGCCGCGAATTCCCGGACCTTCGACGGCACCGCCTTCGTCGAGACGCCGACCCCGCGTGCGCTTGAGATCGATGAGATCCCGGGCATTGTCGAAGACTACCGCAAGGCCGCGGCCAACGCGATCAAGGCCGGTTTCGACGGCGTCGAGATCCATGCGGCCAACGGTTATCTGATCGATCAGTTCCTGCGCGACAGCACGAACAAGCGCACCGACGCTTATGGCGGTTCGATCGAGAACCGCACGCGGTTCCTGGACGAGGTCCTGGGCGCCGTCGTCTCAGAGATCGGCGCCGACCGGACGGGGATCCGTCTCAGCCCGTTCTCGTCGGCCAACGACATTTCCGACAGCGACCCGATGGCGCTCTTCGGCCATGCGATCGACATCGTGAACGGCTACGGCCTGGCCTACCTGCATCTGGTCGAGGGCCAGACCGGCGGTCCGCGCGATTTGCCGGAAGGCGCAGGCCTGGAAGCGCTTTACGACCGGTTCAAGGGCGTCCGCATGGGCAACAACGGCTATACGCGCGACATGGCCATCGAGGCGGTGGAAACCGGCAAGGTCGACCTGGTCGCCTTCGGCAAGCTGTTCATCTCCAATCCGGACCTGGTGGAACGGTTGGAAGCGAACGCGCCGCTGAACGAATGGGATCAGTCGACATTCTATGGCGGCGGTCGGGAAGGTTTCACCGACTATCCGACGCTGGCGGAAACGAAGGCCGCCTGAGTTCGGAAATATTCAGCCCGGCTGTGCCTGCCTCCGCCACGGCCTCTCCTTGAGCCCGACGGCAGGCGCAGCCCGACAAACGGCCGGCGCGGAAAGCCTCCTCCGCCCGGCCGTTTCAGTTCGCAATATGAGTGTAAAGCCTAGGCCGATGCTTGCTGCCGGGTCGCGAACGGCGACAGAACGGTTTCCGGAACGAGCGGCCCCGTTTCCTGCCCGTTATTCGCAACGATCCTGTTGCCGCCTTGGGCTCTTGCCTTGCTGAGACAATGATCGGCGACTTCGAGAGCCCGGTCGAACGCGGTGGTCGCATCTCCACAGAAAACGCCGCAGCTGAGGGTCACGGTCAGTCGTTTGCCGGCGGCGCGCTTGCTTTCCACGGTCAGGGTCCGGCTGATCCTCTTGGCAATCGCACCGGCTTCGGTCTGGTCCGTCTCCGGTACGAACAGGGCAAACTGGTTTTGCCGGATGAGGCCGACCTGCGCGCGGCTTGGCGCCGTCTCCTGGCAAATACGCCCCAGCAATCGCATCAGCGCCTCGCCCATGGAGTGGCCGAACCGGTCGTTGATGCTCTGCAAGCCATCGATCTCCAGTGTCACGAGGGCGTAGGCCTTTGCATCCCGTTTCATCCCGTCGAGCTTGCTCTGGATCGAGCTTTCGAAGGCACGGCGGTTGGGCAGTCCGGTCAAGGCGTCCACGAGGGCCTGCTCCTGATAGTGTCCCTTCATTTGCTCAAAGACCGCGATGCCGAGCCCGACGATCTTGAAAACGACAGCCGTGAGTAGCGCCACCATGCCGAATTGCAGGGACGGGGTCTGGAAGGCGTCCTTGAAGGTCGGAAAATGCGTCGTGAGATTCAACATGATCATGTTGAGACGGATCATGATATCGACGCCGAAAACGCCGATCAGAAACCACGAACTGATGAATTGCACCTTGTGCTGAAGCCAGCACTCGCGAATGCACAGCGCCATCGCAAGAATGCTGAAGATGTTGATGTACAAGACCCGCAGGATCAGGTCGTCGCGGAACCACGGAACCTGATAAAGGGCAATCCAGCCGAATGTCGCTGCAAATGGAAGCCACGGATAACGAAGCCGCTCCGCGTTCAGCAGGCTGAGAGCGTTGGGGCGGATGCCGAAACCGAAAATCATCAAGGCATTTGCGACGCCGATGCTGACGAAGTCGGGTGCGGTTCCGCGAAGCCCGATCAGGGAAGCGCAGGTTCCCGACAACAGCATGGCGACCGACCATCCGGCCCAGCCGAGCCGGATATGTTTCGGCAGGGATCTCAACGCGAAGGCCATGATCCCCAGCACGAGCGCTCCGGTGTAATAGGCAACGGTAATCGCCGTAAAAAGCGTCGGAGTGTCGAGGTGCATGGATGGAGAACCTTGAGAAATTACCCCTGAATTATGGTGAATGGACCCTTAATAAACTCCTACGGCCCGATTTGGGCCGCCGGAGAAACAGGCAATCATCATACGGCGGTGGCCGGGAAGGTGGCGCCGACCATCCGTCGTTGGACGAAACCCGGCTACCCAACGCCCACCTGAACCCAAAGCTGACCCAAGCCTGTCTGTACGGCCGGTGCGCGCCACCCGGGCGCCGGCCTTTAGGTGTGGCTTGCCGGATAGGAGCCAGCCCATGCCGAAGAAGTGGGGCGGGCAATCGGCGATCTGACCGATAGCGCTTCGAAGTGTCAGTTGTGTTACAGTTTGATACAAATAATTCTAATGTATTGAAAATATTTATCTTTGATTTCTGTATTCTAATTCGGAAAATATTGGAAATAAATCTTTCAAAAAAAGATTTGTCTCATGATTTTATTTTGTTTAACCGGGTTCTTAGGGGGTGATCTGTAACCTGAAGAACTTGGAATAGGGCTGATGGGTCTCAAAAGAACGCTTGTGAATCGGATTTTTCATTATAATTCAGGGCTGAATCATAAGAATTTCTACAACGTGGACTGTGTTGCGGTCTTTCCCGAAATCGGTGTGTGTTTTAATCGGATCAAAAAAGCGGGGAACACCAGCGTTTGTGCCTATTTGGCGGATATCTGCGGGTACGGCGACTTTTCCAGTTCGACAGCCTTGAAAAAAAGGTTGCTCAAGCCGGCGGATATGTCTTTCCGCGAGCATTGGGACATGCGGAGTTATCGAACTCTCGTTGTGGTCCGCGATCCTTATGTTCGCGCGCTTTCTGCCTTTCTGGACAAGGTCGCTCCAGGTTGCCAGAAACAATTCTTCAATTATCCGGGCTTTGGGGATCCTTCGCCGGATGGGTTCGAAAGGTTTTTGCAGCGGCTAAAACGTTCGATGGGAACTGCCAATCGTCATTTTTGGCCTCAAGCCGACCTGCTTTTTCAACCGCTGGAGCGGTTCTCATGTGTGGCTCATTTGGAAACGCTGACGCAGGATCTGGGGAAATTTCTGGCCTCAATTGGAGTGGATTCCAGCTGCCGGTCCTTTGACCGGCCACATGATTTGGAGCGGCTTGAACCTGGAAAGGTAACCAAATCAGCGCGTTTTCTGGACAATTACTATCGAGCTGGCTCTCTGAAGTTGGTCCAGGAACTTTACCGCAAGGACTTTGATCTCTTCGGTTATTCCATCGACACTGGGATTCTCAAGGCGCCTTACGATTTGACCGGCTAGTGCGTGCTGAGCAGCCCATCCGTATTCCTGGGGGCAATGAGAGAAATTCCCATTGCTGAAATGTAGCGCTCTCATAACCGTACCGCAGCGTACTGTTTTTCGCCAATCCGCCCTTTCGTTCCGATCAAAAAGCTGACAAAACGGTGCCTAAGAAAGGCCGTGCCGGGGAGACCCCGAGGGAGAGCGGCCGGACCGGACTACCGGGAAAAGGCACCGGATACCCGGGAAAAGACCAAGAAGGACGGAAAGATGCCCCCGTATCGTTCAAGAACGTCGACCCATGGACGCAATATGGCCGGCGCGCGCGGATTGTGGCGCGCAACCGGCATGAAGGACGGCGATTTCGGCAAGCCGATCATCGCCATTGCCAACTCCTTCACCCAGTTCGTACCGGGGCACGTGCACCTGAAGGACCTGGGCCAGCTGGTCGCCCGTGAGGTGGAGAAGGCCGGTGGCGTCGCCAAGGAATTCAATACGATTGCGGTCGACGACGGCATCGCCATGGGCCACGACGGCATGCTCTATTCGCTGCCTTCGCGCGAAGTGATCGCCGATGCCGTCGAATACATGGTCAATGGCCACTGCGCCGATGCGCTGGTGTGCATTTCCAACTGCGACAAGATCACCCCGGGCATGCTGAATGCCGCCATGCGGCTCAACATTCCGGTCGTCTTTGTCTCCGGCGGTCCGATGGAAGCCGGCAAGGTCGTGCTTGAAAACGGCGAGGCGAAGGCCATCGACCTGATCGACGCCATGATCGCGGCTGCCGACGACAACGTGTCGGATGCCGATGTCCTGACCATGGAGCAGAACGCCTGCCCGACCTGCGGGTCGTGCTCGGGCATGTTCACGGCCAACTCCATGAACTGCCTGACCGAAGCCCTCGGTCTGGCGCTGCCGGGCAACGGCTCGACGCTGGCCACCCACGCCGACCGCGAACGGCTGTTCGTGGAGGCCGGCCACCTGATCGTCGATCTGGCCAAGCGCTACTACGAGCAGAACGACGAAAGCGTCCTGCCGCGCAACATTGCGACCTTCAAGGCGTTCGAGAACGCCATGACGCTCGACATCTCCATGGGCGGCTCTACCAACACGGTGCTGCACCTGCTGGCGGCCTCCTTCGAGGGCGAAGTCGGCTTCACCATTGCCGATATCGACCGCCTGTCCCGTCAGGTTCCGGTGCTTTGCAAGGTCGCGCCGTCGGTCGCCAACATCCACATGGAAGACGTCCACCGCGCCGGCGGGATCTTCGGCATTCTCGGCGAGCTCGACCGGGCCGGCCTGATCGACAGCACCGTGCCGACGATCCATTCCAACTCCATGAAGGAGGCGCTGGCCCGCTGGGACATCACGCAGACCAATTCCGAGAGCGTGCACGACTTCTACCGCGCCGCTCCGGGCGGCGTGCCGACCCAGGTCGCCTTCTCCCAGGATCGCCGCTGGGACGATCTCGATCTCGACCGTGAGAAGGGCGTCATCCGCAACGCGGATCATGCCTATTCCAAGGACGGCGGTCTGGCGGTTCTGTTCGGAAACATCGCGGAAGACGGCTGCATCGTGAAGACGGCGGGCGTCGACGAGTCGATCCTGAAATTCTCCGGCCCGGCGCGCATCTTCGAAAGCCAGGACAGCGCCGTATCCGCGATCCTGACCAACAAGGTCAAGGAAGGCGACGTGGTGCTGATCCGCTACGAAGGCCCGCGCGGCGGTCCCGGAATGCAGGAAATGCTCTATCCGACGAGCTACCTGAAGTCCAAGGGCCTCGGCAAGGCCTGCGCCCTGATCACCGACGGCCGCTTCTCCGGCGGCTCCTCGGGGCTTTCCATCGGCCACATCTCGCCGGAAGCCGCCGAAGGCGGTGCCATCGGCCTGGTGGAGGAAGGCGACACCATCGTCATCGATATCCCGAACCGGGTGATGAAGGTGGATCTCTCCGACGCCGTCCTGGCCGAACGCCGCAAGGCCATGGAAGCCAAGGGCGCGGACGCCTGGAAGCCGGTCGAAAAGCGCACGCGCAAGATCACTACGGCGCTGCGTGCCTATGCCGCCCTGACCACCAGCGCCTCCAAGGGCGCCGTTCGGGAAGTCAAATAAGAAGACCGGCCGGATCGAATACGACGAAAAAAGCCGCCCCGACCCGGGCGGCTTTTTTTATGCTTGGCGCGGAACCGTTCTTTAGTCGCGCTGGTACTGGGTGCCGAGCTGGACGTTCTTCAGGCACAGGGCTGCGACGAAGCCGATGAAGCCGAGGAAAGCCGCGACCAGGAACAGGGGGTGACAGGCGGCGGCATAGAGGTGGCTGATCTGATTTTGGGCGTCCACGGGCAAGGTGGCGATCTGGGCCGGTGTCAGGTTCGCGAAGCTCTCCACGCCGGGGATCGTGCCGTGGAAGTTGCCGATCCCGTGGGAAACGATCGCGCCGTAGATCGATATGCCGATGGACGCGCCGCCGATGCGTGTGAGTGTGGTCGCGCCCGTTGCCGCGCCGAGATCGCGATAGGGAGCCGCATTCTGGACGCCGAGGACCGGCACCTGTTGGCCCACGCCGACCCCCAAGCCGTGGATGAAGCACAGCGGAATGAGCAGATAGAGGCTCGTTTCCGCATCGACGAAGATGAACAGGAACGTGGCGACCGTGCAAACGCCGGTGCTGAGGATGGAAAAGTTCTTGTAGTAGCCGGTGCGTGACATGATCTTGCCCGCATTGACCGAACCGACGGCAATGCCAACGGTTATGGGTATGAACAGTAGTCCCGCCATCGATGGTGTCATACCCAGTCCTGTCTGGAAGAACAGGGCGAAATAATTGGCAAGGCCGATGCCGAGGCAGCCGCTGACCATGGTGATGATGAGCAACAGGCGGATCGTCGGGCTCTTGAACAGGTGCAGAGGCACCACTGGCTCTTCCACGCGCTTTTCGACCGCGATCCATCCCAGAACACAGGCAATCCCTAAGGCAACGATCACGAGGCTTTGCGGGGCGATCAGGCTGCCGAAAAGTTCAGAACTGTCGGCCCAAAGCACCACGCTGGCGATGGCGCCAGCCAAAAGCAGGGCGCCCAGGTAGTCCACCTTCGGCTTGCGGTCCGGGCGCTTGTAGGGCAGCAGGAAGGCGAGCGCGATCAGGACGGCGATGCCGATCGGGATATTGATCAGAAAGATCGACCGCCAGCCGAACAGATCGGTCAAAAGGCCGCCGAGAGTCGGGCCGATGGAGCCGGAAAGCATCAGGACCAGACTGGAATAGCTTTGATAGCGGGCGCGTTCGCGGGGCTCGAACAGATCCGCATTGATGGAAAAGATGGTCACCATGATACCGCCGCCGCCTATTGCCTGCAGGACACGGGCGGCGATCAGGGTGTTCATCGAAACGGCGAGCCCGCACACGGCGGAACCAACCGTGAAGATGAAGATGGTCGCCATCATCACGTATTTGCGTCCGAACAGGTCACCGAGCTTGCCATAGAGCGGCATGACGGCACTGGAGGTCAGCAAATACGCGGAGCCCACCCAGCTGAACCGCTCCGGGTGCCCGAATTCGCCGACGATTGTCGGCAAGGCTGTAGAGACGATCTGGTTGTCGATCATCGCCATGAAAACCGCGGTCATCAATGTCAGGAAGACGAACAGCCGCAGGCGTTTGTCGGTGATCAGCGGAGCGTGGTGGGGCTCGCCCCGTTGGTCCGGGACGGTGTTGGATAAAGTATCGGCGGTCATGAAAAGTCCTGATGAAGCCCGAGCGGCATTTATCGTATGCTTGACACATATATATGACATGCGCATAAATATGACTAGAGCATATATTGTGCAAAGCGGAAAATTTCCTTGGGGGAGAGGAACGGAGCCTCATGCCAATCCATCGCGGCGAGAGTGGCCTGACAGACGAAACAACGCCGGACGTTGCCCAGATTTCTCAGGCGATGTCCCGTATGCGGGTGCTGATCAAGAACCGGGCGATCGGAAAACTCATCATGAGTGCAGCTGCGCCGGATCTGGACATGTCCCATCTCGACGTGATCGAACTGGTCAGGCGCGGAACGCGTCATGGCGAAGTCACGATCGGCCTCGTCGCGGAAAAAATGTGCATGGATCCGTCGCGGGCGAGCCGCGTTGTCGCCTATCTGGTGGATCGGGGAATCTTGAGCCGTGCTGTTTCGCAAGCGGATGCCCGGCGCGCGGTGATCGTTCTGACCGACAAGGGGCAGGCGGTCCTGAAAGAAAAGCGGCGGGTGAAGCTCGAAATGATTGAAAGGATCCTTTCGGACTGGACCGATGAGGAGGTCGCGCAGTTCGCGGAACTCTATGGCCGGTTCGTCGACGAGTTCGAAAAACTCGCCTTACCCGGCCGTGAGTAAATGTCCCTGGGCAGCATGCGGTATTTTTGACGCTGTAGAAGATTACAATTAATTGCGATTAATTTGAGTTTCGATTTCTAATTGTAATAAATATCAATGTATATGTTGACTAGAAGATAAAGTTCCCAAACGTCAATTAATACATGTTTAATATTGCTAATAGCAAGGTGTTTTCATTGAATTCAAAGGTGATCAATCCTGATGCGATCGGTCATCTTCACCTGCTCGCGGAACTTTGCATATGTCAAAACCGGTGTTTCTCACAGGGGTCGAAAGAACCTTTCCCGATGATGATATTATCGTCAGCAAGACGGACCTGAAGGGGCGTATCACCTACGCGAACCAGGTTTTCCTCCATCTTGCCGGTTACACGGAAAAGGAGGTTATGGGTCAACCCCACAGCATCATCCGACATCCGGCGATGCCGCGCTGCGTCTTCAAGCTTCTGTGGGCGACCATCGAGGCGGGCCAGGAGATTTTCGCCTATGTCATCAACCGGGCGAAGAACGGCGATCACTACTGGGTCTATGCCCATGTGACGCCGAGTTTCGACGCCGGGGGACGTATCATCGGTTACCACTCCAATCGCCGCGTTCCCGAGCGGCACATTGTCGATGACCATATCGTTCCGCTCTATCAGGCCCTGCGCGAAGAAGAAGCCCGCCACCAGAGCCGGAAGGACGGCATGATGGCCGCCGAGCAGATGGTCTTCGATGTCCTTGCCCAAAAAGGGGTGGCCTATGACGAATTCATCGCGACTCTTGGCCAGGAACGACGGCGCGGCTTTCGCTGAGCGGAGCCAGCGTGCCTAATCCTTTTAAGTTTCAGGAAGATCGACATGTTTTCAGGGTTGAAAAAATCGTCGCTAAAAAAAGCCACCGCCGTCTGCAAGGCCGTGGCGAACGGCGATTTCGAAGCGCGGATCACCAATATCACCGAGACCGGCGAAGCCGCCGAATTGATGCATGCGATCAACCTGCTGATCGACCGGACAGATGCGTACCTGCGGGAGTCAAAGGCCTGTCTCGACTATGTCAGCCGCAACCAGCATTTCAGGCTTATTGCAGAAAAGGGAATGGTCGGCAGCTTTCAGGAGGCCGCGCGCAGCATCAATACCGCGACCTGGAAAATCAAGGAAAAGCATGATGGCTTCTGCAGGGTTGCCGAGGATTTCGAACATCAGCTGAAAGACGTGGTCGAATCGGTCAGTCACTCCGTCAACGACCTGAATGTCGTGTCCGCCAATGTGGCGGAGTCCTGCACCCAGGTCAGCGAACAGTCCCTGGTGGTGGCGGCCGGTGCGGAAGAGGCTTCCGCCAATATGCAAAGCGTTGCCGCCTCAACCGAGGAACTGACCAGTTCGATCGCCGAGATCAACCGCCAGGTCGTCTCCGCGGCCGATATCGCGGCAGCCGCCGTATCCAAGTCCTCAGGCGATGGGCAAGGAGATCGACAGTCTCTCCAGCACGTCGATGAAGATTGGCGAGGTGGTGCAACTCATCAACGATATCGCCGCGCAGACGAATCTGCTTGCTCTCAACGCGACCATCGAGGCCGCGCGGGCGGGGGAAATGGGCAAGGGCTTTGCCATTGTCGCCCAGGAGGTCAAGGTGCTGGCCGGCCAGACGGCAAGCGCCACGGAAGAAATCAACATGCAAATTGCAGGTCTGCAGCAGGTGACCGCGAGTGCGGTCGATGCCAGCGCGGAGATCAACGACGCAATCGAGCGGGTCAGCGAGATTTCAACGGCGATTGCCTCCGCTGTCGAGCAGCAGACGACTGCCACCGGCGAAATCGCCCAGAATGTGGAGGAAGCCGCAAACGGCGCGACCGACGTCACCCAGAGTGTTGTCGGCATTCAGGCCGCCACGGCCGGAACCAAGGAAATCAGCGAGCGCGTCGTCGAAGCGGCGGGCAGCCTCCACCAACAGGAGGGCCATTTGCAGAAGCTTCGCGACGAGATGAACGAGTTCCTGGCGACCGCAAAGAGGGTCGGCTAGGCCGGCCTGCGCGCTGCCTGCCGCCCCGGTTTGGGACGGCAGGTCATTTCCGCGTATTTTCTAAACCGTCTCCGCCACTTTCGCCCGGACCAGTTTCGCCACTACATTCTCGATGATCCTGTGACCGGCGTCCTGATCGAGCGACATGATCGATTCCGGGTGGAACTGCACGGCGGCGATGGGCTCGTTTTCATGCTCGATCGCCATGACCACCCCGTCTTCGGTTTCCGCGGTCACGCGCATCTCCGGCGGCAGGGTGTCGCGCTTGGCGTAGAGCGAATGGTAGCGGCCGACGATCACAGGTGCTTGCAACCCATCGAACAGCAGTGAATTGCCCGAAATCGTGATCGGGGACGGCTTGCCGTGCATCGGGATGTCGAGCTGGCCGAGCTCGGCGCCGAAGCTTTCCGAGAGCGCTTGAAGACCGAGGCAGACGCCGAAGATCGGCAGACCCCGAGCGCGCGCCCGGCCGATGGTGGCCGCACAATCGAAGTCCTTCGGGTTGCCCGGTCCGGGTGACAACACGACCAGGTCCGGATTGACGTCGTAGAAGACGTGATCGGCCACGGGCGTACGGTAGGTGACGACCTCGGCACCGGTCTGGCGGAAGTAGTTGGCAAGGGTATGAACGAAACTGTCCTCGTGATCGACCAGCAGGATCTTCAATCCGGCGCCCGGCTTGGGCTTCAGGGCCTTGTCTTCCGCCTGCAGCGCCAACCCGGCCTCACGTACGGCGGCGCGCATGGCTTCCGCCTTCAGTTCCGTTTCGGCTTCCTCGTCTTCCGGAACGCTATCGTAGAGCAGGGTCGCGCCGGCGCGGATCTGGGCGACGCCGTCCTTGATCCGCACGGTCCTGAGTGTCAGACCGGTGTTCATGTCGCCGTTGAAGAGCACGGCACCGATGGCGCCACCGTACCAGGCGCGCGGTGATTTCTCGTTTTCCTCGATGAATTCCATCGCCCAGCGTTTCGGCGCGCCGGTCACCGTCACGGCCCAGGTGTGGGACAGGAAGGCATCCAGCGCATCCATGTCCTCGCGTAAGGTTCCCTCGATGTGGTCCACCGTGTGGATCAGCCGGGAATACATCTCGATCTGACGCCGGCCGATGACGCGCACGGAGCCCGGCACGCAGACCCGGCTCTTGTCGTTGCGGTCCACGTCGGAGCACATGGTCAGCTCCGCCTCGTCCTTGGCCGAGTTCAGAAGCTTGCGGATCTGCGCCTCGTCCTCGATGGCGTTCTTGCCGCGCCGGATGGTGCCGGAGATCGGGCAGGTCTCCACCCGCCGTCCGCCGGTGACGCGGACGTACATTTCCGGCGAGGCGCCGACCAGGTATTCGCGGTTTCCGAGATTGAAGAAGAAGGAATAGGGGGAAGGATTGATCTGTTGCAGGCGTCGGGAGACGGCGGACGGCGGGTTGGGGCAGGGCTCGTAGAAGGTCTGTCCCGGCACGGTCTCGAACAGGTCGCCGCGGCGGAAATAGTCCTTGGCCTTCTCCACCAGCCTGGCGTATTCGCCGGGCTCGTGGTCGCCCCGGCCCGGATCCTCGTTCGCCGGCGTGTACTGGCTCTTCTCTCCATCGCGCGGCAGTCCGGCGGTCGAGGTGCCGTCGACGGTGAATTCGTATTCCAGCACATAGGCGCGCTTGCCGTGGTGGTCGACGATCAGGATCTCGTCGGGCAGGAACAGCACAACGTCGCGCTGGTCGTCGGGGCGCTTCAGCTTCAGGTCGATCGGCTCGAACTGAAAGGCGATGTCGTAACCGAAGGCGCCGTAGAGGCCGAGCTGGTCGTCGCCGCAGGCAAACAGGTCCTTCAGCGCGCGGACAATGGAAAAGGTCGACGGCTGGCGCGAGCGCTCCTCTTCCTGGAACACCCGGTCGGGCTTTTTCACGGTCAGGTCGATCCGCGATCCGTCGGCGGAAAAACTGGCCACATCCGGATGGCCCTCAAGCGCCCTGGCAATGGCCGGGATCAGGATCCTCCCGCGATCGTTGAGCGCCCGTATCTCCACCGTGCGATCGGCGGCTTCCATGACCAGCGGCGGGTTGACCAGCGCCATATCCCAGCGGGTGTAGCGGCCGGGATATTCGTAAGACGAGGACAAGACGGCGCCGCGCTCCGCATCGAGCCGGTCGATCCACTGGGAAGTTCCCGCCTCGTAATCGGAGGGCCGGGAAGAGCGGGTGATCGTGATCCCGCCGTCTGTCTCAAAATTTTGTTCCGCCAGAGCCGGCATGAAATCTTTTCCCTTTATGCGTCGGGCGTTCCGCCCGTTGGGTCACCTCGAAAATACCGCTAGAAAGACCAAAGGCCGCCTGCGGTGTCCCGCGGCGGCCTTTGGTCTACTTCGATCACGTCAAGACATGAGAGTGCGCTGGCCGCCTTTATGCGTCCCGCCACCACCAAGTCTGTGCCATGATCATGTTCATGGCATTTTGAATACCGGAACGGAACGGGTGAGGCAAACGGAATTTGAAACCGGACAGGATGTCCGTTTGCGGATCGAACACACTGTTTCTTTCCGCTGATCGCCGGATGCTTTCAAGCACGGCAGCGGTGTCCTAACTAGGACATACGGAAAAGCCGGAGAGTATCCGGGCATGGCAAAATAAGAAGGGCTCCTTCATGACCAAACCTCTCGAACTCGGCCTCGACACGTTCGGGGATATCACCCAAGGCCGGACGGCAGGTCGCTGCATGAGGCGGACGTTTTGCGCAATCTGGTCAAGCAGGGTGTCCTGGCGGAGGAAACCAGTGTCGATTTTCTAGGGCTCGGCGAACACCACCGGGCCGACTTCGCCATTTCCGCGCCGGAGATCCTGCTCAGCCATATCGCCGCACTGACCAAGCGCCTGCGACTGGGAACGTCGGTGACGGTACTGTCCTCCGACGATCCGATCCGGGTGTTCCAGCGCTTTTCGACCCTGAACGCCCTGTCGAACGGGCGGGCGGAAATCACCGTCGGCCGGGGGTCTTTCACCGAAAGCTTCCCGCTGTTCGGCTACGATCTCAATCTCTATGAGGAACTGTTCGAGCAGAAGCTCGACCTTCTCTCGGCGCTGAATGCCGATGAAATCGTCAACTGGCAGGGCGAACTGCGTCCGCCCCTGAAAAACCAGAGGGTGTTCCCGCGCGTGGAAGGCGGCGGCCTGGTGGTCTGGGTCGGGGTCGGCGGCACGCCGCAGTCGGTGGTGCGCGCCGTCGCCTATGATTTTCAGCTGATGCTGGCGATCATCGGTGGCGATCCGGCCCGGTTTCGGCCCCTTGTCGACCTCTACTATCGCGCCTGCGATCAGATGGAGCATGCCGTCAAGCCGATCGGCGTGCATTCACCGGGGCACATCGCCGAGACAGATGAGCAGGCGCTGGAGGAGCTTTGGCCCCATTACAAGGCGTTCCACGACCGGCTTGGCCGGGAACGGGGCTGGTCGCCGATGGTCAAGGATGCCTTTGTGTCGGAAGCCCGGCACGGGTCCATCTACGCGGGCTCGCCGGAAACGGTCGCAAGGCGGATCGCCAAGACCGCTAAAACGTTGGACCTGTCCCGCTTCGACCTGAAATACGCCACCGGTGCCATGCCGCACGACATGCTGATGAACAGCATCGGGCTTTATGGCACCAGGGTCATCCCGCTGGTGCGGGACATGCTGGCTTGAGACCCGTTGTCAGCAGAGCCAGCAGCTTTCCGGCAGGGTGGCCTGTGTCACTTCGTTACCGGCTGCAATCCACTCGGTGATGCCTTTTTCGACATTGTCCACGTTGGTGAAGCCTGCCTTGCCGGCGAGGTATTCCGACAAGGCGGAACTGCGGTTGCCGGTCCGGCAGATAAAGACGACCTCGTCGCCCGGGCCCGAGATGACCTTCTGCAGTTCCGAGCCGAAGCCCGGGTTCACATTCCCCTTCTCGTCGAAGAAGGTGATCAGGTGGCTGCCCGGTACGACGCCGGTCTGCTTCCACTCGTCCGGCCGGCGGATGTCGATCACCGGCACGCCGGCCGCGATCTTCTGCTTCAGGTCGTCATTGGAAAGATCGGAGAATTTCTTGCCTTTGACGGCCAACAGTTCCACTTCGAACTTCAGCGTGGCATTTGGCGGAATGACCCCTCCGGCTCCGTTTGCGCCGTAGGCGAGTTCCGGCGGAATGATCAGTTCGCGCTTGCCGCCGACCTTCATGCCGACAACGCCCTGTTCCCAGCCCGGAATCACCCGGCGCTCGCCGAGGGTGAAGGAAAACGGCTGATTGCGGTCGACGCTGCTGTCGAACTTGGTGCCGTCCATCAGCCATCCGGTATAGTGCACCGTGACCGTCTTGCCGACGTCGGCTTCCTCGCCGGTGCCTTTGACGATGTCCTTGATCTGAACTTCCCCGGCTATGGCCGGTATCAGGAGCAGGGCGGAAAATAGGGCGGCAATCATGGGCCTGATCATGTCTTCCTCGTGGGGTTTTGAGCACGAACGCTTGTTTGGGAAAGACCACGCCTGAGCTTCAAGGCGAAGTCAAGGCGAACACCGTGCAAATGACCCGACTGCGTCATCCGGTCCCGTGAATGTGAAGGGCGCTATTTATTCCACAGCCAGGCCGCACCCCTGACACCGGAACTGTCGCCGTGCATCGCCTTTCGGATCGGCACTTCGTAGACATCGGAGAAGATGTAGGGCGCCATGGCTGCCGGCAGATCACCATAGAGCTCGTCGATATTGGACATGCCGCCGCCGAGCACGAAGACGTCCGGGTCGAGGAGGTTGGCCGCCATGGCCAGCGCGCGCGCGAGCCGGTGGACATAGGCCTCGTAGGGCCTCAGTCGCCAGCCGCTCTCCTGCACGCTTGCGCGCCATGATCTCATTGCCTTTCAGGAGTACACCTGCGCGTTCCTGATAATCGAGCTGAAAGCCGGTGCCGGAACACCAGCGGTCGATGGCGCCTCTGTGGCCAATCCAGCTTTCCGGGCCGGGGAATTCTTCTGCCGTCATCCACGGGACCGGGATCGCGCCCCATTCCCCGGCAATGCCGTTTGCGCCTCGGTGGGCCTTGCCGTCGATGGCAATCCCGGAGCCGCTGCCGGTGCCGATGATGATCGCATGAACCACATGAGCGCCCGCGCCCGCGCCATCGGTCGCTTCGGACACGGCCAGGCAGTTGGCGTCGTTTTCAATGCGCACCGGCCGGCCGAGCCGCGCTTCCAGGTCCTTGTCGAGCGGCATGCCGTTCATCCAGGTGGAATTCGCGTTCTTGACGAGGCCGGTACCGGGAGAGATCGAGCCGGGGATGCCAAGGCCGATCGTGCCGGTTTGTCCGGTTTCCGCTTCGGCGGCGGAGACGAGGTCTGCGACGGTCTCGATGCAGCCGGGATAGTCGTCGCGTGGGGTCGCAACGCGCTTGCGGAAGATCTCCGCGCCCGTCTCTGAGAGGGCGATGATCTCCATCTTGGTGCCGCCCCAGTCGATCCCGAGCCGCATGGTCAGTCTCTTCTCACCGGCATGTCGAAGGCGGCACCGTGGGCGGTATCCATTTCGCCCGGCTGCTTGCCGTAATTCTTGAACTTCCGCAGGATTTCCGTCATTTCCGCGTCACCGAGAATGTCCGGCTCGCCGACGGACAAGGCAGACAGATACTGATCGGCCAGTTCCTCCACGCCGTCCGCGACGCCAAGTGCCTTCTTCAGGGTCGGTCCGCAGGCGATCTGGCCGTGATTGGCCAGCAGACAGGCGTTTCGCTCGCCAAGGGCTGCAATCATCACGTCGGAAAGGGCCATTGTGCCGAAGGTGGCATAGGGCGCGCAGTCGATCCGGTCGCCACCTGCCAGCGCCACCATGTAGTGGAAGGCCGGGATACCGCGGTTCAGGCAGGCGAGCGCCGTTGCCCGTGGCGAGTGACAGTGAACGACCGCGCCTGCTTCCGGTTTCGCCTTGTAGATATCCATATGCATCCGCCATTCCGAAGAAGGCAGGGTATCGCCGGAATAGGTTCCTTCCAGATCCATCGCCACGATCAGGTCTTCGTTCAGGTCGGCATAGGGAATACCGGAGGGGGTGACCAGAAAGCCGTCTGCGGTGCGGGCGCTGACGTTTCCGGAGGTTCCCTTGGTCAGCCCTTTGAGCGGCAGGGCGCGGGCTGTTTCGATGATCTCGCTGCGAAGCGCAGGCGTATCGGCAGGGAAGGGCACTGGCGGAATCCAAGGCTGAGGGACAAGAGTTGCCTCATGTAAACGTCAGCGGGACAGGCGCGCAAGAGCCGGTCCAGCTGAAACTCCGCCGCCTGGGGAAACGCAGAAAGTGACGTTGCGTTCGTTATTTTAGGTTGCATTTATGTTATAGTGCTCGTCTCCAGTTCGAGGATGGAGGGAAGCATGAACGGTGCAGGACGTTTTTTCATCGGCGTTCTCGGCGGTCTGGCCGCCTCCGCGTCAAAGGTTCTGGCGCTGGATGTCGAACGCCTTGGCCGTTTGGTCGAAACGGGCAATTTCGAGAATATGAGCGATCTCCTGGGAACCATCTATATCGTGACGCCGATATTGATGTTTCTGGGTGGCCTGATCGCCTGGGCTTCAGCCGAAAACCACCGCATGAAGCTTCTGGCGATCGGCTGTGCAGCACCGGCAATGATCGCACCCTGGACGGCTGCGAAGGTTGAACCGATGAAAACGGGTTTTCTGCCGGAAATGGTCTCCTCAGCCTATGCCCAGACGCAGGCTGACACAAGGCAGTCGGGCACTTATGTGACTGGTCTAAAGGCATTGCTGGGGCTGGAGAACCCACGCAACAATCGCTATTGGGTGGTTGTCGGGTCGCGGAGGGATCTCGGCGAAGCCAGGAAATATGCATCTGAAATCAATGCGATCGATCCCAGCATGAAAGCTTTTGTCGGCGAAAAGAGGCCAGGCAACGCTATGTATCCCGTTATCGTCGGCGGCCCGGAAGCCTTCTATCCCCTGGACAAGGCCAATGAACTCAGAGATCGGGCGATGAAAATCGCCATCATTCCGGACAATATCTTTTTGTCCAACTATGTGACGCCGTTGCCGAGGCCGGAAGCGCGTTAGCCAGTCTGGCGTTGCTCGTGGTTTCTGGCGCCTGGCGTTACGGACTGGCCCAACTCATAGAATTGGACGCAGGGCCTCAACATTCTGTTTATCGCCCGGGAGCTACAGCTGGTCGGGGGATGTTTCTCGACCTCAAGACAGGGTATGACGGAGCAGGGCATCGAGACAGCGCGCACATGAAACGCGGCATTTTGAAATTTCTGCAGGACCGGCTCTCGGTCCGAAGCCGGTCGCATGAGGTCCCGGATCGAACGGCCAGGCGGGCCTATTCCCCGCATTATCGCGCCGAGCGCCAGCGGCTGCGTTGGGGCGATGGCGCGCAAGCCGCGACCCAGTCGAAGAACGATCGGACACCGGGTTCCAGGCCAGACGGAACATCGCGTCCCTCTCAACCAAGGTTGCCTGACCTCAGAAAAGCGATTTTCTATGGCCTGCCCCTGCTGATTTGTCTTGCCGTCATCGCAGTCCTGTTCGTGACTGGACACAAGGAACCGCCGCCGCCGCCGGTTGAGAAGAAGGCAAGCCTGCCGGATCCGCTCGCCGGTTATCCGGAGAAGGTGAAGCAGGAACTTCTCGCACCGGAAGCGCGGGTGCCCGCGACCCTCAAACTGACCTTCACCGGTGATCCGGCGGACTTGTGCCGCGAATTGGCGGCGCTCGGGCTGGAAAACAGCGGCTGGCGGCGGGCGCCCTTCGCACGTGACCGGTGGCAATGCAATTCCGAGCTGGTGGCTCTGACAACGCCGAGTGTAGATTACGGTTCGGCCACCCTGTTTTTACTGATGCGCGGACCCGATGAAGAAACGGTCGATTATCTGCGGCTGAAGCTCAATGTCGAAGATCCGAAACAGATGGAAATCGGCCAGGAAGCGGTCCGGCTCGTGATCGGCGCCTTGTCCGACCGGTATGCCTGGGCTGTCCCGGACAAGGTTCTGGACGCCATAGCGCATTTCAAGCCGCTGGAAATGACGGACAGGGGTGTCAGGCTCTCGGTTGCGCCGGAGGATCCGGACCTGACGGGGGATCCCGCCGCACGCCAGCGGCTCAATATCATTATCGATTTCGGCAAGCCGGACCTGATCCGTTCGGCAAAGGAGTTCGAGCGGCAACCGCAGCCGCGAACGAGGCGAGGGCTTATTCCGGCAGCGGAATGAAGTCCTTTTCGTCCCCCGGGACCGTGTCGAAGCGGCCCTGGCGCCAGTCTTCCTTGGCCTGCTCGATCCGCTCCTTCGACGAGGAAACGAAATTCCACCAGATGAAACGCTTCTCGCCCATGGGGTCTCCGCCCAGGAGGACGAAACGGGCCGGCTCCGGGCCGGTGTTTTCGATCATCAGCCTGTCGCCTGGCTTGAATACCAGGAGCTGTGCCGGGTCGAACGCTTGTCCGGCAATTGTGACCTTGCCCGAAATCGTGTAGAGGCCGCGCTCTTCATGGGTGGCGTCCAGTGGCATCCGGGCCCCGGGATCCAGCCGGACGTCGGCATAAAACATTTCCGAAGCGGTTTTCGCAGGTGCCCGGTGGCCGAAGAGGTCACCGGCAATCAGTTTGATGGAAGCTCCGCCATCGGAAAATTCCGGCTGAGCCGCGCTCGGCAGATGCTCGAAGGTCGGATCGCCCTCTTCCAGATGTTTCGGCAGTGCGACCCAACTCTGCAGACCGAACAACGGTCTTGAGGCGACTTTCCGTTCCGGACGTTCCCGCTCCGAATGCACGATACCCTTGCCGGCCGACATCCAGTTGAGTGCGCCGGGGGTAATCGCCTGCTCGGTGCCCAGGCTGTCGCGATGATAGATCTCGCCGTCAAACAGATAAGTCAGCGTTGCCAGCCCGATATGCGGATGCGGACGGACATCGATCCCGCCTCCGACCAGAAGTTCCGCCGGCCCCATCTGGTCGAAGAAGATGAAGGGGCCGACCATGCGGCGACGGACGGAGGGCAGGGCGCGGCGCACCTCGAACCCGCCGAGATCGCTCGTCCGCGGCACGATAATGGTTTCGATCGGGTCGCAGGAAAGCGGGTTTCCCGGGATCGGGTCCGGTCCGTTCATCCAGCTCATGGCCAACATTCCTCATCAACCAACAGTCGTTCGGAATTTAGGGCGCGTGCAGCTCCGCGCCTATTGAACACTGTGTTCAGTGCGGATGCGAGCGATTTGACCGGAGGTGCCGGATGAGCGTGACGAGCCTGAGGTGCCGCCTCAATGCCTCAAGGTACGGCTATTCAAATGCGGTGCAATTTGGGCGGGAAAAATCAGGAAATGGACATGGTTCAGTCCATAGTTAAACAAATTCGAAAGTATGAAATAAAGACGTCGCCAGCGAGGTGACTAATAACAACGAGGAACTTCCATGAAGAAGCAACTTTTCGCAGCCACCGCTTTTGTTCTCATCGGTACAGGCTTTGCCCTGGCCGACCACAACAGTAAGTGGGGCGAGGGAACAGCCCTTGATCCGCGCGGCATCCACGACGACCGGATCGACTCGCTTGCATCCGGTGATGATTTTACCGGTGGTCAGGACGTTAGTGGTCCGCTGGATCTGACTGCTGTTGCAAGCGGGGGAGCCCCGGACACGGTTGAAGCTGGCAGCGACGTCGAATCCGGCGGAATGGGCGGCTCGGACAGTGCAGGCAGCTCGGATAGCGCAGGCGGCGGTAATGGCGGCGGCGGCGGTGGCGGCAACGGCGGCCGCTAAGCCTGGCCTGACCGGGTAAGGAGATCTGCCTGAACCGGCATTAAACGAATCGGAAACGGGGCCTGGATCCTTCAGGCTCCGTTTTTTTAACAGGGATGCCATGGCTGAAAAGATGTTCGAGATCATCCGCTTTCGCATTTCAGCTAAGGGCTTGTACTGATTTGTTAAGCGATATTAATGATTTGGGCCAGTTTTCGGCCGAAATGATCAAATTGCCGCCAATAGTTGAACACATTCGAAAATACTAATGTTCTTGATGAGAAAGCAAACTCACAGGAAAGGGAACGTCATGATCAAGTATGCGGCAATTCTCTCCACCACGGCGACACTTCTGTTTAGCGGAGCTGCCCTGGCGGATCACAACAGCAAGTTCGGTGAAGGCACAGGATACGATCCGCGCGGCGTCCATGATGCGCGCTATGACAGTCTCGATGATGCAGGCTCCCAGCCGTTCAAGGGCGGTGGCTTGGCCGGCAAACTTATGGATGCGATTACCGGAAGAATGGGACGCCCGGACACGATCAGTTCGCCGGGAGTTGAAAATTCCAGAGGTGGTGGCAGCCAGTCCGCGGACGCGGGTCACGGCGGTGGCTCCGGTTCAGGCGGCGGGTCCGGTTCGGGTGGCGGTTCAGGAGCTGGTGGCGGCTCCGGCTCAGGTGGTAACGGTAACGGTAACGGCAACGGCGGCGGCGGCGGCGGCAATGGCGGCGGCGGTGGTGGCGGCGGCGGTGGCAATGGTGGCCGCTAACGGCCCGGTCCGCCTTTAGACAAGTTGAAAGGGCGCTGATCCGGTCAGCGCCCTTTTTGCATCACCGGCTGCAATTACCAGATGTCGACGTCCTTGCCTTCCGCTCTTAGCTTTGCGGCCCGGTCATCCAGATAACGCTGGAAGTCGCCGCCGCCCTCGTAGGCATCGGAGGCAATGAAATGCATCATGGTGTCGAAGTGGAAGGGTTTGAAATAGCCGGGCATCACCATGACTGCCCGCTCCTTGGCGTTGCCGGACCCGTCGGCGGCTTCCTTGGGGATGAAGATCAGGGTCGGCGTAAAGGTCACGCCCCATTTGCGCACCAGCTCGCGTTCCTCCATGGCGGTTCCGTCCATGTCGGTCACTTCGCGGGAGCCGCGCATATCGAGCTGCACGACCGTGAAATTGTCCTTGATGTCATCGACGATCTGCGGGATGCGCAGGTTGACCTGGTGCATCTCCCGGCAATAGGGACATCCGGGTTGTTCGACGAGAATAAGAAGGTCCTTGCCTTCATCGGCAGCCGTTGCGAGGTCGTCTTCCAGTTCCAGAAAACCCTCATGGAACCAGTCCTGGATATGTAGCCCGTTGTCGCCGAGTTTCGGCTCCGGCAGGCGATCAGCCGCAGACGCGCCGGTTGCGATAACCAGGCCTGTGATTGCGAAGAATGAACGGAAAACACCCATGGCATTTCCTCCTGTGCCGCGGTTTTCCTCATCCTACATCAAGTCGACCGATCCTTCGGATCACATTCCCGCGCGCAGAAGGCCTTTGGAAGCCTATACGAAAATCTGCTTTTCCCGCGCGACCAGCCCGC
>NZ_CAXXSJ010000017.1:0-150265 GCF_963675095.2 uncultured Roseibium sp. | reverse complement strand
ACCGTCACCCTTTGATAATAACGATAAACTCCCACACGACCTCATGACCGGGCCCTGCCCGGTCATTTTTTTTGGTGATAGTTCGAACGTGGCGATCGGAAGGAACGTGCCCCTCACCCGGAGCTTCGCTCCGACCTCTACCAATGGGAGAGGTAAATGTGGGCCCCGCTCGTTCAGGTGAGCAGTACAGCGCTTAAGGTTCGACCTAAGTCCGCAGAACGATCGGACCGGCCTAAGCACTCAGCCTTCATCATCTTCCGGCGTCTTTGCTTCCGCCCATTCGCGGAATATGCCAAGGATTACATCCAGATCCAAAGCGCCACCTGCCCCGGTAAAACAGCATTCGTCTACCCAGCACATGTGCCATCTCTGAGTGGGATCACCGTTGGGGACGTCGACGTTGAAACGGATAGGAGAAAAGGGAACATCTTCCAGAAGCATTCCGTAAAGGTTGATCGTTACTCGCCACCCCGGATTATCGATCGTTGTAATCCTAATGCTGCTCTGGTGTTCCCAGTCGCCGTTGCACTCGGTCGCATACCACTGCGTGAGCCAGGCCATGTTGTCCAATGAGGTGTCTTCCATGACGGGAGGCTATGGGTTTCGCGCCCGTTCGGCAAGGTTCCGAAAGGTCGATACCTGGGCATTGGGCGGCGTCAGACCTTTTTGGGGACCCTCCCCTCCTCCACAAGCCGTCATCCCCGACTTGATGTTTAAACCGGGGACATGGCTGACAGGTGTTCGGGGACATGGTTGACACATTTGGCATGACTTACGTCGAAGGAGGCGGGCATGCCGTGGCAGGAGATGTCGATCATGGAACAGCGAGAAGAGTTCGTCCGGCTCGCGAGGCTTGAAGGCGTGAACCGGCGTGAGCTTTGCCGCCGGTTCGGGATCAGCCCTCAGACCGGCTACAAGTGGCTGCGCCGGTTTGAAGCGGGAGATGTGCTTGAGGACCGCAGCCGCCGGCCGCGATCGAGTCCGCAGCAGCTTTGCCCCGCGTTGGAAGAAGCAATCCTGTCGGTGCGCACGGCCCATCCGGCTTGGGGTGCGCGCAAGATCGCGGCGGTGCTTTCACGCACCGACGACAACACTCCAGCGGTATCGACCATCCATGCGGTCTTGCGTCGCCATGATTGTATCCGGCCCCGGGACAGGAGCGGGACAGACTGGCAGCGTTTTGAAGAAGAGGAGGCCAACCGTATGTGGCAGATGGACTTCAAGGGTCGGGTCCGTCTGGGCAATGCACAGGAGTGCCATCCGCTAACGGTTGTCGACGACCATTCCCGCTTCGCGGTGTGCCTGGCGGCTTGTCCGGATCAGCGCACACATACCGTCCAGACCCATCTGGAGCGCAGCTTTAGCCTCTATGGCCTGCCGGATGCATTTCTGGTCGACAATGGCGCCCCCTGGGGTTCCAGTTATCGGGACAGTCATTGGACACCGTTACGGGTCTGGCTGGCCAGGTTGGGCGTGAATGTGATCTACGCCCGGCCATTCCATCCGCAAACCAAGGGCAAGAATGAACGCTTCAACCGAACCTTGAACGAAGAGGTGCTGGCCTTGCGCTGCTACCGTAGCCAGGAGCAGCTCCAGCAGGCCTTCGACCGCTGGCGGCTGGTTTACAACCATCATCGCCCGCATGAAGCCCTGTCTGACAAGGTTCCCGCGAGCCGCTACCGTCCGTCGCTGCGCAGTTGGTCAAAGACCTTGCCGGAGATGATCTATGAAAACAGCACCATCACCCGCAAGGTTCCCAGAACCAAGGCCCAAATCAGCTACAAAGGACGCCTCTGGTCTGTGCCGAAAGCATTCAGGGGACACAGCCTGGCTATTCGCCCAACTTCTCACCCGGGAAAATACGGCATCTATTTCGGCGCCAACAAGGTCGCACAAATCGACCTCAACGCGATATAAATGTGTCAACCATGTCCCCGAACACCTGTCAGCCATGTCCCCGGTCTGTACATCAAGTCCGGGGTGACCGCCTGAGCGTAGGGCGAGACAGATGGAAACGCCCTACACTCGCCTGGATCATTGGCTCTGTTCCGCCATCGGCCAGGTCTTCGCCACCATCGTCAGCACGTCGTAGAGGGCGACGGCGTCGCCGTTCTGGTTGGTGACCTGGCAGTCCCAGCGGACTTCGCCGTAATCGGCGTTGACACGCGGGTTGATCTCCTTGGCGGTAAGTTGAACCTGCAGCGTGTCCCCCGGATTAACCGGGGTCAGGAAGCGCAGGTTGTCGACGCCATAGTTGGCAAGCACGGGGCCCGGCGCCGGATCGACGAACAGCCCGGCTGCAAAGGAGACGATCAGGTAGCCATGGGCCACCCGGCCTTCAAAGAACGGGTTCGCCTTGGCCGCTGCCTCGTCCATATGGGCGTAGAAGGTGTCGCCGGTGAAGTCGGCGAAATGCTCGATATCCTCCAGCGTGACCTCGCGGCTCGCAGTGATGAGCTGATCGCCGATCTTGAGCTCCGCCAGAGACTTGCGGAACGGATGGACGCTGTCCTTGTTGACGTCGGCGCCGTCCATCCAGCGGCCTGTGACCGCCGACAGGAGACGCGGCACACCCTGGACGGCGGTGCGCTGCATGTAATGCTTGACGCCGCGCATGCCGCCGAGTTCCTCGCCGCCCCCTGCCCGGCCCGGCCCGCCATGGACCAGCATCGGCAGCGGAGAGCCGTGACCGGTGGAGCTTTTCGCGCTGGTGCGGTTGCCGATCATGACGCGACCATGGAACGGCGCCATGCCGAGCACCACCTCTTCGGCGACCTTGGGGTCGTTGGTGAAGACAGAGGCGACCAGCGAGCCCTTGCCCTTGTGGGTGAGGTCTACGGCTTCCTCGATCGTGTCATAGGGCATGACTGTCGACACCGGACCGAAGGCCTCCACATCATGCACGGCCTTCGCCTCGAACGGCTTGGCGCAGTAAAGCAGCACCGGATTGAGGAACGCGCCCTTGTCCGCATCACCCGAGGCGACCTGGACGGCATCGGGAGCGCCGGCGACGATTTCAGCGTCACACGCCAAGTCCTTGATCCGGTCGCGCACCTCGTCGCGCTGGTCGAGGCTGGCCAGTGCGCCCATGCGGGTCGCCTCGTTGGCCGGATCGCCGACGACCGTCTTGCCCAGACGTTCCGTCAGGGCCGCAACCAGCGCATCCACATGGGCGCGCGGTGCGATCACACGGCGGATGGCGGTGCACTTCTGCCCTGCCTTGACCGTCATTTCCCTGGCGACTTCCTTGACGAAGAGGTCGAACTCCTCCGTGCCGGGACCGGCATCGGTACCCAGGATGGACGCGTTCAGGCTGTCGGCCTCCATCGTGAAGCGCACCGAATTTTCGATGATCGCCGGCTGGGCCTTGAGCATGCGCCCGGTGGAGGCCGACCCGGTGAAGGTGACCACGTCCTGACAGGTGACGTGATCGAGCAGATCGCCTGTCGAGCCGCAGATGAGCTGCAGGGCGCCTTCCGGCAGGATGCCGGTCTCGATGATCCGCCGGACCATCAGCTCGGTCAGGTAAGCGGTCTGGCTTGCCGGCTTGACGATCGTGGGCACGCCGGCAAGCAGGGTCGGCGCGATCTTTTCCAGCATGCCCCAGCAGGGGAAGTTGAAGGCGTTGATGTGGACGGCCACACCATGGAGCGGCGTCAGAATATGCTGGGCGGAGAAGCTGGAATCCTTCGACAGCGGCTCAACCGGCCCGTCGACCAGAACCTTCGTGTTCGGCAGTTCCCGGCGCCCCTTGGAGGCGTAGTTCATCAGGGTGACGATGCCGCCCTCGATGTCGACCCAGCCGTCGGCGCGGGTCGCACCGGTCGCCAGGCTTTCCGCGTAGAACTCTTCCTTCTTTTCCATCAGCGCCAGGCCGATGGCCTTCAGCATCAGCGCGCGCTCGTGGAACGACATGGCACGCAGGCTCGCGCCCGCCTTTTCCCGGCCGAAGGCCAGCATCTCGGCGAAATCGATGCCGCTTGAATCGATGAAGGCGACCGGTTCTCCGGTCGCCGCATTCAAAAGCGGTTTGCCCTCGGCAGCGCCCGGGGTCCACCCCCCGCAGACATAGCTCTCCAGGCGGCGCGGCGTTCCTGCATGTGCAGTCATGAAATTCCCCTCGTATGGTTTCGCTCAGCCAAGACCCAAAGCCGACAATTTGCTGTCGACCTTGTCCGTCCACCTGGCGAGCAAGTCTTCATTCGGTGTGTGGCGCAGCCCAAAACGCTTCAGCGTATCGAACCGGGCAGACCCGGCGACACCGAAGGTCGCTGCGACCCGAGGCCGCCAATAGGCGATGGATGCCTTGGCCGTTTCCTTTTCGGCCGGGTCGGCTGCGATCCGTTCCAGGCCTTCAAGGCCCAGTTCCGCATGACGGGCTTCGCGCGGCGCGATCTCCCGGAAAGCGGTGGCAAGCGGTCCGTAAGAGACCCTGACGAGTTCTTCCAGCTGGACGCCGGTCGCAAGGCCCATCAGCACATTCATCACCACCGCGTCGGTCCAGCCCTCAAACGGATAATGGAACACCGACAGGCGCATGTCGCCGCCATGGCGGGCCGCCCCCAAGTCTGCGTCCCGGTCAAGCCGGTCCGCCCAGGGGTGGTGAACCGCGTAGCGCGCGGTATCGGCGCCGAATTCTCCCATGATGGTCAGCACTCGCTCGGCGTGATCGGCCTTTTCCAGCACGATCCGGGCGGCGGCAATGCGCTGCTTGATCCCCGGCGCGGTGTTGATCACATCGGCGAACCCCGGCCGAACCGGCCAGCTCGCTGTCGACGAAAGAGGCCATCAGGCGCATCAGTTCGCCGCGATAGCGGGCCGGTGCGTTGGATGGGTTGCTCAAAACCCCGCCCTGGGCGAGATAGCTCTCGATGCTCATATCTTCCATGACCGTGTCCTCCCTTGGCCCTCGGCCATTATTGGTCGTAATCGACGACGACCTTATCCGTCACGGGATAGGACTGGCAGGAAAGCACATAGCCCTTCTCCACCTCATAGTCCTCCAATGCATGGTTGGCGGTCATCTCCACCTCGCCTTCCAGCACCTTGCAGCGGCAGGTGGAGCAGACCCCGGCCTTACAGGCATAGGGCGCGTCCATGTCGTTCTGCAGCGCCGCATCGAGGATCGTCGTGTCCTTGGACATCGTGATCGTCTGGGTCGAGCCATCGAGGGTAATCGCGGCACTGGTCTCGTGGTCGGCGTTGGCGCCTTCCCTGGAGACGACCTTGCGCTTCGCCCGCCCCGGCTGGGCGGAGGCGAACAGCTCGAACTTGATCTGGCTATCGTCGAGACCGGCCTTGCGCAGAGCCGAAGCGATGCCGAGCATCATCGGTTCCGGGCCGCAGATGAACGCGGTGTCGATGGTTTCGATGTCGACCCAACCGGTCTTGAACAGGTCGGCGCATTTTTCTTCCGTCACGAGACCGGTGAAAAGGTCGATGTCCTGCGCGTCAGCCTCCAGCACATGGATGACGTTGAAACGGCCGAGATACGTATTCTTGAGATCTTCCAGTTCCTCGCGGAACATGATCGTGTTCACCGCCTTGTTGGCGTAGACCAGGGTGAAGAACGACTTCGGCTCGCGCGCCAGGGTGGTCTTCAGGATCGAAAGCACCGGGGTGATGCCCGAGCCGCCGGCAAAGCCCAGATAATGCTTCGCCGCAGACGGATCGATCTCGGTGTGGAACGCCCCCATGGGCGGCATCGCCTGGATCGTGTCACCGATCTTGAGCTCCTCATTGGCCCAGGTGGAAAAGGCACCGCCGTCCACCCGCTTGATGCCGACCTGGAGAACACCTTCATCTTTTCCCGAACAGATCGAGTAGGACCGGCGCAACTCCTCGCCGTCGAAATCGCGGCGGAAGGTCAGATACTGGCCTTGCGTGAAGTCGAATTCCGCTGCCGCACCGTTGACCGGTTGCAGCGTGACGACCACCGCATCGCGGATGGTTTTGCGGACATCGACAACTTCAAGATCGTGAAAGCGCGCCATGGGTTCCTCCCTCAGATGCACTTGAAATATTCGAAAGGTTCCAAGCAGTCCGTGCAGCGCCATTGCGCCTTGCACGGGGTGGAACCGAACTGGCTCAGTTTTTCCACGTTGGGACTGCCGCAGTGGGGGCAACGTTCGGGACCGCCCGCCGGCTGGGGCGGTGCGATGCCGTATTCCTCAAGCTTCTCCCGGCCTTTTTCCGACATCCAGTCGGTGGTCCAGGCCGGATCGAGCTGATTGCGCAGCTCGATATCCGTCAGCCCCTTGTCCCGCAGGGCGGTCTCGATATCGAGATTGATGATGCTGGTCGCCGGGCAGCCGGAATAGGTTGGGGTCACGGTCACCACGCAGGTGTCGCCTTCCCAGTCCACGTTCCGGATGATGCCGAGATCCGTAAGCGTCAGGACGGGAATCTCGGGATCGGGAACAGCCTCCAGCCATTCCCAGACCTGTTCGGTCGAAGGATGTGCCATTGCATTGGCCTTTTCTGACCTGTCAGAGACTTACCACTCGCAGCCCGGATAGGCCCGCTGCAGCCACTGCATCTCACACAGCAGGTGTCCCAGATGCTCGGTGTGCATGTAGCCGTTCCGGCCACCCTTGTGGACATAGTTGCCACCCGGAATGGTCAGGGTCGCATCGGCGAGCACACGGCCGACCAGTGCATCGTAATCGGCCTTGAGGCCCGACGGTTCCGGCGCAACGCCCGCAGCCGCCATGGCCCGGTCGATGTCGTCGGTCTCGAACATCTCACCCACATAGGGCCACAGATAGTCTAGAGCGGCCTGCATGCGCTTGTGGCTTTCCGGCGTGCCGTCACCCAGTCCGACCACCGTGTCGGCGGAGCGTTCCAGGTGATAGGTCACTTCCTTGGACGCCTTCTGGGCGATCGCCCGGACGTCGTCGTCGCTCGATTTCAGCAGATGACCGAGGATGATCGAGTGATAGGCATCGAACAGGAACTGGCGCATCAGGGTCTGACCGAAGTCGCCGTTGGGCAGTTCGACGAGCAGCACGTTGCGCAGGTCCCAGCCATCGCGCAGGAAGGCCAGGTCGTCGGCCGACTTGCCCTCGCCCTGCACCTTGCCGGCATAGTCCAGCCACATCTTGGTCTGGCCGAGCAGGTCGAGCGCGGTGTTGGCGAGTGCGATGTCTTCTTCCAGGATCGGAGAATGACCGCACCATTCCGAGACCCGGTGCCCGAGGATCAGCGTGTTGTCGCCCATCCGCACCAGGAATTCGAACAGAGCCTTGTTATCAACGTCAGCCATCACATGTGCCCCACTTCGTCCGGAATGTCGAAGAAGGTCGGATGACGGTAAACCTTGCTTTCCGACGGCTCGAAGAACGGACCCTTCTCGCCGGGCGCGGTGGCCGCGATATGCTTGGCCTCGACCACCCAGATCGATACGCCTTCGTTGCGACGGGTATAGACGTCGCGGGCGTTCTTGATGGCCATCTCCGCATCCGGCGCATGCAGGGAGCCGACGTGACGATGGCTCATGCCGTGCTGGCCGCGGATGAAGACTTCCCACAGGGGCCACTCGGAGCGGCTCGGAGTCGTTTCGTTGCTCATTGGTGCCTCCTCCAGGCTTATTCTGCAGCGATCTTGGCCGCTTCCTTGCGGGCCTGTTTCTTGCGGGCATGGGCCATCAGGCCGTCGCGAACCCATTCACCGTCTTCCCAGGCGCCGACACGGTCCTTCATGCGGTCTGTGTTGCACGGGCCGTTGCCCTTGAGAACGTTGAAGAACTCTGTCCAGTCCGGATCGCTGAAATCGTAGTGGCCGCGTTCTTCGTTCCACTTGATGTTCGGGTCCGGCAACTCCAGGCCGAGATAAAGGATCTGCGGCACGGTCTGGTCCACGAACTGCTGACGCAGCTCGTCGTTGGTCTTGATCTTGATTTTCCAGGCCATGGACTGTTCGGAATGGACGGAGTCCTTGTCCGACGGGCCGAACATCATCAGCGCCGGGTACCACAGCCGGTTGACCGCCTGCTGGGCCATGCGCTTCTGCTCAGGCGTACCGAAGGCCATCTTCATGATGGCGCTGTAGCCCTGGCGGGCATGGAAGCTTTCTTCCTTGCAGATACGGATCATCGCGCGGCTGTAGGGACCGTAGGAGGTGCGCTGCAGGGCAACCTGGTTGATGATGGCAGCCCCGTCGACCAGCCAGCCGACCGCACCGATATCGGCCCAGTTCAGCGTAGGATAGTTGAAGATCGAGGAATATTTCATCTTGCCGGCGTGGAGCATCTCTACCATCTCGTCGCGGCTCACGCCGAGCGTCTCGGCTGCGGAATAGAGATAGAGGCCGTGGCCGGCTTCGTCCTGCACCTTGGCGAGCAGGATCATCTTGCGCTCCAGTGTCGGCGCGCGGGTAATCCAGTTACCTTCCGGCAGCTGACCAACAACTTCGGAATGGGCGTGCTGGCCGATCTGGCGGATCAGCGTGCGGCGGTAGTCCTCAGGCATCCAGTCGCGCGGCTCGATCTTGATGTCGGCATCGATCTTTTCCTGAAAGGCGGCTTCTTCGGGGCTCATGTCCTCACGGGATTTGACGCCGTCCGAAGCGGTCTTGACCATTTGCGCGTACATGCGCCCTCCTCCTCAATTCGCATCCGTTCGACCGGTTTGAGACGAGCTTGTCAGCGGGCAAAAGCCATTCGTCGACCGATCGGTCATGAATATATAACGCACAAAGCATCACATAAAAAGAGTTTTCTTCTCGATTCTGTGATGCTTTCAATCCGAAACGTCCGGAAGCGGCGTAAACCTCTTGAAAACAGGTCAGATTTCGTTGGTATTTCCGGTAATCGTCCGCAACCGCTTTTCAGTCGCCTCGGTACTGGCAGGCAGTATACCGGAAACGCTTTGAAGATGCATGCCCGTATAGCGGTCGGTCTCGGGCGCAAGCCGACGGTAGAGATCGGCGAACAGGGTCCGCGCCGCATAACCCGGCCAATCCTGCGGCAGCGCTTCGATCGGCAGGCGCGGATCGCGCAGGAGCACGAAGCGGTAGTCGTGGACGAGCATCAGCCGGGCGGTCATCGCATCGGCGCCATGAAGCGGCTCGCCGGAAGCGAGATGGTCCGACAGCCGGCCGTAACGCTCCAGGAACACGCCGTATGCACCGGCCAGCGACTCGAGATCCCAGTACCTGGACGCAAAGGCCGGCAGCTCCTCGGCTCCGGCAACGGTCTCCGCCCGGAACACCGGACCGGGCAAACGGGTACTAAGGGAATCATCCCCGCTCCGGCTACGGTCCGGCCCGATCAGAAAGGCACCCGCGACGGCAAAGCCCTGGCGCAGGAACCCGCCTTCCTGCTCCGCCGGAGGACGCGGCGCAACGAGAAAGGCCTCCGGCGCCGGTTCCGGATCGAAGAGGATTTTCGCTGCCTGGAGGAATTCTACCCGTGCCCGGTCCGTCAGCCGGTAGAAGCTGCGCCGCCCGTCGCGTTCGCCGGAGAGCTGGTCCGCCGAAACGAGGCGGGAAACGGCCGTCCGCACCAGGCTTTCACTGATACCGATCGTCCCGCAGACCTCGATCAGGTTGCCCATCCAGAGCACGCCGCCGCGCGGCTCGACGATGTCACCATAAATGGTGACGATGAAACCGGCTGCCCGCGGCGGTTCGGACCAGAGCTGCTTCAGGACCGTCGGTACAGCGTCCGTGGCGGTCCGTTCCTTATTCCTCAAGTTGCTAAGACTCCTGGAGCGGTATGGCGGAAGGGGCTCAAAAGACCCTTTTACAACGCCAGTTGCAAGAGCAAAGCCGGCAGGCCCGATGCCAACCTTTCTTCTGTCAGGTAGAATTGAAGCTGTCGGCAGAAAGAGGCAAGGCAGCGCCCCACCCTCTGTTGTCATCCCCGGCAAGCGCAGCGCGACCGGGGACCCAGTACCCTGTATCGTCTCTGCTCAAGTAATCAGCCTCACGGATTACTGTTGGGGTGGACGGCCCCTACGGCATCGATGTGCCAGAATGAGGTTGTTAAAGATCTCAAACGATGGAGCCGTCCATGAACAATATTAGCCGCGTTGGAATGGATACGTCCAAGTCTGTTTTTCAGTTGCATGGTGTGGATGCTGGGGACCATCCGGTGTTGAGCAAGAAGCTTCGCCGTCGTCAGGTTCTCGACTTTTTTGCCGGCTTGCCTCCGGCGCAGGTGGGCCTTGAGGCCTGTGGAGCCTCGCATTATTGGGCTCGGGAGTTAGGGAAGTTGGGGCACGAGGTCGCGCTGATCCCGCCGCAATACGTCAAGCCCTATGTGCAGCGGAGCAAATCGGACGCGGCGGACGCGGAAGCGATCTGCGAGGCGATGAGCCGTCCGAAGCTGGCCCGAACCTTCGTGCCGGTGAAAAGTCCAGAACAGCAAGCTGCGCAGATGCTGGCGAAGCTGCGGGGACAATTCCTTGGCCGGCGTACGCAGCTTTCCAATTCGATCCGCGGCTTTGCGGCAGAGTTCGGTCTGGTTGCCCCGAAGGGCCTGTTCCAGCTTGACCGGCTTGTCGAGCGGATCCGCGCGGACGAGACGCTGCCGGAGATGGCACGGGATATGTTCGAAACGCTGGTCCGTGACTACGCGCGAGTGGACAAGGAGATAGCCGATCTCAACGCAAAACTGCGGGAGTTCCACCGTGCCGATGAACTCAGCCAGCGGCTGGCCGGCATCCCGGGCATTGGTCCGGTTGGTGCGACCCTGCTGGCGATCAAGGTGAGCAACGCGCATGCCTTCAAATCGGGGCGCGATTTCTCTGCCTGGCTCGGCCTGACGCCGAAAAACCATTCCACGGCAGGCAAGAACCGGCTCGGTGTGATCACCCGCGCCGGGGACGAGATGCTGCGCGCCACCCTGGTTGCCGGCGCAAGCGCCGTTCTGCTGCAGTTCCGGCAGGGGAGGATCAAAACGCCCTGGCCCTGGTTGGAGAAACTGTGTCGTCACAAGCCGCACAAGCTGGCTGCCGTCGCGCTCGCCAACAAGCTGGCGCGCATCGCCTGGAAGCTGATGGTCAGCGGCGAAACCTATCACCCGCGGTCACCGCAAGAGCAACCGGGACTCGCCTGACGATAGACAAAACACTTGCCCCGGCCAAAGACAGGCTGGCGCGACAGAGGAACTTGCAAGGGAAGATGAGAAGGTGTGTTCGGTCGAACCGAGGCGGATGGGAAATACCGTGGGATCCAGTGGCGGCTTCAAGGCCGATATCGCTGTACTGTTTGGATCCCATCCGCTGCGGAACCCATCTTGGCCAGCGGCAAAACGGCCGCAAAGCAGGCCGTACATATGACCGCAAGCGATCCGGAACACCTGCCAACTTCAACCTTGCAACCACGGGGCCGTCCACATATGGATCCCGGCTCTGCGCTTACGCTCCGGCCGGGACGACAACCGGGTTTGTGGCACGCTCACGGCCTTTTCCCGACTAAAACATGCCACATCGGAATCGGAATTCTAAGATCTGCCTGTAAACCCTTAAACCGTCTGCGATAAATCGACCAGGGCGCCGCGCCGACCGATGACCTGGGCGGCAAGTCGGGCGCCGGCGGCAACCGATGTTTCCAGATCCGCACCCTGAAGGTGGCTGGCGAGGAAGGCGGCGTTGAAACTGTCTCCCGCGGCCGTCGTATCGACCACCTCGGTCACCGGCGGCACCTGGAAGGTCCATGGCGCTCCGTCGACCTGCCACAGGACCTCGCCCGGCCCGTTCTTGACGATCACAAGCGGCGCACCGGCGTCCGTATAGCGGTTCACGGTTTCCATGGGGCCGGCGTCACCGAAATACGTCGCCTCGTCCTCAAAGGACGGCAAAACAACATCGCTGACAGCCGCGGCCTCCATAACCGAGGCGCACATGATCTCGACGGCTTCCCACAACCGGGGGCGCAGGTTCGGATCGAAGGCAATTGTCGCCCCCCTCGTCCGGGCGGCCTTGACGGCCTCCAGAAATCCGCCGCGCTGCTCCTTGGGCAGGATGGCCAGAGTAATCCCGGAAAAATAGATCACATCGGCGGCGGCCAGCGCCGCATCGAGCCTTGCCCCGTCGCGGGCAAGCTGACGGGCAGCAGAGTCCGAGCGCCAGTAGGAAAAGCTGCGTTCGCCGTCCGTCAGCTGGATGATGTAGAGCCCGACGGTGCGATCATCGAACCGCTGGATCAGGTCCGTGCCGATACCGGCACCTTCGAAGAAGGTCAGCATCTCATCCGATACGGAATCTCGACCCACGCCGGTCAGATAGGAGACATTCCATCCGTCCGGAAGGAGTCGGCGCGTGTACCAGGCGGTGTTCAGGGTGTCGCCGGCAAAACCCAGCCGGTAAGTCCCCTCGCCGGTCGGCGCCATTTCGACCATGCATTCGCCGATGGCGAGAAAATTACGCGTCAACGTCCGGGTCTCCGGCAAAGAACTGGGAATGCTCGTCCCTGATCCGCGGAAGCTGTTCCAGGATCCGGGACAAATGCTTGCGCATCAGCGCGACAGCCTGTTGCGTATCCCGCTTACGGATCGCATCCATGACCTCCACGTGATCGTCCAACGCATGCTGTGAACCGAAGGAGAGCGACAGGAACCGCACCCGGTCCATATGCGCCTTGTTTTCGCGGATAAGGTCCCACGCGAAGCCAAGGCCGGAACGCTCGCAGATTTCCCGGTGGAACTGGTCGTCCAGCTCGTGGAAGGCTTCAGCGTCTTTCGCTTCGATCGCCCGCCGCTGCCCGTCCAGGATCGCGTCGAGTGCCTTGATATCGTCATCGGTCAACCGCTCGCAGGCGGTCCGAACCGTCTCCGCCTCGATGGCACTGCGGACGAACCGTGCTTGATGCACCGCCTTTTCGGAAATCTGCGAGACGGTGGTTGCCCGCTGCGGCCGGATCGACAGGAAGCCGAGCTTCGACAGACGGTAGAAGGCGTCCCGCACCGGTTGGCGCGACACGCCCAGCGCCTTGGCGACTTCCACTTCCGACATCTTGGTTCCCGGCGGGAGTTCCAGCGACAGGATCTGCCGGTGCAACTCGTCGAAAACCGTGTCGGCAACCGACGGTCTGTTCAGTGGCTCAAGGACCCGCAAGGGGCTCGTTCCGGTCATACGTTCGCTCCGTTGACTCGATTTGAATACTAGCATATTACTAAACTACGCCGATTGAAAGACCCTCGGGAAAATTGCTGAAAACCAGCAGCGGGTCCGGCGACGGGGAGAATTAACGTGGCATTGCTGCCTCCAGACAGGCTGTTTCCGACAGATCCGCAGACCCGCGAGATCGCGCGCGCCCTTTACCAGTCTGTCGCGGACAAACCGATCATCAGCCCGCATGGTCACACGGACCCGCGCTGGTTTGCGGAAAACAAGCCGTTTGCCGATCCCGCCCAATTATTCATTACTCCCGACCACTACGTCTTCCGCATGCTGTTCTCCCAGGGCATCAGCCTTGAAAGCCTCGGCGTTCCGCGCGCCGATGGCGGCTGGACGGAGACCGACGGCCGCAAGATCTGGCGCATCTTCGCCGAGAATTATTACCTCTTCCGCGCCACCCCCTCGCGCATGTGGCTGGATCATGCCTTCCAGGACGTGTTCGGCCTGACCACGCCGATTTCAGCCGAGACGGCAGACGTAGCCTACGATCACATTGTCGACTGCCTCAACCGGCCGGAATTTACGCCTCGCTCATTATTCAATCGATTTAATATCGAGGCAATCGCGACGACCGAAAGTCCGCTCGACGATCTGCGCTGGCACAGGATGATCCGCGACAGCGGCTGGGACGGACGGGTCATCACCGCCTACCGGCCGGATCCGGTCGTCGATCCGGAATTTGCCGGCTTTACCGAAAACGTCGAGCAACTGGGCGCCCTCACCGGCGAGGACAGCACCACATGGGCCGGCTATCTTCAAGCCCACCGCATCCGCCGCGCCTATTTCAAGGAATTCGGCGCGACTTCTTCCGACCACGGTCACGCGACCGCGCGTACTGAAAACCTGCCGCAGGATGAAGCCGCCGCCCTGTTCGACAAGGCGCTCAAAGGCACCTGCACATCCGAGGAAGCCGACGCCTTCCGCGGTCAAATGCTGACGGAAATGGCCCGCATGAGCCTGGAGGACGGTCTTGTCCTGCAGATCCATCCGGGCAGCCACCGCAACCACTCCGGCCCGATCGCGGCCGCCTTCGGCCGCGACAAGGGCTTCGATATCCCGACCCGCACCGACTATGTCCGCGCGCTGAAGCCGCTTCTGGATGCCGTCGGGTTGGAACGAGGCCTGACCATCATTCTCTTCACTCTGGACGAGACCAGCTACGCCCGCGAGCTGGCCCCCCTTGCCGGCGTCTATCCGGCCCTGAAGCTCGGCCCGGCGTGGTGGTTCTACGACAGCCCGGAAGGCATGCGCCGGTTCCGGGAAATGACCACCGAAACAGCCGGGTTCTACAACACCGTCGGCTTCAATGACGACACCCGCGCCTTTTGCTCCATCCCGGCCCGCCACGACGTGGCACGGCGGGTGGACTGCACCTATCTCGCAACCCTGGTCGCCACGGGGCGGCTTGCGGAAGACGAGGCATATGAGGTCGCCACAGACCTCGCTTACCGGCTTGCCAAGCAAGCCTACCGGCTCTGAAGAGCCACTTTCATGGGAGGAAAGTCATGAAACCGGTAAAGACCCTGGCCGCAGCGCTCCTGGCGAGCGTGGCCTTTGCAACAACAACTATGGCCTGCGAAGTCACCCTTCGGTCGTCGGACACCCATCCGGACGGTTATCCGACGGTCGAGGCCGTCAAGCATATGGGCAAGCTCGTGGAGGAACGCACGGATGGACGCGTATGCGTCGAGGTGTTCCATTCCGCTCAGCTCGGCGAGGAAAAGGACACCATCGAGCAGACCAAGTTCGGCGTCATCGACCTGAACCGCGTCTCCATGGGACCGTTCAACAACCTGGTGGAAGAAACCAAGGTCGTCTCCCTGCCCTATATCTTCAAGTCGGTCGACCACATGCACAATGTCATGGACGGACCGATCGGTGACGACATCCTGACCGCCTTCGAGCCGCATGGTTACGTCGGCCTCGCCTTCTATGACGGCGGCTCGCGCAGCTTCTACAACAAGGTCAAGCCGATCACGTCGATCGATGACCTGAAAGGCATGAAGGTGCGCGTCATGCAGTCCGACATCTTCGTCGACATGATGTCCGCGCTCGGCGCCAACGCCACGCCGATGCCCTATGGCGAGGTCTATTCATCGATCCAAACAGGCGTCATCGATGGCGCGGAAAACAACTGGCCGTCGTTCGAATCCTCCGGGCACTACGAAGTCGCCGGCTACTACACGCTCGATGAACACCTGATCGTGCCGGAAGTGCTGGTCATGTCCAAGATCTCCTGGGACAAGCTCTCCCCGGAAGACCAGGCGGTCGTCCGTCAGGCGGCGAAGGAATCCGTGCCGGAGATGCGCAAGTTGTGGGTCGCCCGTGAGAAGGCATCCGAAGAAAAGGTCCGCGCGGCCGGTGTCGAAGTCGTCACCGAAATCGACAAGGAGCCTTTCATGGCGGCCATGGACACGGTCTACGAAAAGCACGTGACCTCCGACAAGCTGAAGGATCTGGTCGCCCGCATCCGCGCGACCGACTGACGGCATGTTCTCCTTCCCATGGCGGCCTGCCCGCCATGGGAACTCAATTTCGGAGACAATCGTGCAGGACAGTATGAAATCCGTAGCGCGGCTCACCGGCCGGATCGCGCGCCTCGCCCTGTGGCTGGCCGGCGCTGGCCTGATCCTGATGACCGCCTTCATCTCGGCCCAGGTCTTCTTCCGCTATGTTGTCAACGACTCTCTCGTCTGGAGCGAGCCGGCCGCCGTCATTCTCATGGGCTGGTTTATCTTTCTCGGCGCCGCCGTCGGCATCCGAGAAGGCTACCACCTGAGCTTCGATGTCCTGCTCTATTTCCTGCCCGAGAGTGTCAAGCTCTGGCTCTACAGCATTTCCGACATTGTCGTCGTTGCCTTCGGCACCGGCATGGTCTGGTTCGGCTCTGAACTCGCCCTGTCGGCATGGGACGTCAAATTGCCGTCACTCGGCATTTCCGGCGCCATCGACTTCCTGCCGCTCGTGGGCGGCGGGGTTCTGGTCGTGCTGTTTTCCGTCGAACGTCTGGCCCGGCGCCTGGCCGGCCTGCCCACCGCCCGTTTCGGCGAAACCGATCTTGTCGAGGAGTGACAGGGATACCCATGGAAACCTTCGTCCTGTTCGGAACCTTCGTCTTCCTGCTCCTGATCGGCACACCCGTCGCCTTCTGCCTGGGCGTCGCGTCCTTTGCAACGGTTCTCTATATCGGCCTGCCGCCGGTGGTCGTCTTCCAGCGCCTGAATTCCGGTGTCTCCGTGTTCGCGCTGATGGCCATTCCCTTCTTCATTTTCGCCGGGGAGCTGATGGTACGCGGCGATATCGCGCGGCGCCTCGTGGCGCTTGCCGGCGCCTTGGTCGGCAACATGCGTGGCGGCCTCGGCCAGGTGAATATCGCAGCTTCCTTGCTTTTCGGCGGCATTTCCGGCTCCGCCGCTGCAGATGCGACCGCCATCGGCGGACTGATGATCCCGCAGATGGAAAAGAAGGGCTACAGCGTCGAATACGGAGTCAATATCACCGTGACCTCCGCGATCATCGCGCTGATGATCCCCCCGTCCCACAACATGATCATCTATTCGATCTCGGCCGGCGGGCGGCTTTCCATCGCCGACCTGTTCACCGCCGGTATCCTGCCCGGTTTCATTCTGGCGATTTCCCTGATGGCGACCGCCTGGTTCGTTGCCAAGAGAGCGGGCTATCCGACCGAGACGTTTCCGGGGTGGGCCATGGTCGGCGCCATGTTCATCAATGCCATACCGGGCATCCTGCTGATCGCGATCATCTTCGGTGGTGTCCGTTCGGGCGTCTTCACAGCCTCCGAAAGCTCCTGTATCGCGGCCGTCTATGCGCTGGCAGTTACCGCTATCGCCTATCGCACCATGAACTGGCACGGCTTCGTCGAGGCGACCAAGGCGGCGGTCAGGACCACGGCCATGGTGCTGCTTGTGATCGGCTGCGCGGCCTCCTTCGGCTGGCTGCTGGCGTTCCTGCGCATTCCCGCAGAACTGGTCTCCTTCCTGAAGCAGGTGTCGGACAATCCGCTGGTCATCCTGTTCATGCTCAACGTGGTCCTGCTGCTGCTCGGCACCTTCATGGACATGTCGCCGCTGATCGTGATCACCACGCCGATCTTCCTGCCCGTCGCCACCGCCTTTGGCGTCGACCCGATCCATTTCGGCGTGATCCTGGTGCTGAACCTCGGCATCGGCCTGTGCACGCCGCCGGTGGGCACGGTCCTCTTCGTCGGTTGCGCGGTCGGCCGGATATCCGTCTGGCAGGCCATCAAGACGATCTGGCCGTTCTACGGCGCAGCCGTCTTCACCCTGCTGCTGGTGACCTACGTGCCGTTCCTGTCCCTCTGGCTGCCGTCCCTGTTCCACTGAGGACGATCGAAAAGGACAAATGCGATGACCTTGAAAACCTATCCGCAAGTCGCCGCCGATCCTGGCGTTCTCCGCCAGGTCCTGAGCGAAAGCCCGGAGCTGATGGTCGTCTCCTTCCGCTTCGATCAAGGTGCCGAGGGCAAACTGCACAATCACCCCCATGTGCAATCGACCTATGTGCAGTCGGGCCGCTTCGCTTTCACCGTCGCCGGCGAGGACATTGAGGTCGGCCCGGGAGACAGCTTCGTCATTCCCTCCAACGCAATGCACGGCTGCCGCTGCCTGGAACCGGGCACCCTGATCGATACGTTCACGCCCCGGCGGGACGATTTCCTGTAACCGAACTTGAAAAAAGAGGCTCGAACATGCTGACCGTCGAAACCCGTCACGCCATCGACCCGAACAGCGCCAAGTCACTCGACACCGATGGGCTGCGCTCGCATTTTCTCGTCGATGGACTGTTCAAATCAGGCGAAATACGCCTGACCTATACCCATTACGACCGCATGATCGTCGGTGCCGCCGTTCCGGACGGTCAGGATCTCGTCCTCGACGAGGTGAAGGAATGCGGCACGAAAACCATCCTCGACCGTCGTGAGATGGCCGTCGTCAACATCGGCGAGGCCGGCACCGTCAGCGCGGGCGGCGAGACCTACAGTCTCGGCCACGGGGACGTGCTCTATCTGCCCATGGGCTCCGGCCCGGTCACTTTCTCCGGCAAGGGTCGCTATTACATTACGTCGGCCCCGGCGCACCGGGCGCTTTCAGCCCGCCTGATCCGGCTGGAAGATGCCAAGAAGATGCGCCTGGGTGCACCGGAAACGGCGAACGACCGCACCATCAACCAGTTCGTCCATCCGGAAGTCATGGAATCCTGCCAGCTCGTGCTCGGCTACACCCAATTCCACGGCGGCTCGGTCTGGAACACCATGCCCGCCCACGTGCATGACCGGCGCATGGAAGCCTATTGCTATTTCGACATGGCGCCGGACACCCGGGTCTTCCACTTCATGGGCAAGCCGGATGAAACCCGCCACATCGTCATGAAAAACGAGGAAGCGGTGGTCTCCCCGCCCTGGTCGATCCATTGCGGTGCGGGGACCGGCAGCTATACCTTCATCTGGGCCATGGCCGGCGACAATATCGACTACCGGGACATGGATATGGTTGCGATGGAGGATTTGCGTTGAACCCGTTTTCCCTGGAAGGCAAGACCGCGCTCGTTACGGGCGCCAATACCGGCATCGGCCAGGCAATAGCAATCGCACTCGGGCGTGCCGGAGCCGCGGTCATCTGTGCCGGACGCCGGTCCTGTGCAGACACCGTGAGCCAGATCCGGACCGCGAAGGAACTTGTCCTCGATCTTTCGGACCCGATGGCGGCGAAGGGCGTTTTTTCCGCGGAGCCGGTCGACATTCTGGTCAACAACGCCGGGATCATCCGCCGGGCGGATGCGGTCGACTTCACCGAAGCCGATTGGGATGCGGTCATGGATGTCAACCTGAAGGCGGCGTTCTTTACGTGCCAGGCCTTCGGCAAGGCTGTGCTGGAGCGCGGCGGTACAGGCAAGATCGTCAACATCGCCTCGGTGCTCTCCTTCCAGGGCGGCATCCGCGTACCCTCCTATACGGCTGCCAAGCACGGGCTCGCAGGCCTCACCAAGCTTCTGGCCAATGAATGGGCGGCGAAGGGCATCAATGTGAACGCCATTGCGCCGGGCTATATCGCGACCAACAACACCGAGGCCTTGCGCAACGATCCGGACCGCAACCAGGCAATCCTCGACCGCATTCCGGCGGGCCGTTGGGGCGAGCCGGACGACATCGGCGAGGCCGCCGTCTTCCTGGCTTCGCCTGCCGCGAAATACATTCACGGCACCATTCTCAATGTGGACGGAGGCTGGCTTGCCCGCTGAAGCGTTCAAAGACATGCCGCGTCTTCACCGGTCCGCAGCGCCGAAGCCGGAACCCGGCATCGTGCATCTGGGGCTCGGCGCCTTCTTCCGCGCATTCGGCGCCATCTATATCGAGGATGCAGTGAAAGCCTCCGGCGGCAACTGGGGCATCATCGGCGTCAGCCTGCGAAGCCCCGACACCCGCGACCGGCTCGCGCCCCAGGACTGGGCCTACACCTCCGTCGAACTCGGACCGGACGGTGAAAAACTGCGCCAGGTGGAAATCGTCCGCGAGGTTCTGGTCGCGCCAGAAGACCCGCAAGCGGTTCTTGACCGGATGTCCGACCCGGCGATCCGGATCGTCAGCCTCACCGTCACGGAAAAAGGCTACTGCCACGATCCGGCTACGGGTAAGCTCAATCCGAACCATCCCGACATCCTGCACGATCTGGAAAACCCCCTTCCCGTCTCCGCTCCCGGGTTTCTGGTCCGGGCTCTTCAGCGGCGGCGCGCCGCGGGCCGGCTCCCGTTTACGGTCCTTACTTGCGACAACCTCCCTGGGAACGGCATGCTGGTCCGCGGCATCGTGCTCGACTTCGCCAGAAGGCTCGATCCGGTACTCGCCGACTGGATCGAGGCGGAAGGACGGTTCCCCTCCACAATGGTCGACCGGATCACGCCGGCGACCAAGCCCGAAGACATCGACCGGCTGGCGGAAACGACCGGTGTCCTCGACGAAGCGCCTGTTCTCCATGAGCCCTTCCGCCAGTGGGTCGTGGAAGACGACTTCGTGCCCGGCTATGGCTCCGACGCACGGCCTGATCTGGCCACCTCCGGCGTGGAGATGGTTGCGGACGTCACACCTTATGAGCATATGAAGCTCAGGATGCTGAACGGCACCCATTCCTCGCTTGCCTATCTGGGGTATCTGGCCGGCCACGAAACCATCGCAGAGACGGTCGCCGACCCGGTCTTCGCCAGTTTCGTCAACCGGCTGTGGCGGGAGGAGATCATGCCCTCCTTCGCCCCGCCGGCCGGCATCGATCTCGCCGACTACGCCGCCGCCCTTTTCGAGCGCTACAGCAATCCGGCGATCCGCCATCGCACCTGGCAGATCGCCATGGATGGTAGCCAGAAGCTGCCCCAGCGCATTCTGGGAACCATTGCCGATGATCTCAAAGCCGGACGCCCCTGTCCCGGCCTGATCCTCGCAGTCGCCGCCTGGATGCGCTATGTCGGCGGCCTCGACGAGAAGGGGCAACCGATCGACGTCAGGGATCCGCTGGCGGAGCGCCTGCGGGTGCTTTCCGACGGCGCAGACATCCCGAAAGCCAAAGTGACAGCCTTGCTCTCCATCCGGGAAATCTTCGATATAGACCTGGCCGAACAGCTTGCCGGTCCGGTGACGCAGGCCTATTGCCGCCTGCTTGGGCTCGGGACCCGCAAGGCGCTGGAGACACTGGCATGAAGGAAAGCTGGCGCTGGTACGGCCCCCTGGACAGGATTGAACTGAGCGAAATCGCCCAGACCGGAGCGGGCGGCATCGTCACCGCCCTGCATGAAATCCCCTATGGGGAGGTCTGGACAAGGGAAGCAATTGCCGCGCGCAAGGCGGCTGTCACGGAAGCCGGGTTCGAATGGACCGTGGTGGAAAGCCTGCCGATCCACGAACGCATCAAGCGCAATGACGGCGACCTGTCGGCGCTTTTCGCCAATTACCGCCAGTCGATGACTAATCTGGCCGCCGAGGGCATCACCGCCATCTGCTACAACTTCATGCCGCTGCTCGACTGGACCCGAACCGACCTTGCAGCTCCGCTTGCCCGCGGCGGCACCTGCCTGCGCTTCTCGGCCACGAAGATGGCAGCCCTCGAACTCTTCATGGTGGAACGGGAGGAAGCGGCCCAGGACTATCCCGACTGCGTCCTCCAGGAGGCGAAGCGCTGGTTCGACGGCTCGTCGGAAGCGGACAGGGCGGAACTGATGCATGCGGTCATGGCGGGCCTGCCCGGTGCCTATGACCGCTACGACGTGCAGGGTCTGAAAACCGCGCTGAAGCTCTATGAGAATATCGGCCAATCGGAGCTGCGCGGCCACTTGAAGCGCTTCCTGGACGAAGTCATTCCGGCCGCGGAAGATCTCGGCATGCGGTTCTGCATTCATCCCGACGACCCGCCGCGCGATATTCTCGGCCTGCCGCGCATCGTTTCCGATGCCGATGACATCGGCTGCATCATGGAGGCGCACGACAGTCGGGCGAACGGCCTGACCCTGTGCGCGGGCTCGCTCGGCGCCAATCCGTCAAACGACGTCTCGGCCATCGCCCGCCGGTTTGCCGACCGCATTCATTTCGCGCACCTGCGGAATGTGAAAAAGGATGCGGACGGATCGTTCGAGGAAGCTGCCCACCTTGCCGGCGACACGGATATGGTGGATCTTGTCGCCGCCCTTCTGGAAGAGGAAGGCCGCCGCCGCGAAGCCGGACGCCCCGATCGGGAAATCCCCTTCCGCCCGGATCACGGCCACGAGCTTCTGGGAGACGGCGAACGCGGAACCCATCCCGGATACCCGCTGATCGGCCGCATGCGCGGACTGGCCGAGCTGCGCGGCGTGATCGCGGGCCTGTCCTACAAACGAGTTGCCTGATGAACGAAGCCCAGCCGATCACGCTTCACCCTTCCGATACCGTCGCCATCCTGCCGTCGAAAGTGGCGAAGGGCAGCGATCCGCTCGGGACTGGCAACCCGCTGCCCGTCGCGGTCGCCGGTGGCCACAAGATCGCCCGCGCGGCCCATCAGGTCGGCGACAGCGTCGTCAAATACGGCCAGATCATCGGCACGGCGACGCAGGCCATCGCCCCCGGCGATCATGTCCACACCCACAATTGCGCGTTTTCCGCCCACGATCAGGACTACCAGATCGGCGTGGACCTGGACGCGGCCCGCGCTGCTATCCCTCAAACTGCTCCCCGGACCTTCATGGGCTACCGAAGGGTGAACGGCCAGGTCGGCACCCGCAACTACATCGCCCTTTGCGCCACGGTGAACTGTTCGGCGACGGTCATCCGTCGGGCCGCGTTCGAGCTGGAGAATTCCGGCGCGCTCGAGCCATATGAGAATGTCGACGGCGTCGTCGCCTTCGCCCACGGCACCGGTTGCGGCATGGCGGCAAGCGGACGCGGTTTCGAGATGCTTCAGCGCGTGCTCTGGGGCCATGCCACCCACCCGAACGTGGGTGCCGCCGTCTTCGTTGGGCTCGGCTGCGAGACCATGCAGGTCGCCCGCATGAAGGCCGTCTACGGCGACGAACGGGCCGACCGCTTTCACGGCCTGACCATTCAGGACACCGGCGGCACCCGCGCCACCATCGAGGCGATCAAGGCCATGGTGCTGGAGCTTTTGCCGGAGGTGAACCGGATCACCCGCACCCCCTGCCCGGCCTCCGATCTCAAGGTCGCCCTGCAATGCGGCGGTTCCGACGGCTATTCCGGGATCACCGCCAATCCGGCGCTCGGCTCCGCCTCAGATCTTCTGGTCTCCCTCGGCGGCACAGCGATCTTGGCCGAAACGCCGGAAATCTACGGCGCGGAACAGCTGCTCCTGCGCCGGGCCGTCAACGATGACGTCGCGCAGAAGCTGATCGGCCAGATCCGCTGGTGGGAACGCTATACGGAAATGAACGACGGCAGCATGGACAACAACCCGAGCCCCGGCAACAAGGCCGGCGGGTTGACCACCATCCTGGAAAAGTCGCTGGGGGCAGCCGCCAAGGGCGGCGCGACGCCGCTTGCCGCCGTCTACGACTATGCCGAACAGGTGAGCGCGCCCGGCTTCGTTTTCATGGACACGCCGGGCTACGACCCGGTCTCCGTCACCGGCCAGATCGCCGGCGGAGCACAGGTAACCGTCTTTACCACCGGCCGCGGCTCCGCCTTCGGCTCCAAGCCCGCCCCGACGCTTAAGCTCGCCACTAACGAGGCCCTCTTCAACGCCATGCCCGACGACATGGACATCAACTGCGGCGATATTCTCACCAGGGGCGTGCCCGTTGCCGACAAGGGCGCCGAAATCCTCGACCGACTCCTTGCGCTCGCCTCGGGCGAGAAAAGCAAATCGGAACTGCTTGGCCTCGGCGACCACGAATTCGTCCCCTGGCAGGTCGGCGCGGTGATGTGAGCGGCGGAGTTGTTCTGACGGGCTGAGTTTGGGCGATGGGCCTCCAAACGTATCCCCACCAACCGTACCGTTTCCGCCGTTCCGCGCCTGTACAAATTTCCTGATCGCCGATAAGCAGACGAAAAGCCTCCCAGGCATCCCCTTTCCCGCGCCGGCGCCTTTATTGCCCCGGCGGCGGACGGAAATCCGGAGATAGAGACGGAATGAACGGCAACACCTCCGCCGACTGGAAGCCCTATGTCGCCCTGCTTTTCATGCCGCTGTTCTTTACCTCCAACCTGATCTTCGGCCGGGCGGCAACCTCTGCCGTAGAACCCTGGACGCTGGCCTTTCTGCGCTGGAGCTTCGCCTTCCTTCTGCTTCTGCCCTTTACCGGCATGGACATCCGGCGCCATGCAAAGCTGCTCAAGGCGCACTGGAAGACCGTGACCCTGCTCGGGCTGCTCGGCATGTGGATCTGCGGTGCGCTGGTCTACTACGCCCTACACTTCACCACGGCGACCAACGCGACGCTGATCTACACCTCGTCGCCGATCCTGATCCTGCTGATGGAATGGATCTTCCGTGGTCGGCGCATGGGGCTTCGCGAAAGCATCGGGGTCTGCTTCGCCATGGCCGGCGTCGTGCTGATCATCGTCAAGGGCAGCCTGGCGGTGCTCCTGGGACTGTCCTTCAACGCGGGCGACCTGATCATCGGCTTCTGCGCCCTGAGCTGGGCGGGCTATTCGGTGCTGCTGAAGCGCAGCGTCTTCGCGGAGGTTCCAACCCTCACCCTGTTTGCTGTCGTTGCCGGTGCCGGCGCCCTCACCCTGTTTCCCTTCATGGTCTGGGAAGTCGTCGCCCGGGAGACCTTTCCGACGAGCTTCGAGGCCTGGCGGTCGATCGCCGGCATCGTGATCTTCGCCTCGCTGGCCGCCTTCTCTCTGTTCCAGTACGGCATCAAGACCGTCGGCCCGTCTATGACGGGCCTGTTTATGTACCTGCTGCCGCCCTATGGCGTTCTGATGGCCGTGGTCTTTTTAGGCGAAGACCTCCAGCCTTATCATTTCGCGGGTTTCGTGCTGGTCATGGGCGGCCTGATCTTGGCGACGGCGCCGATCGATCTCCTGCGCCGCCTCAAGACACGGATTACGGGCTAGGCCGCTATTCCCATTCCATTTCGGTGAACACCTTCTGGGCGTTGCGCTTGGCGAGGGTGTCGAAATTCTCCAGGTTGGAAAAGGCCGACTGGTCGACATCGACCGAGCCGATGATATCACCGCCGTCCTCGATATGGGCGCGGATCCTGTCGCGCAGGTTGGCGAGATAATCATAGGTATCGGCTTTTGCTTTCGCGAGCGTCGTCGGATCGCCGTGGCCAGGGATGACATGTTCCGGATCCAGGGCTTCAATGGCTTCGAAGGAGGCCATCCAGCCGGCCGAGTTCGACACTTCCAGCACGCCGAGCAGGCGTTCGGTGAAGACGATATCGCCGGCAAAGGCGACCTTGTCGTCCGGCAGCCAGACGAAGCTATCGCCGGGCGTATGCGCTGCATCGGTATAAAAGATCCGGATTTCCCGGCCACCGACCTGGAGGGCCAGGTCCTCGTCGAAGGTCTCCGACGCATAGACGGGTTCCGTGCCTTTCAGGCTGTCGCCGATCAATTGCGACAGCATGGTCTGCTCCATGGAAGCCCGCGCCTTCTGGTCCCCGACGGCTGCTTCGGAGGCGATCAGGCGGGCGCCGTGGGCAGCCCAGTAGCTGTTGCCGAGCCAGCGGTGGTCCTGGCCTCCGGTGTTGATCACCACCTTCACCGGCTGATCGGTGAGGGCTTCGATCGCCGCCTCGATTTCCTCCGCGCCCTTGTAGCTGCCGCCGGCATCCACAAGCACGACCCCGTCCTGGGTGACGATCACGCCGAAGGTGGCGTTGTTGGCGAAATTCTCCGGCGAGCGCTGGCCCTTGTCGCCCACCAGCGCGTAGACCGTGTCAGTTACCTTGACCGTTTTCAGTTCGGCCAGAGCCGGACCCGACACAACGAGAAATATCGCGCCGGCAGCAGCGCGAAACAACGTGGATAGCTTCATTGCGGGCTTTCCTCCTCCCAACTTTCATTAATTTGAAAGTCGTCTCTGGAGGCCGCCCGGTCAATCCGGGCAGACAATCCGCCGCATAAGGACAATCCCGGACCTTGTCTGCCTTAACGGTTTGGCCAGCCCGTCAGGCGTCCTCTTTCTGCATCTCCAGAGCCTGCTGGCGCAGGGCGAACTTCTGGACTTTGCCGGTGGCCGTTCGCGGCAGGTCCATGAAGATGATCCGGCGCGGTTGCTTGAATCCGGCCATGTGGTTCCGGCAGAAGGCGATGATGTCCTCCTCAGTCGGGTCATCTCCGTCCGCTTCGTTCAGCTGAATAAAGGCCCATGGCGTCTCGCCCCATTTGGGATGGGGCGCCGCCACCACGGCTGCCAACAGCACGCGCGGATGACGGTGCAGGACGCTTTCCACCTCCAGGCTGGAGACGTTCTCGCCGCCAGTGATGATGATATCCTTGGCCCGGTCGCGGATTTCCATGGCCCCGTCCGGATGAACAACGGCCAGATCGCCCGTGTGAAACATGCCGCCCTCGAAGGCGATCGAGGTCGCCAACGGATCGGCGTGATAGCCGCCCATGATCGACGGTCCGGCGAGCATGATCTCGCCCATGTCGATCCCGTCCCATCTAACCGGTGTGCCGTCTGAGCGCTGGACCTCAACACGAATGCCGGACGGCAGACCGTGCCCCTGGCGCGCGGAAAAGGCCGCCCGGACAGCCGCCGTTTCCTGTTCGATCACCGGGTCGGGCAGCATGCCCGTCGCCGGCCCGTAGCTCTCCGTCAGGCCGTAGAGATGAACGAGGCTGAAGCCGAGCGCATCCATGCGCTCGATCAGCGCCGAGGTCGGCGCCGCCCCGCCGGTGGCGACATGAACCGGGTGTTCCGGGCGGAAATCGCCCTGTTTCTCAAGCCGTTCCAGCATCATGTAGAGCACGACCGGGGCACAGGCCATGTTGGTGACTTTGAATTCCTTGAGGGCCGCCACGATTTCGGCCGGATCGACGCCTTCCAGGCAGACATGGGCTCCGCCCGCCGCGGTTACCGCCCAGGTGTGGCTCCAGCCGTTGCAATGGAACATCGGTAGGGTCCAGAGATAGGTCACCGTGCTGTTGAAGTTGAGCGCGAGGGTGTTGTTGAGCGCGTTGATATAGGCGCCGCGGTGGTGATAGATCACGCCCTTCGGCGACCCTGTCGTCCCGGACGTGTAGTTGATCGCAATCGGCTGCCACTCGCTCTTCACCCGGTCCATGAACGGCCAGTCGGCGACCTTCCCCTTCCCGTCCAGCAGATCCAGGGCCTCGCCCGGCCCCTCCTCGCCTTCCGGACGCAGGCAATAGAGCGGAACGTCGCCACAGGCTTCTGCGACAAGGTCGACGCAGGCCTTGTCGGAGATAACCACCTGCGCGCTGCAGTGATCGAGAATGTAGCGCACCGTCTCCACATCGAGGCGTGTGTTGATCGTGTTGAGCACCGCGCCCAGCATGGGCACGGCGAAATGGGCGGCAAGCATTTCCGGACGGTTGGCGGACACGATCGAGACCGTATCGCCCGGCCCGATGCCGCGCTCTTCCAGGGCGCCTGCCATGCGCCGGACCAGATCGCCGAATTCCCGATAGGTCCAGCGGCGCTCACCGTGAGCCACGGCGAGCTTGTCCGCGTAGACAATGATCGACCGGTCCAACAGTGACAGCGGCGACAGCGGCACGCCATTGGCCGCATTCGGCTCGACTGTGGACGGTAAACGCATGAGAAAACTCCTGTTTGGGACAAAATCAACGGGGCGCGCATGTCGGAAAACGACCGGCCCGAAGGCCGGCCGAAGCACCTCTACAGGGTAGGAAGCCGAGCCGCTTCGATCAACCTGCCTCGGGCAATGAATGGTCGGCGTAGATCTGCCTTAACGTCAGTTTCGATACCTTGCCGGTTGCCGTGAGCGGCAGCGTGTCGACGAAGATCACGTCATCAGGGACCTGCCATTTGGCGAGCCCCTTGGCCAAATGGGCCAGGATCTCCTCCTTGTCCGGAGTAGCCCCTTCGGCGGGCACGACGATCAGCAGCGGCCGCTCGTCCCATTTCGGATGGGGCACGGCAATCACCGCGCAATTGGCCACGTCCGGATGGGCAATCGCCATGTTTTCCAGATCGATGGAACTGATCCACTCCCCGCCCGACTTTATCAGGTCCTTGGACCGGTCGGTGATGGTCAGGAACCCGTCCGGACTGATGGACGCGACATCGCCGGTGCGGAACCAGCCTTCCGCGTCGAAGGCGGCTTCCGAAGCCTCCTGGTTGTTGAAATAGCCGGAGACGACCGTGTTGCCGCGCACGAAGAGTTCCCCGGTCGCCACCCCGTCATGGGGTTGGCGCTCGCCGTTCGCGTCCACAATCTTCAGGTCGACGCCGAAGGTACGCCGCCCCTGCGTCGATTTCAGGTCGATTTGCTTTTCCTTCGGCAGGTCGGTCAGCGGCGGGGCCAGAGAGCCCTGCGTGCCGATCGGGCTCATCTCGGTCATGCCCCAGGCATGGCAGACGGAAACGTTCAGGTCCTCGAACGCCTCGATCATGCTGCGCGGGGCGGCAGAGCCGCCGATGATCACCTCGCCGAAGCCTTCGGGAACACGGCCGTGCTTGCGGATCTCGCCGAGCAGACCGAGCCAGACCGTGGGCACGCCCCAGGCGGAGAACACCTTCTGCTCGTCCATCAGTTTGTAGAGGCTCGCTCCATCCAGATGCGGCCCGGGAAACACGATCGACGCGCCGGTAAGCGGGGCCGCGTAAGGCAACCCCCAGGCATTGACGTGGAACAGAGGTACGACGGGCAGGATCCGCCGGCCCGGTTGCAGGCATGCCCGGAACGACACAGCCGCCATCAGAGCATGCATCACCGTGGAGCGATGCGAGTAGAGCGCCCCCTTGGGATGGCCCGTCGTGCCGGAGGTGTAGCAGAGGCTCGACGCGGTCTCCTCGGGAAACTCCGGCCATTCGTAGCCTCCGGTTTCAGGCTCCACCAGTTCCTCGTAACAGAGTGCACCGGGCAGCTTCGTCTCGGGCATATGCGCCCGGTCGGTCATGATGATGAACCGCAGGTCCTTGGGCAGATGATCCAGGATCGCCTCGACCAGAGGCACGAAGGTCAGGTCGAGGCAGAGGATCCGGTCTTCCGCATGGGAGACGATGTAGCTCATCTGCTCCACGGAAAGCCGCGGATTGATCGTGTGACAAACGGCGCCGATGCCGGAAATCCCATAATAAAGCTCGAAATGGCGGTAGCCGTTCCAGCCCAGGGTCGCAATGCGCTGCCCCGGTGTCACGCCCAAGCGCAACAATGCCTGCGCCAGCTTGCGCGCACGCAGGGCAGCATCCTTATAAGTATACCGATGAATGCCCCCTTCGACCGTGGCTGAAACGATCTCCGCGCTGCCGTGCACATCCTCCGCAAACGTCAGGATATCGGCGATCCTGAGCGGACGGTTCATCATCATGCCATGCATGTTCTGTCTCACTCCCTGCCGCCCGCACAAAGTCATGACACCTGCGCGTCCTCCGGCGGCTGTTCCTCCTCATTCGTGCCGCCTTCGGCTCTCTCGGGAGCCTGTGGTTCCACCAGGACGGCAGTTGCATAGTGCCAATGCTTCGCGCATTCCTGCAAGGGCTTCGTGTAGAAACATCAACGGGATAGGAACGACGCGAGATCCACGCAAGGCGTGGCTCTGGCTCCTGCCCAAATTTCGCGGCCAAATTTGCGCAACTTCCTAGGCAAGGCGCCGGTCCACACCAAGACCGTTACCCCGGCCTTGAGCCGGGGCCTTCTCATTTCCAGAGCTATGGCATCGGCTTGCCGAACTTGCGGCTGCGACGGAACCAATCCGACTTCTTTACTCCGCGGACCCGCGAGCGGGTCCCGGATCTCCGCTGTGCTTCGTCCGGGATGACGGCTTTCGTTTGTGGAAACGCCATGCCTGTCAGGACGCCACCTTGCCGCCCTGAAGCAGGGCCAACATGCCGGAGAGGATCTTCACCGGTGGCGGCGGGCAGCCGGGGATGTGCAGGTCAACGGGAATGACTTCCGAAACGCCACCGACCACGGCGTAGCTGCCGGCAAAGCAGCCGCCGTCGAGGGCGCAGTCGCCGACGGCGACGACCCATTTGGGCGCCGGCGTGGCGTCATAGGTCCGCTTCAGCGCCTCGCGCATGTTCTTCGTCACCGGGCCGGTCACCATCAGCACGTCCGCATGCCGGGGCGAGGCGACGAAGCGGAGGCCGAAGCGGTCGATATCGTAAAAGGCGTTGTTGAGCGCGTGAATTTCCAGCTCGCAACCGTTGCAGGAGCCCGCGTCGACCTCGCGGATCGACAGGCTGTGTCCGAGGCTCTGCCGCGCCTGCCGGCCCAGCGTCTCGGCCAGTTCGATCATCGCAGCCTCATCCGCCGTCGGCGGCGCTTCGGTCAGGGTCGGTTTGATCAGGCTTTCGAGCAGGAGCTTGCGCATTTTGAACCTACAGATCGTGACCGGAATAGGAGCAGTTGAACGACTTGTTGCACAGCGGGAAGTCGGCAATGATGTTGCCCTCGATCACCGCTTCCAGCAAAGGCCACTGGAACCAGGACGGATCGCGCAGATGGCAGCGTTCGATCAATCCGTCCTCACCGATCCCGAGCCAGACCAGAATATCCCCCCTGAAGCCTTCCACGAGAGCAAGTCCTTCGCAGGAGGTTGAAACTGCCTTTACATCAGTGAAAACAGACCCTTGCGGCAGTTCATTCAGAATCTGCTCGATTAGAGACAGGCTTTGCTCCACCTCCCGGATGCGAATCCAGACGCGGGCATCCACATCGCCCGCATCCAGCAGCGGAACTTCGAAGAACAGCCGATCATAAGGCGCGTAACCCAGTGCCTTTCGAGCGTCAAACCCCCGTCCCGAAGCCCGTCCGACGAACCCGCCGGCTCCGAAGCGCCTGGCAAGAGCGGAATCGAGCCGTCCGGTGGAAACCGTCCGGTCCTGAAGGGATGCCGTGTTGTCGTAGAGGTTGACCAGCGGCGGAAAGCGCAGGCGGATTTCATCAAGCGCGGCCCGGATCGCGGCGATCCCGTTGTCATCCAGATCGGCGGCGACCCCGCCCGGAACGATCAGGTCGCGCATGAGCCGGTGGCCGAAGGCGGCATCAGACGCGCGCAGAACCCGTTCCCGGAGCACGCCGCAATGGGCCAGCATCAGCGCAAAGGCCGCGTCGTTGCAGACCGCGCCGATATCGCCCAAATGATTGGCCAGACGCTCCAGTTCCGCCATCAGCGCCCGCAGCCAGACCGCGCGCTCCGATACGTCCACCCCCAGCGCGTCTTCGGCGGCGCGCGAAAACGCGAACCCATAGGCGACCGTGCTGTCACCGGAAGTTCTGGCGGCAAGACTGACAGCCTGTTCGAGGCTCTTGCCGGCCATCAGGCCTTCGATCCCCTTATGCACATAACCGAACCGTTCTTCGAGACGAACCACCGCCTCGCCATTGCCGGTAAAGCGGAAATGCCCCGGCTCGATGATGCCCGCATGGACCGGGTCGACCGGCACCTGATGCAATCCTTCCCCCTCGACGGGCAGGAAACCATAAGTATCCCCCTCACCCGCCTCCGCCGTGGCCGCACCAAGCGGCTGGCGCACACCCCAGCGGCCATGGTCGAGCCAGGGCCGCTCGTCGGGGCACTCGCGTGGCACAAGGCCGAACAGGTCCCGCGCCGCCCGCTCCAGCCGCTGTGCAGCCGAATGGAATTGGCCGACCGAGGGATAGCTGCCGTTCGGACAGGCAAGCGCGAGGACGGCGATCTCGTTCGTCGCCTCGTCGTGTACCGCCATTCGGATCGTATCTGTGTCGCCCCACAGGCCGAGCAGAACCGCCGTTCCGCCGCCCAGCGCCTCGGCGACCTGCGTCCATTCGGTCTCGTCGACCTGAGAACTCTGCCAGTTCCTTTCAGAACCGGTTAAGGCCGGTTTCAGGATCGAGGCCCAGAAGGCTGTCATGATCGGCTTCTCCCCTCCCTCATCCGAGTATGCTGGCAACATGCTGGAACCAGCCCACCAGTGCCTGCGGCAGGTAAAGGCCGGCGGCCAGCACCAGAGCCAGATGCGCGAAGAGCGGTACGTAGGACGCCTGAGCCGGCGCGGTGCTGCCCGTCGGCTCGCCGAAGGCAATGCCGGTCACGCGCAGGAGCAGCGCGCCAAAGGCGACCAGCAGGCCGAAGACCAGCGGGATCGCCAGGAGCGGCTGAACGGCGAAGGTCGAGCTCACAATCAGGAACTCGCTCATGAAGATGCCCATCGGCGGCAGGCCGGCGATGGCGACCACCCCGACCAGCAGCCCCCAGCCGAGCGCCGGATGGCTCTCTGTCAGGCCGCGAAGTTCGGAGATCCGCTGGGTGCCCTTGACCTGGGCTACATGGCCGACCGCGTAGAAGATCGCCGACTTGGTCAGGCTGTGCATCACCATGTGCAGGAGCCCGGCGAAATTGGCGAGCGGCCCACCAAGGCCGAAGGCGAAGACGATGATGCCCATGTGCTCGATGGAGGAATAGGCGAACAACCGTTTGATGTCCTGCCGGCGGTAGAGCATGAAAGCGGCGAAGATCAGCGACAGCAGGCCCATGGTCATCATCAGCGGACCGGGACTGATGGCCTCCGGATTGGAGGCAAGCAGGATCTTGAACCGCAGCACCGCGTAGAGCGCGACATTCAAAAGCAGGCCGGAAAGCACCGCGGAGATCGGCGTCGGGCCTTCCGCGTGGGCGTCGGGCAGCCAGGCATGGAGCGGCGCAAGACCGACCTTGGTGCCGTAGCCGAGCATCAGGAAGATGAAGGCGAGATTGAGCAGGGCCGGATCGAAGACGGCAGCCTGTTCCACCAGCAGGGTCCAGACCATCGCGTCCTCGCCCTCGCCGATGAAGGGTCGTGCCGCCAGATAGACCAGGATCGTGCCGAACAAGGCGAAGGCGATGCCAACGCTGCCGAGCAGGAAGTATTTCCACGCCGCTTCCAGCGCCTCATGGGTGCGGTAGATGCCGACCATCATCACCGTGGTCAGCGTGGCGAGTTCCACCGCCACCCACATCAGGCCGATGTTGTTGGCAACGAACGCCAGGTTCATGCCGAACATCATGACCTGGTACATGGCGTGGTAAAAGCGCAGGTTGGCCGGCGTCAGCCGCCCCGTCTCCAGCTCGTGAGCAATGTAGCTGGCGCTGAACAGGCTGGCGGTAAAGCCGACGAAGGTGTTCAGCACGATGAAGACGATGTTGAGGTCGTCGACAAACAGATAAGTCCCGGCTTCCGGCCGCGCGGTGACGAACAGCGCCAGCGCCGCAAGCAGGGTCAGCAAGCTGGCAAGCACGTTGAGACGCGCAGCGATGCGGTAGCCCGGCAGCGCGGCCAGGACCGCGGCGGCCACGACCGGAATAACGAGAACGGCGATCTCGGGCTGGAACGGAAGGGCGATCATCGGCGCTCTCCCCGGAAACTGTCGAGCGCACCGACATCCACCGTGTCGAACCGCTCGCGGATGCGGAACAGGAAGATGCCGATGACGATGAAGGCGATGACGATGGAAAAGGCGACGCTGATCTCGACGACCAGCGGCATGCCGCGCGCGCCGGTCGCCGCCAGGATCAATCCGTTTTCAAGGGACATGAAGCCGATTACCTGACTGACCGCGTTGCGGCGCGTGACCATGACCAGCAGGCCGAGCAGCAAAACTGACAGCGAGAAGGCGAGATCCTCGCGCGCCAGCGGATCAGCCTCCGGCGTGATGCGCAGGATCACCACCATGGACAGCGCGACGAGACCCATGCCGGCAAGCATGGTCGGACCGATGCCGACGACGGTCTCGATGTCCCGGTGAATGCCGAGCCGGCGCACGATCCGGTGCAGCACCAGCGGAATCACCACCGCCTTGAAACCGAGCGCGATCGCGGCGGTGACGTAAAGATGCGGCGCATGCTGGACCTGCGCCTGCCAGGCGACCGACAGGGTCAGGACCACGGCGTGCAGCGCATAGACGTTGATCAGGGCGGAGAGCCGGTCCTGGTAAAGCATCATGAAACTGACCAGAACCAGTCCGCCTGCCAGGAGATGCGCAATGTCAAAGCTGAGGCTGGTCATCGCTAGAGGCTCCTCGAAACGAACAGCAGCAGCGTGCCCAGAAGACCGAGCATGAGCGCCGCGCCGAGGAAATCCGGCACCCGAAAGACGCGCATCTTGGCGATGCTGGTCTCAAACACGGCCAGAAGCACCGCGCCGACGCCGATTTTGGCCACATAGCCGACCGCACCGATCAGATAGTCCGCAAGGCCCGCGCCGGGCGCGGCAATACCCCAGGGGATGAAGATGCAGCCGATCAGCGACAGGTAGAGCACCAGCTTCAGCGAGGACGCGAACTCGATCATGGCCAGGTGCCGGCCGGAATATTCCAGCACCATCGCCTCGTGCACCATGGTCAGTTCCAGGTGGGTCGCCGGGTTGTCGACCGGGATGCGGGCGTTTTCGGCAATCGCCACCATGATCAGCGCCACCAGCGCCATGCCGAGCGATACGCGCAGGCCCACCTCCGGCGAACTCATCAAGGCGGCAACGGTGGAAAGCTGGGTCGAGCCGGCAACCAGCGCCAGGGAGAAGACCGTTAGCAGCATGGCGGGCTCGGCGAGCGAGGCGATCATCATCTCGCGGCTGGAACCGATGCCGCCGAAGCTGGTGCCGATATCCATGCCGGCCAAGGCAAGAAAGAACCGGCCGAAGCCCAGCAGCGCGATGATGGCAATCAGATCGGCGGTCCAACTGAACAGGAGACCGCCACCGAAGGTCGGCACCAAAGCGGCGGCGACCCAGGTGGAGGCGAACACCAGATAGGGCACGACCCGGAACAGCCACGAGGCGTTGTCGGCCAGCACCGCCTCCTTGCGCAAAAGCCGGATCAGGTCCCGGTAGGGCTGAATGACGGACGCGCCCTGTCGGCGGGTAAGCCGCGCCTTCACCTTGCGCACGAAGCCCGTCAGCAGCGGCGCCAGCAAGAGCACCACGGCCATCTGAAGACCCTGAATGAGGAGCGCGCGGATCAGGTCCATAGGGCCAGCACCAGAAGCAGGGAGACCAGGGCGAGGAAGACAAGACTCAGATATTGCCGGATGGTGAGGAACTGCAGGCGGTTGAGCCGGATCGCGGCGAAGGCGATCCCGCCGGAGATCGGCGTGTAGATCCAGTCCCAGGCCAGATCGCGCACCTCCACCGTCAGCCGGGCAGCGCGCAGATCGCCCGGCGGCGGCATGTCCACGGTCTCCCGCGCCCGGAACACCAGCGAGCCGAACACGCGGCGAACCGGCTGGGCGAAGCTGCTTGCCGAGTACTGCGTCTGTGGCTGTGGATCGGGGAACCCGCAATCCCAGGCGGCGCTGCGGCGGACCCGGCGGGACGCGAGGTTGTGGACAATGAAGGCCGCGCCCCAACCCGTTACCGCGATAAATAGGAAAACGAGCAGGCCGTTATAGGAACTGCGGGCTTCGGCAATCGGGGCGATCGTCAGCCAGGGCAGATGCGCCTGCGATGGAAGGCTCTCACCCACGAAGGCTTGTGTGACCGGTGCCAACGCGTCGATAACGAAGCCCGGGAGGATGCCGGCCACAAGGCACAGGGCGGCGAGTACGAACATTGCCGTCAGCGAGAACCGGTCGACTTCACGCGCCTGACCGGCCGCATCGGAACGAGCGCGACCCAGGAAGGTGATGCCGAAAGCCCGGACGAAACAGGCCGCTGCAAGCGCCGCCGACAGGGCGAGCAGCCCACCCACGGCGGGCACGATGATCTTGAGCCCCCACTGGGGCAATTCCGGGCTTTGCAGGATCGCCTGGAAGGTCAGCCATTCCGACACGAAGCCGTTGAGCGGTGGCAGGGCGGATATCGCCACGCAGCCGATCAGAAAGGCGAAGCTCGTACAAGGCATGCGGTGGATCAGACCGCCGAGCTTTTCCATGTCGCGCTCGCCGGTGGCGTTGATCACCGCCCCTGCCCCGAAGAACAGCAGGCTCTTGAACACCGAGTGATTGAGGATGTGAAACAGGGCCGCGGTGAAGGCCAGGGCCGCCGCCAGGCCCATTCCACCGGAGCGGAAGGCCAGCGCCAGCCCGAGGCTGACGAAGATGACGCCGATGTTCTCGATGGTCGAACAGGCAAGCAAACCGCTTCAGGTCCGTTTCCATCAGCGCGTAGAGGATGCCGAGCGCCGCAGTGATACCGCCGAGCATGACCAGCACCGCGCTCGACCACCAGGCGGGTTCCCCCAGAAGGTCGAACACACACGCGGATGAATCCGTAGATCGCCACCTTGGTCATGACGCCGCTCATCAGCGCGGAGACGTGGCTGGGGGCAGCGGGATGAGCAAGCGGCAGCCAGACATGCAGCGGCACCAACCCGGCCTTGGACCCGGCGCCGAGCAGCATCAGGATAAAGACGATGGCGACCACCAGCGGCCCATGCGGCATGGCGCGGATGGTATCGAAACCATAGTCGCCCGCAGAACCCGCCAGCAGGCCAAAGGCAAGCAGCAGCGACAGGGTGCCGAAGCTTGCCATGACCAGATAGATGAAACCTGCGCGCAGGCTGGCCTCGGAGCGGTGATGCGACACCACCAGCGCCCAGGAGGCGAGCGACATGAACTCCCAGGAGAGCAGGAAGGCAAAGGCGTCATCCGCGAGCACGACCAGGTTCATGCCGGCAAGAAAGGCGGTGAAAAACGGTAGCACCCGATGCGGCGCCTCCTCGTGCCGGCCATAGCCCAGGCCATAGAGACTTGCCATGGCACCGCCGAAATTCACCACACCCAGGAACAGCGCCGACAGGCTATCGAGCTTGAAACTGGCGCCGATCCACGGCAGCCCGATCGGCAGCGTCGTCTTCAGGACGGTGCCCGGCGCCGAGATCAGGTGGAACGCCAGCATAACCAGCATGGCCGCGGAAAGAACAAACGTCGCCGAATAGACCAGATTGCTTGCAGCCGTAGCGCGGCCCAGCGCAACGGCTGCGACGGCCACGATCAGGAGGCCCGCGATACCCCACAGAAAGAAGGAGACGTCAATCGCCACCATGTCCTTCTCCCGGATCGAAATCCGGCCTCAGCCGCACCCCGCGTCCGCCCTTGTCGCTGACCGCCCCCTCCCCGATCAGCTCAATGCCGGCCTTTTCGAGACCCGCAATCAGCTTCATCAGCGAATCCACGTTGCCGCGGATCACCGACTCGCTTGCTTCCATGCGCTGAATGGTCGGAACCGACAGATTCGACAATTCCGCAAGCCTGCGCTGGTCGATGCCGAGCAGCGCCCGTGCGGCACGCAATTGAGAAGACGTGATCACCTGTTGCCTCTAATCGGTTCTGAAGCCTGATTATTAAGGCAGACACTATATCTTTAAATGGATATTGGTCAATAAGTGATGTTTAAAACATCAATATCGATGCACGGGCATCTGGGTGAAACACTCTCTAACCGCTACCCGGATACACCCGATTGATCAAAACGCCTGCGGTGTGTAACCAGTAAAGATGAGCGAACGATACGAACCGAAATCGGATTTTCTGCGTGCCGTCATCGCCGAAGAGGCGCCGCTTTCCGGTGGGGAGCTGGCCGAAGCCAATCTGCGTCTGCTTGTCAAAATGACTTCAGATCCGGATCTGTCCAACCGCGACTGGGCAACATTCCTGCTTGCCCAGGAAGACACCGATACCGATGCCATTCGCACCGCGTTGATCCGTGCTTCCGAGGATGAGAATGAATTCGTCCGGGCCGAAGCTGTGCTCGGCTTGGCCAAACGCGATCCGTCTCTCGCCCTTCCGCTTGTGCAAAAAGCCTTAAAAGCCGACAGCGTGGTATTTGCGATGTTTCAAGCGGCCGAGTACTGCGCGCACCCCTCACTTATTGAAGACCTTCGTAGGTGGACCGAACCCTCCGGCGAGCCGTTTTTGGACAGCCGGGCAACCGATGCTCTGACAGCCTGCGAGAGCGGCGTTCGCCCCGAATGCTGACAAGGGCGCTGGTTAGACGGCGCCCCGGCCTCGTTCAGGCGAATTTCCGGCGCGCAGCGGCGATCGATGCGGGCTCAGCGACACCTTCCGGCGTGTAGGCGTCCTGAACGCCGGTGCCGAGCGCCGTCGTGACCGGCACGACCCCGGCCCACAGGCCGAGTGCATGGTCTTCCTCGTCGTCGACCGGCGGCCCGGTGCGGACCTTGGCGCTGGCGTGGTCTATGTCAAGCGCCACGACCCCGGTCGCCTTGCGCTCCTGCACATTCATCGGACGAATTTCGGCGGTGCGACCCGGCAGCAGGTGATCGGTGATCGCCTCCAGCGCCGCATCCAGTTCCTCTCCGTCCACATGACGCGCGGTGCCATGGATCACGGCAGACCGGTAGTTGACAGAATGGTGGAACCCGGAGCGTGCCGCTACGATGCCGGTCAGCTGGGTGACGGTCATGCACATCGGTATGCCGTCCAGGCGTGCGATCCTAGTCTTGGACGCACCGTGCAGGTAGAGCGTGCTTCCAACCCTTGCATAGGCCATCGGGATCACCATCGGTCGCCCGTCGGCGACAAAACCCACATGGCCGACAAGACCGGTATCGAGGATGCCGTGGATCGTCTCCTCGTCGTAGCGGGCGCGTTTCGGCTGCCGGGCACGGGCGTAGGCGGGAAGTGTCTTGGTTTCGGTTTCAGGCGGCATGGAGAGCTCCATCGGGTTGACTTTTCCTCCTGATAGCCGCCTTACTGGTCCGCTCCGATATCCAGTTTATTCAAAAATGAACAGACCAGTTACGCTCGCCGCCCTCACCTCTCCCGACCCGACCCGGCCCGATCCCATGCCGGTGCAGATCCACCGCGACCTGCTCGCAGCGATCCGCGACGGACGGCTGCCGGAGGGCGTGCGCCTGCCGTCCAGCCGGGCCGCTGCGGAAGGGCTCGGGGTGTCGCGCGCCACGGTGAACACCGCCTACGATTTGTTACGATCCGAAGGCGTTCTGACGATCCGCCCGGGAGCAGCCCCGGAGGTGATCGCCCCGCGGGTGCTCAGCACCCGCCCGCAGCCGGCCGCCGCTCCCGCCTTGTCGAAACGTGGCAGGAACCTGTCCACCGACCCACGCGCGGCAAGCTACATCGTCGAGCGCGGCGTGATGCATCCCGGTGCGCCGGCGGAAAGCCTGTTTCCCGCCGACGAATGGGCCCAGGCCCTGCGCCGGGCCGCGCGCCAGCGTCATGGCGACCTTGCCAATTACAATGCCCCCTTCGGTCTGCCCGCCCTGCGCGAAGTCCTCGCCGAGCGGCTGGCAACCGACCGGGGGCTTTGGGTCGATCCGGAACAGATCCTGATCACCACCGGCGCGCAAGGATCGCTGGCGCTGGTCGCCCAGGTGATGACTGATCCGGGCGAGACGGTCGCGATGGAAGACCCCGGCTTCATGGGCGCACGCGCCGCCTTTCTCGGCGCCGGGCTTGAGATCGCCCCGGTTCCCGTCGATGAGCATGGCTTAAAGCCTGGCCTTGTTCCCGGCGATGCACGCCTGATCTACGCTACTCCGTCCAACCAGTATCCGCTCGGCCACCGCCTGTCCCTGCCCCGGCGGCTGGAGCTTCTGGACCGCGCGCGGGCTCAGGACGCACTGGTGATCGAGGATGACTATGACAGCGAATTCCTCTGGCGCGGCCGGGAGATCGCAGCCCTTGCCGCCCATGGTGAGAGCGGCGGTGTCGTCTACCTGGGCACGGCCGCAAAGGTGCTGATGCCCGCGCTCAGGATCGGCTGGATGGTGGTGCCCGAAGCCCTGATCGGCCCCATGCTCGCCGCCCACAGGAACCTCGGCCTCATGGCCAATCTCCATGCCCAACTCGCCCTGGCCGAGATGATGCGCTCCGGCCGCTACCGCGCTCACCTGCGCCGTATCGCCCGCGCCTATGAGGCCCGGGGCAACGCGCTTACCGCGGCGCTCAGCGATATCAAAGGCATCGAAGTCCACGCGCCCGATGGCGGTGTGCAACTGACGGTCCGTTTCCGCGACGGCTGCGACGAGGTCCCGGTCCTGACCGCGCTCGCCGAAGCCGGCTTTCGTCCCGCCCGCCTGTCCGCCTATTGCCTTGCCGAGCCGATGTACGGGCTGATTGTCGGCTTCGCCGATGCCACGCCGGACCGGATCGACCGCTTCGCGCAGGTGCTTGGCAAAGCTCTAACCTAACTGTGAACCAATCGAAACGCCTGGCGATACTGCCTTGGCGTCATGCCGGTACGGCGTTTGAAGGCGCGCTCGAAGGCGGTCTGATCGGAATAGCTGAGCTCGAAGGCAATCTGGGCCAGCGGGTGCGAGGTGTCGGCGAGCGCGTGGCGGGCGACGCGAAAGCGGCAATCGTTCAGCAGAGCGGAAAACCGTACCCCCTCCTCGCTCAGGTGCCGGTGCAGGCTGCGCCGGGACAGACCAAGGTCGCGGGCAATGGTTTCCTGATCGACGATCCCGGTTTCCAAGCCGGTGTAAATGGCGGTCCGGGTCCGGTCGGCCAGGGAATTGGAGCGATAGGCCTCCGCCAGCCAGCGGGTCAGCGTGTCCAGAGCCCGCTTGTGGCGCGAGGCGTCATCGCGCGGCATCGGCAGATTCAGGACGGCTTCGGGGAAACTCAGCGCATTGGTTTCGCAATCGAACTGGCAGGCGCTTCCCGTCACCTCGCCCCAGCTCGACAGGCTGCGCGCGGCCTCATGCTCGAAACAGATCAGGTCCGGGCTCCAGTTTTCCCCGCGCCCCTGCGGATCAACTGGGTGAGCACCGACAGGGTGAATTCCGCGTCCTGACGGCGCGGCCAGATATCCGGATTGAGAATACGGTAGGTAAGCGTAACCACGCCGTCCTCGACCGTTAGCCGCAGGTCGGTCTCGCTCTGGATCACGCGTAAAAAGCGCTCGAACGTGCGTAGCGCGCTGCCAACGGTCGGTGCCGACAGGATCGCATTGCCCAGTTCGCCGAGATCCGTCAGATCCAGAAGCGGTCCGGACTGCCAGCCGATGCCGGGTACGCCCAGCGCCGAAGCCCCTTGTTCGTAGATACGGACGAAGGCGGTCAACGGAATTTCAACCTGCGGGCTCATCCAGGCACCGGAAGGAACGCCGTACTGGTGGCCCAAAACGGCCGGTTCCAGCCCTTTTTCCACCAGCATGTTCTGAAGCCCGCGAAGGGCTCCGGATATTATGGTCGCGTCCGTAGACATGGCTTCCGTCCACCCCGAAATCCCGATTTCTCCGGCCTGCCGAAGAAAAGTTCATGCCTAAAGAATAAGTAGATCAAATCTTTCCGAGGCACGCAATCAAGCAGACCCAGTTTTGAAGCCCGACGTGAAATTTGGCCGAAATTGTCGAGAACGGCCCGAAACACCCCTTCTTTAATGACAGAGCAGAGAGATCCGGAATCACACCGTGAAAACATGGGGGTCCGGACGAGGGGAAAATTTTGGCAGCCTGCTTTGATGTGGCAGTTGCCGGCGGAGGACCTGCCGGCGCGTTCGCAGCGCGTGAACTGGCGCGTGCCGGGATCGATGTCGTTCTGATCGACCCCGCCACCACCCGCCCGCGCCTTGAGGGCCTGGGCGAACGGGTTGCTCATATCCTGAAACAAAAGGGACTTGAGGACGCGTTACAGGCCGCAAGCGCGCCCATGCGCCGCTCGGTCCGCTGGGCCGGCCTAAATGAAACGGCCAACGGCGAACGCCTGGTCCGCCGCCACGACTTCGACGCCACCCTGCGCCAGTCAGCCCTTGAAACCGGTGTGACAGTCCGCACGACGCGTCTGCGCCGGATTGAGAAGGCCGATCCTGAAACCGGCGTCACCCTGACCCTTGCCGACGGCGAGACGATCACCGCCAAACTGATGATCGACGCCCGCGGCCGTCAGGCTCCTTCCACGACCCGCCAGAAAGGCCCGCAGACACTGGCCATTGCCGGTCGTCTGTCAGGACCGGCACTCCCTTCTGGAACCCGTGTGGAAGCGACACCGCAAGGGTGGGTCTGGTCGGCAGCCGAGCCGGAGTTCGGTCCCTGGCTGCAGATCTGCATTGATGCGGACGATCTGTCTGGTGCCGGTCAAACCGCCCTCAAAGAGCGCATGCGCACGTTCCTCGCCCAACCACACTTCGCCGGCCGCTTTGACGCCTGTGGCTTCGAAGGAGACCTGCTCGCCCGCTCGGCCGGCCTTGTCCTGTCGGCGCCGGAATTGTCCTTACCAGTCCTGCCGATCGGCGATGCCGCCGTTGCCATTGATCCGCTTTCAGGCCACGGCCTGTTCTGGGCGATTTCATCCGCGCTCGCCGCCGTTCCGAGCGTCCTGACACTTCTTGAGGGCGGAGACCCGGTTCTCGCCGCCCGGTTCTACCGCCACCGGGTGGTCGGCACATTCTGGCGTCAGGCTCGCATCGGCCGGGACTTCTACCGGCTGGAGACGGATCTCGCCGTTCATCCCTTCTGGGCTGCCCGCGCCGCCTGGCCTGACAACAAGCCCGCCCATGCCGTAGCCGACGACATCCGCCTGGAACGGCGCGTGATCGTGGACGGCAACCGCCTCAGGGACCGCGAAGTGCTGATCACACCGCAGGATCCGGAAGGCGTCGCCTTCGTCTGCGGCCTGCCCGTTCGCGACCTTCTCGACCTTTCCCGGACCGGTGCCAAAGAAACGGCTCCAGCCGAGGCCCTTCGCTGGCTTGAAAGCCGCGGTCTTCCGTCCGGCCTGCCGGACCAATCACTAAAAACAAACCAGACACACACCAGAATGAGGGAAACAGCATGATGAAACGACTGCGAAAGGGGCATCTCGCCGGCCTGGCCGGGGTGTTGCTTCTGATGTCGGTCCCGGCACAAGCGCAGGATGGCGCCAAGCTGCTGGAGGAAAATTGCAGCGGCTGCCACGCCGCCGATGATAGCGGTGCGCTCAGCCGCATCAACGGCCAGCGCAAGACGCCGGAAGGCTGGCTGATGACCATCGTCCGCATGCGCCTGTTCCACGGCATGGAAATCGAGCCGCAGGTGCAAAGCGAACTTGTCCATTATCTTTCCGATACCCAAGGGCTCGCTCCGTCCGAAGCGGAGGACTTCCGCTATATCCTCGAGCGTCAGCCGAATGCGGTCGAGACGACCGAAGCGCCGCTTGCCGAGATGTGCGCCCGCTGTCATTCCGCCGCCCGCGTCGGCCTGCAGCGCCGCACGAAGGACGAATGGGACCTCCATATCGACTTCCACGTCGGCCAGTGGCCGACCCTGGAATATCAGGCGCTGGCCCGCGACCGGGAATGGCTGAAAATCGCCCGTGAGGAAGTCGTGCCGTTGCTGGCGGAAAAATATCCGTTTGAAACCGAAGCCTGGACCGCCTGGGAAAAGGCGGAAAAGCAGGCTGCGACCGGATCCTGGGTCTTCACCACCAGCCTGCCGGCCAAGGGCGAGGCCTATGGCACCCTTGAGGTTTCCGGCGATGCCCAGCCCTATACGGTCTCCGGCACGCTCATGACCGCGGGCGGCGAGGAACTGGCCGTTTCCGGCAAGCTCAACGTCTATACCGGCTATGAATGGCGCGCCAACCTGACAATCGGCGACACCGCATACCGCCAGGTGCTGGCAATGTCCGAAGACGGCGCAAGCCTCTCCGGCCGTCAGTTCCTGCATGCCGAAGACAGTCTCGGCGGCACCTTCAAGGCGGTGAAGGCCGGCGGCGAACCGGCCATTGCCGGCGTGGTCCCCTCCACGCTTCCGGCAGGCGGCAGCGGCACGGTCCAGGTGGTCGGCACCGGGCTTGACAGCGTGGCCCTTTCCGGCGCGCTCGACGCCTCCGGCGGCACGGCCAATGCTTTTGGTGCAACGATCGATGTCAGCCCGGCAGCCGGCACCGACGGCGCGGTCAGCATCGCTTCACGCGATGCCAAGGCAGAAGACGCTCTCGCCGTCTACAGCCACATCGACAGCCTCAAGGTCGAGCCGGCCTTCGCCGTTGCCCGTGTCGGCGGTGGCGGCGGTTCCGCCGGCAAGGTGCCGGCCCGTTTCGATGCGGTCGGCTACTGGAACGGCGCGGACGGCGAGCCAGGTACGGACGACGATGTGCGCATCGGCGTGGTTCCCGCCTCCTGGTCGGTCGCTCCCTTCAACGAGGAAGCCGAAACCCTGAAGGACGTGGAATTCGCGGGCGAGATGGACGAAAGCCTCGGCATCTTCATGCCGGCCGTCGCCGGGCCCAACGAGAAACGCCCCTTCTCCACCAACAACGCCGGCAATCTGAAGGTTCTGGCCAAGAGCGGTGACGCGTCCGGCGAAGGACAGCTCATCATCACGGTCCAGCGCTGGAACGATCCGCCGATCCGCTAAGGGAGGGACTGCACAATGGGTTATCTCTTCTACCAGCCGCAGAACGCGCATCGGGTCGAGGTCGACGGACGGCACCTGCTGTTCCACATTCCAACCACCTCGCTGTTCGAGATCGACCGTCTCGACAATGATGTGATCGACCTCTTCGCCGACCGCACCAGGGTGAGCGAACAGGATGTGCGCGAACGTTTCGAGGGCCGGGCCGACCCGGACCTCGTCACCGAGCGCATCCGATCCCTGCTCGACCTCGACATCGTCACCGACGGCCGCCCGCCCCGGGCGGAACGGCCGCCGGTCCACATCGAAAACTTCCCGCTGACGACGATCGTTCTGAACGTCAACACGGGCTGCAACCTGTCCTGCACCTACTGTTACAAGGAGGACCTGGACACGCCGTCCAAGGGCCGGCGCATGGGGTTCGAAACGGCGAAACGCTCCATCGAGCTTCTCTTGGCCGAAAGCCCGGACCGGGACAGCTACAACGTGGTGTTCTTCGGCGGCGAGCCGTTGAGCAACATCGCGTTGATCCGTGATGTGGTCGCCTATGCCGAGGAGCGTTTCGGCGCGCTTGGCAAGCGGGTCGACTTCACGCTGACCACCAACGCGACCCTGCTCACCGAGGAGATCGTCGACTGGCTGAACGCCCACCGCTTCGGCCTGACGGTCTCCATGGACGGGCCGAAGGCGCTGCATGATCTCAACCGCAAGACCGTCGGCGGCAAGGGCACCTACGAAGTGGTCGCGGCCAAAACGAGGATGCTTCTGGAACGCTACACCTCCCGCCCCGTGGGTGGACGGGTAACGCTGACCCGTGGCGTCACGCAGGTCTACGAGATCTGGGATCACCTGAAAAACGAGATCGGCTTCCACGAAGTCGGTTTCTCACCGGTGACTTCGGGTCCGGTCGCCCCGTTCAACCTGACCGGCGACGAACTGGTGACCGTGTTCGACGAGATGAAGCGGCTCGGGCGACATTACCGCGACGAGGCGCTGAAAGGCCGCAACATCGGCTTTTCCAACATGCACCAGCTCATGACCGACCTCTATGAGGGCCGGTCGAAGGCCCTGCCCTGCGGGGCGGGAGTGGGCATGCTGGCCGTCGACCACGAAGGCAGCCTCAATCTCTGCCACCGTTTCACGGGCTCCGACATGGACACCTACGGCACCGTGGATGACGGCATCGAAAAGCAGAAGCTCGCCCGTTTCATCGAGGATCGGGCGGACCGCACCGACAAGGGCTGCTCCACCTGCCGCATCCGCAACATCTGCGCGGGCGGCTGCTATCACGAGAGCTACGCCCACTTTTCCGATCCGCTGAAGCCGACCTACCATTACTGCGATCTGATGCGCGACTGGGTCGACTTCGGCATCGGCGTCTACGGCGACCTGATCGCCGGCGCGCCTGTCTTTTTCACCGATCACATCATGCCGCGGAGGGCATACGGCAAATGAAAAACTTGAAGCCCCTGAACCAGAAAGCCGAACGGGTCGTCAAGGCGGCCGAAACCGACAATATGGACGAGGTCCGCGCCATGCAGACAATCGTGGCCGGCTGCGCCTCGACCCTCGATCCGGGCTGGGAGGTTGACCCGTTCGGCGGCGTCGCCGCCCTGTGCCAGCCGATGGAAGCGGACCTTTACGGCTGCTCCGACCCGTGCTGGTGGCCGGCCCAGGTGCCGGACACGATCAACTCCTATCCGGACTGGAACGCGAAAGCCGACGGCGCGCCCGCGGACTGGCGCAACCTCGGTACGGTCTTTCCGTCCGACAGCGAAACCTGACAGCGAAACCAGATCGGCGTGAGCCTGAATATTCGGAGAACCCTGATGCGAAACCTGATCGCAACCACGGCGGCGCTTTGCCTGGGCCTGACGGCCCTGCCCGCGCTCGCCAAGGACCTCATCGTCACGGTCGCCAAACCCGACCGTCTCTATGTCATCGATGCCAAGGCCCGGTCCGTCGAGACCGACTGCAAGCTCGATTTCAACCTGATCCCCGGCGTCATCGCCATGTCGCCGGACAATACAATTGCCTATGTGCTCGCCGACCGCTGGGAAAACGTCTACGGCATCGAACTTGCCAGCTGTAAGACGGTGTTCGCGGCCCATCAGTCTGAAGGCGACATTCGCCGCAAGACCGTTGCCTCGCTCGCCATCTCCAAGGACGGCAAGGAACTTTACACCGTGCGTAACCCGGTGAAGCTCCTTGCGGACCGATACGAGATCATGGAGCCGGAATTGGCCGTCTACGACACCTCCTCCGGCATGGCAGCCAAGCCGGTGCGCACCTTTCCCGCGCCGCGCCGGATGACGGTAATGGCGACCGATCGCAAGGGCACGCTCTATGCCGCCGGTCACGAGATCTACGCCATCGACCCGAAGACCGGCGAAACCACGGTCAAGATCCCCAACGCCTCGTGGGACCGCCCGACCTATTCTCCGCCGGACGTACTTGCCTTCTGGCCGATCGGCACCCAGGCTGACGAATTCCTGCTGCTCTATTCGGCGGCGAAATTCACCGACGAAACCCAGAACGAACTGGCCGATTTCGTCTGGGGCTACGAAAGCGTCGACCTGACCACGGGCGAGAGCAAGATCGAGGACTTCGCCAGCTTCGAGGTGATCATGTTCTCCGCCGTGCGCGACCCCAACGACAAGAACAATCTCTACGGGGTCTACACCCAGCTTTCCAAGCATGACCTTGCCACGAAGGAACTGGTCAAGCGGGTCGACCTGCCACACACCTATTACTGCATCAACATCTCATCCGACGGGAAGGAGCTCTACGTGGGCGGCACCAACGACGACATCGGCGTTTACGATGCCGAGACGCTGGAACGCATCGGTGAAATCCTGCTGCCGTCCGGCGGCGATATGGCCGCCGGCACGATGCACGTGATCAGCACGGGGAGTTAACATCCCAGTCCCCTACTTATCATCCCGGGCCAACGAATGTTCAGGCCCGGGATGATTGCAAAATTGAGGTAAGGCCTAAAACTCAGTTGTCGTCCCGGACGGAGCGCAGCGAAGATCCGGGACCCAGTACGCCGTGTCCTCCCGGTTCAAGCAAACGGCCTCACGGAGTACTAGATCCCCGCCTTCGCGGGGATGACAACCGAGGAAGAGGCGGCGCCGACAAAATTTGATGGAGACTGAATGAGGCCGGCCTCGCGAAAGGCCGACGTTCTGTGAACGACCGCGTGAGACTTGAGGCCTTGCGCCTTGCTCCCGTCTCCCCCCTTGAGGGGGAGATGTCCGCACCAGCGGACAGAGGGGGGTGCCCGGCCTCACAACATGAAACAACGCCGGAGCATGAAGCAAACGCCGCTACCCCCCTCTGTCACCTTCGGTGACATCTCCCCCTCAAGGGGGGAGACCGATCCGGTCCCGCCCCGGCATCCGCTTCTGCGCGTCGTGCTGGAACGTCTGTTCGGCGTGCGCGAAGCGCGGTGGCTTGCGCCCCTCGTCCAGCCCTATCGAGGACCGTTGGCGGCCCTCTTCGGCTTATCGCTAGTCGCAGCCGGCACCGCTCTGATCCCGCCATGGCTGACCAAGCTCGTCATCGACCGGGGTCTGATGGCCCATGACAAGCAGGCGCTGGTCACCTTTGCGCTTGCTCTTTTCGTGGTCGGGCTTGCCGCCCTGGCGCTCGGCGCCGTCAATTCCCTGCTTCACTTACGTTTTTCCGCAAGGCTTCTGGCCGATCTGCGCCGGGCGGCCGTCGCCCGCATCCTGACGCAATCGCCACGCTGGCAGGCACAACAGAAGATCGGCGAGCTGATGAGCCGGCTCGACGGCGATGCCGGCGAGGTCCAGCAGTTCACCTTTGCAGCCCTGGTCAACGGCGGCGGCAGCCTGCTGAGGTTGATCGGTGGACTGGCAATGCTGTTCGTGCTGGCACCCAAGCTCGCCGTACTGGCGCTGGTTCTGGCACCGATCGAACTGATCTTCTTCGCGAGGGCCCGTCCGGTCACGCACGCGAAGGCCCGCGACGTACGCAAGGCGCGCGGCGAGCTTGCTTCAGGTCTGGCGGAAACCATCACCGGCCTCGGCGCGCTGCGTGCTCTCAATGCGACGCAGGCCGCCTCAGACAAGATCGAGCAGCGCCAGCAGGGCCTGATATCGGCGCTTCTGTCTGCACAGGTCTGGAACGAGGTCACCCGCGCCGTGCCCATGGTCCTGACCGCGGTCCTGCGCGGCACTGTGTTTCTGGTCGGCGGCCTGGCCGTCATCGACGGCACCATGCCGCTCGGCTCGCTGATCGCCTTTACCGCCTATCTCGGCTTCCTGATCGGGCCAATGCAGTCGCTGATCTCGCTCTGGCACGGCCAGGCGCGCATGAAGGCCGCCCTCGACCGGCTCGACGAAATCATGAGCGCCAATCCGGACGTCTGCGATCCGCCCTCGCCCCTGCCTCTCCCGGGTGGCGGTGGAGATCTGGTTTTGACCGGCGTCTCCTATGCGCCCGCAGGCAAGGAAGCGCTATTCGAAGACTTCAGTCTCGCCATCCCCGCTAGCAGCAAGCTCCGCCTGTCCGGCCCCTCCGGGATCGGCAAGTCGTCCCTCCTGAGCCTGCTGCAACGCCACGACGATCCGCGCACCGGTGCGATCCTACTCAACGGCATAGATCTACGCCATCTAAGCCTTGCCGACATCCGTACCGCCGTCGCCCTGGTCCCACAGAAAGGCCATGTCTTTTCCGGCACCCTCGCCGACAATCTCCGCCTTGGCTACCCTGAAGCCACTGAAGATGAGATGCTGGACGTTCTCCGCCTCGTCGAACTGGACGAGCGCTTCGAAATCAACGGCAAAGCAGTTCCGCAAACACCCTTCTCCCCCCTTGAGGGGGAGATGTCACCAAAGGTGACAGAGGGGGGTGAGCCGCACGTTCGGGCGACCGCCGCATACCCCCCTCTGTCGGCTGCGCCGACATCTCCCCCTCAAGGGGGGAGACTGAAACAAGCGGCACCTGTCCCGCATTCGTCTAACCATGAGGAAACCGGTGCTGGCCTCAACACCCGGCTCGGCGAAGGCGGCCTGAATCTTTCGGGTGGCGAGCGTCAGCGGCTTGTGCCTTGCCCGCGCCCTGTTGCAGCCATTCAAGGTGCTGGTTCTTGATGAAAGTCTGTCGGAGGTTGATGCCAGCCGGGTCACCCGGATCATGGCAGCCATCGACACGCGCTTTGCCGACCGCACCCGAATCGTCGTCACCCATGGCGAAGCGGACCGTTATGGCGACTTTGACATGGAAATTGACCTTGCCATCTTTGGAGGGCTGAAATCGTGATCCGCGTAGGCCTGATTGACGGACCTTTGCCGGAAGCGTCCCCGGACCTGGCCGTACAGGCCCGCTTCAGCGAAGCCGACGGGTTCCCGGCCGCCGGAAACCACGCCAGTGCCATGGCAGACACGATCCGGGCGCAGGCCGGCGAGGTTCACTTCGTCAATGCGGTGGTGTTTCCGGGGCGTCTGGCGACCTCGGCCGGGACCGTTTGCGCCGCTCTCGACTGGCTAGCCGAAAACCCGCCGGAAATCGTGCTTTGCTCCTTCGGCATGGCCCGGCCATCGGTCGAACTCACCGGAAAGACGCAAACGCTCCTGCAAGCGGGCTGCCTGATCGTCGCCTCGGCACCAGCCCGCGGCGAGCCGGTCTATCCGGCTGCAATCGAAGGGGTCATCTCGGTTCAGGGCGATGCCCGTTGTCTGCCGGGAGAGCTGTCCCGCCTCGATCTGCCCCAGGCCACTTATGGCGCTTGTCCAGCCGCGACCTGCAATCCCGATATCCGCGGTGCCAGTGTCGCCGCTGCCCAAATGGCGGGACTTCTGGCGAGGCACTGGCGGGGAACGGCGGATGACACGCTGACAGCGCTTGAGACCGCCATCCGTTACCACGGCCGCGAACGGCGTACCGGTTGAGGCTTCAGACGCCTTAAAAGGACAAACAGCGGACCCCAATCAGCCGATGTAGGGCCTGCTTGTAAGTATCGGCAAAGCCGGCCTTACAGTGTCACCACCTGTCCCCGACCGGCGGCCGCCGCCTGACGGTAGACATGCTCGGCCGCCGCCAGGTCCTGGGCGGTAATGCCCAGTGAACGGTATGCGGTGATCTGACTGGAAGCACTACGGCCTTCCACAGTGCCTTCGAGCACTGCGCCGATCTCGCCTTTCAGCTTGTCCTCGCTGAACTTTCCGGCCTTGATCATGTCGACGATTTCGCCGGCCTGGGCGAGTGTGGAAGGTGTGTAATCCACCCAGATATCCGCCCGTTCGACCACCCGGTCGTCCACTTCCCGTTTGGACGGCAGGGACGCGCCGACGATGTTCACATGCGCGCCTTCCGGCAGCCAGTCTCCCATCAGCACCGGCGTCGGCGATGCGGTCACCGTGCAGATGATATCCGCCGCCTCAACCGCGGCCCGGATATCCGTGCCATGAACGATGGACAGCTGCGGGTAGTGCTCCGCAGCCCGTTTCGCGAAAGCTTCGGCGCGGGTCTCAGAACGTCCTACAACGTGAAGCCGGGTGATCGGGCGGACCGCCATCATGGCGTCCAGATGATGTTCTGCCTGCTCGCCGTAGCCGATCAGCGCCAGCGATGTCGCATCCTCCCGCACCAGGGCCCGGGTCGCGACGGCACTTGCCGCAGCTGTGCGGATCGCGGTCAGGAGACCCGCATCCATCATGGCCACCGCTCCGCCGGTCTCCGCCTCGAACAGAACCACGGCGCCACGATGCGACGACAGGCCTTTTTCCGGGTTGCCGGGAAACAGGCTGACCAGCTTGACGCCGTAGCAGTGCGGCGCGTCGAGGGCGCCGGACATGACACCCATCATGTTGCCGCCGCCAACCGGTACCACATGGCGCAGCGGCAACTCCGCCCCGCCCCGCGAAACCGTGCGCATCACCCGGTCGATCACCTCGACCGCTTCTGCCATGGGCAGGAGATCGGCCACGTCTTCGTGTGTCAGAACGATCATCGGCTGCGCTCCGCTGCTTCACCCCAATCGGGGCCGGTCACCTCCAGGCCCATTACCTGTTCCAGAAGGGCCGTATAGTCCGCCGGCCGCGCCACATAGGGGAAATGCCCGCCCGACAGGAAACGATAGGCCACTGCCGGTTTCAGCCGGTCGCGCACGGCGCTCCGCATCTCCGGCGGTATCAGCGGATCGTCGTCCGCCTCGATGGTGACGATCCTTTCCGGAGGCAGCTTCACAGGCGGCAGCTCCGGCGCCGTCTTCAGCGCCTTCAACCGCATCCGGAGTTCCGGTTCCGGAATTCGCCCATTGACCTCGCCCAGAAGCAGCTCGACCAGATCCACCTGGTCCGGATGTGTTTCGGCCCAGGCGCCCAGCCCCTTGGCAAATCCGGCCCTGAGATCCGCCACCGGCACGTTGTCGAGATCGAGCACGTAAGGCGGCCGTTCGGTAATACCGGCAACCGAGTGCAGCGTATTGGCCGCGATCAGCCGCGTGACCCGATCAGGTGCCTCGGCCGCAAGATATTGCGCCAGGTATCCGCCGAGAGACGAGCCGAGCACGGTCGCCTCGCTGATTTCCAGCCTGTCGAACAGCGTCAGGAGATCCCTACTCCAGTCCGCGACGCTACCGGTCTCCGGATAGCTGACGGTAACGATGCGCAGGTGGTCCGAGAGGGCTTCGACCTGGCGCCAGAAAATGTCGCCGCGCCCGAGCGTTCCAGGAATGAGCAACAATACCGGACCAGTGACGCCCGAAACACGGACACCCCATCTCCGGCCATTCAGGTCCACCAGTTCTTCGGGCAGGCGCGCGGCGAAAGCGTCACGCGCGTCAATCAGGGTATTGCTCATGCGAACGGGTCCTCCACGGCGGGCCAGTAATTCCGTTTCCGGTTACGATAGGGAATATTGGCGAAATCCGGAGTAATCGATCCGGGCGTGGCAACACCGATCACCCGCGCTGCGATCGGGTTGAACCCGGCCTGGTAATGGTTTGAAGATTTGACGCAAACATAGCGGCGCTTCGACAGGTCGATGCCCAGCTTCTCGAACGCATCCGGGTGAAATGTCTGGCAACGGAGGTCGTTGAGCACGATGTCGATGCCGTCGCTTTCCACCCAGACCGCCGTTCCGATCGGGGCCGACAGCTTGCCGAAGCGCTGGGTCATTCCCGGCACGATCCGGCGCACCGTCACCTTGAGGTCGAGCGGATCGCCGGACATCGGTCCGCATTTGCCGCCCAGGCGCAGATCAAAGCTCGCCCCCTCGCCTGCCTCGGTACAGAAACGCACCGCGACCGGGTCCCAGAACAGGCCCGTCGCGATGGAGGTCATCCCCCGCTCGATCATGGCACGCAGCAGGAACGTCGCATCAGATGGCGCGCCGCCGCCCGGATTATCGGACATATCCGCCAGCACCACCGGTCCCTTCGGCTCAGCCGCCGCGATATCGAGCGCCTCGTCCATCGGAGGTATCCGGGTATGAAGCTCTTCGCGCAGCGCATAAAGCGATTGCCCCAGTCGTTCCGCCTCTGCGGAAGCGGCGGCGGCATCGCCGTCGCAGATCGCCAGTGCGCGCGTTCCCACACGGGGATGATCGCCCCAGGGAAACCCGTGGGCGATCGACAGAGACAACACGCCGTCCTGGCCCTCCCGCGCGCTCATCGCGTCAACGAACCCGCGCATGGGATCCTTGGTCGTCGGCATGGCGATAATCATGCGGCAATCGTAGTCGCGCATGACCGGCGTAATCTCGTCAGCAACGGTCCGCACCGCCAGTGAAAACAGATCCTCCGCCCGTTCCGGCACGTCCACATGAGGATATTCCTTGTAGGCCACCAGCAGGCTTGCCTTGTCGAGCATCAGCTCCGTCAGGTGAAGATGAGGATCGAGCAGCCCGCCGATCACAGCGTCCGGTGCAATTGCCCGGCAGCCGGCGATCAGATCGCCTTCGCAGTCGTCATAGCCATCGGCGATCATCGCCCCGTGCAGCGTCAGCAGGATCACATCCGCACCGCCGGCCGCCTTCAGATCCGCCAGGATCTCGTCGCGAAAGCCCTCGTAGACGGGTTTCACGGTTAGCCCGGAAGGCTGCGCATGGGCAGACAGGGATTCAACCACCTCCCAGCCCAGTTCCTCCGCGCGCCTGCGCCAGATATGAAGCGGCGCGGTCCAGTATTGCTCGGTATCCTGCGTCGCGTCGCCGTGGTGGATCGAGCCTTCCTCGAAACTCGTCATGCCGGTCGGCATGGGCGAAAAGGAATTGGTTTCGGTGCTTAGCCCGGCAATGAAAAGCCGTGTCATATCGGTTCCCGGTTATGATGTCGTATCTGTTTCACCCGCGACCAGCTGGCCGGTCGCGCGCATCAGGAGCCCTGCCGTCAGATGAAGGACAATCAGGGCAAAGGCGAGAGGAACGGCGGACGTGAACCAGATCATGGACACATCCAGCATGTCCGCCTGACGGGCCAGGCTGCGGCCCAGAAAGCCGCGGGCCATGTCGAGCCGGCCGTTGAAGACGGAAAACCAGATCACCGGCCCGGCAAAGGCCAGTACGCCACAGGCCCGAATGAGTGCCAGTCCCATGCCGCCGGCCCCTGTCATCTTGCGGGCCACGGGAAAGAGAACCGGATCGGCACCGGCCTTGAACGCACAGGACGCTCCGAGCATTCCGGCCCAGACCATGGACCGGCGGGCCAGTTCCTCAGTCCAGATCGGTGGGGCGTCGAGGACATAGCGTGCCAGCACCTGCCAGCCCGCGGCGGCCACCATGACCGCCACGGCCAGCACCGCCCCCCAGAGGGCGATGCTGTTAAGACCGGCGGACAGCCTGTCCAGTGCTTTCGCCAGTGCGCGCACGGCTCAGTTCCCCTTTGCCGCTTCCCATTCCGCGATCTGTTCCGGCGTCAGCAGGCCGCTGTCATAGGCCGGTCCGGACGCTGCGCGGAACTCGTCGCGGGCCGCCTGGTCCAGCGTGACCACTTCGACGCCAGCCTCACGCAGCTTGTCGAGGATCGCGGTGCGGCCTTCCAGCCATTTGCGGTTGGCCGCCGTCGCCTCGGCGACCGCCGCATCCACCGTGGCGCGGTCCTCATCCCTCAGTCCCTGGTACCAGTCTTCCGAAATGATGGTGATCCGCAGCGCCGGAGAGATCCGCGCATCGGTGAAGTACTTGATGAAATCCGTATGACCGAACAGGAGCGGCACGAAGGGCGGGTTAAGATAGCCATCGGCCACCCCCGTCTGCAGCGCATTCGGCACCTCTGCCCAGCTCACGATCGTTCCGGTTGCACCCCAGGCCTTGTAAAGGTCGATCTGGCTTTCATCCAGCGCGCGCATCCGCAGGCCCGCCATGTCGGCGACCGAGTTCACGGTCTTCTTGGTGTTGAAGATGCCCGACGCCTGGCCGACGGTATTCACCGACACCACCCGGACGCCGTCCTTCGTGGTGGCTTCGTTGATCTTGGCCATCATGCCGCCTTCGTTCAAGGCGCGGTCGACCTCGGCCATGTCCTTGAAGAAATACGGCAGGCGCATGCCATAGATCAGCTTGTCGATCGAACCGACGATGTTGAGCGGCGACATGGAGACTTCCAGAACGCCCTGGCTGACCTGGTCGAACAGTTCATCGTCCCCGCCCAGCGCGCCGCGCTGAAACTCTTCGGCTTTCATGCCGTGGCTGTTGAGATATTCAGAGAACGTATGCGCCCAGACATAGCTGCCGGAATTTTCCATATCCTGCGGACTGTCCAGTGCGATCTTGACCTGCGCCTGGGATGCTCCTCCCACCAGAAGGGCTGCTGAAAAGACGGCAATGCCGATTTTCCGTATGTGTTTCATGCTACCTACTCCGTTTTATAGTTCACCCTCTTTGCAAAACAATTTGCCCCGGACCGGCCGCTAATTCGCGCCCAGTCCGAAGGCCCGCGGCAGCATCAGACTGATGTCCGGTACCGCGATCAGAAGCCCCAGCACGGCAATTTCCACCAGAACGAACGGGATGATCGCCCGCGCCAGTTTCCAGTAATTGATGCCGGTCACCGCCGAAATCACCAGAAGACAGCCGCCCATCGGCGGCGAAATCAGCCCGATGCACAGGTTGAAGCAGATCACGATGCCGAGATGGACGGGATCCGCGCCCTGCTGCAACGCCACCGGCGCCAGCAAGGGCACCAGAAGCGCGAGCGCCACGGGAATATCGAGCACCATTCCGGCCAAGATGAAGATCAGGTTCATGACCAGCATATAGCCGACCGGTCCGAGCCCGAGGCCGGTCACCGCCTCCAGGATCGCCTCGGGAATGCGCTCCAGCGCGCCGAGATAGCCAAGCGCGGAAACAGAACAGATGATCAGGAAGATCGATCCCGACAACAAGGCGGTGCGGCGGAGCGCTTCCAGGACGGTTTTGGCAGTGATCCCTGCATAGAACCAGCCTGCGCCCAATGCCACGACGACGGCCACCGCAGCCGCTTCGGTAGGCGTCATCCAGCCGAACACGATGCCGCCGAGGATGATCACCGGCAGCGAGAGCGCGGGAAGCGAATGCGCAATGGTCCGGAAGAAAGGCGGCATCTCCTCCTTTTCCAGGCGGGGGTGACCCTGCCGCCAAGCATAGAAGGCATTGACCGCAATCAGCACCGCCGCCAGCAGCAGTCCCGGCAGGATGCCTGCCAGAAACAGCGCCGTCACCGACGTCCCCATGAGTGCGCCGTAAAAGATCAGGATGATAGACGGCGGGACGATCGGTCCGATGATGGAGGAGGCGCCGGTCACCGCGCTGGCATAGGTCAGCGAATAGCCGCGCCGAGTCATTTCCGGCACGAGCGTATTGGACAAGGCCGCCGCATCGGCGACCGCGGACCCGCTGATACCAGCGAAAAAGACCGAGGTCAGAATGTTTACGTGCCCCAGCCCGCCGCGCAGGCGCCCGACCAGCGCCATCGACAGGTTGATCAGCGTCCCGGTCACCCCGCCCCGGTTCATGAGTTCGCCCGCCAGAATGAACAGCGGCATGGCCATCAGCGCGAAGACGTCGATCTTGGAAAAGATCTGCTGCGGCAGGATCGCCAGGTAGCGGGCGTTATCGGTGGCGAAGAAGGCGAGAACCGCCGCGCCTCCAATCACATAGGCGATCGCCGCACCGGAGACGAGCAGCACCGCTGCGAACAGGAGGACCACGAAAATCATGCGGCCACCTTCCCTAGCCGAGGCGCCAGGACCGAAGCCTCCACGCCCTCATCCGCAATATCCGACGGGATCGGCATTTCAAGAACGAGGGCCGCGGCAGCGCGCGCCAGAGCAGGTGCCGACTGGATGCCGTAGCCTCCCTGCCCCGCCAGCCAGAAGAAACCGGCCGCGCGGGGGTCATAACCGGCCGCCGGACAGCCATCGGGAAGAAAACTCCTCAAGCCCGCCCATTTATGCTCGATCCGGCGCACCGAGAGATCGAAGGCGGTCTCGATCCGGTCGACACAGATCGCCACGTCCATCTCGTCGGGCTGCGCGTCGCAGGGCGGCGACGGGGTGGCATCCGCGGGCGAAATCAGAAGCTTGCCTGCGTCGGGTTTCAGATAGAACTTTTCCTCGACGTCGACGGTCATCGGCCAAGGATCCGGCACGCAGTTTTCCGGTGGCGATACGAGGAGCGCCGTGCGGCGTTTCGGGACGAGGCCCAACGACCCCACACCCGCAAGCTCTGCGACTTCGTCCGCCCAAGCTCCGGCCGCATTGACGACGACAGCCGCCCTGATGACGCCGGAACGGGTCTCCACCTCCCAGCCGCTGCCGGATGCGGTCAGGCCGAGAAGCTCATCGCCCGTCTGCAGCTCTCCGCCCAGGGATTTGAATTTCTTGAGATAATACTGATGAACACCGTGAACCTCGATGTCCGCGGCCGTGGCATCATAAAGCCCCGCGGCCGCGTAGCCGTCCCGCAGGATCGGCATCATCTCCCGCACCTGGCTCCCGCTGAGGGCCTCGACCGTATCGCCAAGTTCCTCCGCCATGCGATCCAGCTTGTCCATCTGGTCGGACCGGGCGGGGAAGAGAACGCCGCGAGGACGCAATTGGCTTTCGGCCGGTCCGGCCAAACCGTCCTTTCCGCGCAGGAAGGATTCCGATGCCCGGGTCAGCGCCCGGATCACCGGCGGTCCGTAGGCGCGGGTGAACACCGCAGCCGAGCGGCCGGTGGTGTGGTAACCCGGCTGGCTTTCACGCTCCAGGAGGATGACGTTGCGGGACTCGGCCAGTTCCGCGGCGACGGACGCCCCGGCGATCCCCGCCCCGACAACGACCACATCGCACTGCTTCACATCTGCCGCCACAGCCATCCCCTTCATCCGAATGGAAAAACGCTAGCATCGATTTTCCGATTGGAAAAGAGAAAATTTCCAATAGGAAAATCTTGGCAGAAAGAGAGCGTAGCCCTAGATTGCGGCCATGAAGATTGAATCCGCGAATGAAGAATCGTCCAGGCAAGCCTTCGGCCGCCGGCTGCGCGAGCTGAGGCAGGACAACGGCTGGACCCTGGCCCAGGTGGCGGAACGCTCCGGCCTTGCGATCTCGACGATTTCCAAGGCCGAACGAGGTCTCATCGCCCTCACCTACGACCGGCTGGAGCAGCTTGCCAAGGGCGTCGGCGTAGACATGGCCGCCTTCTTCAATGCTGAAGGCGAGAATTTCGAAACCGGCAGCTTCACCGTCGCCCGCAAAGGCGAGTTCGAGCGCCAGGACACGGAAAATTACGTCTACGAGATGCTGTTTCCGGAAATCTGGAACAAGGCCATGCAGCCGATGATGGGCTCGCTCAAGGCCCGGGAGTTGAAGGACTTCAAGCAGTTCGTCCGCCATCCCGGCCAGGAGTTCCTGACCGTTCTGGAAGGCTCGATCACCGTTTTCCTGGAGGGTCGCGATCCCGTCCACCTGGAACAGGGCGACAGCATCTATTTCGACAGCTCCCTCGGCCACCTCTACGCCTCGGCGGGCGACGAGGACGCCCGTATCCTGGTGGTCTGCGTGGCCACCTAAGGATAGAAGTCCGTAAAATTCCACTTTACGGCAAATGCCTGCGGGTTCTGACGCCCGCAGGCCTAGTGTGTTTTTCCGCCTATTACTGCACCCGTGGCACGATCAGCTGCAGTTGGGGATTGATGACCTGCGGCTGCCTTTGCGGCCTTTGAACCTGAGGCTGCTGCACCTGGGGCCGCAGCACCTGAGGCTGGAGGCAGCGATTCCTCTTCGGATCCCAGCGGGTGTTTCCGGGACAGACACATGCATTGCGGCGCGGATCCCAGGTTCGACCACCACTGCAGTTTGGCCTTGTGGGCTCGGTCGGCGTGGTCTGCTTGCCCGGGCGGGCGCACATCAGGCTGCCGACCTGCCGGATCTCCCAGCCCTGCCGGACCAGATCCTTTGCCCTCTGGCGGCTCACCTGCTGGAACCCGCGTGGACAGGCCTCAGCCTGCGGCCTCGGCCGGGCACAGTAGAGAACCTGGCCATTGCCGCGCACGGTCCGGACTTCATAACCGCGCGGGATCCGGTTCCGGCTCGGATAGGGCTTGTACCCACCCGGGCACTGCAGCGCGGGACGTTCGACCGGCCGGGCGCACATCAGGTTGCCGACCTGCCGGACTTCCCAGCCCTGCCCAGCCAGGTCCTTGGCCCGCTGACGGCTGACCTGCCGGAAACCTGGCGGGCATGTTTCCGCCTGCGGCAGAGGCCGGGCGCAGTAGAGGACCACGTTGCCGCGTGCACGGCGGAGCACTTCCGAATTGCGCGGGATCTGGTTCCTGTTGCGATAGGCCGCATAGCCCGGCGGACAGGCAAGCGGTGGTTCGACGACCGGTGGAGGCTGCACCGGCTGGTCCAGCCCGATCGTGACGCAACTGTTGTCGTTGGCGGCATTCCCGTCGCCGGCGCCCCACGAAGCAAACAGATGGCGCAGCAATGCCTCGTCGATCCGTCCGGTGGCCGGCAGCCCGGCACTTTCCTGGAACTGGCGAACGGCACCGCGCGTATTCGGACCGACGCGGCCGTCCGGCCGCCCGGCGGGGAAGCCGAGCCGGTTCAGGGCGATCTGGACCGCCCGGACCTGGTCCGCAGTGTTCCAGACCAGGCTCGCGCAATTCCTGAGGCTGCGCGCGCCGCTACCTCGGCCGGCGGCGATGGTCAGGGACAGATCAACCGACTCGCCCGGGGCCAGCGTCGTTGCAGGATGGGTACAGTCATACCCGCCCCCTCCGCCGCGGCACCGCCACGGTCTGGGTCCCGAAGACGTCAGCCGGCCCGGAGGATCGGTCACATCGCTCACCTGCAGTGGCCCGACATAGCTGGCCGAGCCGTTGTTGGTGATCCGCACCCGGAAGTCGCAGGGCCGTCCCGCCTCGCAACGTCCTTGCGCGGCGCTCTTTTCGACCGACAGATCCGGGGCATCTGCTGTTGACACCGGCGGAGGCGTCGGCTCAACCGGTCGCGGTGTTTCCTCCTGCGGCTCGTCAGGTTGTCGCGCCTCTTCCTGAGGTTCTTCAGGCTGAATGATCATGATCGTGCTGGTGTGACGATCGTTTTCCGGCTTCTCGTCCTTCACCTTCTGGTCCGGCCAGATCATTTCCTTGCGGTGAATGATCCGCCTGTGGGGGAAGCCCGCCGGGATTTCCAGCACCATGCGGATCTTGGCCGAGGCTCCAGGTTTCAGCGTAAGGTTGTCGCCCTCGCACTCGTATTGCCCGGTGCCGGTCACCTTGCAGGCAAAGCCTTGTGTCTGGCTCTCGATACTGCTGATGGTCACGCCGGGATCGAGCATCCCGTGCAGGCCTGCGGCCCCCTGGAACTGCCGTCCGCCGCGGTTGTCCACCTGAACTTCGATCGGACAGGAAGACCCGAGCTGACAGGTCGTCGCGCCCCACGGTGCCAGATCGGCGGCCAACACGTGCACCGTGGCACAGGCCGGTCCGTCGTTTGCCGCGTTGTCATCACCGGTATAATGCATGGGGACGATCCAAGCTGGCGGCGGCGCGTTCCAGTCGATAGACGCGCAATTTTCTACCGTATCCCCCGCGACCGGATCCGGCAGACGCGTATGGACCGTCAGGTCGTGGGTACTGCCTGGAGGGATTGCGAGCCCTTGCAGGAAGCAGGAGACCGTGCCCGCAGCCGCGCTGTTGCAGCCGAGAGCTCCGTCAACACCTTCCAGCGTTGCGCCTGCAGGCAACGTGTCGGTCACGGCCATGATCCCTTCGATCACGCCCGGTCCGTGGTTCGTTACGCTGACCGTAAAGTCGCATCCGGCCCCTTCGTAACAGACCGCCGGACCGGTTTTGGTAATCTCCGTGTCAAAACCTGTGTCGACCAAAGTGACAGTGCAATTGTGGTCATTGGCTTCGCCAGCGCCCGGCGGCGGATTGTCGTCCAGTGGCATACCCGGCGCGCCCCAGCGGATATCCACGCAATTGTACACCGGTTGGATCGGGACGGGATTGGGGAAGTGGAGGGTCAGTTGCAGCGTTCGGGTATCGCCCGGATGCAGGGTATGAGGTCCGCCAGCCTGATTACAATTGACCGGAACGGCAGCACCACAGCCCCAGCCAGGCCCGGCTACGCCCACATAGGTGAGACCCGGTGTCGCCGGAGTGTCCTGAATATGCAGTTCGCCCGTGTAATCATCGGGACCGATGTTTGAGATCTCGATCTCATATTCGCAGTCACCGCCCGCATAGCAGTGGGCCGGCCCGCGCTTCGTAATCTGCAGATCGAAGAAACCCGCCTTGTTAATGACATTGACCGTATGACAATCGGAATCGGCATGGAGATCTGCCGCCCCGTCATTGGAAGTCATGGCTGACCAGTTGATTTCGGCACAGTTCGTAACTGTACCACCCGCGATGCCGTCGGGCAGCTGAAGCCGGACCATAAAATGAGTCGTCGCTCCCGATGGCAGCGTAATATCCCCGGTAAGGCAATTCACATCCCCACCTGAAGGCGTGCAGCTCGCCGCACCGATGGCATAGGTCGCGCCTGCGGGCATGATATCGCGCACAGCCAGAGGGCCGTTGAACTCTCCGGGGCCGTGATTCGTAACGACAAGATCGAATCTGCACTCGGCATTTTCTGAACATTGGGCAGGCCCGGTTTTCTCGATGCCGAGGTCAAAGCCCTGGGTTACCGGCGTCGTGACGCAGTCGTCATCGTTGCCGTCGCCGGGACCGTCATCGGTGCCCATCTCGAACCAGTCGATACTCGTGCAGTTTTGCACGCTCGGCCGGGTACCGCGGCAGGAAGCAGAATGTTGACCTCGATCGCCGCGGTCGCGCCCGGCACCAGAATTGCCGGCGCATTTGTGATGCAGCGGAAGGTCGCTCCGCCGGGCACGCAGTGCCAGCCCGGTGATGTCGAGGCAAGGGTCGCCCCGGCCGGCATGGTGTCGGTAATCGCAAGAGGACCTGTATAGGCGACGGACCCCACATTCCGGATCCGGATCACATAGGTGCATTCCACGCCCTCCTGGCATTGTGCCGGGCCGGTCTTGCGGATCGCGAGATCGGTATCGAGCGGGAACGGAGGCGGCAGGAACCAGCCGTCGTCGGGCGGAGGCGCAGGAATCCAGCCCTCCTCGGGCAGACCGTCCGGCCATTCGGCAACGACAGGGCCTTCGTCCATGGGCATCAGCTCGCCCCGCAGCCGGGAGCGGCTGGAACACGGCGACATCGCCCACCCGGGTGGCGTCGTTCCGCGTCCGGCTTTCTTCCGAATAATCCCCGTTGGCATCCGTATTGACGTCCACGTCGATCATGAAGGCACTATCCGGCCCGGTTGACGGGGTGACCGGCCCCGGAGCGGGATAGGGCTGGAAGGCGGTAATCGGCTCGAACGCCTCGAAGGGCCGTGCCGCCCGGCCCTGCAGGCCGGAGACCTCAGAGCCGTCATCGTGCGTGTTGGCGCTGGAATCGAAACATTGTCCCTGCGGAGAGCAGAGCCCGTCGCCTGAAATCCAGACGAACCCATCCGGATGGTCGGGATCGGCGTCGCCGTTCTCCCGATATCCCATGCCGAACGAAACGCCGCCGGCAGCACCCGCCCGGATATAGGGCGGACCGGATTCGCCCCGGTCGTAATAACCGACATCGTAGCGCCCTACTCCCTGCCAGGAGTCGGTTTCGCCCAGTTCGTATCGCAGGACACGAGCTTCGTCGGGATAGGAAAAGGCATTTTCCGCAGCCAGGCCGAGATTGCGAACGCCGCCCCGTTCGGCGACCAGCATCACGTTCTGTTCGCTCACTGCCGGGAACGCGATATCCGCGACCGGATGGCTCCGCCCGGCGCGGGCGATAGCTTCAGGGGACCGGAAGAAATCGGGTAGAAAGAACTCGCGGCGTACGGAGCCCGAATTGAAGTTTCCTTCCCTGTCGATCCCCACCGACCAGACAGAATTCCGCTTCTCATCGTCACCGGCGGCCGCATAATCGGGATTGCCGAACCCCTGACTGCTCCAGACGGCATAGTAGAGGCGCACCTCGCCCGTCGCCGTTTCCTGGCGCACACCGACGCCCCAGACACGGCGGCGGAAATCGGCGAAATTCCAGCAGGACGGCGTCCGGGAAAAATCACCGCTCGGACAATCTCCGATCTGCGCACTGCCGGCCGGATCGAACGCGACCGGTTCCAGTGAATGAAACTGTCCGTCGGACGCATCCATGAACGTGATCCGGCCACCGGTTCCGTGGTCGAAGGTGCCGAGATCCGCGCCATCGTCAAGCGAGAGCCGATGGATCAGGCCGGTTTCAAGATCCGAAACGTAAAGCTGCCTGTTCCAGCGGTCGAAGGCGATATTGCCCAGCGCCGCGCCGCTGTTTTCCCGCCCGTCCGTCGTAATGTCTGCAAAGACTTCCGGCCGGTAGTCGTTGGCCGCATCGAGCTTCCAGACAGTGCCGGGGCTACCGCCCTCGCCCCACATGCCGTCCATCCAGCCGGAATTGTCACCATTGCGGTGCAGCCCGAAGGCCGAGGTCGCCGTCACATAGATGTTCGGCGGCGTCGCATCGTCGAGAGCGACACCGAATACCTGACCGATTTCCGCGGCCGTCACCGCTCCGCTCTGAATTTCATCGAACCAGTGCTCGCCCCGCGGCGGGCCTCCCGCCTGGCGCAGGTCAAGAATGCTGGCAACGGCGCCGTCCGGATCGATGACCCGGCGTCCGTCCTGCTCGACCGTCCCGGAGAAGCGCGTAACGACCGCATCGCCCGGTTGCATGTCCTGGGCTTTTGCCTGGGGCGGCAACGACACGGACGTACCGGCCAAAATGCAGGAAACGACTGCCAGTCCCTTCCATGCGAAACGCCAGCTTACAGGCATGACGGACGAACTGAGCCGGAAACACGCGCGACCCAGAAACGAGGCAGAACAAGTGGAATTATCTTCAGGAACGATCGGACTCGCAGTCATGGACAGGTCCCCTCCCGTGTCGCGGAAACGGCCCCCGCTTCAAGGAGCCTCCGGTTTCACTGGCATGCCAATGTAACGTCACCTTGGCATGACGTTGGGGAATGGTACTCGAGTTGCCGCCTCGTACCTTTGACAAGGGTCAAACAGGGTTAGGAAAGGCTATAAGAAGTCATTCAAACTGTTTCTACAGTATCCCCCGTCAGGTACCGTAAGATGGTCCGCTATCTCGGAACCTCCATCTCGAGAACTGCCGAACTCAGGCACTTGCCGTGAGCGTCAAGGGCCAGCGAGCGGGTCACCCCTCCACTGAGCGCGCCGTAGAGAACGAAGTTCAGCGCACCGAGTTGAGGCAGGACATAACGCTCGATCCTGGTGATCTCCAGCCAGTCCAGATGCGCCTGCAGTCTCTCCCGCGTCACCTCGGCTTCGAGCAGCGGCCAGTGCGCCATGTCATAGGCGATGACCGAAATGTTGGAGATGTTACCCTTGTCTCCAGTCCGGGAATGGGCGATGTCGCGCAGCAGCATGGCTCAGCTCTCCAGAAGTTCGATGTGCGGAGACACCAGGTCCTCCGGAATCAGGGTGGAGACGATCGCAACGATCTCGCGCACCGACTTGGTAGCGCCGCCACCGGCGGCAGGACCATTGAGATAGAGGCTCTCGACTTCGTCGCCGATCAGACGTGCATCGGCTAGGCTGTCCGCGCGCGCGGCAAAACGCAGCCGTACGTCCCGCGCCGTGTTGTCGCCTGGCACCCCTCCGCTCAGGATGGCATTCACGCCGATAAGCTCGCCCCGGGTTTCGGAATAACGCTGACTGGCCTGTACCAGACGCGTCTCAAGGATCTCGAGCGCCAGCCGGCCACGCGCCTCGGCTCCTGGCCCGGCATAGGAAATCTGCCCCTCACCGACATAGGAATCCACATAACCGAGCGATACTTTCAAGGATCCTGTTCTGGGATTCCCCGTCCCTCCCGTTACCCGAACCCGATCCCGCCCGATCTGGGTCAAGCATACGCGGGAGAAATCCGCGATCACGTCCGGCTGCAAATAAGCCGACGGATCGTGGACCTCGTAAAGAAGCTGTTCCTTGCAGGTTGCCTCGGTAACCGCGCCGCCGGTTCCGGCGAGCTTGGTAATGACTGCATCGCCATCCTGCGCCACCTCGGCGATTGGAAAGCCGAGATTGGCGAGGTCGGGGACCTCCTTGTAGCCGGGATCGGCAAAATAGCCTCCGGTTACCTGTCCACCGCATTCCATCAAGTGGCCGACAAGCGTACCGCGGCCGAGCCTCTGCCAATCGTCCATGCTCCAGCCGAATTCATGGATTTGCGGAGCGAGAAACATGGCAGGATCGGCAGCCCGGCCCGTCAGGATCACATCCGCCCCGGCAGCAAGAGCGGACACGATGGGTCCGGCCCCGGTATAGGCGTTAGCGGAGAGAAACGGCCGGCCAAACCCGCTGGCCGGCTGACCCGTCTCCAGAATGGGAAAGTCGGAACCGGACACCGCAGCCAGCACGTCATCGCCGGTCACGGCTGCGATCTTCAGTCCGCTGATCCCGAGCTCCCGGGCGATCTCAAGACACTTGCGGGCGGCGGCAAGCCGGATTGGCCGCCCCCATGTTGGAAATGATCTTGAACCCTTTGCGCGCCTGGACCGGCAGCACCGCGCGCAAGCGCCGTTCCAGCATCGGATCATAACCTGCTTCCGGATCGGCCCGGCGGGCCTGCTGGGCAAGCGCGATGGTCCGTTCGGCCAAACATTCGAACACGAGATAATCGAGCGCGCCGTTTTCGGCGAGATCGACCGCAGGTTCGATCCGGTCTCCGGAAAAAGCCCGCTCCGGTACCAATTCTGAGCAGATCCATCATGCGGTTTCCAGGGCCAGCCGACGCGGCTTGCCGAAGTGCCAGGAAAGAGCGAGCAACAGCCCCGCGATCAACGGTGCGGCTGGCTGCGGCCAGATTGCAAGTGCGATACAGATGCCGAGCACAGCAAGATCCAGACTGCGGATGGCAAACAGCCTCTGGCCGCTCAGGATGGCCGGAATGGCGATCACCAGCACCAGGCCGGAGAGCAGCGCATCACCCAGATCCAACAGTCCGCCTTGCCCCGTCATGCCCGGATAGAGCAGCAGCAGGAACGGCACCACATACGTGACCGCGCCGAGCCGGACGGCCTCGAAGGATGCAGGCAACCAGTTCGTCTGGGCGATACCCCGCACCAACGAAAACCGCGACACAGACCGGCGGCGTGATCACCGAGATCGTGGCAAAATAGAATACGAAGAGATGGGCCGCGAGCGGATCGATACCGACCGCGGTCATGGCCGGGGCCAAAACGGCAGCAACCAACACATAGGCTGCGGTGGTCGGCAGACCCATCCCCATGATCAGACAGACCCCACCCACGATCAAGGCGACCAGCGGGACGGAATCTCCTGCCAGCGACACGATCATGGAACTGAGCGTGACGCCGATGCCGGTCATGTTGATCATGGAAACGAGGATCTGCGCACCCGCCAGCAGCACACCGATAATCACCATGCCCTTGCCCGCATCGGATACCCCGTTCAGAACCAGTTTGAACATCTGCCGAACCGGCATCTTGCCGGCGGATGTAGCGACAAAGGCAATCAGCAGGCCAACGACGCCGTAGAAGGCGGCCGTGGCAACCGAACGGCCGAGAAACACACCAATTCCCAGACCGCCCAGCGCGGCCAGGATCGGCAGCACCCTCCGAGGAGCCAGAATCGCCGACCAGGCGGGCAACTCTTCGGTAGGCACAAGTTTCAGGTTCTTGCGCACCGAGACGATATGAACCGTGACAAAGACCGAGAGATAGAAAAGCAGCGCCGGTACGACCGCTGCAGCGATGATCTTGAGGTAGGAGACGCCGAGGATTTCGGCCATGACGAAGGCGGCCGCCCCCATGATCGGGGGAGCGATCTGTCCGCCGGTGGAGGCAACGGCTTCGACCGCAGCCGCAAAGGCCGGCGGATAGCCGAGACGCTTCATCATCGGAATGGTGAAATTGCCGGTGGTAGCCACATTGGCGACCGCCGAACCGGAAATCATGCCGAACAGTCCGCTGGCGATGGTCGCGATCTTGGCGGCTCCGCCCGCCTGGCGCCCGCCGATGCGCATGGCAAGGTCCATGAAGCTCTGGCCGCCACCGGTGTGCAATAACAACGAGCCGAACAGGACGAAGGACGCGATGACGGTGGCCGCCACACCGGTCAGCATGCCCCAGATGCCCAGATCACCGAGGAAGATGGTCTCGGTGACGAAGGCGCCGTCGAAACCCCGATGGGCGAGAGCACCGGGGAGATGGTTGCCAAAGAGCGCATAAGCCAGGCCGATGACCACGAGAGCCGGAAAGATAATACCGACCGCCCGCCGGCTGACTTCCAGCACCGAGATGACCAGCCCCGCCGTCAGCGCCATATCGAGGGATGTCGCCCAGGGCAGGTTGGTCATGATCTCATCGTAGTTGATGACGATGTAACCGCAGGCGACAAGCGAAATTCCGGCAGCGGCGAGATCGACAGCAAGGCCGAGCGGCCGCCACCGCCGGCCATGGCCGAGCGGATAAACCGCAAGGCCCAGGCAGACGACGAGCGCCAGGAAGATCGCCCGCTGGATCAGGCTTTCGAACGGACCTGTCGCGGCAGTGTAGAAGACAAAGGCGCCTGTCAGCAGGGCCAGTCCGTCGCGAATGCGGCTCAGCACGGCGATACTCCTGGAACCAGCGATTTAGTTGGCCGGCTGCAAGCGGGCGGGAATGTCGATGCCCTGCTCGCGATACCACCGGGCAGCTCCTGGATGGAGAGGGATGGTGGCATATTGCAGTGTCAGCTTGGCCAGGTCCGCGCCCTTGACCGACGCCATGGCCGCGCCCTGGACATCCTTGTCTTCCATGACCGCCTTGACGATCTTGTAGGCGGCATCCTCTGAAAGTTCCGGCCCCGCGGCCACACCGACACCGAAGCTCCAGGTGGAATAGGCCGGAACGCCTTCCGCAGCTCCGGCAGGTACGTCGACCAGGGAGACATCCGGCATCTTTTCCGCGAGCGTTCCCTTCTGTGCATCCGTCAGACTGAGAACCCGGATCGGAGTGAAGGTGGCAATGTCGAGCGTCGAGCCGTCGAGCTTCAGCCCAGCCCCGGACTTAACGTAGCCGGCAACCCTGTTGTCCTTGATCATGCCCACGATATCCGTCGTGGAGCCGCGCACAAAGTCAGCAGACAGGTCGAGCGCCTTGAACACGGCTTCGGTTGTACTCTCCGTGGCCGAGCCCTTGATGCCCGGATTGAAGCGCACGCCCTTCAGTCCGTCGAGACCGGTCACTTCGGAATCCGCTCGCACAATGACATTCTGCGGCGCACCGGTATAGACCCACAACAGGCCCAGCTTCATCGGCTTGCCTTCGAACTTGTTGGTACCTGCCACTGCATGCTGGGCAACGTTCGTGGTGACCAGGCCGAGATCGATCTGGCCGCGCTCAATACGGCGAAGGTTATCGAGCGTGGCACCGGTTTCGACGACCGAGGCCTCCAGGCCATCGGCCTTCTCGTTCACCAGTTTGGCGACCGCTACGAAATAACCGTAATGGCTCGACGACGCAGAGGTTGAGCCGATGAGTAGCTTTTCCTGGGCAGCAGCCGGCAGGCTGAGACCCAGCGCAAGTGCGCCCGCAAGCGCCAGATGTGACAAACGCATATATGAATTCCTCCCAAGGAGCCCGCGAAACGGGCATTCATCTGCAAGCGCAAACAACAGGGATCGAGATCACTCCTCTCCCCCGATCCTCCTGCAGCTCCCAATGGGGCCTGCGCTATTGCTAGACTGGTACAAGTCTTTTGTTGCGTGAAGTGATTTATTGGAAATAATTGTTGCATGGAACGCAACAAATTTGATCTCGATGAACTACGGATCTTTTGCGCGCTTGCCAGAGGCGGCGGTTTTCGGGCTGTGGCCGACGACATCGGCCTGTCCGCCTCCGCTCTGAGCCGGCAGATCGCCCGGCTGGAGGAACGACTCGGGACGCGGCTCTTCAATCGGGACACGCGGAACGTGTCGCTGACACCGCAAGGGGAAACTCTGTTGCGCCTCGCCGAACGGGTCCTCAACACCGCAACCGGCGCAGGCGCGGAATTCGATGCCTATCTCGCTGCCCGGCGGGGGCGATTGACCATCGCAGGCCTTCCCTCCGTGACTGCCGGCCTGCTGCCCTCCATCGTCTCCCGCTTCCTGGCGGAACATCCGGATGTGGATGTCCAGATCAATGACGCCTTGTCGGACAGCGTCATCCGCAGCATTGAACAGGGCGAAGCGGATCTGGGCTTTACCGCAGGCGCAGTGGAGACCTCCGACCGAATTTCCTTCCGCAATCTTCTGTCCGACCGGTTCGTTGCGGTGGGCGCGGCCGGCGGCACGCTTTCGGAGCGGCGGAGCTACACATGGTCCGAACTTGTTGGTCAACCTTTCGTGGCCATGGCCCGTGGAACAAGTGTCCGCAATCTCACTGACGCCGCCTGCTCCCAGCTCAACCTCCTGTTCCGTCCGCGGTTCGAAGTCGCCCATCTGGCCACCGCCGGCGCATTCGTCGCGCAAGGGCTCGGTGTCACGGCCCTACCCGTGCTGACCCTGCCGGTGCTGCGCTCAGAAAGGCTCGTCTACCGCCCCCTGACGGAACCGGACCTCGTCCGTCAGGTCGGCATCATCTGGCGCGCCGGTCACGTACTTTCTCCCGCCGCCATGGCATTCCTGGATCTCGTCCGCGGCACGGACCTTTCAAAGGAAGTACCCGAACCCTTTACGCAACAAGGCTAAAGCACAGAAGATTACTCTGCTCGGCCATTCTGACGAAGGACATCGACGCGTTTTCACGCCTGGCCACCAGCGTGTGGTCGCTCGCGTATCATATATGCCCCTATCTCGCTGGCGGCTGCCGGCCTCTGATGCTCAGGGGTCGTAAGCTGGAAAAGGCCTGTTGCATTCAGCCAGGGGTGGTACTCGTCAGCATGTCGGCGCCAGTGGAAATCACCATCGCTGAAGCCGTGTAACGAACCTAAGCCGTGGAACATCCGTATGTTTCCGGTCTATGTTTCACCCATGCGGCCCAAGTTTCATCCATCGCTCGTCAACGACCGCTTCGGCGATCCGGCGCTCTATATTGACTTCCGACAGGAACGACGGGCAATCCTGTTCGATCTGGGGGATATTCACACCCTTTCGCCCCGGCAGATCCTGCGCCTGAGCGACGTGTTCGTCTCCCACACCCATATCGACCATTTCATCGGCTTCGACCACTTTCTGCGCGTGCTGGTCGGGCGCGACAAGGAGGTGCGGCTTTACGGTCCGTCCAACTTCATCGACCGGGTCGAGGCGAAGCTTGCCTCTTATACCTGGGACCTGGTGGAACGGTTTCAGACGGAACTGGTCTTCACTGCCACCGAAGTTGGCGCCGGACTTGAGACCCGCACATCAAGGTTCCGCTTTTCCCATCGCTTCATTCGCGAGGATCTGGCGAAAGGCCGGGCGGAAAACGGCGTTCTTCTGGCCGAACCGGCGCTGACTGTCACCTGCGCCGAACTTGAACACCACTCCACCTGCCTCGGCTTCGCCCTGCAGGAAAGCACCCATGTCAATGTCTGGAAAAACCGGATTCAGGAACAAGGCCTTACGACAGGGCCTTGGCTCGCCACATTAAAAGCCGCTATTCACGAAGGCCAGCCTGACGACACCCCGATCTCCGCGGAACGGGACGATGGGACACGGGAGGACCTGCCGCTCGGCTTTCTGCGTGAGGAGATCATCTCCATCGAGCCCGGCCAGAAGATCGCCTATGTCACAGACGCGGTCTTCTCGCCCGCAAACCAGACAGCCATCGTAAACCTGGCCCGCAATGCGGATATCCTGTTCATCGACGCAGCCTTCGCCGAAGGCGATGTCGAGCTCGCCGCGCACCATGGCCACCTGACCACCGCCCAGGCAGGCTCCCTGGCGCGCCGGGCCGGGGCCGCGCGCGCAGAACCGTTTCACTTCTCGCCTCGTTATGAGGATTATGAAGACCGGATGATCGCGGAGGTCGACGCGGCGTTCAACGGAGATTGAGCCCCGCCCTCAACGGCTGTCACCATGCTGGTCCAGCGCGCGGCTGACGGTCAGGGCGAGCAGCGTACAGATCGCTCCGGAAATCAGGTAGCCGCCGATGAAGATGATGCCGAACTCGCTCGCAAGGCCGAGGGCGACCAGTGGGGCGAAACCGGCGCCGACCAGCCAGGCCAGATCGGAAGTGAAGGCCGCACCCGTGTAGCGGAATCTTCTGGCGAACCGGAACGAGACGGCCCCGGATGCCTGACCAAAGGACAGGCCTAGGATACCGAAGCCGACGATGATGAAGGCATCCTGAGCGGCGGCACCGGCTTCCAGCCAGAACGGAGCGGCGAAGCTGAAGATCGCGATGGCGATGGCGCCGATCAGCAGTTGCCCGCGCCGTCCGATCCGGTCCGCCAGCAATCCGGACAGCACGATGGTCACCGCGCCGACCGCGGCACCTGCGATCTGCACGAGCAGGAAGTCGCCCGCCGACTGGCCGTGGTTCAGATAGACCCAGCTCAGCGGGAAAATCGTCACCAGGTGGAACATGGCAAAACTTGCCAGCGGGACAAAGGCACCCAGCAGAACATCGCGTCCATGAACGCGTAGCGTTTCCAGGACCGGCGCGGCCTGCAATTCGTCACGATCCAGCGCCGAGCCGAATTCCCCCGAAGCGACCAGCCGCAGACGGGCAAACAGCGCCACCACGTTGACGGCAAAGGCGACGAAGAACGGATAACGCCAGCCCCAGGAAAGAAAATCCGCTTCCGACAGGTTGACGTAGAAATATCCGAACAATCCGCTAGCAAGCGCGAAGCCCAGCGGAGCCCCGAGCTGCGGGATCATGGCATACCAGCCGCGGCGGTTCGCCGGTGCGTTCAGGGCCAGCAGGGACGCCAGCCCGTCCCAGACGCCGCCCAGCGCAAAGCCCTGCCCCAGCCGGAACAGCGCCAGCAGAAGCACCGACCAGACCCCGACCGTCTCATATCCGGGAAGAAAGGCGATGGAGGCGGTCGAGCCTCCCAGGAGGAACAGCGCGATCGTCAGTTTCGTGCCGCGCCCGTAGGTGTGATCGACCCACATGAACACGACGGATCCCACCGGACGTGCCAGGAAAGCCAGCGCGAACACCGCGAAGGAATAGAAGGTCGCAGTCAGGGGATCCGCGGCAAATCCGAAAACGAGCCGGGGAAAAACAAGTACGGAAGCAATGCCGTAGACGAAGAATCCGAAGAACTCCGAAGTCCTTCCGATGATTACTCCCATGGCGATGTTGCCTGCCGAAACCTGCGTATCGTCATGCATCCGGCGGGCGTCCCGCTCGAAATCCGCCGATGTTGGATATGCCGACATAGTCACGATTGGCCTCCTCCTTGCCGCTCGGTCCGTCACTCCCAATGCCAATGTTTGGACGAAGCCGACGGCAACGCAAGCGCGTTTTGCTCAAGCCCCCGATTTTTCTTTGATCAAAATCAAGGCCATATCGCGACATCCGGTCGCGGCCCTCGACATTATCGCGGACATCGGTCCATCCCGCCGATTTCTGCCCTTTTGTCACCATTGCCTCACCCAAGGTAACGTATTTGCACTGCACCAATTTTGCTGCGCCGCGACAAAACACCCCATCGGCGAGGCTCGAATCCTTCTTTAGTCGAATACGGGAACCTACCTACTTATCTGGACTTCACCATGCCAAGGCTGTTCAAGCTCCTGCGACCCCTCAGCGTGTTCGCAGTGCCCTTCGTTCTGTCGGGCTGCAATATGGTGGTCATGTCACCCTCAGGCGACATTGCCCTTCAGCAGCGCGACCTCATTCTTATTGCCACCGTCCTGATGCTGCTGATCATCATCCCTGTCATGGGCCTGACGATCTTCTTCGCCTGGCGATACCGCCACTCGAACAAGGCAGCCACCTACGAACCGGAATGGCACCACTCCACCCGCCTGGAAGTCATCATCTGGTCGGCGCCGCTCGCGATTATCATCATCCTCGGCGCCGTAACCTGGATCAGCACCCACAAGCTCGACCCTTACCGGCCGCTCGACCGTATCGCGGCAGACAGGCCGGTTCCCGAGGACGTCAAGCCGCTGACCGTCGAGGTCGTGGCCCTGGACTGGAAATGGCTGTTCTTCTATCCCGAATACGGCATTGCCACGGTGAACGAGATGGCCGCCCCCGTGGACCGGCCGATCGAATTCAAGATCACTGCCTCGTCGGTCATGAATTCCTTCTACATCCCGGCGCTCGCAGGCCAGATCTACGCCATGCCCGGAATGGAGACCAAGCTCCATGCCGTCATCAACGAGCCGGGCGACTTCGAGGGCATTTCGGCCAATTACAGCGGCGCGGGCTTCTCCCATATGCGGTTCCGCTTTCACGGGCTCGACAAGGCAGGCTTTGAAAGCTGGCTCGAACGGGTGAAGCAAAACGGCACCGCGCTCAACCGCGACGCCTATCTGAAGCTGGAAAAGCCCAGCGAACGGGAACCGGTGCGCTACTACGCCTCGGTGGCTGACGGGCTTTATTCCTCCATCCTCAACATGTGCACCCGTGAAGGCACCATGTGCATGAACGAGATGATGCACATCGACGAGATGGGTGGCGGCGGCCTCGAAAGCGAGGAAAACCGCAAGCGCCTCGAATATGACAACCGTTTCGACGAGGAAGCCAACAGGGAACTGGCCGAGCTCGGCCCCTACACGCCCTGGAGCGGCCTGAACCCGGATATTTTCGGCCGTTGCACGCTGCCTTCCAGAGACCCTCCCCGTGCAGAAGCCCGTAACGAGTCTCCTGCCGGCACGGCAGCCCTTCTCCTGAGCCGCCCCAACCGCATCTGACGGCGGTCGCGGCCGCAGAAACTGGACAACGTCATGTTTTCTGACACAACCCTGATGAATTTCATCTTCGGGAGGCTCTCACTCGAGTCCATCCCGTATCACGAGCCGATCCTGGTGGTCACTTTCGCGGTCGTCGCGACCGGCGGCCTGATCGTGCTTGGCCTCATCACCTACTTCCGCCTCTGGGGCTATCTCTGGAAGGAATGGTTCACCAGCGTGGACCACAAGAAGATCGGCATCATGTATGTGGTGCTGGCCCTGATCATGCTGCTGCGCGGCTTCGCCGACGCCATCATGATGCGCATCCAGCAGGCCTGGGCGTTCGGCGGCAGCGACGGCTACCTTCCCCCGCACCACTACGACCAGATCTTCACCGCCCACGGCGTGATCATGATCTTCTTCATGGCCATGCCGTTCGTGACCGGCCTGATGAACTACGTGGTGCCGCTGCAGATCGGCGCGCGCGACGTCTCCTTCCCGTTCCTGAACAACTTCTCGTTCTGGATGACGGTGGGAGGCGCCGTCATCGTCATGATGTCACTGTTCGTCGGCGAATTCGCCAAGACAGGGTGGCTCGCCTATCCGCCGCTTTCAGGCATCGACTACAGTCCGGACGTCGGTGTCGATTATTACATATGGGGACTGCAGGTCGCCGGTGTCGGCACGACCCTGTCGGGCATCAACCTGATCGCAACCATCGTCAAGATGCGCGCACCGGGCATGTCCCTGATGAAAATGCCGGTCTTCACCTGGACCGCGCTGTGCACCAACGTGCTGATCGTTGCCACCTTCCCGATCCTGACCGCGACCCTGGCGCTCCTGACGCTCGACCGTTACGCCGGCATGAACTTCTTCACCAACGATCTCGGCGGCAACCCGATGATGTATGTGAACCTGATCTGGATCTGGGGTCACCCGGAGGTCTACATCCTCATCCTGCCGTGCTTCGGCATCTTCTCCGAAGTGGTCGCCACCTTCTGCGGCAAGCGCCTGTTCGGTTACACCTCGATGGTCTACGCCACCGTGGTGATCACCATCCTGTCCTACCTGGTGTGGCTGCACCACTTCTTCACCATGGGATCGGGCGCGAGCGTCAACGCCTTCTTCGGCATCACCACGATGATCATTTCGATCCCGACGGGTGCGAAGATGTTCAACTGGCTCTTCACCATGTACCGGGGCCGGATCCGTTACGAACCGCCGATGCTGTGGACCATCGGTTTCATGATCACCTTCGTGATCGGCGGCATGACGGGTGTCCTGCTTGCCGTCCCGCCGGCGGACTTCGTGCTGCACAACTCGCTGTTCCTGATCGCCCACTTCCACAACGTGATCATCGGCGGCGTGGTGTTCGGCGTGCTGGCCGGTGTCAGCTACTGGTTCCCCAAGGCCTTCGGCTACAAGCTCGACCCATTCTGGGGCAAGATGAGCTTCTGGTTCTGGCAGATCGGCTTCTTCTTCGCCTTCATGCCGCTTTACGTGCTCGGCCTGATGGGCGTGACCCGCCGTGTCAGCCAGTTCGAGGACCCGTCCCTGCAGATCTGGTTCATCATCGCCGCCTTCGGCGCCTTCCTGATCGCGCTCGGTATCGGCTCCTTCATCATCCAGCTTGTTGTCAGCTACCTGAAGCGGGACGAGCTGCGCGACGAGACGGGCGATCCCTGGAACGCCCGGACCCTGGAATGGTCTACGTCCTCGCCGCCGCCGGACTACAACTTTGCCTTCACGCCGGTGGTGCATGACCATGACAGCTGGCACGACATGAAGGCGCGCGGCTACCAGCGTCCGCTGGAAGGCTTCATCCCGATCCACATGCCGAAGAACACCGGTACCGGCGTCATCCTGGGGATGATCAGCGTTGCCTTCGCCTTCGGCATGATCTGGTACATGTGGTGGCTTGCGGCCCTCTCCGCGTTTGCCATGTTCGTGATCGCGATCGGCCACACCTTCAACTACAAGCGCGATTTCTACATTCCGGCCGAAACGGTCCGGGAGACGGAAGACGCGCGGACGTCCCTGCTCGCAGCACAGGGAGCGACGTCATGAGCGACGCAACACTCAACGAATACAAGGCAGACCAGTTCTACCTGACCGAGGAGCACCATCCCGAAGGCAGCACCATGCTGGGCTTCTGGATCTATCTGATGAGCGACTGCCTCATCTTCGCGGTGCTCTTTGCTACCTACGGCGTGCTCGGCCACAACTACGCCGCCGGCCCCACCCCGGCGGACCTGTTCGACCTGCCGCTGGTGGCGATCAACACGGCCATGCTGCTGTTCTCCTCCATCACCTACGGCTTTGCCATGCTGGAGATGGACCGCAACCGCAAGAACACCATGCTTGCATGGCTGGTCGTCACCGGCCTGTTCGGGCTTACCTTCCTCGGACTGGAACTTTACGAGTTCCATCACCTGATCAAGGAAGGCGCCGGACCGGACCGCAGCGCTTTCCTGTCGGCCTTCTTCACGCTGGTGGGCACACATGGACTGCATGTCACCTTCGGCATCATCTGGCTGGTGACGCTGATGGTTCAGGTGTCGGTCAAGGGCCTGATCCCGGAGAACCGCCGCCGGCTCCTGTGCCTGTCCATGTTCTGGCACTTCCTCGACGTCGTCTGGATCGGCGTCTTTTCCCTGGTTTACCTGTTGGGAGTCCTCGGATGACCTCGCTTTCCTCCGCACACACCGACGATACTCACGGGCATCACGGCCATGACGACGATGGCGGCCACGGCACGTTCAAGGGCTATCTGACCGGTTTCATCCTCTCCGTCATTCTCACCGCCATCCCCTTCTGGCTGGTAATGGGCGACGTTCTGGACAGCAGGCTCTTCGCCGCCGTCCTGATCCTCGTCCTGGCGGCCGTGCAGGTCGTGGTTCACATGATCTATTTCCTGCATATGAACACACGGGTCGAAGGCGGCTGGTCCATGACCGCGCTGATCTTCACCTTGATCCTGGTCGGGATCATGCTCTGCGGCTCGTTCTGGGTGATGTATCATCTCAACACCAACATGATGCCCCAGATGTCGCCGGAGATGATCAAGGCCCTGCCCTGAGAAAGCCTTCCGGAGAAAGGCTGTCACGTGAACGCTGAAGACAACAAAGACGAAAGGCCCGCCGGATCCCGGCGGGCCCGTTTTGTGTTTGCCGCCGGCATGCTGGTCCTGACGGCTACCTTTACTGCGCTCGGCATCTGGCAGGCTCAGCGGCTCTTCTGGAAACTGGACCTGATCGCCAGGGTCGAAAGCCGCGTCCACGCCGCTCCGGTCCCCGCTCCTACCGAATTCGAATGGCCGGCCGTCACGGCGAAGGACGACGAATACCGCCACGTAACCGCAAGCGGCACCTATCTCGACACAGAAACCCTGGTGCAGGCGGTGACCGAATACGGTGCAGGTTTCTGGGTGATGAAGCCGCTCCGGCAGGACGACGGAACCATCATTCTGGTCAACCGCGGGTTCGTTCCGACCGACAGAAAAGCCCCCGCCGACCACTCCCGTCCGACCGGCCCCGTCCAGGTGACCGGCTTGCTGCGCATGAGCCAACCCGGCGGCGCCTTCCTGCGCTCCAACGAACCGGCGGCCGGACGCTGGTACTCCCGCGACGTTGCCGCCATCGCCGCAACGGACGACCTGACAAAGGTCGCCCCCTATTTCATCGACGCACAAGCAGGACCATCAGACGGATCCCTGCCCATGGGCGGCCTCACCGTCATCAAATTCCGCAACAGCCACCTCACCTACGCGCTCACCTGGGGCGTGCTGGCGCTGATGTCTCTCGCGGGGTTTGTTTATGGGGTGTGGTCCGGGAAGCGGTAACATGACCATTCGGGCAACACCCAAGAATTCCATCAGCCAGCAATTTTGAAATGCATTTTCCGGCATGACACGGGTCGAGTGTCAGAATAACCTGGCAAACATGAGCTCAGACGATTGGTCAGATACGGAAAACGACGCCGTTGTGGCGTCCTATTTTTCGATGCTCAATGATGAGCTCTCGGGACGTTCCTACAACAAGGCTGCGCAGAACCGATTGGTCCAAGAACAGATCGGGCGCAGCCGCGGCGCGATTGAATTCAAACACTGCAACGTTTCCGCAGCAGCCAAGGGTTTTGGACTGCCCATCGTCAAAGGCTACCAACCCCGTTTCAACTTTCAGATGGCTCTTGCGGAAGCAATCTCACGCTGGCTTGCGCTGCATCCGGATTGGGAAACAGCTGTCTATCGCCCCCATCAAAGCGGGATGGCGGAAACTTCGTCCTTGTTCGTCGGTGTCGCCCCAACACTCCGGAACACGCCTCCTCCGGAGGAACTCGAAAAAATGCAAGCCGTCGCCCGACGTTTCGACGTTGCCGGTCGGGATGAACGCAACAGAGTACTCGGCCGAGCTGGTGAGGAACTCGTATTTCACCATGAGCGTTTCCAGCTTCACCAGCAGGGGCGCGGCGATCTCGCAAAACGCGTTCGCTGGGTTTCCCAAGAAGACGGCGATGGTGCAGGCTACGATATCTTCAGCTACACGCCCGAAGGCCGCGAGCGCCTGATCGAAGTGAAGACCACAAACGGTTGGGAACGTACTCCATTCCATATCTCGCGAAACGAACTGGAGGTCGCCGAGGCCCGGCGAGAGGACTGGCACCTCTTCCGTCTCTACGAATTTGCTCGATCCCCAAAGGCCTTCGAATTGCGCCCCCCGCTTGACGCCCATGTGACACTGACTGCCACCAGCTTTCAGGCAAGCTTCCAATAAACAAGCAGCAAACGAGCGACGGAACCCAGCGTTTCCACACCTCCAACGTCCCCCTCATGGACATCGCCCTGCCCCTCGCGTAGGCTCCCCATACGGAAACGTGAGGATAGAGACGATGTTCGACACGATCATGGTTCCGGTGGATTTGCGTCACGCGCCCGCACTGGGCAAGGCGTTGACCATCGCGGCCGATATGGCAAAGGCTTATGGCGCGGAGGTGATCTATGTCGGCATCACCAGCCCCGAGCCAGGCGAATTGGGACACAACCCCGCCGAATACGACCAGAAGCTGCAAGCGTTTGCACAAGAACAGGCGCAGTCCCGCCAGCTCAAGGCGCGGGCACATACGATTGTCGCCAACGACCCGGCCATCGACATCGACCGAAAGCTGAGCGAGGCGGCCGAGGAACTCGGCGCCGACCTGGTGGTGATGGCGACCCATGTGCCGAACCTGACCGACTACATCTGGGCCTCACACGGCGGCCACCTCGCCAGCCACTCGAAGGCATCGGTCTTTCTGGTCCGCGGCTGAACGCCGCATTAAAAGCACAGACCCACACGAATGACAGGAGCTGCACATGTCCGATTCTGAAGAGGTCGCAGGCATTCCCGTCCCGGAAGGACAGACGGAACTGATCGACACCGATTACGAAATCGGACAGGACAATATCGAAGGCCAACTCGGCCCCTTTGGCTTCGACGTCCACAATCCCGTATTCATGGTTTCGGGGCTGACAATCGTAGCCTTCGTTTTCTACGCCCTGGCGCTGCCCGAACAGGCGGGCGCGCTTTTCGGCTGGCTCAGACCGTGGCTGACGTCCACCTTCGACTGGTTCTTCCTGGGCGCGGCCAATATCTTCGTGCTCTTCTGCCTGTTCCTGATTGTCAGCCCCTGGGGCAAGGTCCGTCTGGGCGGCAAGGACGCGACGCCCGACTTCACCTACACCGGCTGGTTCGCCATGCTGTTCGCCGCCGGGATGGGCATTGGCCTGATGTTCTTCGGCGTTCTTGAACCCGTCTATCACATGGCGATTTCCAGCCCGCTCGGCACACCCTCTCCCTTCGATGCAGACGGCAACCTGATCGCCGAAAACGTGGATCGTGCGAAGGAGATGGGGCTGGCCGCGACGATCTATCACTGGGGCCTTCACCCTTGGGCAATTTACGCCGTCGTTGCCTTGGCGCTCGCGCTGTTTTCCTTCAACAAAGGCCTGCCGCTAACGATCCGGTCCGCCTTCTATCCGATATTCGGAGACCGTATCTGGGGCTGGACCGGCCATGTGATCGACATCCTTGCGGTCTTTGCCACGCTCTTTGGTCTGGCAACCTCTCTCGGCTTCGGCGCGCAGCAGGCCAATGCGGGCTTGAATCACGTGTTCGGCGTACCGATCAGCGTCCCGGTGCAGGTTATTCTGATTACGGTTATCACCGGCGTCGCCCTGTTCTCGGTGCTCCGCGGTCTCGACGGCGGGGTGAAACTGCTGTCGGAAATCAACATGGGCATCGCCGCCCTGCTCCTGCTCTTTGTCCTGTTTGCCGGGCCGACGTTGCTGATCCTGACCGATTTCGGACAAGGACTTCTTGCTTACGGCCGCGAACTGCTGCCTCTTTCCAACCCGGTAGGCCGGACGGATGATGCCTACCGTGCCGGCTGGACCGCCTTCTACTGGGCCTGGTGGATCAGCTGGTCGCCCTTCGTGGGCATGTTTATCGCCCGGGTGTCGCGCGGGCGCACGGTGCGCGAATTCATCGTCTGCGTGCTGCTGATCCCCTCCCTCGTCTGCGTATTGTGGATGGCCGTCTTCGGCGGCGTGGCGCTGGACCAGGTCATCTCAGACCCGGCAACCTCGGCGGTAAAGGCACAGGTGATCGACAACTACAATCCCCCGCTGTCGCTGTTCGCCATGCTGGAGGGACTTCCGCTCTCGTCGATCACTTCGGTGATCGCGATCATTCTCGTGATTGTGTTCTTCGTCACCTCGTCGGATTCCGGCTCTCTGGTGATCGATACGATCACGGCAGGCGGCAAGGTCGACGCCCCCGTCCCCCAGCGCGTGTTCTGGGCTTCCTTTGAAGGCGCAGTCGCCATCGTTCTTCTGGTCGGAGGCGGCTTGAGCGCGCTGCAGGCCATGGTGATCTCCACCGGTCTGCCCTTCACACTCGTGCTGCTCCTGATGTGTTGGGCAATCTTGAAGGGTCTGCGCGCCGAGCCGATCTGAAACGATGGGTCGACCGCCACGGATTCCGGACAGGGCCGGCGCTCTGCAGCACACTGATACCGCTCGTGTTCCGCAGGCGTTACTCCACCGCCGCCAGCGCATTGAGCCGCCGCGCCGCCTGTATCCGCTCCAGAGCGCTGTCCTTGAGTGACTGAAAGTCCCTTGCCCGCCGGGCGATGCCGGCACGGACTGCCTCTGAGCCCACGGCTGCCGCAATCTCCACCGCGGCATCCAGATCATCTGTCGAGCAAAGGATTGCCTGTTCGCTCAGGCCTTTTCTCCGGGCGACTTCGGACAGGGTCACGGCCGCGGCGATCTGCATATCCTCGGTGATCGTTCCGGCGCGGACGTCAAGTACGCCCCTGAACAGCCCCGGAAACACCAGCGAGTTGTTGACCTGGTTGGGAAAGTCGCCGCGCCCGGTGGCAACGATCCGTGCGCCGGCCTCCTTCGCCGCATCCGGCCAGATTTCGGGAACCGGGTTTGCGCAGGCGAACACGATGGCATCCTGAGCCATGGTTGCGATGGCAGCGGCCGGGAGGGTGTCAGGCCCAGGCGCGGAAAACGCGATGCAGACGTCCGCACCCCGCAGTGCTTCGGTGATGCCCCCTTCCAGCCCGGTCCCGTTGGTCTCGCAGCACACCTGCCACTTTTCCCGCATATCCACCTGCCGATCCTCGATATCGTGCCGTTTGCCCGAAAGAATGCCCTTGCTGTCGACGGCGATCAGTCCATCCAGATCCGCGCCTTTTGCCTTCAGCAACCGAAACAGGGCCATATTCGCAGCACCGATACCGACCAGCACGATCCGCGTCGTTGCGATGTCCTTGCCGACGATCTCCAGCGCATTGAGAAGCCCGGCAAGCGCGACCGTGGCCGTGCCCTGCTGATCGTCGTGCCAAACCGGTATGCTCAGTTCCCGGCGCAAACGCTCAAGAATGCGAAAGCACTTCGGTGTGGAGATGTCTTCAAGGTTGATGCCCCCGAAGGACGGGGCAATCGCCTTCACCGCAGCGACAATTCCGTCTTCGTCGTGAACGTCGAGGCAGATTGGCACGGCATCGACGCCGCCGAAATGCTTGAACAAGAGCGCCTTGCCCTCCATCACCGGAAGGGCGGCTTCAGGACCAATGTTGCCGAGACCGAGCACGCGCGAACCGTCGGAGACCACGGCAACGGTATTCCCCTTGTTGGTGTAGTCAAAAACCGTTTCCGGTTCGACCGCGATTACCCGGCTTGGCTCGGCCACGCCCGGTGTGTACCAGATCAAGAGATCCTCATGAGAGGCAATACGCCCTTTCGCCGCGATCTGGATTTTGCCGCCGCAGGCCTTATGCCGCTCCAACGACCGGCTATTGATGTCACGATCCGGCTGCTTATTCGCACTCATGCTGCACTCCTCCAATGCAGGAAACAGGCTACCCGCTGCTCTCCTGCGCGGAATTGAGGAATGTCAACCGGGGTCAGCCCCGTCGAAATAATGCTGCCGGCATTCGGCCTCACGGCCGCGGACGACCCGTCTACCTTCCAGTGGGCCGCGGGTCTCGGTGACGACCGTGCGCTGGTGCTCCGGCCCGTCGGAGCGGCTGAAATAGATCACGACCCAGTCATGGGTCCGCCCGAGATCATGGGCCAGTGCCGAGTTTGAATAAAGAGCGGTAAACGACCACTCGTCCCGATCGGCATGCAGGATCGGCAACCAGGCTTCGCCGGTCGGGTTGAAACGACGCGGCGCGATCTGCCGGAGGTCTCCAGCCGCTGCCCTGTCGCGATAAAGCGCGTCGACCTCAAGCAGCGACGCGACCGTAGGCTCTTCGTGGTCCTCCGGGCTGCGCCGCCGGCGGCGGGCCAGCATGGAGCCAAGCATGGCGCGGATCGAGGCCGCCCGCCGGGCGCCGATCCCCGGGACCTTTTCCAGACGGCCGTCATGGGCTGCAATTTCCAGGGCTTCCAGCGTATCGATATGGAGTTCGTCGTGGATCGCACGGGCGGTCGACGGGCCAATTCCCGGGATGGTCTGGAACACCGCTTCAGGTTCGGCCTCCCCGCGCATCCGCTCCAACTGGATCCAGCGTCCGGTGGCAACCATTTCATCGATGGCGCGTGCCAGGCGGGTTCCGATATGCGGCAGCCTGATCAGACCTTCGAGCCCCTCCCGCTCCAGAATACCCGCCGGATCCTCGGTCAGGTTGCGAACGGTTTCCGCGCCCATCCGGTAGGCGCGTACGCGAAACCGGTCCGCGGCCTGGGCTTCGAGAAGATCCGCCGCTTCGAGCAGACGGTCGACTATCTGGTCACGCGCCAACTGGTTTTGCATGATCTCTGTCCCGTTCCGACAACATCGAACATCAAATTCGAGGATGGGCTTTTCAGTTCCGTATTTCCAGAGCCTGTGACCAGTTACACCGCACACAAGACAATATTGACCACGGTCAAAGGAAAAGCGCATTCATTGCGCTATCATTGTTTTAGGAATTGCAGACTATTTTGCGCAGCCAGCTTCCAATTTGCGCCAGGAGAGTTTGGAACGGCGCCTGAATCAGAGGAAATCCAAGATGGCCAAAAAAGCGGTGAAAGAAAAGAAGAAGTCGCCTTCAGCAAAAAAGGCGAATGAGAAAAAGAAACCCGCAGCCAAGGCTAGGGATCTTGAGAAGGAAACCGTCAAGTTCCTGAAAACCATTGAAAAAAAGGAAGCGCAGATCTCCGACTCCGTCAGAACGGCGGTTGCGGAAAAGATGCGCGCAGGCGGCGAGATTGCCGGCGATCTTCCGAAGAAGGTCCAGGACATCGTCTCCGGCGTCCTTGCCGGTGGGCCGAAAGCCGGCAGCAGTGTTCTGATCGCCGCGAAGGCGGCGGCAAAAGGCGTTGTGCTTGGTGTGGCCGATGTCGGCGAGGACGTCTACAAGGCCGCTTCGGCGACCGTAACGTCGATCGTCTCCAAAACCTCCGCGGCCGGAGGCGATACCGGATCAGCGGTTTGGCACGCCCTGTCAGGACTTGCCGAAGCCGGTAGCGAGATCGGCGCCAATGCCGGCAAGCTGGTCGAATCCGGCGCGGCCGGCGCCATGCATGCGGCAACCGACTTCACTGCCTCCACGGCAAAGGTCGTCGAGGAAGGTGCAGCCCGTCTTTCCGAAGACATGAAGAAAGTCGTCGGCTCTCTTGTGACCATCTCCGAGCCGGAAAAGACCGGGACGACAACAGCGGCCAAACCGGCGGCTGCCCCGAAGGCGAAAACCGCCTCGACCGCCCGCCGCGCACCGGCTGCCCGCAGAACCACGGCCGCAAGAAAGCCTGCGGCAACAACCCGGAAGCCCGCAGCGACGAAGGCAGCCGCGAAACCGGCAACGGCCAAGCCTGCAACCGTGAAAGCGGCGACCAAGCCAGCGACTGCCAAACCTGTTACGGCGAAAACGCCTTCCAGGGCAGCGACTGCCAAGGCGCCCGCAGCAAAGCCCACGGCAGCGAAAGCGCCGACGAGGACAGCAAGGGGCAAGCCTGCAGCTGCGAAACCGGCTGCTACCAAACCTACCGCTGCAAAGGCACCCGCAAAGCCTGCGGCAACCAAACCTGCAACGACAAAGGCTGCTGCCAAACCGGCCGCTGCCAAGCCCGCGGCGGCGAAAGCGCCGGCCCGGACCACAAGGGCTAAGCCTGCTGCCTCAAGAGCGGCAGCCAAACCTGCGGCAACAAAGGCAGCGGCAAAGCCGGCTGCAGCCAAGACCGCTGCGGCGAAAGCGCCGGCACGGACCACAAGGGCCAAGCCCGCTGTAACGAAGGCGGCGGCCAAGCCGACGACCGCGAAACCGGCAACTGCGAAAGCGCCTGCAAAAGCAGCGGCATCCAAGCCAGCTGCCACAAAGGCACGCCCCGCATCAAGACGAGCCAAGCCGGCCGCCGGTTCGACATCGGCACAAAAGAAATAGAAGGGAAATTGTTCCCTAATCCAGCGAAAGCACGGACAACGATAAAAGGCAGTCTCGTCCACCGGGCGAGGCTGCCTTTTCATCTTACCTTCGGCGATATCAACCGCGCATGGGGAGCGGCGCAGTCATGTCGAAGCCGCCAACTTCGTAGCCGCGTTTGAAATCCTCGATATGCCTCGCCGCCCAGCTTTCGCTGTCATCCGCATTGCCGTCGGTAATCGCATGGGCAATTGCCTCGTGGGCCGCCAAAAGACGATGGCGCGCCTGGGGAACCCTGGCGTAGAGATCGACGGTTGCAGAATAGAGAAGCTGTCCGATCGGTGCAGTGGCGAGAGACAGGACCGGGTTGCCGCCGGCTTCCGCGATCAGCCCGTGGAATTCCACATCCGAACGAATGATGAAGGCGTCGTCGTCCAGATTGGCCTTCAGCTCCGCCACGTTGACTTGAAGGGCATCCGCCTGTTCGGGCGTTCTGTGTTCGGCGGCAAGCCGTGCAGCGAACGGCTCCAGCTTCATCTGCACGTCCCACAGCTCCAGAAAGCTTACCCGCATCATCCGCATGGCGCGGGTGTTCACCTTGGTGATGACCTCGGGCTCGGGCGTGGAAATGACCAGGCGTTTGCCCTCACCCCTGCGAACCAGTGCCGCATTTTCAAGGGCTCGGATCCCTTCGCGGACGGTCGACCGGTTGACGCCGAGCATTCCGGAAAGCTCCGCTTCGGTCGGCAACAATTCGCCGACCTTCAGCCGGCCGGCTACGATTTCCGTCTCGATGGCCTTGGCGACCCGGACATAACCCGGATCCTTGTCGATCTGCCGCAGTATCGCTCGTCCCTCCTTTTGATCCCGCACCGTCCATTCCTCCAGGAAAGCTTGTGACTATGATCCGGAGCCAGCTGCCGTCAAGCAGCTGTGGGCGGCGTCTCACCCAGCGCCTCCCAGGCACGGATGGCAAACCGGCGGGCGAGCGGACCGAAGCGCGCGGCTTCCGGGTCCGATGCGGTTCCCGCAGCTGCCCGGTCCGCGATGCCGACAAAGATCACCGCAAAACGGAAGAGCGCGAAAGCCACATGGAACGGCTCCGGTGCCGGAACGTTTGGCAGCACCTCGCGATAGCGCGCGACGAATTCCGCTTCCGTCGGAATGCCTTCGCTCTCTTCACCCAGGATCCCGCCATATTCGTCCGGCGCCGTGTGCCACGGCATGCAGCAGAATCCCAAATCCGCCAACGGGTGCCCCAGGGTAGAGAGTTCCCAGTCAAGAACCGAGATCACCCGCGGCTCGCTCGGATGAACCAGCATGTTGCCCAGCCGGAAGTCGCCATGGGCAATCGAGACGAGACCGTCGTCCTCCGGCATTGCCTCGGCAATACGAGCGGCCAGTTTGCTCAGCACCGGCTCCGGCTTGGAGGGTGACGCTTCGAGTTGGGAGGTCCAGCGGTGGATCTGACGGGCGAAGTAATTGCCCGGCCGGCCGTAGTCGCCCAGACCGATATCGGCGGGGACAAGCCGGTGCAGCTTTGCCAGCGTCTCCGCCATGGAGAGATAGAGCGCGCGCCGGTCTTCTGGCGAAAAAATCCGGCAGGCGGCAATCGTTGAACACCCGCCCCTCGACGAAATCCATCAGGTAGAACGGCGTCCCGAGGATCGCCGCATCGTCTTCGTAGAGCACCGGCGCGGGAACGGGCACATCAGTAGCGCCAAGCGCCGTCAGCACCCGGAACTCCCGGTCGATGGCGTGGGCGCCGCGCAGGATCTCGCCATTGGGCTGTTTACGCAGGACCATTTTGCGCCCGCCGTAGTCAACCATATAGGTCGGGTTCGACTGGCCGCCGCCGATGCGGGTCAGCGAAAGCTCCCCCGCACCGAAACGGTTCTGCAGATAGCCATAGAGCGCAGCGGGATCAAAATCGGTCTCGCTCACTCTAAGCCTCCGCGACAGGCCACTGGAAGAAGCCGCGTCCTTCGCTTGCCAGATAGCGGTTGAGGACCATCTGATGCACCTCATCCGCGCCGTCGACCAGACGCGCCTGGCGGGCATAACGGTAGATCCATTCCAGGACGGTGTCCTTGGAGTAACCGCGCGCGCCGTTGATCTGGATGGCGGTGTCTGCGGCCCGGTACAACAGGTTGGCAACATGGACCTTGGCCATGGACACTTCCTTCTGGGCGTAGCTGCCCTGGTCCAGTCCCCAGGCGGCCTTCATCACCAGCAGACGGCCCACCTCGATATCGGCGCACAGGGTGCCCAGCATGATCTGGACGCTTTCCCGGTCCGCCAGCTTGATCCCGAAGCCTTCGCGGCGGGAGGCGTATTCCGTGGCGATCTCGACGCAGCGCCGGGCAAGACCGAGCCAGCGCATGCAGTGGGTCAGACGCGCGACACCGAGCCGGGTCTGCACGACCTTGAGCCCCCGCCCCTCCTCCAGAACCACATTGCGGCTTGGAATGCGCAGCCCGTCGAAGGTCATCTCGCAATGGCCGCCATGTTCTTCCGGCCCCATGATCGGAATGCGCCGGGTGATCTCCCAGCCCGGATCGTCTTTGTGGAACAGGAAACAGGTGTGGCCCCGCCGCGCATCGTCGGAGGTGCGGGCGACCAGAATGAAATGCTCCGCCTCGTCCGCGCCGGTGATGAACCACTTGTGGCCGTGGACCACATAGTCATCGCCGTCTTTCCTGGCCACGGTCTGCATCATGCCCGGATCGGAACCGCCGCCCGGATGGGGTTCGGTCATGGCGAAGGCAGATCGGACCTTGCCATCCACGACCGGCTTCAACCACCAATCCTTCTGCTCATCGGTCCCGAGCGCCTCGATGACCATCATGTTGCCGTCGTCGGGGGCGGCCGAGTTGAAGGTCACCGGCCCGAAGATCGAGCGGTTCATTTCCTCATAGCAAACGGCCATGCCGACACGGCCGACGCCCCGGCCGCCGGTTTCGGGCGCAAGCTGCAGGCACCACAGGCCCTGTTCGCGGGCCTTGGCCCGCTTGGCGGCAAGGACATCCAGGCGGATGTTTTCATGCGGGTCGAAGTTGGCGCGGTCGGCTTCGACCGGCAGCAATTCGGTTTCGACGAACCGGGCGATCTGTTCGCGAAGGCTTTCGATATGCGCAGGAATCGTGAAATCCATGGTGGTCCTCACAGGCTGGAGACAAGATGGCCGCCGTCGACGGCGATTACTGAACCGGTCATGTAGGCCGCCCGTCCGAGCACAGCAGCCGGAGCGGCGCATCGAGATCGGAGAGTTGGCCGAGACGGCGCTGGGGAATGCGGCGGATCAGGTTCTGCCCGGCTTCCGTCGCGAAGAAATCGGCATTGAGCGGCGTTTCGATATAGCCGGGGCAAAGTGCGTTGACCCGAATGCCGTAGCGCGCCCATTCCAGGGCGAGCGCCTTGGTCAGTTGAACCACAGCTGCCTTGGAGGCTGTGTAAGCGGCAACCCCGCCCGCCACGCGCAGCCCCAGGATCGAGGCGATATTGACGATCGCTCCTCCGGTGTCCTGCATACGCAGGGTCGCCTGCCGGGCAACGTGGAACACGCCCTTGAGATTGGTATCGACAACACTGTCGAATTCCGCAGGCGGAGTACGCAAGGCCGGTCCGCCGCCGCTGATGCCGGCGTTGTTGATCACAACGTCGATCCGCCCCTCGATGGCCGCAAAGCCCTCTTCAACGGAGGATGCATCGGTTACGTCCCATCTCCACCGACTGGGGCTTTACCGCCCGCCGCGATGATTTCATTTGCTATTCCGTCGAGCTTAGACCGGCGGCGGGCAGTCAGCACAACGCGCGCGCCATCGGCGGCCAGGGTCCGGGCGAAATGCTCGCCCAGCCCGCTCGACGCGCCGGTCACCACGATGGTTTTGTCCGAAAACTCCACCCAGTTCCTCCCTGCCCGCGTTCGATGCAAGCATCACATTTTTATCTCAAATATCCGATTGTCCGACAATCGTACTTTCAAAGAAGCGAGTCAAGCCTTCGATCATGCGGGCGAGGCAAGTGAAAGGGAGAGAGCAATGGGAAGGATAGGGGCCGAAACGGCTTCACCCGAGCGCACCAACGGTGCGGGGAGGAAGATCGCCGGTGGAATGCTTAATCCCCACCGGCGAAAGCCTTTACATGAAGCCCGGAAGGAACAGCGAGATGCTCGGAAAGCCGATCAGCAGCACCATGACCACCGCCTCGCAGGCGAGAAACCACAGAAGACCGCGGAAGATGGTCCCCAGCCCAACCGCGTCGCCGATCACGCTTTTCACCACGTAGGCATTCAACCCCACTGGCGGCGTCAGCAGGCCGATCTCGATGTATTTCACGATGATCACACCCATCCAGATCAGATCGATCCCCAGCGCCTTGAAGGTCGGCAGGAAGATCGGAAGCGTGATCAGCATCAGCCCCATCGGGTCGAGGAACATGCCCAGGATCAAGTAGACCACCGACAGCAGGATGATGATGCTGATGACACTTGTGTTCCAGCTCGAAACCAGTTCCGACATGAAGATCGGAACACCTGCCAGAGCGAGAAACCGGGTCAGCATCACCGCACCGATAGCAATGAACAGGATCGAGGCCGTCGTCGCGACCGCTTCGGCAATACTGTTGAAGATCACCTTTTTCGAAAGGCGCCCCTGCACGCCGGCGATGACGAAGGCAAGAAAGGCGCCGAAGGCACCGGCCTCGGAAGCCGTCGTCAATCCGCCGTACATGCCTCCGATCACGCCACCGATCAGCAGAAGCGTCGGCCAGACCGAATTGAGTTTCCGCCAGCGTTCCCCGCGGCTCACCTCGAGGTTGATCCTCGGCGCGAGCTTCGGTTTCAGCATGCAGCGGAGAACGATCATCACGGCATAGGCGACCGCGGTCAGCAATCCCGGCAGGATGCCGGCAATCAGAAGCTTGGGCACCGACTGTTCGGTGTACCAGCCGTAGATCACGAAGGCGATCGAGGGCGGGATCAGCGCGCCGAGCGTGCCCGAGGCCGCGACGGTGGCCGTTGCCAGTCCCCGATCATACCCGAACTTGAGCATCTCGGGCACAGCGACCTTGCTCATCGCTGCCGAGGTAGCAAGAGACGAACCGGAGGCCGCCGCGAAACCGGCCGAGGCGAAGTTGCTGGCCACCGCAAGGCCGCCCGGCACCCGGTAAAGCCAGACTCGGGCTGCATCGTAGAGTTTCGACGTCAGACCCGAATGATAGGTCACCGCTCCCATCAAAACGAACATGGGCACAGCCGACAGGGACCAGCTTGCGGCAAAATCAAAGGGAAGCGTGCCGAAAGCTTCAAGCGCGGCCTTGGGACTGCGCAGCAAGGCGATACCGCCGAACGACACCAGACCAAGGGCAACCCCGATCGGCACACGCATCGCCAGCAGGATCATTGCCAGCACAATGCCGCCGCCAGCGACATAAAGATCGGTCATTGTTAATCCTTGTAGTGCGATGCGGAGCTGTCGAATTCCACCGCCTTGGGATCGCTCAGGTAGCGAAGGGCCACGAGCAGGAACACGACGGCCGCGAGCGCCGCCCCCGCGGGAAAGAACCAGCGGGTGGGCCAGACCGGGATATCGACCAGGGCCGCGGCCCAGACCTCACCCACCTGGGTCGCACGGATGGCATTGACTGCCCCGCGCCACGCCAGCAGCGCGCAGTAGATGGCGGATGCGAAATTGGCGAAAACCATCGTGAACCGCTTCATCCGCGGCCCCATGGTCTGCACGACGATATCCACCGAGACGTGGCGTTCGTGCAGAGCCAGATAGCCGAGCGGCAAAAAAGGCGATCGCCACCATGTAATAGGTCGCGACGAGTTCGATCGTTCCCTGAATGGGGCTGTTGAACAGATACTTCAGCAGCACGTCGGCCGTGACCTGAAGCATCATGATCGTCATGGCAATCCCGGCAAGTAAGTGCAGGCCATTGGCAAGCCGGGAAAAGAGCCGTGTCATGAGGGGCATTCCTTCCAAGATTTTCACAACGATAACCGTCTGCGGGCGGATTGCGCCACCCGCAGACGGAGCCGACCTCAGTCGTCGGCAACGCTGATCTTGGAATAGATCTCTTCCCGGAGCTTTTCTTCGTACTTGTCCGGGTCGTGGCCGATCTCGTCGAGGATCTTGGTCCACTTGTCCACGTTCTTCATCAGGGCATCGACAACGCCCTTCAGCTCAAGCTTTTCCGCACGCGGATCGCCGAGGACGCGCGCGACCTCCTTGCCTTTCTGCTCATCATAGCTGGCGATAAGAGCCTGCCCCGGTTCCGCCAGTTTGACGCCGTGATCCAGGCCTTCCTTCAGGGCCGCGTCGTCTTCTTCCCGATAAGCCATGACCCATACGGCGGGTAATGCCGGGAAGGTTCTTGACGATGGCCTTGCGCTCATCGACCGACAGACCATTCCACGTATCGGTGTTCATGTCGAAGGCCAGAGCGCCGAAATAGGTTCCAACCTTCAGGTCGGTCACATATGTGATGACGTCCTTGAGATTGTAGTTCTTCAGCCATGCCGCCGAACCGATGGTGCAATCCGCCTGGCCGCGCTGCAGTGCTTCGTAGACTTCCGACGAGGGTACGGAGACGGGCACTGCACCGATATCCTTCAGCCAGATCGCCCAGGGGCCGATGGCACGCACCTTGAGCCCCTGAAGCTCTTCCAGCGTGCTGACTGGCTTGGTGCACATCAGGATGTAGGGTGCAGGACGCATAATAGGCGAGCGGCTTGATGTGATTGCGGGTGCTTTCCTCGGCGCACTGCTGGGCCAATCCAGAAGGAAGGTTTCCGCCGCTGCCGCGGCCATCACCATGCTGTCTCCCCCCAGCATGCCCAGATCGGTGATCATGTAAGACGCCGGCAGGTCGGCCTTGTAGTAGACGTTCACGATAAGGGAGGAATCCACGATCCCGTCCCGCACGATCGCCAGCAGCGACTTTGCATCCCCCATCGCGCCGCCCGGAAATTCCTTGAACGTGATCTCGCCGTTCGTATCCGCCTCGACCTGCTTATAGAACGGCGCCATGCCTTCCGTATGCAGAATATGGGTCGACGGCACGTGGCTCGCGTAGGAGAGCGTATCAACCTGGCGAGAGCCGGCACGGATCCGACCGCGAGCGCCAGGATGGAAGCGGCGGTAACGCGCAAATGTTTTCATGTCTATCCTCCCGTTAAACAGCCGGTCATACCGACCGGTGAATGTCAGACTGATAACCTACTTCTGAGTAGAATTCAATGCCCAACCACCCTACCCACGCACAATCACACAGAAACGGACACACCTACTTTTCTCCACGATAAATAAAGGAATTCCGGAGATTTTCGCCATTCAACCGTTACGCCACACATCTGATAAAGCAGATAAAAACATACCCATAGGTAGACAGTGATTGAGCGACACATGGAACGCGATGGCCGGACAGCTTTCTCAAAACACCCTTGATTGGCCAAAGAACAACTCTCCCCGCATTCGCCCCTGAGCCGCCAGAACAGAGACAAGCCCAGCCACCAACCACCTGGAGCAATCTACCTCCAGGTACCAAACGCTTCGACGCCAATCAGTCGAAAACGGAACCGCCTTGCAGATACCCGCACTCCACCTCAACCAAGGGGACCTCGGCTCTGCGGAGAATCGCCACCATCCTCATGGCGCACGACACCCTGGCTTTCCAGATCCTCGATTTCAGCGGCGAAAAACCCCCATCCGCCGAGAATTTCCCTCGTATGCTCACCCACAAAGGGCGACGGCAAACCGACACCGCCAGGCGTCCGGCCGAACCGGGGCGCCGGCGCCGGCTGCACCACCCCGGCCAGCTGGACATAGGCCTCGCGCGCCACTGCATGCGGATCGCGCGATGCTTCATCGAAGTCCAGAACAAGGGAAAGACAGGCATCACTTCCGTCTGTCAGCGCACACCACTCGGAGCTGTCACGGGTCAGGAAGATCTCCTCCAGCCGGGCGCATAATTCCGGCCACTTCGCGCGATCTCCGCGCAGGCGCAACACCTCTTCGCCCTCAAGACCGCAAAGCTCAAGAAACCGCTCCCAGAACTGCCCCTCGATTGCCCCGAGAGCCACATACCGCCCATCGCGACACTTGTAGCAGCGATAGTACGGCGCACCGCCATCGAAGATGTTCGACTCGCGCTCCGGGCTCCACAAGCCCTTTGTTGTGATAGGACCAGATCATGCTGAGAGAGAAGACTCGCCCCCTCAGCCATGGCCGCATCAACCACCTGCCCCCGGCCGGAGACGGATCGCTCGACCAACGCAGCCAAAACCCCGGAAACCAGCAACAGACCACCCCCGCCGAAATCACCGATCAGATTAAGAGGCGGAACCGGTCCGCTTTCCCTGGTCCCCGATCGTCCCGAGAAGGCCCGTCGCCGCAATGTAATTGATGTCGTGACCAGCAAGATTCCGATTTGGACCATCCTGCCCCCAGCCGGTGATACGCCCATAGACAAGACGAGGATTGCGCTCCAGGCAGACATCCGGCCCGAGGCCAAGACGTTCCATCACGCCGGGTCGAAACCCTTCGAGCAGCACGTCCGCCGATTCGACCATCCGCAGAGCCACCTCAGCCGCGCCGTCTTTTTTGAGGTCGAGCGCCATCGAGCGGCGCCCTCGGTTCAGGATATCGCCGCGCGTCTGGTTCCACCGCTGGCCCGGCCTGTCGATCCGGACGACCTCCGCCCCCATATCCGCCAACCACATGGCCGCAAACGGCCCGGGCCCCACGCCGACGAATTCCACGACACGCACACCGGCAAGCGGCCCCCGACTTTCAGACATTCCCATCTCCAGACTACTTTTGAGTAGATTCCCACAGGGAGAAAACGCGTCCCACTCCCCATATTCTGCAATTTTACAGATGCTTATCGCTTCTTTCCATCATCACATTGACAGTAATCCTACCCGATGGTAGGAAACTTTCCAAGCCGTCAGACGGCACTTCGATCACTCGGGAGGCAACGTGCTCGACTACGATACCGTAATGAACTGGTCCTTCGAGGACATAAGGCAGACCTACACGGCCCGGGACACGATCCTCTACGCGCTTGGTCTGGGTTATGGCCATGACCCCATGGACGAAGGCGAACTCCAGTTCCTGCTCGAAGACCGCCTCGTTGCCGTTCCCACCATGGCTGTCGTACTCGGCGGCCCGGGCCAGTGGATGGCCGATCCGCGGACCGGTATCGAATGGGTCAAGAGCCTGCACGGAGAACAGGGTCTCAAGATCTTCAAGCCCCTGCCGGTGTCCGGCACCGTGATCGGGAAAAACCGTGTCGTGGACATCATCGACAAGGGTGAAGGCCGCGGCGCGCTGCTGATGCTGGAGCGCGATATCGTCGACGAGGGGACTGGTGATATCATCGCCACACGCACCTCGACGTCGTTCCTGCGCGGAGACGGCGGCTGCGGCGCGCCGGCCAAAGCCCAACCGGTCCCCCACGCGGTCCCCGACCGTGCTCCGGATATGAATCATTCTATGAACACGCGTCCGGAAGCCGCTCTGATCTATCGTCTTTCCGGCGACTGGAACCCGATCCATGCCGATCCCGCAAAGGCGGCCAAGGCAGGTTTTGAGCGTCCGATCCTGCACGGCCTGTGCACTTACGGCATGATCGCCCGCGCCATAATTGCCGAGACCTGCGGACAGGACGTATCCCGCCTGAAGGAAATCGGCGGCCGTTTCAGCGCACCCGCCTATCCGGGTGAGACGATCCAGGTGGATATCTGGGACGAAGGCGGCGGAAGCTTTGGCTTCGAGGCCCGGATCCCGGAGCGAAACACCGTCATCTTCAAGAACGGCTTGGCCAAGGTGAACTGAACATGGCTGATGCTGCAAAATCCGATGAGGGCGCCCTGCCCCGCCCCACCCCGGAAACAAAGCCCTTCTGGGACGGAACCCGCGCCCACAAGCTGCTTCTGCCCTGGTGCGACGACTGCGGCGAGCCTCATTTCTATCCGCGCTCGATCTGCCCGCATTGCCTGTCGTCCAACCTGGAATGGCGGCCGGCCAGCGGGCGGGGCAAGCTGCACACCTACGTCATCAACCACAAGCCGGCCAAAGGCCGGACAGCGCCTTACGTCATCGCGGTGATCGAACTGGCGGAAGGTCCGCGGATGCTGAGCAACGTGGAAACGGACGGCGATCCGACACCCGAGAAGCTGATCATCGACATAGATGTCGAGGTCTATTTCGACGATGTCACTGACGAGATCACCCTTCCCAAGTTCAAGGTGGTTGAACAATGACCGGCAAACTCAGCAGAACCGCCGCAATCGTAGGCGCGGCCGAAACCGATCGGATCGGCAAGCTTCCGGGCATGTCGCGCCTGGCGATCCACGCGGAAGCGGCGAAGAATGCACTGGCGGACGCCGGCCTGAAGCTATCGGATGTCGATGGGCTGTTCACCACCGTCGCCGGACCGAACGAGCTGTCGGAATATCTCAACATGGTGCCGCGCTATGTGGACAGCACCGGCGTTGGCGGCTGTTCCTACATGATCTTCGTCCGCCATGCGGTTGCAGCCATTGCAGCCGGCTATTGCGACGTGGCGCTGGTCGTCCACGGCGAAAGCGGACGCAGCTGGATCGACATGGAGGCGGCCGGCACGCCTGCCAGCCCCGCCGGACAGTTCGAAAGCCCGTTCGGCACCGCGGGTGCACCGACCACCTATTCGCTGCCGGTGCTGCGCCACTTCCATCAATACGGCACGACCAAGCGCCAGATGAGCCATGTGCCCGCCGCCACCCGTGAATGGGCTCTGTTGAACCCGCGCGCGCTGATGCATCAAGCCGGATCGATCACCCCGGAGGATGTCGAGGCCTCTCCCCTGATCTGCTACCCGTTCAATCGTCTCGATTGCTGCCTGGTTGCCGATGGCGGCGGTGCGCTTGTGATCACCTCTGCCGAGCGCGCCCGGGATATGAAGAACAAGCCGATCCATATTCTGGGCACCGGCGAAGGCGCAGCCCACCGTCAGGTGGCCATGATGCGCGACTTCACCACGTCGGATTCCACGGTCGTCTCCGGCCGCCAGGCCTTCGCGGAGGCCGGCCTGACGCCCGCCGACATCGACCACCTGATGCTCTATGACGCCTTCAGCTTCACGCCGATGATGTTCCTGGAAGACCTCGGTTTCGTGCCCAAGGGCGAGTCCGGACCTTTCCTGGCCGAAACCCGCAAAGGCGCAGACGGCAGACCCATCTACAAGACCGGCCCCGGCGGAGACCTGCCGATGAACACCAATGGCGGTGGCCTGTCCTATTGCCATTCGGGGCGCTACGGCATGTTCGCACTCCTGGAGGCGGTCGCGCAATTGCGCGGCACAGCTGGCGACCGACAGGTCAGCGGCCTCAGGACGAGCCTTGTCCACGGTCCGGGCCGGCAGTTTGCCGCCGCAGGCACGGTGATCCTGTCCAATGACTGATACGCCCCAGCCTTCCTATCCTGAACTCCGGCTCTTGATCGACGGCGAATGGACCGATGGCACCGGCGAAGACCGGATCCCGGTTGAGAACCCCTCGACTGGCGCAATACTCGGCCTCCTGCCTGCGGCTTCGGAAGCCGATATCAACCGCGCCATTGTGGCCGCCAACCGGGCCTTCCCGCTCTGGCGGGCTACCCATCCGCGCAAGCGCGCCGCGATCCTGCGCAAGGCGGCCGAGCTTATCCGGAGCCGGTCCGACGACCTGTCCCGCCTGATGGCCCTGGAACTCGGCAAGCCGGTAAAGGATGGGCCCGCCGAAGTCGGCCGCGCCGGCGAGTTGCTGGAATGGCATGCGGAACAAAGCCTGCGCACCTTCGGCGAGGTCATCCCCGGTCCCGCCGGAGTGACCCAGAGGGCGCTCAGGTTCCCGGTCGGCCCGGTGGCCGCCTTCACGCCCTGGAACGGACCCGGCGCCTCGCCGGCGCGAAAGATCAGCGCAGCGCTCGCCTCCGGCTGTACCATCGTCATCAAGCCAGCCGAGGAAACGCCCGCCACGGCGATTGTTCTGGCGGAATGCTTCCAGGAAGCCGGCGTGCCTGCAGGCGTCCTGAACATGGTCTTCGGCAAGCCGGCGATGATTTCGGAAAAGCTGATTTCCTCGCCCGCCATGCGGCTGGTGACCTTCACCGGGTCGGTGCCTGTGGGCCGCAGCCTCGCCGTTCTGGCCGGCAAGCACCTGAAGCCCCAGATCCTGGAGCTCGGCGGCCACGCGCCCTGCATCGTCTGCGCCGATGCGGATCCGGTCCAGGCGGCCGAAATGTCTGTGATCTCGAAGTTCCGCAACTCCGGCCAGATCTGTATCTCGCCGACCCGGTTCTTCCTGCACGAGGATATTCACGACACCTTCGTCAACGCGTTCGTCGCGGCGGCCGAACGGCTGGTGGTCGGCGATCCCATGGACCCGGACACCGGAATGGGCCCGATGATCCATAACCGCCGTCTCCAGGCGGTGGACGACCTGATCCGGGATGCGATTGCTTGCGGCGCGGTGCGGCGCACCGGTGGGAAGCGGATCGGCGAGACGGGCGCCTTCTATGCCCCGACCGTTCTGACCGATGTTCCGGACAGTGCCCGCATCCTGAGTGAAGAGCCGTTCGGCCCGGTGGCCGTCGTGCAGAAGTTCTCCGATCTCGAGGAGGTTTGCGACCGGGCGAACGCCACCGACTTCGGCCTGGCGGCCTACGCCTTTACCCAATCGGCCGAAACGGCCGCGAAAATCACGGACCGGATCGATACCGGAATCCTGTCGATCAATCACTTCGGCGGCGCCTCGCCCGAGATCCCCTTCGGCGGGGTCAAGGACAGCGGCTACGGCCGCGAGGGCGGCGCCCAGTGTTTCGACGGCTACCTCACCTGGAAATCCGTTTCACACAAGACTTCGACGCGCTGAGCGCCATTCCCATCATGCGAGGAGACGACAGATGAAATTCGAGAACAGGGCAGCGATCGTCACCGGCGGCGCCCGCGGCATCGGCCGCGCCATCGCCGAAGAGCTGGCCCGCGAAGGCGCGAAGGTCGTGATCATGGATCCGGGCCTCGCCAAGGACGGCATTGAGACCGAAGGCGCCTCCCCGGCCGAGGAAGCGGCAGAAGCGATCCGCGAAGCCGGCGGAACCGCGATCGTCGCAGCCGAAAGCGTCGACGATCATGAGGCCTGCGGCCGCACCGTCGAGCTGTGCAAGTCCGAATTCGGCTCCGTCGACATCCTCGTCAACAATGCCGGCGTCCTGCGCCCGAAGATGATCTGGAACATGCCGGTGGAATCCTGGGACCTGGTGGTCGGCATTCACCTGCGCGGCCAGTATTCCATGATCCACCATTCCGCCGGCTACATGCGCGAGCAGCGCTGGGGCCGGATCATCAACATGGGCTCGGAAGCCTGGCGCGGTACCGTGGGCGGAGCCAATTACGGCGCGGCCAAGGGCGGTGTGTTCTCGCTGACCCGCGCTATGGCCCGTGAACTGGGCAAATACGGTGTCACCGCCAACACGATCTGCCCGGCAGCCGCCACCCGACTAACCCTGGACGAAGCCGTGAAGGAAGGCTTCCGCAAGCGCCTGGAGGCCGGACTGGTAACACAGGAGCGCTACGACGCCGTGGTCAACATGGGCGGTCCCGAACATGTCGCCCCCTTCGTCAGCTATCTGTGTTCCGACGATGCCGCCAACATCAACGGTCAGGCCTTCCGTGTCGAGGAGCGCAAGGTCGCCATCTACAACGACCCGGAAATGAAGGCGAGCCTGGTGAAGGCGGACGACGCCCCGTTCACCACGGAAGAATTGCGCAAGCTGGTGCCCTCCGCCCTGCTCCAGGGCTACACCAATCCCGCCCCGGCGGAAGCCGAATCCTGAGGGGAAGACGGGAGATCACCGCCATGATGGAAAATCGCGCGATTTACGAACCGGAACATGAGGAGCTGCGCCGCGCAGTCCGCAAGTTCTTCCAGGCCGAACTCATGCCCAACATCGCCAAGTGGGAAGAAGACGGCATCATCCCCAAGGAGCTGTGGCGCAAGGCCGGCGAAATGGGCATCCTCTGCCCCACCGTGAGCGAGGAATACGGCGGTGCCGGCGGTGGTTTCCTGCATCTCAGCATCATCGACGAGGAACTGGGCTACACCGGCCAGTCGAGCTTCACGATCCAGACCCACACCGACATCGTCGCCTCCTATATCGAGGCGCTCGGCACGGACGAGCAAAAGCAGCGCTGGCTGCCGAGAATGGTGACCGGCGAGATGATCGGCGCGATCGCCATGACGGAGCCGCACGCCGGCAGCGATCTCAAGAACATCAACACCACCGCCAAGCGCGACGGCGATGACTTCGTGATCAAGGGTCAGAAGACCTACATCACCAACGGCATCAATGCCGATCTTGTGATCGTGGTCTGCAAGACGGCGCCGGAACTCGGGCGCAACGGCGTCAGCCTGATCGTGGTCGACGGTACGCGCCCGGGTTTCGACCGCGGCAAGCGTCTGAAGAAGATCGGCATGAAGGCGTCCGATACCGCCGAACTGTTCTTCGACGACGTGCGCGTGCCCGTCTCGAACCTGCTCGGCACGGAGAATGCCGGTTTCAAGCAGGTGATGCACGAGATCCCGAAAGAACGCCTGTCGATCGCAACCATCGCCATGTCCTCGGCTCAAAAGGCCTTCGACACGACGGTTGAGTTCGTCAAGGACCGCATTGTCTTCGGTAAGCCCCTGATCGAGTTCCAGAACACCCAGTTCAAGCTGGCCGAACTGAAGGCGCACCTGACCGTGGGTTGGGCCCATCTGGATCACTGCATCGCCAGGCACATCAAGGGTGAGCTGACCAGCGACGAGGCGGCAATCGCCAAGCTGTTCAACACCGAGCTGCAATGCCGCGTAGTGGACGAGTGCCTGCAGCTGCATGGCGGCTGGGGCTACATGGCCGAAACGCCGATCGCCCGCATGTACACCGACGCCCGCGTGCGCCGGATTGCCGGCGGCAGCTCCGAAATCATGAAGATGCTGATTGCCCGTACGCTTTAACGGGCATCTCCGAGGAATACACCACCCGTGACCAACTCCGATAACCGTCCTCTGTTCGGCATCCGCATTCTGGACCTGTCCACCGTGGTGGCCGGCCCATTCGGCTCCGATATCCTCGCCTCTCTCGGGGCCGAGGTCATACGGATCTGCCCGCCCGACAAGGCACAGCCGCTGAAAGCCCGCAAGGCGGAGGATCCGGTCAGCGACGCGGACGGTTTCCTGTTCGCCCTGCAGCGGAACAAGAAGAGCGTCTGTCTCAATCTCAAGGACGCTTCAGATAAGGCGGATTTCCTCAAGCTCGTTGCCGGGGCTGATATCGTCTACGACAACTTCCGTCCGTCGGTGACCAAACGCCTGGGCATTGATTACGACACCCTAAGACACATCAACCCGCGCATCGTCACCTGTTCGATCAGCGGGTACGGCTCGGAAGGTCCCTGGGCGAATGTGGGTGCCTACGATGTCACCGTTCAGGCGCTGAGCGGCGGCATGAGCATCACCGGATCCAACGACAGCGAGGGCATGCCCTGCCGCTGGGGCGTTCCTGTCGGCGACATCACCGGATCGTTCTACGGCGTCATCGGCATCCTGGCAGCCCTGGAGGAACGCACCCGCACCGGCAAGGGACAGGCGGTCGAGATTTCACTGCTCGATGGCCAGCTCGCGCTCAACACCTACCGCGTGCCCCAGGCCTTCGGCGCGGGCGTCGAATTCGGAGCACCGGAACCCCGGCGCGGTGGGGCCGGTACCGTGCCTTACGGCCCGTTCCTGTGCCGGGACGACAAGTGGATCGTGATTGGTGTTGCCTCCAATTTCTGGCGCCGCTTCTGCGAGACGATCGGACTGCCAGAGCTTATCGCCGACCCGCGTTTCGACACGCTCGCCAAACGGCAGGAAAACCAGGCCATCCTGGAACCGTTGATCGAAGAACGGCTCTTAAGCGAAACCGCAGAAACATGGCAAGACAGGCTGATTGAAGCCGGTGTGCCCGTCGGCAAGGTCAACTCGATCCGCGAAGCCTTTGAACAGCCGCAGGCCCGCGCCCGCAATATGGCGGTGAAGATGGAGGGACCAGGCGCCGAGGGCGTCATCACAGCCGGCACCCCGGTACGTTTCATCGGAGAAACCGCAGCAGCCTTGACTGCCCCCGTCGCTGACGGAACCGATACCGCAAGTGAACTGGCTGCCCAGCGCCCCTACGCTCCGAACGATACCGACCCCGCTCCTGTCCGGGACGCCGTGGCCCGCCTTGCCGCGCAGGACGGCCCGCTGAAAGGGCGTCTGATCCTGGAACTGTGCGGCGACGAGCCCAGCGGCACCTTCGGCACCCAGATGCTCGCCGACCTCGGCGCTACGGTCATCAAGATCGAACGTCCGCCGGTCAAATCGGCAGAGGCAGTCGACCCCGCATCCCTGCCGGTCACGCCCGCGCTTGCCTATTACTTCGGACTGAACCGCAACAAGCGGTCAGTCTGCCTGGACCTCAAGACCGATGCCGGTCGGGAGACTTTGCTGAAGCTCGTGGGCCAGGCGGACGTGATCTACGACAATTATAAGGCGGGCGTGATGCAGCGCCTCGGCCTCGACCTTGAAAGCCTGCGGGCGGCAAACCCGGAGATCATCGTCTGCTCGGTGTCCGGTTTCGGCAAGACCGGACCATGGTCTCACCTGCCCGCCTATGACGCCACCATCCAGGCCCTGGGCGGCGGCATGAGCATTACCGGCACCGGTGAGCCCGGCACCATGCCGGTGCGCTGGGGCAATCCCATCGGCGGGATCGGCGGCGCCTTCTATGCTGTCATTGGCATCCTGTCCGCTCTTCATCGCCGTAGCGGCACAGGCCGCACGGCCGCCATCGACATCGCCCTTTTAGATGCACAGCTGGCCATGCACGGCTACCGCGTCGCGCCGGCCATGTCCGGCCGCGTCTATCCGGCCGTGCAGCGGCGCGGCGGCAGCGGCGCCCTGCCCTACGGCCCGTTCAAATGCAGTGACGGCAAATGGTTCGTGCTCGGCATCACCGGCCAGTTCTGGCCTGCCGCCGCACGCGCCTTCGGCCACCCGGAATGGATCGACGACCCGCGTTTCGCCACCGAGAAAGACCGGCAGGACAATGAGAACGACCTCAACGTCCTGGTCGCCGACGTCATGGCGACGGCGCCTGCGGACGAATGGCAACGCCGCTATGTGGATCTCGGAATACCGGGTGCGAAGGTTGAGACCATAAAGGACGCCTACAGCCACCCGCATGTTGGCCAGCGCGACATGCTGGTGAGTTTCGACCATCCGATCGGCAGCCGCCTGAAGGTGGCAGGTTCGCCGGTCAAACTGTCGGGCCATGCCAGCCAAGGTTTCCGTCATGCGCCCGCCCTTGGCGAGGACACGCTCGAGATCCTTTCGGCTCTGGCGGCATTGCCGCGAGAGGTCCTGGAAGAGTTGCGCTCAAAGGGTGCGGTTTGGTGGTCCGATGGCAACCTCTGTTACGACCGCCCCAGTGTCGTCTGAGAAACGGAAGAGGCACTCATGGCACGGGATTCAGGCAGAAGTATCAAGGGTAAGCCGGCGGCGGTCACCGCCGAAGACCCTGTAGCGGCGAATCCTACTCGGAAGTATGCTACTCGCAGAGCGAACAAGAAAAGCGAGAGCAAGATGACCGCAAAATCGAAGACCGGCAGTGGGCAGACCACCGCCGAAGACGATCGTGAAGCCAAGCGGCTTTCCATTCTCAAGGCGGCGGCGGCGTTCTTCAACAGCCGCGGATTCCACAACACGTCCATGTCCGATGTGGCCAAGGCGCTCGGGGTAAGCAAGCCGTTTCTGTACTACTACCTGAACGACAAGGAAGACCTGATCTTCCAGTGTTCGCGCATCGCCACCCAGGAACTTCACGAATTGCTGGATGAAGTCCGCTCCGCCGATGTCAACGGCTGGGAACGGCTTGAAATGCTGTTCCGCCGCTACGCGCGTGTCATGACCTCCGATTTCGGCATCTGCCTGATCCGGTCCACCGCGCCCGGAAGCCTGACCGACAACAGCCGGGAAGTCCTTTGGACAGGCCGCCGCCGCCTTAATCACGAGGTCGAGCGCATGGTGGCCGAAGGCATCGCCGACGGCTCGATCAAGAGCTGCGATCCGCGAATGCTGTCGTTCGCCATGTTCGGTGCGTTCAACTGGATCAGCTACTGGTTCGACGAAAAGGGACGCAAATCGCCTGAAATGATCGCCGAGGACTTCCTCGAATTTTTCTCGCGAGGTGTCCAGAAAAATGACGGAGCTTCTTGATAATGCGGGTTCATGACTGGTTCGAATATCACGCCAGAAGTCGACCGGATATTCCCTTCCTCGTCCAGGACGGCGTCACGCTGACCTACAGGGATGCGGATATCCGCGCGAACAAGTGGGCGAATGCGATGATCGACGCGGGCCTCAAGGTCGGCGACCGCATTGCCTACCTGTCGACGAATGACATCGACATGGGCGTGATGTTCATGGCCTGCGCCAAGGCTGGCGTGGCCCCGGTCATGCTGAACTACCGCCTTGCACCGCGCGAATGGCTCTGGATCCTGCAGGATGCCGATGTCAGCATGGTGTTCGTGCGCGGTGAGGACTATCTCGACCAGATCGACGGCATTCGCCCTGACCTGTCCGGCATCGAGAGCTTCATCCGTGTCGGAGGACAACCGCGCGACGGCTGGCAATCCCTGGACGCGTTCATTGAGAGCGCATCGACGGACACCCCACGCCCGGCGCTGACCAAGGACGACATGCTTTACCTGATCTACACCAGCGGGACGACCGGACATCCCAAGGGCATCATGATCAGCCACCAGAACGTCATCGCCCATGTCGAGCAATCCATGTGCGCCTCGATCGCCGGCCGTTCGCCCGGCCAGAGAGCGCTGGTGGCGACCCCGCTCTACCATGCCGCCGGTGTGCTGCGGATCATGACCGCCGCCATCAACGGCGGAACCGTCGTCCTGATGGAGCTTTTCGACTCGGACATCTTCCTGAAGACCATCTCGGAAGAGAAGATCAACACGGTCAACATGGTCCCTTCGATCGTGCAGACCCTGCTGGAATTGCCGCAGATCGCCGAAATGGATTTCAGCCACCTGGAGGTCATCTATTACGGAGCCGCGCCGATTGCCGAACCGGTCCTGCGCCGCGCGCTGGCAACCTTCCAGTGCCCCCTGATCCAGGGTTACGGTCTCAGCGAATCCTGTGGCGGCATCGCCTATCTCAACGAGGTCGATCACCTCAAGGCACTTCAGGGCCGTCCCGAACTGCTCAAATCCACCGGCCGCGCCGTGGTCCTGGCCGAACTGCGCATCGTCGATCCGGACGGCAAGGAAGTTCCTCCTGGAACTGTGGGCGAAATCGTGATCCGTGGTCCGAACGTCATGAAGGGCTACTGGCGCAATCCGGAAAAGACCGCCGAAACCATCCGGGACGGCTGGCTGCATTCCGGCGATGCCGCCTATATCGACGCGGAGGGCTATGTCTTTCTCCAGGACCGGATCAAGGACATGATCGTCTCCGGCGGGACCAACATCTATCCCAACGAAATCGAAAGTGCGCTGCTGGAACACGACGACATCCGTGACGTGGCCGTGATCGGCGTTCCCGACGACAAGTGGGGCGAGGCCGCTCTCGCCGTCTGCGTCACCCGGTCTGGAAAGCCGATCGGCACTGAGGACCTGATTGCCTTCTGCCGGGAACGGCTCGGCGGCTACAAGATCCCGCGCCAGTATGAATTCGTTTCCGAACTGCCGCGCAATGCCAGCGGCAAGATCCTCAAACGCGTGTTGCGCGAGCCCTACTGGAAAGGCCAGGCGCGCGCCATCGCCTGACAGTGCAGCCGGTTCGAACACCGGCATCCGCACGCAGTCCTGAATTGACAACAAACTGGTTTGGAGGAGCGTCGATGACCAGCACGACAAAGGAAGAAGTCCGCCTGAACTGGGCCGGACAGGAACTGATCTCGTCGGAATTCGACGCCGAAACCACCGCCGAACAAGCCCTTGAAGGACGCGACCTCACCGGCAAGACCGCCATCGTTACCGGCGGCGGCAACGGCATCGGCTTCGAGATCAGCCGCGCCCTGGCCAAGGCGGGTGCCGCCATCACCATCGCCGATGTGGACGTGGCGAGCGCGGAGGCATCGGCGGCGAAAATCAACGCCGAAACCGGGCGCGAAACCGTCGAAACGCGGGAGATCGATCTTGCCTCCCTCGCCTCGGCTCAAGCGTTCGCCGATGCTTACGTCGCCTCGGGAAAGCCGCTGGACATTCTGATCAACAATGCCGGTGTCATGGCGCCGCCCTTGAAGCGAACAGCGGAAGGACACGAGCTTCAGCTTGGCATCAACCATCTCGGCCACTACCGGATGACCATGGGCCTGCTGCCCGCGCTCCGCGCCGGGAACGGCGCCCGCGTCGTCACGGTGTCTTCCATCGGCCATCGCCGGTCGGACATCCTCTATGACGACCCGGACTACCTCACCCGTCCCTATGACCGCTGGGAGGCCTATGGCCAATCGAAGACCGCCTGCGCCCTGTTCGCTCTCGGCCTGACGAAACGGTATTCGGGCGACGGCATCTTCGCCAACACCATGAACCCGGGTGGCTCGATGACCGGGCTGCAGCGTTTCCTGACCGATCAGGAGCAGCGGGATCTCGGCTGGGTCGACGATCAGGGCAACGTGACGACGCGCTGGCGCTCTCCCGAACAATGCGCGGCAACCGCGGTCTGGATCGCCACGGCCCCTGAGACAGAGGGCGTCGGCGGCCGCTATTTCGAGGAATGCAACGAATCCGGCCCCTGGCACGAGGACCGGCCGATGAACGGCGTCCATGCCTACGCCGCCTCACCCGAAAACGCCGATCGCCTGTGGGAATTGACCGAACGGCTGCTGGCCCGGTAAGCCGAACCGGCTTCGGACGGACGCGGGTCCATCAAACTCTGCGGGCCCTGACGCATCAGGGCCATTTATTGAAAGGGATGACTGGTCTCGACATTGTATTCGGGTACGATGGTCAGACTTCCGCCACACCACCACGCCGTGGACGGAATGTTCCCGCCGCTGTTGCATCTTCCCCGCCAGAGGAGCCCTGAATGATCCGCTTTCCGTTCGAAACGCCGCCCGCGCCCGGCGAGGTGATCGAGGTTTCGGCCGGAGTGCTCTGGGCACGTTTTGCGCTGCCCTTTCGGCTGGATCACGTGAACGTCTACTTCCTGCGCGACGACGATGGCTGGGTCGTGGTCGACACCGGCATATCCAATCCGGAAACGAAAGCCGCCTGGGAGGCTCTGCTCGCCGGGCCCTTGCAGGGCGAGAAGATCGCGGCGGTGCTGGCCACCCATCATCATCCCGACCACATCGGACTTGCCGGCTGGCTGTGCGAAAAGCTCGAAGCGCCTTTGCTGACCAGCACAACCAGCTTCCTGTCCTGCATGAATTTCTACAATTCGCCGGAGTTTCTGGCAGCAACCGAATACATGCGCTTCTATGCCAGCCACGGCATGCCTGACGAGGTGGCCGCCCTCGTCAGCACCCAGGGCCACCAGTACATGCGGATGCTGTCGCAACCGCCCGCGTCCTATCGCAGGCTTTATGACGGCATGGTCCTCAAGATCGGCGGACGGGATTTCCATGTTCTGACAGGCGATGGCCACAGTGCAGAACAGGCGATGCTCTACCAGCCGGAAGCCGGTCTGTTCCTCGCCGCCGATCAGGTGATTGAGAAGATCTCCCCGAACATCTCCGTGCCCGCCTATGAGCCACAGGGCAATCCGCTCGGAGCCTTCCTGAGTTCACTCGGCCGGATCGCCCGGGATGTCCCCGACGAAGTTCTGGTCCTTGCCGGCCACCGCCTCCCCTTTCACGGACTGCATGAGCGCACGAAGGCCCTGATAGACCATCACGACGAGCGTTGCGAACTGATCGTCGAAGCCTGCCGGACCCAGGCGGTTTCCGCCACGGATCTCGTCCCCGTTCTCTTTCACCGGGAACTCTCTCCCCACGAAATGAGCTTCGCCTTTTCCGAAACGCTGGCCCATCTGAATTATCTGGTCGCGGAGGGAAAAGTGATGTGGGAGCAGGATGCGACCGGCCACCTGCGCGCCCGGACGCTCTGACGACAGCCGATTTCCAGTTTTCCGGCTTTTCCCGCCCGGTCGCCGCTCAGCAGACGGCAACTGGCCTCAGTGGCGATGCGGTCCCGCCGCGCACGCGCAACGGTAGCGCCATGAAGAAGAACGCATAGACCTTCGCTGACGAAAGGGCCTCCAGATCGAGGTTCTCCATGATCCGGATCCGGCGCTCCAGCAACAGCAACCGGTGGACGGGTGCCGCCTCGGTAACCGGCCCCTTCTCGAATACGGCGGTGTCGCTGCCGACCAGTTCGACGCCTCTATCGGCCAACCACAGCGCGGCCTCGTATCCCGGTCCTGGCGTTTCGTGGCCAATATAGGTATCGCTGCCCCAGTGCCGACCCCAGCCCGTGCGGATCAGGGCCACGTCGCCTTCCTGCACGTCGATCCCCTGCGCATCCGAGGCCTTTTCCAGATCCTCAGGCGTGATCAGGCGGTCGCCGGAAAGGCTTTCCACGCCATCGAGAGCAGCAATATCAAACAGGATACCCCGGCGAAGATAGGCCGAAAAATCCGCCGCATCGCCCGCAGCTTTGCCACTTTCAATCAGGTCATTGTCCACCGGCGTGTCATCAAACATGACCCCACACTGGGAGACGTGACACAGCGCGTCGATATGCGTGCCCGTATGCCCGCCGAACGACCAGTGACAGCTGGCAGAACTTGCGCCGTCTGCGCGAACCCGGTCTCCGTGTCTGCGAAACAGGGAAATCTCGAAATCCGGATGGGTCGGATAATGGGGCATGCCGGAATGGAACTCCCGACCAAGCTCGATGACCTGGCCCCGAGAGACGGTGTCGACCGCGCGGCGCCAGTCATCCAGGTTCAGATCCTGATTGGCCGTCATTCCCTGGGCCCTTTCCCCAAAATCGTTCATGCAGGCGACCTCTCAGCACCAAAACCTACTTATAAGTAGAATAATTATTGAATATCAGCGCCAATTAGCGCCGTCAACCAACTGATTCCGCACGTATCGTTGCCATTAAAGGGCTTTCTGGTTGATAATGCCTACCCATGGGTATATTCATCGTAGCGAAATTCAAACAACGAAAAGCCGAGAGATCATGAGTGAAACCGAAGCGGAAAAGGTGACGCGCCTCGCAAACATCGTCGTCGACACACTTCTGGCAACGAAAAAGGGAGAGAAGGTCCTGATCGTCACGGACGTGGCTGGTGTGGCTGAGAACAGCGATATCGTATCAGCTATCACCGCCCGTAGCCGCAAGGCCGGCGCGGAGACCCTGCTCGTCGAGATGAACGACAATCCAACCCCCGGCAGCGAATATCTTCCCGAAGCGGTTCAGAAGATGATGCCGGGCCAGGACATCATCATTAGCCTGACGCGCACCACGTCAGCACCCCTGCCCCACCACAAGGTACCGATCGGCCTGGTTCGGTCCAATCAGGTCCGCGGTGTCTTCATGGTCAAACGCAGCCGTAAGGACCTGCTGCACGAATCCGTACTCGAAGCCGATTATCCGGCCATGTCCAAGGTCGCCAACGATTGGCAGGCGGCCTTCGAGGCTGGGGAAACCGTCCGCGTCACCACGCCGGCCGGCACGGATTTCACCGCCAACATCAAGGGCCAGCCCTCGCATCGTTCCAACTTCGCCCACGAGCCGGGCCGCATGGCACCGGTGAACTGGGGCGAAGTCTATCAGGGGCCGGTCGTCGGTACGACAAACGGCCGCGCGGTCATCGACGGCCCGGTGCTAGGCTTCGACTGGCCCAAGGAACCTGTCGTGGTGGAAATGAAGAATGGTCTTGCGACAAGCATCACCGGTGACCCGACGGTCGCAGACGCCTTGTGGAAGCTGGTCGAAAAAACCGAGAACGGCGCCAACATCGCTGAGATCGCGCTCGGCATCAACGCCAAGGCCAACGACCACAGCTGCAACACCTATAAGAAGGGTCTCGGACGCCTGCACATCGCCGTCGGCAACGGCCTAGTCTACAATCAGGATGTGAATTCCGACATCCACATCGATCTGGTGATGCACGAACCCACGGTCGAGATCGACGGCAAGGTCATCGTGAAGGACGGCGTGTCCACGCAGGACTGATTTCTGCAGAAAGCCGAAGGCAGGCTCGCATCACATTCGGGCCTGCCCACCCTCCCGGAAATCGATAGTCAAAGCCAATCCTGCCCGGTCAGCGCTCCTGCTCACGCTCGACTTTCCCCCGCACGTAAAGCGCCACCGCGTGAATACGGTTCTTCGCCTCCATGCGTTGAACGGCCGCCCTGGAATGGCATTTGACTGTCGCGGTGCTGATACCAAGCTCATAGGCGATCTGTTTGTCGGTCAGTCCGGTCGAAAGCATTTCCAGAACTTCTCTCTGGCGGGTCGTCAGTCCGGGAAACACATCCGGCAAACTCACGCGGCGAAGTGATACCGTCCCGCCGGTATAGGCGCTGAAATCGCCCACAATCAGATTGCCTTCGAACCGTCCCATTGCTCTCTCCCTTCGCTGCCCGTCCCAGGCTCGTCCGAACCCTCTGCCGCAAGATTTAGCGTGGATTTTCGGCCTTTTTCCAGAGAAAGAAAAGTGTGAAATTGTTACAGTCAATTTTGCAAATTCTTCGCAAACGAGCTGACAATCATGACCAAGAAACTGTTCGCCGGGCACATCCTGAGGAAAATCCGGGAAAGCGCTGACCTGTCCCAGGTTGATTTTGCCCGACGGCTCAACCTGTCGCCGTCCTATGTCAACCAGCTTGAAAGCAATGTCCGGCCGATTTCCGCTAGCGTTCTGATCGCGGTCAGCCGCGAATTCGGTGCAGACCTTTCCAGTTTCGAGACGAATGATCTCGACCGCCTCGTCTCCGATCTATCGGAAGCCTTTGCCGACACGCGGTTTCACTCCGGCTCGATCGGACTGCAGGAATTGAAAAGCGTGGCCATTCACACGCCGGATTTCGCCCGCACCGTTCTCGATCTCTACAGCGCCCTGCGCCACATGAGCGAGCAACAGGCCTTCATCGACGACGCCATCGTTATGCACGGCCAGCAGACCGAACCTGCAAAACGCTTGACCTCACCGTATGAAGAAGTCAGGGACTATTTCCACTATACCGACAACTATGTCGACGACCTCGACACAGCGGCAGAAAGCCTCGCGAACGAACTGGGCCTTGCATGGCACGCCGACCGGTTTTCCGTCCTGGCGAACTGGCTGACGGCGAAGCACAATGTCATCGTTGAAATTTCCGACGGTGCCCGGGCTGAAGAGGAAGCGATCATGCGCTTCGATCCGGCACGCAAGATCGTCGTTCTCAATCGCGCGGTGCCCCGATCCACACAGGCCTTTCTCCTTGGCAATGTAATCGCGGAATTGACCGCGGAACCGTTGATCGCCGCGCATCTGGATGCGGCCAGTTTTGCGACCGCCCCGGCGAGCGATATTTGCCGACTGGCGCTGCGCAATTATTTCGCCGGCGCCTTGCTTCTGCCCTATCGCAAGTTTGCGGCCCTTGCCCGGGACTACCGCCACGATCTGGACCGCCTCGCCACCACGAGTGGCGCTAGCCTGGAACAGATCTGTCATCGCCTCTCGACCCTGCAGCGCAGCGGCGAAAAGGGTGTGCCCTTTTATTTCCTCAAGGTGGACCGGGCGGGCAACATCATCAAGCGCCACAGCGCGACCCGGTTCCAGTTCGCCCGTTACGGCGGCTCCTGCCCCTTGTGGAACGTGCACGAAGCCTTCGAAAAGCCGGAAGGCCGGTTTTCCGTCCAGCTCGGCGAAATGCCCGACAGCACGTCCTATGTCTGCCTTGCGACCTGCGTCACCAAGCAGGCTACCTCCTACACCGGACGTCAGCGCCGCTACGCCCTGGGCCTCGGCTGCGAGGCGAAATACGCCGACCTGCTGGTCTACGCGGATCGGCTGATCCCGAGCGACAAGGCCAAGGCCTTCCCCGACAGGATCGGCATCAACTGCCGGATCTGCCCGAGAAACAATTGCGCCGACCGGGCGTTTCCGGCCCTGGACAAGGAACTCCTTGTCGATCCGACGACCCGCCGTGTCGTTCCCTTCTCCATGCGATGAAGAGGCGGCAGACGCACTGATCGCAAGAAGGCCGCATCGAAACCGGAATTGCAGGCCGAGAGAAATTGAATCCTGTGCTTGCTTGCAGTTTTTCAGACAGTTCTTTAGCCTTAGGTCTTTCGAACGGATTTTCGAGGCCGTCATGTCGCAAAAACACCGGGACGAACTCAAAGCCCTGTTTCAGACGCCCTGCATCAATGTGATCGGGTTTTATCAATTGCTGGAACAGCCGGAACCAGGAAAATTCGATCCGGTCAAGCAGATGCAGCACCGTGCCTATATGGTCGGCAGCGGCCTGAAGGTGGCGGAGATGATCCTGCGTTACGACGACGTGTTCATCGAATTGTTTCCCCACAAGCGCGAACAGATCGACCGTCTGAGACGTCACGCCGACGAAATCCAGCGCATGGCGGTCATGCTCGACGGCGACAGCACGTCACGCTGGTGCAACCGGCTTTACCGGTTTGCAGGTGATTGCATCGCGATCTTCGACGGGGAGAAGAAGAAGTGAACGACCGGCAGATGCAGCGGCTGATGGACATGATTCACTCCTCATCCGGAGCCGTCATCAATGCCATGCCATCCTCCAAGATCTGGACAGTGCCGACGATCAGGAACTGCGGGACATGGCGCTGAAGCTGCATGAAGAGAGCGCGTTCCGCCTTGCCCTCGTTGTCGATGCCTTCATTCAGGAAACAATCGATCGCCGGCACAAGACCGGGAACTTCCAATATCCGTTCCCGCCATTCGATGAATGGGGCCGAGCTTCCCGGAAGTAGGAAGCACCTGCAAATTGCGTCTCAAATCCTACCAGTGGCCACTTTTGCGCTGCGATATGGGGCTAGTGCCTAGCCATCGAGGGAATCTAGAAGTTCTTTCACTCTGTCCTTTATTTGATCCAAGCGATAAACTGCAAGTTCTCTGTTTTTATGCTTACCAGCCATAAGGCCATCGGGATTGATCTCATTGTCCTGAATTCTGAATATGGGATCCGGCAGCAAAAATGGCTCTTTTGAATAGTCAACCCGTCTGTATTTTCCGATGCGCACCTGACCGTTTAGCCGCTCATAAAATTTGCTAGTTTCGGGCTCGTTGGGGAAGTTCGTCGTAATGAGATATTTGGATCCGGATGCAACGAAATTTGAAAAGCTTTTAATAATGAGCTCGTTAGGCAAATGAATCGCAACGTCTCTGAAGAGAATTGCATCTGCTTTTTTGGGTGTTTCGTGAACTGGATTCAATACGCTGTAGGACACCCCGCGTAGGCCTCGCTCTTTCGCGCGAATCTTGTTTTTCTCTATAAGTTCCGCAACGACGTCATGTCCTTGATATCGCTTCAGAAGAGGAATGATTTTAAGGATCCATAATCCGTCGCCGCACCCGACATCCACCAAAGTCCGGATTCGGTAATCAGAAATAAACTTCTGCAGTAACGGCACCGTATTCTGGGTGGAGTTCAGCGTAGACCCGCTTCCGCTGCGCGTCTCTTCACCACCAGCCCATGAATGATTGTCGTAAATTTCTGTAAACTTTATCTCCTCTTCTGTTGGATCTGTGATTTTTGCTGTTTTTCTCGCCTTTATAAGCGTTATTATTTTATCATACAGTCCTAGCATACAATATATTCCTAGCCTCAACGCTATAATTCTTATAATCAAGATTTCTCCAGCTGTAAACTGAAGACATTAAGGAAAGTAGATACAACGGTTAAACGTTGTGGGTGAAATCCTAGCAGATGGAAGCTAGGAGAACGCCGGCACGGTGCTCGCCGGTCAGAGTTCGGCATAAAGGAGGTTGAGGAGGGAATTTGGCTCATCAGCTTCATGAGCTATGATCTGTGATATATCGACCTGGAGCAGAGAACATTACAGACCGAGGCCTGTTCGGATACAAGAGCCGGCACTCAGTCTATCCAAGTTGGCGTCGTGCGTGCGAGCGCGCCGGAATTGCCCACGCGCCACCGCATTTATCCGACCGCACGACCTACGCGACGGAGTGGCTCGTGCGTCATAAGCGGGACACTATATCCGGCGCCGAACAGGGCGGCTGGGCGTCGCCTAGGTTGATGATGGACACCTACTCCAAGGCCGAAAAGGTCGAGCAGACGGTCGAGGAAGTGTTTGGCGCAAAGAAAAAAGTTGGTACACATCTGACACTGGCCGGTTCTGACGCCCTCTGCACGGCACAACGCAAGAAGAAAAAAGATAAATGATTTCAGTGAGTTATGGCGGAGAGGAAGGGATTCGAACCCTCGAGACGGTTGCCCGTCTACTCCCTTAGCAGGGGAGCGCCTTCGACCACTCGGCCACCTCTCCGGTATGGTTCGTGTACGCGGCAAAGCCTCGCAGATCAAGGCGTATTTTTCAGTCTTCGGGCATTTTCCACCAAGCGGTTTCAGGCATTTTCGCTTCCAAAAGAACGAAGACCGAAGCGGCCCAAGGTTCGAATTAGCCGCCAGCCTTGCGCATTCCGAAGCACCCCAACCAGTTCAAGGCCCCCACCGGAACCCGTCGAAGATCTTGTAAAGACCGGCCAGCGCGAAGGCCCCTACGATCGTGTTGACGGCTTTGCCCTTGATGCTTTTGGTACCTTTGCGCAGATCCCGCAGAAAATGCATGTCTTTCTGGGCCTCCAGCGGATTGTCCATGTCAACGCCAAGGGCGCGCAGGGCTTCCTTTGCCCCTTCCCGGCCGGCGTTACGGGCAAAATCGTACAGGTCTTCTTCAGTCATTCGGTCCCCTCATCAAGTCCCGCGCCAACCCGGTCATGCCAGTCGGCACAGCGCCTCACCCGTGCATTGGCCCGGCCGAGCGCCCTGTCGGTGCGGATCAGGGCCGTGTCCAGCGGTTCACCCGTGCGCACTCCGGAGCGTTCCTGTCTGCGGCAGTCGTCCGGAAGATCAGACCAGGATTTCCGGGCGGTGACGGTGCCAAGCATGGCACCGGCTTGTCCTGCGCGCTCTTTATTGGTTACGCAGGCGCTCAAGAAGAGCGCCGTCAACAGCGCAATCGTCAGCGACAGTCGAGACATAATGCTCTAGCTCCTGGTTGGCGGCGTCCGCATCTGCGTTGGCCCGGGCGACCTGATCGAGAAGGTTTTTATTGGCGGATGCAAACACGGCCGAACGCCGCTTCAACTCGGCCAGCTCCGCGTTCTTTGCTGCGAGTTCGACGTCGGCCACATAACCGGCCACGGCACGGCGGACCGCACTCGTCTTGTCGACCTCGTGCCAGGAGAACAGAACTGTCGCTATCAGAATGACAAGACCGGTCCGGCTGGTGAGGAAGCGCCAGAGCAAGCGCAGGATAGCCCAGGCCGTCATTCCACCCCCTCCAGGCACAGATCATGCTCGGCCGCGCGCCGGTTCACCAGTCCCCTTACCTTGCGACCACCCGCCTTGTTGAACCATGTCGCCGCCTCGCAGGCGCCACGCACATCCCCGGCATTCAGTCGCCTTGCTGCCGTCGAACGGCAGAACGCACCCACGCCGATGTTGTAAGTCAGCGACACGAAGGCAATGTAGCTCTTTACCGGGATGCGGTCTGGCGCCCTCAAGCACTTCCGCATCCCCGCCTCGTGGCGCTTGAGAGAGGCAAGCAGCATCGCATCGCAGTCCGCCTTGCTATGCCGGTCACCCAGGCGCACGCCCCGGGTCTCGCCGTAACAGACCGTCGACACCCCAACGATATCTCTGTATGCGGTCATCCGAAGCCCTTCCCAGGCCCCGACAAGGGAAATGGCGCCAGCCGCCGCGGCACCGGCCAGGCGGGTTCTAGTCTTCATCATGAAAATCCTTCTGTGCAAGCAGCCGGGCCACAAACGCACCGCCGACCGTCAGGCCGGACAGCACGGCAAACAGGCCGGGCGGAATGAAAAAAAAGCCGCCCAGCAACGGCAGGGCGGCCTCGACACCGGACAGAAGTCCGGCAAGCAGCATCAGGCGGACGCTCCAGGCACGCCGGAGCACCTTCCGCCAATTGGGGATCAGCATAGTTTTACCTTGGATTGTTTCCGGACGTTATTGTAAGTCCAGGTTTCGGAGGATTTTTACCCTGGTAGAGAAGTTAACTTGGAGACCGAATTTTGAGCATTAAAAAGGTATCTGTTTCAACAAGCACTTCAGTCTTTGGCGTTGTGCTTGACCATCTTTTTCGCCGAAAAAATCTCCGATACATTTCCCGTATCAATGATTTCTGGGTTCCGTTTTCAGAAGTGCGCCGTTACCAAAAATACGACTGGATTGACGGAATCCCAGATCAGGACACAAGCAAGTTAGCGAAGGTTGTCGATCTGGTGGAAAGGCGATCATGTGCTCTTGATATTGGCGCCAATATTGGAACAACCGCTACATATCTTTCACGGCATTTTGATACGGTCCACGCCTTTGAGCCCGCGCCGGACCTTTACGAAGCCCTCCGAAGAAACCTAGAGAAATACCCCCAAGCTGTCGCGCACAAATGCGCGGTCGGCGGCAAGCTCGGAAGCACAAATCTGACCCTATACACCAAACATGGGCAAACCTCCCATGTTGAAAGCGAGAAAACCATTGATGCCGAACACATCACAGTTGGCCCGATCACAGTGCGAACAATAGACAGCCTCAAAATACCACAAGTCGATTTCATAAAGATTGATGTCGAAGGGTTTGAATCTCCGGTGGTCGAGGGAGCTCTCGAGACAATCAAACACCATAAGCCACTTATAATGATTGAACAGGCTGCCAATGATGAAAACACATTTGGCTTCCGAAAGGATCAGGCGTCCGAAATACTTAGATCCCTCGGCATGGTGGAACACCCGAATGCTCCAGCCAATATGCGGAAAGACCGACTGTTTATTTTCCCCACATAAGCGCCAACAACTACCTATAATTCGGCATCAAATGCAAAAACGTCATTGGCTTGACGAATATATGCTCCGTAACCACCCGTCATTCCCGTGAAGCCATTGATTCTTGAATAGAACCCCTTGGCCGAAGTGCTACTGTCATCAATCGCCGATCCACTGCCGGTAAATGTTGCACCAGGAACAGCGATTGTCGGCGAGGTGTCCAACAGCGAAATTGTCGGTGCAGAACGCATTTCGTGCTCAAACTCACCAAACAAAAATGCCTGCAACTCTGTATCGATAACTGCAGAAATCCCGATGCCACGTCGCCGATAATACCTCTGGCAAAACGCAAGTTCCTGTTGCTTGTGCCTCGCTTCGAAAGGGTCGTCCTCCGGGGTCGCATCCCCCCTGATGAGAGACACATGGGTCAAGCGCACTGTGAAAATCACGGTCGGGTCGAAATTGAACCGAAGCGCCACGTAGTCATTGCCGTCCGAGCCGAGCGTTTTTCCAGAAATGGAAGGTAACGTGAACCTGGCCTGGACCTTCGACCACCCGGTCGAGGGATAAGATGCAACGGGCATGACCTCGGTATAGACCTGCCCAGATGGTGTTCCGCCGGTCCCAAAAGACTGAACCAGGCCCAAGGAAATCTCTGTTGTCGCATCGGGCTTCACATAGGCCGTGACCGTAACCTCCTGCCCCGCCAAAGTCTCCACGCCTTCGATCCGCTGCTCCAGATAACAGCTCTCCGTTCCTGCGACGGACTGATTGATATAGGCGTAGCATCTCGGAGAGCCGGGTATTTCGGCGATACCGCCTAGACTTACACCTGACTTTATAACCGTTCCGGTTCCGCCTGTTGACGGCCGCCAGTACCACCGGTCAGCGCAGTAGCCAGCAGAGGCAAACCCGGACTCTCCCCGCTGCCAGATCTCGAAATTGCCATTGATGATCTTGTTCCTGTAACCGCCCAGTTCCCCCGCATCCCGCTTCATGACTACGGGGTGCCCGCCGGCGGTTGTGCCATCGTGCAAGCGAAGGGTATTGTTGGTGGTATCCACCGTGATTTCGCGCGGAGCGCCGATGAAGGTCTCGTGTTCCGCTGCCGTGCCGCCTCGTCTTTGAATGCGCGTGCTCATGTCGTGATGTCTCCATAGTCAAGAATGTCGCCAGGGGCTTCCGTGATCGTCCCCCAGTCCGCCAGATATCCGTAGCTCTGAAACGCGTCCCGAAAAGCGTCCATGCCTGCAGCCAGGGTCGCAGCGCGATCCGCTTCCGTTTTCGCCGCCGCAGCCTCGTCCGTTGCGTCGGACAGGGCGGTGTCTGCCAGAGCGGCATAGCTTGCCGCCTCCGAAGCACTGGCGACCGCACTCGCCGCGAGGCCATCGAGAACCGGTGTCACCGCATCGAGCGTTCGCTTGTTGACCGCGTCTTCCGGATCGCCCGGATCCGGGAGCCCGGTCACAGGCGTGCCCGCCAAGTTATAGACACCGTCCTTTTCGAACAGAGCCCGGTTCGCAACCGACTGCATGTCGATCGCGCTGCGGTCCAGTGCCTTTTCGATCACCGCCGGATCGATCTCGCCACCGTCGAACGCGTAAGGCTGGCTGTAGCTGCTGGTGAGCGAGACGATCAGCTGCTCCCCGCTCTGAAGATCCGCCGCGGTGAAATACACCGTACCCGTCGCGAAGTTACCCCCGGTATAGGACCACGCCCCGGGCGACAGGCCGTAGATCCATTCGGTCCGGTTGCCGCTCCCATCCACGTGGATGACTTCAAGGTTGTTCTGGTCGATGAACTGGAAATCCAGGTCGACACGATCCGTCACGCCGTCGCCCGCGATCTGCGCGCGCCCGGCCGTCAAAACGCCAATTGTCATGAGGGTCCTGTCCCATAAGAAAACCCCGCCGAAGCGGGGTCACAGATGATTGCGGGCTGGCCGCAGTGGATGTGATTGGAAAGCCGGCCGGTCAAGGCCGGATATTACAGCCCGTCCTGCAGCTCCGGCTTGGTTTCCGGCACGAGGATGGCGCTATCGGGTGCCATATCGCGCGGGTTCGTATTACCTCGTGACGCGAACTTGGAGGCAACATACCGGGCACTGTCCGCTGGAGCCCCATAAGCTTCGCCATCGGTCAAATCATCATAGGCCAGCCGGCTCTCCCGCCGATTCCGCTCCAATGCCGCGGAGGTCATGGCCGTGAGATCGCTGAACAGATTGAAGGTCGACCGGGAGATGAGAAGGGGCCTGTCCAAGACAGTCCCATGTGTGGCAGTCGCCACCTGCCCACCATCGTCAGCCGCAGCGGGCACAACCGCCCGGCTTTCCCGGCGTTTCGCCTCATTCGGTGTTCGCGTTCCATCTACCGGAGGCATCTTCGTGTCGGGTGTGAAGCTGGTATTGAAACCCGAATCCGTTGCATAGCGTGATGCACCGCCAAGCAAGAAGTCGCCTTGAGGGCCCCCAATAACAAATCCGCCCTTGTTGGCAATCAGTTCGGCCATTGCCGAAGATGGAACGTTGTCAGAAAGCCAGAAACCATCAAACCAATCCACCCATGAGCCCCCCCGCGGCAGCCACTGCTTTGGCAAACGAATAGCAATGATTGTCATTCCACCAACTATATTCTCCGAGGGTTCCGGCCTCATCTTCTTGGGCTTGCAAGGCATACGACAATGCAGCGTCATACCCACCTGAATCCAGGGGAAGAAGAGCGCCGGTAGCTGGCGTTCCTTTGCCGGCCGAAGCATTCAGACTGGCCACCATATTCCGTAAACTTCTCCCATCAATAATGTCATTGGCGATGGCAAGATTTGGAACAGATCTCGTTTTCACCATTCCGATAGGGTCGCCATCGGCATCATGATCATAGCGCCCGTATTCAAAATATCTGGTATGCCCGGTAGAGCCGTTCACGATAACGACACCGGCATGTCCTAACCCACCAATGGCAGGTCCAGAGGGTGTCGTGATCGGATAATTTACCCAGACGATCGGGATAGCAAAATCCGTCATCTCGCCCCCTCTTCCAAATCATACAGGTATTCGCTCTTGTGCCCGCGCCACCCCAGGTCGACGGTCAGGTCTCTGCCGCCGACACCCCAGTCGTAAATGCCGTAGCTTTCTACCGCTCCACATTCCACCTTGGATTGATCGCCTGCATCACAAGCCCGCACTCGGTAGGAAAGCAAACCGGAATCTACAAACTGCCGCTCCATGATGCAGCAGTTTGGCAGCTCTGACGCCTTGCTGGAAATTCTCACATGGCCGTCATCATAATACCGTTGCTCGCAAAACAACTCCTGATCGGTCTTATCCGGACATTCTGTAGCCGGTTGATGTATTATATTAAAACTATCAAAAATATACGGAATAAAAACAGATGGACCAAATATAAATAAAATAAAACCTATCGGCATTATAATACGTCTCAATCTATAGATGGTCATGGAATCCACTTTTCGATAGGAATGAAGGGTTTGCAGCTTCTTTCATAAACACCATTAAGCTACTGCCGGCTGGAGAAACAACATGGCTCTCAGACGGCGTTTTTATGTCTCGAATCGAGAACAGCGGATAACCTCTTACCGGAAGTCGATACAACCAACGGATAGCCATATCCCACAGCCGGCATCATCGTTCGGCGAAATCTGGTCAAGATCCCCAATATGCCTTGGGCCTACTGCGCGCGGAACTGGTCGGATTTGGCAGATTACGCGTGAAGCCGGGCACCGGCCGCAGAAAATGAAATTTCGATGAGTTCAGCAATTGTTGTGGGGTAATTCCGAAGGACCTCAGAATTGTCCCTGCAACACTGTTGCTGTTTTGGTCCAAAACCAGATAGCCGAGATCAAGCCTGTTGATCTGTTTGATGACGCGATCACCCCTTTCGCGAAATTCGGCGATTTCTTCCGGCGTTCCAATGACGATCACAGTTTGGTTGACCAAACGACCGCCGAACGACGGAAAACCTTCGCTGTACCCCTTGATCTCGTCCGTCGTATCCCATGGCATACCCATATCAATCCTGATGCCATCCCTGTCGGTGGAAAGCCCGTTCATCTACCAGATCTGATGACCGAATTCGTCATGGCCGGTAATGACGATATGAGACGCCTGCGTTTTGGGTATTTTGAATTCGCCGATGCGAATTGTGTGTTTCGGTTCGTCAGTCATCTGTCAGCCCCGGAAATAGTATCCACCCAACCGATTTTCTCGCAGTACCATTTGGCCTTATTCCGATAGGAATCCCACTCTGCGCCGGATCTGGTGACACATAACCTTCCCGAGCGCGTCTTTTCCAATCGATAGGGAATAGGCGGGAGGTCAGGATATCCAAACCAATTGGATACCCATCGTTCGGAAACAGGAAACTCGGCGGTTTCCGCCCGTCCGCAGGCTCTCAACGCAATAAAATACTCATCATATAATTGCGCCATTTTTTCTGCAGGTGATCCAGCCACACCGATTTTCCTGCCGTCCGACAATTCGGACAGCAGAAGTCCCTGCTCGCATTTACTGTCCGCCATGATCTTGTCCAGGCTTACATCAGGGACGTTCCATCGTTCGGCACATCCGGCCGGGACCGCAAATAGCGCCGAGATGAGAACCACGAAGGTCTTTGTCCGGGAAAAGAAATGAACGTTCTTACATACAGCGTGATGTTTATACATCACCGTCTCACCCGGCCTTTCCCGCATATGCTCTCAACACCGCTCCAGACGACAGCTGACAACCCTCCCATTGAACCTGCCAACGCAAATCGGTTCACTGGAAGAAGATACAACCCTAGGGAGAGGTAAAAAACTACCCCCATGGCCTGAAGCGGGAACGGCGCGTACGGAACAGCGAATGATTTTCCGCATATTCCGGGACATCTTGCCTGCTAACTTGTCGGCGACGCGACGGGAACCGGCTGGACGCCGATTCTGACTAGCCCATCCGCGACCCAGACGTTCGGTCGCATCATCAGCCGCCCCCTTGAAGTCTCCTTCTGCGACGTGATCCAGATAGACGGTCAGCATCCCACCAAGTCACCTGTCGTCACAAATTCCGCCAGATGCATCGGCCGGCCGGAAAGCCGCCCGTCCGAACGCAGTCGGTCTTACTGCCCGCGCCCGCCCGGCAGGAGCGGCTTGGCTCGCAGAACGGGATTGGCTCCACCAGGCGGCAAGCCGTAAAGGTCGGGTTTGGCAGCCGGTACGGGGATGCTCTGGTCAGGCAACATGCGATAAACGTCAGGTTTGACCCGAGGTTCGGGGATGGCTCTCTCGGGCACCTCATCGCGCTGCTCTGAACTGCCCCGAGGCACGAACCTGCCGCCACCGTGTAGCGTAAAGTCGTCGCCGGTCTGCGCCACGTCCAGGTCCGGCCGGTTCCGGGGCTTGAACCTGGAGGCAGCTTGCCCGGCGCCGTCCGTCAGAACGCGATAAGCCTCACCATCCGTCAGGTCATCATAAGCCAGCCGGTTCTCGCGCTGCTCCCGTTCCAGCGCCGCAGTGGTCATCGTCGTAAGATCGCTGAACAGATTGAACGTCGATCGGGGAATCGTAATCGGTTTGCGCTGAATGGGTGCAAGCGGCGCATCGGCACCTTGCTCATTTGCTTTTACTGCCGTCCCGGTGTCGACCACACTTTCCTGGCGGGCTGGCCCAACAGGCTCATCAGAGGCCTGGGAAGACGTAACTACTGTTCCGCCGAAGTCATTTGTAACGTCCTTGGCACCTTGATCAGCTGGAAAGCTGTCGACCGCAATATCGGCACCAAAGCCGTCACCCGACCTCTTGGATGGCATCACAATGTTCAGTTCGTGCCCAGACGCAGCGGTGGCAGCCCGGAAAACAGCTTTCATTTCGGTCGGTGAAACGCTTATTCCGAGGTTCCGGATACCGGTTCGAACGTCGGCATATTCTCCCGTTTCCGGATCGTAATAATATTCTCCACGATCCCTCGTTCGGAGATAGAAGACAGCCCTTCCATCTTTTTCAAATGCAATCGCTGTATTGAAGCGTTTAAACAAGTTCGCAACTTCGTCGAACACGCCGCGCGAACCTTCTACAGCGTTGAGAATGAAGAATTGATGGACAGATTCACGCATCCCCGGCGATGCGCCATCAGACGGAATTTCTTTTAGGAAATCGGCGTTATTGACATAAATAAATGGAAAAAGTTTTTCTTTTTCAACTTTCCTCGTAATTTCTTCTACTAAGGCGTCGGATCCGAATACCCTTACATCCCCCTTGCCAAGGCCGAACGAAGCGGTATCTGTGAGCAAACCGGAAACGACATCCTTTTCTCGTGAGATCCCGATTGCGTATTTTCCGAGCGGAATTCGTGCGCCTACACCTGCAGTCGTACCTGCGGCGTCGCGGACGGATGTCCCATTGTGAACAATACCGACCTCGACAATTGCACTCGCGGGCTTACCGGATTTGCTGACACCTTTGGGATTTTTTCCGGAATCTCCACCATCACTACTGATCTCGTAGTAAATTCCCAATTCAGATAGTTTATCCAGACCGGTTACAATTATGCTTCCGCTTCTGGTCTCAAAAACAGACCAGTTTAGACCGTGATATTCTACGCCCCCGATAGAAAAATCGATCATATTTTGGAGCTTTTTTCCAAGAGAAATTGAAGCTCCAACTTTCTGGGGGCCACCATAAAGGGGAGTATCTATCGACGACTTGGCGCCGGTCCGCAGAGCTAGCTCCTTCCACTCCATTTAGTCGTCCTCCTGTTTTGCAAATCTGATAAGACCTACTATGACCGCAATGACGACTATGGACTTGAAAATCCAAGGCATCAGAGCTTGCAGATAGTATGTAAAGGCATTCGTCTCGACCCAGGAGGAAGGACTGTCACGAAGTAAAAATAGATACTTTCCATATTCATATTTTTGATCAACAACAACACCAACACTTGTATGAAAAAAAGAAGAAATCACAAAGACAGAAAGTAAAATTATAATTGATATAGCTTTTATTATATTAATATAATTCATGTATTTTCAGACTTCTATCGTTACAGCATCAGAGGGCGCCACATCGAGTAAACAACTGCGACGCCACTGTTCAAAACTTTCATGAGGTCATCATGAATAGCCGGAAGAGTTAACCATTGCCCCGGCCGACCTAACAACCTGTGATATCAACTCCAGAATCAATTCAACAATATCGGGATGACACGATCCTCCCAAGGCTGCGCCGTTAAAGTGATGGCGATCACCGAGATATTGCCTCCGGCAACTCCGCAGTGGGCGAAATAACCACCGGCAGAATACCGCATCTACCAAGCCCCGCCGAAATCCAGTCATCCGGCTGCTCCGTAAGCCGCTCCGCCCCCTCGAAGTCTCCCTCTGCGACATTGTCCAGATAGACGGTCAGCATCCCCATCGAGGCTCCTGTCGTTAGAAAATCTGCTAGATGCTTCGGTCGCCCGGAGAGACGGGAGTACAAAATACCTTGATGGGCACCAAGCACATGGGATTTGAACCGCAAGATCAGTTGCCCCAGGTTCGACTGCGCCCACAGCGGCATGTGCACGCCCCTGCCCCTTGTGGAGCCCCGATCGACCTCTTCCGCGATGGCGTCAAGCATAACCCGTCGGGCACCGGCATCCTCCCATCCCGCCAGATTGAGCCCCCAGATCCCGTATTCCTGCACGCCGTGTTTGCGGGTCTGTCCCCCGATCCGAACCGCCATCTGCTCGTCAATGCCGAGCCTTTCCATATAGCCACGCTGGCGTCTGGAAAGCGTTCCATAGTTGGTGGGGGTTTCGTCCTGGCCGGCACCGTCAGTGGCCCCTTCTCTGGTAACCAAGACGGTCTTCGCGATCCGGTTCATGGTGTAAACGGAAAGCGCGTCCTTCATCGTGGGGTTCCACCAGTTGATCGCGCCCCCGCGCGAGAACCGGTCGTCCAGGCCGTTGGCCAGGGTCTCCGCGGCGCTTTTCGTCGCGAACGGATTTGTAAGACCGGTCAGGCTCGCCATGCGCGCCTTCGTGACCGTCTCCAAGATTGTCGAGAAATCGCGCGCGTCCTGCCTGGTGATCCGGGCGGCCCTGGTGCCGGACACCAGGTCCGGCAGGGCGTCTTTCATGAAACCCGTCACGCCCCGCCCGGCAACCTTATGCGCCACATCGGCAAGAGGGACGGACATCCCGCTGCCGCGGGACTCGGCGTAGCTCCACGCACGGGCCGCCCGCATCGCACTGCTCCAGACCGACGCCGTCTGCTCCACGCGGGTGTTGCCCCGCAATCCGTCCCTGAAATCGGCCAGCGTTTTCGACATGCGCTCGTATTCGTCTTGAAGGCTCTGCCGCTCCTCGTCCGATCCGGCCTGGGCAACCTTAAGATCATAATCTGCCTTGAGGTCGGCAAAGGCCGTCTCCATGCCGGCGCTGCCGAAGGCCCGTGTCAGCTCGATCTCCGGCGCGGTCTTGCGGGTGAACGTATCCGCGATCACCTCCACGTCGTGTTCCAGAAAATCGTCGATCAGCGCATCGGGAATATCGAACAACCGTCCCTTCAACGGACCATGCGCCACCGGCACCATCCAGTCCGGCCCGTCAAAGGGCGCACGTCCCGTCACATTGCCGACGATGCGATCGACGACTTCGTCCACATAAGCCGCCCTGTCTGCAGTGTTATGAAAGCCCGACGCTTCATCCCGGTTCCAGGAGTGCGAAGGCAAGGCTTCGTCCGATTGAGGGTCGATGACGTTCTGGATCAGATTGCTGATCTCATTGCTGGCCCATTCCGCAACGATGTCCCGGAACACACCCGTTCGGCCAATCACTTTGGAACCGCTGATAATCCGGGAAATGAGGCTTTCCGGCACATCTTTCGGAACCATGCCGAGCTTGACCATCTGCTTGACGGCCGGACCGACCACATTGTCGTTCAGGGTCTTGACGGCCCGTTCCACGAATTCGTTGCCGTCCGGGTCCACCCCATCGTTACGATACGCTCTGGCGACAGCCTCCTTGAACGCGCCCCACCCGGTACCGGAGCCCGCTTGCCGCGCCTCCCTGTAGGTTTCCCCCAGATCCCGGGCGAAATTCGCTCGCCGCGCCTGATGGCCTTCCAGGGCGGTTTCGACACTCGGCCCCAGGATACGCCCTGCCGGTTCGTCTTGAGCAGATAACCGGTGCGCAGACAGTTTGCGCTGGATTGTCTTCGCCACCTCTGACCGGGTGGGTAATTCTTCCGGAACCGGAAATTGCTTTGGTGCAGCGGTCGCGCCTGACGGAGGCAGCACCGGCTTCGAGCCGCCGGGATCCGGGTTCGACCGCATCGTCCCATCCGCCATCGGATGACTGCTATGCCCCCTGCCCGCCTCGAGCGCCTTCGACGCCTCGGTGAACTGTTTGCGGGACAATATCTTCGCCCCGCCCACCCCGATCAGGCCGTAGAGCAGCCCCGAACCGGCAATATCATAGGCGCTCTCCTCCAGGTCATGCGTCTGCTGAAGCGTATAAAGGGCGCCCTCTTGCCCGACAGTCCCGACCATCGCCCCCGCTGCCATCGACCCGGCCGAACGCAATGCGCTGTAGCCGGCGTTGCCCGCCCGCACGAACCCGCCCCCAGGCAATAAAGTCGGCCAATCCGCGGTGCCCGAGATGGTATCCGTCACGATGGTCCAGTCGGACGCCGCCCGAATTCTCCGGTCCCGCCTTTCCCGGTCGATATCGGCCTTGATCGCCTCGAAAGCGACAAGGTTGCGGGCTTTCAGAAGCCGGTCCATGTCATCGGGATTATCTTCATAGTCGTCCAGCAATCCCGATTGAAACGGGTTGAAATCCGTATCCACGCGCCGGAGTGCCGCGCCACCGATCTGCTGCACCCTGGACGCCTCATAGGCGCCGAAGGTGTTTTTCAAACGCCAGCTCGCGCCAAGGGTTTCCGCAAAGCCCGGCTTGTCTTCGGGAACATTGATGTCCCCGGTCAGATCCCATTGAGCAGCGCTGCTGTCTTGCGAGGGAGGGCTGGTATGATCGAGCGGCATTATCGTTTCCCCCTTCCGCGCCCGGCGCGCTTCGACCGGGGATCCCCACCGGTGGGTCTATCAGGCAACACATCCCGAATTGCATCCACTGCCTTTTCAGCGCCCTGCACGACAGCTCCGGAAGCTGCCTCGTAAACTCCATCAGCAGTCTTTGCTTTGGGAGGATGATGCTTCCGTTCGTAACGGCTCGGCAGGTTCTTCAGTCTCTCGCTCTCGGCCATGAATTCAGCCTCACGCTCCGCCAGAGCCTGCTCCCGCTTCTCGTATTCCTCGGATGCTGCACCGAAAATATCGACGTAGAACGAACCTTGAAGAGTGTGCCATTTGTTGTCCTTGCCCTTGTATTTCAAGGTCATACGCGGTCCGAAACCACGCTCGTCGATCGGCCCCTTGCGCCAATCGTCAAAAGTATCTTCGTTGAAGACAATCGCGTAGCTCTGATAGTCAACCCCTTCTTCAGAAAGGATTTTTTCCGCCTCGCGCGCCACATAGTCGTAACCGCCCTCTTTCGAGAGCTTCGGATAGAATGTTTCGACGGGAAAGTTGGCGACGACACCGTCACCGAACGTTGAGAACCTGGATGGGGCCCAGGTCCTTTTGAAGCGCTCTTGAGCCAGGTCTTCGGCTGCATTCAGGTCGCCGCCCATCTCGATAATGGCGTCCTGAAACATCTTCTTGTACTCGTCGACGGCGATTGCCCGCTCCGCCGCCGTCCGGCCAAGCTTCGGTCCCCGGGAAAAGATCCCCGGATCGAACGATCGTTCGACGTAGAGCGCATCGATGTATTTCAGCCGTGTTTGGACCGGGCGGGACTGGAGCAGAACTTCCCATTTTTGGGCAATGTCGGTATCGTTGGCGGCAGCCAGACGCTGCGCGGCCTTCTCCGGCGAAAACCCCGACTTGACCGTATAAAACTGCCACTTGCTTTTCGCCTCTTTCAACGTCTCCGCATAGCCGCTGCCGGTTAGGGCCACCTCGTCGAGATCGACGAGCATCGATGCCCGTCCATAGGCTGCAAGAACCTGTTGCCAATCGCGGCCCTCCAGTCCGGCCTCGATTTCCTTGATAGCCAGCTCCGGGATCACGCCCTTGTTCCGCACGAGTTCGGCAAGCGAGGCCTCCGGATTAGGAGAATTCGGGCCGATAACTTTCCAGGCACGGTCTACTTGCCCTCGCGCTTCGGGATCGACCGGGTTTAGCCGACCTTTCGTGGAAACCAGCGCGACCGCGTCAATCTCCTTGTCCCTCTCCTCCATGGCCGCCGCATGTCGTTGCAACACCCGGTCTTTCTGGGTCTCGTTGAGATCCGGATCGTTGCGGATCTGGTCGGGATCGACGTCCTGAAGGTTGGTGTCTATCTGCTGGGCATACCTGTCCTGCTTATCCGCCGCGGCGCTGATGAGGTCGCGCTGCCCCTTTTTGCCGATTTCGGCCATGTCTTTCGGGGTCAGTGCATCGGTGCGCTCCAGGATGTCCGGCGCCAGCCCCTGATCAGGCTGATCTTCGCTATTGCCATTTGCGTCCTCCACTACCGCCGAATATTTCGCCCTTTCCTTCGCCGGCTGGCCTTCCGCGAATTTCAACTGCATTTCCCGCTTCACGGACCCAAGCAGCACTTCCTTTTCAGTCGGCGCCAGTCCGCTCTCGGAAATCGCCTGCGCGCAAACGCCGAAGGCAGCGTCATAGGTCGCAGGATCGGCCGTGATCGATGCTCCGGTGGTAGCGGCCACCTCGGCAACACCGTCCCGGTAATGCTGAACCCGTTGAAGACGTTCGCTCTTCTCGGCGCGCGCAATCACTTGAGGCCGTTGCGCTACCAGGCCTCGTTGGATTATCGGCCTCGCCGATGGCGGCGTATTGGCGATAACCTGCTTCGCCTCGTTGTCGTAGGCCTCCGCGACACCGGCTACATAACCTGCACCACCTGGCTTCGTGTTTTTCCGAGCCTCCGCTTCGATCTGGGGTACGGACGCGTTGAATGCGACCAACCGCTTGGTGCCTTCAAAATGATCGATCTGATACTGATGGGCCGCCTGGATTTTCTTTTGGTGACGTTCTTCCGCCTCGCTGCGGGCTCGCGCCAGTTCCCCGACCTGCGCAGCCGACTGCTGGATCTGCCGGCCCAGCGCCGCCGTTGCCTCGCCTACCGCCGTGTCGGCGATTACCTGCGGGCGGCGCACGCCTGGCAGTTGCCGCGTCCCGCTGTATCGAGCAAGAGTTGCCATCGATAACCTCAATTCGGTGCCCATGAGGGCATTTGGATAATGCTGGACTCAAACAGCCTGAATTGAGCGCAACCTTGCTTGCGCGCAGAGTTGCCACCCTTTCGGCGTTTGTTATTTCGTGGTCATACTGACTGTTGGACGCGGACCATCGTTTACCGACGGCCGCTAGTAATACGCCTTGCCGAGCCTCGTCGCGGCACTGGTCACCCCGCCGAGGATCGCCCCGAAAGCGCCGATGCTTCCCGCCAGCCGGGCCGAGCTTGCCCGCGCACGGGCGGCTTGGGCCTCATAGGTCAGATTGTCCCGCTCGCCCTCCGCTTTGAACCGGATCGCCTCCAGGTCCTGGGCCGCCTCAAAGGCGTTGTCGTCCATCACATCGACCAGGGATCCGGCCTGCGACAGTCCGCGCTCCGCCCCCGCCGCGCGGTTGTTGCCGAGAATGCGCATCAGCTGCTGCTGGGTGCGTTTGCGGTCGAACGAGGCCTGGGTCTGATTGACTTCCTGCTGCCTCTCGGCGAACTTCGCGCGGCGCTCTTCTGCGTCTGCCTGGGCATTCGCCTGGGCCTGAACGCCCGCGGCCCTGAACGACACCGCCAAGAAGCGTGCCGGCGATGGCTATAGCCGGTGTGCACATGGATCAGGGCTCCATTGAAAGATTGTAGTTCACCGCAAGAACGGTGCAGGGCTTGCCGCCGCCGCTGGCCTCGAACACCAGCTGACCGCCGTCTTCCCAGCGCAGGTCCACATCCGCTTCGACGATACCGGTGCGCAGCGAGGCAGGTTCGCCATAGGTGTCCCCGGCACGATAGAAAATCTGCGCATCGACATGGGTCGTTTCCGACCCGACCCGCAGGACCCCGGTCTCAAATACCGATATCTTCGCCTCGTCGGCCGTCATCTTCCGGCCGACGGAGGCTCCGTCCTGGGCATTGACCGGTGGTGGCAGGGTTTTCGCACGTGCCGTCACGTCCAGGCCGATCAGGATCTTCGAAGCGGTCCGCCCGTTCGGCAGGCTGACGGCCCCGCCCGACACCGTGGACGCATAGTCAGACCCATCCGCGTAAAGGATCACATCCATACCCTCAAGATGATCCAGGCCGGACACCGTATTGACGGGGATATCGTGATAACGCAGCGCGCAATCCAGATGCCAGGCATCCTCGATCTCCCCGCCGACAAAGGGCTTCTGCATCACCTCGATGTAACGCTTTGTCTGACCGTTGATCACGCGCCGGACGATCATCCAGACCTCATCGAACCCGTCGCCCGGCATGACGGCCATGCATTCGACCACCCCGCCGAAACCGTGACGATGCATGCCGAACACCTGCTGTTCGCGCTCGTAGGTGAAACCGATCGCATTGCCGTCCCCGACCCAGGGCCAGATGATCGAATCCGGATATTGCTGGTAGCAGGCCCCTGATATCCCGGGTCGGAACAAATGCGACTGGGTCTCGCTGACCGACTGGGACACCCGGCCATCCGCCTGCAGATCGTAGGCTAGTTCGCGCATGTCCGTCCCGTAGCGACCGAAATAAAGCAGCACGGATCCGACCTTGATCGGCTGGATACCGTTGGCGCCGAAGTTGGTTTCCGGTCTCTGATCCACGTTCTCCGGACCGTAAGGATCCTGGGAAGTCGCCTTGCCGATGGCACGCACCGCCTTGGAGGTCCCTGCCAGAAGGTCGTCATCGTCGTTCAGCCAGTGGATCCGGTTCACCTGGCCGGACAGGATGCCGACAGAAACCGCATCCGAGGCGACCAGCGGCTGGGAGATGGCAAAATTGGTAAAGTCGTCCGTCTGGCTTTCCCAGACGGTCTGCGGTTCCGTGTCTGTACTGGCGAAGGCCAGCCGGTTCTTGTGCCAGCCGACAGCACCCGGCCATCCGGTCCTGTTCGACCACGACCCGAGTTTCCAGATACCTATGGCGAATGTGTCGAGGAGCGATTGTCCGTAAAGGCGCACCTTGACCACGGTCGATGACGAAACGCTGTCGATTTTGGCCCAACGCCAAAAGCCGTCACTGCTGCGCAGCCTTATGTGCCGTCCTTCATCGAGAGAACCGAAACCGGCTCCGCCGTTGATGCCCGCAGTATTCGAGGCCGTCAGATTGAAAGGCGCCTGATCGCTCGCGGCCTGGTGAAACACGAGCTGGGCGATCGCCGCATCGTCGGAGGACGCCCCTCCACCCTTGTTGAAGCGGAAACGATAGAAATTGTAGGCAGACTCGTTGGGGAAGGAATAATGCCGCCACTCCGACGATGCCCAGGCGGATTCCCCGTCCTGGGTATCCAGAACCGACCATGCGTTGCCATCGGACGACGCGTCGATGGACCATTGCGACGGCATGTCGTCGTTTTTGCCGTTGTCCGATGGCGCCTGCAGCATGTATCCGTCGATGACGACATTGGCCGGAAACTGGTACGCGACCCAACCGGTCCCGCCGGTGGACAGGATGACCTTGTCCGGATCCCCGTTGAAGACCTTGTAGGCGTCGACGAGTGCGTCCGAACTTGTGACAACACCGGACGGCGTGGTGTTGCTGGTCATGCCCGGCACCGGGTTGCCCGTGACCGCCGGGGTCAGGTTGGTGGAACTGACGTTGACGTCGAGATAAGGACCATCGTGAAAATCCATAGGCTCAATTGCCCAGGAGGTCTCCCCGTAACGCTTGATCGCCTGGGGCCTGATGCCTCCGCCGGTTACGAACAGCGTATCGGTCGACTGCACGAACTTCAGATCCGGCAACACCGAAAGGCTGTATGGCGTCGAGACTTCGACCGATGCGACCGGGCCAACGCTGGTATAGACGCGAAAATAGTAGTTTCCCGCTTCCAGCATGTAGTTCTGGCCGCTGCCGAACTCGAACGGAATCAGCCAGGCGCCGGCACCGCTGTCCTTCACCGCGCCCACATACCGGGTGCCGCCGCGCCGGCGGAAACCCCCGCGCTTCAGGGTGATGAAGTTTTCGCATTCGGCAAGGGCCGCCCGGAACATTTCAAGGTCGGGCCGGGTGACCAGCTCCGGGTCCAGTTCTCCCCGACTGAATGTCGCTTGAAGGTAATAGCTCATCGGATCGTCACAATCCCGGTCTCGGCCGCGGGCTGCACGCTGCTTTGCAGCGTATCGCTCAGGCTCGCGTCATCCAGCGCGATGTCCGCCTGACGCAGAAGAGTTTGGGCAAAGCTGTTCTTGCCGGTGATCACATGGGCGAGACTGCCTGCCAGGAAAAAGGCGAAGGCGTCGACGAACAGCGGCGAAAATTCCGCTTCGCTTTCCACCCGGCGCACGTAGCGCAGGTAGAACGGCGCTTCGACATCGCTCATCAGCTTGCGGCCGATCACCTCATATTCCAGAAACCGGCCGTTACGCCCGCCGTCTTCCGTCTGCTGCGGCACCCGCAAACAGTCCGCCGGCAGGGAATACTGATAGTCCCAACGAAACGGCGGGGCCTGCGTATCCGCCGCCAGCGCGGTCAGCTTCATGGCAAAATCCCAGTCGTGCTTTGCCAAGAATACATCACGCTTGGCCGTATAGTTTGCCTTGAACCAGCGTCCCGCCTTGCTGGAGTAATCGAAGGCCTGGATGCCGGCTCCTTCAGGTGCGCCAGGGCAAGGTTCGCCATATCGACATCGGTATTGACCGTGCCTGCCATTCTGTCTCGCCTTTTCTTGAAGATTGTCCGGTTGGGCTCAACGCGTCTGACCGGCCTGGTAGGCCTCCAAGATCGCCATCGCCTCGGCTTTGGTCTCGGACTTCTGCCCGGTCAGGTCTTCGGCCAGCTTCTGCAATGTTTTCCAATGCTCGCTGCGCCAGCCTTCCGGCAGGCCGTTGACCTCGACGGCCGCGCGATGTCGTTTCTGCCGCCGGTTCCAGGCGGAAGACACCGCATCCCTCACCGCCTCACGCTTCTTCTCCCGCGCGGTCTTCTCCGGCATCAGCGCCGCCAGATCCGCATGCACGTTCCGCCGCAGCCGCTCCATGTGCCGCTCATGCTGAGTCTTGATCATCTCAGGTATTCCTGTTGTTCGAGAGAGGGCGAAAACCACCATCGGTACAGTTGGCGAGGAACCTCCCATTGGAAGGGATTGTTTGAGGCGGCGCCCCACCCACAGACCGTCATCCCGGACCCCGATCCGGGATCCATGCCGTTCCAGTGCCACAATGCAAAGCGTCCGTTTGAGCCGCCGGAACGGCATGGATGCCATGATCAAGTCATGGCATGACGGACGGAGACAATTGCTCTGACTCCGCATTCCGCCAATGCCACGCCCGCACCACCAGAACGCCTAGACGTTCACTTCCAGCGCGGAAATCGGGATGTTCTTGCGCATGTATTTGCGGCTCCAGTTGGCCGCGGTCGCAAGCTCCGAAAAGGTCGCTCCGTTGGCGTCCGCCATGGAGGCGGACGTCCAGGACATGCCGGCCGGATGCAGCAGTTCGTAGCGGCGGGTGATCAGCTGGTCCTCGCCGCCGCCGTTACCGGTGTTCGGATCACGGGTGATTTCCGTGCCCATGTTGCCGTAGATGGTCGGCTCGCTCGGCACCTCATCGATATGCTTGAAGGCGCCGGCCCCGTAGAGGAAGCAGGTGTACTTGTCCGAATTGGTTCCCGTGGTGACCGGGAAGAAGTCGGAATAGAACACCGTCATTTCCATGTAGGTCGGGATCTGGAACGGCAGGTCGGAAGGCTGCACGAAGTCGATCTTCTCGTCGTCCAGCAGCGTGGCATAGACATGGGGTATGCATGCCGATGGCGCGCAGGTTCTCCATGGCGTCGCCCATGGTCAGCCGGGCACGGTTCACCGCGGCCGACGAGATCCGGTTGGACGCCGCCGGCGACGCCACGTCCTGGTAGACGTCGAACACCATGTCGCCGCTGTGGTTCGCCACGCTGTCGGCGATCACGCCGGTGGCGATGTTCATGATGTGCATTTCCTTGACCCAGGACCAGTAGGAATTGACCCGGCTGGCGACCTGTTCCATCGGCGAGCGCGCGTCGCCGGTTGCAACCATGCCGGTGATGCTCTTGGACGCCCAGGCCTTGGCCATGCGGTGCTTGTAGGCGATCAGGTCGTCGGCAGTGATCTTTTCCGGCGTGATGGCCGTGTCGCCATCGTTGATGATCGACGGCTCGTTGCGGTCCAGGTCATTCCAGTAGGGAACCTCGATCTTGCGGCCGCCGGACATGAAGCGCGAGGCGAGCGCCTCGTCGGGCGCCGACAGGATGCCGGAGCGCTCCATCATGACCAGCTTTTCCGGCCGGTTTTCCTGCATATAGGGAGTAAAGACACGCGGCTCGATGATGTCCGCGATGGTAGTCGATGCCATGGTTCAGGCCTCACAGATTGAATTTCTTGGGATCCCGGCCGGCGGCGATGATCAGCGCCTTGGCGCGTTCCGGGGTTGACCGGATGATCTCGGTCTGCCGGCCGATGTCGGTGGTTTTGAGATCGAACGGGTTGCCTCTGGCGTTGCCGCTGCCTTCCGTGGTCAGGCCGTCTTCCCTGAAAGCCTTGTCGTGGAGGAAGGCCAGCAGCCGGACCGCGACCGGGTCCGCCACCTGTTGAAGCCCGTGTTCATCCGCGTCCGACAGAATGCCTTTTTCAGCAAACCAGCCGGTCACGTCGATGCCCTCGGCCTTCAGCCCGTTCATGGCCCGGTCGGCCTTGGCCACAGCATTCCTGTAGCCGTCGCTGCCGGGGTCGCCGTACTCCCTCACAAGCGCCCGGTGAGCTTGGTCCACCGCTTCTGCCTGCTCTTGTGCACGCTCACTGGCGGTCTGCACCTCGTGCTGGTGCAGCTCCGCCATCTTGCCGACCCACCTGTCGTGCAGCGCCTGCGCCGCACTCGGGTGAAGGCCGGCCTCCCTGAACCAGCTCCCCGCCTCGCGGGCGAAGTCCTGGTCATAGGGAAAACTCTCCGGAAGTCCGTCCGGCATGGCGAACCTGTAGCCGTCGGCCGGCGTCCAGGTGCCTGAAATCTCCTTGTAGAACTCGGCGCGTTCCTCCGCCGTAGCGTTTTCCCCCGGCAGGGGAAATCATCCCTTCCGCGCCGGTCTCCGCGACCCGGTCCTCAACAATGTCGCCACTATGAGCGGACACCTCGCCGCTCCCGGCACATGCGCCCATGATCTCCGGTTCGCCGCCTGTGGTTCTGTCCATTTCAATCGTCCTCGTTCAGTGGGAGAGTTTCCAGCCGCGCCGCTTCCTGCAGGGCGGCATGTTCTTCCAACGGCAGGCGGATGCAGGCGAGAATGCGGGCGAACAGCGCCTTGCGGCCGTCCATGTAGGCCCGCTGTTCCGGCGACACGTCGCCCGGTGGCGCCAGGTACATGCCGCAGTCCGCGGCCAGATCCGCCAGCACCGTTTCGCCGTCCGGGCATAAAAAAACGGCCCGATAGGACCGTTCCAATTGCCGTGCCTGTGCCTGCCGCCCGCGCGCGCGCCGCTTCAGACTATGCCACATTGCCGCCTCCCGAGCCTCCCGCTGGTGCGCCACCGCCCGCCGCCTGAGCGGCTGCGAGCGCCTCTTCCAGACCGGCACCCGAACCACCGCCCTGCTCCGCGATCAGCTTGGCCATGGGCGCACCGTCCTTGGCCATGCGGGCAAGGCTTTCGCCGGCGGCAAGCTGTTGTTGCTGCGCCTGTTGCTGGGCGCGCTGCGCCCGGATATCCTCCACCTCTTCCGGCCGGCGCAGCAATTTCTGCGGCAGGCCGAGCGAGCGTTGCGCCAGCTTGCGCTCCTCGTCCTCGTCCAGCCAGTCGGCCGCTTCCGGATTGGTCTGAAGCGCCCCGTTGAGATACTGGCGGAAACTTGCCAGCCCCTCGAAATGCCCCGCCTCGCGCATCTGATCGATGGGCGCGGTGGAACGCACCGAGATTTCGGTCTCCGCCACACTTTGAGGCGGTGCCAACGGCGAGCCTTGCTCAAACGCACCCCTCCGGCCGAGGATGCCGATCTCCCGGTCGAACAACACCCCGTGCCCGGCCTGAATGTTGGTGGTGAACGGGCCGATCATGTCCGCCTTTTCCTGGGCGCGGATCGTCGCTTCCGTCGCCGTTCGGCCGTTACCGTCCAGCAGGGTCTGCCAGAGGTCACCGTACAACCCGAGCCTCAAGGCCTCCCGGATGCGATCGATCTCACCGAAGGCCGCCCCCGGATTCACCGTGTCGATCATCGCCCCGTAAAGCCTGCGCCCCTGTTCGTCGATCAGCCCCGGATTGACCCGGCCCGGATTGAGGTCCAACGGCCGCTCGTTCTTGTGGGTGGCGAGCGGCGGCCGCACTGCCTGGGCGCTGGCAACCAGACTGTCCTTCACCAGGCTCTGCAGCGATTTGATATCGCCCATCATCTTCGCCTGCGGTGGCGACCCGTAGGGCGACAGCCCGTCCCGGTCCCACCGGCGTACCACCAGCGGATACTCGAAGAACCCGCCCTGGCGGCAGATATGACCGCTGTCCTGTTCGAAATGAATGCTTTCGTAGAGCGACCGCCTGACATCCACCGCCCCCGGATAGCCCCCTTCCCGCCGCACGCAGGCATGGACGAACACGTGGTCGTTGTTCCGGCGGCTCGCGTCCTCCGCGTCCGCCATCACCTTCTCCGACAACTTGCCGTCATATTCCTTTGCCGCCTGCCAGGCCTTCAGCGAGCGCACCCGGAAGAACCCACAGTCGTTTCCTTGCGCATCGACAATCAGATAGACCTCGTGCAGCGGCACATAGCGGTAGAAGACCGGCGTGCGGATGCTGGCAAGCTGCTCCTCGTTTTCCGCTGGAAACAGCACGCCCGTTCCGAGCTTCACCGTCGACACCAGCGAAGACCTGTTCGCCAGTGCGAAGCCGGACTTGTCCGAATAGCGGATGCGGAACAGGTGATCCCGGAGCAGCTCGAAATATTCCTGCTCCTCCGGTGTCGGCTCGGCCGCAAACGGATCGTCGAAGCCGATGCCGTGCCAGTTGAAACCTTTCGGCATGGTCAGGCTTTCGATGCCCGACACCAGCCGGTCCAGCAGCCAGACGGCGGTACCGTCGTAAAGCCTGCGCGATCGCTCCCGTGCCGCCGACCGCTTCCACGCCGCCATGCCCGAGACCTGCACACCCGCAACGCTGTTGAAGGCCCGGTCCAGGTCCGGCGCGGTATAGTCCACATAGTCGCGCCAGTCGTTCTCGTAGCCCTGACGCTCGCTGCGGGCCGCAGCAAGTTCCCGTTTCAGATCGTCGACGATGCTCATAGAGCACCACCCAACAACGTGACGCCGTGGGAATAATGCCCGTAATTGGACACGCCCGTCGGACTGGTCAGTGTGGTCTTCTTCCGGTTATAGGCGATCGCCCTGCGCCGGGCCTCGTTCTTCTGCACATTCGCCGCCTGCCGCTCCGGATCCGGCTCCCGCGGCGCCGGCGTTTCCTCCACCGGATCCGCCGACTTCTTGCTGCCACCAAACAGGCACATGGTTCACCTCGTCGTTTGAAAGGGTTGAAAGGGCAGTCTGATCAGGGATGGGCACAGTCCCACCCCATCCTCAGTTGTCATCCCCGCGAAAGCGGGGACCCAGCACTCCCTGAAGTCAGTTGTTGAAACCGATTGGCTCCGGGTTACCGGTTCCCCGATCGCGCTTCGCTTGGCGGGAATGACGACCGAGAGTGGGACGCAGCCTTGCCGCACTCCTTCTCGTCCGTCCTTACCCACGCATAGACAACGAAATCCTCGCCATTCCGCCCATACGCCCTGAGCACCCCTTCCCGTTCCGCCCCGAGGCTCTCCAGCCAGCGGTGCGAAAGGTCATGCTCCGTATGGGTGACGACCTGCAGCCGCCGGCACTCCGCCGCAATCAGGTCCCGGATGGAATTCACGTGCCGAGTCATGACCGGCACGGCCCGCCTGAAGCACTCCGTTCCAAACGCCCAGGCCTGCCAATGGTCCGGATCGAACGGCGAGACGTAGCTGAAGCCATAGGCCGCCACTGGCTGCCCCTTCAGCCACACCGACCAGGCCATGCCCGGCACCGAATGCTCCACCGCGCATATCGCCAACTTCCGTGTGTCCCAATGCTTCCAAAGGCAGGAAATCTCCGCCAAGTCCGCGTCGCGCATATTGGCCGCGATATAAGAGGCATCGCGCACGCACAGATCGCGGATCACCAGTCGGCCAGCGGATCCTCTATAGGCGCGCTCCGGCTTTTCGCCTGTGATCTCACCGCCCGTTTCAGCGCCGCCCTGTCCCGCCATCCCCATGCCATCACCATCGCGTCGGCCTCGTCCGGAGACGCACCGGTCCGCTTTCTGATGTCCTCTTTGCTTTCGATCAGGATCTTGTTGCCGCGCGCCACCCAGCGCGGCGCTGTCAGCTGCGCCTTGACCACGCTCGACCTCCGGATCGCGATCCCTGCTCCGCTGGTCGGATGCAACGCCTCGCGAAAACGCCAGTAAAGCTGCGCCCGAAGATTATAAAACGGCATCCGACTGTCCGCTGCCGCTTCCCCGGAATGTTCCGAGAACACGCATTTTTCTACCGGCACACCGTTTTCGCGGGACAGAAACCCGACCGTGTCGCCGCCCCAGCCGCCGGTGCAGTCAACCACGATCAGCGCCCCGTCGCGCCGTTCCTTGATTACCAGCGCACCGACCTCCGCGCCGTCGCGGGTGTCCGCGCCCCGGCGCACGATATTCTCCTCGAACCGGCGCCCGTGAAGCGGCGCCAACACGGTCTTGTCCTTGCCGCCCTGAGCCACATCGACGCCGATCACGTCCATGGGCAGACCTGCATCGGCGCCCTGGTCGTAACGCTGAAAGGCAAGCTCCACCCATTCCGACGGGATCACCTGCCAGTCATGGTCCTGGCGGGCGGCGACGAAATCTCCGGTCTTGAGCGCGGTGCGCATCGGTTCCGGCATCTGGTCGATCTGGGCCTCGTAATCCTTGCCCAGGTATTTGTTGTCGCCCATGCGTGCGGGAATGAAGGTCCGGCTCTTCGGCGTCCGGAGTTCGCCCTCGATCTCCACCGGCTCCGGTCCATCGACCCAGACGGTGCGGATCGCATCGCCATCGTCAATGAACACCGACCACAGCAGCTCGCCGGGCTGAGCCGCACCGTAAAGCGGGTGCAGAGGGTCGAGCCACGGCCCGAACCAGTCCAGCAGATAATCCCCTTCCCCGCCAAGAGGCGGGTTGCTGGCAATCAGCCCACGGCAACGCTGCCCTGGCCGTGTGGTCCGGTTCCAGCCAAGCACGAAGATAATCTTGCGCGGATCGAGCTGCGCGCCTTCATCGAAAGCTTTCAGGTCGTGATCCACGCCTTGCCAGTCTTCCTCCGACCCCGGCATGCCCAGATGACCGAATTCGATGATCCGGTCGTCCGGGCCGATCCATCGCGGCGGCGTACCGGTAATCCGGCCGAGCCCCGCCGCGCGCATGATCGCGTTCATCCGCAGGATCAGGCCTTTCAGCGAGGTCAGGTTGCGCCGGAAGATCGCCGCCTTGTGATGGGCGAACAGCGCCAGCCCTGCAATCAAGTCCGTCTTGCCGCCCCCGGCCGCTCCGCCGTAAAGCGTCAGGTCGGCAAGCGAGAAATACCCTTCCGTCTGCGGCCCCTCCTGCGGCTGCCAATGGGCGAACTGATCCAGCACGCCCGCTTCATCCAGGCCCGTCTGCAACGCCAGCCGATCGCCCGGGGCCATAGCATCAATCTTCGAAATCAGCGCCTCAAGTGTCGTCACCATCCGTCCACCGTTCGTATTCGGCTTGCGCCATCAGCGCCATCATCGACAGAGCGATCTCACCGGTTGGCCGTGGCTTCACAGTCTGTTTTGCCGGCGTCTGGTCGGCAATTACGGGCTCCGCACGCGTTTCCTGCCGGTCCCGCCAGCCCGCCCGGTTCTTCATGTTGAACATCCAGGCGGTGGCACTGAACTTCGCGATCTCCCCCTTCGCTCCCTGAAGCCCGAGCTGTTCCCAAACCAGCAGGCCTTCCCGCGCCGCCGCCTCAAGATTCTCCGCTGGAAAGTCCTCGGGGTAGGCCTTGGCATAGTGACGGATCGTCCGGGCACTCGCCTCCGGGAAGCAGTCCATGGAAAACCCCTGGCGGATATGATCGCAAAACCGGTCGCAAGCTGCTTTTCGCGCCCTGGATGTCTTCCATCTGACCGCGTCGCCGTTGGTCTCAGGCTCTGACATCTCCTCACTCATTCACGAGACGCCCGGTCAGCTCGACAGCACCACGACACTTGCCGGATTGACGGTCGCCCGCACATAGACTTTGTCGGAAGCGCCCAGCCCCATCAGCTTCACCGGCTCGCCCGGAGCCCCTTCCAGAAACGCCGCCGTCAGTGCCGGCGCGACCGTCCCCGCATGCACTGCGAACCGCTCCCGGCCGTGGGTCGCCACCGTCACATAGGCCGCCCCGCTCGCCACCTCGGTCCAGGCGTCACGGGTCACGCTGAAATCAATCGTCTCGCTCATCGGATCTCCACCTTTTCTTTCAGCCGGCAATAGGCCTCAAGCCCGTTGAGGCGGCAGCGCGCGTTCCTGCGGGCAATCTCCATGCCCCGCTCCAGATCGAACCCGTCCGGGTCGCCCGCGATGGAAAACCCGTGCGCCTGGTAGCCGAAGCCGGTCACCAGCACACAACCGACCACCGTCGACCCCGGATAATGATGAAAAATCTCCCGCTCGATCATCTGATCGACTTCACCTTCATTGGCTCGCATGACCTGTTTCCTTTTTCCAATAAAAAAGGACCGCCGAAGCGATCCTTCAGATTGCGATTGCTGCTTCTCTCCCGAAGAGAAGAATACCGAGGCCCCACCCTCGGCCGTCACCCCGGCCCGGAGCCGGGGCCACCTCATTTCCAGAGCATTGCGCGGTCAGGCACAGCCCTGCCCCACATCCCCTTGTCGTCCCAGCGCAGGCTGGGACCCAGTATTCCGTGAGCCTGGTCGCTTGAGCGATAAGTATGCCGCGTACTAAGGCCTGCCGCTAAGCTCGCCCGGAGAGCGGCGCAGTTCTCCAGAATACCGTTTATGAGTGCGGTTCTGCCCCCTTTTGACGAAGGTGTCGAGGGGTTGCGGAATGCATGAAAATGCAATCTAGACAGAGCCTTTGCAAAAACCGTTTCCGTTTAACGACGTTGCGACCGATCACCGTTGTGCGCTTCCGGCCGAAATTGTTGCAGGCCTTGGAAATTGTAGCCATATATCGCTGCAAAGCTGAGTTGATGCTTCAATCGGTTCCAGACGCACAGGCTATGAACAGATGAGAATAGGCGAAGCCTTCAAGATCGCGTTTCTTCCGCGCACGGGAACGGCGATCTATTTGGGGGTCATCGCGATCATGTTCCTGACCGAATACTTGTTCATCGAGCCATTTATGCCTCTGAACGTCTTCGCCCTCACGCTCGGGTTCATGACGGCAGCGCTCGGCTTGAAGCTCTTCGCCGGTGCGATGTTCGGTATTTTCGTTGGCTCCGCAGGCGAGGATCTGCCGCGCGGATCGATGTTGCTGCTTGGAATACTATTCCATGTTTGCGCGCTGTTTTTGATGGCCCCAATGTTGATCGAAGCTGGCCGGATGTACGCCATTCCGCTCGAATGAGATCGACTTCTAAATAAGTATCGATCTCAAACATGCAGACAGTTTGAAGCGTCCGGCGTCCCTCGCTTACCCCGCCCCCGCCTCCCCCTCAATCTCCACCCCAAGCAACTTGCGCCGGCGCTTCTCCGCCTGTGCCTTCGCCCACGACGGATCGAAGTTTTCCGGGTCGAATGTCCCCGGCTCGAAGTTGCGCCAGTGCGTGGCGCATTTCTCCAAGGTACCGTTGATAGGTGCGGGTTTTGCCCCCTTTTGACGAACATGTCGAGGGTCCGAGGGATGCATGGGAACGCGGTCTAGACGCAGCCTTTCCGAAAGCCGTTTCAGTTCAACCGAGTTGCGGCTGATCACCGTTGTGCGTTTCCAACCGAATTTGTTGCAGACCTTGGAAAAGCTCACGCCTGTGGCCGCACTCAGCACCTGAAACTGCAGCGCGCAACGGCTGTTATCGTCCTCAATCAGCTCATACCAGGTGATCGCCTCTTCCGCCCGCGCTACCTCCGCCGGACTTGCTACCCGACGCGGCTTGCGCATCTTGCCCGCATAATCGCGCTGCCACTCCGGCCACAGCGTCCGCAACCGCTTGTGCCCGTCGCGGCGCGTGGTGATCGCAATCACCTCCGCCGCCTCGATCAGCCGGGCCAAAACGGTTTCAGGGGTCCATGTGGTCAAATCGCTCTCTCCATTATCGTGTTTATCAAATGCCGGTAGCCTGCCCTCACGCAGCCAGCGCGCCTCCCGCCACCAGCCGGTCCATCTCGTAGGAAAGCAGCACCGTCATCGCCTTGGTCGGCGCCTTCGGGTCGGTCTTCCTCGCACTGAGCTGCAAGGCGTCCAGGTCGATCCGGTCGAACAGGGAGACGAAATCGGCACGGTCCACCAGGTCCGGCCGGTTGAGCACCAGCCAGGAGACAGCGGTGAAACAGCGGGCCGACCAGTTGCCCCGGTTTCTGCCCGCATTGATCAGGCCGAACACCAAGCGCAAATGATCCTCGCCGTTCTTCTTTAGAAGCGTCTGGCAGGTCCGGCGCGCCTTGGACTGGTGCGCCCCGGTGATCCGCCGCTCAAAACTGATGAAATGGACGCCGAATTCCCCGGCGATCCGGTCCACATGTCCACCTGAAGCCATCAGGCACCTCCTTTTTGAAGTTTCGCGAAAGCGGCTTCGGCCCGTTCCCGGGCGCTCATCCGCCTGTGTTTTTGAGGTCTTGCCGGTTCCGGCACCGCCATCGGTCCGCCCGGCCCCTTGCCGAGTTTCCTCTGCAACGCCACCACCCGCCGCAGCACATGCAATTCCAGCGTCAGCAGCCGGTTGCGCGCACTCTGCAGGGTAAGCTCGTCCTCGATCCCAGCCCCGGGTCTTTCCGCCCGGCGTTGGCAGATCTCCACCCGCCGTCGGGCGTCCTCGATCTGGTCCTGGATTTCAGTCATTCGCACCATCGTCGTTGCTCAGGTGTCATGAGATTGCTCCTTCACGAGCGATATTTGTACGTATTTACGTATGACCCAATTTGGAATTGCTCGAACATCAGACGCAAAGACGTCTAAACTTGAACGAAGGCATGGCGATTTCATTCCTGCACACGTTTCGGCTGGATCTTACTGTTAGGCTGAAATTCCTGCCGGTACTCTCACAAACTTCAAATGAATGTACGTTTTTTCGTACATTTATTCCGATGACCGGTCAACGTAGACGGCATACGTTTTTTCTGTTAATTACGTACATTGTTTGAAAAAGGTGCACGCATGTCATGGACGCAGACACGGATATTCCGGCCCGTCTGACCGCGCTCAAGGATCAGAGCGGCTTCTCGCTGCGGGAAATCGCGCGACGGATGGGCTATCGTAATGCCTCGTCCATACAGCGCTATTTCAGCACCGATTTCGTCAAGCCTTCCCTGCCGGCGGATTTCGTCGCCAAACTTCTGCCCGTGCTGGAAGGCCAGGGCGATCCGCCGATCACCCGCGAACAGATCCTGGACCTTGCCCCCACCCTCGTCACCGAATTCGATATCGCGCCCAGCGGTAGCAGGCCGAAAGCCCTGGAAATCAAGGGGGAAGTCGCTGCAGGGCTGTGGATGGAAGCCGGACTGTTCGAGACCGAGCAATCGGAAGAATCCACCCTCGCCGGCGGAGACAGGCGGTTTCCGCCCAACGCCCAGTATCTTCTGCGGATCCGCGGCGAGAGCATGAACCGGATCGCCCGGGACGGCGACCTTATCCTCTGCCTCGACTTCATGCAGGCGGGCATTGAGCTCAAGTCGGGCGACGTCGCCGTCGTCGAGCGCTCAAGAGACGGCGGCCATACGATAGAGCGTACGGCCAAGCGTGTCGTCCGTCATAACGACCGGATCGAACTGAGACCGGAATCCAATGATCCGCGCTTTCAGGATCCGATCATCTTCAATGATCACAGCGAGGAAGCGGCCGAAGTCCGCATCATCGCCAAGGTCCTGAGCGTCATTCGCCCCGTCGAATAAGCCGAAACCTGGCAGGCAGAGCGAATGAAGCGGACCTTCCGGCATCCAAACGCCAGGTTCCCTCAGACAACAGGCTTGAACCGGTAGTGCCCGGAGATCTCGAACTCGAACAGCCGGTCCTCGAGCCGCGTGCCGGCACCGATATTGTGAACCAGCAACGGCCTTGCTGCGTCCTGCGACCTGCGGTGGGTGACAATCGCGATATGAGGCAGATTACCGGGGAGCATCTGTGAGACGACATCGCCCGGTTGATAGTCTTCCGGATTGCCGCTGACCGCCAGCGCCGCACCCTGTCGTTTGAAGAAGGCCTGGAGGTTCGGCACCCGCCGATGGTCGATGTTCCTGTCAGGACGCTTGAGACCCCAGATCTTCGGATAGGCGACAAAATGCGCCTTCATGTCCCTGTTGACTTCCCTTTGAAGGTCAAAGCCGAAAGCATCGCGATAGGCACGTATGACCACGTCGGTACAAACGCCCCGCTCACGCGGGATATCGCCATTCGGAAACGGGAGGGAGACATAGGCGGGATCATAGGTCACCGTTTCTCCGATCTGGCTCTCAGCCGCGGCAATAAGCTTCTCCGCCCAGGGCACCGGTTTCTGCCAGACGGTTTCAGCGGCAGCAGGTTCCGGCGAAGCCTCAGGCCCGGCAAGCGTCGATTGTGCGACCTGAACCACCGCCTGTATCCGATAGGAAGGCACCGCTGCAGCCAGCAGTCCACCGCCCGCAAGAACACCGGATCCGATCAGAAATGCACGCCGCTTCATCCCGTTCCTCCCGAAAACACGATCAGAGATAGAGACGGATTGGGACCTCATTGTGGTGAACTATATCCAGAATCCCGGTTTTCGGGCTGGGTGGCTCTACTCCAAATGACTGCGTTCTTCGGAGGTCGCAAAACTCCACCCATCGCACCAGCTTCCTTTTTCAATACAGCGGGTTAGCAGATATCCTTGAATCAGTTTCCGAGAACACCGCAACGCGTGGACGCAGCTTGTCTCCGGCCACCTTGCCCATATCGTCCCGCTCGATCGACAGGCTGCGCAGAAATGCGACGATTGCGTCGATATCCGCAGCCGTCAGCACCTTCGGACGGTAGGGTGTGAGCTTCCGCGTGGCCGGGTCCCAGATGATTGACGGCACCTCGTCCTCCGCCCCCGTCACCGGTCTCCTGTTGAGCTGCGTCGCCGCCATCACACGGACAGCCTCTTCCAGGGTCGCGACCGAGCCATTGTGAAAGTAGGGCGCTGTATTGGCCACGTTGCGCAAGGACGGAACCCGCCACAGGCCCGGCCCATCGCCGCCATGCCGGGGCGATGCCCCCCTGTCGGCGAGCAGATCGTATCTGGCCACATAATCGGCATTGGTGAAGATCGGAAACGGCTTGCGTACACCCGCTGGCCGGATCCTGCCGGCAGCGCTGAAAGTCGGATCGCGGTGACATCTTCGGCAGCCGAGCCCGGCAAACAGCGCCATGCCCCTCACCTGTTGCGTCGTGAGTGCGCCGGTCACTCCGCGCACGAACCGGTCATAGGCGGTTTCCGGCGAGATCAACGTGCGTTCATAGCTGCCGATGGCCGAAACGATCCTTTCGATTGTCGCATCGCCTCCAAAGAGCTGCTGAAACGCGTCTCTGTAGGTCGGATCCGCGCGTACGGCCGCCTCCACAGCTCCATGCGAGGCCATGCCCATTTCCACCGGATTGAGCAGCGGTCCTTCCGCCTGCTCCTCCAGCGACGCCGCCCGCCCGTCCCAGAACAGGCGCGACAGGAAGGCTGCGTTCCAGACGGTCGGCACGTTCCGTGTCCCCTGCAACCCGTCGATGCCAGCGGCAACCGAACGGCCATCATCGCCGCCAGCCCCGATATCGTGGCAGGAAGCGCAGGCAACCTTGCCGTCCGCCGACAGTCGGCGGTCGTTGAAAAGCCGCCGCCCCAATGAAACGACATCATCCCTCAATCGCACGCCATCGGGCGTCGGCGCGGCCTTCGGGAGAGCGTACCATCTGCCCGTATAGGACGCGCCGTCAAAACCACCTGGAACTCCTTCAAGTCCGGACCGCTCGACGTCCGCGAACTCCGGATGATGGTCCTTTGTCGTTTCCATCAGGACGCCGACAAGGAGAACCTTGATGGAAATGGCGATCACGCCCATGCCCAGGCCTGCGGAAAGCAGGATACGAGCCGGCCTGCCAAGACCTCCCCGCTTCGCGAGATCTCCGGTGATCAGGAACAACGCCAGAAAACCGATGCAGGTGCAGGTGGCCATGACGAACAAGGTGAAGAACATGGCGATTTTCTCCGAACAAGAGGTTTCCGCCGAGAACCGGCAGCTCCGATCGGAATCCTGCCCGAAAACGCTCAACCACGATGGAGCAATTGTTCCAGTGTTCGTCCCATGCAGATGGAATGTAACCGCACGGCCGGATGCGGCAGTATTTCACGCAACAGCCAGCTCGAACCGAATTAAGCTGGTGCGATCTCAGGATCGGAGCGAACACCAGGGTATCGATCAGGAACGGGAGCAGCACATGACGATTTCGGACGAGGCCATCGATGCATTTGCCTTCGCTCGTGCTTTCGAGCCGGATGCCCGTGCGAAACTGTGCCAAGGCTTGGCCCGCAAAAAGATCGAGCCCGGACATGACATCCTGCATCCCGGTGACCGGGTCAACGGCGTCTACCTTGTCCGTTCCGGGGACATCCGCGTTTATTATGTCGACCCGTCCGGGCGCGAGGGCACGCTTTACTGGATCGAGCCGGGGCAAAGCTGCATCCTGGCGCTGAACAGCCTGTTTTCGGAAATTCCCTATCCGGCATGGGCTGCTGCCGGCGACAGCGGTGTCGACGTACTCACAATTCCAGGCGCCGTCTTCCGCGATCTCTTCGCCACAGAACCAACTGCCCAGAAATTCCTGTTCGAACAGCTATCGACCCGCGTCTTTTCCCTGCTTCAACTGCTGGAAACGACCATGCGCCTGCCTCAGGAGGAACGCCTGATCCTGCTGCTTCTGGGACAGGCGGACGAAGCCGGTATCGTTCGCCTGTCCCAGGAAAAGCTCGCCCGCCACCTCGGTACCATCCGCGAGGTCGTCTCCCGTCTCCTGCGCAACCTTGCCGCCCAGGGTCTGATCGCTCTCGCCCCCCGCAAGATCTCCCTCCTTGACCGCGACCGCCTGCAACAGATGGTCCCCGGCGGCGATCCGGAACACCCTTGAATTCAGGAGGCCCGGTGCAAGCCAAAGGCATGGCTGCACCGGGCCTCCTGCTCCTGTGCCCCCGTCCGGCATCGGCAGCTCTTATTGGCTCAGAGCCTGCGTCGCTTCAGCGGTCGTCAGCACGCCATTCGCGATCATGGAGAAATTGACCAGCGCGGCGTTATAGGCATCTTCGCCGGGTGCTGCGACCGCGTCCTTGACCACATAGACCTTGAAACCGTTTTCCATCAATGCGCGCATGTGGGAATCCACGCACAGGTTGGCGACGAGACCGGCGAGAACGACCGTGTCGATCCCGCGCGCCCTGAGCTGATAGACCAGGTCGTTGCTTTCCGGCCCGTACATCTTGTGCGGAGCAACCACAATAGTCTGCCCGTCATGGATATACGGCTTGTAGGGTGCGTAGAAATCGGCTCCCGAGCCTTCAAAGGCCTCGGCCGAAACCCGCTGCAACGCGCCCATATCCAGAAGCTGGCGCTGCAAGACGCCGGCCCGGCTCCACTCCGCGTCGCCCGGGGTGTAGACCAGCGGATCTACTGCCATCGTAATCTTCGAGCCTTTCGCCGCCTTCATCAGGGCTTCGATATTCGCGATCGTGTTCAGTTCCTTCAGATTGTCGGCAAGCAGCCCGTAAAGCTTGCCGTCTTCGGCAAGAAAGTCGTTCTGCGGATCGGTGATCACCACCGCCGTGCGGGCCTTGTCGAAGCTCGGCAGGGCTTCTGCCGCAACCGCCGGTGCTGCAACAGAGGCCAGGGCCAACGGAAGGCTCAGGACAAGCGAGGTCAAAAGAGAATTCATGACAGTCAACCTTTTCAGTTCGGGTTCCACTTCAACCCGCCGACAGGCACCAAACCCCGCCGGCGACCCGACCTGTCTAGGCTTCCGGCTCATCGGCCGATGCAGCAATTGCTCCACCTTTCAGGAAATTCGCCTTTCCGCCATGCAGAACATACCGGACGGCACAGAGCCATTTTTAAGACTTCAGAGAGATCGCAATGCCATGATGTCGGCCTGATAATCACGTCAGGGGACGGTCATGGCGATCGACAGTCTAAGCCTCGAAGATCTACGTGCCGCGGCGGCTGAAATCGACCGCTGCGCCTACAATCACGAGCAATGGTTCGACGCATTGATCGGAACCCTGGTCTGCGGTCTGCCCCCGGACGAGGGAGACCTTTGCAAGGACGCTCATCACCACTGCCGCCTTGGCCAGTGGTACTTTTCCGGAAACAACGTCACGGCGGCACTTGCCAAACGGCCGGGCTTCCGCGAATTGGGCGTCGAGCACGAGCGAATGCACACCCATGCCCGGCACATGCTGAACGCATTGGCCACTGATAACGGAGTTCCCCATAAGGAATACCAGCAGTTCATCATCGCTCTGAAGAAGCTCCGTATGGAAATCGCCACGCTCCGCCAGGACATTGACGACACTCTCTATGCCATCGACCCCCTGACCGGCATACCCGGCCGCACTCACATGCTGTCCCAACTGCGCGAACACCAGGCACTTGTGGACCGTGGCATCCAGACCTGCTGTTTGGCCATGATGGACCTGGACAATTTCAAGGTCGTCAACGACCGCTTCGGCCACCCTGCCGGAGACAGGGTGCTGGCCTCGTTCGCCCACCATATCGGCCAGAACCTGCGCCCCTATGATGCCGTCTACCGCTATGGCGGCGAGGAATTCCTGATCGTCCTCCCCGACACACCCTGCAGCGACGGGCTTGCGGTGATCACACGACTACGCGCGGCATTGTCAAAGCTGCCGCAGCTTGTGGGTGCAGATGATCCTGTTTTCGTCACAGCGTCTTTCGGGCTCGCAGGCCTTCAGGCAGGCGTGCCGGTCGAAGGAGCGATTGATCGGGCGGATACAGCCCTTTACGCCGCAAAGGCCGCCGGCAAGAACCGCTGCCTTGCGTGGGACCTTTCTATGGATACGGATGCCTGATTGCACGACACCTGCACGCGGCTATGGTGTATCCAGACGGTATTTCAGAAAGGAACTGCCGTCATAGTCCACATCTCCGACGAAGACGGCACCGAGCCGATCCAACCAACGCAAGTGCCTTCTTGACGGTGGCAGCAGGAAGGTCACGAAAGGTATGCGCTCGTCATCCCGGGCAAAGGCAAGTGCCTTGGCCGTAATGCGTGCCCCGAGCCCGAAGCTGCCGGGGGGCAGCACCAGTCCGAAATCCCATTCGTCGCCTTCTCTTTGAAACCCGCCCCAGCCCGCATAGACGCCATTGCACAGAATTGCCCAATGGCCGAGGCCATCGCGTTGCCAGCACGCTTCCTTGGCCAGAATGAAGGCATCGCAAGCCTGCCGGTCCCATGCGCCTTTCAAAAGCGGCATGTGCTCGCCGACCCGAGGATCCGACATATGAGCGATAATCTCGTCCGGAGAGACGTCGGTCAGCCGGACAAAATCGATTTCGGCAACGGAATTTGGCATTCGAAAATTGATCCGGGATGGAAACAGGCAAGACGTAGGATGTTCATATGGGAGGCCGACTTTGGATCGAAAGATTTCACCCTCCCGGCGCCCGTCACAATTGCGCGAGACAGTACCGCGTGCGTACTGGATTCGGTTCAGGACGATCCCTGAATGGCCTGAAAACGGGAAAGTCAGATTCCAGAGACTATACCGCCCCAGCCGCTCGCCTCAACCGTTCACCCGGGAACAAGGCGGTTGTCACTGCGCTATTCGCCCCGCCCCGGCAATACGATCCGGAAACATGCCCCCTCGTCCGAAGGCTCGAGCTCGATTGTCCCGCCGTGGGCCTTGAGCAGCGTGCGGGCAATGCCAAGGCCCATGCCGGTGCCGCCCGCCTCACGCCTTGTTGTGAAAAACAGGTCGAAGATCTGGTCCCGGTTGCCTTCCGAGATACCGGTACCGTTGTCGCAAATGAGGATCGAAATCTCCTCCCCCTGATTAGCTTCAAATGTTATCCGATCCGCGCCGTGGCGAGCGGAGTTGTCGATCAGGTTTTCAAAGACAATCTTTGCGTTCTCCTCCGACAGCAGCAGGACGCCGTCCGCCGGACAAGCAATCTCAAGCCCCTCGAACCGGCAGCCAACGTCCTTCAGCACCTCCGCCAGCCGGCAGCTGCCGCCGATCTCCACGCTGTCGGCCCGCGCCAGCGCCCGCAGCCGGGTGAGCAGCAGCGAAGCGCGCTCCGTGTCCTCCAGAATGTTTTTCAGAAACCGCGCCCGCTCTGGCTCCGACATGGTGTCTCCACCGTCGAGCAACAGTTCCGCGGCGCCCTGTATCGATGTCAGCGGCGACTTGAGCTCGTGTGACACATGGGTGGCGAAGGTATTGATGTAGTCATTGCGCTCAAACAGCTTGCGCGACATGTCCAGCAAGCTGGTCGACAGCGCATGGATTTCCCGGCTGCCGTGGATGGCGAGCGGCCGGATCGCGTCCCGGTCACCGTTACCGATCCTGAGAGAGCGGGCCGTCAGCGCCCGAATTGGCCCGGCAATGCCGCGCAGGAAGATGAATCCCACGAGAAAGGTGGAGCCGAGCGCGAAGGCCAGCACCCCGAAAACCGCCTCCCGTTTCAGATACATCTCCCGCAAGATGTTGCTCGGCGTACGCGAAGCATAAACGACGCCGGCAACCCGGCCGTTGATCTCGATCGGCAGAGCCGTGAACACGCGCACAGAACTGCCCCGGCTGATGGAATAGATCGGCTGTGGATTGTTGACGACACGCTCGCGCAACGCACTGCCATAGCGGCCGGAAAGCGCGGCCTTTACTTCCGGCACCTCGGCAAAGGAAAGTCCGATATCACCACGCCCGGCAATCACAGTGCCGTTGAAATCGAGCACCCGAAACCCGGCGAGTGTCCGCTTCTGGGTTTCTTTCAGAATCGTGTCGAGCCACAGCCCTGCAGCAATGTAAACCGGATCGGCTGGAGTTCTTGCCTTCTCTGGATCCGGGCGGTCCGGCAGTACCGTCGTCTTTGCCAGGTCCAATTGCGGGCGCAGCAGGAACCAGGGATCGTCCGGATCAGCATATTCATAAGACCAGGCATAGTGGATGCTCTCAGGCACCACCGCACCGGTCTTCAGCTCCGCCCCGCCCAGTTCGAGAAGCCGTTCCGAAGCGGCAGCCGCAATCGCAGCACTCTGGGAAATCAGCTCGGCTTCGGTCGCCTGGATCAGTTCCGTCTCGTAGACCCGGAAGAAAACGATACCTGCCAGCGGCACCACCAGCATGATGCCGAGCACCACTGCCACGATCACGCTTAGCGGAGGTCGCCACCTGTCCCGGAATGACTGGAACATCTATTCACACGCCCCGAGCCGGAAGCCGACCCCGTGGACCGTCTCGATCGCCTCGGCGCAGCCGGCCGCGCTCATCTTGCCACGGATGTTGCGGATATGACTGTCGATGGTCCGGTCGGACACGTGAATATTGTCCTTGTAGGCTCCCT
>NZ_CAXXSJ010000016.1:0-20678 GCF_963675095.2 uncultured Roseibium sp. | reverse complement strand
GGAGCCCGATCGGGCTGGGCTGTTTCTGAAGGACCTTCTGGAAAAGGCCGACCGCAGCGAAGAGGCCGCTGACCTTCGAGCCTGCCTGGAAACGAACGACGGCGTCCGCAATTGCCTTCTCGGCATTCTGTCGGACACCGCCTATCTGCGCGATCTGACGATTGCCAATCCGGTGCGGGTGAAGGGAATACTGAACGAGGCCCCGGAAGCGCGGATCGCGCGCCTGATCGAAGACGCGCGCACCGCGGCGGCAGAAACCGAAGCCGATCTGATGCGAGACCTGCGCCTGTTGAAACAGGACCTCGCGCTGACCCTCGGGCTTGCCGATATCGGTGGAGCCATCGATCTTGATCAGGTGACCGACGCACTGGCCGGGTTCGCCGATGCCTCCCTGAGCGCCTGTATCCGCTTCTGCCTGAGCGATCTCGCCGCCAAGGGCAAATTCGAACCGAAAGACCCGGCCAATCCCGATGTGGACTCCGGCTTCATCGTTCTCGCCATGGGCAAGCATGGCGCCAACGAACTGAATTATTCGTCCGACATCGACCTGATCGTTCTCTACGACCCCGATACGGCGCCGATCGCCGCCAATGCGGAGCCTTCGGTGGAATTCGTGCGTCTGACCCGGCGGCTGGTAAAGATGATGCAGGACCGCACGGCAGAGGGCTACATCTTCCGCACCGACCTGCGCCTGCGCCCCGATCCGGGTGCGACCCCACTTGCCATGTCGGTACCCGGCGCGCTCGCCTACTACGAATCCCTCGGTCAGAACTGGGAACGGGCGGCCCTGATCAAGGCACGCCCCTGTGCCGGCGATATTCCTGCCGGAAACGCCTTCCTGCGCGAGATCGTGCCGTTCATCTGGCGCAAGTATCTGGATTTCGCTGCCATCGCCGACGTCCAGTCGATCAAGCGCCAGATCCACATGCACAAGGGCCACGGCAAGATCGCCGTTGCCGGCCACAACGTGAAGCTCGGCCGCGGCGGCATCCGCGAGGTCGAATTCTTCGTCCAGACCCAGCAGCTGATTGCCGGCGGCCGTAATCCGGCGCTGCGCGGGAGGCGCACGCGCGACATGCTGGAAGGCCTCCTGGAGGCCGGCTGGATCAAGCAGGACGCCCGCGACGAACTCGACGAAGCCTATGTCTTTCTGCGCTCCGTCGAGCACCGCATCCAGATGCTCAACGACGAGCAGACCCAGTTGCTCCCAAAGGACACCGAAGGCCTGACAAAGGTCGCCTATCTGATGGGCTTCGACACCCTGGAGGCCTTTGAGGCGGCTCTGCTTAAGCGACTGCAGACGGTGCAGGGCCACTATGCCGGCCTGTTCGAGGACGAGCCGGAACTGGCCTCCAACCTCGGCAATCTGGTTTTTACCGGCGACGACCATGATCCGGACACGCTGGAGACGCTCTCCCAGCTCGGCTATAAGCAGCCGTCCGAGGCAGCCAACATCATCAAGGCCTGGCACTTCGGCCGCTATCCGGCGACCCGCTCCACCAAGGCACGCGAACGGCTGACCGAACTCCACCCGGTGCTGATCACCGCATTGGCTGAAACCGACAATGCGGATGCGGCGCTCCGGGCCTTCGACAGCTTCCTGGCGAAGCTTCCCGCCGGGGTCCAGCTTTTTTCCCTTCTCAAGTCCAATCCGCAACTTTTGACCCTGCTGGCCACGGTGATGGGCTCCGCGCCGCGCATGGCCGAAACCGTGTCGCGCCGGATCCACGTGCTCGACACCGTGCTCGACCCGGCCTTTTTCGGCGCCATGCCGAGCGTCGACGAGTTCCGGGAAGGCCTGGACCGGACGCTGGCCATGGCGCGCTACTATGAAGAGGCGCTCGACCGGGCACGGATCTTTGCCCAGGAGCAGCAGTTCCTGATCGGCCTCCGGCTCATCTCCGATACGCTCGGAGCGGACAAGGTCGGCTTTGCCCTGGCACGCCTGGCGGAAGTGGTGGTCGACCGGGTGCTGACCCGGGTCGTCGATCATGTCGCCGAAAGCCATGGCCTGGTGCCGGGCGGAAACCATGCGGTGCTCGCCATGGGCAAGCTCGGCGGCCGGGAGATGACCGCAGCCTCCGACCTGGACCTGATCCTGCTCTATGAGGCGCCCGCGGACGCCCAACAGTCCGACGGCGGGCGGCCTCTGGCGATCTCGCAATATTACACCCGCCTGACCCAGCGGCTGGTCACGGCACTCAGCGCTCCGACCGCGGAAGGCAGCCTCTACGAGGTCGACTTCCGCCTTCGGCCCTCCGGCAACGCGGGGCCGCTTGCTACCAATCTGGACGGCTTCGTCGCCTATCAGAACAAGGAGGCCTGGACCTGGGAACACATGGCCCTGACCCGGGCCCGTGTCATCAGCGCCTCGTCGCAAGGCTTCGAGGACAAGATCGACAGCCTTCTGCGCGAGACCCTGGCAACGCAGCGCGACAAGGCGAAACTCGCCGATGACGTCCGTTCCATGCGCGCCCGCATCGAGAAGGAAAAGGGTACGAAGGACGTCTGGGACCTGAAGCAGGTGGCCGGCGGTCTGGTCGATATCGAATTCATCGCCCAGTTCCTGCAACTGGCCCATGCCCATGATCACCCGGAGGTCCTGGCCCAGGGCACGGAAGATGCCCTTGAGAACCTGCGCGCGGCAAAACTCCTGGAACCGGGCGACGCCGACCAGCTCCTGCAGGCACTCCGCCTCTACCACCGCCTGACCCAGGTGCTCCGGATGGCGCTCTCCGGCAAGTTCACCGCCGCCGAGGCCCCGCGCGGTGTTATCGAGCTCCTCACCCGCGCCGGCGGCGCGCCGAACCTCGCCCACCTCGAACTGGAACTCGCCGATATCCAGAAATCGGTCCGGGCAAAGTTCGAGGAGATCGTCGGCAAGGTGGAGATGGGGGAGGGGAGTTAGCGCCCCTCAGATTGCAGACAAAACGCTCCCCTCTCCGTAGCCTGCCGTCATTCCAGACAAGTGAGGCTGAGCCGAACGCTGATCTGGAATCCAGATGTCAGTCTGAGCTCAAGCGAAGTCCGCTTTTAATGTGACATAGGACGCGCTCAAGCGCGGCTGATTTCTGGATTCCAGATCTGCACGCAGCTTCGCTGCGCTTGTCGGGAATGACGGGCAAAAGGAACCAAACGACTGAGATTGTGACGAAATCAGGGTTTGTTATCAATCTGAGGGGAGCTGGCTTTCCACACTTACGTAAACGGGTCGTTCATCCCGAAAAACCTGCGGATCGGGCGTTCCAGGACCATGCAGCAGGTGAGGAAGAAGATCCCTAAGCTGAGGATGAGCATCGTGTTGCCTTCCTCGCGAATGGCGCCCTTGGTGATTTCTGTGACGTCCGGCTTTTCCGGGTCGTAACGGACGTCGATCGTGTCACCGACGTCGTGGTTTTCATAAGTCGACCGTTCGACATTGGCGATGCTGGTGTAGGTTGTCCGGCCGTCGGAGTCGGAAAGCGTGTATTCCAGCGTGAAGGCCAGACCCGGTTTGCTCATGGTGCGGCCGGACCGGTATTCCTTGGCAATGATTTCCGCAGTCACGTGCCCCGGATCGGCCGCAAGGCGTTTGGCCGAAGCAATAGTATCCGACCCCAAGTAAACCATGAAAAGGCCGATCAGCAGGAGTGCGCCGATGAAAAGCCACTGGTATTGGTAATAGAAACGATACTTGGACATGCCTGCTTGGAAGGAATTGCGAACGGGAAATCGGATAGGCGCCTCGATCGCAGTCAATCACGAAGCACCTAAGAAACTGTTGTGGCTATCCGTAATTCCGGCGCAGGTCTTGTCCTGCCGTGTATGAACCCTCAGCCCGCCAGCCAGCCTTCCAGCTTCTTCCCGTCCGGCAGGCCGCCGGAATGAACTAGCTTGCCGTCGATGGAAATGCCCGGGGTGGACATCACGCCGGCCATTGCGATGGCGCGCGGGTCGGTGACCTTTTCGACCGAGACGTCGACGCCGAGCTTTTGAGCGGCTTCCTTGACCATGGCTTCGGTGGTTTCGCAGCGCTTGCAGCCGGGGCCGTAGACCTTGATGTCTTTCATGGGGAGGGTCCTTTTTAGAACAGAAGATTGAACAGGTAGCCGACGGCGAGAATTCCGGAGGCGACCACGCCGATGAACACGGCGATCAGGCGCAGGGTGAGCACCTGACGCAGGATCAGCATTTCCGGCATGGAAAGGGCGATCACGCTCATCATGAAGGCGAGCACGGTGCCGAGCGCCGCGCCCTTGCCGAGTAGGGCTTCCACGATGGGGATCACGCCGGCCGCATTGGTGTACATGGGGATGCCCATCACGACGGCGGCGGGAACGGACCACCATGCGTCGGCGCCCATGATCTCGGCCATCAGGTTTTCCGGAACGTAGCCGTGGATGAGCGCTCCGGCGGCAATGCCGAGCACGATCCAGAGCCACACCTTGGCGAAGATCTCGCGCACGGCTTCGATGCCGAGCCGGTATCTTTCAGCCAGCGTCAGGTGGTCGCCTTCGATCGCCTCCACTGTGGTGGCACCGGAATGGATGTCGCGTACCCAGTCCTGCAGCCAGCCTTCCAGGCGCAGCTTGCCGATGATCCAGCCGGCGACGATGGCGACACCGAGGCCGAAGCCGAGATAGGTCAGCGCCACCTTCCAGCCGACCAGACCGACCAGCAGAGCGAGCGCGACCTCGTTGACCATCGGCGCGGCAATCAGGAACGAAAAGGTGACGCCGAGCGGAATGCCGGCGGAGACGAAACCGATGAACAGCGGTACGGCGGAGCAGGAGCAGAACGGCGTCAGCACGCCGAGGCACGACGCCAGCACGTTGCCGGCACCTTCGCGCTTGCCGGAGAGAAAGGCCCGGGTCTTTTCCGGGCTGAAGAAACTGCGCACCACGCCCATGGCGAAGACGACGCCGGTGAGCAGCATCATCACCTTCGGCACGTCGTAGAAGAAGAAGGCCAGCGCCTCGCCGGTGTGGCTTGAACGCTCCACGGGCAGGAGCGACACCAGCCATTCCGCGAGCGGGGAAAGCTGCTTGTAGATCAGCCACCACAGGACGGCGACTGCGGCAACGCCCAGGTTCCAAAGGAGCGACTCGTGGCTTTTCGGTTGCGGTTCGGAAACGGGGAGGCTCATGCGACTTTCCTTTCGTCGCTCGGCTGGGAGGCGACAACGGCCGCCGCCACGATGTCATGGACGCTTGCGGGCATATCCGGGTTCAGCCGGTAGCGCACCCACTGGGCGTCCCGCCGGTCGATGACGAGACCCGCCGTCTTGAGCGTGGCCATATGCCGGGACATGCGCGACTGGGTGGCGGAGAGCTTGCTCATGAGTTCGCAGACACAATGCTCCCCGCCGTCGAACAGAATGCCGATCGCGGCAAGGCGGGTCGGTTCTGCCAAAGCGTTCAGGACCCGGATGGTATCAGTCATCTTCGCTTATCCGTTTATGCGCTTGTGCGCATATACATGTGCCGACGGCTGGGGTCGGTCACGGTGACAGGGTGTCACATCGGGAAGATACCTATGGGGCGAAAGGGGGATTTAGAGCAGTTCCGCCTGGGCCGGGACCGTGGTGCTTGAGGCTGCCAGGGTGAAGCTGACGGCCGTGCCCTTGGAGACTTCGGACGCAATTTCCAGTTCGCCGCCATGCAGTTCGATCAGGGAGCGGGCGATGGCGAGGCCGAGACCCGAACCCTTGTGCGACTTGGTGAACTGGTTTTCCACCTGGACGAAGGGCTTGGCGAGGCGCTCGATGTCGGCCTCGGCGATGCCGATGCCGGTGTCCTCGATGATGAAACGGATTCGGTCGTCGGCCCTTTCGGCCGTGAGCGCGACCATGCCTTTTTCCGGCGTGAACTTGACCGCGTTGGCAAGCAGGTTGAGCAGGATCTGCTTCAGCGCCCGGCGGTCGCCCAGCACGGTCAGGTCTTCCGCGACGTCGCAGCTCACGGTGATGGCCTTTTCTGCGGCGGCAGCGGTGATGATCCGGGCGGCGTCGGAGGCCGCCTCGGCCGCATTGATGTCCTCGGCGTTGATGGACATGCGCCCGGCCTCGATCTTCGACATGTCGAGAATGTCGTTGATCACGTTGAGCAGGTGCGTGCCGCTTTCGTGGATGTCGCGGCTGTATTCGGAGTAGCGCTCGCCGCCGAGCGGACCGAACATCTCCTGGGTCATGATGTCGGAGAAGCCGATGATCGCGTTGAGCGGGGTGCGCAGCTCGTGGGAGATATTGGCGAGGAATTCCGACTTCGCCTTGTTGGCCTCTTCGGCCTTGGTCTTTTCGTGGGCGTATTTGTCGGCCAGTTCCACCAGCTGCTGGGCCTGGACTTCGAGCGTCTGGCGGGACTTGCGCAGGTCGGTGATCGTCGCCTTCAGCTTGCGTTCGCTGTCCATCAGCTTTTCTTCGTGCCGCTTGAGCGCGGTGATGTCCGTGCCGACGGAGACGAAGCCGCCGTCCTTGGTGCGGCGCTCTGAAATCTGCAGCCAGCGGCCGTCGTCGAGTTCGACCTCGTAGCTGCCGTCGGCGGCTGCGTCCCGCTGGCTGACCGACATCGCCTGCGGCGCGATCTGGGTGTTGGCCGCAGCGCTCATGACGTCCTGATAGGGCGTACCGGGCTTGATGACATTGGCCGGCAGGCCGTGCAGGGCCTGGTAGTTGGAATTGCAGATGACCAGCTCGTTGCGGGCGTTCCACAAGACGAAGGCTTCCGAAATGGTCTCGATGGCGTCGCGCAGGCGCAGGTCCGCGGTCCGGCTCTGTTCGGCGAGTTCATGCTGTTCGGTGACGTCGATGCAGATGCCGATCAGGTGCGGTTCGCTACGGCCCGGCTCGCGCTGGATCTCGCCGCGGGCACGCAGCCACACCCAGTTGCCGTCCTGGTGGCGCATGCGGAACATCTGGTCGATCATGGTCTCGCCGCTCTGCAGCAGATGCTCGGCGAGGGCCATCAGATCGACGTCTTCCGGATGGGCGATTGCGTTGACTTCGGAAAAGCTCAGGATGTCGTCCTTGGGTTCGCGTCCAAGCAATTCGTACAGCGAGGCCGACCAGAACATCCGGCCGCGGGACTGGTCCCAGTCGAACAGGCCGCAGCGGCCGTGGGTCAGGGCGGTGTCGATCCGGCCCCGGGTCGCGGCATACATCTCGTCCGCCTGTTCGGCCCGCGTGGCCTGGGCGAAGAAGGCGTAGATCAGGACCAGGAGAACGGACGCGGTGCCGACGAACAGGGTGACATTGGCCGAAACGTCCGCATGCCACTCGGCGTAGATGTCGTCTTCCGGCTGCAGCACGGCGATCATGCCGAGGCGCCCGTCCAGATGATGGACCGTAGCCATCGTGTTTTCACTGGCACCGTTCCTCAGGAGCGTCGCCTTCACCGTGAGGACACCGGCGCGGGCGCCGAAGACGGTGAGCGGCTGCGAGGCGCTGAAGATGTCGGTGATCTGCATCCCTTCCAGCGTCGGCCGCAGCGGCGCGCTGGCGACGATGGTCCCGTCCTTGTCGGCGACGAGAATGATGCGCCCGTTGCTGGTGGCGCCGACCGGCAGGCTGTCGGCAAGGACGCGTTGCAGGGCGGAGCGATAGCCGAGTTCCGGAAGGTTGGTTTCCTCGCTCGCCAGGTGGGACGAGATCACCGTGGCAGTCAGGGCGATTTCGTCGCGCGCCTGCCGTGCCGTGGCCTGATGGTCGTAATAAAGCTCCAGGCTCCGGTAGACGGCGAGACTGGCGATGAAGACCAGGCAGAGGGCCGGGATCAACCGGCGCATGAACGGTTCGGAGCGCAGCAGGCGCTGATAGGTCGGTTCGGCGAGCAGGCGCAGGTGGCCGGTCAGCGATGTTCGATCGCTGTGCTGGCCAAAAAGCTGTCCCTTGATTTGGGCAAGGCGTCGCATGGACGCGCTGCCGGCAAATGCCCGCGCCATCGGAAAGGTGTCCCGAATGTTTGTGATGTCCCCGCTCAGCCGACTTCTGTCGTCCGAATCAGTTTCATTTGAATCCAGCTTTTCGGATTTGTCCAGAGGCTTTGAAGAAAAAAATGGTTAACGGATCAAGCATTTGGCGGGCTTTGTGTTAACCTTTTCCAGTCACCCGGATCTGAAGTTCGTCTTACATCTCAGTTAGCTCTGAACGAACTTCAGATTCAAAGGTGTGACTGGCAAGTATAAGCGGCTGGTGTGGTTTTTAAATTTGAAATACGTGCAGGCGGTTGCTGCTGAAACAAGGCGTATTTCAAATTCACCACACCAGTAACTCCGAGATCTGGAGTGCTTTTGGCGCAGACTATCGGGTCTTGATCCAAATTATTGCAGACATCTATCTGCGATATCCCGGCTGTCGCGGGATAGATGATCTGTTTCCGAAATGCGCAGAAGCGCGGCCTTCGCAAGACCGGCGCGTGCGGATTCATAGGCCCGCCATGACCGGAAGCAGGTCAGTAACCTGGAAGCCACTTGCGGATTACGCGCGTCGAGCATCAGAACATTGTCGGCGACGAAGTCGAAGCCCTTGCCATCGCTCCGGCCGAACTGGGTCGGGTTGCCGGTGGCAAAGGCGTGGATCAGGGACCGGGCCCGGTTCGGATTGGAAATGTCGTAGAGCGGATCGGCGGTCAGCGCCTTGACCCGCTCGAGCCCGTCGGCAAGCGGGGCCGTCGCCTGAACCATGAACCACTTGTCCATGGCGAGCGACATCGTCTCGTAGCGCTTGCGGAAATCGCCGAGGGCCTCTTCGGCGCCGGACAGACCCTGATGCACGAGCACGGTGAGGGCGGCCAGCCGGTCGGTCATGTTGGTGGCGGCATGATACCGTCGTTCCACAAGCGCCTCGGCGCCGTCGGTTCCGCTCAGGATGGAGTAGGAAAGCGCCCGGTTGGCAAGCGCGCGCCGTCCGGCAGAAGCGGCATCAGGCGAAAACTCCGCGGATGTGTCCGTGCCTTCGGCAAGCGTCAGGAACGTCTCCACATGCGCCTTGGCCAGGGCCTCGCGCAGGGCATTGCGGGCGCCGTGGATCGCATCCGGATCCACGTCCCGGCCGATCTCGCGGGCGATGTCGGCTTCGCCCGGAAGGTCGAGAACCTGTGCCTTGAAGGCAGGGTCGAGGTCCCGATCGGCGAGAATGGCACCGAAGGCGGTCACAAGCGCTCCATCTGCCTCGGCCTTGCGGCCGGCACGGAAATCAGACGTGAGCTGGATCAGGTCGCGTGTAGCGAGCGACTGAACCGCCTGCCAGCGATTGAACGGATCGCTGTCGTGGCTTGCCTGAAACAGCAACTCGTCGGTGGTCTGGTGGAACTCCAGCCGGACAGGCGCGGAAAAGCCGCGCAGCAGGGAGACCACAGGCCGGCTCGGCACATCGGAGAAGGTCACCTTCTGGCTTGCTTCCTCGAGTACCAGAACGTCGTCCTGCACTTTCGCGCCCGTGACCCGACCCAGTGGCATGTCAGAGCCGTTCGGCCCGATCAGGCCGAAACGGATCGGAATAACCGAAGGCTCGGTCGTATCCTGGCCGGGCAGCGGCGGGATCGCCTGGGAAAGTTCCAGCGTCAGCTCGCGCGCCGTCTTGTCATAGTGGCTCTTGACCTCGACATGCGGCGTGCCCGCCTGATCGTACCAGCGTGCGAACTGCCCGAGATCCGTTGCCGTGGCTTCCGAGAAGCAGGTCAGGAAAGCCTCGATGGTGGTCGCTTCGCCGTCGTGGCGCTGGAAATAGAGATCGATGCCGGCGCGAAAGCCGTCCTCGCCGAGCAGGGTTTTCAGCATGCGTACGACTTCCGCGCCCTTTTCGTAGACGGTCGCCGTGTAGAAGTTGTTGATTTCCCGGTAGCTTTGCGGGCGGACCGGATGGGCGAGCGGTCCCGCGTCCTCGGGGAATTGATGCGATTTCAGAAGCCGGACATCGGCGATGCGCTTCACCGGCCGGGAGCGCTGGTCGGAGGAGAATTCCTGATCGCGGAAGACGGTCAGGCCTTCCTTCAGGCAAAGCTGGAACCAGTCCCGGCAGGTGATGCGGTTTCCGGTCCAGTTGTGGAAGTACTCGTGGGCGATTACAGCCTCGATATTGGCGTAATCCTGGTCGGTCGCGGTCTGCGGATCGGCGAGCACGTATTTGTCGTTGAAGACGTTGAGGCCCTTGTTCTCCATCGCGCCCATGTTGAAGTCGGAGACGGCAACGATGTTGAACACGTCGAGATCGTATTCGCAGCCGAAGGCTTCCTCGTCCCATTTCATGGAGCGCTTCAGCGAGTCCATCGCCCAGCCGCACCACGGTTCGCGGCCGTGTTCGACATAGATCTTCAGATCGACCTTGCGGCCCGAGCAGGTGGTGAAGGTGTCCGCCACATAGCCGAGATCGCCGGCTACGAGCGCAAACAGGTAGGAGGGCTTGGGGAAGGGGTCGTGCCAGACAGCAAAGTGCCGGTCTGTGCCTTCGATCTCGCCGGACGCCACCAGATTGCCGTTGCCGAGCAGGACGGGTGCTTCCGCCTTCCGGGCCTCGATCCGGGTGGTGTAGACGGCAAGCACGTCCGGCCGGTCGAGGAAATAGGTGATCCGTCGAAGCCTTCCGCCTCGCACTGGGTGCAATAGGTCCCGGACGAACGGTACAGTCCCATCAGTTCGGTGTTGGCGTCCGGATCGATGGTGGTGCGGATTTCCAGTTCGAATGGGCCTTCGGGCGGCTTTCTGATTTCCAGCCGGTCCGGCGTTGCCGAATAGGCGTCATCGCTCAACGGGAAACCGTTCAGCGACAAGCCGGCGAGAACGAGCCCGTCGCCGTCCAGCACCAGCGGTGTCCCGGGCGCGGTGTCCTCCTGCCGGTGCAGGGAGAGCCGCGCCGTGACCGTCGTCGCCTTGGGGGCAAGGCGGAAGTTCAGGTCGACCTTGTCGATCAGGTAAGGCGCGGGTGTGTAGTCGTCCAGGCGAATGACTGGGGCCGCTTCCGGGCGCATGGGGATCTCCTGATCGGATGAGGACAACAGAATGCAGATACGGGGGACTTAGGCGACACCCTGCGTCGCGGCAAGGGGCGAGGTCACATAATGCTGTGACCAATCCGCTTTGCGGATCGGCGAGCGGGTTGATCACGGTGAAGTGGTCGGCCCCGTCCTGGATGTCCAGGCTGCCGGTCAGCTCAGGCCCGCTCCATGTGTCGACCAGCATGCGGCTCTGGCGCAGGTATTCGTCCGATTCCTTGGCCCCGACAACTGCGCGGAAATGCCCCTTTTTCGGCTTCGGCCACAGGATCGGCGAAGCGTCCCGGGCCGTTTCCGGCGTCATGCCGACCGCCTTGTTGATGCTCGTCTCCACCAGCGGCTCCAGCTCGAACAGGCCGGAAATGGGCATGCCGGCGGCGACAAGATCGGCCGGAAGGCCGCGGTCGGCCCAGTCGGTCGCCATCAAGGCCGCGGTAAGATGGCCGCCGGCGGAATGGCCGGTGACGAGAAGCTTTTTGCCGAAGGTCTGGTAAAGATGGCTCGCAAGCTCCTGCATCTCCGAAATGATGTCGGCAACGGCGACAGCCGGGCACAGGCTGTAATTGGCGATCGCCACGTCGAAACCATGGGCATTCAGGCCCCGGGCCATGTGGGAGAAGGCGCTTTTGTCGAGCGCTTGCCAGTAACCGCCGTGGATGAAGAGGGCAATGAGGGGCTGTTTTGCTTCGGTGGAGGCGGGAAACAGATCGTAGCTGTTGCGCGGAGCCGGGCCGTAGGGCTGGTCGAGAACGGCATTTTCCTGTGTCTTGCGATAGGCCTCGGCCTCTTCATGCCAGCCTTCGATGATCGCCGGATGCTCGGGAACCCGCGCCCTGTTGTTATATTCCGCTTCCATGTCGATCGCAGTCATTCGGTTCCTCCCCAGAAGCCGGCCTGAAGCCGCAAGTCCCTTCAAACATCACCGGCGCGATCTGGCAAGCCGGAAGGCGCACGCGAAGATGTGATCACGGCGAGAAACAATCCCTCTTTAAAGCCTGTTTCCAGGCCCTAGATTAGTCATGTCGATATCTTCCGTTAGGGGAATTTGAGCATGATTTCCTTTCATCGTACTCTGCTGGCCGCCGGCGCGGTCCTGGTTCTGGGCGGTGTCGCCGCCGAAGCACGTCCAAGTCTCTACACCATGTCCTGCGGCCAGGCTCAGGCATTCGTTCAAAGGCAGGGCAGCGTGGTGGCCAATACCGGTCCCATGACCTACGAGAGGTTCGTGACCGACGGGAAATATTGCGACCGGAGCCAGAGAGCCGTTTCCGCCTATGTAAAGACCCGCGACAATGCGCAGTGCCGGATCGATTACAGATGCGCGGGTCTGCCTCGAGACACAAACGGGCGTTGAGTCCGCAAGCCCCACCAGGGAACAGATCATGCGCTCAGCGACAACTGTCTTGACCATCGCCGCGCTGGCGGCGCTGGCTGCGTCTTCGGCCCAGGCGCGTCCCAGCGTCTACACGATGACCTGCGCCCAGGCGCAGGCCTTCGTCCGACAACACGGGGCGGTCGTGGCCAACACCGGGCCGCAGACATTCCAGCGGTTCGTCATCGATCAGCGGGGCTGCAGCCGGCAGGAGGTCGCCTGGCCTGCCTACGGCAGGACTCGTGACAACCCGCAATGCCTGATCGGGATGAAATGCATCGACGCGCCCGAAGCTGTCGGTGATGCGCGGTAACAGGGTCGGGGCAGGCCCGGGCCAACAGCCTTGGAAGAGGAGATCGTCCATGCGCCCGAGAGCTCACATGGCAGCCGCTAAAGCGTTCGTCGCGGGTCTGGTCATTCTGGGCGCCGGCGCTGCGCAGGCCCGCCCGAGTCTTTACACCATGACCTGTTCCCAGGCCCAGGCCTTCGTCGAGAGCAAGGGCGCGGTCGTTGCCGATACGGCGCCGAACATCTCCGCGCGGATCGTGGCAAACGCAAGTTTTTGCGACCGGCTGCAGAACACCAAGCCGTTGTTCGGCAAAACCACCGATAATCCGCAGTGCCGGATCGGGTTCAGCTGTGCGACCACATCGATGAGCTCGAAATGACGGTTTCATAAGCCATTGATCGGGGAGGAAGCGTCCATGCGCCAGACACTGCGCCCGACGACCGAAGCGGCAATTGTCGCAGCTCTTGCCATGCTGGTCGCCACTGCGGCGCAGGCCCGTCCGAGCCTCTATACGATGACCTGTTCCCAGGCTCAGGCTTTCGTCCAGAACAAGGGGGCGGTCGTCGTCGATACAGCGCCGAATGTCACACGGCGGGTGGTGGCGAACGGTAGCTATTGCGACCGTCTGCAGAAGACGAAACCGTTCTTCGCCAAAACCACGGACAATCCGCAATGCCGGATCGGCCTCCGCTGCGCCACGGAGCTGATGAGCGCGGAATAAAGACCCCGCTGAACTTTGACGCGGCTGCCCTGCCGGGCTATGAGACAGGTCTCACCCCATGACACGCCCGACAAAACAGCAGGGATTTGCCCATGAGCCGCCTCGACAGCTTCATCCGCCGTCTGAAAGCCCAGAAAGCGCTCCTTGAGGACGTTGCCGGGCGCATCGACGATCTCGAGGGGCCGGTGCTGGAGCTCGGCCTCGGCAACGGACGCACCTATGATCACCTGAGGGAACTTCTTCCCGAGCGGGAAATCTTCGTGTTCGACCGGGATCTGTCCTGTCATCCGAGCTGCATTCCCGACGGTGACCATATGATTTTCGGGGAAATCCGGGATACGCTGGCTTTCTGCGGGCCACGAATCGGCTCCCAGGCAGCCCTCATCCATGCGGATATCGGATCCGGGGATCCGACCACGGATCTCGCCACATCCTCCTGGCTATCGCCGCTGGTCGATATTCACACCAAGGCCGGAGGTTACGTGCTGTCCGGCCTTGCGCTGGAGTTGAAGGATTTCTCCGAACTGGACCTTCCCGAGGGCATCCGCCCCGGGCGTTATCACATCTATCGCAAGGCCGCCTGACAGACGTCGGTCGCCCCCTTTCAGGAGACACTCCATGGCAGCCCCGCTTCACGGCGTGAAGGTCATTGAATTCGCCCGCATTCTGGCGGGTCCGTGGATCGGCCAGACCCTGGCCGACCTCGGTGCCGATGTCATCAAGGTGGAGGCGCCGCAGGGCGACGACACCCGCGCCTGGGGCCCGCCCTTCGTCGAGGGCGAGAACGGCGAGCAACTCGATGCCGCCTATTTCCATTCCTGCAACCGGGGCAAGCGCTCGATCACCGTCGACTTCCGCACCGAGGAAGGCCAGCGGATCGCGCGCAAGCTGGTTGAGGGCGCCGATATTCTGGTTGAGAACTTCAAGGTCGGCGGCCTTGCCAAATACGGTCTCGATTACGACAGCCTCAAGCAAGTGAATCCGCGCCTGATCTATTGCTCGGTCACCGGATTCGGCCAGGACGGGCCTTACGCCCACCGGGCCGGCTATGACTTCATGATCCAGGGCATGGGCGGCATCATGGATCTGACCGGAAATCCGGACGGCGAGCCGCAGAAGATCGGCGTCGCCTTCGCCGACATCTTCACCGGCCTTTACGGCGTGATCGGCATCATGGCGGCCTTGAGGAAACGCGACGAGACGGGCAGGGGCGAGCATGTCGACATGGCCCTGCTCGACAGCCTCACCGGTGTGCTTGCCAACCAGGCGCTCAACTATTTCGTGACCGGCCAGTCGCCGAAACGCCTTGGCAACGCCCACCCGAATATCGTGCCCTACCAGGTCTTCGCCGTCAGCGACGGCCACATGATCCTCGCCGTCGGCAACGACAGCCAGTTTAAAAAGCTCTGCGCCATTTTAGGTCTGCCCGAGCTCGGTGAAAACCCGGCCTACGCCACCAACGCCGCCCGCGTCGCCCACCGTGCGGAGCTGGTGTCGATCCTGGAAGCCGAAATCGCCAAATTCACCCGCGACGACTTCCTGAAGGCACTGGAGGAAAAGGGCGTTCCCGCCGGCCCGATCAACTCTGTTGCCGACGTCTTCGCCGACCCGCAGGTGAACCACCGCCACATGAAGGTCGACCTGCCGGCTACGGGAGTCAAAGGCGGCACCATCCCCTCGGTCCGCACCCCGATCACCTTCTCAGACAGCGAACTGGTGCTGAAACATGCGGCACCGACACTGGGCGAGCATACGGACGAGATCTTGAGGGAGATTGGAGAGGGGGAGTGAACGCCAGGGGCTAAACCCCCAGCGCCCTCTCGACCGCCTCGATCTGCTTCACCGTATCGACAAAGACCTCACTGGTGTTCTGCAAGGCCCGGTCCTCGAGCACCTCTGAGTCCGGATGCTCCTGTTTAAAGGCCTCCAGCGTGGCGTCGCGGGCCCTTAACAGCGCCTCCAGTTGCGGGCGGTAGAGGGTGATCAGGCTGGTGAGCCAACGGTTCACGGCGCGGCTAGGCTTCTCGACTTCAATGGCGAAGTGGTCGAGCAGGGCGATCACGTCGTCGGCCCGGCAAAGCGTCTCGTTGGTGACCCAGCGGTTGGTGGTGAAGAGGCGGATCAGGCGGCCCTGATTGTCGACGCTGACCGCGCCGATATGGGCGAAGCGGACGGCCGGGTCCTCGGGGACGACGGCGCCGGGCAGCCGCCACGGCTTCATGTCGGGCGCGATGGCCGCCGGGCGGACGAACAGGTGGAAGTGGCCGTTCTCGCCGTCGGCCATCTCTTCCGATGTGTGAGCGTGATAGAAATAGTGGCTGTGGTTTTTCAGATCGAACAGATCGCCCTTCGGGTAGCGCTCCCAGATCAGGAAGTCGCCCTGATCGCGCAAGACCTCCATGACCACGTTTGAGCCGGCCTGTGCAAGTTCCCGTTCGCAGTTAAGCACCGTCGCCGCCGCATCGTGCATGGCTTCCAGTTGCGCTTCCGGAAGACCGGAGAGATCTGCGGGGAAGGGCATTTGCGGGGCTTTGGTTTTCGTCTCGCTCATCGGTTCGATCCTGATCCCGGCAAATGCGTCTTGATACAGCTGGCGAGCCTGTCGATTTGCGATCTTCCGCCTTGATGCCGGCCAAGGATACCTACCAGTCGGCAGGCTCCAACTTACCTCTCCCGTGGGGAGAGGTCGGGCCAACGGCCCGGGTGAGGGGGCTCAAACTCACAGTATGCTACAAACGCTGTATCCCCTCACCCTAACCCTCTCCCCATGGGAGAGGGGACTTTCGGGGCGTCGTCCCCAAACCAAAACAGGGCCGGCGTTTGGCCGGCCCCGTCGAATGCATGCCGAGGCCGGCGCTTAGAGCGCGGGCATGCCGAGCTGTTCGCGCACCGCCTTTTCGCGGCTGGTCTTCAGGCCGACGGTGCGGCCTTCCTGGATCGCGATGTCCTTCGGGATGCCGGTGGAAGCCCGGTAAAGCGCCCACAGTGCGCCGACGCGGTTGGAGGATTCGCAATGCAGCAGGATCGGATAGTTGTTCGGATCCTCGGCGATCTTGGCGAATTCCGCGACCTGGTCGGCGTTCGGGGCGGACGTCGGCACGGCGATGTTGATGTAATTCATGCCGGCGTTTTGAACCATCGGGCCTTCCGCGGTCGCGCCTTCGTCGGCCGTGTTCAGGTTGACGACGGTCTTGAAGCCGAGGGCGGCCAGCATCTCCATGCCGGTCGGCTCGATGACGCCGCCGGTGCCGATATAGGGCGTGGCGCGCAGGTAGTTCTTGACGATATTCGGCATCTTGTTGCCGTAAGGCGCCTGGGCGTATTTCGTGGTCGTGTCGAACATGTCCTTCGGCAGGGCGGCCTCTTCGGCTTTGGCAGCGGGAGCTGCTGCCGGAGCGCACGGATTGGCGGCCGGCGAGGCTGCCGGTGCGCAAGGGTTGGCGGGTGCCGCTGCCGGGGCGCACGGGTTGACCGGACCTGCCGCCGGAGCGCAGGGGTTGGTCGCCTGGGCGAAGGACGCGGACGGAACGGCGGCGCCGACGGCGATGGCGGTCACCGGAATGATTGCGGCACTTAGCAGGCTTTTGCGGATTTTCTTTTTCATGGGACGCTTCCTCCTCAGGCCTTCATGGCCTGTGTTGTGTGTGAGACAGACTTCTCAGCGCCCGTCCCGGCATCGGGCGCACAGACGTCCTTGGCGGTAAAGGGACCGCCGCGGGCGCGTTCAAGCTTGGAACCGAGAACGAAGCCGGCCATCGCAATCACGATCAGCACGGCAAGGATCAGCCATTCCGGCAGACCCAGAAGATCCGGCAGCCGCTGGGCGTCCGGGCCCTTGGCCGCGAAGTAGAAGCTGGTCAACGGATCGAACAGATAGGCGAACACGGCGGTGCCGGCGATCATGCCGGCGACGAACACCACCGCATCGACCCGGCCCGAGGCGACGCCGACGACCGAGGTGCCCGGGCAATAGCCGCCAAGGGCAAAGCCTGCGCCGATCAGAATGCCGCCGACGGCGATCGCCCAGAAGAACAGGGTCGGGATGAACACCGCGTTGTCGGCGATCACGCCGCCGAGGCGGAGCAGGTAAAGACCCACAGCGGTGACCAGAACGGCGGTGAACATCACCTTGAAGACGGCGAAGTCCTTCAAGGAGAACTGGCCGGTCAGCTTGCGCGGGCTGCCGAAGCCGGCGGCCTCGAGCACATAGCCGAACAGGATGCCGGACAGGAGGCCGCTGGCGATGCCGCCATCGTAAAACGGAATGCTCATTGCCAGACCCTCCGTGCAAGCATGCTGACGACGAAGCCGGCGATGAAGAAGCCAGCCAGGAAAACGAAACCGGCAACGGCCAGGGTCGCGCCGCCGGACAGGCCGATGCCGCTGGTGCAACCGCGCGCCAGACGCGCACCGAAGCCGACGAGGGCGCCGCCGATGAAGGCGTAGGCGAAGCGCTGGCCGCGCGACGTCTGCGGACCGCGCTCGACCTGGACGCTTGAGCGGCCGGCGCTGCGGGCGCCCACATAGGCGCCGATCAGCACGCCGATCACTTCCCAGGTGATCCAGGAGGCAAGCGGGGCGCCGGCCTTGACGAAGGGTCCGAAATAGCTGTTGGCAGCGGTTGCGGCAGGTGCGAGCCATTCGCTGATCTGGGCGGCGAGCCGGGTGATGAAGCCCGAGGCGCCGAGGCCGTGGCCTGTGATCAGGAATGTCGCCAGCAAGGCGATCCCCAACGCAAATCCCGCGACCAGAGGCGGCCAGAACGGGCGTGGACTTGTGGTCATCGGCGTTCTTCTCCCTGAAGAAGTTTCATTACATTCGAAATTAACAATATACAGCGTCGAAACACGGGATCAATCGGTTTGATCCCGGATGCCTGTCAGCGGGCCTCGCCGGTTCGCCGAAGGAAACGAGGCGCATAGCGGATGTTACTTAGCTGGTATCCCGCTAGTATTTTATTATATACAGATATATGAATATATTCTCGCCGGATTTGAGTTGGTGCAAAGACACAACTTGATGGCGGGCAATATAATGACCGGTGCTCAGGGCTGCGGCTCGCAGGCTGCAGAAGTCGCCGCCGGGCATAAATATCGATCCCGCCAGCGGCAGAAGAGGAGTCTGCCGGCCGGAGAGGGACGCTTGAGGAGGAAAGACCAAATGGCTCATATCGTCATTCTCGGCGGCGGCATCGCCGGCGTTTCGGCGGCCTACGAAGTGCGCGAAGCGCTGGGCAAGGCCCACAAGGTGACCGTTGTTTCCAAAGCGCCGTACTTCCAGTTCACCCCGTCCAATCCCTGGGTCGCGGTCAAGTGGCGCACCAAGGAGGACATCACCATCGATCTGGCCAGCACTCTGCCGCGCCATGGCGTCGAATTCATCCATGCGTCAGCGGAAAAGGTGCTGCCGGAGGAAAACAAGGTCGAACTGTCGACTGGCGAGCCGATCGCCTACGACTATCTCATCATCGCGACAGGGCCGGAGCTCGCCTTTGACGAGATCGAGGGCTTGGGGCCGGACGGCTTCACCTCTTCGGTTTGCGACGTCGAACACGCCGTCAAGGGCGCTTCCAAATGGGAGGACTTCTGCGCCAATCCGGCGCCGATCGTGGTTGGTGCGGTGCAGGGTGCGTCCTGTTACGGCCCGGCCTATGAATTCGCCATGATCATGGATACCGACCTGCGCAAGCGGAAAATCCGCAACCAGGTGCCGATGACCTTCGTCACCGCCGAACCTTATGTCGGTCACCTGGGCCTGGGCGGCGTCGGCGACACCAAGGGGATGCTGGAAAGCGAAATGCGCGAGCGCCACATCCGTTGGATCACCAACGCCAAGGTCGACAAGGTCGAGGACGGCAAGATGACCGTTTCCGAGCATGACGAGGACGGCAAGGTCAAGAAAACCCACGAACTGCCGTTCGGCTATTCCATGATGCTGCCGGCCTTCCGCGGCATCCCGGCGGTGCGCGACATCGAGGGCCTGGTCAATCCGCGCGGTTTCATCATCGTAGACAAGCACCAGCGCAACCCGAAATACCCGAATGTCTTCGGCGCCGGCGTGTGCATCGCGATCGCCCCGCTTGAGGCAACCCCGGTTCCCGTCGGCGTGCCGAAGACCGGCTACATGATCGAAAGCATGGTGACGGCGGTCGCCCAGAACCTGAAGGAGATCGTTGCCGGCAAGGATCCGACCCATGAGGGTTCCTGGAACGCCATCTGCCTGGCCGATTTCGGCGACGGCGGCGTGGTCTTCATCGCCGAGCCGCAGAACCCGCCGCGCAACGTCAACTGGTCGTCGAGCGGCAAGTGGGTGCATCTGGCCAAGATTGCCTTCGAGAAATATTTCCTGCGCAAGATCCGTAAAGGCACGACCGAGCCCTACTACGAGAAGATCGTCCTGCAGGCGCTCAAGATCGGCGGCAAGCTGAAAGCGAAGTAAGCGTCTCTTTATGCTGAGGGCGGCTTAAGCCTTCGGCCTCTCAAACGCTTTCCGCGCCGCCTCGACTTCGGCGCGGATGGCACAGCCCTCCGCGTGATCGTTGATCAGCCCCATGGCCTGCATGAAGGCGTAGACCGTGGTTGGGCCTACGAATTTCCAGCCGCGTTTCTTCAGGTCCTTGGACAGGGCAACCGAAGTTGCGGACGTGGAGGCGGTTTGCGGTGTGCCGAGGTCCGCTGGGGCCGGCTCGAAGCGCCAGACATAGGCGGCGAGCGAGCCTTCCTCCGCGACCAACTCCTGCGCCCGTTTGGCGTTGTTGATCACCGCCTCGATCTTGCCGCGATGGCGGACGATGCCTTCATCCTGCAGCAGGCGTTCGACATCGGTTTCGTTGAATTGGGCAACTCTGCCGAAATCAAACCCTTCGAAGGCCTTTCGGAAATTCTCCCGCTTGGCGAGGATGGTCCGCCAGCTCAGGCCCGACTGGAAACTCTCCAGCGATAGCTTTTCGAACAGGCGCCGGTCGTCAGCGACCGGAAACCCCCATTCCCGGTCGTGATAGGCGAAGAACTCCGGAGCCGCCGCGCACCAGCGGCAGCGCGGACGTCCGTCCGGGCCGGGTATGGTCGTACTCATCAGATCGTCGTTCCTGAAGGGATGAGGGAAGGGCGTCAGTTCAGAAGAAAGGCCAGGCGGTCGTCAGCCTTCGAAGCGGTCATGTCGAGGATTTCCGCAGTTACGACATTTTCCGCGACAAACGGGTCATCTGCGACCCGCGCTTCGATCTCGCCAAGCGTTGCCCCATCGGCCAGGATCCCGCCGCCGACGCCGGGCTGAAGCGTGCCGGCCAGCAGGAATGCGCCGTCGTCAAAACCGCGCTGAAGCCAGGCTTTG
>NZ_CAXXSJ010000015.1:0-147665 GCF_963675095.2 uncultured Roseibium sp. | reverse complement strand
TCGCCGTTTGATCATTCCGGTCGTGGCCCTGTCGGTCCTGACCTATTTCGGTTTTCATGCTCTCAACGGCGAGTTGGGACTGGTTGGCCGCGCGCGGATCGAACATCAGATCGGCGATCTGGAGAAGCAACTGGAGGTTCTGGTTGCCGAGCGAAGGGTACTTGTCGCAAAGGTCAGCCTGTTGCGTCCGGAAAGTCTGAATCCGGATATGGTTGACGAACGGGCCCGTCTCAATCTTAATCTGGTACATGGTGACGAGCTGGTGATATTGCGGCCCGGGAACAGCTATCAGAAAATGAACTGATATCCTGTTAAACAAAAACAATAAACTAGAATTCAGTTAATCGAAAAATACTACATTAATACAATAAGATAACTGAAACTCTCGCATCCGCTTCACTGTCTTGGAACGCCTGGGGGGACAGGCTATTCTCCGCATGCCTGTCTTAAGGTAAACGTCTCGCCGAGAAGAGGGATATGGCTGTTACGAAAAAGTCATCTGCCGGCACCAGCGCAAAAAGCGCCGGCCGGTCCCGCGGAGCCGCTAAAACGGCCGCTCCTGCGATCGCCGATTTCGACAAGGATCAGGAACTCCACGCCTACCGGGAAATGCTCCTGATCAGGAGGTTCGAGGAAAAAGCCGGGCAATTGTACGGCATGGGCCTCATAGGTGGGTTCTGTCACCTTTATATTGGTCAGGAGGCGGTCGTCGTCGGCCTGCAGATGGCCAAGAAGGACGGCGACCAGATGGTCACCGGCTATCGGGATCACGGTCACATGCTTGCCATGGACCTCGACCCGAAGGGCGTGATGGCCGAGCTTACCGGACGCCGCGGCGGCCTGTCGAAAGGCAAGGGCGGCTCCATGCACATGTTCTCCAAGGAAAAACACTTCTATGGCGGCCACGGCATCGTCGGCGCCCAGGTGTCCCTCGGGACCGGCATCGGCTTTGCCAACAAGTATCGGGAAAACGGCAATGTCGCGATGGCCTTCTTCGGTGACGGCGCATCCAACCAGGGTCAGGTCTACGAGAGCTTCAACATGGCGGAGCTCTGGAAGCTGCCGGTGATCTACGTGATCGAAAACAACAAATACGGCATGGGCACCAGTGTATCCCGCGCGTCCGCCACCACAGACCTGTCCCAGCGTGGCTCGTCGTTCGGCATTCCGGGCGAACAGGTTGACGGCATGGACGTCCGCGCGGTCAAGGCCGCCGGTGAAAAGGCGCTGGAATGGTGCCGGTCCGGCAAGGGCCCCTACATTCTGGAAATGATCACCTACCGCTACCGTGGTCACTCCATGTCCGATCCAGCGAAATACCGCTCCAAGGACGAAGTTCAGAAAATGCGGACCGAGCACGATCCGATCGAACAGGTCCGTGTGCGCCTGGTCGAAAACAAGTGGGCGACGGAAGACGAGCTGAAGGCAATCGATAAGGACGTCCGCGCGGTTGTCGCGGAAGCCGCCGAATTTGCCCAGACCGATCCGGAGCCGGATCCGTCCGAACTCTACACCGACATTCTGCGTTAAGCCGGGGGAAATCATGCCGATCGACATTTTGATGCCGGCTCTTTCGCCGACAATGGAAGAGGGCAAACTCGCCAAGTGGCTCAAGGCCGAAGGCGACACCGTCTCCGCCGGCGACGTGATCGCCGAAATCGAGACCGACAAGGCAACCATGGAAGTGGAAGCCGTTGACGAGGGCACTCTTGGCAAGATCCTGGTTCCGGAAGGAACCGACGCGGTCAAGGTCAACGAGAAAATCGCCATTCTGCTGGGCGAGGGCGAGGACGCCAACGCGCTCGATGCCGCTGCCAGTGCACCTGCAGCCGCTGCGCCGTCTGCTCCGGCAGAAGCGCCGGCCCCGGCAGCTCCCGTGGCTGCAGCTCCGGTGGCGTCCAAGCCTGCCGATGATCCGGAAATTCCGGCCGGAACGGCCATGAAATCCTCCACCGTGCGTGAAGCCCCTGCGCGACGCCATGGCGGAAGAAATGCGCCGCGACCCGGACGTCTTCGTCATGGGCGAGGAAGTCGCCGAATACCAGGGCGCCTACAAGATCACGCAAGGCCTGCTCGATGAGTTCAGCGCCAAACGGGTGATCGACACGCCGATCACCGAACACGGTTTTGCCGGTCTCGGCGTCGGCGCGGCCATGGCAGGCCTGAAGCCCATCGTGGAATTCATGACCTTCAACTTCGCCATGCAGGCGATCGACCAGATCATCAACTCCGCCGCCAAGACGCTTTACATGTCCGGCGGCCAGATGGGCGCGCCGATCGTGTTCCGCGGTCCCAACGGCGCCGCGGCCCGCGTGGGCGCCCAGCACTCCCAGGACTATGCCTCCTGGTATGCCCATGTGCCGGGCCTGAAGGTCATTCAGCCCTATTCGGCAGCAGATGCTAAAGGCTTGCTCAAGGCGGCGATCCGCGATCCGAACCCGGTCATCTTCCTGGAAAACGAGATCCTCTACGGCCATTCCTTCGAGATCCCGGACATGGACGATTTCGTCCTGCCGATCGGCAAGGCCAAGGTCGAGCGGGAAGGGACGGACGTGACCCTGGTTTCCTGGGGGATCGGCATGACCTACACAATGAAGGCCGTCGACGAATTGGCCGCCATGGGCATTTCAGCTGAAGTGATCAACCTGCGCACCATTCGCCCGCTGGACATCGATACGGTGATTGCGTCGGTGCAGAAGACCGGTCGGGTTGTCACCATCGAGGAAGCCTTCCCGATGTGTTCTGTCTCTTCCGAAATCGCCTATCAGGTGCAGGAAAAGGCCTTCGACTATCTCGATGCCCCGGTCCTTCGGGTCACCGGTAAGGACGTTCCGATGCCCTATGCCGCCAACCTGGAAAAGCTGGCGCTGCCGAATGTCCAGGAAGTCATCGACGCGGTCAAAGCCGTCACCTACACGGCCTAAGGCGAGAGGGAGGCAGTTATGCCAATCAACATTACGATGCCGGCGCTCTCTCCGACCATGGAAGAGGGCAATCTGGCCAAGTGGCTGGTCAAAGAAGGCGATCAGGTTTCCGCAGGCGACGTGATCGCAGAGATCGAAACCGACAAGGCGACCATGGAAGTGGAAGCCGTCGATGAAGGCACCGTCGGCAAGATCCTGATCCCCGCCGGAACCGCAGGCGTAAAGGTCAACGCACTGATCGCCGTCCTTCTGGAAGACGGCGAGGATGCCAGCGCCATTGGTTCTGCCGGATCGGCTCCCGCACCTGCGGCAGCCCCGGCCGAAGCAAAACCGGCACCGGCCTCCGAAGCTCCCGCACCCGCTGCCCCAGCGGCTGCGCCGGCTCCTGCAACTCCGAAGACTGCCGACGGCGGAAGGGTGTTCTCTTCCCCGCTGGCCCGCCGGCTTGCGCAGCAGAACGGCCTGGACCTGAAGGCGATCTCCGGAACCGGCCCGCATGGCCGCGTCGTCAAGCGTGACATCGAGGCCGCACTTTCCGCCGGAACCGGGAAGGCGGCACCTGCCGCCTCTGCTGCTCCGGCTGCTGCCGCCGCCGCACCGGCCATGGCAACGGGCCCGTCCACCGATCAGGTACTGAAGCTGTTCGAGGAAGGCTCCTACGAGCTGGTTCCCCACGACGGTATGCGCAAGACCATTGCCCGCCGCCTGGTGGAATCCAAGCAGACGATCCCGCATTTCTATGTCTCGGTCGACTGTGAGCTTGATGCGCTGCTTGCCCTGCGCGGCCAGATCAACGGGTCCGCTCCGAAAGACAAGGACGGCAATCCGCTCTACAAGGTCTCCGTCAACGACATGACCATCAAGGCCCTGGCGCTCGCCCTGCGCGACGTGCCGAATGCCAATGTGTCCTGGACCGACGATGCCATGGTGAAGCACAAGCATGCCGATGTGGGCGTTGCCGTGTCGATCCCCGGCGGATTGATCACGCCGATCATCCGCAGCGCCGAACTGAAGCCGCTGTCGGTCATTTCCAACGAAATGAAAGACTATGGAAAGCGGGCCAAGGATCGCAAGCTGAAGCCGGAAGAGTACCAGGGCGGTACCACCGCGGTCTCCAACATGGGCATGATGGGAGTGAAGGATTTCGCCGCCGTCGTAAACCCGCCGCACGCCACGATCCTGGCGGTCGGGGCCGGAGAAAAGCGGGCGGTCGTCAAGAACGATGAACTCGCGATCGCAACGGTCATGACCGTGACGCTCTCCACCGACCACCGCTGCGTCGATGGCGCGCTTGGTGCGGAACTGCTGGCAGCCTTCAAGGGCTACATCGAAACCCCGATGGGCATGCTCGTCTGAGCACCGATAGAGTGCGGCGCGGTCGGAACTGACCGCCGCGCCGTCTCCCCAGATCAAAATTCAAGGGAAGAACGATGGCCGATACCAATTACGACGTCATCATCATCGGCTCCGGACCCGGCGGCTACGTGGCCGCGATCCGGGCTTCGCAGCTCGGCCTCAAGACAGCAATCGTGGAGCGCGAACATCTGGGCGGCATCTGCCTGAACTGGGGCTGTATCCCGACCAAGGCGCTGCTCCGCTCGGCCGAGATCTACCACTACATGCAGCACGCCAAGGACTACGGTCTGAGCGCGGACAATGTCTCCTTCGACCCGGCGGCCGTGGTTAAGCGCTCACGAGGCGTTTCCGGGCAGCTCAACGGCGGCGTCGGCTTCCTCATGAAGAAGAACAAGGTTGACGTGATCTGGGGTGAGGCCAAGATCACTAAGGCCGGAGAAGTGACCGTCTCCAAAGTCGCCAAGAAGGCCATGGAGCCACAACACCCGGTGCCGAAAGGCGTCAAGGGCGAGGGCATCTACAAGGCCAAGCACGTCATCGTTGCGACCGGTGCCCGTCCGCGGGTCATTCCGGGCATGGAACCGGACGGCAAGGACATCTGGACTTATTTCGAGGCCATGGTGCCGCCGGCGATGCCGAAGTCCCTGATCGTCATGGGCTCCGGCGCCATCGGTATCGAGTTCGCGTCTTTCTACAAGACCATGGGCGCCGATGTGACCGTCATCGAAATAATGCCGACCATCATGCCGGTGGAAGATCCTGAAATCTCCGGCCTTGCCAAAAAGCAGATGGAAAAGCAGGGTCTGAAGTTCCTGACCGATGCCAAGGTCTCCAAGGTGGTCAAAGGCAGTGGCAAGGTAACCGCAACGGTCGAAACCAAGGACGGCAAGACCCAGGAAATTTCCGCCGAGAAGATGATCTCCGCCGTCGGTGTCGTCGGCAACATCGAGAACATCGGCCTTGAAGCGCTCGGCGTAAAGACGGACCGCGGCTGCGTGGTCATCGACGGCTATGGCCGCACCAACGTTCCCGGCATTTACGCCATCGGCGACGTCGCCGGTCCGCCCATGCTGGCGCACAAGGCAGAGCATGAGGGCGTCATCTGCGTGGAAAAGATCGCCGGCAAGGATGTCCATGCCATGGACAAGTCGATGATCCCGGGCTGCACCTACTGCAATCCGCAGGTCGCCTCGGTGGGGCTCACTGAACCCAAGGCCAAGGAAGCCGGTTACAAGGTCAAGGTCGGCCGCTTCCCGTTCATGGGCAACGGCAAGGCGATTGCGCTCGGCGAACCGGAAGGCCTGATCAAGACGATCTTCGACGAAAAGACCGGCCAGCTTCTCGGTGCGCACATGGTCGGCGCGGAAGTGACCGAACTCATTCAGGGCTTCGTGGTCGCCATGAACCTGGAAACCACCGAAGAAGACCTGATGCACACCGTGTTCCCCCATCCGACCCTGTCGGAAATGATGAAGGAAAGCGTGCTCGACGCCTACGGCCGCGTTCTGAACATCTGATCGTGGCACCCCGGCAAATCTGACGGTCGCCTGAGCCCGGTTTCAAAAAAGGGATCTGGCGGTTTGTCATGAACTGCTGCTAGGCTCTCCTCATTTCCCGATTTCAGGAGAAATGTCATGGATGCAAAAAACATTTTGATTTGGTGTGTTATCGGTCTCGTCGCAGGCTGGCTTGCCAGTTTCTTCGTCGGTGGCGGAGGCCTCGTCCGTTATCTCTTGACCGGCCTGATCGGCGCCTTCGTAGGCGGCTTCCTGGTCAAGGCAACGGGCATAAATATCAACCTCGGCAATGCCTGGGTGAACGAAATCGTCGTCGCTGCCATCGGTGCAATCATCGTGGTGGTGATCGCCAGGATCCTGGCCTGATAAGGCAAAGGCCCGATAACATAGGGATAGTCGTCGATGGGTTTTATCCTCTGGATCATCATCGGCGTGGTGGCCGGAGCCATCGCGCACCGGGTCCTCAACAGCCGTGGCGGCTTTATCGGAAGCCTGGTCGTTGGCCTGGTCGGAGCCTTGCTCGGCGGCGAACTCGCCCATATGTTCCGCCTGAACGTAACCGGCGGACCGCTGGACCAACTGGTCGTCGCCACGTTGGGAGCGATCCTGTTCCTGTTTTTGTGGAAGAAGCTCTTCGGCTGATGATCTGTTTTGATAGAGAATGATACGACGCAGGACCACCAGTTGACCAACACGTCAGACCTTGAAGCCTATCCGGCCAGATCCACAGACAAGCTGCGTTACTGCGATACCGACCGGCAGGGCCACGTCAACAATGCCGTCTTTGCCACCTTCATGGAAACCGGCCGGGTGGAAATCCTTTTCGGTAAGGATGGCGGATACGCCGACGAAGGCGCCGCCTTCGTCATCGCCCGGCTGGAATTGGATTTTCTGGGTGAAGTTCGCTGGCCGGGTACGGTGGAAATCGGGACAGCGGTTCTGGAAACCGGCCGCAGTTCGGTCACGTTGGAACAACTGGTCTGCCAAAACGGCCAACCGGTTGCACGATCAAAGACCGTTATCGTGCAAATGAACGAGACGACCCGCAAATCCCAGCCGTTGTCCGACAAAGCCGTCGAACAATTCAAAAACTACAGGAAGCAGGTCGTTTCCGCATAGCAGCTTTGCGGTGAGCCACTTGACCTTTTCCCGTAATAGCGACACTTAAGACCCATGGTTACGATCGTCGACACCCTTTCGAAAACCGCCGACACACGCGATGATCGGCCACGCCACCCGGAAAAGGCCCACAGGCCCGACAACCCGGTGCAGCGCAAGCCGAAATGGATTCGCGTCAAGGCGCCGACGTCACCGGTCTACCGCGAAACCCAGGACCTGGTGCGGAAGAACAATCTCGTCACCGTATGCGAGGAAGCCGGTTGTCCGAATATCGGCGAATGCTGGTCGAAGAAACACGCCAGTTTCATGATCCTGGGCGATACCTGCACGCGCGCCTGTGCCTTCTGTAACGTCCGCACCGGCATGCCCGGACCGGTGGATACGAAGGAACCCGCTGGCATTGCCGACGCGGTCGCCCGCATGGGGCTCGAACACGTGGTGATCACATCCGTCGACCGGGACGATCTCGACGACGGCGGCGCGCGCCATTTCGCCGATGTGATCCAGGCGATCCGCGACGTCTCGCCGAAGACGACCGTTGAAGTTCTGACGCCGGATTTCCTGCGTAAGGACGGCGCGCTCGAGATTGTCGTCGAGGCGAAGCCCGACGTTTTCAACCACAATCTGGAAACGGTACCGTCAAAATACCTGACCGTGCGCCCCGGTGCCCGCTACTTCCATTCGATCCGCCTGCTGCAACGGGTCAAGGAACTCGACCCGTCCATGTTCACCAAGTCCGGCATCATGGTCGGCCTGGGTGAAGTTCGAAACGAAGTCCTTCAGCTCATGGACGATCTGCGCGCGGCCGATGTCGACTTCCTCACCATCGGCCAGTACCTGCAGCCCTCGAAGAAACATCATCCGGTCATGTCCTTCGTCACGCCGGAAGAGTTCAAGGGTTATGAGCGGATCGCCTATGCCAAGGGGTTCCTGAAGGTGTCGGCAAGCCCATTGACCCGTTCCTCCCATCACGCGGGTGAGGATTTCGCCGAATTGCGCGCGGCCAGAGCTGCCAGGCTCGGATACTGACAGGGCGGTCTGAACGGATTTCATGCCGAGCTTTACTTCCACCCACAAGGTCAATCACAGCGCGGCTGACATGTTCAGGCTCGTGTCCGACGTGGAGCGCTATCCCGAATTCGTACCGCTGTGCCAGGCGCTCCATGTCAGGGGTCGCAAGGATCTGGGCGAGGGCAGGGAAGTCCTCATCGCCGACATGACCGTTGCCTACAAGCTGTTCCGGGAGACCTTTACCAGCCGGGTTGAATTGAGACCCGACGAAAACACCATCCTGGTCGAATATCTCGACGGGCCGTTCAAGCATCTGGAAAACCGGTGGACATTCACCGACCGCGGCGACGGCGCCTGCGATGTCGGCTTCTTCATTACCTATGAGTTCAAGAGCCGCACGCTCGGGTCGCTGATGGGGGTGATGTTCGACAAGGCATTCCGGAAATTTTCGAGCGCCTTTGAAGCCCGCGCGGACGAGGTCTACGGCGTTTGAGACGCCTCAGGCCTGACAAACGTTTTATTTGAAATTCTTGAAGGCTTCGCTGATCGTGCGCAGGCGGCTCGATTGCATGTCGACCGGTTCGGCGTTCTCGCGCGCCTTGAGAACCTCCCGCTCTTTCAAGCCGAGATCCTCAAGGCGAACGTAGTGCTCGGGGTCCGCGCAGTAAACATCAGGTCTTTTGTTGACTTCATTGATAATCACAAGATGACGGCCGGCCTCCGCTTCCCGTTCGGTCCAGACGACCGTGCTTCGGGTCACCCAGAAGGTGGTCTCGCAATAGACGGCCTTGTGATAGCCGGTCTCGGGGTGAGTCAGAATTTCCTGGATACCGTTGAAACGGCCGCTGGGGTCAAGGGAACGGATATAATAATCACCTGCCGGCGCCTTCAGCTGCGCATGAGCGCTGACGGACATCAACAATAACAGTAAGAATGCTCCGATCTTGACCATTGTAATCCCGCTTTGAAAGACGGTTTCATTCGCTTCCGGCATGTTGCGGAAGCGGATAGTCATCAAGTGAAGCAGAGAAATATTAACCCTACCTTTGCGGAATATTCGGCAATTTAATCAATTGCTGTGATAGGTGGTCAAGCCGCGCTTTGTATTGTCACCGCGCTTGAGAGACTTGCTGACCGCTTGCCATTTGTTGACACGGGTAAGGTCATCGCCTTCCGTCCGGACAACAATATAGGGATCCATACTGACGCCCAGATCTTCAAGGGTGACATAGTCGGTTGGGCGTTCGCAGATCGGTCGCCAGCCCTTGCCGCGGTTGAATTCCACCCGAACTTCATGGGAATTATCCATTTCGACCTGGGTCCAGGCGACCGTCACCGGGCGAACCCAATAACTGCGTCCGCAATATTTGACCTGTTTCAGGCCATCGGCCGCTCTGAGGAAAATTTTATGGCTGCCGAGAAAGAGGCCATCATCGCCTCGCGAGATCATGTAATAGTCAATCGGGCCAAACGTATTGCCCGCATGAGCGACACCGGCCGTTACAGCAAGTGTAGCTGCAACCAGGATTGATCTCAGCATGGTCTTTCCCACATAACATTGTGGAGTTCAGGGTACAAAGCAGACATGCTTCGCCCATACGCTCTCATCTAGCGGACACAATAGACAGCGAATTGTCTAGATATTGCTCATGCAAAGAGTGGAATTTGATTGCAATTTTAACAATATCGGAAAAAGCGCCGAAAATCGCCATTTCTCTCGAAAAAGTATGTTATAAAATATATGGATGTTTTTCGGCCGGTTATGGTTTTACTTGCGGAACGCGCTGCCGATCGCGCTGAAGCGGGAGGCCAGGTTCTCCGGTTGGGCAATATCATCCGTGACTTCTCCCGGCGCCAAATCGATGCCCAGATCCTTCAGGGTGACCTGTTCTTCCGGCTGTTCGCAAATCGGACGCCAGCCTTTGCTCCGATTGAACTCGACCCGCACTTCCCGATTATTTTCCACTTCAAGCTGGGTCCAGGCAACCGTAAAGGGCCGCACCCAGTATTCCCTATTGCAGTAGGTGACCAGCCGCAAACCATCGGAAGACCGGTTGAAGATCTTGTGGCTTCCGAGGAACTCGCCGTCGGCGTTTCGGGAAATGAGATAGAAATCACCGGGTACAGGAAGCCCTTGAGCACCAGCCGATACAGGCGCATTTGCGAGCAACAGAACGAGGAGCACCAATCGATTCATTACCTGTCCCTACGTATCCGGGAAATTCAAACGTCATGATCCAAATTTTTAAAGACACTAACGAAGTAAGCTTGCTCGAACCCTAACGGGAGGGTTTTTCTCTGGTCTTTTGAAGGGAGTGTTAACGGGCGCTAACCGATTGCGCCGCATTTAACAAAAGTTCGAGCGCTGTTTTAATCGAAAGACCTCGTATGGCGCCGCGCCCTTCGTCCGGAAAGAGGCAATGCTTGTATTCGAGCCTGCCGCCTTCAACCGCAATGCCGAAATAGACCGTGCCCACCGGTTTATCTTCTGAACCGCCCCCCGGTCCGGCGATGCCCGTTACGGAAACCGCGATCTGGGCACGTGAATTGGCAAGCGCTCCCGACGCCATCTGCCGGGCAATCTGTTCGCTGACTGCGCCATACGTTTCCAGATCGGCTTCATTAACCTGAAGCAGGTCTCTTTTCGCGTCGTTCGAATAAGTGACAAATCCCCGGTCGAAAACGGCAGATGATCCGGCAATCTCTGTCAGGATGCCGGCAATCATTCCGCCCGTGCAGGATTCCGCAGTTACGACCATCAGCCCTTTCTCCTGACAGGCAGACAGAACCTTTTCGGCGAGAGGCAGCAGGGCTTCCAGATCCGTCATGAGAAATCCTCTCCGGTGAACGGCAACCGTACCGTTGCGCTGGCCAGCGCGGCAATGCCTTCCTTGCGTCCGGTAAAACCGAGCCGCTCCGAAGTCGTCGCTTTCACGGAAACCCGGGAAACCGGGAGATTGCAGATCCGCGCAATCGACTGGCGCATAGCTTCGCGGTGCGGCCCGATTTTTGGCGCCTCGCAAACCACCGTAACATCCACATGAGCTGTCTTTCCGCCCAATTCGGTCACGCGGCGAACGGCATCCTCAAGAAAACGGTCCGAGGATGCGCCTTTCCAGACCGGGTCAGAGGGCGGGAAGTGGGCTCCGATGTCGCCATCGCCGATCGCACCCAGAATAGCGTCGGTGATGGCGTGTAGGACCACATCGGCGTCTGAGTGCCCCTTAAGGCGCTTGTCATGGGCAATCCGAATGCCGCCCAGGATAACGCCATCTCCATCCTCAAATGCATGAACGTCGTATCCGGTACCCATGCGCACGTCACCGAGTTCGGCAAGGCCTGGATTTTGTATCTTTGTCATGGGAACTCGCTTTATCGCTCGGTCCAGGTCAGATCGAGATGTAATCTTGAAATTGTCCGGGTCACCATCGGCCAGGATAACCTCGAAACCAAGCCATTCGGCTATGGCGGTATCGTCGGTAAAGTCCGAACGCCCCGCCAGGTTTGCCTTTTCGTGCCCCTCGAGGATTGTCCGATAATCGAAACCTTGTGGCGTTTGCGCCGCCCAAAGGCCGGTACGGTCCACCGTTACCAGCTGACCGCTTTTATCATCCAGCCGTTTCAGGGTATCGACGACAGGAACAGCGGGGAGAACGGCACGGTTTCCTTCTGTCAGTTTTTCAAGCACAGCGTCGATAACCGCGTGGGATATGAATGGACGCGCCGCGTCGTGGATAAGTATCAGATCTATATTACGATTTTCCATTGCGACCAAGCCGTTGCGAACTGATTCCTGGCGTGATGCCCCGCCGGAAACCGCTTGTCGCAGCTTCTCGCCTGCCACGGGACCGATTGCCGCGACAGCCCGATCGTACAAGTCGGTGTCATCCGGGTGAATCACCACCAGAACATCGGTAATTGCCGGATGAGACAGGAAGGCTTCCAAAGCATGGCTGACGACCGGCCGTCCACCCAGGTCGCGATATTGCTTGGGCTGACGATATTGATCAGTGGAAAAACGGGTGCCTCGTCCTGCGGCAACGACGATGACGGCCACTCGAGAATTCATGAAAGGCTCCAAACTCCTTAAATTTATTCATTTTCGCGCGTTAACGCTCTGTCAGTTTTTCAACCATGTTGTCGTCGAATAGGCAATTTGCCTCTTGCCGCACTGCGGAAAATGGCTACTATATAGGCACTGAAATATCATGCACAGGATATGAGCACAGTTGCATCTCCCACTCTTTCGCGAGGGCAAGTTTTAATGCGCATCGGTTGTCATAGTCTTGACCGAAGAGCGGTTCTTGCCCCGATGTCCGGCGTTAGCGATTTGCCGTTCCGCAGAATAGCCGCCCGATATGGTGCCGGAATGGTCGTCAGCGAAATGGTGGCAAGCGAATCCTTCGTTAAGGGCGATGCGGAAACCGAAATGCGGGCCGGTGCCCAGGAAGGCGGGCTCCACGTCGTGCAACTTGCCGGCCGCGAAGCCCGCTGGATGGCAGAAGCGGCCAGGATCGTCGCCGATCTTGGAGCCGATGTTATCGACATCAACATGGGATGTCCTGCCAAAAAGGTGACAAGCGGCTATTCCGGTTCGGCTTTGATGCGCGATCTCGATCACGCGATGACGTTGATAGAAGCAACGGTAAACGCAGTCACCATTCCCGTTACGTTGAAAATGCGCCTTGGCTGGAACGAAACCAGCATCAATGCACCGGATTTGGCCCGACGTGCCGAAACAGCCGGCATCCAGCTCGTCACGGTTCATGGCCGCACCCGCTGCCAGTTCTACAAGGGCAGGGCCGATTGGAGTGCGATTGCACGGGTCAAGGACGCGGTTTCGATCCCGGTCATCGCGAATGGCGATTGTCACGGATACGACGATGCCGATGCCATGCTCGCGGCTTCGGGAGCCGACGCCGTGATGATCGGCCGCGGTGCCTATGGACGTCCGTGGCTACCGGGGCATGTGGCGCACTATCTGAATACCGGAGAGCGGCTGGCTGACCCGGCCGGAACGGAACTGACCGATCTGGTGCTGAGCCATTACGAAGACATCCTATCCCATTACGGCCAGATGCCGGGCATACGCATCGCCCGCAAGCACCTCGGCTGGTACCTGGAAGGTGCGGGATTAACGAGTGCCCCAACGAACTTTAGGACGACCCTGATGACCTCAAACGACCCTGCTGAAGTCATCCGCCTCACGGAAACCCTGTTTTCCGCAGCAGATCAACGGAGTGCCGCATGACGCCGCAAGCTATGGCAGAGGGGCGCACAGCAGCCCTGGCAAGCGATGGCCCCACGATCCTGGATGCCTTGCCGCATCCGGTTCTTCTGGTCGCGCCGGACGGCGTGATTGAATCGGCCAATATGGCCGCCGAAATTTTCATGCGCTCCAGCATTGCTTTTCTCAGGCGCCACCCGATCAGCGACTTCGTTCCCTTCGGCAGCCCGCTTCTGACCCTGATCGAGCAGGTGCGCGAACGTGGCGCGCCCGTCAACGAATACAAAGTCGATATTGGATCTCCCCGGATCGGCGCGCCGAAAATCGTCGATATCAACGCAGCTCCCGTATCCGACCGTCCCGGAGCCGTCGTCCTGATGTTCCAGGAACGGACCATGGCCGAAAAGATCGACCGGCAGCTCACGTCTCGGGGTGCGGCCCGCACCGTCACGGGACTGGCCGCCATGCTCGCCCATGAAATCAAGAACCCGCTGTCGGGTATCCGCGGTGCCGCCCAGCTTCTTGAGCAATCCGTTCCGGATGAAGACAGGGCCCTGACGCGGCTGATCACCGATGAAACCGACCGGATCGTGAAACTCGTCGACAGGATGGAGGTCTTTTCGGACGAACGGCCGATAGAGCGGGAGCCGGTCAACATCCATGTGGTTCTCGATCACGTCAAACGGCTCGCCGACAGTGGTTTTGCCCGTAATATCAGGATCATCGAGGAATACGACCCGTCGCTGCCGCCGGTCTATGCCAACAAGGACCAACTGATCCAGATCTTCCTCAACCTGATCAAGAACGCCAGCGAAGCGATCGGTGACGATCCGGATGGCGAAATCCGGATCACGACCGCCTTTCGCCCTGGCGTCCGCTTGTCGGTTCCGGGAACCGAGCAGAAGGTCAGCCTGCCGCTCGAGTTCTGCGTTCAGGACAACGGGCCGGGCGTGCCGGAAGATCTGCTTCCGCACATGTTTGAACCGTTTATCACCACCAAGACCAATGGCTCGGGACTGGGCCTTGCGCTGGTCGCCAAGATCATCGGCGACCACGGCGGCGTGATCGAATGCGACAGCCAGCCGCGCAAGACCGTTTTCCGCATCCTGATGCCTGCCTACACCGACCCGGATACGCCCGTTAGCGGCACGTCCTCCACTGACAGGAACGATTGACCATGCCGACTGGCACCATTCTCGTCGCTGATGATGACGCCGCCATCCGTACCGTGCTCAACCAGGCCCTCTCCAGGGCCGGCTACACAGTCCGCCTGACGTCCAACGCCAATACCCTCTGGCGCTGGGTCAGTTCCGGCGACGGCGATCTCGTCATCACCGATGTCGTCATGCCGGACGAAAATATTTTCGACATTCTGCCGCGCATGAAGAAACTGCGCCCGGAACTTCCGGTCCTTGTCATGAGCGCGCAAAACACGTTCATGACCGCGATCAAGGCGTCGGAGAAGGGGGCTTATGAATATCTGCCCAAGCCCTTCGACCTGAAGGAACTGACCAGCATTGTCAGCCGCGCTCTTGAGGAGCCGAAGGTAAAGAAACCGGTCGAAATCGATGATATCGGCGAAGGCATGCCGCTGGTCGGCCGGTCTCCCGCGATGCAGGAAATCTACCGGGTTCTGGCCCGTCTGATGCAGACCGATTTGACCGTCATGATCAACGGCGAATCCGGGACTGGCAAGGAACTTGTCGCCCGCGCGCTCCACGACTACGGCAAACGGCGCAACGGGCCTTTCGTTGCCATTAACATGGCCGCCATTCCGCGCGACCTGATCGAGGCGGAACTCTTCGGCCACGAGAAGGGTGCTTTTACCGGCGCTCAGGTACGCAGTTCCGGCCGCTTCGAGCAGGCCGACGGCGGCACCCTGTTCCTCGACGAGATCGGCGACATGCCGATGGAGGCCCAGACCCGTTTGCTGCGCGTGCTGCAGCAGGGCGAATACACCACCGTCGGCGGACGGACCCCGATCAAGACCGATGTCAGGATTATCGCGGCCACCAACAAGGACCTGCGCCAGCTCATCAATCAGGGGCTCTTCCGCGAGGATCTTTACTTCCGCCTGAACGTCGTACCGATCCGGCTCCCACCGCTGCGCGAACGTGTGGAAGATATTCCCGATCTTGTCCGGCATTTCTTCCAGCTTGCGGAAAAGGAAGGCCTGCCGCCGAAACAGGTGGACCAGGCTGCGCTTAACCTGCTGCGCCGCTACCGCTGGCCGGGCAACGTCCGCGAACTGGAAAACCTGGTCCGCCGCCTTGCCGCCCTCTATCCCCAGGATGTGATCGGTGAGGCGCTGCTCGAACACGAACTCAGTCAACCGTCTGTTTCCGTCCTGGAAGAAGAGGAGTCCGAGAACATCAATCTCGGGACTTCGGTCGAGCGCTATCTCGGAAACTATTTCGAACAGTACGGAGAATCCCTGCCGCCTCCCGGTCTCTATCATCGCATTCTGCGGGAAGTGGAGTACCCCTTGATCAGCGCCGCCCTGGCAGCCACCCGCGGCAATCAGATCAAGGCTGCGGAACTGCTCGGGGTCAACCGGAATACCTTGCGCAAGAAAATCAGGGATCTGGATATCCAGGTCATGCGCGCATTTCGGTAGGATTTGCCCCCGGCTTTCCGGCCGGATGCCTCGAAATTCCTTGAAGCATTGTCGCAGCCGCGCCATTGTCGCAATTTCGCAACAATGTGTGGTAAGTGTGCCGCAGCTTCATTGTGCGGACCGTGGAATCGTGGACCGCAGCTATCGCCGAATGACGAGGGAACATGACACTGGGAAGCCTCCAGGAAACGGCGGTAATCAAGGTAACTGGCGGCCGGCTTATGCGTCGTGTCGGGTTGGCGATCATGATCGTCGCCCTGGTTTCCATTGCCGTCACCTTCGCCATTCTGATGGGGCTCACTCCCATCGCGCCGACCCAGGAAGTGGTCTGGATCGCCATGCTGGTCAACGGCATTCTGGCGACTTGCCTCGTCCTCGAGATCCTGCTGGAAATATACAAGCTGTGGTCCGCGCGGCGTCGAGGAAAGGCGGCGGCACGGCTCCATGTGCGTATTGTTACGCTGTTCAGCATTATTGCCGCGGTTCCGGCCATCCTGATGGCCATCCTGGCGACCTTTACGCTCGACAAAGGTCTCGACCGCTGGTTTGAGGACCGGACCCGTCGCATCATCGACAATGCCCTGGTTGTGGCGCAGGCCTATCTGCAGGAGCACGTGCAGGTTTTGCGAGCCCATCTGATCGCCATGGGCAATGACGTCGACCGTGCAGAGACCGTCTATGCCAACGAACCGACCCGGTTTGACTCGTTCTTCTCCGCCCAGGCCTCCTTGCGGGGTCTGCAAGCGGCCTACATCCTGAATTCAGACGGGACCGTCATCACAAGGATCGAACTTGACCCAAAGGCAGAGATTTTGCTCCCCCCCAAGAGCATCTTTGCCAAGGCGGCAGCGTCCAATGCGCCCGTCATGATCGCGCCGGGTAAGACCAACCAGGTCGGCGGTGTCATGAAGCTTGCGGCCTATGATGACTTCTATTTGTTCATCACCCGCACCATGGACCCCCGTGTGGTGGACTATCTGCGGCTCGCCGATGACGGTGCGAAATCATACAGAGTTCTGGAGAAGAGCCGGTTTGGCGTCCAGGTTGCCTTTGCCCTTGTGTATCTGGGCGTTGCGCTGATTCTTCTTCTGTCGGCAATCTGGATTGGATTCGGTTTCGCAAATCGTCTTGTGTCACCGATCCGGACGCTCATATCAGCGGCAGATGAAGTTTCGAAAGGCAATCTGGCGGTCAAGGTCGAAACCCACAAATCCGGCGGGGATCTTGCCAACCTCGGATCGACTTTCAACAAGATGACCGGGCAGCTTCTGGGTCAGAGGGACGCCCTGTTGGCCGCCAACGAGCAGATCGACCGCCGGCGCAGATTCAATGAGGCTGTTTTGTCAGGGGTGTCCACCGGGGTTATCGGGATTGACGAGGAGGGCCGGATCATGCTCGTCAACCGCTCGGCCCAGACCCTGCTTGGGGTCGACGAAATCGCGATCCTCAACATGCCTCTTGAAGATGTCATTCCCCAACTCGGGGACGCGATCAACAAGACCATTCAAGAAGACAGTGGCCGGTCTCACGAAAAACAGATCGAGATGGCCCTGGGTGGCCGCCAGAGGACCTTGAACGTACGGATCACGAGCGAACTCTCCACGCGCCGTGAACATGGCTATGTTGTCACCATCGACGACATTACCGATCTGGTCTCGGCGCAACGCAATTCGGCCTGGGCCGATGTGGCCCGCAGGATCGCCCATGAAATCAAGAACCCGCTGACTCCGATTCAATTGTCGGCGGAACGGATCCGCCGCCGCTACGGCAAGAAGGTGGAGGAGGACCGTGGGGTCTTCGATCAATGTATCGACACGATCATCCGGCAAGTCGGCGATATCGGTCAGATGGTCGATGAATTCTCTTCCTTTGCCCGCATGCGGAAACCCAGCAAGTCGGAAGCCGACATCCGGAATTCGGTGCGGGAAGCAGCCTTCATGCAGACCGTTGGCAATCCGGACATCAAGATCACGACGGATCTTCCCGAAGAACCAGTGCGTGCGACTTTCGATGCCCGGCTGATCGGCCAGGCCCTGACCAATGTCATCAAGAATGCCGCGGAGGCGATTGAGGGCAGAACGGGCGATGATCCGCCTGACGGACGCATACATGTGATGTTGGAGGATGCTGGCGAGCAGGTCGTGATCAGCGTCACAGACAATGGCGTCGGTTTGCCTGAAGAAAACCGGCAGAGGCTCCTTGAGCCCTATATGACCACCCGCGAAAAGGGCACGGGGCTCGGCCTTGCGATTGTCCGCAAGATACTGGAAGACCATGGCGGAACAATCGAACTGCTGGACGCCCCGGATAAATCCCTCGGGGAGACCGGAACAATGGTGCGCCTCACCTTGTCGAAAAAGGCTGAGGACATGATTGACAACAACAAGAACGAACAGACAGATACGACCGATGGCGCATGATATTCTCGTAGTTGACGATGAAACCGATATCCGCGAGATGATCGCCGGCATCCTTGACGATGAAGGCTTCGGAACCCGGACGGCCAGCGATTCAGACACGGCGATTGCTGCGATCAAGGAACGCAGGCCTTCGCTCGTGGTTCTGGACATCTGGCTCCAGGGCAGCCGTCTCGATGGACTGGCTCTCCTCGACGTCATCAAGGAGACGGATCCGGATCTTCCAGTCGTTATTATTTCGGGGCACGGCAACATCGAAACGGCCGTTTCCGCCATCAAGCGCGGTGCCTACGACTATATCGAAAAGCCCTTCAAGACCGACCGGCTGATCCATATCACCGAACGCGCGCTGGAAGCCTCCAGCATGAGGCGTGAAATCCGGGAGTTGAAGCAGCGCTCCGGCGATGCATCCGCCATTATCGGAGAATCCAGCGCCGCCAACCAGTTGCGCCAAACGATCCAGAAAATCGCCGCAACCAACAGCCGGATCCTGATCACGGGCCCCTCCGGCGCCGGCAAGGAACTTGCGGCGCGCATGATCCATGATTCCTCACCGCGTTCGAAAAGCCCGTTTGTGGTCCTGAATGCCGCGACAATCACTCCGGAACGCATGGAAGAGGAGCTGTTCGGGATCGAGGACGAAGGCGGCAATCTGCGTAAGGTCGGCGCCCTGGAAGAGGCCCATGGCGGCACGCTTTATCTCGATGAAATCGCCGATATGCCTTCCGAAACGCAAGGAAAGATCCTGCGGGTTCTGGTCGAACAGAGTTTCTCCCGCGTAGGCGGAACGACCAAGGTGCAGGTGGACATCCGTATCCTGTCCTCCACTGCGAAGAACCTGGAAGAACATATTTCCGCCGGGCTGTTCCGGCAGGACCTTTATCACCGTCTCAGCGTCGTGCCCTTGAGGGTGCCGGGCCTGGCCGAACGGCGCGAGGACGTGCCGATCCTCATAAACCATTTCATGGAACAGATCTCGACCGCCTCTGGCATTCCCTTGAGGCCGATCGGGGATGATGCCATGGCCGTCCTGCAGACCCATGACTGGCCCGGCAACGTGCGCCAGCTGCGAAATAATGTGGAACGTCTCCTGATCCTGAGCCGGGGCGAACCGGACAGCGTGATCACGGCGGATCTCCTGCCGGCGGAAATAGGTTCTATGCTGCCGAGCCTGCCGACGACGGGCGGCGGAGAACATCTGATGTCCGTTCCGCTGCGCGAAGCTCGGGAAATCTTCGAGCGCGACTATTTGCAGGCGCAAATCAAGCGTTTCGACGGTAACATCTCGCGCACCGCCGAATTTGTCGGCATGGAACGTTCTGCGCTACACCGTAAGCTCAAAACGCTTGGCCTGTCCTGATACTTCGGATCAGGTGAAAAACTTCGTCGACGGCAAGAGGGCAGTTTTCCTATGAAAGTCGTGATTTGTGGTGCCGGGCAGGTCGGATACGGGATCGCCGAACGCCTTGCGGCCGAGCAGAACGATGTGTCCGTCATCGATTCGTCGCCCAAGCTCATCAAGGCAATCGGTGAACAGCTCGACGTCCGCGGTTTTGTCGGTCATGGCGCGCATCCGGATGTTCTGGCCCAGGCCGGTGCCGGCGAGGCCGACATGATCATCGCCGTCACGCTCTATGACGAAGTGAACATGGTCGCCTGTCAGGTCGCCCATTCCCTCTTCAACGTGCCAACCAAAGTCGCCCGCATCCGGTCCCAGAGCTATCTGCAGGGGCGCTGGCAGAGCCTGTTTTCCCGCGACCAGATGCCCATCGACGTCGTCATTTCTCCTGAAATCGAGGTCGGCGAAATGGTCCTGCGCCGCCTGGCACTTCCGGGCGCGGTCGAAACCGTTCGTTTCGCGGACGATCAGGTTGTCGTTGTTGGCATCATGTGCGAGGAGGACTGCCCGGTCGTCGACACACCTCTGCGCCAGTTGACCGAACTGTTCCCGGACCTGGGCGCAGTCGTTGTCGGCATCTTTAGAAACAATTCCCTGTTCGTGCCGAAGAGTTCGGATTCCCTGCTCGTCGGCGATCTGGCCTATGTGGTTGCCCGGCGCGACCAGGTGCGGCGCACGCTTGGTATTTTCGGTCACGAGGAACCGGAGGCAAACCGCGTCGTCATCGCGGGTGGAGGCAACATCGGCCTTTATGTGGCCCGTGCGCTGGAAACCCGTCAGCGCAATACAAAGATCAAGATGATCGAGGCGTCCCGCGACCGGGCTGTTGCGATCGCGGACGAACTGAAACGGTCGGTGATCCTGAACGGCAGCGCCCTGGACCAGACGATCCTGACCGAAGCCGATGTCGGCGAGGCGGATACCATGGTCGCGCTCACCAATGAGGACGAGGTGAACATTCTCGCCTCCGTCATGGCCAAGAAATTGGGCTGCCGTCGCAATCTGTCTCTGCTCAACAATCCGAGTTATCCGGCCTTTGCCAGCGCCTTGGGCATCGACGCCTTCATCAATCCGCGCGCGGTCACTATTTCCAAAATTCTCCAGCATGTCCGCAGAGGGCGAATCCGTGGCGTCCATTCGCTGCAGAACGGCGTTGCGGAAGTGGTGGAAGCCGAAGCCCTCGACACATCGCCGCTGGTCGGTCGGCCGCTGCGGGAAATCGACTTGCCGTCCGGGATCCGGATCGGCGCTGTCTTCCGGGGCGGCAAGGTGATCACGCCCAATGGCGACCTTCAGATCGAGGCAAAGGACCGTATTGTCATCTTCGCCATGGCCAATCGCGTGCGTCAGGTCGAACAAATGTTCCGGGTGAGCATCGAATTCTTCTGATAAGCGCATGAAGCGGTGACTAATCGCCCGGAATGCCTTGACGCAGGCGCCCATTATTTCAGACACTTAGTTCAGAGTGCGTGCTGTTTCGGAGGCATGAAGCAAAGGTTTTTCCAGGCAATCCGCCTCGGGAACGTTGTTCGCACGCAAACAGTAGGTCCGGCGTATTAGGAGTGATCATGAGCAGGATTGCCTATGTAAATGGCCAGTATGTCCCCCACAAGGATGCCGCCGTTCATGTGGAAGACCGTGGCTATCAGTTTGCCGATGGTGTCTATGAGGTTTGCGAAGTCTGGAAAAACAACATCGTGGACCTGCCGCGCCACCTGGATCGCCTGGGCCGATCCCTGGATGAACTGAGGATCGGTTGGCCCATGGCTCGCAAGGCTCTGGAATTCGTGCTCGCGGAAACGGTGCGGCGGAACAAGGTCCACGACGGAATGGTCTATGTCCAGGTGACCCGCGGCGTATCGCGCCGGGATCATTTCTTTCCGCCTGAAGACGTGGCGCCCTCTATCGTGGTGACCGCACGTTCGACAAGTCCGGCTGCTGCCGACAAACAGGCGGAAGCAGGTATTGCAGTGGTTTCCTATCCGGAAAACCGTTGGCCACGGGTGGACATCAAGACGGTTGCGCTCCTGCCGAATGTTCTCGCCAAACAGAATGCGAAGGAATCCGGTGGCAAGGAAGCCTGGTATGTGGATACCGAAGGCAATGTCACCGAAGGCGGATCGACGAATGCGTGGATCGTCACCAAGGACAACAAATTGGTCACCCGGCCTGCGGAATCGGGCATTCTCAAGGGAATTACCAGGGCCGCTCTGCTGGATCTCGTCGAAAAGGAAGGACTTTCGTTCGAGGAGCGGGCGTTTTCGCTGGAAGAAGCCTATGACGCACGAGAAGCTTTCGTCACCGCGGCCACGACACTTGTCATGCCAGTTGTAAAAATTGACGATAAGGTAATCGGCAACGGACATCCCGGAATGGTTGCAAGCCGATTGCGTCTGCTGTTCCATACTGTTACTGATCTAAAGGCAGTATGAATATTTTCGTTTACCTGATTAAATTACAGGTAGGCAGCTGGAACGATATGGTGTCTTCTCTGAATGAGAAACGGATCAGCTGCTAAAATGTAGTACGGGCAGGCCGTCAGGGGCGGTGGCGTTTGTGTTTAGGGCCCCAATGACGGTGACTTTAAAGGAATAACCGGATGCCCGGCCGCATCCGGGTAAAAACAGGATAAAAAGACTGATGGCTGAGCGCGCACAGAACTTGCAAGACACATTCTTAAATCACGTTCGCAAACAAAAAACCCCTTTGACCATTTTCCTGATCAACGGCGTGAAGCTGCAGGGAGTGGTCACGTGGTTCGACAATTTTTGCGTCCTGTTGCGTCGGGATGGGCACTCGCAACTGGTTTACAAGCATGCGATTTCCACGATCATGCCGAATGGTCCGGTTCAGTTGTTCGAGCCGGGCGAAGACAATGGTGAAAAGGCAGGAAGCTGATTGGAACCCAAGTCTCGCAGTGACGACTTTTCGAAATTAGAAGGCGCAACTGAAACAGGAATTGATCGGCGCCCGCAGCCTTTTCGGGCGCTTATTCTGGAACCGGTGCTTTTTCAGCGCCGGGAGGGCGCGGAAGCCGAATTGCGCGGCAACCGAAGCCCGGAAGCACGGCTGGAAGAAGCCGTCGGGCTGAGTGCGGCCATCAATCTGGACATTGTCTCTGCTGGTGTCGTCAAGATCAGTAATCCGAAGCCGGCGACCCTTTTCGGCGAAGGCAAGGTGTCCGAGCTTGCCGGCATCGTCGAGGCCGAGGACGTCGACCTGGTCGTCGTCGACCATCCCTTGTCTCCTATCCAGCAACGAAATCTTGAACGGCGGCTGAAAACGAAGGTCATCGACCGGACCGGTCTGATCCTTGAAATTTTCGGCGACCGAGCGCGTACCAAGGAAGGCAAGCTTCAGGTCGACCTCGCCCACCTGACCTGGCAGAAAAGCCGGCTGGTTCGCTCCTGGACCCACCTGGAACGCCAGCGCGGCGGTGTCGGCTTCATGGGAGGCCCCGGCGAAACCCAGATCGAGTCCGACCGTCGTCAGATTCAGGATCGTATCACCGCGCTGCAGAAGCAGCTTGAAGGCGTGCGCAGGACCCGTGATCTGCACCGCAAGAAACGCAAAAAGATCCCCCAGCCGACCGTGGCACTCGTCGGCTACACCAACGCCGGCAAATCGACCCTGTTCAACCGGCTGACCAAGGCCGATGTCTTTGCCAAGGACCTTCTGTTCGCGACCCTCGACCCGACCTTACGCAAGATTACGCTCCCGCATGGCCGCGAGGTGATCTTGTCCGATACCGTGGGGTTCATTTCCGATCTGCCGACCCATCTGGTCGCCGCCTTCCGGGCAACGCTGGAAGAGGTACTGGAGGCCGATCTGATCCTCCATGTCCGCGATATTTCCCACCCGGACACTGATGCCCAGGCAGAGGACGTGAAAAAGACGCTGGAAGATCTTGGTGTCAGTCCGCAGACCGGCGCGCCGATCATCGAAGTCTGGAACAAGATCGACTGCCTGGATCCGGCCTATCGCGACAAACTGCTTGCTGAGCAAGGCCGAGAAGGGCCAATCTCGCTCTCCGCTCTGACGGGCGAGGGGATCGATCAGCTTTACAATCGCATTGATGCCTTCATGGCGGAAAAGGACGATACCTTCACCGTTGTTCTTCCGGTATCGGCCGGTGAATTGCTGGCGCAGCTGTACCAGATGGCAGAGGTTCTGGAACGCAAGGACGGCGACGAGACGATCGAGGCGATCGTTCGGGTTTCAGATAAACAACGCGGCCCGTTCCGTGCGAAGTTCAAGCATTATATGGACGGTCAATCCGCCTGACCGGGTTCATTTTCCCTTGGCGGCCTGCCAGACGGCATCCATTTCTTCCAGGGTCATCTTTTCCAGAGTCGTCCGGCGCTCGTCGGCTGCGGCTTCTATGGCTGCGAAGCGGCGGCGGAACTTGCCGTTGGTACGCCTGAGGGCGGCTTCAGGATCGATGTCGAGATGGCGGGCCAGGTTGGCGACGGCAAACAGCACATCGCCCAATTCGTCTTCCATCTCCAGGGTGGTGTCGCCGTCTGAGAGGATTTCCCGTTCCAGTTCCTCGATCTCTTCCTTGATTTTGGCAAGCACCGGGCCCGGAGCGCCCCAATCGAAACCAACCCGGGACGCGCGCCGTTGCAGTTTGTCCGCTTCAACCAGGGCAGGGAAGGCCGCCGGCACATCGTCGAGGAAACCCTTTTCTTCTTCCGGCAAGCCGAGGGCGTCCCGTCGGGCCTTGCGCTCTGCCTTTTCCTCCGCCTTGATCCGCTCCCACATCCCCCTGGCCATGCCGGCCGAGCGTGCATCCTCGTCGCCGAAAACATGAGGATGACGGCGGATCATCTTCTTGGTGATGCCTTCGACCACATCGGCGAAGTCGAACAAATCGTCTTCCTCAGCCATACGTGCGTGATAAACGACCTGCAGCAGCAGATCGCCCAATTCCTCACGCAGGTTGTCCAGATCGTTCCGCCGGATCGCTTCGGCCACCTCATACGCCTCTTCCAGCGTGTAAGGCGCAATCGTGGAAAAATCCTGCTCCAGATCCCAGGGACACCCGGTTCCAGGCGTTCGGAGCGCGGCCATGATGTCGATGAGAACGGAAATATCGCGGCCGGGTTTCATGAATAATCCTCTTGGCAATCGGCTTGGGTAAGACATGAAACGGCACGCATGCCAGGGTCAAGCCTTGGCATGCTGTCGAAAGTCGCGTTTGCCCTTATTTCGTGTCAGCCGCGGACCGACGGATGCCAGAAGGTCACGGCCCGCTCCGCAAGAGCGACGATGCCGTAGAAAATGGAACCGGCGAGCGCCGCGACGGCAATTTCCGCCCAGACCATGTCCACGTTCATCCGGCCGACTTCCGTTGAAATCCGGAAGCCCATGCCGACGATCGGCGTGCCGAAGAATTCTGCCACGATGGCGCCGATCAGGGCGAGCGTCGAATTGATCTTCAGCGCGTTGAAAATGAATGGCATGGCCATCGGCAGGCGCAGCTTGAACAGGGTCTGCCAGTATCCGGCGGCATAGGTCCGCATCAGGTCGCGCTGCATGGCGTCCGACGCGGCCAGACCGGACACCGTGTTCACCAGCATCGGGAAGAAGGTCATGATGATCACCACCGCTGCCTTGGACGGCCAGTCGAAACCGAACCACATCACCATGATCGGTGCGACGCCGACAATCGGCAGCGCGGACACCAGATTGCCGATCGGCAGAAGCCCCCGGCGCAGGAACGGGATCCGGTCGACCAGGATCGCGATCAGGAAACCGGACGCACAGCCTGCGAAATAGCCGAACAGCACGGCCTTCAGGAACGTCTGGCGGAAATCCGCCCACAGAATGGAGCCGGACGTAGTCAGCCGGACCCAGATTTCTGAGGGTGCGGGCAACAGGACCTTCGGGATAGCGAATCCGGTCACGATCGCCTGCCACAGCACCAGGATCGTTATGCCGAACAGGGCCGGAATCGCCAGGTTGATCAGGCGGTTCAGGAAAGGCGTATCGCTTTTCCAGGTCGCCAATCGCTCGACGAAAAGCCAGGCGGAGGCCCAAGTGGCAGCGACAAGCGCCCAGTAGCCCAGTCCTGCTTCTCCTGCGTGATTGGCAATAGTTCCCAACAGAAAATAGGCGGCAATGGCGGTGATCAGACCCAGGACCAGGTCACCGATCTTGTTGCGCATGAAACCGAGTTCGTAGCGAACACCCGCGATGGCCAGTATGGAGAGCGTGATGGCCAGCCGAGGCACTTCCAGAACGCTGATATCCGGCTTGAAGACAGGGCTGAACAGGCCGATGACGACCAGGACGACGATGCCCCAGGCAAGGATCGCCGGCATGTCGAAGCGGCTCTTGCGGGCGGGTTTTGCGGGTGCTGCGGTCATCGCGCCATTCCCATGCGTTTCAGGGTCACTTTTTCAATCATGCCGACAATGCCGACGAGGGCACCGGCGAGCAGGGCGGCCATGATCAGGGCGGACCAGATCTGGACCGTCTGGCCGTAGTAGGACCCGGCGAGCAGACGCGCGCCCAGACCGGCCACGGCCCCGGTCGGCAATTCGCCGACGATGGCACCCACCAGCGAGGCCGCGATGCCGATCTTCATGGAGGTGAAGAGGTAAGGAACCGCGTAGGGAAAGCGCAGCTTCCAGAAGGTCTGGGCCCGAGAGGCGCTATAGGTGTGCATCAGGTCCAGATGGATGATTTCCGGTGACCTGAGCCCCTTCACCATGCCGACGGTGACGGGGAAGAACGACAGGTAGGTGGAAATCATCGCCTTGGGCAACAGACCGGAGATGCCGACCGCATTCAGGACCACGATGATCATCGGAGCGATCGCCAGGATCGGGATCGTCTGTGAGGAAATCACCCAGGGCATCAGGCTCTTGTCGAGCACACGAGAATGCACGATGCCGATCGCAAGCAGAATGCCGAGCACCGTGCCGATAACGAAGCCGAGCATGGTCGACGACAGGGTAATCCCGGTATGAAAGATCAGCGAGCGCTTGGACGTTATCTTCTTCAGGACCGTTGTGTTGTAGATTTCCGCGACCACCTGGTGCGGTGCGGGCAGAACCGGACGTTCCTGCGCAAGCGTATCCGTAATCAATTGGGACAACGGCACATCCGTCTGTCCGGCACGCTCATATATTCCTTCCTGGAACGGTGTGTTCAGAAGGACCGCCGACAGATACCAGATCGCGAAGATCACGGCGACGACGACAATGACAGGCCCGGCCGTACCGCGCATCAGGCCTGCGAAGGGCGACAGGCTGCGGGGAGGGGAACTGACTGTATCAGTCATCGTAGGAATGCCCCGCGCGTAGGCCCTCGCGCACCCGATGGGCGATCTTCAGGAATTCCGGCGTTTCGCGGACGTCGAGAGTGCGGTCGCGCGGCAGGTCGCTTTCGATCACGTCGTAGATTCGGCCCGGGCGGGGGCAGAGGACCACGATCTTGGTCGACAGGAACACGGCTTCGGGGATGGAGTGGGTGACGAAAACCACCGTCTTGTTGGTCTTGGCCCAGAGCTGCAAGAGCTGTTCGTTGAGGTGATCGCGGACGATTTCATCCAGCGCGCCGAAGGGTTCGTCCATCAGGAGCAGGTCCGGCTCGACGGAAAGCGCGCGTGCGATCGAGGCGCGCTGCTGCATGCCGCCGGAAAGCTGCCAGGGGAATTTCTTCTCAAAACCGGCGAGGTTTACCAGCTCCATGTTCCGGGCGATCCGCTGCTGCTGTTCGGACTTGGACAGCCCCATGATTTCCAGCGGCAGGGCGATGTTGCCGGCGATCGTGCGCCACGGATAAAGCGCGGCCGCCTGGAAGACGTAGCCATAGGCCCGCTTCAGGCGCGCTTCATGGGGGGACAAGCCGTTGACCGAGATCGAGCCGGCAGTCGGCTGTTCCAGATCGGCGATCACCCTGAGCAGGGTGGTCTTGCCGCAGCCCGACGGACCGATGAAGGAGACGAAATCGCCTTCCTCGATCTTCAGGTCGATATCGGACAGCGCGTGCACCGGGCCGTCGTTGGTCTGGAAGGTGAGCGACAGCTTTTCGATGTCGATGACCGGTTTTGCGGAAGTGTCCGCTGCTGCCGTGGCCGCCTGGTTCATGTCTGTCCCGGTGTCCCTGAAATCTGGTCTTGTCGTTTTTGGCCGGTTTCCCGGCAATTGTCACGGGTCAACCCGCGCCAAATTCTGAAGGTCTTGGCGCGGGTGACGTTTTTCCAGTGCGTCAAACGCCGGTTGCCGGAATGCCGGTGCGTTCCACCTTGCGCGGTGCAGTCAGTTCCTTCCAGGTGGAAAGCGCCTTGTTGACCGCCTGGAACGGCTCACGCTTGACGAACTCGCCGTGGCCCTGCTGCGGGATCACCTTGCCGTCGTCGACGGCGACCCGGCCACGGGTCAGCGTGAAGCGCGGCAGGCCCTTGACCTGCTTGCCTTCGAAGACGTTGTAGTCGATCGCCGATTCCTGGGAAGCTGCGGAGATGGTCTTCTCCTTTTCCGGATCCCACACGATGATATCCGCATCCGCGCCAACCAGGATCGCACCCTTCTTCGGATAGATGTTCAGGATCTTGGCGATGTTGGTGGAAGTGACGGCAACGAACTCGTTCGGCGTCAACCGGCCGGTGTTCACGCCGTTGGTCCACAGCATCGGCAGACGATCTTCCAGACCGCCGGTGCCGTTCGGGATCTTGGTGAAATCGCCGACGCCGTAGCGCTTCTGCTCCGTGGTGAAGGCGCAGTGGTCGGTGGCGACACAGGAGAGCGATCCGGACTGCAGACCGGCCCAGAGTGAATCCTGGTGCTTCTTGTCCCGGAACGGCGGCGACATCACCCGGCGGGCGGCATGATCCCAATCCGGATGGCGGTATTCGCTGTCGTCCAGGGTCAGGTGCTGGATCAACGGCTCGCCATAGACGCGCTTGCCCTGCTGCCGGGCGCGGCGGATCGCTTCGTGGGCTTCCTCGCAGGAGGTATGGACCACGTAGAGCGGCACACCTGCCATGTCGGCGATCATGATCGCCCGGTTGGTGGCTTCGCCTTCCACCTGCGGCGGGCGGGAATAGGCATGGGCTTCCGGCCCGGTGTTGCCTTCCGCCAGCAGACGTGCGGAGAGATCCGCGACCACGTCGCCGTTTTCCGCATGGACCAACGGCATGGCGCCGAGTTCCGCGCAGCGCTGGAACGAGGCGTACATCTCGTCATCCTGCACCATCAGCGCGCCCTTGTAGGCCATGAAGTGCTTGAAGGTGTTGATGCCGCGCTCGCGGACCACGGTCTCCATTTCGTTGAAGACCTGCTCGCCCCACCATGTGATCGCCATGTGGAAGGAATAGTCGCAATGGGCCATCGACGACTTGTTGTCCCACATCTGCAGTGCCTCCAGCAGCGACTGGTCGGGCGAGGGCAGGGCGAAGTCGACCACCATGGTGGTGCCGCCAGCAAGGGCCGCGCGGGTGCCGCTGTCGAAATTGTCGGAGGAATAGGTGCCCATGAAGGGCATTTCCAGGTGGGTATGCGGATCGATGCCGCCCGGCATCACGTAACAGCCGGTCGCATCCAGCGTCTCGTCACCGGAAAGGTTCGGCCCGATCTCGACGATCCGGCCGCCCTCGATCTTCACATCCGCCGTGTAGGTCAGGTCGGCGGTGACAATCGTTCCGCCCTTGATCACCTTCGTTGCCATTGCTGTTCCCCTTCGTTTGCCTTCTGCAGTCGTTTTCTCCGTGGTCCCGGCTCAAGGCCGGGACGGCGCACAGTTAGTTGGCAGCGCCAGTTCGCCAATTCGCTCCGCCGCCCCGGACCTGATCCGGGGCCAATCTCGACTTGTCGCGGATGCGAGCCTCAAAAAAGTATCTGATCGCTGATGTCCCGCCATTCGGGATTGACCTTGCCAATCAGTTCCTCTTTCCATTTGCGCGGCCAGCGTTTCAGTCGCCTTTCCCGATGGACCGCATCCATCACCTCATCAAACACTTCAAAATAAACGAGTGTCCTGATGTTGTATTTCTCGGTGTGGCTTCCGCGAATACCTGCCTTGTGTTGTTCAACCCTATTACGCAAATCCCGCGCAGAACCGATATAGATTGCTCCATGCGGCCTGTTGGCGAGAATATAGACGTAGTAGGTCATTTCCCTTCCGGCCTGGTCCCGGCTCAAGGCCGGGACGGCTGCGATTCGTCAACGTTTTATCCGGATCGCCGCCCCGGACCTGATCCGGAGCGGCGATCCGTGTTTCACCTCAACCCGCTTCGTCGCTCATCACCCAAATCTTTGCCCGCCGGAGCACCTCTGCTTCCAACTCGGTCAGTGCACCGGCCTCCTGTGCGATTACCGCGTCGATTTCGCCTACAGCCAGGTCCCATTCGCCTGCCCAGATATATTCGTCTGCCATTCCGAGGTTTCGGTTTGGCCTGGTGCCTCGAAGCACCATGACCAAATCGAGAATCATATGAAGCGTCAAAATGTCCGGATCATCATCCTTTCTGGCCAACGGCACCCAACGAGCGTCGTTGCCAAATGAAATGGGTCCAAACAGATCGTCCTTCACTCCGCGACTTCCCTCTATTCCTCACCTACGATCCCATAAATCGATCCCAATCCGGCTTCAGATCGTCTATCGTTCTCTTCAGATCCTCCATGATACCGCACATATCCATCCACAAGTCCGGATGGGCGATCCAGAATTCCTGATCCAGTTCGAGGCAGGCCTTGAGCAAATCGCCTCGATAATGCGTCGCTTGCACAAACGGATTTTCCCCCAGGGTTACAAAAGCCAATGGCAATGCGTATTCGCGGCCGAGATCCTGGGTGATCAGCAGGCGAATCTGGCCCACGTCCAGATCCTTGAGAGGCTTGGCCGTGGCTTCCTCGCACCGCTTGAGCAGGTTCGACGGAGAAGGGTCTTTTGACGGCCGCAGACCAAGCAGGTCATTCACGGACGAGTATTCGAACCTTCTCCGGCTTTTCGTCACTCCACGATCTCCGCCGTCTCGACGACCGCGTGGAACAGCACGTCCGCGCCGGCCTTGGCCCAATCCTTGGTGATCTCTTCCGCCTCGTTGTGGGACAGGCCATCGACACAGGGGCACATGACCATGGCGGTCGGGGCGACCTTGTTGATCCAGCAGGCGTCATGGCCGGCACCGGAAATGATGTTCTGGTGCGAATAGCCGAGCCGTTCTGCCGCGTTGCGAATCGCGGCCACGCAGCCCTCGTCGAAGGTCACCGGATCGAAGCCCCCGACCTTTTCGAACTCGACGCCGAGGCCCATGTCGTCGCAGATCTTCTGCGCGCCTTCCATCAGCCGCTTTTCCATGTCCTGGATGACGGCAAGGTTCGGCGAGCGGAAGTCGACGGTGAAGACCACCTTGCCCGGGATCACGTTGCGCGAATTCGGATAGACGTCGATATGGCCGGCGGCACCCACCGCATGCGGCTTGTGCGACCAGGCGATCTCGTCGACCAGTTCCAGGATCCGCGCCATGCCGAGACCGGCGTTCTTGCGCATGGGCATCGGCGTGGAGCCGGTGTGGGCATCCTTCCCGGTCACAGTCACCTGGATCCAGGAAAGGCCCTGGCCGTGGGTAACGACACCGATGTCCTTGCCTTCGGCTTCCAGGATCGGCCCCTGTTCGATGTGAAGTTCGAACATGGCGTGCATCTTGTCCTTGCGGGCGCCGACTTCCTCGTCACCCACCCAGCCGACGCGCTTCAGTTCATCGCCGAAGGTCTTTCCTTCCGCATCTTCCCGACCATAGGCCCAGTCCTGGGTATGGATGCCGGCAAAGACACCGGAAGCGAGCATAGCCGGCGCGAAGCGGGTGCCTTCCTCGTTGGTCCAGTTGGCGATGACGATCGGGTGCTTGGTCTTGATGCCGAGATCGTTCATGGAACGGGCGACCTCGAGCGCGCCGAGCACACCGAGCACGCCGTCATATTTACCGCCGGTCGGCTGGGTATCCAGGTGCGAACCCATGTAAACGGGCAGGGCGTCCGGATCGGTTCCCGGCCGGGTCATGAACATGTTGCCCATGGTATCGACGCCCATGGTCATGCCGGCATCCTCGCACCATTTCTGGAACAACTTGCGGCCTTCGCTATCGGCATCGGTCAGGGTCTGACGGTTGTTGCCGCCGGCAACGCCAGGGCCGATCTTGGCCATTTCCATCAGGCTGTCCCACAGCCGTTCGGCGTTGATACGCAGGTTTTCACCCGGAGCTGCCATTGTCACGTCTCCTGCTTGAGTTCGATTTCGACGAAGGACATCGGTTTGTCCCCGTTGTTGATGACATTGTGTTCGACGCCGATCGCGCGCTTGTAGGCCATACCCGCAGGCACCATGGACTCCCGGCTGCCGCCCGGCTCTTCCAGAAGCATGGGGCAGTCCGTCACCGCGGTGATGACGTAATCCATCCCGTGCTTGTGCCAGCCGGTTTCCGCGCCGGGAGCGAAATCGAACCGGGTCACCCGGACGCTTTCGTCCTCAAGAAGAAGTTCAGACGTTGCCTGCGGTCGCGTCATGGTCGTTCCTTGTCAATCCATACTCGGGAATGTGTAGACCGCGCCTTCCTTGATGCCGGCGGGCCAGCGGGTGGTCACGGTCTTCAGCCGCGTGTTGAAACGCACGCCTTCCGGACCGTAGATCGAATGATCGCCGAACAGCGACCGCTTCCAGCCGCCGAAGGAGAAATAGGCGACCGGCACGGGGATCGGCACGTTGATGCCCACCATGCCGACCTCGATCCGGTCAGCGAAGGCGCGTGCGGCATCGCCATCACGGGTGAAGATCGCGGTGCCGTTGCCGTATTCGTGGTCGTTGATCAGGGAGAGGGCTTCCTCGTAACCGGAGGCCCGGACCACGGACAGAACCGGACCGAAGATCTCTTCCTTGTAGATCGTCATGTCCTTGGTCACGCGGTCGAACAGGGTGCCGCCGACGAAATAGCCGTTCTCGTAGCCCTGCAGGGAGAAACCACGGCCGTCCACGAGCAACTCGGCGCCTTCCTTTTCACCCTGGTCGATGTAACCCAGCACCTTGCGCATGTGCTGTTCGGTCACGACCGGACCCATTTCGGCATCGCTGTCGGTTGCCGGCCCGATTTTCAGGGCCTGGACCCGCGGGATCAGCTTCTCGACCAGCTTGTTGGCGGTCTTCTCGCCGATCGGCACGGCGACGGAAACCGCCATGCAGCGCTCACCGGCGGAACCGTAGCCGGCGCCCATCAGCGCATCGGCGGCCTGGTCCATGTCCGCATCGGGCATGACGATCATGTGGTTCTTGGCGCCACCAAGTGCCTGCACCCGTTTGCCGTGGGCCGTGCCGGTCGAATAGACGTATTCGGCAATCGGCGTGGATCCGACGAAGGAGACCGCCTTCACGTCCGGATGGGTCAGGAGGACATCGACGGCTTCCTTGTCGCCGTGAACGACGTTCAGGACACCGTCGGGAAAACCCGCTTCCTTGAAGAGTTCGTAGACAACCATCACGGCGGAGGGATCGCGCTCGGACGGCTTCAGGATAAACGTGTTCCCGCAGGCAACCGAGATCGGATACATCCACAGCGGCACCATGGCCGGGAAGTTGAACGGCGTGATGCCGGCGACCACACCAAGCGGCTGGCGGTCGGAATAGCTGTCGATGGACGGTCCGACGTTGCGGGCGAACTCACCCTTGAGCAGGGAAGGGATGCCGCAGGCGTATTCCACCACCTCGATGCCACGCGCCACTTCGCCGAGCGCATCGTCATGGGTTTTGCCATGCTCCTTCGAGATCGCCTTGGCGATCTTGTCCGCATTGGTCGTCAGAAGTTCCTTGAACTTGAACATCATCCGGGCGCGCTTGAGCGGCGGGGTGTCCCGCCACTCGGGGAACGCTGCCTTGGCGACCGCGATTGCATCTGCCACTTCGGCGGCGCTGGATAGACCGAGCTCCGCCGACTGCTCGCCGGTTGCCGGATTGAAGACGGCAGCCACGCGTCCGGAGTTGGAGGCGACCTCCCTGCCGCCGATGGCATTGTTGATGCGTTCCATTTTGTTTTCTTTCTTGTGAGTTCAGTCGATGGCGTGGAGGACAGAGCGCAGGATCGTGAACAACTCGTCGATCTGCTCCTTGGAAATGATCAGCGGCGGAGACAGCGCGATGATGTCACCGGTGGTGCGGATCATCAGCCCGTCCTCATAGGCTTTCAGGAAGGCGGAGAAGGCGCGCTTGGTCGGCTCGCCCGCGATCGGTTCCAGCTCGACCGCGCCGATGAGACCGAGGTTGCGGATATCGATCACATGCGGGCAGTCCTTGAGCGAGTGCAGCGCGTCTTCCCAATATTGGGAGAGTTCCGCCGCCCGGGTCAGCAGGCCTTCCTCTTCATAGGTGTCCAGCGTCGCAAGAGCTGCCGCGCAGGCGATCGGATGCGCCGAATAGGTATAACCGTGGAACAACTCGATCATGTGTTCCGGCCCGGTCATGAATGCCTGATAGATGTCGGAGGTACAAAAGACCGCGCCCATCGGGATCACGCCGGAAGTGATGCCCTTGGCGGTGGTGACCAGATCCGGGGTCACGCCGAAGAAGTCGGTGGCAAACGGAGTGCCCAGCCGGCCGAAGCCGGTGATGACCTCGTCGAAGATCAGCAGGATGCCATGCCGGTCGCAGATGTCGCGCAGGCGCTTCAGATAGCCCTTCGGCGGGATCAGCACGCCGGTGGACCCGGCCACCGGCTCGACGATCACGGCGGCGATGGTCGACGGATCGTGGAGCTGGATGATCCGGATCAGTTCTTCCGCATATTCGGCACCGTTTTCCGGCTCGCCACGGGTGAAGGCATTGCGGGAGATATCATGGGTGTGGGGCAGATGATCGACGCCGGTCAGCATGGTGCCGAAGGTGCGCCGGTTGGCAACGATACCACCGACGGCAATGCCACCGAAACCGACGCCGTGATAACCGCGCTCGCGGCCGATCAGCCGGGTGCGGGTTCCCTGGCCGATGGCGCGCTGATAGGCCAGCGCGATCTTGAGCGCCGTGTCGACGCTTTCGGAACCGGAGTTGGTGAAGAAGACATGGTCGAGCGGGGCAGGCATCAGGGCCGCCAGCCGGGCAGCCAGTTCGAACGCTTTCGGATGGCCCATCTGGAACGCCGGTGCGTAATCCAGTTCGGCCACCTGGTTCTGGACCGCTTCCACGATCTTCGGACGGCCATGGCCGGCGTTGCAGCACCACAGGCCGGCTGTCCCATCCAGCACCTGCCGGCCGTCGCCCGTGGTGTAGTGCATGTCCTTCGCGCCCACGAACATGCGCGGGTTCTTCTTGAACTGCCGGTTTGCCGTAAACGGCATCCAGAAGGCTTCGAGATTATTCGTGCCCGATACCGGGGCTGCGGTGGATGCCGACTTCGACATATGTCCTCCTTGCCGTCCGTTGTCCCCGGACAGCGACGTTGCTGGCGCCATTGGCACCGGGTAAATCACCGGCATGCACCTTGCGACCGTGCCGGATCAAAAAGCACGTTCGCATCAGCCATGCGGGAAATCCACCCGGGCCGTTCCCAATTTTTGTATCTCCGGACAGTTTGTCGTCCCTGTTCCGGGAATACAGTTTTCTCTGGATCGGATAACTCTTGAAATTACCCGATGGACCGGTTTTTCCGGCTTGTTGTGTAATTCCCGCAAATCAGCCAGTCTTGCCGTTCCATCCCCCCGTTGCTACGGAAGAGACGAAAAGCAAACCTGACCAAACGGTCAAATCAACGTTATGAAGACTTGACCAATCGGTCAAGATGAGAATTCAATCGGCATGATGAATTTGTGATCACGTGAAGCCCTTGCAGAAACCGACCAGCCGATCCGCAGCCCGCGCAGAAAACGAACGCCTCATTCTCGAGGCGGCAGAGACCGTATTTGCTGAGCATGGCTTCAAGGGCGCGACCACGGGCCAGATAGCAGACCGGGCAGGGATCCCGAAAGCCAATCTGCATTATTATTTCCCCACGAAGGAATCGCTCTATCGTCAGGTGGTGGAAAACATTTTCCGGATTTGGCTGGATGCGGCCAACACCTTTGACGATTGCGACGATCCGGAAGTAGCCCTGACCAGTTACATCAACGCCAAGATGGATATCTCACGGCGCCATCCGATGGGCTCGAAGGTCTGGGCCAATGAGATCCTGCACAAGGCGCCGGTGATCCAGGACTACCTGGAGACGACGCTGGACGAATGGACCGAAAGCAGGATAGCGGTGATCGAGCGCTGGATCGCGGAGAAAAAGATGGCACCGGTCGATCCACGGACGCTGCTCTACATGATCTGGGCAACGACCCAGCACTATGCGGATTTCAATCACCAGATCGAAACATTGAATGCGGGAAAGCCCTTGAGCGAAGAGCAATTCGAAACGGCGAAGAAAACGGTCGTCGGTATTATTCTTGCCGGTGTCGGAATTCATCCGAACGGCAAAGGGGCAGGGGCATGAACAAGCGACACAAATCCGAAAAGCCGGTTCGCCTCAGCCGCATCCAGGAAATGAACCGCAGCCGCATCATCGACGCAGCCCTGGGCGAATTTTCCCGCTACGGCTATTCCGGCGCCACCATCGACAAGATCTCTGCGGCAGCCGGCATGTCAAAGTCGAACTTACTCTATTATTTCTCTTCAAAAACAGCGGTTTATGAAGCGGTCTTAGAGTACATTCTCGACGTCTGGCTGGCGCCGCTGCGTACCCTCAACCCAGACGGCGACCCGGCAAGCGAACTCGCCGCCTATATCAGGCAAAAGATGAGGATGTCTGCTGAACGCCCTGAAGCATCAAGGCTTTTTGCAAATGAAGTCATACAAGGTGCACCACAGATCGGCGACGTTCTGGAGAAGGACCTGAAAAACCTCGTCACCGAAAAATCCAAGGTGATCGAACAATGGATCGAGGCTGGAAAGATCCGCAGGATTGTCCCCGTCCATCTGATCTTCACCATTTGGGCGACGACCCAGCACTATGCGGATTTCGACAGTCAGATCCGGGCGCTCACCGGAACAGGACTGGAAGATCCGGAGTTTTTCGCGGAAGCGGAAAATGCCGTCTGCAGCCTGATCCTGAATGGGCTCGGGCTTGAATGGCCCAAGCAGCAAAAGACGTCATGAGCGACCACGAGCAGGCCCCAGGCGAGACGCAACGCATCCCGGTTACGGGACGGTTCTATATCCTGCCTGACGACCTGCACGAGGATTTCATCCGCGCCTCCGGGCCGGGCGGCCAGAACGTCAACAAGGTCTCGACCGCGGTTCAGTTGCGCTTTGATCTGGATGGCAATACGACCCTGCCGGAGGAAGTAAAGGCGCGTGCCGCAACGCTGGCCGGAAGCCGGCTGACCCAGGGCGGCGAAATCGTCCTACAGGCAGACCGTTTCCGGACCCGCGAACGCAATCGCGAAGACGCTTTGAACCGGCTGCTGGAACTGCTGCGCAAGGCCTTTGAAAAGCCCAAACCCCGCAAGGCGACGAGGCCGACACTCGCATCCAAGAAACGTCGGCTGGAATCGAAAAAGAAACGCGGCGCGGTCAAGAAGATGCGGGGCAGGGGCGCCGGCCTCGACTGAGCCTACCGGAAAACCGTCCGCCTGCCAGCACCCGTCTCAATGATGCGGCGATTGGCCAGAGGCGATCGCCAGATGATGGGCCTGATGATGCGCCCCGAGCGTCATAACGCCGATAAAGCCGAGGGCATGCAATTTCGGCAGGTCGGCCGGATCGGCAACGGTCACCGTCATGATCGCGCCGTCGGGCATGTCCTCGGCGATATAGGTAAAGCCGGCAACCCCGTTCATGGTTGCCGCATGGGCCGTGACCATGCGCTGGATGGAACCCCGGACTTCGCCCGTGCCGGTGACCGAGAACCGAAAACCGCTGTCGATCGGCTCGGCCGTGACCTTGGCATGGAGCGTGACGTTGTTCATATCGATCAGGTGGGCGCGCAATGCGGGGATATCGACCCTTGGACCAGTCGGTCGCCGGATCCGCAACGAGTAGGGCGACTACCTCCTGGATCGCGGCAAATGCCCCTTGGCCCGGTTCCTTGGGCATTTCCGGCATAGGCATCCCGGTTCCGACATTGTGCTGCATCTGATGATCGTGACCCGTATGGCCGCCGGTCTCCATCTGTGCGGCATGGCTGGCGACCGGAGTAAGATACAGGGATGCGGCTAGGGCGTAGCGGATCATTGAGGCACTCCGGTGTTGTCTGTCTTGTCTTTTGATCTTGCCAGAATAAAGCGGCATCCAACATGATAGCGATCATGTCACTCACCGAAAAAGATCTCTTCGAAGGCCTGGCAAGCCAGAAACGACAGTTCGAGCCGGGGCAGTATCTGTTTCATCGAGGCGATCCGGTACAGCGTCTGTTTCGTGTCGTGGCGGGAGAAGTTCAACTGGTCCGGCCTCAGGAGGCGGGGGATGTGGTTGTCCTGCAAAGGGCGAGAACCGGGGACGTTGTCGCCGAAGCCTCTGTGTTTGCGGGCACCTATCACTGCGACGCGATTGCCCACACAGAAACGACCGTCCTGCTTGTCTCAAGAGACACCTTCCTGACGCACTTTCACCAGAACCCTGAGTTCGCCGAGGCCTGGGCGGCACGGCTGGCGCGGGAAGTCCAGCTTATGCGACTGCAGAACGAGATCCTTTCACTGAAAGCCGTCAGGGAACGGCTCAAGGCCTGGCAGGCCTGGCATGGCGATCTGCCGCCGAAAGGTGAGTGGCTCCACATCGCCCGTCAAATCGGCGTCAGTCCGGAAGCGCTTTACCGCGAAATTGGAAAACTACGCCGCTAACCCGGCTTGCCTGATAGCCGTTCAGGCTTGTCAGGAATAGTCCTCGGCAAGATCGGCGGTCGACCGCTCGCCGATATCATCGTAATGCCGGTCCATCCAATCTTTGGCGGCATTCCGGCCGATTTCCTTCAGTTCGGTCAGGAAGGCCCATTCGGCATTGACCTTCGACGAAGCCTGCAGCGGCTTGAGTTCATCCGCCGTGATACGGTGGAGATTGACTTTCATGTACTCGTCCGGAGACAGCTTGCCGTCCTCGATCAGCCGGCTGACGAAGTCGATCGCGCGCAGCTCCCGCAGGAGCGTCGAGTTGAACGTGATCTCATTCAGGCGGTTCAGGATCTCCCGTGCCGTCTTCGGCGTCTCGCGCCGGTGTACCGGGTTGATCTGGATGAGAACCACGTCCGGCGTCTCCGTGTGGTAGAACAGCGGATAAAGCGGCGGATTACCCATATAGCCGCCGTCCCAATAGGGCTCGCCATCGATCTCCACGGCCTGGAACATGTGCGGCAGGCACGCGGATGCCATGACCGCGTCCAGGGTGACGTCTTTTTCGCGAAACACGCGGATCTTGCCGGTATGCACATTCGTGGCCGCGACGAACAGTTTCAGCGCGGAACAATGGTGGACCCGGTCAAAGTCGACGACCTTGGCAACCACGTCACGAAGCGGATTGATGTTTAGCGGATTGAATTCGTATGGCGAGGCAAAACGGGACAGAATGTCGAAAGCCAGATAGCTCGGAGAGAAATCGAGGCTCCACTGGCCCATGGCAATATCTATCGGGGAGCGCTTGATCGGGCTCAAGAAGGAATGCCGGCTGACCTCACGCCAGAAGGTTTCCAGATAGGCGCGGGCACCATCTTCACCACCGGCTTCCAGGCCCGAAGCCAGCACGACCGCGTTCATGGCGCCGGCAGACGTGCCGGATATGCCATCGATGATGAAACGCTCGTCTTGGAGCATCCAGTCCAGAACGCCCCAGGTAAACGCACCATGGGCGCCGCCACCTTGAAGGGCGAGATTGATCCGTTTGGCGGTTTGCTTCCTGGAAGCCATGAAAGACTGCGTTCCGACAAAAATCCATTGGAACCCGAACGGTATACCGCCGAATATGCGGCGTCCATCGGGAAGCAGGGAACGTCCTCATTTCCATCAATTAAATTCGCATAATATATATTATGGAACTTATACAGATGTGCAGTTTAGCGCAGGTTTCTGCAGGATCCCGCACGTTCTGTCGCGCCGCGCCTTCACACTCACGCCCTCAATCGTCATTACGCGCATCATACTGCTGCTGCGCTGCCTCGACGCAATCGACGTTCTCACCGACCCAGGTCATCAAATGACGGATCGGTTCAAGCAGCGACCGGCCGAGTTCGGTCAACTCGTATTCCACATGTGGCGGCACCGACGGATACACCGTTCGCGACACAAGCCCGTTGCGTTCCAGACCACGCAGCGAAAAAGTCAGCATGCGTTGCGAAATTCCATTGATCTGGCGTTTCAGCTCGCCGAACCGCATTGGACCGTTCGCCAGGATGCTGACGATCAGCAATGTCCATTTATCGCCGATCCGCGCCAGGATCGGCGTAATCCGCTTGCAGCCGCCGGTAACATGGATGTGCCCAAGGTCCAGATGTGTGCCTTCTTGCATTGCAGCATTCCAGTAATTATTAGTTCCTTAGTATCTAATATATACCAAAAGGAACAAAAAACCATGCCGCTACGTCTGCAAGTCATCCTGGCCACCACACGGCCGGGGCGCAAGGGTCCGGAATTCGGGCGCTGGTTTGCTAAATATGCAAGCAATAACAGCAACTTCGAAATTGATGTAGTAGACATTTCCGAATTCAATCTGCCGGTCTTCGATGAACCGCAACACCCGGTCATGCAGAACTATGAGCATGACCATACCAAGCGCTGGAGCGAAACAATCGCCAAAGGCGATGCCTATGTCTTCGTCATGCCCGAATATGATCACACGGCTCCGGCATCGCTCATCAATGCGTTGACCTATCTCTCCAAGGAATGGGCCTATAAGCCGGCAGGATTTGTCTCCTACGGCGGTGTTTCCGGCGGACTGCGCGGCGTTCAGTCGCTCAAGCCGATGCTGAATGCCCTGAAGATGGTTCCGGTTCCTGAAGCCGTGACAATCCCCAACTACGGCGAGTTTCTGGACGACAACGGTTTCAACGCCAATGAGCTCCACGAAAAAGGCGCTGCAGACATGCTTGCCGAACTCGCCAAATGGGCCGGAGCGCTGAAGTCTATTCGTACGCCCACGGAAGCCAAGACCAGCCAGGCAGCATAAAGCCTCAAAAGGCTGCGGATGGCGCCTCCCCGTCGTCCGCAGCATCAATCACCTTGCGCGCAATTTCATACGGATATCCGGCCCGGCAAAGCGCCGCCATATCCTTTTCCCGGCGCTCCTCCCGTTGACCCCGTGTCCGCCAGGGCCCCAGCCGGCGCCGCCGCGCGTAAGTCAGGGCGGCTTCCAATTCTGACGTATCGTCCTGATCAATGACGGTCGCGATCAAATCGCGATCGACACCCTTGGAAGCAAGCGTCGCTTCAATCTGCCGTTTTGAGCGACCGCGCCGGCGCAGACCGACCAGTTTGGTTTCCGCATAGGTCCTGTCATCGACCATTCCCGCGCGCCGGCACTTCGCCACGACCCGATCAACGATCTCCCGAAAGTCTTCCGGAGACCTGCCATTGGCGGTCGCAGCGCGTTTCACTTTGCGGCTCAAGACGTTCCGCAGATTTTCCTGGGAGGATGCGTAGCGGTCCAGATAGTGAATGGCCGCACGCGTCAGGCGTTCTTCCGTTGGCAGCTTGTATTTTCTTTGAGCGCCAGGAACCCGCCGGCCGCTCTGGCCGCCATTATCGTCGACTGGATCGCCCTTCTCTGCCATCCGGGCAGCCTATCGGGGGCACACCGGATTCGCTAGTGACCTCCGCCACCGGCACCCGCCGCCGCCGGCTTTTCAACCAGGACCAGGGCAAAGACAAGACCGACGAAAAGCGTCGTCAGCAACAGGAACACATCCGAAAACGACATGACGATCGCCTCGCGGGTCACGATTCCCGAAAGCGTTTTCAACCCGGCGGTTTCGGCCAGGTTGCCGAGAGCCGAATAGGCTTGGCTCATCATCGTAATGGTTTCATTCACCACCGGCCGGGCCCAGTTGAGGCTTTCCGACAGGCGCGCGTAGTGGAAATCCTGTCGGTTGGTGAGCATCGTGCCGATGATCGCGAGACCGACGGCCCCGCCCAGGTTCCGTGTCAGATTGAACAGGCCCGAGGCATTCTTGATCATCGCCGGCGGCAGCACGCCAAGGGCGATGTTGTTGATCGGCACCATGCAGATCATCAGGGAACAGCCGCGCAGGATCTGCGGCACGAACAGCTCCCAATAGTCCCAGTCATGGGTCAGGCCGGTGACCATCCACGTGCCGATACCGAAACCGGTGAAGCCGATGGCCATCATGATCCGCGGGTCCATCATGCTCATCATGCGCCCGGCGATCGGGGCCGTCAGGAACATGGCCGCTCCGGAAACGAACATGGTCTCGCCGATCTGCAGCGAACTGTAGTCCCGGACCGAACTGAGATAGACCGGGTAAAGATAGGTCAGCCCGTAGAGGCCGATCCCCATCGTGAAGCTGAAGATGCAGCCGATGGTGAAATTCCGGTTGGAAAACGCGCGCAGGTCGACCACGGGTTCGCGCACGGTGAAAGCCCGCCAGAAGAAAATCGCGGCTCCGATGATGGTGGCCAGGCTGAACAGCAGGATCTCTTCGCTCTGGAACCAGTCTTCCCCGGAGCCCTCCTCCAGAACGAATTCCAGCGATCCCAGAAAGACCGCCATGGCAATGAACCCGATCCAGTCGAAATGCTCAAACAGGGACCAGTCCGGCTTGTCGAAATCGATCAGGGTGACCGCGGCGATTGTCACGAAGATGCCGGGGATCACATTGATCAGGAACAGCCAGTGCCAGGAAGCCCATTCGGTCAGGTATCCGCCGAGCGTGGGTCCGATCGTCGGTGCAAGGGTCGCGACAAGACCGATGATGGGCGACACAACGCTGAATTTCTCCCGGGGGAAAATCGTATAGGCCGAGGCGAACACCGTCGGGATCATGCCGCCGCCGATAAATCCCTGCAGCGCCCGCCAGACAATCATTTCCTCAATCGTCGAGGCGGTCGCACACATCATGCTCATAAGGGTAAAACCGGCCGCCGACATGGCGAACATCCAGCGTGTCGACAGCATCCGCGACAGATATCCGGAAAGCGGAATCATGATCACTTCCGCGATCAGATAGGCCGTCTGGACCCATGCGATATCGTCCTGGGACGCACTCAGCCCCGACTGGATTTCAGGCAGGGAGGCCGACACGATCTGGATGTCCAGGATCGCCATGAACATGCCGAAAACCATGCACAGGAAGGTAAACAACCTGCGTCCGGTGATGACCTGTTCCGGATGATCCTGAGCCGCGGTGTTTGCCATGCCGGGGCAGCCTTACTGCCGAAGCGCCACTTGGGCACCGTCGGATGCGGGGGATCCGGTGCGCGTATCCACTTCGACAATCACCGACATGCCGGCGCGCAAGGGATGGGTCCTTGCATCATCCGGATCGACCTCGATCTTCACCGGAACCCGCTGAACGACCTTGGTGAAGTTTCCGGTTGCGTTTTCGGACGGGAGCAGACTGAAGACCGAGCCGGTTGCCGGAGAAATACTCTCCACACGACCGGTCAGAACCTGCCCCGGATACGCATCCACGGACATGTGCACTTCCGCACCGGGATAGATCTTGCCGAGCTGGGTTTCCTTGAAGTTCGCATCCACCCGGGCTTCGCTGATCGGAACGATGGCCGCCACGCGGCTTCCGGCCTGCAGGAAGGAGCCGACCTGTGCGGCACGATTACCCAGAATACCGTCGACCGGAGCCTTCACAATCGTGAAGCCGAGATCCCGCTTGGCCTTTTCCAGAGCCGTCTCTGCGGCCTTTACGGCCTGTACAGCCTCCTGCTTCTGGCTTTTTAGAACCTCGACATTGGCTTTCGCCAGATCGATGGCCGCCAAAGCCTTCTGAACGTTCGCATCCGCACTTTTCTGCGCCGTGCGCGCTGAATCGAGGCTCGCCTGGCTGATGACGTTGTTGACCGTCAACTTGGATCTGCGGTCAAAAGTCAGGTCGGTGTCTTCTTTGGCTGCTTGCGCCGCCAGGAGACCGGCTTTCGCTTCGCTGATGGAAACTTCTCCCGCCTTGATCTGCTCGGCAATCCGGTCGACCGTTGCCATGGCGGACGAGAGACTGTTGCGGGCAGCTTCCACCGCCAGACGGTAGTCGCCGTCATCGATACGGAACAGGATATCCCCCTTCCGCACATAAGCGTTGTCATCCTGTTCGACTTCAGAAACGTAACCCGACACCTTGGACAGAATGACCGTGATATCCGCATTCACATAGGCGTCGTCAGTCGTTTCGATAAAGCGGCCGTGGGTCCACCAGGCATGTCCTTCGTAGGCTCCGCCCGATAGAGCCGCCGCCAGAAGCGCCAACAGGATGATCCGGCGCCTCGCCTTTTTCTTCGGCTTCGCCGGCATGGCCATAGCTGTCTTCGTATCTGCAGGCTCCACGGCGTTGTTGCCCGTGGCAGCTCCAGCAGTCGCAGCCGGCGCCTTGGCGTCTTGTGTCTCTGTGCTCACAGATAAATACCTTTGTCGCTATTTCCGAACGACTGTTCGCCAAGCTCAAAAGTCATTGACTGAACGGTTCGGTCAATCCTATATACGCATTAGAATTGTGCGACGCAATCGGCTCAACGAAAAAATTATTGAGCCTTAAAGGACCAATCGCGTGGCACGACTTCAGCCTTGCTTTATTCCGTCAATGCGAGGCTGTAGACTTGGTAAACGAGTTCCGCACTATCGGAGCCCAATGGATGGATCGCCGAGACGTGACGCAGATTGAAGACACAGAAACCGAGAAGACCACTCCCCGCCCGGACACCGCAAAGTACCGGCAAATCCTGAACGGGGCGCGGGAAGTGTTTCTGTCGCACGGTTATGACGGCGCCTCCATGGACCAGATCGCCAGGACAGCCGGTGTCTCGAAGGGAACGCTCTACGTCTACTTCCCCGGCAAGGAAGCCCTGTTCCGGGAACTGATCCTCAAAGACCGCTTGAAACAGGCGGAAGCGCTTCTCGATTGCGCCGCCGGTGAAGGCAATCTGCGCGACACCCTGACCAAGATCGGACGCGTCTTCATAGAACAGATGTTCAATCCGGAACGGCTTTCGACGATACGAATGGTCATTGGCGCAACGGAAAAATTCCCGGAATTCGGTAACCTGCTCTACGAAGCCGGGCCGAAAAAAGGCATGGAAACCTTCGGCCGCTTTCTTAAGAAATACGTCGCAAAAGGCGAACTGACCTGTCCAGATACCGAACTTGCGGCTGCACAGTTCATGGATCTGTGCAGTTCACGGATCGGCAAAAGAGCCATGTTCCAACCGGGGCATTTGCCGGCACCCGAAGACGTCGATGCCAATGTCGCGTCCGCGGTTCATATGTTCCTCGCCGCCTACGGGACCGGAAAGTAGCCCCTGAACCACCCGGGTCCTGCGCTCCTCAGACCTTCGCCTTGATCCGCATACCGTCGTAGGCCGGAACGATATGGTCCGGCAGCTCCCCACACAATTCGGCATAGTCCATGTCATTGTGCAGGTTGGTAAGAACGGCTTTCTTCGGCTTGAGATAATCGATCCAGGCCAGGGCATCATCCAGAGAGAAATGGCTCGGATGCGGCGTCCGGCGCAGCGAATCCACGATGAAGAAATCCAGATCGGAAAATCCTTCATGCGACTTCTCCAGGATATCGGACACATCCGGGAGATAGGCAATCCCGCCGAATCTCAATCCCAGCGACTTGATCTCCCCGTGTTCTACTTCCAGCGGCAGAAACCGGATCGCTCCGCCTGCCCCTTCGATCACGCATTCCTCGTAAGCCACGAGTTCGTGCCGCTCCAGGATCGGCGGATAGGAAGATCCGTGCGGCGTGTGGAAGCAATAGTCAAAGGCACCGAGCGCCCTTTGATAGGTGTGGGCATCCATGTAGACCGGCATGCGCTGGCGATGCCGGATGGTCAGCGCGCGAAGATCATCGATCCCGTGGAGATGATCCGCATGCGGATGGGTATAAAGGACCGCGTCCAAATGCTGCACATCTGCATCGAGAAGCTGCTGGCGCAGGTCGGGACCGGTATCGATCAGAACGGAAGTCTTGCCGTTCTCACCTAGCTGCTCGATCAGAATGGAACAGCGCTTGCGCCGGTTTTTCGGTTCCGCCGGATCGCATGTGCCCCAATCATTGCCGACCCGCGGCACGCCGCCGGACGATCCGCAACCGAGGATGGTAACCGTCAGCTCCGCACTCATCCGGCGCTCACCTGCAGGTGCGCCGGCTTTGGAACTTTCGAAAACAATCGGAAGAAGTTCTCGGTTGTCTGCGCCGCCATCTCGTCGAAGGAAACGCCTCGCGTTTCGGCAAGAACCGCTGCGGTCATGGCGGTGTAGGCCGGTTCGTTACGTTTCCCGCGCTTGGGCTGCGGCGCCAGATAGGGTGCATCCGTTTCCACCAGAAGCCGGTCAGCCGGGAGCTCTTTGGCGATCTTCCGCAACTCCTCGGAGCGCTTGAAAGTCAGGATGCCGGAAAAAGAGACGTACAGACCAAGCTCGATCCCGGCCAGGGCAAGATCGCGTCCGGAAGAAAAGCAGTGCAGCAGGGCCGGAAAAGCCCCCTTCCCCATCTCCTCGCGCAGGATCGCAGCCATGTCCTCGTCGGCATCGCGCGAATGAATGACGAGCGGCAGGCCGGTCTTGCGGGCCGCGTCGATATGGATGCGAAGCCCTTCGGCCTGTGCGTCCCGCGGCGCTTTGTCGTAGAAATAATCGAGCCCGGCTTCGCCGATCGCAACCACCTTCGGGTGGTCGGTCAGAGCGACGATTTCCTCGACCGGAATGCCACGCTCTTCGCCCGCACTGTGGGGATGGGTTCCGACCGAACAATAGACATTGTCATAGGCCTCCGCGACCGACCGGACCTGATCGAATTTCCGGATCCGGGTACAGATCGTCACCATCAGGTCGACACCCGCCTCATGGGCGCGGGCGATCAACTCGTCCCGTTCACCGTCGAAATCGGGAAAATCAAGATGGCAGTGGCTATCGACAATCATGAATACGGGCTTGTGCATTGTGAGGACGTGGGAACCGTCTGCTTCGGTAGCCGCAAGCGGCTCAAGACGCAAGTAGGTTGCAGCGCAAACGCGTCAAGAGCCGGTACCAAAGGTCGCCCCCGGCGCGGAGCGATCGGCATATCCTCCTAAAGCAAATCATTCTCCTCAAGCACCTTGCGCGCCACCCGGAAACACTCCATGGCCTGCGGAACGCCGCAGTAGATACCGACCACGTGGACGATCGCCCGGATTTCCTCTTTCGATACACCGTTGTTGAGCGCGCCCCGGCAATGGGTTTCCCATTCATGCATCTTGCCGAGCGCGCCGATCATGGCAAGGTTCATCATGGACCGGGTCTTGGCATCGATCGTCTCGTCTCCCCAGCCGAACCCCCAGCACCAGGCAGTCATCGCTTCCTGGAACGGCAGGTTGAAATCACCGGCGTTTTCAAAGGCCTTGTCGACATACTCGGCGCCGAGTGTTGCCTTGCGCTTTGCCAATCCTCTTTCAAAAAGATCCTGATCCATGATCCCTCCCCTATTTCCGTCGGATAACCGCGGGAACAGCCCACTCTCGCCGGTGCCCGCAGATTCAGATTAAACGGATTCGGTCACTGATGCGGGGTATTTCACGGCAAAATAGTCCCAGCCGGAAACCCGCCCGAAGGCGCGTGTCCGGTTAATTATAGAAACAGTTATCGCCTCTATGATCAGCCTACGGCCGCTTCGCGTCCGTCAGTCTTCAACGCATTCATTGCACACTTCACCGGAATTGACCGGCGCCGTGTTCTTGCACTTGAAACCATAACCGCAATCGGCGTTTTTCGTGCATTGCCCGCAGAATGCTGCCGCGGCCGTCGGGAGCAACGTAACCGGTACGGAAGCGAGAACGCCGATCCCCGCGGCTTTGGCCATAAGACCGAGTGTCTTGCGCCTGGTTAAAGGGTCAACCGGAGCCGCTTTCAGCGAACCTGTCGCCCGCAAGGCATAGCCGACCAGATGGACCAGCCAGAGAAGGCTCAACCCGCCCGCAATCAAGGCTGCCGCCAGTGCGAGGGATTGATATCCGCCGGTTGACGCAACCAACGCAAAGCCACCCCAGGCGCATAGGGAAGAAATAAGCGCCTTTTTCATGCAGCGGTCGCAATGACCGAAGTTCCGGATAATAAACGAATGCTTGTAGGGAGACGTCTGATACATGATGCTCTCCTGTCGTTTACAGGGTGGCTGTCGCCGCCATTAACAGAATAGCACATCGCGCCGGCTAAATTGCTTTCTCCGTTGGTTCGGTAAAGGGGTGCTTTCAAAAGAGAGCCTGCATCACCCGCTCCCGGGTCAGCGGCAGGTCCCGAACCGTCACGCCAAGAGCGGAACGAACCGCGTTGCCCAATGCCGCAGCGGTCGGCCCTTGCGAAATCTCACCACAACCGAGCGGGGGTTCATCCGCCTGTTCCAACAGGCGGACAGAAAGGTTCGGAACGTCTGAGAATTTCAGGATCGGATAGTCGAGCCAGCTTTCGGCGGCAACCTGGCTGCCTTCCAGCCGCGCGGCTTCCTTCAGGGTCCAGCTCATGGACTGGATGATCCCGCCTTCGATCTGATTGAGGGCGCCGTCGCGGCTGATGACCTCGCCGATATCGGCCGCCGCATAGACGTCCGTCACCCTGATTTCCTGATCGACCACGACTCGCGCCATGACAGCACAATAGCCAGCCGTATTCTTGTAGCGTGCGAACCCCAGGCCCCAGCCGATTCCCTGTCCGCACGCTTCACTGCGCCAGGCCCCGGAGATATCGTCGACAACCTCGATCACCGTCTTGGCCCGTTCGTCTTCCAGGTGCGCAAGACGGAAGACAACCGGATCCACACCGAGTTCCAGGGCGATCTCGTCCATCAGCGTCTCGATAGCATAAATATTGGCGTAGGCGCCGAGGCCGCGCAGCGACGACGAGCGGTAAGGCAGAGAATGGACGATCCGCTTGGACACTTCCAGGTTCGGGATCGCGTAAAGCGGAACGGCGTTTCGGTCCGCGCCGCCCCCGCGGGCAAGCGGAATATCGGTTGACGGCGCCGGCGGCATGGGATTTTTCAGATAGGATGCGGCCCGCAAATTCGGCGTTCCATTGACGCCGGGCCGATTGGCATGAGGCGCCGAATTCACCTCGATGCGCATGGACGTGATCTTGCCATCTCCGGTCACCGTCGCCGCGCACTGGGTCACCATCCCCGGTCCCATGGGCGCAGACTGGAATTCGTCCCTCCGGCTCCACACCACCTTGACCGGCCGGCCGGGTAAGGCCGCCGCCATCAATGCCGCATCGAGCGCGACATCGTCCGCACCATTGTGTCCATAACATCCGGATCCGGGACGATGGATCACCGTTATCCGGTCTTCGGGCTGCTTGAACACCATGCCGAGCGCTGACCGCAGCTGATAGACACCCTGGCTGTGGCACCAGACCGTGAGTCCTCCATCCTGCCATTCCGCGACCGCAGCCGAAGGTCCGATGGATCCGTGATGCAGATACGGCCGCGATACGGTGGTTTCGAACAGCCGGCCTTTAGCGCCGCTGATCTTCCCGTTTTGCACCACAACCTCGGCAGGCTCCGTGGACGACCCGATCGCTTGTATCGCGTCGTTAGGCGCCTGTGACTGGTCGACCCATCTGGCGCGCGCCCGTGCCCAACGGGCAGCGGCGATCGCCTCCACCTCCGTTTCGGCAATAATTCCGACGAAACTGCCGTCGCGGATCGCAGCCACCACACCCGGGCGGGCCTTCAGGGCTTCCAGATCGAGTTCCTCGAGCACCGCCGTCATGCTCGGCGGATGCAGGGGCTTGCCGTAAAGCATGCCGGGCCGTTCCATATCATGGACGAAAGGAGCACCTGTCAGCCGCTCCATCAAGTCCAAACGAAGGGCATCCGTAGCGCAATGCTGGTTATTCTGGCTCACCGGGGCTGCCAACTCGACCACAGGCTGATCAAGATCAAGATAACCGACCAGGTCACCGATCGTCAGATCCGTTGGAACGCCTTTCTCGAGAACAACTCCGTTGGAAAGAGAGAGATCTCCAACCCCGCACCCCAGCTTGTCAGAGGCCGCTTTCAGGACGAGGCTTCGAAAGGCCGATGCGGCCCATCTGACGGCCTGACCGCCGCCGGAGATCGACATGCTCCCCGCCGTGAACCCTTCATCCGGCGTCAGTCCCGTATGTCCGGCTTCAAGGGTAAGGGTTTCGGGCGCACAACCAAGCTCATCCGCCGCCATCCTGCAGATCGCGGATGCGTTTCCCTGGCCGAGTTCGACCCGCCCGGAAAGCACCGTCATCGCGCCGTCTGGCGAAACCCGGATCCAGTTACTGATCAGTGGCGCACCGCTAAGCGGCATCGGAGGTTTGGGCGTGCTCATTCGCCGGCCTCCGCCATAATTCCGGCCGCCTGTTCAACGGCCTTAAGGATCCTTGTATGGGTCCCGCAACGGCACAGATTGCCGTCGAGCGCGGCGATGATATCCGCCCGATCCGGTTGTTCGTTCCGGTCAAGCAGGGCCTTTGCGGCCATGAGAATTCCCGGCAGGCAATAGCCGCACTGGGCCGCCTGCTGGTCGATCGCCGCATCGATCAGGGGATGCGGCGGATCCGTGTCGAGGCTTTCGACTGTCTCGACCGACTTGCCGGCCACGGCGGAGACCGGCAGGTCACAGGAGGTGACGGCCACGCCATCCAAAATGACGGTGCAAGCGCCACAGGCCGCATCACCGCACCCGAAACGGGTCCCCTTGAGGCCCAGTTCCTCCCGCAAGGCATAGAGAAGCGGAATGTCGGCCCCGGTCCGGACCGTCCTGTCCTCCCCGTTCACGCGAAACGCGACGTCAGTCTCAGCCACCCCTGTTCCTCCCGGCGACTCGAATAATTCTGAAAGGAGCTTAGAGCATCAAACCTCTCGGCTCACTGATCAGTCTTGCATATTGGCTAAGGAACCGGGCCGCCTCGGCCCCGTTGATGACACGGTGGTCATAAGACAGATCGAGCGGCACCATGGGCTTTGGCTGGAAGGCTTCCCCGTACCAGATCGGCTGCATTCTGGCTTTCGTTATGCCGAGAATGGCGACTTCGGGCGGATTGACGATCGGGGTAAAGCCGATGCCGCCGATGCCACCGAGATTGGAAATCGACATGGAGGCTCCGCCAAAAGCGTCCGGCGGCAGCTTGCGCGCCTGGGCCTTTGCGGCGAGTTCGCCAATGTCGCGGCCAATCTCGAACAGCCCTTTGCGATCGGCATCGCGGATCACCGGCACGGTCAGACCATAGGGCGTGTCGACGGCGATGCCGATATGGACATAGTCCTTGAGGATGAGCGTCTTGCCATCGGGACTGAGCGAGGCGTTGAAGGTCTCGAATGCACGCAGGCAGTGCGCGAGCGCCTTCACATGGAAGGCAAGAGCCGTGAGTTTAACCCCGGCCTCTGACGCTTCGTCCTTCAAAGATTTACGGAACGCCTCGACAGTGGAGACATCGGCCTCATCGTGGTGGGTGACCTGGGGGATCAGCGCGTTGGCGGCCGCCAGGTTTTTCGCCGCCACCTGCGCAAACCGGGACATCGGTTCGGCGCGCACCGGGCCGTATTGGGAATGATCGATCTCCCAATAAGAGGCATCCCCAGCCGTCTGCGAGGCCACGGGGACTTTGCCGCCTGCGCCTTCCACATCCTCGCGCGCCAGCGTCTCCCGGCCGAGGGTCCGGCCGAGATCGGCGAGGTCGATGCCCTTGCGGGCGGCGAGCGCCCTGACCGACGGGCTGGCGATAACCGTGTTCACGGGTTGAGGTCCTTCACCAGCTTGCGGAGATATACTGGGTTTCCATGAACTCCAGCATGCCTTCGTGTCCGCCCTCCCGGCCGAGGCCGGACTGCTTGGTGCCGCCGAAGGGGGCGGCCGGATCGGAGACGAGCCCCCGGTTGAGACCGACCATGCCGTAGTCGAGCCGCTCGCAAACCTGCAGGGCCCTTTTCATGTCTTCGCTGAAGACATAGGCGACGAGCCCGTACTCGGTGTCGTTGGCGCGGCGGATGACGTCTTCCTGGTCGTTGAAGGTCTGGATTGCCGCGACCGGCCCGAAGATCTCGTCATGGACGCAATCGGCCGTTTCCGGCACGTTGGTCATCACCGTCGGCGGATAGAAGAAGCCTTTGCCGCCGGGGGTGTTGCCGCCAAGCAGGACCTTGGCGCCCTTTTGAACCGCATCGTCGACGAATGCGGCAACCTTGTCGCGGGTATCCGCATTGACCAGCGGACCGACATCCACATCCGGGTCCAGGCCGTTGCCCATTTTCAGCCCGGCCATCGCCGCGGTGAACTTCTCTGCAAAGACGTCGGCCACCGCCTCATGCACATAGATCCGGTTGGCCGCCGTGCAGGCCTCGCCCAGGTTGCGCATCTTGGCAAGCATGGCGCCCTCGACCGCGATGTCGATGTCGGCGTCCTCGAACACGATCAGCGGCGCGTTGCCGCCAAGCTCCATGGCGGGTTTCAGAACGTTGTCGGCCGCCGAATGCAGCAGCTTGCGCCCGACCCCCGTGGAGCCGGTGAAGGACACCACCCGGACCCGGGGGTCATGCAGCATGTGGTTGACCAGCGCCCCGGTCTTCTTTGACGGCAGCACGTTGACGAGCCCCTTCGGTACGCCTGCCTCTTCCAGAAGCGGCATCAGGGCGAGCATGGTGAGCGGGGTTTCCGAAGCAGGCTTGATGATCACCGGGCAGCCGGCGGCAAGGGCCGGTGCGATCTTGCGCGTGCCCATGGCGGCCGGATAGTTCCACGGCGTCACCAGAACGGCGATACCGGCCGGCTTGTGCTGAACGATGATGCGCGCGCCGGAGGCCGGTGCATGGGTGATCAGCCCGTCGGCACGCACAGCTTCTTCGGCAAACCAGCGGAAGAACTCCGCCGAATAGGCCGCTTCTCCCCGGGCATCCGTGCCCGCCTTGCCGTTTTCCAGCGTGATCAGCCTGGCGAAGTCGTCGAGCCTTGCCGTCATCAGTTCAAAACACTTGCGCAGGATTTCTGACCGCTCCCGCGGTTTGCGTGCGGACCAGTCGGCGAAGGCGACCTCGGCCGCATCAAGGGCGGCCTCCGCATCGGCGATCTCGGCGGAGGCAACCGAGGTCAGCACCTCTTCAGTAGCCGGGTTGAGCACGTCGAAGCGCTCTCCGCCTGCGCCGGTGCGCCATTCACCGCCGATATAGAGATCGGACAAAAACTCTTGCGCATCGATGTTCAAAGCGGGCTTGTTCATGGGTCTTGTCCTTGGTCTTCAAAGAAGCTGTCAAATTACAAAAGTTGTCTCAGTGGTTCTTCCAGCCGGCCGGCGAAGGCGTCGAGGCATGCAATCAAGGCCTCGTCGTCGAGCTGGTCGGGAGAGGCCGCCAGAGAGACGACCAGCCTGACCCCGTCGCGGGCCACGGTCAAGGTCGGCACATGGGCTGCCGCAAGTTCCGCATTGGTGAGACGCGTTGCCGTCAGGTCGTAAACGATCAGATCCGGATCCGCTTCCGTCTCCAGGGCCTGAAGCCGGGTCAAGCCGGCCAAGTCCGGATCGGAATAAGTTCTCGGCTGCTTGCGTGGGGCCATGAGCCGCACGGTGAGGCTGGCGGCTCCACTGACGGCGCGCAGGCTGCCGGCGGCAAACGACGCCAGCACCATGCCCGTCGCCCCCCCCATCTCAACCTTGTTTTCCCCCTTGCTCTCGGCAGCAAGCCAGTTGCAAAAGCCGTCAAAGGCATCTGCTTCTACACTGGCCCGCGCCAAAAACCGGTCGACAGCGGCTGACCCTGCCCCCGCACCCGGCATGGCCGCCAGCACCTCCAGGTCGGCGACCCGGTACGGTTGGGGATGGCCGGCCCTTGCCAGACGGGTCAGGTCGAGCCCGCGTTCCTGTGCGAGCCGTTTCGCCTTGGGCGAGGCCAGCACCTTGCCGTTGACCGGCTGGTCTGCAGGTGCCTTCGGAGTTGCCTGGAGAGCGGGTCCTGCCTTCGGCGCGGGAGCTGCGGCTTGTGCCGGTTCCGGCGTGGCAGGAGCGGCCTCCTGCTTGGGCGTTTCCTGCTTTTGGGGCGCCGCCTTGACGTCGTCGGCACTGTCGGAGATCACCGCGATCACTTCGCCGACGGGAACCTCCGCCCCTTCGTCCGCTCGGATCTCTGTCAAAAAACCGTCCGCCTGGGCCTCGACCTCCATCGCCGCCTTGTCGGTCTCCACCTCCATCAGCACGTCGCCGGCCTTGACCGCATCGCCGGGGCTCTTGCGCCAGGCCAGGATCAGTCCGGTCTCCTGCGCCATGCCAAGGGCGGGCATGATCACGTCATGGGCCATCAGATCTCTCCCCTGCACAGCTGCCGCGCCCGTTCCGCCACCCTCTCCGGTGTCGGCACGGTCAGGTCTTCGAGTGCGGGCGAGAACGGCACCGGCACGTCCATGGCGCCGATGCGTTGTACCGGGGCATCCAGGTGATAGAAGGCCTTGTCGGCAATCCGTGCGGCGATCTCCGCCGTCACGCCGTAGCTCTGGTGGCCCTCGTCGACCACCACCGCCCGGCTGGTCTTCTTCACCGAGCCGATGATGGTATCCTCGTCGAGGGGCACGATCGTGCGCGGGTCGATCACCTCTGCGGAGATGCCTTCTGCTTCGAGCAGATCGGCGGCCTTCCGGCACACCTGCACCATGGACGAGGTCGCCACCAGCGTCACATCGCGACCTTCGCGCAAAATGGCTGCCTGTCCGAAGGGCAGAAGATATTCCTCCTCCGGGACGGGCGCCTTGTCGTTGTACATCAGCTTGTCTTCGAAGATGACCACCGGATTGTCATCCCGGATCGCCGTCTTCAACAGACCCTTGGCCTCATAGGCCGAGGACGGCAGCGCCACCTTCAGCCCCGGAATATGGGCGACCAGCGCATGCAGCGACTGGGAATGCTGAGCCGCCGAGCGCCGGGTGGCGCCCAGGTTGGTGCGAAGCACCAGCGGCACCTTGAGCTTGCCGCCGGACATGTAATGGGTCTTGGCTGCCTGGTTGCACAGCTGGTCCATCACCAAAAACAGAAAGTCGCCGAACATCAGGTCGACGATCGGCCGCGACCCGGTCATGGCCGCCCCGACAGCCATGCCCATGAAGCCCGGCTCGGAAATCGGCGTATCGATGATCCGCTCCGTGCCGAACTCCTCAACAAGGCCGGAGAGCACCTTGAACGGGGTACCTGCTTCGGCGACATCCTCGCCGATCAGGAAGATCTTCGGATCGAGGCGCATTTCTTCCGCGATCGCCTCGTTGACCGCCTGGGACAGCGTTATTTCCCGCATCACGAGGCCTCCACATAGACATGCATGGTGACTTCCGATGCATCCGGGTATTTGGCTGCTAGCGCATAGTCGACCGCAGCCTTCGCGTCCGCCTTCACTTCCGCATCGATTGCGGCCAGGTCATCGGCCGTCACAATCTTCTGCCCCGTCAGCCACTTGCCGAAGTTGACGATCGGATCTCGGGTCTCTTTCCACTCCGCCTCTTCTTCCTTGGAACGGTAGTAGGTCCGGTTGATGTCGCCCACATGGTGGCCGTGATAGCGGTAGGTCATGAGTTCCACGAAGAACGGGCCTTCGCCTTTCCGGCAACGCGCCACCAGCTCCTGGGTCAACTCGTTGACCGCCAGCACATCCTGACCGTCGACGGTGACCGCCTCGATACCGAAGCCCTTCGCCCGATCCGTCAGGGAGCCCGCGGCAATCTCATCGGTCTTGGTATATTCCGAATAGCCGTTGTTCTCGCAGGCATAGATCACCGGAAGCTTCCATAGCGAGGCCATGTTCATCGCCTCGTACAAGAGCCCCTGCGCGGTCGCCCCGTCGCCGAAGAAGCAAACGGCCACCGATCCGGTCTTCAGGTACTTGGCAGACAGGGCCGCCCCGGTGGCAATGCCGGTGGAACCGCCGACAATGGCGTTGGCGCCCAGATTACCGTGGCTCTGGTCGGCGATATGCATCGATCCGCCCTTGCCCCGGCAATAGCCTTCCTCCTTGCCCAGCAACTCGCAAAACATCTCCTTGAACTCCGCGCCTTTGGCAACGCAATGGCCATGACCCCGGTGGGTGGAGGTGATGTAATCGGTGTCCTCCAGCGCCTCGCAGATGCCGACTGCCACCGCTTCCTGGCCGGAATACATGTGGGTCAGGCCAGGCATTTTCGCTGACAGGTAAAGCTGGTTGGCATTGTCCTCGAACGCGCGGATCCGAACCATCTGCCGGTACATGCGCAGGTAATCTTCGGTATTGGACTTGGATTTCGACGAAGCCGGCTTCAGTTTTGTGGCTGTTTTCACTGCCATGGGTTACTCCCGCGAACAGACCCGGCCCCTTAAACCCGGCCGGGTCATCCAGAAATCAAATGAAAACTCAGTAGCGGTTGGCGATCGGAAGTTCTTCGGCCGGGAACAGCGAGATCACCTCACAGCCCGTGTCCGTCACCACGACCTCTTCCTCGATCCGGGCTGCGGAATAGCCATCAGCGGCCGGACAGTAGGTTTCCAGCGCGAACACCATGCCCGTCTTGATCTCCATGGGGTGGTCGAGCGACACGGCCCTGGAGATGATCGGACGCTCGTGCAGCGCCAGACCAAGCCCGTGGCCAAACTGAAGGCCGAAGGCGGCTTCCTCGTTCGGGAAACCGAACTCCTCTGCCTTCGGCCAGACTTCGGCGACCTTGTCGGTCGAAACGCCCGGCTTGATCATGGAAATGGATGCATCGATCCATTCGCGCGCCTTCACATAGGCATCGTGCTGGGCCGGCGTCGCCCGGCCGATGTTGAACGTGCGGTAGTAGCAAGTCCGGTAGCCCTGGTAGGACTGCAGGATATCGAAGAACGCCTGGTCGCCGGGGCGGAAGTAACGGTCGGTGAAGTTGTGCGGATGCGGATTGCAGCGCTCGCCGGAGATCGCGTTGATCGCCTCCACGTCGTCGGACCCCATCTCGTAGAGCATCTTGTTCGACATCGCGACGATGTCGTTCTCTCGAATACCCGGCTTCAGCTCCTCGTAGATCATGTGATAGACGCCGTCGACCATGGAGGCCGCCTGGGTGAGCAACTGGATCTCGTCCCAGTTCTTGATCTCACGCGCCGACAGCATGATCTGCTGGCCATCGATGACGTTGAGTCCTTCTTCCTTCAGCGCAAAGAACATCGCCGTTTCCGCATAATCGACCCCGACAGGCATATCCGCCATCCCGGCATCCCGGATCAGACCGGCAATTTCCTTGGCGTATTTTTGCATCAGGCCGAATTCCGGCGGAATCGTCCCGCGCATGCCCACGACCCCGGCGCGGCAGTGATCCGGCTCCAGCCAGTCGGAATACTTCTTATGGTGGACCGCCGCGGAGCCGAAGTCCCAAACGTAGGGAGAATCGTCGCCGGTCAGCAGGCAGAAGCGGCACATCTTGTCCCGCTCCCACTCGCCGATCTTGGTCGACGACACGTAGCGGATGTTGTTCACGTCGAACAGAAGCAGCGTACCTGCCGGAGACGCCTTCAGCGCCTGCCGGGTCCGGGCCAGCCGGTAGCGCCGCAGCCGGTCATGGTCGACGCGCCGTTCGAAATCGACCGACGTGTGCCCCCATGCAGGCAGGCGTCCCTCCCAGCGCCAATGCTGGTCAAGATCCTGAGGGGTCAAAATGTTCGGGGTCAGGGCGCGGTTCATTATCTTACCTCCTATTTGCGCCACGCGTACTGGCCGATCAGCCTCGGCTCCACGTGTTCGCATCTATGTTTCAAAAAGTGCGCAATCGATTGCGCTTTTAGACGAATTAAACTCCAAACGAGCCTGCTCAGCTCTGACTGACCAGAACAGCACCTCCCAGAACCATCGCCAGCCCCAGAAGCCGCATTGGCGTCATGGCGCGCACCTCAAGGCCGAAGGCACCGAAATGATCCACCAGCATGGAGCCGATCAGCTGACCCGCAACGATGCAGATGAAAAAGATCAACCCACCGGTCACCGGTGCGATCGCGGCACCCGCAGCGACGAATGCCGCACCAATTGTGCCGGAGAGGTAGACCCACCAGGGCACGCTGCCGAGTGTCCGCCGGCTGACCTCCCCATATCCGGCCACGAGCATGAATAAAAAGATGCTGATGAAAGCGACTCCGATCGAAACCGCGGCCGCGCCATAGGCACTGCCGACAGATCTTGCCAGCATCCCATTCATCGGCGGTTGAAAGGAAACCACGATTCCAACGGCCAGAGCAGCCAGCATGTAGGGAACAAGCTGCATCGCCGGATTATGCCTCGACCGTCTTCTGTTCACGCAATTTCGCTAGATGCGGATATTTCTCCGTGAGCAGCGCCCCGTGGTAATAGGTCGTCCGAAAAGGTTCCGTTTCCCGGATCCGATCCAACCAGACACCGATTTCAGGATGATCGTCCCAGACCGATCCGAGGTTGATGTCGTCCATGCGCACGATCACCGGCATGATCGCCAGATCGACCAGGCTGATCTTGTCACCCATGATCCAGGGGCCACTGCTCTCGGCAAGCCAAATGGACATCCGCTCGATACCCCTGCGCAGCCGGCCAAGGGCCTCATCCATGTCCGTCTTGGGAAAGCCGGTTCGGCCCATCTTCATCAGGAACTCCCGGCGCAGCGGCTTGCTGTCGCAAAGCGCCTGGAATTCCTCCTCCGACATGGCCTGAAAATGGGGCAGGAACGCCAGGTTATACGACGGTACCCGGATCGCCGGAGTCGGCACTTCATCGACAAAGCGCATCATCGCCCTGAGCCGGGCCATCCCCTGCGGGTCTTCAGGCCGCATGGGAGCACGGTCCGGAAAGACGTCTTCCAGGTATTCCAGGATCACGGCGCTATCGATCACCGGCGTCCCGTCGTGAACCAGGGCCGGTACCACACCGTTCGGATTGATTGCCAGGTAGTCCGGCTTCAGTTGATCCCCGGAGAAGAGGTCCAGCTTGTGTTCCTCGAACTCCAGCCCTTTGGCATGCAGTGCATAACGCACGCGCTGCGAACAGGTGGATTGAGGAGCGTTGTAAAGGACGAACTCGGTCATACGATCAATCCCAGTTCAAGACCCGTGGCAGCTTTTTCAGGCGTGCCAGGGTTCCGACGATTCCGAGCGGGAAAAACATCAGGCACAGCATCATGATCATGCCGGTCGCGAAGATGTTGATCTCCGAAGCACCGAGTGTGGCGACGAAGAACTCGTTGAAGGCGACCAGCAGGACGGCGCCGATCACCGGCCCGGCGATCGTGCCCTTGCCACCCAGGATGCACATCAGCACCATGTTCACCGAGACCAGAATGATCAGGAAGATATTGGGCCGGATGTAGGTCAGATATTCTCCCCAGACCGCGCCCGCCATGCCGACGAAGAAGGCGGAGATCGCGAAGGCCAGAACCTTGTAGAACCTGGTGTTGATCCCCGCGCTCTCGGACTTGATCTCGTCCTTGGAAATCGCCCTGAGACCGAGACCGAACTTCGAGTGCTTGATCCTGTAACTCGCCCAGACCGAAAAGGCCGCCATGATGATGAAGGCATAGTAGTAGGGCAGCTTCGCCCACTTGACGGGAATATCATTCGCCGCCAGCGACAGTCCGTTCGATCCGCCGACGAAATCCCAGTTGTCGAACAGGATCTTGAAGATCATCACCAGTGCCAGCGACGAGATGATGAAGGACGGTCCACGAACCCGCAGGGTGATCAGGCCGATCACATAGCCCAGAGCCGCTGCGACCAGACCTGCCAGAGGCGCAAGGATGATGGTCGATATCCCGTAACGGGCGAAGATCATGCCCGCGAAATATCCGCCGACGGCGAAAAACACGTTATGGCCAAGAGAGATATAGCCGGCAAAGCCGCCGAGGATATTCCAGCCGGAAGCCATCACCACATAGCTGGCCGTGAACAGCACCAGGTGGATCAGGTAGTTGTAGTTTCCGGTGAACTGCAGGGCCGGCAGCACCAGCAGCACTGCCAGAAAGGCGATCGGGAACCAGACCACCCGCCCCTTGTCCGCCTCTCCGGCGAGACCCGCGTAGTAGGCTTTCCGGGCGGTGATTACATCATTGGTATCAAGACTAGTCACTATGCCAACTCCGGTTTTTCGCCAAACAGCCCTTGCGGCCGGACCAGGAGCACTACGAAGAGCGCTACGAAAAAGGTGAGCGTCGACCAGGTCGCGCCGAAATAGGTGCCAACGAACGCTGCAACGACCGACAGGATGAGAGCGGCCAGCACGGTTCCCAGGATCGAACCCATGCCGCCGAGAACGACCAGAGACATCAGGATCGCGATCCACTCCCAGTGCTTGGATGGATAGAAAGAGAACACGAAGGACACCAGCGATCCCGCGGCACCGGCAAGACCCAGACCTATTGCAAAGCTGGCGAGACCAACGAAATTAACATTGACGCCCAGCAACTCCGCCGCTTCCCGGTTCTGGGTCGTGGCGCGGATGGCATAGCCGAACCGGGAATATTTCAGGAACAGCGCAAGGGCGGAAATGATCGCCAGCGAGACGATACCGGCATAAAGCTGGCCGGTCGGTATGAAGACGTCCCCGATAAAGATGGCGTCCGTCGCGTAATCCGGCGAGGTCACCCGCTGCGTGTTGGTGAAGGCCGCGCCAAGCCCGCCCTCCACAACCATTGCCAACGCAAAGGTCAGGAGAACCGTCATCTCGGAATATTTCGCCGAACGGGCTTCCCGCTCGAACACCAGCTTGTAAAGAATAACCCCGGTCGCCGCGAGGATGACGACCGCAACCGGCAGCATGACAAGCGGATCCATCCCGTAGAGCCGGAAGCCCCAATAGGCCACATAGGACCCACCCATGATCAGGATCGGGTGCGCGAGATTGACGATCCGCATCACCCCGAAAACGAGGCTGAGCCCGGACCCCATCAGGGCATAAACCCCGCCGAGGGCAAGACCGAGAATGATGATTTGAATGATCTCACCCATTACGCTGCCCTTTTTCCACCGAGATAGAGTTCCTGGATACGCGGATCGCAAAGCACATCGTCCGCCGGCCCTTCGAACAGAGTCCGCCCCAGATCGAGGACCACGCCCCAATCGGAATTCTTCAGGCCCGTCAGGGCGTTCTGCTCGACGAGCAGAATGGTGATCCCCTCCCCGGCCATCATCCGCATGATGTCGAACATTTCCGCCACGATCTTCGGTGCCAACCCGAGCGAGGGTTCGTCGAGCATGACGATATCCGGCTTGATAATCAGCGTGCGGGCCATGGCGAGCGTCTGCTGCTGCCCTCCCGACATGGTTCCGGCATGCTGATCACGGCGTTCGCGAAGGATCGGAAACCGTTCCTCGATCTCGTCGATCCTCTTTTCCAGGCCGGACTTGTCTGCGAGCGAAAAGCCGCCCATGCGTAGATTCTCGCGGACGGTCATTTTCGGAAACAGGGCGCGTTCCTGCGGCACGAAACAGATGCCCTTGCGCAAAACCTGGTCGGGGCGCAGTCCCTTCAAACTTTGCCCTTTGAATTTGACGTCACCTTTGCGGATCTTCAGCATGCCGCAAATGGCCTTGAGCAGCGTGGATTTGCCGGCTCCGTTCGGACCGATGATGCAATGGATCTTGCCCGGTTCAACGGTCAGATGGGCACCGTCCAGAATGGCGGGGCCGTCACCGTAACCGGCTGTCAGGCTGGTGACTTCCAGAAGTTGTGACATCAGGCTGCCTCCTCGATCGCTCCGCCCAGATAGGCTTCCAGGACTGCCGGATCTTTCTGGATATCAGCCGGTTCGCCTTCGGCGATCACCTGGCCTTGCGCCATCACGACGATGCGATGGGACAGCCGCATGATCAGGTCCATGTTGTGTTCCACGATCAGGACGGTCAGCCCCTTGTCGTTCAGCTTCCGGATATGGCCGACAATCTCTTCCAGCAAAGTCGGGTTCACACCGCCTGCCGGTTCATCCAGGAGGATGATTTTCGGATCGCTCATCAGGAGTGCGGCGAGATCCATGAGCTTTTTCTGGCCGTAACTGAGATTGGATCCGTCCTCATGGGCGATCCGTGTGATGCCGAGGAATTCGAGAATGCCGCAGGCCTTGTCGATTTCCTCCTTACTCATGGCGGGACGGAACAGATCGCGCCAACCGCGGATCTTGGATTGGCAGATCACATTCTCCAGCACCGTCATATCTGCGAGATTGCGCGATATCTGGAAGGTGCGGGACAATCCGTGAGCGGTAATCTGATGCGGGCGCAGGGTATCGATACGCATACCGTCCAGCCAGACTTCGCCCGCAGACGGCGTCATGGTTCTGCTGATGCAATTGAAAGCCGTGGTCTTGCCCGCACCATTCGGGCCAATCAGCCCGGTAATCGAACCGCGTTCCACTGTGAAACTGCAATTATTGACCGCCGTGATCCCGCCGAAATGCTTGCTCAAGCTCTTCACTTCAAGCATGGGAACTCCCTGTTTTAGGAAAAAACCAGGTCCGGCCGAAACCGGACCTGGCAGGTTGTTCAATGCTTAGAAGCCGTTCTTCGGATAGGTCATCTTGGAGACTTCCGGGAACTCGTTCGTCGGGTAGACAAACTGCAATTCGCCATCGTTCCACTGGGCGACCAGGAAGGGCTTGTTGAGCGGAAGACCCTTGTCGTCCCATGCGAACCGGCCAAGGATCGTGCGCACCGGGGTCTCCGGTGTCCTTTCCGAAAGCCATTTGCCCATGGCCGCGTTGTCGGTGGAACCGGCACCTTCGATTGCCTGTTCAATACCCTGACAGACCGCGAACGGGATCGCGGCATCTTCATCCGGCGCTTCGCCGTATTTCTCGCCGAAGGCCTTCACGAAGTCGGCATTGGTGAATTCCTCACCTGCCAGAACCCCCTTGTATGGAGCTGCCGGATGCCAGGCGGAATGCATCAGAATGCTATCCGAGGCACCTTGCGTGCCTTCATAGAATTCCGCCTGTGTTCCCTGACTGTAATAGACCATCTTGGGCTCGGCCTTGACGGTCTTCAGCGCGCGCGTGAGCTGCACCGCTTCTTCGGCGGAGGCCGTCAGCGCAATGATCAGCTCCGCATTGGAACGCTTGATCGAGTTGGCAAGAGTAAGCCAATCGTTGAAACCTTCCTCGGGCCACTTTTCGGTGTACACGATCTCGATGCCGGCATCTGCCAGATAACCGGGTGCGAGGTCGGCCACTTCACTGCCGTCCGCAGGGTTCATGACCTTCTGACCAAGGAAACCAGCTTCAACCGCGTTGGCGAAAAAGTCATCTGCCGACACCACTGCGGCCGTCTTCGGGCGGTCGCCTTCCGGCACGAGCTCCTCAATCAGGCCTTTTAGGGAACTACCTACGTATTCAGCTGCATTCGGCTGGAAATAGAACAGGTTCTTGTGACCCTGTGTATAGATCCGAAGGGCGCCCCCGGCCGGGATTGGATGCACATAACCGTATTTCGCCAGGATGTTGGCGACCGGGAACGTCAGTTTGGACGAGAACGTCCCGAAGACGGCATCCACCTTGTCCACGTTGATGAAGCGCTCATACTGGTTGATTGCAGTCGCCGGATCGGAACGGTTGTCCGACAGGATCAGCTCGACCTTCTCGCCGTTGATACCACCGCGCTCGTTGAGCATATCCACGCAGAGCTGGTAGCCCTGCTTGTGTTTGGCTCCCGCGATGGAGAACCCGCCGGTCAGCGGCAAGGATGCGCCGATCTTGATTTCCGCGTGCGCGGCAGTGGCCATCACAGCCAAGGCGGCAGTTGTCGTTAGAAGTGTACGAAATTTCATACTTTCCCTCCCTAGGGTTTTGCGGCGCCGCAGGACCATCTGGATCGATCCTGCAGCATCCCCTGCGCCATGCTTGTTGCTTTTTTTGGCGCTATTTATTCCGCAAATTCTGCCTTCATTCAGCAGCTTGCGGCAACTCCAATCCGGTTGGATAGGGCGCGTTTTCGCTCTCCAACTCAAGACCGGCCGCAAGAGCGACCGTTTCAAGCAAGGCGGCGAAATCCTTTTGAAGATAAGCATCCGGATCGTCCTGGAGCGTCGCCGCCCCGAAGTGGGCCTGCAACGCCTCCCGCGTGGCAGCAGTCACCGGCATGGGCACGCCGAGATCGCGGGCGGAACTCAGACCGAGATCCAGATCCTTGCGCAGGAGCCCCGGCGTAAAGGTCGTGGTCCAGTCGAGATTGACGAGTGCATTGGTCTTGTACCGCGTGAAAATCGATCCCATGACCGAGTTGTTCATGAAGTCGAGAAAGGCCGAACGCGGAATTCCCGCCTTTTCCGCCAAGACGGTGATCTCAGCGAGGTTCTGTGTGACGACCCCGAGAAAGACATTGTGGGCAATCTTGCAGAACCGGGCGAGTTCCCCCTCGCCCACATAGGAAACGCCGTTTGCCGCCATGGCCGCGATGACCGGGCGAACCTTCTCAAAGGCACCGCGCGGGCCGGAGGCAACAGCGCTGAGTTTGCCCGCTTTAACGCATTTGCCATTGCCGCTGACCGGCGAGGCAACGAGTTCCGCGCCCCGTTCCGCGAGCCGTGACCGAATGGCAGCCGATTGGTGATCGGCAATCGAAGAACAATCAAGAAAGATTTTCGGGCACTTGTCACCGGAAAGGACCCCGTTCTCACCGAAATAGACCTGCTCGACGTCCTGTCCGGTGGAGACCATCGTTCCGAGAATATCGACTTCCGCCAGATCCCGAGGGCTATCGACAAGCGTCGCGCCCTTCGCGGCAAGCGGTTCGGCCTTCGAGCGGGTCCGGTTCCAGACATAAACGTCGTAGCCGGCATCGACGAGCCTTTCCGCCATGGGATACCCCATGCGCCCCATTCCGACCCATCCAATCTTAGGGCTGCTCATTGACTATCCTCCAACTGTGTAAACGCGCAGCCGAACGGGGACGGATACCCGACGCCGTAAGCCGCTTCTTCTTTTGTGAAATCTGAAAATTGCCTTGCGGCAGGAATGGAGACTGCTTGCATCGGTACCGATGATGCCGCGGCCGCTTCGGTAAACCGAAACGGGACACCCCGGAGCCGATAGCACGATATTGCGAGCCCCCGGCGAACCGGTGCCCGACCTTTCGGCAATCCCAATCATCTTTCCTCCCACATCAAATGCGCAGCGCCTGTTTCTTTGTGCTAATGCAGCGCAATCGATTGCACAGAACGTTAAGCTTGCTAAAACGGCCGGTCAAGCCCTTTTCGCAAACGATTGCGAAATTTAATAAGACCCGCTAGATTTTGAGGAAAGTTGAGCCAAGTCCGCCCTGCCCAAGGAAACGATGACCAAGCCGGTAACATTAAAAGACATCGCACGCGAAACCGGCGTGCACGTATCGACTGTTTCAAGGGCTCTGGATCCGAATGCCCGCACATCCCTCACGACCGAAGTCGTCGAACGGATCAGAACCACTGCGGAACGCCTGGGATACCGCCCGAACCGACTTGCTTCCGGCCTGCGCACCAGACGAACGATGACGGTCGGTCTGATGTTGCCCGATATCGCGAATACCCTGTTTCCGCCCATCGTCCGCGGCGTTGAAAGCATTCTGGAGCCCAAGGGCTATGCCTCCATCATCGTCAATACGGATGGCGATCCGGAGCGTGAAGGAAAGCTCGTCGACGTCCTGCTGCAAAGAGGCGTCGACGGCATCATTCACGCCGCCCCCTATCGCTCCGACCCGAGGATGGTGGCCGTCAGCCGCCAGGGCATGCCGATGGTCACCGTCAACCGGCAGATCGAAAATTCGCAGATTCCTGCCGTTATCAACGACGATCCCGGCGGCATCTCGGAAATGCTCCACTATCTCTACAACGCCGGTCATCGACGGATCGCGCACATCGCCGGGCCGCAGACCCTGTCCACCGGCCGCAGCCGGTTGGAAGCCTTCAAGACGACCGTTCAGGAACTCGGTTTAAAACTGCCGGAAAATGCGATCGCGATTTCGTCCCACTTTGACGAAGACGAAGGCCGCCGTTGTACCCGGGACCTCCTGGAATCCGGCTGGAAATTCACCGCAATCCTCTGCGCGAATGACCGCCTTGCGCTCGGCGCCATCGACGAGATCAACCGCCATGGCCTGTCCTGTCCGGACGATGTGTCGGTCACGGGTTACAATGACATCCCGTTCCTGGATCTCATTCCGCCAGGTTTGACCACGATCCGGATCCAGCAATTCGATGCCGGCCGCATGAGTGCGGAACTGCTCATCAAGATGATGACCGAGCCGGAAGCAACCATCCCCAGAACAACGATCCTGCCGGTCAAGCTGATCGAGCGCGGCAGCGTGAAACGCATCAAGCCACCCCGGTCCTGACGAATGTCAAAAATAACAATAGCGTTCGAAAAGTCATTGAAAAATACGCAATCGTTTGCATTATAACGGATCTCGGAATGCGGTCTGAGGGGCCGTGTCTGTGTAGGCCATAAGCCGGTGGGAGGTCTGTGTATGAGCGCCGAAAAGAACGGCCCGGGAATTGTCGCGCTGGAAGAGCATTTCATGCATCCCACTCTTGCAGACTACCTGGGACCAGCAGCCAATCCGCCATCCAACATCAGAGATCGTCTTTACGACTTTGCCGGCATACGGATCGAGGAGATGGATGCGGCCGGCATCGATATGCAGGTCCTGTCGCACCAGTCGCCCGGAAGCCAGCGGTTGTCCGACGATGTCGCTATCGAAGCCTGCAGGTCAGTCAACGATGCACTCGCCGCCGTGATCCGCGAAGCTCCGGACCGGTTCGCCGGCTTTGCCATGATCCCGACCATGCTGCCACAAGCGGCTGCGGACGAACTAGCCCGCTCGGTGGAGGAACTCGGCCTGAAGGGAGCCATGATCCACGGATTGAGCCGCGGCAGGTTTACCGATGCGGAGGATTTCTGGCCGATCTACGAAAGGGCGGCCGCGCTCGACGTGCCGATCTATCTGCACCCCGCCCTGCCGGACAAGTCGGTTACCGCCAGCTACTACGCCCCATACGATGAAAGCCACCCGGCCCTGGTAAAGGCGGCCTGGGGCTTTGGCGTGGAAACGGGCACTCAAGCGGTTCGCCTGATCCTCAGCGGTGTATTCGATAAATATCCGGATCTGAAGATCATTCTCGGCCATCTCGGCGAGGCGATCCCGTTCCTGTTGCCGAGGATCGATGAAGCGCTGTCCCGGCCGGAAAACGCCTCCTCGTCCTTCGCGGACGTCTTCCGCAACAATTTCCATATTACGACGAGCGGATTCTTTTCTGACGCAGCCCTTCAATGCTGCCTGGAAGCGATGGGAACCGATCACATCCTGTTTGCTGTCGACTGGCCCTATGTCTCCAATACGGACGGCGTAACCTGGCTGCGTAATTGCCCGATCGAGGACGGAGTGAAAAGCGCGATCTTCAGCGGAAACGCAAAAAAGCTTCTCCGCCTCTGAATGCAGATCTTGGAGACCGATAGTCTCAAACAGCAAATATGCGGAGTGGCGATGGGCCACTCCGCACTACCCGAGTGTGGCCTCAATGGACAATTTCTTCCCAGCTCGGGCAATTCCGTTCTTCAAGCGGCACTTTCCAGGGCGCCAGGTTGGTCTTGTCGATCAAGACCGACGGCACGGTAATGTCAGCCGGTACGGTTTCGCCTTTCAGATGTTTCAACCCGGCCCGTGCCGCCGTGCATGCGATCTTGAATGCGCTGAATTCGACCGTGGCGAGCATCGTCCCGTCCTCGATCATGCGGATTGCCCCGTCCAGACCGTTCGCGCCGACGAGTTTGGCGCTTCGTCCGGCCTCGTTGAGAGCATCGAATGCGCCATAGACCATGACGTCATTGGCAGCCCAGATGCCATCGATCTCAGGATGCTCCTTCAACGCGGCAACTGTGACCTCATAGGCCGCCGGCTTCTGATACATTCCGGTGACGACACCCAGGACTTCGATCCCCGGAAATTCTGCAGCGGCATCTTTCATCCCGGCAACGCGGTTTCGACTGGTCGGAGCGGCCGGATTGCCTTCGATCGCCAGCACCTTCCCCTTGCCGTCCATGCCTTCGAACAGCGCCTTGGCGCCGTTGTAGCCGACGGCATGATCGTCAGACCCAACATGGGTCACGAATGTCCCCTGCAGCCGGTTGACGAAAGAGACGACCGGAATACCGGCATCGGTGAATTTCTTCGCATCCTCCACCATCGCCTTGTCGTCGACCGGAACGAAGATGACCAGGTCCGGCTTTTGCTCCAGCGCCTCGACGACCAACGACTTCTGCTGTTCCACATTGTCCGGCTTCTCTGGCACGAAATGCATCGTGCGGGCCCCTTCTTCCTTGGCGACAAGGTCAACGCCCCGGCGTGCTGCGGCATAAGCAGGATTGGTATTGTTCTTGGTAAAGACCGCGATAAGTGGACCGTCGGCAAACGCCGCACCAGGCAATAGGAAGCTCCCCGCCGCGACAATTGCCGCGGTCGCAAGTATCTTTCTCATGTTTTTCTTTCCTCCACTTGTGACCGCGCTACTGCCTTTGCCGGCAGGTTGCCTCTTTTTACGGAGATCACGGTCTACGTGCCGCGACTGGCCAAATGGCGCCATCACGGCTTTTTACGCAAACGACCTTAGGTGGACGGAGATCAAAGGAAAAATATCAAATACCGAAGGCTCCATAAGACAGCCTTATAAGCCGGCTCGACACAGCTGCGGTTCAAAAATCGAAATTCCTCGTGCGAACCGATTGACCTGCGGCCACCGTCGATTACTCTCCCGCGTGTATACATTTGGGAGGGGTGAATGAAATACGGCATCGGTCAATCGGTTACGCGTAAGGAAGATCAGCGTTTTCTGACCGGACAGGGGCTTTATGTCGATGACATCAAGGATGCCTCCAAGCTCCATGCCTATGTGGTACGTTCACCACTCGCCCATGCCGATATCCGCTCCATCGACATCGAAGCCGCCAAGGCCGCGCCAGGTGTCCATGCGGTTCTGACTGGCGCAGATTATGTAGCGGACGGCATCGGCGGGATCTCCTGCCACACGATCTTTCCCGGCGTCCATCAGAACGTAAAAACAGCCCCGTTCCCGGCCCTTGCCAAGGACCGGGTTCTTTATGCCGGAATGGCCGTTGCCGTCGTCATTGCCGACAGCCGGGTCCTTGCCCAGGATGCCGCCGAGTTGGTCGAAGTCGACTACGATGAACTGCCGGTGGTCACCGACACCCCCTCAGCCCTCGCCGACGGCGCACCTGCCATCTGGGAAAACGCTCCGGACAACGTAGCCTTCCATATCGCGCTGGGCGATGAAGCAACGACGAAGGCCGCTATTGCCGCCGCGGCCCATGTCACCCGCCTCACGCTCCACAACAACCGGCTCTCGGCCAATGCCCTCGAGCCGCGCGGAACAACCTGCAGCTACGATGCCCGCGAGGCCCGCGTCACCGTCCAGACATCGACCCAGTCACCGCATTCCGTCCGCGCCGAAATCGCAGGCGTGCTCGGTCTTGCCCAGACCCAGGTCCGTGTCCTTGCAAAGGATGTCGGTGGCGGCTTCGGCATGAAGGGCGCGGTCTATCCGGAAGATGTGCTGGTAGCATGGGCGGCAAAGAAGCTGCACCGCACCGTCTGCTGGCAGGCCGATCGCTCCGAATCCCTGCTGGCCGATTACCACGGCCGCGACCAGATGGTCGAAGCCGAACTGGCCCTGGATGCAAACGGCAAGATTACCGCGTTGCGTGTTTCTAGCGACTACAATGCAGGCGCCTTTCTGGCCACGGGCGGCGGCGTGTCCGCCATGTTCGCGGCGACACTTGCAACCGGCTGCTACCATGTCCCCGTCGCCTATGCCCTGTCCCGCGCGATCTACACCAACACCTCCCCGACCCAGCCCTATCGCGGCGCCGGCCGGCCGGAGGCCTCCTATCTCATCGAACGGCTCATGGACAAGGCGGCCCGGGAAACCGGCCGTAACCGGATCGAGATCCGGAAGCTGAACATGCTGACGCCGGAGCAGATGCCCTATCAGACGCCGCTGCTCTACAAGATCGATACCGGCAACTACGGCGCCGTGGTCGACAAGGCGCTGGAAGTCAGCGACTGGGCTTCCATGGACCAGCGCAAGGCGGCGTCAACCAAAAACGGCAAGCTGCGGGGCGTCGGCATTGCGCTTCACATGGAAAACGCCGGGCTGGTCAATGAATCCATGGAGATCCGCTTCGATCCGGGCGGCAGCGTGACGGTGCTTGCCGGAACCTTCTCCCATGGCCAGGGTCACGAGACAGTCTATGCCCAGATGGTGTCCGACTGGCTCGGCGTGCCGTTTGACAGCATCCGGGTCCTCCAGGGCGATACCGACGCAGTTTCCTTCGGCCGCGGCACCGTTGCCTCCCGGTCCATGATCAACGGTGGCGGCTCGCTCAAGATCGCGGCCGACAAGGTCATCGACAAGGCGCGCGCCATTGCCGGTCATCTCCTGGAAGCAAGCGCCGACGATGTCGTGTTCGAAGCCGGCGAATTGTCGGTTGCCGGAACCGACAAGAAGATGCCGATCCAGAAGGTGGCGGCCATGTCGTTCCTGCCAATCCTGCCGCCGGACCTCGGCATCGGTCTTTCCGGAGAAGGCGACTTCCTGCTGCAGGGCTTCACCTTCCCGAACGGCTGCCAGGTCGCGGAAGTGGAAGTCGATCCGGAAACCGGCGAGATCGACGTGCTGCAGATCGTCTCCGTCGATGACGTCGGCACGGTCATCAACCCCATGCTGCTCGAAGGCCAGATGGTCGGCGGTATCGCACAAGGTCTGGGCCAGGCCCTGATGGAAGACGTGGTCTATGACGAGACGGGCCAGCTCACCAGCGGTAGCTTCATGGACTACGCCATGCCGCGGGCAACCGACATGCCGCCGATCAATTTCTCCACCTTGAGCACACCGACCGACACCAACCCGCTCGGCGTCAAGGGCGCGGGCGAAGCCGGCACGGTTGGGGCAACGCCGGCCATCATCTCGGCGATTCTGGACGCGTTGGCACCGGTCGGCGTGGAGGATATCTCCCTGCCGGCGACACCTCACAAGGTCTGGAGCGCCATCACCGAGGCTTCCTCATAAAGCGCATCCTGATAGGATGTGCCTGATCCGTTGTCGGGAGCAGCGGTCGTCTGGGAGGAAGGCATGACGATAGAACGCCAGGAGCAGGTCACCGAGGCCGTGCTGAAGGTAATGGAGCAGACCAACGATCCGCGCCTGCGCGAAATCATGGTCTCGCTGATCACCCATCTGCACGGCTTCATCCGGGACGTCCGGCTGACCGAGGACGAGTTCCGCAAGGCGACCGCAATCGTCAACGAGATCGGCAAGCTGACCACCGACACCCACAACGAGGCGGTGCTAATGTCCGGCTCTCTCGGCGTTTCAGCTCTCGTCTGCCTGCTCAACAACGGCAACAACGGCGCGACCGAGACGACGCAGAACCTGCTTGGCCCGTTCTGGCGGCTGAATTCCCCTAAAACAGAAAACGATGCCTCCATTGTCCGGTCCGATACGCCGGGCGAGCCGATGATCGTGACCTTCACCGTCACCGATCAGACCGGATCACCGATCGAGGGCGCCGAGGTGGATATCTGGCATTCCTCGCCGGTCGGTCTTTATGAAAACCAGGATCCGGATCAGACGGACATGAACCTGCGCGGCAAGTTCACCACGGACGAGAGGGGCGAGATCCGGTTCCGCTCGATCCGGCCCGCCGGTTATCCGATCCCGACCGATGGCCTCGTCGGACGGCTGCTTACCGCCCAGAACCGCCATCCCTATCGCCCGGCTCATGTCCATGCACTGGCCTTCAAGGAGGGCTTCAAGACGCTGATCACCCAGATCTACGCCGACGACGATCCAAGGCTGGAAAGCGACGTGCAGTTCGGCGTGACAAGGGCGACCACCGGACATTTCGTCCGCCATGACGAGCCGCACCCCGTAATCTCGGAACTGACCGGTCCCTGGTATTCCCTCGATCACACGCTGGTCATGGAGCCTGGCGAAGCAAGGCTGCCCCAACCCCCGATCAAGTGAGGGTTGCCCTGGCGATCCGATCATCGGCTTCAGGGTCGGACCGCAAAGCCTGAAGGCTTAATACCTCTACCGAGGCCTTCGAAGCCGTTTCGCTTCCTGAAAAGGAAGCTTGGCGCTTACGCAGCAAATTGGCGCCAGCCTATTACCCGCTTCAGAAATCGCTTTGTCGGATCATTGTAGAACCTGTCCTGTTGGGCCGGCGCATAACCTCCGCTGTCCATTTTTAGCTCGAAACCCTAACCAGTCGCATTTCGCTAACGCAAATTCCCTACCGCATTTCTTGGGCACACCCACGACAAACAGGTCACATCAAAACCGCAGTGCGGTACGTATTGACTGCATAGCAATACATGTGTATCAAATTTCAAGATAAGGAAGCGCATCCGAACGATGCGATTGGGAGGATAAAAAATGACAATCACGATCCGGGGTATCGATTTTCAGGAAAACACCAATAACGACATGGGGCTGGAGTTCTACAACCTCAGCCATCGTTATGGGTTTCAGTGCCCGAACTGGCCCTATTTCCGGGATGTCCAGATCGAGCGCATGCATTACATGGCAAAGTCGGGCGTGCTGTCCCAGACCATCACCACCACCATGCATGTCACGACCCACATCGACGCGCCGGCCCACGTGGTCCAGGGCACCCCGTTCATCGATGAAGTGCCCCTGCCGCATTTCTTCGGGTCCGGCCTGGTCGTCTCGATCCCGAAAAAGAAATGGGAGCAGATCACTGCTGACGACCTGGAAAAGGCCTGCGGCCACGCCATCCGCAAGAACGATGTGCTGATCATCAACACCGGCTGGCACAAGGTCTACGAAGACGGCGACTATTTCCCCTATTGCCCCGGCCTTGTTCCCTCGGCTGCCGACTGGATGGTCGAAAAGGGCATCAAGGTCGTCGGCCACGACACGCAGGCGAACGACCACCCGCTCGCGACCGCCATCGGCCCGCACCGCAATGGTCCGTTGCTGCCGCATCTGGCCGAAGAATACAAGGAATGGTCCGGCGGCATCGCCTGGGATGAGGCCTTCCCGGAATGGGAGCCTGTCCATAACACGCTCTTCTCCAACGGCATTCTCGGTATTGAGAACGTCGGCGGTGATCTCGATGCCGTGACCGGCAAGCGCTGCACCTTCGCCTTCTTCCCGTGGAACTGGGACCGCGGCGACGGCTGTATCATCCGCCTGGTGGCGATGATCGACAAGGGTCAGAACTACCGCATCGAGGCGGGAGAATCCTTCTAAGCCGGTATTGATGGCCGCTGCTCCGGCGGCGGCCATGCATGCAGCATTTGGGAGGATCACGCATGCACGTAAAACGTTTTCAGGATGCTCAGCCCTATGACGCGCCGAACCACTGGGATGTGGTCGGCCTGCGCCTGCAGGGTTTCGAGGAAGGCGGCCCCACCAATCAATGGGTCGGCCTCAGCCAATTTCTGCCCGGCGGCGGCGCCGGCCCGGACTCCACCCCCTTCGAAAAGATCTATGTCGTCCTCGAAGGCGAGATGACCGTCATCATCGACGGGTCCGAGACGGTATTGGGCAAATACGACAGCTGCACCATTGCACCGGGAGAGGTTCGCAAGATCGAGAACCGCTCCAATCACGCCTGCACCATGCTTGTCGTCATCCCCTACCCGCCGAAGGCCTGACCCATGACCGATACCTGGAAAAACCCTCTGTCCATGTTCGAAGTCGCAGGCAAGGTTGCGCTGATCACCGGCGCCTCCGGAGCCTTCGGCATGGTCGCCGCCAGAACCCTGGCCGGTGCCGGCTGCAAGATCGCGCTCGCGGCCGGAAATTCGGACGCGCTCAAGGCGATTGCAGACGAATGCAAAGACCTTGGCGCGGACGTTCTGGAACTCAATTCACGGCCCGATACCGAAAGCGCCTGCAAGGCGATGGTTGACGAGAGCGTCAACACCTTCGGACGGCTGGACATCCTGGTCGTGGCGTCGGGCATGAACAAGGTCGCCAAGATCGACGAAATGCCAGTTGAAACCTTTACCGGGGTGATGGATGCCAATGTCACTCAGTCCTGGATGCTCGCGCGTGCCGCGACCGCGCAGATGAAGGCCCAGGGCGACGGCGGCAAGATCGTTCTGGTTTCCTCCGCGCGCGGGCTTTTGGGGCATCCGGCAGGCTATACCGCCTACTGCGCCTCGAAAGCCGCCGTGGACGGGATCACCAAGGCGCTGGGTTGCGAACTCGGTCCGACAGGCATCACCGTCAATGCCATCGCTCCGACCGTGTTCCGCTCGCCCTTGACCGCCTGGATGTTCGAGGACACCGACGAGGCGAAGACGGTCCGCAACGGCTTCCTGACCCGTGTTCCGAAAGGACGTCTCGGCGAACCGGAGGATCTCGCTGGCCCCCTGCTGTTCCTGGCCTCGAAGGCATCGGACTTCTACACCGGCCACATCCTCTACGCCGACGGCGGCTACACGGCAGGCTAACCCATGGCGGACCTGAGCAACATCACTGTCCTCGGCGCGGGCCTCATGGGTCACGGTATTGCCCTGACCTTTGCCCGCGCCGGCCACGACGTCCGGGTCTATGACCCGTTCCCCGAAGGCCTAGCCACTTTGCACGACCGTGTCCGGGCAAGTCTCGAAGCCCTTGGCTGTGGCACGGACGAGGCGGAAGCGGCGCTTGAACGCATCACGGCGGTTTCCGACCTCGCAACAAGCGTCGGCGACGCGGAGGTGGTCTTTGAGGCTGCACCGGAAAAACCGGACCTGAAGCGTCAGCTCTTCAGGGACGTCGAACAGGCAGCGCCCAAATCCTGCCTGTTCGCCTCAAACACCTCCGTCATCCCGATCACCACCATCATGCAGGATCTGGAAGACAAGACCCGCGCGGTCGGGACCCACTGGTGGAACCCGCCGCACATGATCCCGCTGGTTGAAGTCATCCGCACCGAATGGACATCAGACGACACGTTTCAAGCCGTCTATGATCTGCTGGCGGCGGTCGGCAAGACGCCGGTGAAGGTGGAAAAGGACGTTCCCGGCTTCATCGGCAACAGGCTTCAGCACGCCTTATGGCGCGAAGCGGTCAACCTGGTGGAAAAGGGTATCTGCTCGGCCGAAGCCGTCGACACGGTGGTCAAATCCAGCTTCGGCCGACGTCTGGCCGTCCTCGGTCCGCTGGAAAATGCGGACCTGGTTGGCACGGACCTGACCCTTGATATTCACGAGAATGTTCTCTTCGATTTGGACGATCGGGGCGAACCGTCCCCCTACCTGCGCAAGCTCGTGGATGAGGGAAAACTGGGAATGAAATCCGGCGAAGGATTTCGCCGCTGGAAGCCGGAAGAAGCGGATGAAATCCGCCGCCGGGTCGCTGTGCATCTGAGGAGGCTTGAGACGATTATCGACGACTAGCGGTCCTTCACGGACCGGCGCATCTTCTGGGAGGAAAAACGATGACGCTGTTCGATAGCAAGAAGCAAATTTCACGCAGAAACCTGCTGGCAGGCGCCGCCGTCGGCCTTGCCGCTCCGGCAATCCTGTACCGGACTCGTGCCTATGCGGCCAATCCGGTCATCAAGGTCGGCCACGTCAGCCCTAAGACCGGCCCGCTGGCCGGGTTCGGCGAGGCGGATGAATATGTGATCGCGCAGATCCAGAAACTGTTCAATGCCGGCCTCGAGAACAACGGCAAGACCTATACGGTCGAAATCATCACCAAGGACTCGCAATCCAACCCGAACCGGGCCGCGGAAGTGGCGGCGGAACTGATCCTCGGCGAAGAGGTGGATATTATCGTCGGAGACTCGACGCCGGATACCACCAACCCGGTCGCCGATCAGGCGGAAGTCAATGAAGTCCCCTGCATCACCACCAACTGCCCGTGGCAGCCCTATTTCTTCGGCCGCAACGGGGATCCGGCCAAGGGCTTCGAATACACCTACCACTTCTTCTGGGGCCTGGAAGACGTGATAGCCGCCTTCCTCGACCTTTGGGGATCGAGCGGCGCCGAAAAGAAGATAGCCGGCTTGTTCCCGAACGATGCCGACGGCAATGCCTGGGGCGATCCGAAACTCGGCCTGCCGCCCGCATTGGCAGACGCCGGTTACACCCTGACTGATCCGGGTCGCTACCAGCCGCTGTCCGACGATTTCACCTCGCAGATCTCCGCCTTCAAGGAAGCCGGCTGCGAAATCGTCACCGGCAACATGATCCCGCCGGATTTCGCCAACTTCTGGTCCCAGGCGGCGCAACAGGGCTTCCACCCCAAGGTCGTCACCATCGGAAAGGCGCTGCTGTTCCCGTCGGTGATTGAATCCCTCGGCGATCGCGGTGATGGCCTGAGCTCGGAAATCTGGTGGACACCGAACCACCCGTTCCCGTCCTCGCTGACCGGCGAAAGCTCCGCGGACCTCGCCAACGGTTACATGAAGGCGACCAACCGCCCCTGGACCCAGCCGATCGGCTTCAAACACGCGCTGTTCGAAGTCACCGCCGACGTCATCCGGCGTTCGGCGGACCTGGACGACCCGCAGTCGATCCTGGAAGCCATCCGCACAACGAACCTGACGACCGTCGTCGGCCCCGTGAACTGGGCCGTCGGACCGGTCAAGAACGTCACCAAGACGCCGCTTGTCGCCGGCCAATGGCAGAAGCAGGGCGACAAGTTCGAACTGGTGGTCACGGCCAACAAGAATGCGCCGGAAATCCCGACCACAGGCGAGTTCAAGCTGCTGTCGTAATAACACCGCTTGCCGGGCGGTCGGATCAAACGACCGCCCGGTCCAATCAGCTGTCCAGGGTTTCCATCTTGTCACTCCTTGAATTGCAAAACGTGACCAAGGCATTCGGCGCCGTCGTTGTGGCCGATGAGCTGAGCTACCGCCTTGCAGAAGGCGAAGCGCTCGGTGTCATCGGACCGAACGGCGCCGGCAAGACGTCCATGTTCAACCTGATCACCGGCACGCTCGCGCCCAACAGTGGATCGCTCCATTTCTGTGGCAAACCGATCACGAACATGTCGGCTGCCGACCGCTGCCGCGCCGGCATCGCCCGCTCGTTCCAGATCCCGCAGCCGTTTTCCGGCATGACCGTGTTCGAGAACCTGATGGTCGCCGCCACCCATGGCGCCCGCGACAGCATTTCAAAAGCAAACCGGCATTGCCTCGAAGTATTGGAAAAAACCGGCCTCATCGACAGAGCCAATGCCCCGGCGGGCAGCCTGACCCTTCTCGGCCGCAAACGTCTCGAACTGGCCCGCGCTCTGTGCGCCCGGCCGAAGCTGCTCCTGCTTGACGAAATCGCCGGCGGATTGACCGAGCACGAATGCCGGGAACTCGTCGACACCATCAACGATGTCCGCAAGGAAGGTGTTTCCATCATCTGGATCGAACACATCGTCCATGCGCTGCTCTCGGTGGTCGACCGGCTAATCGTGATCGATTTCGGCCGGAAAATCGCTGACGGCGACCCTGCCGAGACGATGGCGATGCAGGAAGTTCGAGAGATCTACATGGGGGTCGATGCGGATGGCTGACCCGTTCCTGACCGTTAATGACCTCACCGCTTTCTATGGCGACTTTCAGGCGCTTTTCGGCATTTCGCTTCGCGTGGATACCGGGGAAGTCGTTGCGGTCATCGGTGCCAATGGCGCCGGCAAGTCGACCCTGATGCGGTCGATCACCGGACTTTTATCCAATGACCCGGAAATGGTTTGCTGGAAAGGCCAAAAAATCGGCCACCTGCGCGCAGACCAGATCGCCCATCTCGGCATCGCCATGGTCCCTGAGGGCCGCCAGCTGTTTCCCTCTCTCTCGGTCGAGGAAAACCTGATCATCGGCGGCCAGGCCGGCCGGAAAGGCCCCTGGAACTTGGAGAAGATCTTCAAGCTCTTCCCGATCCTGGAGGAACGGCGCAAGGTCCCCTCCACCGCCCTTTCCGGCGGTCAGCAGCAGATGGTTGCCATCGGCCGCGCCCTGATGTCGAACCCTGACATTCTGCTGTTTGACGAAATCAGCCTCGGACTGGCGCCGATCATCGTCAAACAGATTTACGAGATCCTGCCGTCCATCATCGGCGACGGGACGAGCGCGATCATCGTCGAACAGGACATCGCCAAGGCCCTGTCCGTTTCGGACCGAATCTACTGCCTGCAGGAAGGTCGCATCGCCCTGGAAGGCCAGGCTGCCGCCGTCACCCGCGAAGCCATCAGCGCCGCCTATTTCGGGATCTGAGGGAACCATGGACTGGATAAACTCAATCGTTCAAGGCGTGCTGCTCGGCGGCCTCTACGCGCTTTTCGCCGCCGGCCTTTCGCTGATTTTCGGCGTCATGCGCCTTGTCAACATTGCCCATGGCGATTTCATCGTACTCGCCGCCTATCTGGGACTGACCGTCGCCACCACCGTCGGCCTGCATCCGCTCGCAGCGCTCATTATCGTTGTTCCGGTCATGGGTCTCATCGGCTATGCCCTGCAGCGCGGCGTCCTCAACCATACCCTGGGCGACGATATCCTGCCGCCGCTGCTGGTGACCTTCGGCCTGTCGGTGATCCTGCAGAACGGCTTGCTCGAAATCTACAGTGCCGACCCGCAGAAAATGAATGCCGGCGCGCTGGAGACCGCCAGCATGCACCTTGGCGGCAATCTGAATATCGGCTGGCTGCCGCTGCTGATGTTTGCCGTTTCCATCGCCACCATCGCCGGCCTGCAGTGGCTGTTCTACCGATCCGCACTCGGTCGCGCCTTCCGCGCCACGTCGGACAATCAGGACATCGCCCAGCTCATGGGGCTAAACAAGGCTCATGTCTTCGGCCTTGCGATGGCGCTGTCCCTGGCTGTCGTCGGCATTGCCGGTCTGTTCCTCGGAATCCGCACCAGTTTCGACCCCTCGATCGGCCCCGGGCGGCTCATCTTCGGTTTTGAAGCGGTGATCATCGGCGGCCTCGGCAATCTGTGGGGCACCCTTGCCGGCGGCATCATCCTTGGTGTCAGCCAGAATATCGGCGCACAGATCAATCCGGGCTGGCAGCTGCTGGCCGGTCACCTGGCTTTTCTCGTGGTACTCGCGGTCCGCCCCCGTGGCCTGTTTCCGAGGATCGACGGATGAGTGCTGCCACCTACACAATCTCCCGGTCCACACCCGTCAGCCGGACCGCAGCCATAGCAGGCCTCGCGCTCTGCCTGTTCCTGGCAGCCGCGCCCTGGTGGGCGGGCCGTGCCGACCTTCGTCTCATGAGCGAAATTTTCCTTTATCTGTCGCTTGCAAGCCTCTGGAACCTTCTGGCCGGCTACGCGGGCCTCGTTTCGGTCGGCCAGCAGGCCTTCGTCGGCTTCGGCGGCTACATGCTGTTCGCCTTCACCATGTTCGTCGGCGTTTCGCCTATTCTGGCCATTCCGATCGCCGGCGTTCTGGGGGCAGCCGTCGCCCTACCCGTCGCCATCCTTATCTTCCGGCTTCGCGGCGCCTATTTCGCCATCGGCACCTGGGTCATTGCCGAGGTTTTCCGTCTGGTCTTCGCGCAGGTCAGCGATCTCGGCGGCGGGTCCGGAACAAGCCTGCCGATCGATGTGGTCAAGTCCATTGCGGCCAACCGTTCGGCCCGGGAAGCCACCAGCTACTGGCTGGCCCTAGGAATTGCCGTCCTGGTCATCGCGGTGGCGTTCCTGTTCCTCCGGTCCCGCCAGGGTCTGGCTCTGACCGCAATCCGCGACAACGAACTGGCCGCCAAAAGCCTCGGGATCGATATCTGGAAAACGAAACTCGTCGTCTACATCGTCACGGCCGCGCTGACCTCCGCGACCGGTGCACTGATCTTCTTGGCAAAGTTGCGGATATCACCGGACGCGGCCTTTTCCGTCAACGACTGGACCGCCTTCGTGATCTTCATCGTGGTGATCGGCGGAATCGGCACCCTCGAAGGACCGATCATCGGAACTCTTATCTTTTTCGCCCTGCGCGAAACCCTTGCCGACCTTGGCACGATCTATCTCCTGGTCCTCGGACTTGTCGCAATCGTCGTCATGCTGCGAGCCCCGAAAGGCCTTTGGGGCATGGTGAGAGCCAAGGTCGGCATTGAAATTTTCCCGCTGGCAAGGCGGGTGGTGAAACCCTCAGAAAATTAGGACGGCCGACATGGCAAGCAAGCGTCAGAAGACCATCATCACATGCGCAGTGACCGGCGCGATCCACACCCCGACCATGTCGGACGCCCTGCCCTACACTTTCGACGACATCGCGCAGCAGGCCGTCGAAGCGGCCGAGGCCGGCGCGTCGATCCTCCATCTGCATGCCCGTAACAACGAAACCGGCGCCCCATCCGTCGATCCGGAGGATTTCAAGCCCTTCCTCGGGCGGATCAAGCAGGCAACCGATGCCGTGGTGAACATTTCCACCGGCGGCTCGCTGACCCTGTCCATCCAGGACCGCATCAAACCCGCGGCAACCTTCAGCGCCGAAATGTGCTCCATGAACATGGGATCGATGAACTTCTCGTTTCATCCCCTCGCCAAGCGCTACGACACCTGGAAGTTCGATTGGGAAAAGGACTATGTCGCCAATTCCGACGGGAACATCTTCCGCAACACCTTCAGAGACATCGAGGAGGCGGCGACAACACTGGCGCCGCACGGCATCAAGTTCGAGCACGAATGCTACGATGTCGGTCACCTCTACAATCTCAAGTTCTGCATGGATATCGGCCTCTTCAAGGCACCGATCTTCATCCAGTTCGTCATGGGTATTCTGGGCGGCATCGGCGCCGATATCGACAACCTGCTGTTCATGAAACAGACGGCGGACAAGCTCTTCGGCGACGACTACCGCTGGTCGATCCTGGCTGCAGGTGCGGCCCAGATCCCCATGGCCACGACGGCCAGCCAGATGGGTGGCAACGTCCGCGTCGGGCTGGAGGACAGCCTGTTCATCAGCCGCGGCAAGCTCGCCGAGAGCAATGCCCAGCAGGTGAAAAAGATCCGCCGGATCGTCGAGGAGCTAGGCTGCGAAGTGGCAACACCAAATGAAGCCCGAGAGATCCTCGATCTGAAAGGCGGCGACAAGACCGCCTTCTAGCCTCAAGATGCCCGCCACCAAGAACATTTGGCAAAACAGGCGGGCATGCTAAGGAGATCGGTACAAGAATGATAAAGAAGTGATGACGATGGCTGGTCCAAGAAAAGAGACTGACGATTCCAGATCCGGCGTGCAGGTCATTGCGCGTGCGGTCGCGATCATGCGCAGCCTGAGAAACGAAAACGACGGCCTCAGCCTCGGGCAGATCGCAGAACGTGTCGGACTGCCACGGTCGACGGTCCAACGGATCGTCGGCGCGCTACAGGCCGAACATCTGGTGATCGCAGCCAGCCCCGGTCGCGGTATCCGCCTCGGTCCCGAAATCACGTCTCTTGCGGAATCCGCGCGCATCGACATGGGTGAGATCCTCCGTCCCTATTTGGTGGAACTTGCCAAGGCCACCGGCGAAACCGTCGACCTCGCCGTCCTGCGCGGAAAACGCCTGATTTTCATCGATCAGATTCCGGGAACCCATCGTCTGCGCACGGTATCCTTCGTCGGTGAAAGCTTCCCCCTCTTCGACACCGCCAACGGCAAGGCCTGTCTGGCGCTGATGGACGAGGGCCGGATCATGAAACTCATGGCAAGCGAAGCACCCGAAATTACGGAAGACCCAAAGAAACTGGCCGCCTTCCTCGCCGAAATCGACGACATCCGCAGCAACCGGATTGCTTTCGACCGCGATCAGCATACGGACGGCATTTCCGCGGTCGGCGCGGCCTTCGGCGATCGCCAGGGTGAAATCTACGCGGTGTCGATCCCGACCCCCAGTTCGCGTTTCAATCTGACCGAAACCAAGCTGGTGGGGCAGCTGCTTAAGACGCTCGATCAGCTTGCCCGCCTCGAAGTCATCGGCAGAACCTGATTTATCAATTCGAAATCCGAGCTTCCGACCATTTATTAGCCGGCTTATGACAGGCGTTCTCATCGAACGCGTGAGCGGGTTGGTGCATGTTCGCGTAGCCCGATAAAACCTAGGTAACAGCACGCTTTTTTCCGGCTATTACCGCCAAAACAAATTGACAATCTCAAGAGTTCTACGATACGGTACATCTGTATCGCAAATCAGGTTTCCAATAAAAACAATCGTACCTGATGAACGGCACAGTGGGAGGAAAAAACATGAAACATGCCCTTATCTGCAAGGTAGGCATTGCGCTCGCTGTCGGCGTCGCCTCGTTCGCATCCGCTTCTGCAGAAACCCTGAAAACATCCACATTTCTACCGCCGAAACACGCCTTCAACCGCATGCTGACCCAATGGGGCGAAGAGCTTGCGGAAAAGTCCGGAGGCGAACTCACCATCAATCTGTTCCCGGCCGGTCAGCTTGGACCGGCTCCGCGCCAGTATGACCTGGCGTCCTCGGGTGCCGCCGACATTTCCGTCGTGCTTCATGCCGCCACGCCGGGCCGTTTTCCCGTGACTGGATTGGCTGCCATGCCCCTTTCCTATCCTTCGGAAGGATCTGCCAGCGCAGTCTCGTCCAAACGATTGACCGAACTGGCTCCGGAATATCTGGCAGCCGAGCATCCGGGCACCAAAATTCTCTGGATGGCTGTCACCCCGCCGTTGAAGGTCAATCTCGCGGACAAGAAGCCGGAAACACTCGATGACCTCAAGGGTCTGCGCATCCGCTATGCCGGCAAGGTCTTCCAGCAGATGATCGAAAGCCTGGGCGCTTCCCCAATGCCAGTGCCGCCGGGCGAAGTCTCCGAAGCAATGGCAAAAGGCGTCATCGACGGCGCAACCTTCCCCTTCGAAGCCGTGATGGCCTTCGATCTGGGCCAGGTGGTGAAATACTCCCTGGAACCGGGCATGGCATCGGCAACCTTCGCCGTGGTCATGAACGAGAATTCCTTCAACGCGCTTCCTGAGAAGTTCCAGAAACTCATCATGGAAACGACGGGCCCGGCCCGCGCTGCCGCTTTCGGTGCCATGTGGGATGAAGGCGAAGCCAAGGGCCGTCAGTATGCGGTCGATCACGGCATTGACATCGTCACCCTCGACGACGGCCAGGTGAAAAAACTGACCGAAATCGTGACCCCCATGATCGATGCTTCGATCAGTGCTGTCGAGGAATCCGGCAAGCCCGGACGCGCATTCTACGACGCCTACACAAAGTAGGCTCAGCGCAACGGGAAGCCGGTATTCGGCTTCCCGCTTTTTCTATCGGCAACAGATGATGTGGATGCAATGTCCGGATTGAACCGTATTTCGGATGCGATACTGCGTGCGCTGCTCGCGATAGCCATGACCGCCCTGTTCCTCATGATGCTGGTCATCGTGGCGGACGTGGGCCTGCGCTTTGCCATCAACAAGCCGCTGACCGGCGCCTATGACGGCGTTGAGATCCTGCTTGTCATCAGTGTCTTCTACGGCATGCCGGCCGTAATTGCCGGCCGGCATGAAATCGTGATCGACCTGATCGATCATTTCGCACCTTCCGGCCTCGTAGAATTTCTCCGCCGCTTTTCCAGCCTCCTGTCGGCCCCTTATCCTGGGCTTCATGTTCCTGTCCATGGTCGACCCCGCAAGGCAAGCCTACCTCTACGGCGACATGAAACTGGAGCTGAACCTGCCGGTCTGGATCGTCTGGGTCATCGCGCTTGGCGGCATGGCGGGCGGCGTTGTTGTGTCGATCCTGAACCTGTTCGGCGTATTGTCCGCCCGACAGGCGAACAGGGGGTGATCGAGATGAGCGCATCGGTTGTCGGACTGCTGTTCATCGCGATCATGTTCGTCCTCCTGTTTTTGCGAACCCCGGTCTGGCTTGCCCTGGCCATCTGCGGTATCGCCGGAAACACGGCCCTGTCGAACGTCCAGGTCGCCCAGTTCATGGCCGGATCGACCACATTCGACATGGCGTCCAAATACGGACTTTCGGTCGTCCCCCTGTTCGTTTTGATGGGGGAAATCGCGACCTCTTCGCGGCTCTCGTCGGAGCTTTTCTCCGCGGCCAGGGTGATCATGTCGGGACTGCGCGGCGGGTTGTCGGTCGCAACGATCTGCGCCTCCGGGGCTTTCGGCGCCATATGCGGCTCGTCGGTCGCAACCGCGGCAACCATGACCCGGATCGCCATGCCGGAAATGCGCAAGGCGGGCTATGCTGATGCCTATTCCGCCGGGTCTGTCGCCGCAGGCGGCACGCTGGGTATCCTGATCCCGCCTTCGATCATCCTGATCATCTACGGCGCGATTGCCGAACAGTCGATCCCGAAGCTCTTCGCCGCTTCCATGATCCCCGGTATCGTCCTCCTGGTTCTTTATGCGGCGATCGCCCTGTTTGTTGCCCATCGGGTTTCCGGTCAGGTTCCAGCGGCCGATCAGGTGTCCTTCGGCGAGCGGTTGAAAGCGCTGATTGAACCGTGGCAGTTTTATCTGCTGTTCATCGTCACCATCGGCGGTATCTACAGCGGGATCTTCAGCCCGAACGAAGCCGCCGGCGTCGGGACCTTCGCCGCCATCGTCATCGGTATTATCAGCCGCCGGTTAACCGTCGAGCACCTGATCCGGGCCCTGCGCACCGCGACCATCACCAGCGCGGTGCTATTCATGATCATCATCGGTGCATCCATGTTTGCCAACTTCGTGGTGCAAACCCGGCTGCCGAACCTTTTGATCGATGCGGCCCAGGCAGTCGGGCTCGGCCCGCTGATGATCATGGCCCTGATCATCATCCTCTACATCATCCTTGGCTGTTTCCTGGAAGGGATCGGCATGGTGCTGATCACCGTGCCGGTGTTCCTGCCGGTCATCATGAGCTACGGCTACGACCCGGTCTGGTTCGGCGTGCTGGTGGTCATCGTCGTCGAGCTCGGCCTGATCACACCGCCGGTCGGCATGAACCTGTTCATCATTCAGGCTCAGGCGCCCGAAGTCAGCCTGAAGGCGCTTTATTCCGGCATAGCGCCCTTTCTGATCGCGCCGATCTTCCTCATCCTGCTGCTGTTCCTGCTGCCGGGGCTGGCGCTCTGGCTGCCCGCAGCCCTCTACTGACCGAGGCAATCCATGGCCGATACACAAGTCCTGATTTTCGACCCTGATGCGCAATGGTACAGCGAAACGCTTGCCCAGCAGTGCCCGGGCTACGGTTTCCTGCCCGCCGTCACCGTCGAAGACGCGCTGAAGGTTGCCGCAGATGCGGAAATCCTGTGCGGACTCGCGCCATTCATCCCTGTCGAAATGATCCAGGCCATGCCGAAGCTCAAATGGGTTCAGGCGCTCACCACCGGCGTCGACCATCTGCTCCACATGCCGGAGCTCTCGACGGATGTGGTCATCACCAACACCCGCGGAATGCACGGCCCCCAGATGTCCGAACTCGCGGTCCTGATGATGCTGTCGCTGGCGCGGCAGTTTCCCGCCATGCTCGCCAACCAGGAAACCTCAACGTGGAAACAATGGCCGCAGCCGCTCCTGCAGGGCAAGACGGTCTGCATCGTCGGCCTCGGGGTGATCGCCGAGGCACTGGCGGCGCGCTGCAATCCATTCGGGTTACGGGTTACAGGCGTATCCGACGGACGGTCCGCGGTCGAAGGCTTCGCCCGCATTTTCAAACGCAGCCAGATCAAGGAGGCCGCGGCCGAGGCGGATTTCGTTGTCGTCATCGTGCCCTATGGCCCTGAAACCCATCACATCATCAAAGCCGACGTGCTCAAGGCCATGAAGCAGAGCGCCTATCTGATCAACATTGCCCGCGGCGGCTGTGTCGATCAGGACGCGGTGACCACCGCCCTGAACAGCGGCGAGATCGCAGGCGCCGGGCTCGACGTTTTCAATACGGAACCCTTGCCGGAGACGAGCCCGCTCTGGTCAGCACCCAATCTCATCATCACCCCACATATCGGCGGCATGTCCGACTGCTACGCCCAGCAGGCCCAGCCAATCGTCGCCGATAATCTGAATGCCTACGTGAAGGGCGGAGCCGCCGCCCTCAAGAACGTCATCGAACGTCCCAGCTAGCAGGAGCTTTCCCAAATGACAGGACCGGTCAACCGATCCCAGACCTCGACCGCGGAACTTGAACGCCGCTGGCAGGCGGTGCGCGCCGCGATGCGCGCGGACGGCATCGATGCGCTGGTCATGCAGAACACCAGCGACTGGGTCGGCGGTTATGCCCGATGGTTCACCGATATTCCGGCGACCAACGGCTATCCGCGCACCGTCGTGTTCTACGCCGACAAGCCGATGACCGTGATCGAAATGGGCCCGTTCGACACTTGCCGCGACCTGAAGAGCGAAGATCCGCTCCATCGCGGCGTCGGCAGACTGGTCAACACCCCGTCCTTCGTCTCCATCGGTTACACAAATACCTATGACGCGGATCTGCTCGTGGAGGAGCTGAAGCGGACCGGCCCGAAGAAAATCGGCCTCCTGACCCCGGGCGCCCTGCCCCACGCGATCGTTTCCGCACTCAAGGACCAACTTGGCACCGGGGTCGAAGTCACCGACGCGACCGACCTTGTCGACACGATCAAGGCGATCAAGAGCCCGGAGGAAATCGCCCTTATCCAACAGGTCGCGGACCTGCAGGACAAGGTCTTTGCCGCCGTCTGCGGCTACATCAAACCCGGCCTAAGCGACATCGATCTCGCCAGCTTTGCCCAGGCCGAAGCCCATCGGCTCGGCAGCGACCAAGGCATTTTCCTAGGCACGTCCGCCCCGCTCGGTTCGGCGTCGCGCTTCGCGCCCAGGCAGTTGCAGGGTCGAACCATCCAGAAGGGCGAGCATTTTTCCATGCTGATCGAGGTCAACGGCCCCGGCGGCATGTATGTCGAAATTGCCCGTACGATGGTGCTGGGCAAAGCGACACAGGCATTGAAGGACGCCTTTGCCACCGTCAAGGAATCCCAGGACTACAACCTCTCCCTGCTGAAACCGGGCGTCCCGGCCGCCGAAGTCGCGGCAAAGCACGACGACTGGATGGCGGCACGTGGTCTGCCGGTTGAACGTAGGCTTTATGCCCACGGCCAGGGAGTGGACATGGTCGAGCGCCCGCTGATCCGGCACGACGAAACCATGGTCCTTGCGGAAAACATGTGCCTTGCGGTTCACCCCGGTTACGACGACGGCACCGTCTTCGCGGTGATCTGCGACAACTACATGATCGGCCCGGACGGTCCGGGTGCCTGCCTGCACAAGACCGAAAAGAAAATCTTCGAAATCGACTAGAGGAAACGTTCCGTGACGAACCCTGTTGCCAAGATCGCGCTGGAAGAACATTTCATGGCGCCCGGTTTCATCGACTATTTCAACAAGACGTCGATCAACATCAGTCCGGAACTTTTCGGCAAGGCATTGAACGCCTTGCAGGATTTCGGCGAGATGCGGATTGCCAACATGGACAGCATCGGTGTCGAAAAGGCCGTCCTGTCCCTGTCCGGCCCAGGCGTCCAGGCCGAAACCGATACCGCGACGGCGGTCCGCAAGGCACGCGAATGCAACGATTTCCTGGCCACCGAAATCGCGAAGAACCCGACCCGCTACGGCGGTTTCGCCCATCTGGCGATGCAGGACCCGAAGGCCGCCGCAGACGAACTGGAACGCTCGGTCAGGGACCTCGGGTTTTCCGGCGTGATGATCAACGGCCAGACCAACGGCGCCTATCTCGACGACGACCGCTTTTACGTCTTCTGGGAACGGGCATCCGACCTGGGAGCGCCGGTCTACATCCACCCCTACAATCCGCCGGACGTGCCCTACATGTACCACGGTCACTCGGAACTGTTCGGGCCGGTCTGGTCCTGGACGGTGGAGACCGGCAACCACGCCCTGCGTCTCGTCTTCGGCGGTGTCTTCGACCGGTTCCCCAAGGCCAAACTGATCCTCGGCCACATGGGCGAAACACTGCCCTACCAGCTCTGGCGCTTCGACAGCCGCTGGGAGATCAGCAACCGGGGAACCAAACGGCTCGAGATGAAGCCCTCGGATTATTTCCACCGCAACATCTGGTGCACCACCGCCGGCGTCTGTTCCGACGAGCCGCTGCGCTGCGCCATCGACGCCATGGGCGCCGACCGGGTGATGTTCTCCGTCGACTACCCGTTCGAACGGCCGGAGGAAGCCGGCAAGTGGATCGACACGGCCCCCTTGAGCGATGAGGAGCGCGCGAAAGTCTGTCGTGAAAACGCAAAGGCGCTCCTGCGCCTGTAAGCGTCAACGAGCCGGCGGGCCTTTCTTCCGCCGGGCAAATGGGAGGGAACGCAAGATGAAACGCTATCTCACGCCTCTGGCCGCCGTGGCTATACTGGCAACGACCTACGCCGTATCGGCCCAGGTCGCGGAAACGCCGGACATCGCCAAAAGCCTGCATGATCTCGGCAACCAGCTGACCCGGGAAACCGTCGGCGCGACCATTGAAGATCTATGGTCCCCTCCACGCGCAGATGAAAACCGACGGCGTCGAAAAAGTGGCCGATCAGAAATACGGCCCGGCAGAACGAAACGTGCACGATGTCTACAAGCCGGCGGATGCGAACGGCAGTCAGCCGGTGATGATTTTCGCCCATGGCGGCGGCTTCGTGCGCGGCGACAAGGCCGGTGCCGCCAATATCGGCGCCTATTTCGCAAAGCACAGCGTGGTCGCGATCGTGATCAACTACCGCTTCGCCCCCGACAGCCAATGGCCTTCGGGCCCCGAAGACGTTGCGAACGTCATGACCTGGGTCCGGGACAATGCGGCCATTCACGGCGGCGATCCCGCCAAGGTAGTTCTTGCCGGAAACTCCGCCGGCTCAGCACACGTGGCCGCCTATGCCCTGTACGAAGACTACCAGATCGAAAATGACGGCCTCATTGGTGTCATCCTGATTTCCCCGCCGACGGCCAACCTGACCGATCACGAAATCGACCCGCAGCGCGATGCTCTCTACTACGGCACCGACAAGTCCACGCATGCGGAACGGTCCTACATCAATAAGCTCGATGGCCGAACCGTGCCTGTCATGGTGGCGGTTGCGCAGTACGACATGCCTTTGGTGCAGTCCCAGACCGCACAGCTCATCCAGGCCCTGTTCAAGCGGGACGGACACCTCCCCGTCCTGTCCACCGCAGTCGGCCACAATCACATTTCCATTGTCGAGCACATCGGCACCGGCGACGAAACGCTCGGGCCGGACATGCTGGAATTCATCAAATACCAAAGCCTCGGCATGGAAAATTAGGGGAGGAAAAGATGAAAATGAGTATTCAGAAACTGGTGATCGGGATTGGATTTGCGTTCGGATTTCCGCTGGCCGCGCACGCCGGCGCGGGCTTCGAGATCACATCGACAGCCTTTTCAGACGGCCAGATCATCGACAGCCGCCATGCAGCGAAGGGCGGTCCGCGAAAGTGCGATGGTGAAAACATCCAGCCCGCGATGAACTGGACCAATGCACCGGACGGAACCAAGAGCTTCGCCATCGTGACCATGGATGACGTTGGCCGTCACGGACAGGGCGTCATCCACTGGCTGCATTACAACATTCCGGGTGACGCGACAGGGATCGCCGAAAACACTGTTCCGGAAGGATCGACCGGCGGCAAGAATTCCATCGGCAAGACCGCCTATTTTGGACCGTGTCCGGATGTCGGCGATGTTCCGCACCATTATGAATTCATGCTGCTAGCGCTGGATCTGGAACCCGGCGCCCTGGACGCAGGGATGGATTGGCCGACACTGAAACAGAAAGTCGACGGCCATACCCTGGGCGCGACCAGCATCGTCGGCAGATACGCCCGCCATTGATCCTTCGTTGCGGCCGGGAACGGATGATTTGAACAACTTCGCAAGGCCGCCGCGGCAACTTGATCGCTGCGGCCTTTCACACAGGCTCAGGCCTCCCACTACCCATGAATTCCGAGGATCGGACCCATGCTGACCCTTTATCATGGCACAACGAGCGTATGTTCCCAAAAGGCACGCCTCGGCCTCGCTGAGATCGGGCTCGAATACGAAGGCCATCTGCTCAATCTGATGACCGGGGACCAGTTCGCTCCCGACTATCTGAAACTCAATCCCAACGCGGTCGTTCCGACCCTGGTCGACGACGGGATGGTGGTGATTGAATCGAGCCTGATCCTGGAATACCTGGACGAGACCTATAACGCCGGCAATTTGATGCCCCGGAATCCGGAATTGAAGGCCAAAACCAAACTCTGGTTGCTCCGGTGTCTCGCAATTCATGGCAGCATCAGTTCCCTGAGTTTCGCAACCGTTCTGCGCGCTAGGCAAATGGCCGGCAAGACGCCGGAACAGCTTGAAGCCATGCTCCGGCAAATGCCGAACCCGATCTCAAGGGAGAAGCGGCGCGATCTTCTGGAGAACGGTGTCGATTCCCTCCACGTCGAAGCGGCCTTGAGGGAAATGAGATCCACACTTGCCGACATGAAAGCCATGTTGGTGCAATACGACTGGGTCAGTGGCCCAACCTACGGTCTCGCCGATATTGCGCTTCTCGCCTATATCGACCGTCTCGATCGCCTGGCGATGAGTGGATTGTGGGAAGACGAGTTCTCTGAGGTCGCTGATTGGCTGGAGCGCTCCAAGAAGAGAGACAGCTACAAGACTGCGATCGAATCCTTTGTCGATCCATCCGCTGCGGAAAAAATGTATCAGACCGCGGTAACGTTCTGGCCGGCGATTGCCCGGACCTGGTCCGATATTCGAAACGGCGCCTGACCGGACCGGCATCAGCATCCACTCACAGCCCCCGGAATGGTGGCGCGGCACCCCCGAGCATCCATCTGCCAACGCGCTGCAACAAAAGGAATGCTTGCATCCCCGGTCCGAATATGAATACTGATTCATGTTTCAGTTAGACGCATGTCCGGAGTTGGACCTTGGCAAAAGCAGCGCGAAAAACAGGCACCAGGACCGACCAGTCAAATGGCCAGATCCAGCCAAAGACGGCCCGTGGCGAGGCCACGCGCAAGGCGATCCTGTCTGCCGCCGAACGGGTCATCGGCGAACGCGGTTTCAACGAAGCATCCATCGGCCACATCACCAGCGAAGCCGGCGTCGCGCAAGGCACATTCTACATCTATTTCAAGAGCAAGGACGAAGTCTTTTCCGAACTGGTTCTGGAAATGGGCAGGCTGGTCCGCCGCGCGCTCAGCGAGGCGACCCAGAATATCGAAAACCGGCTCGATGCGGAAAAGGCCGGCCTGACCGCCTTTCTGGAATTCATTCGCGCCCATCCGGATCTCTACCGGATCATCCAGGAAGCGCTCTTTGTCGATCCGGAAGCCTATCACGCCTATTACCACACCTTCGCCGAAGGTTATCGAAGCGGGCTTGAGGCAGCGGTAAAGGCCGGTCAGATCAAACCCGGCGATGCGGATACCCGCGCCTGGGCGCTGATGGGTATATCTCGCTCTCTGGGCGAACGGGCCGTCATCTGGGGAGACAAAACCCCGGTCGAAGACGTCGTCGAAACCGCCCACGACCTGATCGTCAACGGCCTGAAGCCGTGATCCCCCATGCCGTCACTCGTTACTTTTTCCCATGACCGGAATATCGCCAGGGTTCGGCTAAACCGCCCGGACCGGCACAACGCGCTGACACCGGGGCTTCTGGACGATTTGCGGAACTGTTTGCAACTTGCCCGCGGCGTAGACCCGGATGCGCTGGTGCTGTCAGCTGAAGGCCGAAGCTTTTCGACCGGCGGCGACGTCGGCGGTTTCATGGACCATGCGAAAAACCCCGACGAACTGCTTGCTTATTCGGATCGCATTGTCGGCACCTTGCATGACGCAATCATCGACCTGTTGGAGTTCCCTTCACCGGTCTTTGCGGCCGTCAACGGCCCCGTTACCGGTGGCTCGCTCGGCCTCGTCCTGGCGGCGGACCTTATCGCCATGAGCGAGACAGCCTTCCTGCAACCCTATTATGGCGTGGTCGGCTTTGGTCCCGACGGTGGCTGGACCGCGCTTTTGCCGGAACGTATCGGCACGGCCAAGGCGCTGGAGCTACAGTACCTGAATTCCCGGCTTAAAGCCGAAGATGCCCTCCGGCTGGGTCTGGCAAATGCGGTCGTCCCGGAAAAAGACGTTGCGCACCAGATCGACACCTGGACGGCCTCCATCGCGAATATGAACAGCAACACCCTGAAGACGACCCGGGCCAATATCTGGGACAAGCCCCGTATTTCGACCGTCCGCGAGCGGCTGAACCAGGAAAAACACCGGTTTCTACAACGCGTGACCGCCCGGGACACTCTGGAAGGCATGAAACGCTTTACCGGAAGACCATAAGCAAACGAGCTGCCGCTCCAAAAACCGTGTTGGGAGGACATGATGGAATGGCTTACGGACATGGCGGCAAAACGAGCCGAACTGTCGCCGCACAAGACCGCCTTTGTCGACCATGACACGGGCGCGGAATTCACGTTTTCAGACGTCAACAACCGGGCAAATCGCACCGCCAATGCGCTCCTGTCCCTGGGATTGCAGAAGGGCGACCGGATCGCTGTCCTGTGCCTCAACCGGGTAGACTTCTTCGTCCTGCTGTTTGCCGCCCAGAAGACGGGAATTATCCTGGTTCCCCTGAACTGGCGCCAGCCGGAAGCCGAACTGGAACCGATCCTTGTCCTGTCAAAGGCAAATCTGATCATTCATGACGGCGAATTCGGAGAAACCGCTCTGAACCTGGCAAATGCCCTGAACCTTCCCCGATATGCATTTGGCTCGCATGAAGCAGACGGTCTGGAAACGCTGATTGGCAAGGCCTCGTCTGAACCGGTCGGCGACGGTCGCATCGCTGCTAGCGCGCCCTGGTATCTGCTTTTCACCTCCGGCACCACCGGTATGCCCAAGGCGGTCATCCAGACCGCGGGAATGGCCTGGGCGAACATGATCAACTATTCCCAGGCAACAGGCCTTTCCGGTGCGGACCGGTGTGTCAATTATCTGCCGCTGTTTCATACCGCAGGCATCAATCTGCCGACCCTGCCGCTGTTCCTGTTGGACGGGGTTTCCTTCATCCTGTCCAAGTTCGACCCTGATGCGGTCGTCGATCTGCTGGCGAAGGGCGAAATCACCTCTTTCTTCGCCGTACCGGCGATCTATCAGGCGCTTGCGCTGCACCCCCGGATCGATGACGTTGATTTCGCGAAACTGAACTCCCTCGGCTGCGGCGGCGCACCGGTTCCGGCGCACCTGCTCACCGACTTCCTGGATCGTGGCGCAACCATCTGCAACGGCATGGGCATGACCGAAACGGGCCCGACCGTCTTCCTCATGGATCCGGAGAATGCTTCGCAAAAGATCGGCTCCGTCGGCAAGGCGCAGATCCTGTCCGAAGTCCGGCTTGAAGACGCGAACGGCGAAATCGTGCGAGGAGCGGGCGAAGGCGAATTGCAGCTCCGCGGACCCGGCATCACGCCCGGCTACATGGATAACCCGGAAGCCACCGAGGCCGCCTTCACCAAAGACGGCTGGCTCAAATCCGGTGACGTCGCCCGCCGCGATGAGGACGGCTACTACTACATCGTCGACCGCATCAAGGACATGTACATTTCCGGCGGCGAGAACGTTTATCCGGCCGAAGTGGAAAAGGTCCTGACCACCCATCCGGCGATCCTCGAGGCCGTCGTCATCGGGGTCGAAGATGAAAAATGGGGTGAGGTCGGCGCCGCCTTCCTGGTCCAACGTCCGGGCACAACCATCGACACTGCGTGCCTATCAGCCTGGTGCCGCGAACGCCTCGCCCCCTACAAGATCCCGAAGAGCTTCCAGGTATCAAATGACTTGCCGCGGACTGCCGCCGGCAAGGTCCGCAAGAACATCCTCAAGGAAACCCTTGTCCAAGAACCGGAGACCGTCCGTTGACCGCGCCCCTTTCCGTAATCGAGGAGAGCTGGGTCCCGACCCAGCAGGATTTCGACGACTTCGCCCGACTGTCCGGAGACGACAACCCGATCCACGTCGACCCGACCTTCTCCGCAAGCACCCGCTTTGGGCGAACCGTCTCCCACGGCATGCTGCTCTATTCCCGTGTCTACGGCCTCCTGTGCAAGCACTGGCCCGGCGCGACACACGACATGCAGTCGCTAATGTTTCCCAATCCATCCTACGCTGGCGAAGAATTAGTGTTCCGCCTCAGCCCTGGTGCGGATGAACCAAACAGTATTGCGGTCGAGGTCAGCCGCAAGGCGGACGGGCTCGTGACCCTCTCGGGCGAATGCCTCATTTCCGGAGACGTTCAATGACATTCGAAATCGGCCAGAAAACAGAAGTCACGCGGACCTATTCCGGAGCGGACATGACCGACTTCGCCCTGCAGGCCGGATTGGACGGCGATGCCCCGAAGACGGTGCCCGGTCCGCTGATCGGTGCGCTGTTCTCCTATCTGCTCGGGGTTAAACTCCCCGGCCCCGGCACCAATTACCTGAAACAGGACATGCGTTTTCTGGCGGACGCCCCTCTCGGCGAGGCCCTGACCGCATCGGTTACGATCACCCGGCTGCGCCCGGAAAAGCATCTCGTCGATCTGGAAACCGTCTGCGTGACCGAAGGCGGTACCCGCGTCTGCGAAGGCCGCGCGCTCGTCTACGTCGAGGATGTCGGCAAGGCGTAAAGGGTCAAGTCCGGACGGAAGTCGCGATTTCGCCCTTCTGTCCGGCTTCGCTCAGCAAACCCGAGAGCCAGGTATTGAAGGCGTCAGCCTCTTCCAGATGCGGGCAATGACCTGACCTGTCGAAGATCCGCAAGCTGACATCGGGGACATTGGCCGAATGCCAATCGTGAACCCCTGCCCCATAGAGCGCGCTCTTTGCCCCAAACGCCAAATGCAGCGGGATATCGAGCTGCTGCAAGAAGGAACGGAAATCCTGTCCCGTCAGCGATGCCCACATGGGCCTGAGCAGGTTCGGATCCGCCTTTCCGATTTCCCGTTTGGCAAAGGCCAAGAGGTCCGGATCAGGGACAAGCCCTCGGGCAAAGATGGCGCTCCGCGACCTTAGGCGCGAGCTTCGGCCAGTCGGGCACCATCGCCTCCAGAACATGAACATTGCGTTTCGCATCCAGGCCCCCGAGAGAGCCGTTCGGCCAGTCCGGCGCGTTCAGCACCTTGGGCGACATGTCGATGGCAACGATCTGCCTCAGCCGTTTGGTTCCATGGCGCTCTGCGTAGGAATAGGCGACATGCGCGCCCATGGACCAACCGCACAACGTAACGCCGGAAAGGCCGCGGCTATCGATCAGCTCCCCCACCGCATCGGCCGCCGCTTCGATCGTCAGCGGCAGCCGCGAACCTGTTTCCCCGTGGCCGGGCAGATCCGGCACGAGAAGCCTAACCTCGCCGGACAAGGCCTCTAGCTGGGGCCGGAAGAACCCGCCATGACACGACCAGCCATGCAGAAGCACAAGCGGAGAACCGCTCCCCTCCTCTACGCGGACATGAAGACCCCCTTCACTCATGCACGGGAGGCCCGGAGCCTGCCGACGATTCCGGTCGGGAAGAAATAGACCGACAGGATGAAGAGCACACCGAGCCACAACAGCCAGCGATCCGCGGCGATCAAATCGGAGACAAACGGAATGAAGCTGGTCGCGTCGGAGGCAACGCCCATCAGTTCCTGAAGATAGGTCTGGGCCAGAATGAAGATCGTGGCCCCGAGCACCGCGCCGTAGAGCGTGCCCATGCCGCCGATCACCACCATCAGCAGGATATCGATCATGATTTCCATGGAAAGCGTGGTCGCAGGTCCCGTGTAGCGCAGCCAGATAGCCAGCAGCGATCCGGAAAGCGCGGCGATCACCGCCGAGAGCACCGTCGCCGTCGTCCGGTACCAGACGACCCGGTAGCCGATGGCCTCCGCCCGGAACGCGTTATCGCGAACCGCCTGTAGGGTCCGCCCGAACGGCGAGTTCACGATGCGCAGCATCACCAGAAACAGGAACGCCGAGGCAAAGAAGATCAGATAATAGGCGAGCAACTTGCCATCGATCCGGACGTCGAAAATCTTGTCCTTCATCAGCTTGAAGGCCGGCGTCAGCACCCGCGGGATCTTGTAGTTGAGACCGTCCTCGCCACCGGTCAGCCAGGACATCTGCGAAACCAGAACCGCGAAGGCACTGGCGACCGCGAGCGTCACCATGGCGAAGAAAATCGCCTTGACACGCAAAGAGAACAAGCCGATCGCCAAGGCGAAGATCGCGGCAACGACGGCACCGGCGGCGGTACCCCACAGGATCGATCCGAAACTCGGTCCGGTCACCGACAGGGCAAGCGCCGTGCCATACGCACCGATCCCAAAGAACATCGTGTGGGCGAAAGACACGATCCCGGCGTAACCCAGCAGCAGATCATAACTCGCGACCAGCGCGATGAAGATGCAGATCCGTGCTGCAGTCTCCAGGGATTTGGTCCCGGGAAACAGGAAGGGCGCAAAGGCGAGCGAGATGACGATCGCCAGCAGCAGAAGCGTCAGAACCCGGCTGCGCGGCCTGTCGCCGGAAAGCAATCTGGTGAGCATGGTCGGCCTCCTCACTTCGCCTTGACGACGGGGTAAAGCCCCTGCGGCCGCCACATCAGGATGACCACCATCAGCCCAATGGTCGAAACCAGCGCAACCTTGGGCGCAAGGAAGGCGGTGTAGTTCGACAACAGGCCGACCAGCAGGGCGCCGATGAAACAACCTTCGACCGACCCGAGCCCGCCGATAATCACGACGATGAACACCAGCACCATGATTTCCTGCCCCATATGGGCCGTAATCGTCTCCTGGTAGAGGCCCCACATGACGCCACCGAGACCTGCAAGCGCGGACCCGGCCATGAACACCATCAAGAACAGAAGCCGGATCCGATAACCAAGTGCCTCGACCATCTCGCCGTTTTCGACGCCGGCGCGCACCAGCAGGCCGATCTTGGTGGACTTCAGCACGTAGCGCATGGCGAGGAATAGGACGAGGCCGATCCCGACTGCCACGAGCCGGTATTTTTCGACCGCCGCTTCACCGATGACAAACGAGCCCTGAAGGCTTTCCGGCCGCGCCACATGCATCTCGTCCGGACCCCAGAAGACATATATCAGCTGCTGCGCAACGATGAGGCCGCCCATGGTCACCAGGATCTGCTTCAGGTGCTCGCCATAGACGGGCATGACGATCACCCGCTCGAAGGCATAGCCCATGGCGGCCGTCGCGAGCATCGATACAAGGATGGCGATAAAGACGGCTGCAAGATTGAGGAAGACGCTCGGCGACGATGTCCACCCACCCAGCCAGATCAGGACGGTAAAGCCTACAAAGGCGCCGACGGAGATGAAGGCGCCGTGGCCGAAATTGATCACATCCATGAGACCGAACACGACGGTCAGTCCCGAGGCCATGATGAAGATCATCAGCCCCATGGCGAGACCGGCGACGGTCAGCGTCAGCCAGGTCGCCGGATTGCCGACCGCGATCAGCCCCAGCAATGCGAGTGCCGGAACCAGAATGACCGGGAGCTTTTCGACCAGACGGTCGCTGAGCGGCGCCTTTTCGATGCGCGGCTTGATCGTTGCATCGCTCATTGGTGTGCCTCCAGGCTGAGCCCCATGAGGCGCTCCTGCAGGTCCTTGTCGGCGACCATCTCCGCCATGTCCCCGTCGTGAATGATCCGGCCGTCATCCATGACGGCCACCGTGTCGCCGATGCTCGACGCCATGGAGAAATTCTGTTCGACCAGCAGGATGGTCGTCTCCGTTTCCTTGAGTTCCTTCAGCGCATCGGTCATCGCATTGATGATCGCAGGCGCAAGGCCCTTGGTCGGTTCGTCGATCAGGATCAGCACCCGTGGCTCGACAATGGCTCGCGAGACGGCGAGCATCTGCTTCTGACCGCCGGACAGATTGCCTGCGGACGCGTTCCAGAAGGTGCGGATCGGCGGGAACAGATCCTGGATCCAGGCAAGCCGCTTCGGATCGATCGGCCCCCTGGTTGCGGCCAAGGTCATGTTTTCGGCCACGGTCAGATCCGTGAAGATCCCCATGTTCTCCGGAACGAAGGCGATGCCGGAGCGGGAGATCGCCGGCGTATCCAGCCGGGTGATGTCCTTGCCCTGGAAAGTGATTGATCCGCTGCTTGCGGTCCAAAGTCCCATGATCGTGCGCAAGGTCGTGGTCTTGCCCGCCCCGTTGCGGCCGAGCAGAACCGAAACCCCGCCCCTGGGAACGGTCAGGTCCACCCCCTGCAGGATATGATAGGGACCGATATGCGTATGCACCCCGGAGAGTTGGAGAAGCGGTTCGGACATCATGCAGCCTCCGGTGCCTTGCCGAGATAGGCTTCCTGCACGATCGGCATGGCGATCACCGCCGCCGGTTCGCCGTCGGCCACCAGCGCGCCGTTATGCAGAACGATGATCCGGTCGGCGAGCGAACGGATCACATCCATCTTGTGTTCCACCAGAAGGATGGTGCGATCCATGTCCTGCTTCAGCGTCTTGATCAGATCGAGGATCACCGGAACTTCGTCCACGCTCATGCCGGCGGTCGGTTCGTCGAACATCAGCACCTGGGGACCGAGGGCGATCATCATCGCCACTTCCAGTTTTCTCTGATCTCCGTGCGGCAGCACGGCCACGACCTGATCGGCCACATCGATCAGCTTGACTTCCGCCAGCACATGCTCCGCCCGTTCGATCAGCTCCACATGGCTTTCCGCGATCGACATCATGTCGAAACCCTTGCCGGCTTTGGCCTGTGCAACGAGGCGCACGTTTTCCCGGACGGTCAGGGAAGGAAACAGGTTGGTCAGCTGAAACGCCCGGCCGATCCCCCGGTCGGTCCGCTCCGGCACCGAAATACGGGTGATGTCCGCGCCATTCAGGATGACCGTCCCGGAGGTCGCCTTCAACTGACCCGAAATCAGGTTGAAATAGGTCGTCTTGCCGGCCCCGTTCGGGCCGACAATGGCGGTCAGCGTACCGCGTTGAAACGCGCAACTGACATGATCGACGGCGACATGACCGCCGAAACGGATGGTCAGATCCCGCGTTTCGAGAATGGGATGTTCGCTGGTCACGAGTCCGGCCTGTTGTTTGTTGTGATAGGTCGTGGCCGATGGGGCTGTGTCTGGCCCCATCCCTTGAGACAACTGGCTGAACCGGTTACCGGAAACGCGTTCGTGGTTGGATGAAGCCGAACGCGATCCTTTGAACCGTCTCTCTTTTGCCACCTCTCAACGGGGCGGAATTCGTTGCCGGTCTCAAGGGATGGGTGGCCGGGGAAAGCGTTGGATAGGCTTCCCCCGAACCCGATTGTTACTTGTTGCGAACGGGGATGTTCATGTCTTCGATCTTGAGCTCGCGCACGAGCTCCGGAATACCCCACTCGACATTCGGGTCGGCCTTGATCTTGAAGTGATACATGGACTGCAGCGCCTGGTGATCTTCCTTGCGGAACATCATCTTGCCCTTGGGCGTTTCGAATTCCATGCCTTCCATGGCGGCGATCAGGGCTTCGGTATCGGTAGAACCGGCTTTCTTGAGCGCATCGACGATCGCGATACCGGCAGACATGCCACCCGCGGTGAAGAAATCCGGCGGCCCATCGTAGCGCTTCTGGTGCTCGGCAACGAGCCAGTCGTTCACCGGGTTCTTCGGAATGTCGTAGTAGTAATAGGTTGCGCCTTCCATACCCGGCAGTTCCTTGTAGGCCTTCATGGCCGCCAGGATGTTGCCGCCGGTGGCGATCTCAACACCGTAACGGTCCGGATCCATGGCCTTGATCTTGCCGATCGGATTGCCGCCGCCGGCCCAGATCACGAACAGGAACTTGCGGCCCGGCTCATCCTTGAGCGCGTCGAAGACCCGCTGTGCACTTGCGGTAAAGTCCTTGGTATCTGTCGGGGCGTATTCCTCGAACACCAACTTGGCACCGGTCCCGGCCAACGCTTCCTTGAACGCAGCCACGCCGTCGCGGCCAAAGGCATAATCCTGGGCAAGCGTTGCGATGGAAACGTTGTCCGCGCCCAGAGCGACCGCGTTGGCAATCGCGTCCTGGGACGAATTGCGGCCGGTGCGGAAGATATAGCGGTTCCAGTTCGCGCCGGTGATGCTGTCGGCAACGGCCGGCTCGACGATCAGGACTTTTTCGTATTCTTCGGCAACCGGAAGCATCGCAAGCGCCACACCGGAGGACACCGGCCCGACGGCAATATCCGCCTCGTCATCGCCAAAAGCTTCGGCCAGCGCCGCCTTGCCGATATCCGGCTTGAGCTGGGTGTCCTTCTCGATGACCACAAGCTTGTTGCCGTTGACTTCCATGGTGCCGTCGGTGGCGTATTCCAGCCCCATCATCAGTCCCACATGGGACTGCTTGGCATAGGCCTCATAGGGCCCAGTCTTGCCATAGACATGGGCGATCTTGATGTCATCGGCCTGTGCGGTCCCTGCCCCGGCGGACAGAGCTAGAAGACCGGCAAAGACGGTCCCGGTCAGCCGTTTGTAATCGAACGTCATCCTGAATTTCCTCCCGTGTCAGCCCGGCTGAAGGCTATATCAGCATCTCTCCAATCCCCCTCCAGGAACGAGAAAACCAGCCGGCGCATGCGAACTATATGAAACATGAATCAGTATTCATGTCAATCTTGGTAATCGGGTTGGCGTAGGGATAATCCGAGGTACGATCCGAACCGACAAACGGCCGGGATCCACCCTTAAAGTTTGGCCAAAACTCCGAAAAGTCCCGACGTGTGAAACGATAGATCCCGCCTCGCACTTCGCTTTCCGTTCGAAATTCGGTGCTGAAAGATCCGAATCCGGACCAGGCCCATTGCAGTTGCCGCCCGAAAGCTGAATCATGCCCCCCGAGCGCTTTTCAATAGCAACAACGGAATGAACAATTACGGGGGCCTTTCCGCATGATCGATCTTTACACCTGGACCACGCCGAACGGCCGCAAGGTTTCCATCCTTCTGGAAGAACTCGGCGTCGACTACACCAGCCACCCGATCAACATCATGGAAGGCGATCAGAACAAGCCCGAGTTTCTGGACATCAGCCCGAACAACAAGATCCCGGCCATTGTCGACCGGGACAATGGACTGAAGCTCATGGAATCCGGCGCGATCCTGATCTATCTCGCCGACAAATACGGAAAGTTCCTCGCCCGCGACGGCGAACAACGCATGCGCACCATCGAGTGGCTGATGTGGCAGATGGGCGGCCTCGGCCCCATGCTCGGCCAGGCCCACCATTTCTGCCACTTCAATCCGGGCAAGGCGGAGTACGCGGAGCAGCGCTATTCCGCCGAGGCCAACCGGCTCTACGGCGTCCTCGACAAGCGCCTGGAAGGCCGCGACTATATCGTCGACGACTATTCCATCGCCGACATGGCCTGCTGGCCCTGGATCTCCCGTTTCGAATGGCAGACGGTCAATCTGGACAACTTCCCGAACGTGAAAGCCTGGTACCAGAGGATCGCCGCGCGGCCGGCCGTTCAGGCCGGATATGACGTTCCCAAAGCGACCACACCCATCCCTATGCCTTAGTCGCAGGCCTTAATTACAGGCCTTAATCGCTGGACAGCGCCACGACCGGATCGAGCCGGGAGGCGTTGCGGGCGGGCAAGTAACCGAACACGACCCCGATCAGGCTGGATATGGCCACCGCCCCGAGCATGGCATTGGTGGAATAGATCAGCCGGAAATTGGACCCGAAGTAGGAAAACGCCACTCCGAAGGAAAGCGCGAGCAGAATTCCGAGCACACCGCCGACCAGGCACACGAGAACCGCCTCGATCATGAACTGCTGCATGATATCGCTCTGCCGCGCGCCGACCGCCATGCGAACGCCGATCTCCGAGATCCGCTCTGAGACGGAAACAAGCATGATGTTCATGACGCCGATCCCGCCGACGAACAGCGAGATCACCGCAATCGCGGCGATCAGAATGGTGAGCGTCTGGGTCGTGCTGGTGATGGTTTCCCGGATGTCGTCGGTATTGAGGATGAAGAAGTCCTTGATTCCATGCCTCAAGGTCAGGAACTCAGTTACGGCCTGTTCGGCAAGATCGGTATCGACATCATCAGCGACGCGGACGGTGATACTGCGCAGGCTGGTGCTTCCGAGCATTCGCGCCTGCATCGTCTTGTAAGGCAGATAGACCGCCAGGTTCTGACTGCCGCCGAAGCCGCCCTGCTGCTGGGCCACGACACCGACAATCTTTACCGGCACCTTTCCGACCAGGATAATCTTCCCCAACGCGGCCTGGCTGTCGCCATCGAATAGCGTTTCGACCGTGTTTTCGTCGACCACCGCCTCCTGACCATAGGAAGCAACGCTTTTGCGATCGAAGAAACGCCCCCCGATCAGCTTGGATCCCTTGGCATCGAAATAGGAAACCCCGACCCCGCTCACCTGGGCGGTTGCCTCAACCGATCCGTACCGCAAGGTGTAGCTGCTGGAAACCGTGGGCGTGACGGCAGCGACATACCCCTGGTTCGCGAGCTGGTCGGCGTCTGCGACAACCAGGGTGGTGACCTTGCCCGATCTCATGTCGCCGAAATCCTTCCCCGGGAAGATCTCCAGCGTGTTGGTTCCAAGGTCACTGATATTTTCCAGAACCTTCTGCCGCGACCCTTCGCCGAGCGCGACCACGCAGACGACCGAGGCAATGCCGATGATGATGCCGAGCATGGTCAAAAAGGCCCGGATCCGATGGGCGCTCATGGAGCGCACAGCCATCCAGAGCGCTTCCATTGACCGTTCGATGCGCCCGCGAAGGAAACCAAATCCGCGTCTTCGCGATGGAACGCGGTCGGAGGCGGCCTCCTCTGCCGTTTTGCCGGCCTCCGTCGTGCCGTCCTCATGGCCGTTGATGATCCGGTCTGAAATGATCTCGCCGTCGCGGATTTCGATTTCCCGGTCGGCCAGGGCCGCTACCGCCGCATCGTGGGTTACGAGAATGACCGTCTTGCCGGACTCATGAAGTTCCCTGAGCACCTTCAGGACATCTTCACCGCTCTTGCTGTCGAGCGCTCCGGTCGGTTCGTCAGCGAGAATGATTTCCGCGCCGTTCATCAGGGCCCGGGCAATCGACACACGTTGCTGTTGCCCTCCCGAGAGCTGGTTCGGTGTGTGATCGAGCCGGTCCGCCAGACCGAGCCGCCCAAGCAGATCCTCAGCCCGGGTTTTCCTATCGCCTGCGGGCGTGCCCGCATAGATCGCCGGAATTTCGACATTGCCGACGGCCGTCAGTTCCGACAGCAGATGATAGCGTTGAAAGATAAAACCGAAATGTTCGCGGCGAAGTGCGGCAAGCTCATCCGGCTCGCGTTCCGACGTTTCGCGCCCGTAGACTTCATATTGCCCGCTGCTGGCCCGATCGAGACAGCCGAGGATGTTCATCAGCGTGGACTTGCCCGACCCGGACTGGCCGATGATCGCAACGAACTCCCCCTTGGATATCTCCAGGTTAATGCCCTTGAGCACTTCGATCGCGGTTTCCCCGGTCTGGAAGGCACGGCGGACATTCCGCAACTTGAGCAGAACCTCGGCCATCAGTCCTAGAGCCCCATTCCCGGAGGTCCGCGGAACCCGCTGGAGTTCGCAGTACCCGATTGTTCCCCGATTACGATGGTGTCTCCGTCCTCCAGACCGGAACGGACCTCTGCACTGACCTTGTCGTTGAGGCCGATCTCGACGTCTATCTCCTCGACGGTTCCGGTTGGGGTCAACACCCGCACCTTGTAGCCGCCATCCTGCCCCGTATCCTTCAGCGCAGCAGTCGGCACGGTCCGGACATTTTCAGCTCGCCCCAGCAGGATGTGGACCTCGGCGGTCATGTAGGTGCGCAGGTGTCCTTCCGGGTTCGGAACGTGGAATATGCCGTTGTAATAGATCGCTTCCGTAGAGGTGGAGGACGAGGATGAACTGGTCGAGGTCGATGAGGTGATACTGCTGTCGCTGGTGATCGACTCCGGCGCCGGTTCGATCGATTCCAGCGTCGACGTATAGAAGACGTCCGGTTCGCCGATGATCGAAAAGGACACTTCCTGACCCGGTTTTACCTTCACGACGTCGGCTTCGGAAATTTCCGCGCGCACTTCCATGATGTCGAGTTGTCCGAGGACCACGATGGTCGGCGCAGATTGGGTCGCATTCACCGTCTGTCCGGCCTGATTGACGATTGCCAGAACCGTTCCGGCCATGGGAGCGGTAATGCGCGTGTAGCCGAGGTTCGCCTTGGCGGTCTCCACAGCCACTTCCGCTTCCACGATTTCCGCCTTCAGCGCGTCTATCTGCGCTTCGATCGTCTTGACATCCGCATCCGCACTTTCCAGATCGGCCTGGGACGTCGCATTTTGTTTCGCCAGTTTGTTTTGCCGGCTTAGCGTTTGCTCAGCTAAAACTAAACTCGCCTGCTTTTCAACGAGTTGGGCACGGGTCTTCGCCAAGGAAGCTTGGGCTGTTTTGAGGTCGTTTTCCTGGGTAACGGAATCGATCTCCGCAATCAGGTCTCCTTCTTCGACCTCCTGACCCAATTCGACATCGAGGGCCGTGATCCGGCCGGAGACCTGCGCCCCGACGGCGACCAGCTTCTTCGGCTTCAGGATACCTGTTGCGAGAACCGTTTCTTCTATGGTTCCCGTCGACACTTTGGCCGTGAGGTATCCGGTTGCCGGATCAGGCGTCTCGAACCAACCGGAATAGTAGGCCACCCCTCCGGCGGCCGCTGCACCGATAAGGAGAAAAAGGGCAAAACGCTTGAGTTTGCTGGATTTGCCTGCGGTCATTTCTTCTTCCCAAGCGCGAGACGCGGCCCGTCGTTCTGATCTGCGACTTCCGGCGTGGAACTGTCGACTTCGCCGTCCCAGCCGCCGCCGAGCGCCTTGTTCAATGCAATGTAGTAGGAAACGACCTGGACCCGGCTTTGGATCCGGCTGTCTTCGGCCGAATAAAGCGACCGTTCCGCATCCAGCACATCAAGAAAACTTACTTCGCCCGACCGGTAAAGCGAGTTGGAAAAATCCGACGCCTTTTTATAGGCCGCGACCGATGCGTCGAGGCTTTTGACCCGCCGGCCTTCCTGTGACAGGCCCACGAGTGCGTTTTCGACATCCTCAAGCGCACCGAGGACGGCTGCCTTATAGGCCAGGAAGTACTGATCCCGCTGCGCCTTGGAAACATCCACGGCCGCCGCCAGTTCGCCCGCGTTGAAGATCGGCACGGACAGGGTCGGTCCGAAAGACCAACTTATAGAGGAGTTCTTGGCAAGATCGCCCGGTTTGACCGCCGAGGTCGCTATGCTCCCGGTGAGGCTGACGGCCGGATAGCGCGCCGCCTGCGCCTCTCCGATCTTGGCCGTTGCCTGCGCGAGCTGCCGCTCGGCAAGACGCACGTCCGGCCGCGCCAGCAAGACATGGGCTGGGACACCGACCGCTGTCCGTATCGCCGGTTTCGGAATCCTGCGCGACTTTTCCAGGCGTTTCGTCAAGGCTGCGGGTTCGCGGCCGGTCAGCACAGAAAGCCTGTGGACCGCCTCCGCATAGGCGGTCCGCAGGGTTGGGATATTCGCTTCCGTACTGGAAGCTTGCCCTTCCGCATTGGCCACATCAACTGCGGAAGTCGCGCCGGCATCATACTTGGTCTTGGTCAGGCGTGCGGTTTCCCGCTGCGACCGAGCGGTACTCTGCGCCAGCGCAATCCGGGCCTGGTATCCCCTCGCCTGCACATAGTTATCCGCGACATCGCCGATCAAGGTCAGCAGCGATGCCCGAAGCTCCTCGTCAGCGGCATCCAGACCATACCGGGCAGCTTCCACGGAACGGCGGTTACCGCCGAACAGATCGAGTTCCCAGCTGGCATCCAGCCCGGCCTGAAACAGGTTCGATACGGAGGAGGATGAACCGCCGCTTGAAGCGCTCTTGCTTCGGATCGCCTGCCCGGACCCATCGACTGCTGGATAAAGTGTAGCCCCGGTCTGGCGATAGGTGGCACGTGCTTCCCTGATCTTGGCCTTGGCTGTGCGGACATCGAGGTTCCCCTTGACCGCTTCTTCAATCAAAAGATCGAGATCCGGATCGCCCAGTTTGAGCCACCAGTCAGCCAATTGCGGTGCAGCTGGCGGGGTCTGACGGGTCGTATTCGACCACTTTGCGGGAAGATCAAGCCCCGGCGTCTGGTAATCCGGCCCCACCGCACAGGCCGCAAGCAGAGCGAAACAGGAAATCGCACCAAACTGCCGCGCAGCGGCCCAAAACCGCCTTCCGCCGGGCTCTTCCTTTTCAATAGGAGCCTGATGGACAGGCAGGAGCAGCCGCCCTGTAGATCCCTTTCGCAAAGATGACCTGGGGGAATTCCTTACTCGGTTATTACGATTAGACAAGGCCTTAACGATCCTGAGACATACGCGCACAGAAAGGGCGATTGAGCGCCCTCCGGAAATTCAGATATAAATCACATATTTTTCGGGTATTATTAAGTCAACGACCAAGAATGTAACCAAATGTGACAATATTACAATTATAAAAACTCAGAAACATTCGGAAATATTTTGATACATAGTATTACAATATATTTTTTCTTGAGTTATACATGTTTTTTACGACTCAGGCATTGATACGATTTAATGTGACCGCTTAATCAAGGGGCAGTTACGGCAGTATTCCTTCAGGTCGTTAAATGCCATTGCACCTTATTTCCTGCTCTCCCTCCCCCCGGTTTCTCCTTCGACCGGTCGGCTCTCAAAACCGATCCGAAACAAAAGTCGCCGCGCATCGAAAAAAGTTTAATACTGCAATATTTTATTTCAGCTAAAGCGTTACCCACGTCGATTGATTACTTCATGGCGGTATTTCTTACCTACTTAAACACCAACATCAATCCCTATTTACGACAATACAAGCCTCTCGAGACGATTATTACTTTTATATATTTCTATAGTCGGCATATTTTTCCTTCCAATAGGCAGATTTTTCCTAGTAAGAAAATCAAAATTACTTGTTTTTTTGCGCCTGATTTCTTTTACCCGCCCGTTCAACTCCCAGAAGCGGCTCAAAGTCCCGAAGAGTCGAAACGGCGGGAGTTTCGAAAATGAACTTGGCGACAACGTCCTCTGTAACCGGCGCGGAAAGTGACCGCACATGCGTGCAGGAGCAGGTGGAAAAGATGAAAGAGGATCTCCGCGTCTCAAGCGACGACGATCTTCTCTTTCACATCGGACAAGGGAACCAGACGGCATTTCGGATCCTTGTGGATCGCCATGTGGACCGGGGATACGCCGTCGCACTGCGCATTCTCAACAACCCGTCCGATGCTGAGGACGTGGTCCAGGATGCGTTTCTCCAGGTCTGGACCAAACGGGCCCAGTGGCAACCGGGCCGGGCAAAATTCTCAACGTGGCTGTTCCGGGTCGTCACCAACCGTTGCATCGATCTTCTCCGCCGCCCGAAGGCGGAAGCCGTCGAAGTGCTGCCTGAAGTTCCCGACGATCAACCGGACCAGGTCGATGAACTCGCCAAGCAGGAGGCGACCCGGTTGCTGAACGACGCCATGTCCCGCCTGCCCGACCAGCAACGGGTGGCACTGGTCCTCTCTTATGTCGAAAACCTGAGCAATGGAGAGGTCGCGGAAATCATGGAAACAACCGTCTCCGCGGTCGAGTCGTTGTTGAAGCGCGGACGCCAGAAATTGCGCCACTTCCTGCGTAATCATGGTGATGCGATCTCTCCCTTGTTAATAAATGATTAACGAAAAACTTTGATCGAACAAGATTTTATCCGCCTGATATTGGGCGGTCCTTCCGTTGAACTCCATGACGTTGGCAACAAACGTTCTCACCACGCCTGATCAAGGGGCGTGACCCAACAAATCAGGAGTGCAACATGCCTGTCATTTCCACGAATACTGCGGCGAATACTGCTGTTCGCTATCTGAATTCCAACTCGGCAGATCAGTCGGAGTCCCTGGCAAAGCTTTCCAGCGGATCCCGGATCACGAAAGCTTCCGACGATGCGGCCGGTCTTGCGATCGCAACCAAGATCTCGTCCGATGTCACCGCCCTGGAGCAGGCGTCCACCAACGCGTCCCACGGCATTTCCATACTCCAGACGGCAGACGGCGGTGCATCGAACGTTTCCGATATTCTGGACCGGATGAAGACGCTTGCCTCCCAATCCGCTTCCGGCACGGTGACCGATACGGAACGCAGCTACATCCAGGCTGAATTCGAACAGCTGCAGGAAGAAATCGACGCGATCTCGACCTCGACGCGCTATAATGGCCAAAGCCTGCTCGACGGCACCAGCGATTTCTCCGACGACACGGAACTGACGACGGCATCCGCAACCGGTTCCATCACCGACGTCGAAACGGAAGCCGCTAATGTCATCGGCACCGGCGCACTGGCCGACCTTTCGCTGGCCGCAGGTGAAACCGCAACTTTCACCGTCTCCCTCGACGGAACCGACTACTCCGTAACGTTAGGTGATGACACGTCCTCCGCGGCACAGACCATCACCGCGGCGAACATCGTCTCGGCGATCAACACCGCGACCGGCGCATCAACTGCCTCCCTGTCGACCGCCTCCGCTACAACCGGTTATCTCGAACTGACGTCTGATCTGGAAATCTCAGTTTCGGATTTCTCGACCAGCGGTTCCACGAGCTTCGCTGCATCGAACCTCAACCTCACCACAACGAGCGACCTTGGTACGGCGGACGATTCCCTGACCCTCGGGGTCGGCACGACGGCGTCGTTCACGATCCAGAGCCAGGACAGCGATGAAGCCGTCACCGTCACACTGGGCGATGCGGACAGCACCTCGACACAGACTTTCACCGCCGATGAAATCGTCGACGCCATCAACGATGCTCTGACCGTCGCCGGCGACTACACGATCCAGGCCAGCACGGACGACGACGGCAACATCGTCATCCAGACCCGTGAGGACGGTGAAGACGCTTCATTGACCATCACCGGCTTCACCGGCTTCGACGCAGAAGAAATCGGCCTGGACGACAGCGGCACCGGCACCATTTCGGAAGTCGGCACCACCACCGAGTCAGCCACGACCGGCGCCGACGTTGTTGTCGGATCCGACTATACCGACACCATCAACCTGAAGCTGGCCGAACTGACCACGTCCTCGCTTGGTATCGATGAGTTGGATGTATCCACCCAGGCAGGTGCGGAAGAAGCGCTCGCGGTTCTGGATATGGCCATCGATGAAGTGTCGAACGCGCGTGCCGAAATGGGTGCTACCATGTCGCGGTTCGAGTTCCGCAGCGATCAGATCGATACCAGCATCGAAAACCTGGAAGCCGCGGAATCCGCGATTTCCGATGTCGACATCGCATCCGAACAGGCCTCCCTTTCCGCCGCCAGCGTGAAGGTCCAGGCTGCGGTCGCAGCCGCGGCCCAGGCAAACGAGATGCCCCAGAACCTGCTGCAGTTGCTGCAGTAACAAGCTTCCCGGACCGCAGGTGATTAACTCCACACCTGGCACCATGCCTTTCCTGGCCTGCGGTCCGGGACCCCGATTGTTCGCCCGGGAGCGCTCTGGACATGACGACAACCTCAACGACCACTTCGACGACGACATCCACGACGGCCAGCACCTATACCTATTCGTCTTCCTCGTCCGATATCGACTGGGAGGCACTGATCGAACTGGCCGTCTCGGCGAAGACCCAGAAGGCGGATACGATTGACCTCAAGATCGAGGACAACGAGCTCAAGATTGCTTCCTATGAGGAAATGCAATCCCTTCTGCAGGATCTGGTTTCGGCGGCGGAAGAAATCCGCGGCACCGCCGACAGCCTGACGACAAACGATGACGTCTTCTCCCTGCGCGAAGCCTATCTGACCGGAACCGTTGACGTGGACGCCGAATCCGCGGTCGTTGTCACAGCCGATGGCGGCACGGAGACAGGCACCTACGACCTGCAGATCCTGCAACTGGCCACGACCCAGAAAATCGCCGGAGCCTCCTATACAGACAGCACCTCCGACCTCAGCCTCAGCGGCACCTTCAGTCTCGGTCTCGAGGATATGGAAACCGCCGAGTTCGAGGTGACCGAAGGCATGACCCTCGACGAGATCGCCGAACTGATCAACACCCAAAACGATACGACCGGCGTATCGGCTACGGTTCTTCAGGTTTCCGAAGGCAACTACCGTCTGATCCTTTCGGGAACCGAAACCGGTCAGGAGATCACAATGTCTTCCGTGTCCGGTACCGACATCGGCAGCGCGTTGGGGCTGACCGGAACGGACGGAAGCTTTACCGACGAGCTGCAAGCCGCACAGGATGCCGTCATCACGCTCGACGGGATCGAAATCACCCGAAGCACGAACTCCATTGACGACGTTCTCGACGGCGTTTCCTTCACCCTCTACCAGGAGACCGGAGAAGACGCCTCCATTTCCGTTGAGATTTCGTCCGATCTGACGAGCATCAAGGAAAGCATCACCAACCTCGTCGACGCCTATAACGCCTATCGCGAATGGGCGCTGACCCAGCAGGAAACGTCTTCCAGCGGCGGCGCTGCCGATGATGCGACCCTGTTCGGAGACAGCACGCTCCGGAATGCCAACAGCGATATCGCTGACGCCCTGTCGACGATTATCGATACCGACTCCATGGCGCTGCTCGGTCTCACCTACGACAACAGCAATTATCTGGAACTCGACGAGGACACGCTCAACGACGCCCTTTTGAACAATCTGGATGCGGTTGAGAACCTGCTCGCCTTCCAGATGGAGTCGAGTTCCAGCAACGTCGCGCTCCTTACCCGGAACGACGCCATGCCCGAGAGCCTGACCCTCGATATCGAGGTGGATTCCGAAGGCAATCTGGTTGGCGCATCCGTTGATGGTGATGACAGCCTGTTCACGATCAGCGGCAGCCGCATCAAGGGAGCTGAAGGTTCCATCTATGAAGGCGTGACCTTCGTCTTCACCGGAACGTCATCCGAGACCGTCGAGCTGAGTTTCAGCTCCGGCCTCGTCGAAAACCTTTTCAACGAGATCGACGCCTATTCGAACTCCGACGACGGTGTCCTCACCGATTTGATCACCAGCCTCACCGAAACAAACGAAGACCTCCAGGATGAATCCGACGACATCCGCAGTCGCGCCGAGGTCTACCAGGACAATCTCACCGTCAGATACTCCGAATATCAGGCTGCCATCGAAGCCGCCCAGTCGACACTGGATTATCTGGACGCCATCCTCAATTCAGGAGACGATTAAATGTCAATCAGGATGAACCAGGCCATTTCCGCTTATCGTCAGGCCAGCACCGCAGTCCCCCCTCTGTCTGCCCTGGTGCTTCTGTTCGATGAAGCCTTGAATGCTCTTATCCTTGCGTCTCGCCACACGCGGCAGGGTGAGTACGAACAGGCAAACCTGAGGACACAACGCGCCATCGCCATCCTGCGCGGATTGCGCCAGAACCTGGATCTGGAAAAAGGTGGAGATTTTGCCCGCCAGCTCTGTGACGCCTACACGCGCAATATCTTCGCGTTGAACGCATCCATCGGCAAGAAAGACGCCGTCGAGCGTTATCGCAAGCTGGCGACAGGCCTGCTCGACCTGCGCAATGCCTGGAGCGAGCTCACCACTCTGTCGGAACGCGCGCTGGAGCCGCTTCTTAACGAGATCGAAGGCATATCGGCCGTTAATAACGTTGCATAACTTTTGACAATCTGGACTCGACTCGACAGCACCGATAACGTTGCTGAAGTTTTCCGCGACGAGGTCAATGTGCCAGAAACTGTTCGAAACATGACCCTCAGTGACTTTCAGGAACGCGTGGATCGGCATGGTGCCGATCTCGCGCGCTGGTCACCCGAAGACGTGGCGCCTGCCCGGGCTCTTCTCGGGCAGTCGGAGCGTGCACGCCAGCTTCTGCGAGAAGCGGATGAACTGAGCGCACTCTTCAAAGCCTCTTCCCAGGTCAAGGCGCCGTCCGGCCTCGCTGACCGTATTCTGGCGCGACTATCCGATGACGACGTTCAATCGGAAAACGCCTTCAGAGACGATCGGTGTGTTTCTCCGAATACCTCGGATACAAATGACCGGTCGACCCGGACCGCGTCGGAGGCATCATCTGTTTCCGACAATTTCCCCCAGAAACGAGTTGCCCGCTCCTGAAGCACCGACCTTCGGCCCGAGCAGCAGATTAATTTCCAGCTTTTTTCACCTATGACAAAGGCGCGACCGATTGGTCCTGCGCCTCCTTTTCCCTGTGTGCCGCTCCGGTCCGATATCCGCCCCAACACCGTGGGCGGTTTCTCAGTCATTGTCCCATGACACCTGCCCAAATGACCGCTGCCAACAAGTAGCGCAAAACGTTTGCGGGCAAAATTTTCCTAGTCAGGCAAAAATTTCCTAGTATTTTCAAGAATTTAGTTCGCCTGATTTCTCATCCTGGACCGTTTTACTCAACAAAGGGATGAATTCCGGCCACACAAGCCGAACGACCTGTCCCTTTCCGAGCATTAACAAGATGTGGATGGGACTGACATGAGTATCTCTACTGTCAATACCTATGTCGACACCTCGACAACGAGCAGTTCGACTAGCAGCTCATCAAGTCTGAACATTACAAGTTCAGATTTTCTGGACCTCATGGTCGAGCAGCTTCAGAACCAGAACCCGCTCGACCCGACGGACACGGATTCCTACCTGGACAAGCTTGTCTCCTATGCGAGCTACGATACCCAGACGGCGATCAACGATCAGCTAACCTCTATCGTCGACACCTTGTCGAGCACCATTTCCTCCAGCGGACTTGGCTATATCGGCCAAACCGTCGAAGCGACGGGAAACACCACCACCCTGACCGATGGATCCGCCGAGTGGAGCTACACCCTCGACGATGAGGCCGCCAGCGTAACCGTCAACATTCTCGACGAGGACGGCAACACCGTCTGGAGCAGCGACGGAGAAACCTCCGCTGGCAAGCACACGATCTCCTGGGACGGCACCACCTCCGACGGTACCCAGCTCGCCGATGGCGGCACCTACACCCTAGAAGTCGAAGCCACCGATGAGGACGGAAACGAAGTCAGCGGCGAAACCACCGTCATCGGCACGGTTACCGGCGTCGACGTTTCCGACGGAGAGACCGTGCTCAAGATCGGAAGCGCTTCGGTTCTGGTCGACAACGTCCAAAGCATTTCGGCACAGTGAGGGTCAGATCATGAGTTTGATGGGCGCCCTCAATTCGGCGATTTCCTCCCTCTATGCGCAGAGCCAGGCGTTATCGAATATCTCCGATAACCTGGCGAACTCGGAAACCACCGCCTACAAGACCACGTCGACCAGCTTTTCGAGCCTGGTCGCCGGCAGCGGCAGCAGCAGCAGCGGCGGCGTGACTGCCACCAGCACCTCCAATGTCACCGAACAGGGACTGCTGGTGGCCTCCAGCAGCGCCACGGACCTGGCCATCGAAGGCGACGGCTTTTTCGTGGTCTCCAACAGCGTCGAAAACGGCGCCTCCTATTACACCCGGAACGGCGAATTCGAGGTCGACAGCAACGGCTATCTGACCAACAACGGCTATTACCTGATGGGTTGGGAGACGGATGCCGACGGCAATGTCATTGGCGGCACCAGCGAGAATTCCCTGACGGCGATCGACATCGACTCCGTGCAGAGTTCCGTCGACGCCACCTCCGAAGTGGAGATACAGGCCAACCTGCCGGCAGATGCGGAAGTCGGCGATACGTTCGAAACCACGTTCGAGGTCTACGATTCCCTGGGCACCAGCGCCACGGTGACCGTCAACTGGGAAAAGACCGCCGAAAACACCTGGGAAATGTCATTCGACGATCCGACGCTTTCAAGCACGGGTGATATCATCGGAACATCTTCGACCGCATCCATCGAGATTTCGTTCAATGAAGACGGAACCCTGGCCTCGACGGACCCGGATCCCGCGGAATTCAGCATCACCGGCTGGACCACCGGTGCCGCCGACAGCACGATCTCTCTCGACCTGGGCACGATCGGAGATACGGACGGCCTGACCCAATACGCCTCCGACAGCGACGATCCGAACATCGAGGTTCAATCCATTACCCAGGACGGTCTCGCTTACGGCTCGCTGTCATCGGTTGAAATTTCGGACGACGGTTCTGTCACCGCCTTCTTCGACAACGGCGAGGAACGGGTGATCTACAAGATCCCGGTCGCCACATTCGGCAATGCCAACGGGCTGACCGAAAAGAGCGACGGCGTCTACGCCCGCAGCTCCGCTTCAGGAAACAGCACCTTGCATCAGGCTGGCGAAGGCGGTGCCGGTACGATCAACGGCGGGTGGCTGGAAGCCAGCACCACCGATACCAGCGAGGAGTTCAGCAAGATGCTGACGGCCCAGCAGGCCTACTCGGCCTCGTCCCAGATCATGTCGACGGCGAGCGACATGTTCAACACCCTGCTGGATGCGGTCCGTTGAGCGGGCCGGAGGATGATCATCGGCCTGACGTTGAGAAACTGCGGCAGTTGACCTCCGAGGCACGCCGCCTTGGCGAGAGCCCGCAGACCCAGACGACCCGCCTGCGGATCATGCTCCTGAAAAAAGACCTGCAGGGTCTTCTCAAAGACCTGCGCCAGGGGCGCACGGAAGTGGGAAGGCAGAAAGCACGGCAACTTGCCGTGAGTACAGCCGCAGGCGCCTACGCCCGTATCCGCGCCCTGAGCAAACCCGGCAACCGCCGCTGATGACCAAAAAATCGAGGATTGAGATGAGTTCCGAAACGATACGCGACAAGCTCGACGCCAAAATCCGGTACATGATCGGCATCGCCGATGAACTGATTGCCCTCGCGGGCGAAGAAAACCAGAGACTTGCCCCTGGGCGTCCCGTGAAAATCGACGACATTGTTGCCCGGAAACGGGAACTGGTCCAGGAATTCGAGACATGGCTGAAACAGATCCATGCGCAGCCGACCGTCCTGTCCCTGGCGAGCCCGGATCTGACCTCCCTGCTCTTCCGGAGAAACCGCGAACTCGGCGAAGCTCTGGCGGCAAACACAGAATTGCTGAACCGGGCACTGAAGGCCAGCCGGCGCCGGACGGCGACCATTGTCCGCGCCATCCGCGAAGCGCGCACCCTGCCCGCCGGTTACAGCGACAAGGCGGCCTATCGGCCGGCGGCGAGCTATCCGATTTCGATCGGCGCAGGCTGCAAGGCCTGAGACCCGTTTGCGATTCCTGCGCAAAACACGTGAGAGACGGACATGACGTCCCTGAGTACAGCAAGCAAAATCGCATCGGGCTCGCTTGCCGCAACGCAGGTTCAGCTCGCTGTCACCTCATCGAATATCGCCAATGCGGATACGGACGGTTACACCCGCAAGACCGCCTCTCAGGTCGCCGAAACAACCTCGGGCGCCGGCACCGGCGTTTCGGTATCCACGATCAGTTCCAAGGTCAGCCGGATCCTGATCGAACAGCTTGCAGAAGCAACATCCGATACCGCGGCAGCCACGACGACCGCCAGCTATCTGGACCAGCTTCAGTCGGCCATGGGCTCCACGACCAGCAGCGACGATACCGGCACGTCGCTGGCAAATTCCATTGCCGATGTGGAAACGGCCCTGTCGAACCTGGCCAACACTCCGAAAAGCACTACGTTGGCTGCCAGCACCGTCGACGCCCTGGAGAACCTGACATCGCAGATCCGCAACCAGTCTTCCGACATTCAGGATCTGCGGCAACAAGCGGACGAAGAGATCGCCACCGCCGTCGACAGCGCAAACGAGGCGATCGAAACCATCGACCGGCTGAACGATCTGATCCTGCAGGCATCGGCACGCGGCGAAAGCACGGCCGATCTGGAGGATCAGCGCAATTCCGCACTGGTCAGCCTGTCTGAATCCCTGGGCGTTACCAGTTTCATCACCTCCGACGGCACCATGAAGGTCTATACGACCTCGGGTCAGGTCCTGGTCGATGCCAGCGCCCACACGCTGTCCTACGATGCCTCCAGCACGGTAACGTCGGACCTCACATATGACGGAAGCGCGAGCGGCCTTTCCGGCATCACTGTGGACGGCAACGATATTACCGGAGATATCTCAACCGGAACGATCGCTGCACTTGTCGAACTGAGGGACGAGACCCTTCCGGCCGTCCAGGACATGCTGGACGAACTGGCCACCAGCCTGATCGACAGCCTGAACACAATCCGCCCGGACCTTCTAACCGGAGCGGACGCCACCGATATTTCCGTGAATACGGACTTGATCGAATCCCCATCCGATCTGTTGAGTTCGACAGGCGCCGCTGAAATGGCGACCGATCTGCTCGATGCCCTTCAGAACGACACGAACTTCGGCGCTGCCGGCGGTCTGGGAGCGCGCACGTCATCCTTTGCCGACTATGCGACTGACATCCTGTCTTCCGTCGTGACCCAGACGAACAATGCGTCCTCCAAACTGGAGACGGCGGAAGCCGAACTCAGCGCCATTTCGGATACGGTGTCCTCGACCTACGGCGTCAATGTCGACGAGGAAACGGCGCGCCTTGCCGACCTTGAAAACCTTTATTCGATTTCATCGCAGATCCTGAGCGTCATCCAGGAGATGTTCGAAGACCTGATCGCGGCCGTTCAGTAAGGAGGGAAGTCATGGCGATGCGCGTTTCCACCTTCGGTCAGAGTTCCAGCCTCCTGCAGCAGGCCCTGGCAACCCAGGCCAAACTGGCGGAAAAGCAGGCACAACAGTCGAGCGGCCTGATTTCCTCAAGCTATGCCGGGCTTGGTTCCGATGCCGGTCAACTCGTCAATCTAGAAGTCTCGATCTCCCGGTCCAACAGCTATATCTCCGCTTCCGAACAGGCGGTGACCCGGATCGAGATGATGTATTCCGCCCTGGGCAGCATTAACGACATCCTCACGGAAGCCCGGGCAGCGGTTACTGCCGTCGCATCCGGCGACGAGACCGATACGCTCCAGTCTCTCGCGCAGAGTTATCTGGAAGATATCGCGTCCTATCTGAACACCCGTTACGAAGGCCGCTACCTTTTTTCGGGAAGCGAAACGGAAGTGACGCCGGTTGATCTGGAAAACTATGTCGCAACGGATCTCACCACCGATAACACCGATTATTACCAGGGCGACGACACGATCATTTCGGTCAAGGCCGCGTCGGACCGGACCATCAGTTACGGGATCACGGCGGATTCCGAAGGCCTGGAAAAGGCATTGCGCGCCCTCTCCTACCTCGCCAACGCCGATCCGCTGGATACGGACGAGTTGAGCGATATTACCGATCTGCTGATCGAGGCCCAGGATGCCGTCATCGCCCTGCAAAGCGGCCTCGGCTTCAAGTCATCGACACTGGAAAACATTATTGCTTCCGAAGAAGACTTCGTGGCTTCGGCAAGCGAGATGACGACGGACCTGTCATCGGTCGACATTGCCGCGGTCGCGGTCGAAGCGGCCAACTATGAAACTCAACTGGAGGCGAGCTATGCGGCGCTCGGCAAGCTCAACGATTTGAGCCTGCTCGACTATCTGCGCTAACGTCTTCGATAGATAGAGTGCGCCCGACCTGACCGGTTCGGGCGCACTCGAAAATACGTTGTTATTTCTGAGCCCGGTATCCCGAGCGCGAAGCCTCGTGGATCGGCCACGGGTGAACCTCCGCCGCGATTTCGATCTGCCGGTGTTCTTCCACGTGCGGCTTATCGGTACCGCCATTCGCTTCGCCCCACAGGATATCGAGCTTCGTTCCCTGCTCCGCCAGGTCACTGCGTACCATGGCGAGAGAAATCCAGGCCCGCTCGTTTGCCGAATAGACCGGATAGGTCGAAATGCCGACCATCTTGCCGTCGAGCAGGACCTGATCGTAAGGGTGTGCCGCATAGTTGCCGGTCGGCAATTCCATCAGCTTGGGCGCCGGGAACTCGTCCATCATGCCGGCGAAGATCTTCAGGACGTCGTCCTTGTCCCACACCAGTGTCACCTTGGTCCGGTGTTCCTGATCAGCCATTTTCTCCAGCGCTTCGCGGCCGATGAAATCGTGATCGAACTTGACCACACGGCCATAATCCAGGTCCCAGGGCGTCAGGTAGAACTCTTCCACATTGTCCGGCTGGAAACTTCCGCCTACCGAACAGACCGCTTCGAAGCTGCCGGCGGACAGCCACTCGCGATAGCCTTTCATGGCCTCGCCCGTATAGATCGCAGGCAAAGGAGATGGAATCCAGCCGGACTCCATTGCCGAAGTCGAATATGCCCGCGATCCCGCTCTTAAAAGGCCGTATTTTTTGCCGACCTCGAGCAGGCGATCATAGACCTTCTGTCCTTCTTCGTAGGGGCCCCAGATTTCCAACCCCTGGGCACCGCCCATGCCGTGGCAGAGCGTTCTTGCCTTGCAGCCAGCAATGGTGATTTCGCCCATGTTGAAGAACTTGGTGGTCAGCGCACCGCCTTCATTGACTTCATTCAGGAGGTCCAGCGCGAGCGGCCCCTGAATTTCGTAGCGGTAGAGCTTGCGCGGCTTGTCCGGGTTTTCCAGGCTACGAATATCGAATTCGGTGGTGACGTCGAAGTCGCCGATTTCCGCCTGATACGCGATCCAGTTCGCCAGCGGCGGCCGACCGATATAAAGATACTCATCGTCCTCCAGGCCAAGGAGAATTCCGTCGCCGATCACATAGCCGTCCGGGTTCACACAGATGAGCTGCTTGGCCTTGTCGCGTCCGAACTTGGCAAAGCTGTTTACGCCCACATAGGACAGAAGCTTGAGCGCATCGGGACCACGCACATAGAGGTCGGTCATGTGATAGGACTGGTTCAGCAGGACCACACCGTTGCGCCAGGACCGCACTTCCTCGATCCAGTTGGTGTACTGCGGCGCGATGGGAAACACGTAAGCCCCCTCCGGCGCGTTCTGCAGCATGTGGGACGGATTACCGATCCCGTTGATCTTATCCTCAAGCGACTTGTCGGCCATAGTCTGGCGGTCCTCCCTGTTCCATTGTCCCTCCACGACTAGCATCCCGTGCCGGTTTCGCCTTATGCTCATTTAGAATAACTGAGTCCATTTTGGTAATATAATGACATGCAGCGCGAAAAACGGCTGACGCTCAAGCACATACGCGCAATCGATGCAGTCGCGTCGGCCCGCGGCTTCGCCCCGGCGGCCGATAGACTGGCTACGACTCAACCGGCGATCTCGCGGTCAGTCGCTTCGGCGGAAAAACTGCTCGGTGTGCCGTTGTTTCAAAGAGGCTGGGGCGGAACCGAACCAACCGCACTTGGAGAAAACGTGCTGCGCCACTGCTCCAATGCCCTCAAACTCATTCAATCGGCCGAAGACGATATTGAGGCAATGAGCGGCATCCGGCCTCGGCTCGCCAATTTCCTGCGTTCCCACCATCTCGATGCGATTGCCGCTGTCCTGACATTCGGCAGTGCGTCCGCGGCGTCTCAGCATCTTGGCATCACCCAGCCGGCTGTCAGCCGGGCTATCGGGGCGGCAACGGAATATTCGAAACAGATCCTGTTCGAACGCAAGCGGGCCGGATTGGAGCCGACGAAGCAGGCCCGTCGTCTGAAGGAACTTCACGATTCACTGGAGCGGGAATTAACTGCCATTAAAAGTCTGGTGGATCGGCCACGCCCGGGTTTGATCGGGCGGCTCGCTGTGGGAATGCTGCCTTTTTCCGGACAGGACCTCATTGCCAAGGCCTTCGGCGAGCTGACGAAGACCAACCCGGATCTCCGCCTCATCGCCGTTCCCGGGAGCTATGCCATGCTTGCGGAAGCTCTGCGGCGTGGCGAGCTTGATTGCATGGTCGGCGTCCTTCGAAATCCCGCGCCCTATCCGGATCTCCAGGAAACCTACCTCTATGAGGAAAAGTTTACCCTGGTGGCAAGGAGCGACCATCCCTGCCACCGAAAGAACCTGTCGATTGCCGACCTGCGCGACGAAAGCTGGATCGTGGCACAGCACGGCACACCTATACGAAAATACTTCGAGACCTTGTTTCGAAGCGTTGGGGCCGTGCCCCCCGCCCAGACCTGCGAGATCCATTCCTTCACCAATGCGGAGAAGGTGATCGTCAACAGCCATTCCATTGCACTTCTGTGTTACGGCGAACAACAGTTGAAGACCCTGCCGGATGGTCTGAAAAAGCTGGATGTAAACCTGCCTGACGCACTTACCGCCGTCGGTATCACATATCGAAAGGCCGGAGACCCAGGCGAAGTGCTGCAATGTTTCGAAAAGCTGCTGCGCGACCTCGTCGCCGAATCGTCCGACGAACCGGTCACGGTCCCTTAGCGGCATCCGCACACGCTTGCGCCTGACACATTCGAGATGCATTTCCTTCTTGCCAAATCCAACCGCTTGAGCAACAATACCTGAAGCCAATACTCAAGTATATTAGCCAAACAATTCAGGTTGAATGCGCCCCGCCTGTCAGGGCCCGGCATGATATTCCCAATACCTGCAACTGCCACACCTACGCACCTCATTCTTCCATTCAATTCCCCAAGAGGATCGGAAGGTCAGGTTGCAGGGGAAAAATCAATGGTATGTCGCAACCTCGACCTGAGTTCACCTACTACCTTCAAACTCCGGTCCATCTAATGGAATTTGCGATGTTTTCCTCTTCTCAAGACTATCTGCCCGCCTTTGTGCTGCCACTGGTAGATCTGTTGCGTTCTGGCGGCCCGGTTGTGGCACTGCTCCTGATTCTGTCAGTCGTGGCATTTGCCCTGGTCATTGCCAAACTGCTGCAGTTCCAGCTTTTGCGCGTCGGCCGCCATGGTCCTTCGCGCAAGGCACTCGACCTGTGGCTGGACGGAGCACGGTCGGAAGCCTTGAAACGGGTCTCCGCAAGCAAGAGCGTCATGAGCGACATCTTGCAGAAACTCATGCGCCGCGGGCTCCACGCCAGCACCGATACCACGCACCTGAAGGAAGATATCGAGCGTGTCTGCAATGCGCGTATCAACATGCTCCGCGCCTGGCTCAGACCTCTGGACATGATCGCGCAGACCGCGCCTCTGATCGGATTGCTTGGAACCGTTCTCGGTATGATCGAAGCCTTTCAGGCCATGCAGGGCGCAGGTGCCGCCGTCGATCCATCGGTGCTTGCAGGCGGCATCTGGGTCGCTTTGCTGACGACCGCTGTCGGACTGACCATCGCCATTCCCATTTCGGCGATCGTCGGCTGGTTCGACGGCAGGATCGAGGCAGAACAGGCGGAGATGGAAGCCATGGTCACCGCCTTCTTTACCGGTGCCGCAGCCGACCGCGGAACCGCCAGTGTCGTTACCCTGGATGCCCAGCATGCGGAGCCGAGGTATGCGACTTAGCAAACCCACAAGGAGAAAGCCGGTCGGCCTGACGTCGTTGATCGATGTCATCTTCCTGCTGCTGCTGTTTTTCATGCTGACGTCCAGCTTCACGCGTTATCAGGCGATGCCGGTCGCGAATGGCGGCGAAGGCGGCGGGGCCGAGATCAAACCGGCCTACTTCCGGATTCATGACAGCAACAGGATGGACCTCAACGGCCAGTCCGCCGAACGGGAAAACCTGCCTCAGCTGTTTGCAGCTCTTGCCGCAGGCGAGAAGGCATTGCTGGCCATCTGGTCCGGTCCGGAGGCAAAAGTGCAGGACGTCGTCGATGTCATGTCCGCTGCGCGCCGGGAAGGCCTCAACACCGTGATTGTGACGGGAAAATAGGAAACCCCATGCATCTGAAGTTTCCAGTCCGCAGAACACCGCCGGAAAACACCATTCCGCTGATCAATGTGGTCTTCCTGATGCTGATCTTTTTCCTGTTTGCCGGCTCGATCGCCCGCGACGATGCGCGGCGTCTGGAACCGCCGGTTGATATTACCGAAGACGAAAGCATCCGCTCCACAGGTGCCCTGATCATCGATCGCGACGGCCATACCCATGCTCAGGACGCAGAAACGTCTATCGAGGCCTGGCTGGAAGCCACCAAGACCGACGACACTGCGGACGGTCCGCTGAAGGTGGCTGCGGATGGAGACCTGCCAGCCGACAAGCTTGAGGAAGTCCTTTCAGCCCTGTCCAAGGCAGGCGGTACGAACGTGGTTCTGATTACCAGAAAGAGCGCCCAGTGAAATTCTCACGTCTTGTGGTGGCAGGAGTTATCCTGTCGGTGGCAACCCACGCGGCAATCTCGGCCTATTTCACACCTGATGCCGATGAGGTGGAGATCGCAGCTTCCGAGGGCGGCGCGGTCTCAGTGATCGGATCCCTGGAAGATCTGATAGCCGGTACCGATGGCGCTCTGGAAGCGGTCGAACCCCCAACGGAAGAAATTCAACCGGTCGAAAATGCGACCGACGTTTCCGCCGTCCAACCGGAACCGGCACCTCAGACCACACAGGATATAGAGAAGGCGGTCGAGATCGCATCCGCCGCAATCCAGCCCGTAACCCAGGGAGTAACCGACACCCGGCAGGTGACGGCTGAAACAGTCCCTCCGGAAACGCCTCGAATAGAGCCGCAGAACGATCCGGTCGAGGAGTTGAAGCCCGTCGAACCTCAAAGAGAAACGACGGCTACTCCGACCGAGACCGCTGTCGAAGCCGCTGCACCCTCTGCCGTTCAAGCGGAAATGCCGGAGACCGATACCGTTACCCCAATACCGGCTGAGCAGCCGGTCGCACCCGAGGTCATCAAAGCCGTTGATGCCAAGCCGGTCGAGGCAAAGCCCCTGGAAGCAAAGCCGGTCGAAACGCTCGAGGCAACGACACCTGCTCCCGCTCCACCGATTAAGCCGGAAGTGCCTAAAGAGAAAAAAATCGCCAAGCAGCAGCCGCAAAAAAAGAAAATATCGGGCGCGGATAAAAACTCCCGCCGGGGCGGTGAGCAAGTCACCAGCGCGGCCGGCAGATCCAACGCAAACGGACGCAAGGACGGCAAGTCCAAAGACGGCGGCACAAAGGCGCGCTCGAACTATAACGGCAAGGTTCTCGTCAAACTGCGCCGCGCCAAACGGTATCCGTCCCAGGCCCGGCGCGATCGCCTGCAAGGAACGGCGACCGTCAGCTTTACAGTGGCCCGAAGCGGTGCGGTCAGCGGCGTCCGGCTCGCACGTTCATCAGGACATTCGCTTCTGGATCAGGCAGCCCTTGAGATGGTGCACCGCGCCTCCCCCATGCCGAAGGTTCCCGATGACATTAGAGGCAGCAAACTGAGCTTCACGGTTCCGGTCCGATTTGACCGCTAATGCCTTCAGAATTTCGTCAGCTCACGCAGTTGAGGAAACAGCTTGTACCAGAGCAGCGTGACACCAAGCGTCACGCAAGCGCCGAGCGCAACGGCCGCCGGCGTTCCCATCAGTGCGGACATGGTCCCGGCCCGGAAATCGCCCATCTGGTTGGACGCATTGATGGAGACCGAGTTGACCGCACTGACGCGACCGCGCAAATCATTTGGTGTTTCGATCTGGACAAGGGTCTGCCGGACATAAACGCTGACCATGTCGGAAGCGCCATAGACCGCCAACGCCGAAACGGACAGCCAGTAGTTGGTCGACAGGCTGAGGACGAGGATAGACAGGCCGAAGATGGCCAACGAGATGAAAAAACTCGGGCCGATCCGCCATATCAGTCCCCACCTCGCCAGTGTTACGCCCACGACCAGTGCGCCGATGGCCGGCATGGCCCGCATCACCCCCAAGGCTTCGGGGCCGACCTTCAGAATATCCACCGCAAATACCGGAAGAAGACCCATGACCCCGCCAAAAAGGACCGCGGCCAAGTCTATGGAAATGGCTCCGAGGACCACCTTCGTCTGCCAGATGTGCCGGAAACCGCCGAGGAGCATGGTGAGACCGAAAGGCTCTTTCCCCGCGATCCTGAGATCCGCCCGCACAAGAAACATGGCAGCCGCGGCGATGAGAAACAGCACCGCGGCGACGAAATAGACCTTCGCATCGATCAGTGCGATGAGAAACCCGCCGATCGCCGGCCCGCCCAGTTGCCCGATCGTCATCACGGAAGAATTTGTTGCCACGGCTTTGGCGAAGACCTCACGCGGCACGATGTTCGGAAGCGCGGCCTGAAGGGCGGGGAATATGAAGGCTTGCGCGGACCCGTTGAGAGCCAAAAGCGCAAAAATCGGCCAGATATCGTCTGAACCGGTCATCAGATAGAAGCCAATTGCGGTCATGGCTACGAAGTTCACGCAATTGCAAATCCCGACGATCAGGCGCCGATCAAACCGGTCCGCAGCAAAGCCGGCGACCAGGAACAGGCACAGGACCGGCAGAAACATGAACAGTCCGATCAGGCCGAGATAAAGGACCTCTCCCGTTTTCTGATAGACATGCCAGCCGATCGCCACGGCAAGGATCTGCGTTCCTGTGACAGATCCGGTCCGGCTCAGAAGAAAAAGCAGGAAGTTCCGGTTTTTAAAAAGCGATTCCGGATCGGAAGACGGATTGCCGGTATCCGGCCTCCGGGTATTTGCGGTCACGACCGTTGAGATCCTTATGCTCCAAGGCAATGACGGGTCAATTTGAAATGACACTGCCGATCGATGCTCTATCCCGTTTGAAGCATATCCGGGTTCAGGGTCAAGCCCGGAAAGCGGGCCGCCCATCGGCTGCGTTGCGCCGCTTGCACGATGCACCGCATCGCGCTTCACGACGCGCATGGGCGAATGAACTGCTTTCTGACATCAAATGCTTCAAAGTTATCGCACGATGCTCTAAAGCGGGTACGGAAAATACAAATGGGATCCAGTCAGGGATTCAAACAGGGAAAAGCACGTCTTTCTGATGCAAGAAGACCTGAAAGAAACCTTCAAGGCCAGCTTTGATGGATCAGAGCCTCCTCACCTGTCCTTGCCGTCGGACGCAATCGTCGCTGTGGTCCTTTGCTACAATGAAGCGATCAGACTGCCCGATTTCCTGAGGTTCCACCGAGCAATCGGTGTCGACCATTTCATTATAGTCGATAACGCATCGACGGATGAAACCAGCAATTATCTGGATAATGAAAACGACGTTACGCGGATTTTCACGGCCAAGCCGTACAAGGAGAACAAATCCCATTGGCGTCATGTGATCTGCGACCTTTTTCTGGACGGTCACTGGACCCTTTTTCTGGATGTCGACGAGCTGTTCGTTTATCCCGGCTGGCCGAAACTCGACCTCCATGCCCTGACACGGCATTGGGACCGGAAAGGGTGCGACGGTGTCTTCACGACCATGATCGACATGTATCCGAAAGGTGCGCTGGATCAAATTCAGTTTAAGCCCGGCGATTCCATGCTGGACGCCTCGCCGTACTTCGATCCGGATGGATACCGGCTCATTCCAATGCACCCGCGCATGAGAAGCGAGTACAACACGCCTCCCTACGCGCTTTTCGGCGGGGCCCGTGAGCGGCTGTTTTATGAAGGCAGGAAACGTCGCCCCGGCATTCTGGACAAACTGATCCTGAAGTACTTTTTCCATCTCAGGACAAAGAGCAAACCCGGTTCCGTTCTTGCCTCTTTTCAACGCAAGCTTCTGAGGATCGTTCAAAGCAGCCTGCCCAAATTCCCGCCGATGATGAGCAAGGTTGCGCTCATCAAATGGCGGAAAGGGCTCCGTTTCGCCGGCGGCGCCCATCGCATTCAGCAAAAGCTCACACTCGCGGACGACTGGGGCGCGTTGCTGCACTTCAAATATCTCAGTGACTTTTCGCAGAAAACAGAAGATGCCGTTCAAAGAGAACAGCATGCATCGCACAGCCATCATTATAAACTGTACAATGATCAAAAAGATGAGGTGATGACGCGCGGCGCTTACTATGAAGGGTCTCGAAGGTTCAACGGCGTTGGAGACCTGGAGGCCTGTGGCCTTATGCGCTCCAGCGCCGATACGCGCAAAATAAGAGAATAGCAGATACCGATGTTCGAAAAAATCGGCCGGTTTTTCCGTGCACAAGTCAGACGGCGGCTAAAGCCGGATGTCATCACCATCGAAGGTCTGAAGATCAGCACGGATCTCGGTGACGTGACCAAAACCATCCGCAAGGCGCTTTATCGGGAAACCTACGAGGCGCCCGAACGCCGGCTTCTGAAAGAAATCGTCGTCCCGGGAGACCGGGTGCTCGAGGTCGGTGCCGGAGTGGGGCTGGTCAGCCTGACCTGTGCCAGGATCTGCGGCGCGGAGAACGTTCTCTCTTATGAGCCGAACCCGGGCATGCGTCCGATCATCGAAAAGAACTTCGCCCTGAACGGCATGACGCCAAACCTCCGATCGAAGGCGCTGACCACCTCGCCTGGTACAGTGGACTTCTATTTCGCCGAGAACATCTATTCATCCAGTCTGTACGACCGTGGCCTGGGCGAAAAGACACCGGTTCCGTGCGACGCAATTTCGGATGTGTTCGCCGAATTCAAGCCGAACGTGATCGTCATGGATATCGAAGGGGCCGAAGTCGATCTTCTTCCCTCATGCGATCTGTCCGCCATCGACAAGATCATCGTGGAAATGCACGCGCATGTTGTCGGCGCGGACAAGGTTCAGGATCTCGTCGAGTATCTGGAAAGCCAGGGATTTTCGCTCAAGAAAACCCTGAGCATCAGTTACCTGTTCGCCCGGTGACGCGGAGCCGGCTCTAACCGGCACGCTTTCCGGAGAAAAGATCGATATAGGCGTCGCAGATGGCGTCGCGGGAATAGCCCGTCTGCAGCTTTTCGGTTGCGTTTTCGACAAGCCTGGCGACCAGGCCGGCATCGGCCTTCAGGCGATCGATCGCATTTCCCACACCCTCATGGTCGTCGATGGGCACGATCAATCCGTTGACATTGTCGTCTATCAACCAGCTCGGTCCTTCGCTGGCCGTGGAGATGATCGGTTTTCCGACGGCCCAGGCTTCCAGAACCACATTGCCGAGCGGTTCGTGGCGGGAGGGAATGACCATCACGTCGCAGGCGGAAAGGTAGGGCCCAGGGTCCATCGTCCAGCCGATGAAGCGCACGCGATCCGTGATCCCGAGGTCAGCGGCCAAACGGCGAAGATTGTCTTCCTCCTCGCCCTCTCCGATCAGCCACAGGTAAGTTCCTTCACTCCGGGCGACGCCTTTTAAAAGCGTGTCGAACCCTTTCCGGCCAACGAAGCGCCCAAGGCCGAGGACCACGCAGGCATCGTCGGGCGTGTCCAGGCTCCCCCTGGAAATCGGCGTCACCGGCCTGGTATCCGTGAAATTCGAAATGACCCGGGTTTTGGATCTGTCCCAGCCGATGTCGCCAGCCGCCCTGGCAATGTCCGGCGTGTTGCAAACCAGCACATCGCAGTTGGCGAAGTAATCCAGCCGTTCCGGATAATCGCCAAGCCGGGCCGCGGTCAGTATATTCGGGTCGTTCGGGATCCAGCGGGTTGCCTGCGGCATCCAGGACATCATCGCGTGTGGCCGGAAAGCCCGGTTCATTTTCGCAATCCGGCGATTGATGAAGAAGCGCGCGATATGAGATCGGCTAAACTTGATCTCGGTCACCTCGCAGACCTTGTCGATGTCCTTCTTCCATACCCGATCGGGAAAGACGAGCGCCTTCTGCTCAACACCACGTTCAGCCAAAGCGTTGACAAGGCTCACGAAAAAACGCTCTGCGCCACCCTTGATTCCCAAGTGGACGTGCACGACTCTCAAAGACTGCTGCATGGCTTCCATCAGTTCCCGTCGACAGTGTCATAATAGCTGGGCAGGACATGGAACAATCCGCGCAGGTTCCCAAGCCCGCGCGCCAGACGTACCCGCCCCTTGTAGTAGGCGCCATCGAACGCCTTGGCTCCGGCGATCCTGAGCGCGCCGGTAAACAGGCAGATAAAGGCCCCGCCGATAATACGCCGGATGGCCTTGCCGCCGAATTTCATGAATGCATGGCCGGTACCCCGACGCAACTTGCTCGTATAGGAATGGGCAGCGGCCGACGTCATGACCCTCTGGATCAACCGTTCCGGCTCCATGCGGCTCGCCGGAATTTCTTCCTCGACGCCGGCCATCGGCGCCCACACGATCCGGCATCCGAGATCATGGGCCCGTTGGAAGAAATCGATATCCTCGAAGCCGAAGGTCAGGGCTTCGTGGAAGCGCAGATTAAGTCCATCCTTGGCGAACAGCTTCCTGCTCAAAAGCGTGTTGTTGGTCGGCGCTTCGCCCAGCACCGCGCCTTCGGTCTCGGCGGCGGGTTTCAGATGCTTCCACCATTTTGGCGGCGGCGCCTCGTAGCGGCGGCGAACCGGCCCGGAGACCACATCAGCCGAATGGACCTGAGCCACACGCAACAGTTCCCCAAGCCAGTGAGGATCTGCGACTTCGTCATCGTCGATCAGGGCGATCCAGTCGTAACCGCGCTGCACGGCGACTTCCAGCGTCTTGTTCCGAGCCTTGGGAATACCGCGCACCGGTTCCTGGTAATAAAGCACCGGAAACCCGCCATCGACGTTAAGGGTTTCAATCGCTTCGCGGCTTAACTGCTGGCTGTCATTCTCAATCACGCAGATCTCGACACTCTGATCTTCGCTTACCGTCTGCCTCAGAATCGACTGGACGCACTCAGAGACCATGCGGGGTCTCTGCGCCGTGCAGATCATGACGCCAATCTTTTGCTTACTCATAGTCCTGTGGTCCGGTGACGCGAAAGAACGTCTTCATAAAGGGAATCCAGCCGGGCCGAAAGAACTTGTATCGAAAAGGACTCCCGCACCCGTTGCGCCCCCGCCTGGGCCAGTCTCCCCCTCAGGCTTTCATCCTTCATGAGCAGAGAAAGCGCCCCCGCGAAATCGCGCTCATTGGTCGGATCAATCCACAAGGCGGCATCGGTCGTGGTTTCGCGCAAACCGCCCCTTCCGGACGTAAGGAGCGCTGATCCGCCGGCCATCGCTTCAATCGCTGTACGTCCAAACGGCTCTTCGAACAGCGAAGGAACGAGCGTGATTGCCGCGGTTTCGAACGCTTCTTGAACAGCCGAATGCGGCTGATCGAAACAGACCTCCGCACGGTCTCCAAGGGGCGCGAGCAAAGACTTGATCCGGTCGATATAGGCCTCGTCGGTAGCAAGCGTGCTTAAAATGAAACGGGTCCGCCAGCCCCCCTGCTCCGCGAGAACTGTTGCCACCGCCTGCGCAGCTTCAAGCACGCCTTTATCCGGCACGGCACGCCCCGCGAACAGAACCGTATCGTCCCGTTTCTTGGCGGGTGTCCAGGATGTCAGATCAAGACCATTGTGGACGGTCGAAGACTTGCCCCCCAGGCCTGGCAGGCTGCCCAGGAAGTTTTCACGGCTGAAATCACTGACGAAAATCAGGTGATCGAACGCATTGTAGCGCCGCCGGTCCAGCTGTTTCTTGATAAAGCCGCTCCCGATCTTCGGCGTATTATGCTTGTGCAGCAGGACCGGGATATCGGGAAAATCCTTTCGGATTGTCATGGCCGAAGACAGGTGCTGATGCACGACAACCAGGTTCGGTCGACAGTCTTTCGCACGGTCGGCAAGTTTGCGGACAAAGCGTTTCTGGCTATCCCCAGGGTCTCTGGAAACGCCCTGAAAGGAGATGTCGGCAAAGGGATCGGCCAGTGCCTCGCCGATGACCGTTGTCGTGCTTCGATAACGTGAATGGGCAACGAAATCACGAACGCATAGATCTATGGCCGTCGCCCGATCGGGGCCGAAATGCATTCCGCGGGGCAGGACGATGGCTATATTGACCGGTTCAATCGGCAAGTCGATTTCCGTTTGCAGAAACGGGCCGTTGTGAGCCCGCGAATGACAGGTAAGTTGCTTATAGGCGTGGCGGGTTGCATCGACAATACCCGCACCGGCTATGATGCCTGTCCGCTATCCCCGTCCCATAACGGCCCCGGCTCCCCCGGGTCATCCACGGACTTTCCCAACCGGCATGGTTGTTGCTTTACCTGACCCAGGAAGCACGCAAGGCACTGAACCACAGCGCTTGCCTTTAAAGCCACCATACGCGTGCACATCTCAGAGGCCGATAATGCACAGTCGATATCCATACGTCCCGATCACAGACAGACCGGATTTCTCCTGGCCTGACGGCCGACGTCTGGCAGTCTATATCGGCCTGAACCTGGAGACCTTCTGGTTCGGCGAGGGCCTGGGCGCGGAATTGGCACCAGGCGGGCCACAGCCGGACGTCCTCAATTATGCCTGGCGCGACTACGGCAACCGTGTCGGGGCATTTCGGATGGCCGATCTGTTCGATACGCTCGGCCTGCCGCTGAGCGTGCTGGTGAATTCCAACCTCTATGACGATTGTCCCGGTCTGGTCGAACGGTTCCAGGCCCGTGGCGACGAAATCGTGGGCCATGGCCGCACCAATTCCGAGCGCCAGGGCATTCTGCCTGAAGAAGAAGAACGGACCCTGATCGAGGACGCCACGGTCCGGATCGAACAGGCGGAACGACGCCGCCCCGAGGGCTGGCTCGGCCCGTGGATATCCCAAAGCCTGGTTACACCGGACCTCCTGAAGGAAGCGGGCTACAGCTATCTGCTCGACTGGTGCCATGACGACCAACCGGTCTGGTTCAAAACCCGGTCCGGCCCGATCCTGAGTGTCCCCTACCCGCAGGAACTCAACGACATCCCGATGATCGTCGGCCGCAAGATGGATGCCGCCACCTTCGCCGACATGATCATCGACAATTTCGAGGAAATGCTGGCGCAATCCGCCGATCAGCCCCTGGTCATGGGAATTGCCCTGCACCCCTATCTGTTCGGCCAGCCCTATCGATTGAAGCATCTGCGCCGGGCCCTCACGACAATCCAGTCGCTTTCGGACGAGCGTGTCTGGTGGACAACCTCAGGCGCGATCGCGGATCATTTCAAAACGATCGTCCTGCCTAAGGCTTGAGCGTTACTTGTCCAGTCACAGTCATCGGGAAGAAAGACATGAAAAGGAAACTCAGAAAATGACCGGTACTCGCGTCTTTCAGGTTGCCGATGCCTTGCTCGGTTCGGCGTATGAACCGGGCGGTCCAGCAGAAATCACCGTTCAGCACGGTCTCATTACGGCCATCCGCCCCCTGAAGGAGCCTTCCTCGGGACCACGATTGCTTGCCATGCCGGCCTTGGCGGATGCCCACAACCACGCCCGCCCCCTGTCGACGACCTCGTTCGGCTGCGGTTTGAAGCCGCTGGAAACGTGGCTGCCGAGCCTGGCGGCCATGCCGTCCGTCGATCCCTATCTGGCAACGGCGGCCGCCTTCGGCCGTTCGGTCCGCGGCGGCTGTGTCGGCGCCATGGCGCACCTGACCCGCCCGATGGGCCTGACGCCCCTGACCGAAGAAGCAAAGGAAATCGCACGAGCGGCTTCCGATGCGGGTCTGGCGATCGGTCTGGCCATCGCCATCCGCGACCGCAACCCGCTGATCTACGGCGACCACGAACCGCTATTGAGCGGCCTTCCTCAGGACATCCAGTCCCTCGTCCGTCAAACCTGGCTTGGAACCCCGAAGTCGCCGGCGGAGCAAATTGCCCTGGTGGATGCGGTCGCAGAAACCGTCGGCGACATGCCCGGTGTCGATGTCCAATACGGCCCCAATGGCGTTCAGTGGTGTACCGACGCTTTCCTGAGCGCGATTGCCGAGGCTTCGGAGCGGAATGACCGGCGCGTCCATATGCACCTGCTTGAGACGCTTCCCCAACGCAACTGGGCGGATCAGGCCTATCCGCAGGGGATCGTCCGTCATCTCGCCGATATCGGCCTATTGTCTCCCCGGCTCACACTGGCCCATTGCGTCTGGGCACGGCCGGAGGAACTGGAACTGATCGCCGAATATGGCGCGCGTATTTCCGTCAATCCGTCCTCCAACTTGCATCTGGCCTCGGGCATCGCTCCGGTTGCGGAAATGAAGAAGGCCGGCGTTGCCTTTGCCATGGGCCTCGATGGCTGCGCCTTCGACGAGGACGACGACGCCTTGCGTGAACTGCGCCTGTTCCGCCTGCTCAATGCCGGTTGGGGCTTTGCCGATGATCTTACCCCTGGCGACGCGCTGAAAGCCGCCTGCTCCACCGGCCGCGCGGCCATGGGGCTGACACCGGGTGGAACGATCGAGGTCGGACAGCCGGCGGATCTGATGTTCCTCGATCTGGATGCCCTCGACCGTGACGGTCTGATGCCGGTCGACCCCCGCCACTATCTGTTTGCCCGCGCGACCCAGGATCACATCGTTGAACTGGTCTCGAGCGGACGAACGACTCTGAAGACCGGAAAGCTCATCGGTCTGGATCTCGAAGCGGTCGAAACGGAATTGCGCGCCCAATATCGCGCGGCCCTGCCCACCACCGATAACGCTCGGAAAGCGTTCTCATCAATCGAGCCGCACGTGGCGGAATTCTACAAGGGATGTTGCTGATGGCTCTGATAGCGGCGGTCCCTGCGTTGTCTTCCGCGGGAAAGCCGAAATCTGATCAAAAAGGCGGCAACGCGTGTCACTGGATGCTCCAATCGACAATATGATTTGACTTAGCCGGCACGTGTCGTACGCCGCATACCTCTGAAAACAGGATCTTTTTCGGGGTTCCGATAAGAGCTCCCCCATCTGGCACACACCTTGCGACTATCCTGTCAAAGCCGGTGCGTTTCAGGGCGTCAGATAAACAGAAAGCGGAACAGAATGGATCTCCAGAGCTACCCAATCGCGGAAAATTGGTTTTCGGTCACCAAGGTCGACGACACCACAGACATGCTGCTGGAGCCTCATGTCCATGTGTTGGAACAGGCCAACCTGTTCTTCGTGCGCGGCAGTGACCGGGACATGATGATCGACACCGGCATGGGGATCGTCCCGATCCGCCCCTATCTGGAACCGCTCTCGGATAAGACTTTTTCCGAAATCGTCTGCGTCTCCACGCATACCCACATCGACCATATCGGCGGCGTGCACGAATTCGACATCCGTCTGGTCCACCCGATCGAGGCGGACGAAATGGCGGCCCCGTCGGGCATGAACACGATCATCCGCGACGAGATCAATCCCAAGCTGCTCGCCCTGTTCGAGGAAGCCGGCTATCCGCCCCTGGATGAACTCCTGATCGATGCCCTGCCCTATGCGGGCTACGACCCGAAAACCTATTCCCTGACGGGCGCGCCGGCGACCGGGCTTCTGGAGGAAGGCGATACGGTCGATCTTGGGGACCGTCAGTTCGCGGTTTTGCATGTGCCCGGCCACTCACCCGGCAGCATCGCGCTGTTTGAGGAAAAGACCGGCGTCCTCTTTGCCGGAGATGCGATCTATGACGGACCGCTCATTTATGACGGACCCGGCATGAGCGTCGAAGCGTATGTCGCCACCATGAAGAAGCTGCAAGCACTGGATGTCTCTATCGTCCATGGCGGCCATGATCCGAGCTTCGGCAAGAAGCGGCTCGATGAGATCGTCGAGCACTACTTGCGGATCTGGGGCGTCTGACACTCAGCCTTCAGAGTAGCTCCGGCAGACGATCCCGCGCCACCTTGTGCCACTGCCGTTGATAAGGCAGACCGTCGAAAGCCCGGTGCTTCGTCTGAAACGGATCACCGTTGGCTGGCACGTCTTCGAAAAGGCAGTCCCCGACCCGGGTCGGCAGGGTCGACAGGTCGATAACCGCCGCCCCGCTGTGCAGATGGCCAAAACTGTATTCGGCTTCGAACAGGCTGTTCAGCAGCTCCGGCTCCGGGTTCGGACAGATCAGGGCGTCGGCCAGTTCCACCTGGAACGTCGTCAGACGACGGGTCCGGTCGGGCCGGTCGCAGGCGAACAGGAAATGCGTGGCCGAATGGACGAGAATGGCGATCCGCCCTTCCCCGTCCGAATAGATTTCCGCCCGCATTCCCGATGATCTTGAGGGATCGTTCTGCCAGAGTTCGACGAAATCCGCCTCGACCCCGTGTTCGTACATTCCGTCCGGCGCGTGGCTCAGGCGGCCGATATCCTTGCCCTCTTCTGGCCCCTGCAGATTGATGAAGCGCCGCCACGTACAGACACTGTCTTCCACGGTGGAGAGGCCGGCAAAGCCTTCGCATTTTCCAAGCCGGAACAACGTATCGCAGTCCAGGTCCTTGAGCGCAGCGCCCCCGAACCCGGAAGCGAATTCCGCAGGTACCCGCAGATCGGCATAAAGCTCCGGCGCCTGGAACCAGTAGACCCGGGTTTCGTGGTCCTCGTGAGACGGATTTTCTGCAGGCGCCTTGATATAGGCGCGCTTCCAGAGACCGACCACGTCCCGGTCCGTGATATCCCCGGTCAGGGGTTCGGCCAGCGCGCTCAAGCCGCCGCCGCCTTGTGGCTTGAAAAAGCGGACATCACCTCGTCACTCATGCGCACCGCCCCGGTTTGCAGATATTCCATGGCATTAAGCGCGGCGTCATGGGCGTCGTCACTCGAGCCACCGACACAGTCCTTCACCACGCGGCAATAGAAATCCTTCTGATGGCCGTCGGCGAAGGTATAGTGCACACAGACATTGGTCAGCCCGCCGACCATGACCAGCGTATCCGCCCGAAGGCCGCGCAGCAGGATATCGAGATCGGTCCCGATGAAGCAGGAATAGCGGCGCTTCTTGATCACGTAATCGTCTGGGCGCAGGCCGACGATGTCGTCCGCAATCTCGGTGCCTTCCCGGCCCTCGACACAATGCACGTCCTCGGTCCCGTCCAGTTCCCGACCGAAATCGATCATGTTCGGTCGGTGCGCCTCCTGGAAGAAAATCACGGGAACGTCGTTTGCCCGGGCCGCATCGATTACCTTGCGTGCCTGACGCATCGCCTGGGTGTAGGCGGTCATTTTCGGAATGCCGCCGTTGTAGTTTTCAAGAAAGGCGCTCTTCTGGATGTCGATCACCAGAAGCACGGGATTGCCGACGAGAAGCGGTTGCGTAGCCATGTAAAGTACCCTCTCTAACTAGTCCTTCCGTGCCTGGTCCGCGCCCATGAGGCGGGGCAAATCGCCGAAACGCGCGGTCAGGCTGAAGACAATGATCGAAACGATCAGGAAGGTGATCGCACCGACCGCCATGGTCGGCGTGAACCCGTTGCGAAGCGAATTGAAGATCTGCAGCGTCACGGTCGCATAGGACGACGCGGAGACGAAAAACATCACGATGAACTCGTGGAAGCTGAGCACCACCACAAAGAAGAAGCCCGACAGCGTATAGGACATTGTCTGCGGCAGGATGATCGTCCTCAGGATCGTCCCCTCGCTCGCCCCCATCGTGGCCGCTGCGTCGAGATGCGCCCGGTCGATGGACTGGAGGCCGATGGAAATCGTCACCAGCGGCAAGGCCGCCAGAAGCGCGGTATGGCTCAGGATGCCGGTGAGCATGTTCCCCAGTCCACCGATGAACGTCCACAGGAAGCTCAGTCCTACGCCGAAGACGATCGGTGGTAGCGCGAACGGCAGCCCCGCCAGGCTTGCCAGAACCTTGGAAAAGGTTGTGTCCTTCTTCCACTGGTCATAAGCGATCGGCCATGTGATCAGGATGGCAAGCGTCGCGGCCGATAGCGCGATCACGACGGAGTTTTCCAGCGAATTCAGCCACACCGGCTCGTTGACGAAAAAATCCACGAACCGGCCGAGGGTCGGATCCTCCGGCGGAAACAGCATGGACCGTCCGCCATTGAGTGCCGACAGGCAGACAACCATGATCGGTAGGGCGACATAGATCGCGCACAGAACCATGAACCCCTGTTTGAAAGCCGCCTTGATCATGCCTTGCGCTCCGCCAATCGTGCCAGCAGCAGGCTGAAGCCGATGAATATGCCGGCTGTTATCAGCAGGATGACCGCCTGGGCCGCCCCGAAGGGCGCATTCAGGGTCGCGCCGCGGATGGACTCATAGATCGACACCGGCAGGGTCTGATGTGCGGGTTCCGCGAAATAGGTTACGGTCACATAGGTGCCGAGCAGATAGACGAAGAGCAGCAGCAAAGACCCGAAAACCGGCAGGCGCACTGCCGGGAAGACAATCGTGCGCAGCACCGTCACAGACCCTGCACCCATGGTACGCGCCGCCTCGATCATCGATCGGTCGATCCGCGACAGCGGCGCAAACAGCAGGATGACCGCATAGGGCCAGACCAGATAGGCCATGGTCAGGACCGTGGCGAGCTGCGAAGTCTTGAACTTCACGTTCCTCGGGCTCGCCAGGTCCCAGTCACGTAGCACCGTCAGCCACCCGGTTTCCTTCAGCCAGTCGGTAACACCGACAGCCTTGAGCAAGGCCGGAAGACCGGAGCGGTTGGACAAGAGAATGTCCCAACCCATGACGACAAAGACTTCCGACATGGACAGGCTGGCGAGCACGAACACAAGCCACATGGCCTGACTGCGCCGCGACCCCTGGGTCATGAAATAGGTGAAGGGAAAAGCAAAGCCGACGGCAATCAGCGATCCCAGCACCGCATAGGCCAGCGTGTAATAGAGTTTGAGCGTGTAAAGCAGCGTGACGCTGTTGGGCCAGTCCACCCCGACGAAGACGCGAATGTAGTTGCTGAAATCGAAGCCCCAGACCCAGCTCGCGCCTTCGATCTTCTCGCCGAAGCTCACCACAAGGACGAGCAGGAACGGCGCCACGAACACGAACAGGATGACCGCCGTAATCACGCCCATGACGATGTTCGAAAGCCCCAGCCCTTTAATGAACGCTGAGGCGCTCTTGCCGTCCGCGCGGCCGACCTGAATGTCCGAGGCGGCGGCCGGATAGCTCATGCCGCGACATCCTGTTTGTTCGATGCGATGGAACCGCCGCCCTCTCCGGTATCTGATCGGCTCTGTGCACCGGCAACATCATCCGTATCGGGAAACAGGCGTAGCGCATGCGGCGGGAACTCGGCTGAAACCGTCTCCCCTTGGGAAAAGACAGTCTCGGTCGAAGCCGGCATCTCGCAGATGACCGTGCCGACCGGCGTTTCCACATAAACCTCGCGCGTTGGTCCGATATCCCGCAGGAACGTTACCGTCCCCGCCAGCCGGTTCGGGCCGATCTCATCGGCCGAAGACAGTGACACGTTTTCCGGCCGGCAGGCGATCTGGACCGCCGATCCATTCAGGAAGGATGCCGCCGGTTCGGGCCGGAAAAGGAACCCGCTGACGTCCACTCCGCCATCTTTCGCTTTGCCTTTGAGGAAGTTCGCCTTGCCGATAAAGGAAGCGACAAAGGCACTGGCCGGCCGGTGATAAATCTCGGATGGGCTGCCGATCTGCTCGTAGCGGCCATTGCTCATGACCACGATCTGGTCGGCCATGGTCATGGCCTCACGCTGGTCGTGGGTGACCACGATCGTTGTGATATCGAGCTTCTGCTGCAAGAGCCTCAGTTCCACCTGCATGGCTTCGCGCAGCTGTGCGTCCAGCGCCGACATGGGTTCGTCGAGCAGAAACACATCCGGCTTCTGGGCGAGCGCCCGGGCGATGGCGACGCGCTGACGCTGGCCGCCGGAAAGCTGACCGATCCGGCGGTCCTCGAAACCGGCCATCTTGACCAGATCGAGTAATTCTTCGGCTCGCGCACGCCGGGTGGCCTTGTCCACGCCCGCAATCGTCAGGCTGTAGGCAACGTTTTCGGCGACAGACATATGCGGGAACAGGGCGAAGGACTGAAACACCATGCCGAACTTGCGCCGGTTGGCAGGCTTTTCGGTAATGTCGTTTCCGTCGAGTGAAATCGTTCCCCGGCTCGGGTCCTCCAGACCGGCAATCATGCGAAGGAGGGTCGTCTTGCCACAACCGGATGGGCCGAGAAGCGCCGTCAGCTTTCCTTTCGGAAAGGTGAGGTCGATGTTGTCGACCGCTGTAACTTGGCCGTAGGTTTTCTTGATACCAGCAAGAACGAGACCGGGCATGCCGTTCCTTTCGGTTTGTGAGAGGAATTCAGGGACGGTCGGCGGGAGGAACGACACACTCCCGCCGATATTCTGGTTGGAAAGCGCCCTTATGCGCCTGCCAACATTGCGTCCCACTTCTCTTTGATGAAGCTCTCCTTATCGAGATAGGCCTCATAGGCCGGCGTGATGTAGGGTTCGCCCGACACACCCGCATATTCTTCATCCGACAAGTCGGTGAGGCTCTTGTCCACGAGCGGGGCAGTCCCGATCTTGCGCGACATCAGGGCCTGGGTCGCCGGATCGCAGGAGAAGCTGATGAACTCGGCCGCTTCATCGGACTTGTCCGACAGCGGGCTCAGGCACCAGGAGCCGTAGCCGATCGGATTGCCTTCCTTCGGGAAGATCGGCGCAATCGGGAAACCGTCAGCCGCCATCAGCCCGGCGACGTCGAGGTAATACATACCCCCGATGACGTCCTCGTTCTTCATGGCCTGTTCCATCTGGCTTTCCGCCGTCCACCAAAGAGCGACGTTCGGCTTGATCTCGGCGATCTTGTCGATCACCGCGGTGATGCCCTCTTCGGTCATCAGGGTTTCGGCCCCGTCGAAATAGGTGGTAGCGGCTATATCCAGGAACCGCGCGTCATACTGTTTGGAAAGACCAAGAGATGCTTCGAGCGCCGGGTTTTCCCAGAATTCCTTCCAGCTGGTCGGAGCCGGCTTGATCTCGTTCGGGTTGATCACCATGGCGGTGAACCAGGCCATGGCGCCCACGCCCAGGAGGCCATCGGACCCTTCGTAGAGGAAGTCGGCCTTCATGTTGGTGGCGTTGGGGATCTTGGCCGCATCGAGAGGCTTCAGGAGCCCGCCGATGCGCATCGCCTTGATCATGGTGTCCTTGCCGTAGAGCGACAGATCGGCCGGTGCCGAGCCGGAAGCAGCCGCCTGCTGCATGGTCACCAGCCAGTCGCTGGAATTCGGCTGTGTGACCGATTCCACCTTGATACCGGTCGCTTCGGTAAAGACCGGATAGATGTGCTTCTTGAAGCTGTCTTCGAAGTAGCCGCCGTAAGACCCGATCTTGATGGACCGCTCCTGCGCAATCGCCGGCATGCCCAAAACGGATGTTCCGGCCGTGAGTGCGGCAGCGCCTGCGCCTGCGCGCAGGATGTCGCGCCGTGTCATGCTGTCGAAACGGCCGTTGATCTTCTTCTGTGTCATGGGAAGTTTCTCCTGAACCCGTAATTGCAAGGCAGATCCCTGCTTTTCCGCCTCTGCACCCTCCGGCACAGGCGGCTGAGTAAAGGAAGCATGCATCGAGCATGCCAATTTCAATTTCTTGCTAGAATGATGTATTTTCGGGCTATTTACGCTTTGGCAAGCAACTTTTCCCTGCCCTCAATAACAGCATAGAGTATATATTTTAATCACGCCCTATTTTAGTGCAGATGCTAGGTATTTCAATGGAGTTCGCCTCAGGCACCATTATCCGGCCTGCCGAATTGCAACCCCGGACTCCGGAAAACGGAACGTGCCGTTTCCATCAAAAACCACCCGGAAAGCATGTCCGGGTTCGCGCGGGCCGACCCGTGCACAAGTCACTACCGAGGGACGAACATGCGAGATCTTCTGGATACTGCCGCCACCGATACGGCGACGCCGGTCGATGGGACGGACGATCAAATCGCACTCAGCGCTGAAAATGTGGAACTGCCGGTCATAGACCTGTCCGGCCTGCATACCGGCTCCCAGGAAGACATGGCTGCTGTGGCCAAAGCCCTGGGCGACGCCGCCCGCACATCCGGGTTTTTCTATATCAAGAACCACGGGGTCGATCAAAGCCTGATCGACGCTGCGCTGGCTGCATCGCGCGAATTCCACGACCAGACCCGTAGTTACAAGATGAAGTACTGGTCGGGCTTCACCACCCACCATCGCGGTTATGTGCCGTTCGAGGAAAACGGGTCGGATTTTCCTAAAAAGATCAACTTCAACGAAGCCTGGGACATGTCCTTCGAGGCTCCGGCAGATCATCCCGATTATCTGGCCGGCTGGCGCATGACCGGACCCAATATTTGGCCGGATCTGCCCGGCTGGAAGGAAACGATCTCCAGCTATTACGATGTCATCTTCGGGTTGGGCCTGAAGATGCTGAGCGCCCTGGAATTCGAGCTCGGCGTCGAATCCGGGACACTTATCAAGTACATCAACAATCCGACCTCCCAGCTCCGGCTTTTGAAATACGTCGAAAACGACATGCCGACGTCAAAGGACACAGTCGGAATCGGAGCGCATTCCGATTTCGAATGTTTCACGATCCTGCTACAGGGCGGCCCGGGTCTCCAGGTGCTCAACGCGGACGACTACTGGATGGAGGCCCCGCCCCTGCCCAGCACGTTCATCGTCAACATCGGCGATATTTTCGAGACCTGGTCCGGCGGACAGTACAAATCGACCCAGCATCGTGTGACCAACATCGGCCGGGAAAGGTATTCCATGCCGCTGTTCTTCGGCCTCGACTATGACGCGGTTGTCGAACCGCTGCCGAAATTCCGCACACCGGAAACGATCGAAAAATATCCGCCGATCAAGGCCGGCGAGCACCTGATGCGCATGACGGTGAACGCTTTCCGCTACATGGCGGACGCCTATGCGAAAGGCGAAATGAAGCTTGACTTCGACGTGCCGGAAGACAATCCGTTCAAGCGCACGGCGAAACAGATTGATCGAGCCGGTGTGGCGGCCGAATAGTCGTCACCAGCATCATCTCTCTCCAGGAATTCCCGGCCGGCTCCATCCGGCCGGGATTTTCTATTCGAACGTGATCCCGATCTTTCCGAACTGCCGCCCGGCCTCCATCCGGTCGAAAGCCTCGTGCACGCGGGTCAGCGGATAAACACTGTCGATATGCGGCTTGACCTGATGCCGGTCCACGAACGCGACTAGCTCGGCCAGTTCCGATCCGGTTCCCAAGGTCGAACCCAAAACCTTAAGCTGGCGGATGAACAACCGCCTCAGATCAGCTGACGGATCGTCGCCACTGGTCGCGCCACAAGTGACAATCCGGCCACCGCGCACAAGCGCACGCATCGCCTGCGGCCAGACCGCCTTGCCCACGTTCTCAATCACCAGATCGATCCCACGCCCGCCGGTCAGGTCCATGACCTCATCCACGAAACGCTCGCTGTCGGTCCGAATACCGGCGAACGCACCGAGCTTGAGGGCCGCGTCGAGCTTTTCCTGATCCCGGGACGTAACGATGGTTCTGATGCCCCCGTCCGCCCGCAATTGAAGAGCCGCCAGCGACACCGAGCCACCAATCCCGAAAACCAGAACGGTTTCGCCAGGCTTGACCTGACCTTTGGTATGGATCATTCGCCAGGCCGTTAACCCGGCAACGCACAAGGAGGCAGCCTCGACCCAGTCGAGATGCTCCGGTTTCCGTACCAGGTTCTCCTCCGGCACACAGACGAAGCCCGACAGGGATCCATCGATATGCTCGCCGAGATACCGCGCGGACGTGCACAGAACCTCTTCCCCACGCAGGCAGAACTCACAGCGCCCGCAGGTGCGCACCGGATAGACCACGACCGGATCACCAGGCGCAAAACGCGATCCCGGATCCGCCTCCTCAACCGTTCCGGCTCCATCCAGACCCATGACCATCGGCAGCTCGTGAGTGATCCCGGCGCCGCTGTTGCGCATGTAGAGGTCGACCCGGTTGAGACCCGAGGCCCGCATGCGGACAAGTACTTCGCCTGGTTGGCGGCGAGGCATCGGTCTTGTCGTGACCGATACGACTTCATTGCCGCCGTGGCCGGTGAGCACGGCCGCCCGCATGCTGTCCATGATGCGGTTCTCCCTCAGAGCTCTGCGAACGTCTTGCCGCTTTCCGCCAGCCGGCGTAGCAGCGGCGACGCTTTCCACGCGATCGGATCCTCCTCGGCGAAGGCATCGATATGCGCAAGGACCTTGTCCAAGCCGATCTGATCGGCGTGAAACATCAGTCCGCCCCGCCAGCGCGGGAAGCCGTACCCGTGCACGGTCACCAGATCGATGTCGCTGGCGCGCTGCGCGATCCCTTCCTCCAAGATGTCGGCCGCCTCGTTGATCATGGCGCAGACAAGCCGGGTGCGGATGTCCTCATGGGTATAATCCCGCCTTGTCACCTTGGCGAAATGCGCCTCCTCGCGGACGAGATCCTCCACCAGCGGATCGACGACCTTACCGCCGCCGCCGGGATACCGGTACCAGCCGACGCTGGTCTTGCGGCCGAGCCGGCCTTCATGAACCATCCGGTCCGCAATCGGTATGTAGCGCCGGTTCGGATCGCGGGTCGCTTCCTGACGCTTGCGGTTGGCATAGGCGATATCGAGCCCAGACAGGTCCTGTGCCTCATAGGGGCCCATCGGATAGCCGAATTCCACCATCGCCTCATCGACATCCCACGGGTTCGACCCGTCCATCATCACCGTGTCCGCGGCTTCCCGATAGCGCGCCAGGATGCGGTTGCCGATGAAGCCATCGCAGACACCGGCAAGCACCGGGATCTTCCGCAACCGCTTGGCCACGGCAAAGCCGGTGGCGAGCGCCGTATCGGAACTTGCCGTTCCTTGCACAATTTCCAGAAGCTTCATGATGTGGGCAGGGCTGAAGAAATGCAGCCCGACCACCCGTGCCGGGTTCGACACGCTTGCCGCGATCTCGTTGACATCCAGATAGGAGGTGTTGGTCGCCAGCACCGCGTCTTCCGGCAAGGCCTTTTCCAAGTTGGCGAAGACCACCTTCTTGACGTCCATGTCCTCAAACGCAGCCTCGATCGCCAACTGCGCCGGCGGGAGATCGTCATAGCCGGTCACGATCGTAATGCGGGCCTTGCACGTCTCGGCCTGCTCCGCCGTCAGAAGACCGCGTTTCGCAGCACCATCGGCCAGCCGGGCCACGTTGGAAGCCGCCCGTTCAGCTCCTTCCGCATCAGTCTCAACAATGGTGGCGCTGATGCCGGCACTGTCGAGGGCATAGGCAATGGACGCCCCCATATTGCCGCCACCGACGACAACCGCCTGCCGGACATCGGCAGCTTCCGCAGACGCGATCGGCTCGGGTGCCTTTGCTCCCCGTTCCGCGAAAAAGATATGCCTGAGCGCCTTCGCCTGACCACCCGCACGCAGACGCAGGAAGGCTTCCCGTTCCCGCACCAGAGCATCCGCAATAGGCGTATCGGCGGCGGCTGCGACCAAATCGATGGCTTCCAGAGGCGCTGTCTGCCCTTTCATCCGCTTCGATGCCTGAGCCTTTGCCTTTTCCACGGCCGCTTCATCGGCTTGCGGCCCGGGACGTTCAGCGAGCGGAACAACATCCGAGAACAGATCAACATTCAATTCGAGCGCTGCTGCAACCGGATCGTCCTCGATCCTGTCTATAAAGCCGATCTCAAGCGCCGGTGCGGCCTTCATCACCTTGCCTTGCGGGATGATGTCAAGCGCCGCCGCCATACCGACCAGCCGCGGCAGGCGTTGGGTTCCGGTCGCACCTGGAACCACACCAAGCGTTACTTCCGGCAAACCGATGGTGGCTTTCGGCGCGGCGATCCGGTACCGGCAGGCAAGCGCGATTTCCGCGCCGCCCCCGAGCGCCGCACCGTTGATGGCTGCGATCCAGGGCACGCTGCTCGCCTCGATCGCGTTGATCACATCCGGCAGATGCGGCTCGACCGGTGGCAAATCGAACTCGCGTGTATCCGCGCCTGCGCAAAAGATCTTGCCGGCTCCGGTGACGATGACCCGCTCGACATCTCCGTCTGCCGCGAGACCGGTGACCGCATCGAGCAGTCCTTTGCGGATCTCGGCGGAGATCCCGTTGACGGGAGGATTATCAATCAAAACGACAGCGGCGGTTCCCCGCCTTTCGATCGTTACCGGCATCTAGGCTTACCTTTCAATTGCAGCTGGCTGTGCAAGGGACTGTTTGTTCATTGGTATTGAGTTGAATCCGAGGGGCTGCCAATGCCACCCCAATGCTCGAAAGAGCCATGAAAATAACCCGGTATGGAAACAAGGCTTCAGACGATCCCGAGGTCCCGGATCTTGGACATCAGATCCTGCACGCTGTCTTCGACGCTCTTGCCGCTGGTGTTCACGGTGCTTTCCGCCTTCGCATAAAGCACCTCCCGGCTCGTGAGGATGGATTTCAGCTCTTCCATGGCCTTCGGATTGCCGGCCATCGGACGCTCATCGCCCTGTCCGCGCACCCGGTTCATATGCTCTTCCGGCGACGCCTTGAGCCAGATCGTATGGAAATTGCGCAAGAGGAACCCGTAGGTCTCAGGCTCCGACACGATACCGCCTGCAACGGCAAGAACCACCGCATCCGAAGTGGCGACCACTCGTTCGATCGCCTGCCGTTCCAGACGGCGATAGCCTTCCTGGCCGTAAAGCGCCATGAGTTCGCTGACCGGCATGCCGCTCTGCTCTTCGATGTCGCGATTGAGTTCGATGAAGGGGACCGACATTTCCTTGCCGAGCAGGCGCCCGAGCGTGGACTTTCCCGCACCGCGTAGCCCGATCAGGCAAATACGCTGGCGGCGAAGCTGCGCCGGCCGGCCCGGGTCGAGGATCTGCATGACCCGTTGCCGCTGTTCGGTCGTGGCCTGACGGTAGAAGTCCGCGACACGGGCCGCTTCGGAATTCCAGGGATCTTCCTCGCCCACCAGCCATTCGACCCGGTGGTCGAGCGCATTGGCGACCTTGTACAGCAGCGCGATCGAAATGTTTCCGCCGCCGCCTTCAAGCTGGGCCAGATACCGCTGGGAAACGCCGGACAATTCCGACAGAACCCGCCTGGCAATGCCCTTCCGCTCCCGCGCCTTGCGCACCCGTTCACCGACCGCGGCGACAAAAGCATCCACGTCACCTTCGCGCGGCGTCAGCCGCTCGTCGGGTACCACCTCACCGCGAAAGTTCGTGATTTCGTCCATCACCGGGTCCGATTGCGCTCTTTAGGAGGCAACCTAGTCGCCGTATTTCGGGTGTGCAATATATTTCCGGGTCCGTTTCAAATTCTCCCCCTCATATCGGAGTACAGCCTTAATCGACGACCAGAGCCTCCAGCTTTGTCCGCATGTCATCCGGTGCCGGTATCTTTCGATGCACATCGGCCTCGACAAAGACTTCGACGAATTCGCCCTCGAAGCAGAGCACCCCATCCTGGAGCCCGCGGACCGAAAACCGGATTGAGCTTTCACCGAGCCTCAAGAGGCGCACTTCGCAAACGAGCGGATGGCGCGGGGTCACCGGGCTGCGGAAATCCATCGACAGGTGCACGAACGGCGTGCCGACATTGCGGTCCACATTGCCGTGGAACCAGTCGTACCCGGTGTGCACGCCCCACCACTCGTCGATCGCCTCAAGCGCGAAATTCGGTAGGCGACCGGTATAGGCGATCTTTGCCGGATCGCAGTCTGCCCACCGCACCGTGATGACGTGCGTGAAAACCTTCGATTGCGCGGTGCGGTTTGTAATATCATCCATCAATAAGTCTCTACGTGATAACGGCCTTCGTCCCGCATCCCGTTTCGCACATCCGCCCAGTTCAGTCCAATACCCCTGGAGATGTCCGCAAAGGCGCTTTCCACGCCTTGCTCCATCGAGCGCAGCCCGCAGATGTAGATGTAGGTATTAGGATCTTTCAGGAACTCGCCAATAGCCGCCGCCTCTTCCCGCAGCTTGTCCTGGACGTAGTGCTTAGGTTCGCCCTCGATACGGCTGAACACAAGATGTTTCCGCAGGATCGTCTCCGGCACCTTCTTCAGGGGGCCGAAATACGGCAGGGATTGAGGCGTCCGCGCCCCGAAGACCAGGGTCATGCCGGCAGACTTGCCGGCCGCATTGCGCTGCCGGCGCATGGTGAATGCCCTGAAAGGGGCGGATCCGGTACCCGTACAGATCATCAGAAGCTTCGCGTCCGGATCGTCCGGCATCAGGAAGGTGGCCCCGAAAGGTCCAGTCACCTTCACCTTGTCGCCGACCTTCAGATCGCAGACATAGTTGGAGCAGACACCGTTCGGCTCCCGCTTCACCGTCAGCGACAGATTGTTGTAGTTCGGCCGTTCGCCGTCGCGCGGGCTTGAAATCGAATAGAGACGCGGCAGATAGGGTTTGCCTGCGTCATCGGTTCCCAGCGGAATGATGCCGATGCTCTGGCCTTCGAGAACCGGGAACGGATGACCGTCGAAGTCCAGAATGATATGGCGCACGTCGCTGTCCGCGCCTTCGGCGGTCAGCCTGTAGTTGCCTTGAACCGTCGCCTCGGCCGGTTTGCCGATCGTATAGAGATTGACGGACGGCTTCGACGCCGACGCAGGTGCCTTCGACTTGCCGCCGGCCCCTGAATGGGCTTCGGCAAGCAGCGCTGCCATTTCCTCGTCCAGCGCCTCTATCGACGTATCTACGCCCCCGCCCGATGGGCCGAAATCCTGTTGTTCCGGCAATTCCATCCAGGAAAACTGATCGTCGACCGAATAAGGCGTTTCAACGACGCGCCACTCGTCGATGGATCCGGTCGGACATACCGGAATGCAGTCCATGCAGAAATCGCATTTGTCGAAATCGACCACGACATTGCTGTCGTTGTGCACAATCGCCTGGACCGGACACGTCATTTCGCAGGTATAGCAGCGAATGCAGATTTCCGGGTCAATCAGGTGCTGTTTTTGAGGTTGGCTCATCTGTCCTCCCGCAGCGCTCTTTCCGGCGCTTTGTTAGGTCTCATTTTGAATTCTACGACCTAATCGGGGAGCGCGGTATGGGCGCGCTCCCCTGTTTCCGGCGTCACGCCATGTGAAGCTTCACATATTCGAAATCGCCGGGCTGGTTGTTGATCCCGACTTTCGGCGGGGCGATCCAGCTTGCGTATTTGCCGGGTTCGCGTTCCGGCTTCATCAGCGACTGGATGAAGTCGCCGTCCGCATGGGTCGGCAGCCAGTTCTTCACACTCTCATCGTATTCGGCACCGCTGACCAGCTTTCCATCCGGGTCGAACAGCTTGTCGGCAAAGACGCCGATCTTGCGATTGAAGGATTCATGCGGCAGCTTCATCTCGAACTTGACGCCGGCCTTTTCGATGATCTTGTTCCAACGGCCGACACCGCCAGATGCGTCACGCGTGTAATCGTCACGCAGACGCATGTTGATCGCCGTCAGCGCCGGGACATCGCGCGTGATGATCTTGTCGCCGTCCACGTCGAGCACCTTGTAGGTGTCGCCGGTCAGCTTGTGGTCATCGTCAAGGCGGTTTTCCATATACCGGCCCTTGATGCCAGCGTTGAAGGCATTGGCCGCATTGGTGGACACTTCCTGGCCGAACAGGTCCAGGGACAGTGTGTAATGCAGGTTCAGCTTCTTCTGGATCGTCGGCAGGTCGATGACGCCGAACGCGCGAATACGGTCGGTATCATAGGGATCGTCGATACCGTTCTCGGTCATTACCTGACAGGTGCGCTCGATCGTGCGCCCGACGCCGGTTTCACCGACGAACATGTGATGGGCTTCTTCCGTCAGCATGAACCTGCAAGTGCGCGACAGCGGATCGAAGCCGGACTGCGCCAGACTTTCCAACTGCATCTTGCCATCGCGGTCGGTGAAGTAGGTGAACATGAAGAATGACAGCCAGTCCGGGGTTTCCTCGTTGAAGGCACCCAGCATGCGCGGCGCTTCTTCCGAACCCGACTGACGGCGGAGCAGATCGTCCGCTTCCTCGCGACCGTCGGCACCGAAATACTTGTGCAGCAGATAGACCATGGCCCACAGGTGGCGGCCTTCTTCCACGTTAACCTGGAAGAGGTTGCGCATGTCGTAAAGCGACGGTGCAGTCAGGCCGAGAAAACGCTGCTGCTCGACCGAAGCCGGCTCTGTGTCGCCCTGGATCACGATCAGGCGGCGCATCAGCGCGCGGTATTCGCCCGGAACCTCCTGCCACGCCGGTTCACCTGCATGTTCCCCACACGGGATCCTGCGATCCTCGACCTGCGGCGCAAGCAGCACGCCCCAGCGGTATTCCGGCATTTTCACATAGTCGAACTTCGCCCAACCCTTGGGATCCACGCTGACGGCGGTGCGCAGATAGACAAGGCTCTGCTGGAAGTTCTCCGGAATGAGATCGTTCCACCAGTTGATG